>CAKUTA010000004.1 GCA_934691625.1 uncultured Bacteroidales bacterium | reverse complement strand
CTCCAAACGACATTGACGAGACTGATCTCACCATATTTTTACTCTTTTTCTCATTTTTTAATATAGTTCGTAATGTAATTATACATAATAGCTTCTATGAACCTGGATCACAATCTTTATATCCCGGCGAGGACGGTGCAGAGCTGGGTGGCCAACGAGGTATTGTAGCCTGTGGAGAGGAATACCACGCGCCCGAAGCTGTCGCACATCGCGATGACAGGCAATGTTCTGCTTGGACTATGGCATCCGTTGCAGAGCATGTCACTGATTGCAGAATCCGCGTCAATGCCTAAATTAACCTGGCTGCTGTTCAGAGGACTACCATCCCTGGATGCCCCTCCGCACAGCTGTCTGTAAAGGTTGACGGTGTTGTTCATGTTCTGTCCGAATACCATGACCGGACGCCCCCAGCTCTTCAGTTCGGAAGACATTGATACGATGTCCCTTATGGCATGGTTGCTTGGCTCGTCACCGTCTCCGAAAACCGCGACCAGAAAATATCCGCGTCCGGTAGTGCTGAGAATGGACTTTGCTGAAGCTTCGGCTTCTGCGGCATTGACGTTCCCGCACGGAATCTCTACAGGGCGGTACAATGCCTCAGGCTCCATTGCCCCAATTACGCTGATATCTTCATTGCTCTCACGAGTGAGCAGCTGTACTTCAGTGTTCCCGCCTTGCCTCACATTGAATGTCACCAGCCTTGCCAGAACCTTTCCGCTTGCGAGCCTGGTCCCGCTGGTGAGCAGATATGAGCCGGCATCCAGCGTAAACGGAGTGCTGAAACTCCTTGCGGAAACATCAGCCCCCAGCTCAGTCGCGTCTCCGCCTTCAAAATCCAGCAGCCTCCGCTGCCCGTCCTTTATACGGCTCAATGTGAAATGCCTATAGTATTCAGGATTATCCAATGTGCCTTTGCCGGGCGTATATTTCATTGTCATGGAGCCTTTCGCCGGACTCAGGCTGGAAGCATTGTCTTTATCCATCATGATGTCAAGCCAGTCATTCCCAGTCAGGTACTGCGCCTTGCCTGTCATCTGGTCTATCCTGGACGGGATTCCGAATGTCCTTAGAGCTGCGACTGTGAATATGTCCCTGGAACGCATGTCTGCCATGCGGAGCTTGAGCACGCCTGCCGGTGTAGCCTGAAGCATCCTGGTGTTGAGGCTGTCTGCTACAATGATGCTGTCTCTTGACCACGCTATAATCTTGTCTGACAAGACCTCAGCCTCACTGGAGCATGTGACCTCACGCGGAGTCCCGCTACCATATATATAGGCGGACAGCGCATTCCATATCTCAGTATGATAAGGCTGGATGAATTCTCCGCTTATACGTGGACAAAGCACGTAATTGAAATAGATGCTCTCATCTTCACCGCTGATGGCATTCGGTCTTGCGGCAGATGTAAGAGCATCCATCAGCACATCGCATCGGGTGTCGCGTATATCCTTTCTGCTTAGTGTCTTGAGCATCTCAAGCCCGTTCCTTAGCCTGTTGCAGCCGTTTGCCTTCTCGATGAAGTTGCGGATTTCCAGCCAGTTGCCTTTCGCATCTACAAGCTGCCTGCATGCTTCTTCTGCGGCCGGCTCGGGAATGTCTGGCATTCCAAGACGCTGCCGGGCGTTGTCCATGGTCGTAAAAGTGGAGGTGTATGCCAGCCGCAATGAATCTTCGTATGCGAGCCTTGCCTTGTTCCGTGCAATCGCCTCCTCGCTGGCTTCCGCAGGAATCTTTCCCGGTGCAGGAGGGGTTATGTCAATGTCCATCTCCATCGGAGCTTCATCAGTATGGTCTAATGTGACAACGGTTTCTATGCTTTCCTCGTTCCCTTTGCTGCATGCTACTTTTTTTCCGCAGCAGCTGCCGACATGTCTTCCACAACAGCCCGATACCTCGGAATGGAGCATGCCTGTGCCGTAACGCCCATTGGCATAGGCCCATACGAATACATCCCCGAGTCCTGTATGCAGAGATGCTTTTCCTTCATTGTCGGTAGCCAATGTCACAGCAGGGTACATCTCACCATAGTTGTATATGCAGAAGCCGACCTTTGCCCCTTTGACAGGATTCCCTTCGGAATCATTGACAGTCACAGTATTGAGTCTGGTCTTTACATAATTGCCGACGACATTGATCTCGGTGAAATTATGCGTGCGCCGGATGACATCCTCCGGTCCTGTGTAATCGCCGAATACCAGGGTGTGCATCAGCATAGCCCTTGTCGCAGGCTCATTGAACCATGCCATGTTCAGTTCCGGCTCAGGCTCGCAGGCTCCGATGAATGACCATTTTCCGTCAGTCCAGACTTCTACCCATGCGTGGTTGTCATCAGTGTGCGCCCATCTTGGGGTATATACCTGGCGTGCAGGAATTCCGACGGTACGCATTGCTGCCACAGTGAATGTGGATTCTTCGCCGCACCGCCCCTCTCCGTTGCGAATGCATGCGAGCGGAGATGAGGTCCTGGCATCTGACGGGGCGTATGTGACTTTTTCATGACACCAGTGGTTGATTTCGAGCGCAGCATCGTGCATTGACAACCCTGCTACACGAGCCTTGAGAGTGTCATAGTACATTGTCCGGAAATCATCAAGCCGCTCGTTGTTTACCCGTAACGGAAGGACGAAATGCCTGAACAGCTGGTTGGAGACCTGCCCGCCCCAGGGCATCTCATGCCTTGCTTTCAGCGCAATCTCTGCATTGTCCCTGAAGAACTCCTCGCTATAGTCGCCCTTGTCGGCGATGCTCATGTATTCATATAGAAAATCCACAGCCTCATCGAGCTGTCTGTCACGGCTTCCGCATCCGGTCAATGCCAATGCCGCCGTCAATATCAGTGTTATGTTCTTCATTTTCATGTGGTGAATCAGGTAAAGATAATCATTTGTTTTTCAGAAAGAGGGCTGTCAGCGGACATGGAACCGATGCAATGCATCTGCAAGCCCGTTCTCATCTATGTGTCCTGTGACATATCCGGCTGCAGACTTGACATCGTCACCGGCATTGCCCATGGCCACACCTAGACCTGCAGCCGTGAGCAGCGGAATATCATTGCCGCCGTCTCCGAAAGCGATAGTGTCTTCGACTCTGATGCCGAATTCTGCAGCCATCTTTTCCAGCGCTGTTCCCTTGCTGAGCCCTTTTACATTGATATCTGCAAATATAGGATACCATCTGGAGGCGTAGAGGGCCGGAATCTGCGGCATGATCTTATTCTGCAGGGCCTCGTCAAAATATGCGGCAAGCTGTCCGCACCCAAGCTCCCTGAACTTTGCGTCAATATCGCAGACGACAGGAAGGTCATGGTCTATTTTCTCGGCGAGCTCCACTACTGCCGGGGTTATCCTGTTGATGAAGAAGCCGCTTTCCAGCTCCAGGCAGAGGGCGAATCCGTATTGGTCAGAGAACTTCATCATTGCCCTGAAATCCTTATAGTCAATGAACTGCTGGCTGATGACACGCCCGTCTCTCCAGCGGCAGTCTGCTCCGTTCAGCGAGATGACCGCATCATACGGAACCTCTTTTATGGCTTCAAGGTCGCCGAATGGGCGTCCTGTGGCGATGACTATCTTCACTCCGTATTCGTGCGCCTCATTCAATGCCGCAATCGTGCTCTCAGGCACCTTATGGGTGCTGAAGCTTATCAATGTGCCGTCGATGTCGCAGAATATCGCCTTGTATTTCATACTCGTTATCCATTTTCCCACAAAGATAAGCATTATTCATGATACCCGGCATCGCTTCCCCGACGCTTCCCCGATGCGAACATTACCGGATGCAGAAAAAAATTTCATATATTTGCCTGGGCAAAAAGAAAGAACGTTATGCGTAAAAGACTGTCATTAAAAACTATAAGCGAAACAATATCCGGTGCGGTCAGGCGCTTTCCGGTATCGGTGATATTTCTGGCGGTTTTCGCGGCTTCCGTTGTCACCGATAACCATTGTGATGACATTCTGCCGGAGCGCTGGTGGTTTTTCCTGCACTGGTGGTGCGGCACAGCCGCCCTGCTGAATGTCGTGCTGCAGCTTTGGAACGAATCTGCAGCACGTCAGGTTTCTGATGATGTGGAAATTGCCCATGACAATGGATGGGTTTCATGGTGTATGCCTTTTATTGTCAATGCCTTATGGCTGGGACTGGCAGTATTGTTCAGCCGGCATTGGCCCGCAGATATTGCATGGAACGTAGCCGCCGCTGTCATTCCTGTGATATTGGCGGTCAGTATCCCTATGATACCGTCTCTTGTCAGCAGGACTGCCGGCGCAAACGGGGACATCGGGCTATGGAACCATATCGTTGATACTGCATCAGGAGCGCTGACTGCTATTGCCGTTATGCTTCTTCTGACTATAGGCATTGATGTGCTGCTGTTTGCGATAGATTCGCTTTTCGGAGCCGATATCAGCTGGAAGCTGTATATGGATGTGGTATGGGTATGCACCATGTTTGCGGGACCTCTTGTCTTCTTGCATCTGATTCCTCTGACAGAGAATACGGCTCCTGAGCGCCCAGGGAAGACAGGTCTGGCACTTGTCCATTATATTCTGATGCCGCTTCTGGCAGCCTATCTCATCACGTTGTATGCCTATGCCGCCAAGATCCTGATTGCATGGGAACTTCCGAATGGCGGCGTGTCGATGCTGATTTCCATATCCATGCTCTGCCTGGTTCTGGTGATATTTTTTATCTATCCTGTGCAGTTCCGCGGAACGGAGAGACGCATGGACGGCAGAATCCTGCGCTGGCTGCCTGCCGTATTTCTGCCGCTGCTCCTTCTGATGACAGTCGGAATCATACGCCGCATCAGTGACTATGGTATCACGATAATGCGCCTGTATCTGATCCTGTTCAATGTCTGGTGCTATATTGTGTGCATCGGGCTTATAGCTTGCCGCTCACGTAGATTCGGATGGGTGCCGCTGTCGTTCATGGCACTGCTTCTGCTGTCTTCCTCAGGTTCATGGAATTTCACATCTGTCACCAGAAGGACACTGATGCGCCAGGTGCAGAATGAAATCAATGCCAATGCCCCTGATGCAGTATTCCCTCTGGATTCGGCAATGTATGACTCCCTGATGAACAATGGCGATTCTGCATTTGTGTTCAAGGTTGATAGCAAGATGTCATATATTTCCGACAAGTTTCCTGCGGCATCCTACTCTCTGGTGGATTCATCATTCTCCTATAGATGGGAATTCGGGCTTTATGCCAATGATGTCCAGGTGGATACCGTTGCTGTGGATAATTCGTCCATGTGGTCTGTATATCCTGTGAACGCTGACATGCTGACTTTTCCTGACGGATATGACGGCATTATCCCTGAATTCCATCTGACAAGAAAGCTTCCGGCATCGGATACGCTTTATTTCAATGTCACCGCGGATTCATTGCATGTGGCTCTGCCGCTGGCGCCGCTGAAGGAGGCCTCTGCATTGCAGGGAATAGGCAGCTATCCTGTATATGGAGAGAGGGTTATCATATACCCGTCAGAACTCGTTGTGTTCATCACCGATGACGGCTGCTTAGACTTGACTATCAGCGGAACAGCTCTGATAAAGACATTCTCGCCCAGATAGCTGGTCAGAATAGTTCTATGTTTCCGGGAACGGCGGTAATACGCAGATAGCGGCAGCAGATGTAATTGTGGAAATAGTGATATCGTGATGACGAATCATTTCTCAAGTTTCCGAAATCGAAACTTGATACTTCTTTCCAGTTAGCTCCATCATTGCTGCAGAGGACTTCGCCCCTGACGGAACTATCCTGACAGCTGTCTGACTTCGTGTATGCTATTCCGTGGATATTCATAGGAGAACCGAAATCAATGACTTTATATCCATTACATTCTTTCCATAAAGAATGGTCATAATCCAGCATCTGCGGTGCATCAAAAGCATTTCCATGAAATGGCTTGTATCTGGAATAGTGTGCTGAAATTCCGCTTATTGCAGTATTCCCTCTGGATTCAAGCAGACGGAATCTGAGTCCGTCTGTCCCGATGTCTTCGAAACGGAGTATCCTCTTGTATCCGATGTTTGTGGAAATAGCTATTTCATGCCATCCGTCATCCAGCATAGCGTCTATCGCGAATTTCTCTGCCCTTTCTCCGATTGTCGGAATCGCCTCCTGCAGGACAATTCTGTTGATTGTCCGTTTTTCGGGAAGCCTTATTACGAGGCTGCCGCCATCTTTTAGCGAGATGTATGTATCTATGTCATTGTCAAGAACCTCTTTCGGTCCGTATGCTCCAGTCAATAAATCGGTGCCGTATGTTTCCATGATTCTGCGTCCGGTTTCTTCCAGGACATCGACATCTGCCTGCGAGAACCTGCCATCTCGGTTTGGCGGGATATTCAGAAGGAAGATGGAATTACCGCCGACGGCACGCTCATAGATGTCGAACACATCGTCTGCACTTCTTGTTTTCTGATACGTGTCATCACGCCAGAACCATCCGTCCCTTATGGATGTATTCACTTCCGCAGGTTGGTAATGAAGCCATTTCCCCTTGATCAGCTCCTCTCGTCCGGCGAGAGGAGTGTCCATCATGTCCTTGAATTGAGAAAGAGTATCCGGATTTTCCATATATGGTACAACATTCCATTCCGAGTCTCTTGTTCTGCCTGCCTCATTCCCGCACCAGCGGATATCCTCCCGTCCGAAGATGTTGGCTTCTGGAGCCAATGTCCGTATAAGCTCTTTCCAGGCGTGGTAGTTATATGTCTGGCCGCCTTTCCGTTTAGGATGGGCGCCATCAAGCCAGACTTCGGAGATAGGGCCATATTCGGTCAGCAGCTCAAAAAGCTGATTCAGATAGTACTCATTGTAGTCATCGACATTGAACTTGAATGAGGTCTTATTCTCAAATGGTCTGCCTTCTATTTCTCGCGGGATTGTTCGTAGCGACGGCTTGCTCATGTTTCCGTATAGTCCATCCTGGCTCTCTATCTGATACAGGTCGGCAGGGGAGAGATAAACGCCGAGCTTCAGCCCATATTTACGGCATGATTCAGACAGGTCTTTCATTATGTCGCCTTTGCCGTTTCTGAATTTTGTGGACATTATCCCATGGCTGGTGTATCGGCTTTGCCACATTACGAACCCGTCGTGATGCTTTGCCGTGAAAATCACCATTTTCATGCCTGCGTCTTTCATCGCCCTGCACCACTGGTCTGTGTCCAGTTCCGTCAATGTGAAAGTGCCAGGAGTTTCGAACCCATTGCCCCATTCTTTGCCCGTGAATGTGTTAGGCCCGAAATGTACGAATGCGATGAACCCTCTTTCGAGTGCTTCCATCTGCCGTTCAGTAGGGATGACATTTGCGGCTTTTCTGAGGATAAGTTCTTTGCTGTTGCCATCTATTTTTATTGTATTGTAATGTTGTTCAAGCCTGCAGCTGGTAAGGATGCCCGACACTGCAATCAATATTATGATATGTTTTCTGAGTTTTGACTTCATTCAGCAGAAATATTAGACGTTTCTTTAATCAGCTTCCTGGTTCGGATTTCGGTAATTGCCCGACAGGGATTTCATGCAGACAGTGCAGGAAAATTTTCCTCGAAACCAATAGCAAAGATAGTCCTTTTCAGACTTATCTGCAATGCCGGGATGTTCAAGAATCTCTTGTGCAGGACATCCGGCGTGCAGGAGTGTTTTGGCGTATAGAAAGTGAATATGAACCAGGAAAAAGATACATTTCGCAGCTCCAGCAGAGGCTATCTGCTTCCTTACATCTTACAGGCTGCCGCTGACAGCACGTATACTAGCTTCCAACTGCAGTTTGTTGAGATACAACTGTGTGGTGTCGAGCAAGCCAGGCGTATCGCCGGCATTGCCCCTGTCGCCCTCGTTGGTTGCCAGATTTATTATCTTTCCGTTCCCCATTGCCGAGACTGTCACTTCTGTCGCCTGGGATACCCCTGAGGCATCGTAAGCCACTTCCCGTTGGCTGCAGAATGCCGCTATTAGCATCATTGCAGCTATTGTCAATGTCTTTGTCTTTATTATGTTGTGGAATGTAACGTGTTTAATGTTAATTATTTAGCTATTTTTCTACTTTTGTTTTTATGGAGTAGAAAATTGTTTATAGTGCTGAGTTCAAGCGTATTGCGCTCCACGCGCTAACTATTCTCCTACAGTTGTCTGCAGTATCTGGATATGGATGGCATCTACATCAGCCTGCCTTGTCACGCCGTTCCTCATATATGACAGAGTATTCTCCAGTTCGCTCAACATCTGTTCAACAAATATGAAACTGTCTATGGAAAAGGTCAGTATGGGTTTTTTCCGAATCAACGGGTTCCGGACTAGTGCAACGCGCCTACAGGCAGACAATGGAACAGGCAGTGCTGATTATCGACGAATACGACGCTTCACTGCTGGACGTGATGGATGACAAGATCAAGCTCCTGTCACATAGGCGGAGCATGAGGAACATCTACCGCCTGATAAAAAATCGTACAGGCCGGTGTGAACATATCCTTGCAGATACGTGCGGTAGAGCAATGGATAGCACAGTAATGCTCTTTTATTAGTTCTGAATGTTGTTTTTCGGACTGATTGAAACTCACGGAGTATCTGCTCAAAATAGCTTCATCAAGTCCATAGACATGAATTCTTCTGCATTGATACCGCCGTCATCGACAAGGGATGAAGATACGGGCTTGAAAAGCTCTAGGAACTTATCAAGCCCTTCTGTACGTTTCTCCGCATTGCTCTTGACCTCAATCGCAGCTAAAGAATTCTTTTTTCGAAGAATGAAAATCCACCTCGTCATTGCGCTCGCGTCAATAGAAAACATCGAAGCGGTGGACAAATGCCTGGCTGACGAGATATGCGCCGATTCTGGACTCGAATGTGCGTCCCCCACGGCTTGCGGTCATAGGACTGAACGTCATCGGCAGAGAAAAAAGGCAAATTTTATCGTCATTCTCTTCCCCTATAAAGTCATATGAAGGCAGCTCCGATCATTCGTCATCTCTGTCAATGCCTTTGAACAACCATGCTTCTGCGCCTCTTACATAATCTTGATGCGCTCCATGGGGGCCATGCCGGATAAGCCCTCTAGAACATTGCGATAAGTTCCTTGTTCGTGTAGGCATCGGCGCCGTAGCAGGTCTTCAGATATGCCAGGCCGTTGAGGTAGTCCTCCTCGGTGAACGAGTCGGTGGCCTCTTTTGCCACTACGACATCATAGCCGAGGCAGAATGCGTCTGCAGAAGTGTGGCGCACACACATATGCGCGTGGAGTCCTGTCATTACGACTGTCTTGACTCCGAGCTCTGTGAGAAGAATGTCGAGGTCGGTCTGGAAGAAGCCGCTGTATCTGCGCTTCGGAACGACATAGTCCTTGTCTGAAAGCTTAAGTTCCGGAATCACCTCGGCACCCTTCGTGCCTGCAATTGCATGGTCGCCCCATATCTTGAGCTCACGGTCAATGCCTTTGAGGTGGGCGTCATTGCAGAAGATTACAGGTACGCCTGCAGCGCGTGCTGCATCAAGAAGTTCAGCTGCAGCAGGAACGATGGCTCTTGCGCGTTCGCAGGTCAATGCCCCTGTCACGAAGTCATTAAGCATATCGACAACCAGGATTGCCGGTTTTTCAAGTTTTGTCATTTTGTCTTTTATTTAACAGGCGACAAAGGTAACGTCTTTTCTTTGTAACAGCAAAACTGCTTTTTAGGAAATCCGGCGATTTCGGAGTATTTTTGTTGTGTGAAATTGAGAAAGAGATGATGCTGTTATTGATTACCAATGAATTACGAATCTCAAATGCCGTGCAGTCGTACATTTGGGATTTGTAACTGCCAGATAATCAGCTGAAGCTCAAGATAAATCAAAGATGAGTATGAATCAGGAAAAATATAATTCGCAGATACAGGAGATCTTCCATCGCTTCCCGTCGGTGCAGACATCGGCGTTCAAGGATGCATATAAGCCTGGACTTCAGCACATGAATGATTTCAATGCATTGCTAGGACATCCTGACAATGCCTATCGGACTATACATGTCGCCGGGACAAACGGCAAAGGCTCTGTCGCCAACATGCTTGCATCCGTTCTGGCCGGAGCTGGGCTGAAAGTGGGGCTATATACTTCACCCCATATCCTGGATTTCAGGGAGCGGATGCGTGTGATAGATGGACATGTGCAGCGCGGAATTGGAAAGGCGGAGCTGGTTCCTCAGGAATATGTCTATGACTTTCTGGAGCAATGGTCGGGCACATTTGATAAACTGGAGCTCTCTTTTTTCGAGATAACTACAGGTCTGGCTTTCAGATGGTTCGCGGATGAGAATGTCGATGCCGCAGTGATCGAGGTTGGCCTCGGGGGCAGGCTTGACAGCACAAACATAATCACCCCGGAGCTCAGCATAGTTACCAGCATCGGACTTGACCATTGTGACATACTTGGCGACACGCTGGCTAAAATCGCATACGAGAAAGCCGGGATATTCAAGCCTGGCGTTCCTGCCCTGGTAGGGGAGACTAGAGAAGATACCGCTCCTGTGTTTAAGGAGCATTTCGCTGAAATCAATGCTGACAAGCCTGGAGCGGTATCATTGACATTCGCAGACAGGACCGAGCCGTCAATGTGGTATATGCATGACGAGATTCTGCGGAAGATGGATCTGCAGGGTGGGTACCAGCAGATGAACCTGCGGACTGTTCTTGCTGCTGTGGATATTCTCCGCATGAAGTGGGAACATTCATCAGTGCCAGCTGTGGCAGAAGCGGCGATACACTTGTCTGATAAGGCTGATATTGCTGAATTATTGATACATACGGCTGCCAGAATGGACTTTCACGGGCGTTGGGAGCGCCTGTCCTCAAATCCTGATGTGATTTGTGATATCGGGCACAATGCACCGGCGCTGAAATATAATTTCGGGCAGCTGGATGAATATCTCGAGACGGGAAAATACACTTCGCTGATAGTCGTCTATGGGGTGATGGCAGACAAGAATTTCGATGCCATAATGCCTCTGTTTCCGGAGAATGCCACGTGGATATTCACGACTCCGCAGACACGCAGGGCGGACTCTGCCGAGGATATATTGAAAAGATATACAGCCTTCTGCAAGGCAAACGGACGTGATGTGTCACGCATGTACGTGCAGGATTCAGTCCGTGATGCAGTGGCCATGGCATTGAAGACAGCCGCTGCATACGGCGGAACACCTCTTATATATATAGGCGGCTCCACATTTGTGGTCTCCGAGGCTGTCCTGTGCTTTGCCTGATCTCGCATGGGGCGAAAGTCCACGGAAGCATGCAATATTTCCATATATCGGCATTATATAAAATGTGCATTGCGTACATTTGTGAAAGTATTGTATTATGAGACATAAGACATTGACCTTGGCCGGTCTGATAACACTGGCTCTGACAACATTGACTATGAGTGCATTCTTCAGAAAAGACAAGACCTGGCAGCCCGCGGATGCAGACGGGCACGTCCTCACTGAACTCTGGGCAGACTGGCGCAAGGCGGTTCAGCAGGACAGGCCGAAGCGTCAGGCCGATATCCTGGCACGGATACGTGAACAGGCTATATCTCAGCATATTGCATGGGATTTCTATGATGCCTCGGAGCGCTATATAGATGCCGCTTCCAGCAGGAACTGGAAGTTGAGAGACTCTCTGAACGCGGAATTCGCACGGAATGTGCGTGAGTTCAATGAGCCGCTGGTCACTTTCTCATGGATGGGAGGACGCGGTAATGTACCTGTGGATTCCATCTTCGATTATGTCCAGGCTAATGCGAAATCATTGAAAGCCAGTCATAATGCCATATTCTACAAGGACGGGATCCACCATTATGGCAGTCTGCGGGATGTCAATGCTCCATTCCTTAAGGATTTCTATTCCAATGACTATGAATATGCCCTGTGGCAGCTGCTGCCGTTCACTTCCGGAAATAAGGTCGGCGAAGGGCGAGTGTATGAGGCACTGAAAGCCTATGAAGGCAATGCATATCCGCTTGGCGTCTATCTTGACTATCTGACAGTGAAGGTCAATACCATGGAGGATGCCGATAAGCAGCTTGAGCTGCAGAAGTTTGCGGATAAATATAATGGCAAGGCAATATCAATGCTGGCGAAGGCGGATATTCTCGCGTACAGGTTCGCAGGGATGAAGAAGGGGAAATCCTCATCTTCTGATTATGAAGCATTCTATAGGGAATGTCAGGCATTTGAGAAAACGCGCTCCGCTTTTCATGGTGACGAGGCCAGGGTTGCAGAGGATGTGGAGTCTGTGAAGAACATTATTTCCGAGCTTACAGAGAAGAATGTCGATTTGAGCGTCAGGGACGGGAAAGTGATTGCTGTCCTGACGAATATGAATTCGGTGCACCTGGAGATGCGGCTGAAGGACAACTCTGGCAAGCCTCTCATCGACAATGTTCTGAAAAATGATACAGGCAGTTTCTTTGTCGGCGACACATTGTCTATGGATATTCCTGAATTGTCTGATGGCGAATATTTCATTGTTGCGAAGTCCGGTAAGATAGAGGGCATTCTGCCTTACAGCTCGCATCGTATCTCCCTGGCCTCCCGTACTGATTCGCGTGGGCTCTGTATCTATGCCACGGATTATAAGAGCGGTGAACCTCTTAAATCTGCCAACATTGAGCTGAAGAAGAACGGGAAGATTGTGACGGCTGTTAAAAACTTTAGCTTCAATGGATTCACTGCATTGCCTGGAGAAATTACCTCCCGGATGAAAGGCGATTCATACTATTCTTTGAACTGCAGCTTCGTTGACAATGCAGGGTTTCTTCACAGGAGCCCGGATATTTCTGTCAGAGGTGAAAATCCTGTAGGGATCTCGCAGGCGTCTGATAAACAGGATGCAAGGCAGAGCTTGTGCAGTATCTATACGGACCGCGGGGCGTACAATCCAGGAGATACGGTGGACTTCAAGGCTGTCATATACTGCACTGATGGCATAAGCTCTGCGGAAGTGGCACCTGCGTATGCCGAGTATAAAGTGTCGCTGGTCAATGCTGAAGGAAAGGAGGTGAATTCCATGTCACTTCTGACCAATGACTTCGGCTCCATTGCTGGGCGGTTCGTCCTACCTGAAAGTGGCAGGAACGGCTGGTACTCGATAGAAATATCTGGCGAGGGGCAGAAGGAGGCGGTATTCTCGAAGAGCATCCGTGTGGATGACTTCATCCTTCCGACCTTCGATGTTGCGTTCGATAATGTGGATAAACTATATCTTCCTGGTGATGAAATAGCTGTCTCTGGCCAGGTGTCCAGCTATTCAGGTCATCCGGTATCATCTGACAATGCTGTGTATGAGGTGGCGTCTTATTATGGGAAGCGCATTGTTTCTGGTTCGTTGCCAATAGCTTCTGACGGTACATTTACATTGAAATTCCGCTCTGACAATTCAGGATGGAGCTCGTATCGTATAACCGTCAGGATAACTGACGGAACCGGTGAGACGCATGAATACGGAAAGTCTGTCTTCGTGGCAGGCTCTGTAAAAGTGCGGGCGGGGCTGGTGAATGCTGCTGAAGGCAAAGTGAACAGTCTTGAGAAAATCAGAACTGTATGGGGTGACTGGTATAATGTCAATATACCTGTGATCCTGCTGGCGGATACTGCTTCCGTAAAGCTGTCCGTGGATTCCCAGGATGGAAGACCGGTGCCTGTGTCTATCTCGTATTGCATTGAAAATGAAACTCGTGAAAGTGTATCAGCGTCGTCCGTGCAGTCCGGGGCTATTGAGAGTATTGATATGAGCGGGCTTGCATCAGGACTTTATACATTGAAGGCCTCTGTTTCAGTCAAGGACGATGCCGGAAAGGAGTACAATGATACCACGACATTGAAGTTCGTTCTCGTGAGGGACTCGGACAATGTCCTGGATGCTCCGGTGAAGGATCTGATAGTGCCTCTGAATACCGAGGTCAAGGCAGGGACGCAGGCGGAAATGCTGTTCGGTACGGCTGACGGCTCTCCTGTATGGGCATTGGCGGAAGTGTTCGGGGAGAATTCGGAACTGCTGGAAACCAGGATGGTGCAGCTGTCAGGCGTGCGTGGCGCAGATGGCTCCATGACCAGGCTCTCATTTGATTATAAGGCGGAATATCCGGATGCTATACGGATTCAGATATTCTATTTCAAGGATTCGGAAACTGTATCGTGTGGCTATGAGTACCATCGTGTCCGCACCGCGTTTGACCTGCCGCTTGAATTTTCATCGTTTGAGGACAGGACATGGCCATCGTCTTCATACACATTCTTTGTCAGGACTTTACCTGGGGTGGAGTGCCTTGCGGCTGTGTTTGACAAAAGTACGGAGGTGATTGCTCCTAATGCGTGGGATGTGTTCAGGCTCGGCGATTTCCATGTCGGCTATGTCTATGTGGATGCTTGTCCGGGCAGTGTCGGGGAGAAAGATATTTTCTCCAATAATTCTCTGGATGAGGTGGTTACAGTCGGTTATGGAGCCCAGGCCCGGCGTTATAAGTCCAACAGGCTCCATACCAGGGCTGCGGAAGCCCCTATGATGGATAAGGCGGAAGGAGAGGCAGCGGAAGATGTCCCTGGAGATGCGGCGGCCGAGCCTGAAATCCGGGAGCGTTTCGCGAATGCATTGACCTTCCAGCCGTTCCTCCGCTCTGACAAGGACGGGAATCTCTCGTTTACATTCAGCACTTCGGACAAGCTTTCGACATATATTGTATCTCTTTATGCTCACGATAAGATGATGCACAACGCTTCGCTTTGCCGTGAGATGATGGTGACACTTCCTCTGAAGGTCAATGTGACGGAGCCGGAGTATCTGTATTCCTCTGATAAATACAGACTTGCCGCTTCAGTGTCTTCAGTGGCGGACAATGATATCAGCGGAACATTGACATTGTATGTATATAATGGTAAGGATCGGAAGACGCTGGAGGCATCAGGCGCAACGCCTCTTTCTGTTCATACGGAAGAGGTGACAGTGCCAGCTGGAAAGTCCGTAAGGGCAGTTTTCGATGTCAATGTCGCAGAGCTTCTGAAAGGCATTGCCCTGCCGTCTGACTTGGGACTCAAGGTTGTGTTTAATGCTGGTGGAGGTCTTGGACATGAGAGCGGATTTTCAGATGGATTGTTTGTCAGTGTCCCGGTATATCCTGCAGAACAGACTCTTACAGAATCTCATTCGGCTGTCCTGATGGCTGGCATGGATAAGAATCAGATGATTGACAGGTTGCGCGGAGAGTTTGCCAATGTCTCCGGCGCCGATGCGGAAAGCAAGGAGATCAGCATCATTGATATGATTCGCGAGGCTATCCCGTCGAAGGTAGAGCCTGACGGCAGGGATGTGCTGTCTCTTACGGAGGCAATGTATGTGCGCGGATTGTCCTATCAGCTGCGGGCGCTTGCGCGTGTTCCGGCTGATGTTGACGTGAAAACCTCTGATGACGAGCTGTTCCGCAAGGTGTTCTCATGCCACAATGCAGATGGCGGTTTTGGCTGGTTCGAGGGAATGAAGTCCTCTCCGGTGATAACGGCCGTGCTTCTGGAGAGATTTGCAAAGATGATTGCAGCCGGAAATCTTGACGGCAATGCCGCTGTGGCAGAGGATGCTGCTTCATGTGATGATATAGAGGCTGTCCTGGCGTCTGCGGTGCGCTATCTGGACAAGGGGCAGTTCGGCTTGCCTGATGTCTGCCCTCTATGGTGCGGTGGCATCTCTGATGCTCAATATATGTATGTCCGGTCGCTGTTCACTTCCGTCGCATTTGACGGCAAGATTCTGGCTGGCAAGGATATGGACAAGAGACTGAAGAATTTCCGTAAGGCGGCGAAGGATTATCTGCTTCCGAAGAAGGAACGCGGGCTGAACGGATATATAATTGACAAGGCCCGCAGGCTCAGCACATTGCGAAATCTCGCCGCATCTGGAGATGGAGCCGTTTTGGCAAAAGCCTGGGGACTAGGCCTGAACCTTGACGGGAAGCTTATGGCATCGGTTGATGCAGATGTGGTCTCTCTGCTGGAATATGCTGTGGATTATAAGGATGGCGGAATATATTATCCAAATCTTGTGATGCCGTTCCGCGGTCTGCTGGCGAGCGAGGCGTATGCACATTCAATGCTCTGTGACCTGCTTACTGATTATGCCTTAGATGCATCTTCCGATCCAGCAGCTTCATCATCGGATAATGTCAAGGAGGCTTTGCGCGTGGCTGACGGCATCCGTATCTGGCTGATGCTGCAGAAGGAGACGCAGCATTGGGATGCTGAGCCTGCATTCGTGGATGCAGTGAATTCTGTGATGAACGGAAGTTCAGCTGTGAAATCCACAAGCGTGGTGGCATTGATGGCGAAATCCCGGAAGCCGTTTTCTGATATACGTGCTGCCGGCAATGGCTTTACAATAGAGCGGCATTTCTTCATTGAGGGCTCCGGCTCGGAAGCAGGAGGGGTCGTCCGCCGTGAGATAAAGCCTGGAGAGGTGCTTCATGTGGGCGACAAGGTGCTGGCAGAATATCGCATCCATAATGACGAGAACCGTAGCTTTGTCAAGGTGACAGTTCCGCGAGAGGCTGCTTTCCGCCCTGTGAACCAGCTTTCAGGAAGATATGGCTGGTGGCTGAGCCCGTTACGTGTTTCAGGGTGGTATTCGTTTGCTCCTCAGGGATATAGGGATGTGAAGCCAGACAGAACCGAATATCTTTTCGATTCTTATCCTGAAGAGGATACAGTCATTTCAGAAGAGCTTTTCGTGACGCAGTCCGGGGTGTTCTCGGCTCCTGTTCCGGTAATCGAATCCCTCTATGCTCCGCACTATCGTGCCAATGCCGCTTTCTGTGGTGATGTGACTGCGGAGTAGCGGATGATGTGTGTGGAATGTATGGTGCTGATATATAGTATGTTAACTAAAATTCTACTCCACGTTCAGTGGAGTAGAATTTTAGTTATATGTTTGATTCATAGTTGCTTATATTCCACGGAAGGATCTGTGGCAGAACATGAACCTGGACTCTGCCTGATGAAAAAGTTTGCAAAATAATTTGCAGAGCCGGAAAATAGTCGTATATTTGTATTCCCGATTTGGAAATAGAGACCAAGTCGGATACAAATAGCTTGGGAGCATAGCTCAGTTGGTTCAGAGCGTCTGCCTTACAAGCAGAGGGTCGGGGGTTCGACTCCCTCTGCTCCCACTTTGAAAAGCACTTCGGTTTTCTCCGAGGTGCTTTTTTAATTTTTTTCTGTCTGAAAACGTTTTTTTATGAAAAAGTCTTTGCAGATGTATAATTTGTGTATAAATTTGCATTTGTAATCAGAAATGATGCATAAATATGCATAAATAGTCAGGACCCTTATATAAAACGGACAGGAAAAACTGATATTTTACGATATGAACCTTAAGCAGAAACGTCTTGATACGCTTAGGAAACTTATAGCTTCCAATTCCGCCGGCAATCAGGAGGATATCCTCATGATGCTGGCCGAAAAAGGTTTTGTCGTGACACAGGCTACCCTTTCCAGAGACCTTAAGGAACTTCAGGTGGTCAAGACCCCTGATGCGTCAGGGGAATACCGCTATGTGCTTCCTGAAGCCATGCGTTCCGTGCTTGAGGAGGCTCGGCACTCATATTCTGCACAGGAGTCCTCCCATATCATTTCAGGGGTGAGGAGCATAGAATTCTCTGAACAGGCAGGGGTTATAAAGACACGTCCCGGATACGCGAACATGGTTGCATCCGTGATTGACGGTGTCCTTTTGCATAAGGTCATGGGGACTATTGCCGGAGATGATACCATCCTTCTGATACTCAGGGCGGAAACTGATGCCGATGCTATACTGGCTGAAATTGAGACGGTGATCCCGGGGATGACTGCCCGACGAATTTAGGCCGAAGACCGGCACATCCCATTCATGCATCATGTTCTTGATGCACTTCTCCCGACGTTCCGTCCGGACCCGGGACAGAAAAAGATTCAGAATAAATTTAAATAAATCAGACAATGACAATCAATGATTTTACAGTCGGAGTCGCGACTGAAAAACATTTGAAGTATGTGGACGAGATACTCAAGACGATAGAGGACGCCACGAAAGTCAGGGGAACAGGCATCGCCAAGCGTAACCCTGAATATGTGAAGCAGAAAATGCTCGAGGGAAAGGCTATCATTGCGATGAACGGTGACGATTTTGCTGGATTCTGCTATATTGAATCATGGGACCATGAGGAGTTCGTGGCTAATTCAGGCCTTATCGTGAAGCCTGAATACAGAGGCTTTGGACTGGCGAAGAAGATCAAGCATGCTGCCTTTGAATTGTCCAGGAAGCGCTTCCCGGGGGCGAAGCTGTTCGGGCTTACAACCGGACTTGCAGTGATGAAAATCAATACGGAGCTTGGATATAAGCCGGTCACCTTTTCTGAACTGACTACGGATCCTGTATTCTGGAAGGGCTGCTCAAGCTGTATAAATTTCGATGTCCTGACAAGGAATAATTATACCCGCTGTCTTTGCACGGGAATGCTATATGACCCTAAAGCCGCTCCGGCAGCGAAGCCTGTGGCTCGTCCTAGTCATGACCGGCTTCTGCATCTATGGATGAAGATTACAGGCATGTTTCACGGGAAAAAGACAGTTTAACAACAGGAATTCAGAATCTTATGGCAAAGAAAGTAGTTGTCGCGTTCAGCGGCGGTCTTGATACCTCATTCAATGTGATGTATCTGACGAAGGAAAAAGGATATGAAGTTTATGCCGCTTGTGCAGATACAGGCGGATTCAGCCCTGAGCAGCTTAAGGCTAATGAGGAAAATGCATATAAGCTTGGCGCCAAGAAGTATGTGACCCTTGATGTCACCAGGGAATATTATGACAAGAGCATCCGCTATATGATTTATGGCAATGTCCTGAGAAATGGAACATACCCTATCTCCGTATCTTCGGAGCGCATATTCCAGGCAATGGCTATCGCCAAGTATGCCAAGGAGATAGGCGCTGATGCCATCGCCCATGGCTCTACAGGAGCAGGCAATGACCAGGTCCGTTTCGACATGACTTTCCTCGTCATGGCTCCAGGGATTGAGATAATAACCCTGACCAGGGACATGGCATTGTCACGCCAGTACGAGGTGGACTACTTGAACCAGCATGGCTTTGAGGCTGATTTCAAGAAGCTGAAGTATTCTTACAATGTCGGGCTCTGGGGAACTTCCATCTGTGGAGGTGAGATCCTGGATTCCACGCAGGGGCTTCCTGAAAGTGCCTACCTTAAGCAGGTTACGAAAGAAGGCAGTGAACTCATCCGCATTGGATTCGAGAAAGGCCAGATCGTGAGTGTCAACGGTGAACATTTTGATGACAAGGTGAAGGCTATACAGAAGATCGAGTCCATCGCTGCCCCTTACGGAATAGGCAGGGATATGCATGTGGGGGATACGATTATAGGAATCAAGGGACGTGTAGGATTCGAGGCGGCTGCACCTATGCTCATAATCGGGGCACACAAGTTCCTGGAGAAATATACGCTAAGCAAATGGCAGCAGTACTGGAAAGATCAGGTGGCTAACTGGTATGGAATGTTCCTGCACGAGAGCCAGTATCTGGAGCCAGTCATGCGTGATATTGAGGCTATGCTGGATGAAAGCCAGCGGAATGTTACCGGTACGGTGATCATGGAGCTCAGGCCGTATTGCTTCTCGGCTGTCGGCGTTGATTCTGCCAATGATCTGGTGAAGACGAAGTTCGGTGAGTATGGCGAGATGCAGAAAGGCTGGACTAGCGAGGATGCCAAAGGATTTATCAAGGTCCTTTCGACACCGTTGCGGGTATATTATTCGAACCACAGGGACGAAGGCGAAAAACTGGAGCAGGAATTGTAATGGGCAGTAAGATAAAAGTCGGAATCATCGGTGCCGCCGGCTATACGGCAGGAGAGCTGATGCGCATATTGAAAGGGCATCCGTATGCAGAAATAACCTTTGCGCAGAGCGGCAGCAATGCCGGTAATCCCGTGTGGCAGGTGCATCAGGACCTTGTGGGGGAGACAGATATGAAATTCTGTGAAGATGCGGATCTGGACAATGCAGATGTCATCTTCCTGTGTTCCGGTCACGGCAAATCGAAGTCGTATGTACATTCGCTGCCGGATACATATAGAGGAAAAATCATTGACCTGAGCAATGACTACCGTCTGGCTGCTGATGCAGAGGACTTTGTCTATGGCCTTTCAGAGGCGTTCAAGTCAGATATTGTCAAGGCCTCACATATTGCTAATCCAGGCTGCTTTGCCACTGCAATGCAGCTGGCGCTCCTGCCTATGGCAAATGCCGACCTTCTTACGGAGATCCATGTGACTGGAGTGACAGGTTCCACAGGTGCGGGTCAGAAGCCTTCGGAGACGACGCATTTCAGCTGGCGTTCTGATAATCTGTCTGTCTATAAGCCGTTTACTCATCAGCATCTTGGCGAGGTAGGGGAGACATTGCATCGTCTTGCTCCTTCTTTTGGTGGAAGTCTGGATTTCATCCCTATCAGAGGATGCTTTAGCCGTGGAATCCTGATATCGGCATATATGAAGACATCGCTTTCTGAGGAAGAGGCTGCCGGAATGTATCAGGACTATTATTCTGATGCACCATTTGTCAATGTCATTGACCTTAATCCGGATGTAAAGATGGTTACAAACACGAACAAGTGTGTCCTCAATGTCAGTAAATATGGAGACAATCTTCATATAATCAGTGTGATAGATAACCTGGTGAAAGGGGCCTCCGGGCAGGCGGTGCAGAATATGAACCTTATTTTCGGGCTCCCAGAAACGGCAGGCCTGAACCTCAAGGGCAACCGCTTCTGAAATAATCGCCTCGCGCCTCACGAAGTTTAATAAAATAATAAAATTAGAGCCGAAGGCGTGGAACAAGTCCCTCTCCAGAGGAGAGGGATTTAGGGAGAGGGTAACGAAAGACCCTGCGTGTCGGGATAGAATCTTTGCATGATAGGCATTGGAAGAGCCGTATATCCCTCGCGCCTCACGAAGTTTAATAAAATAGTAGTTGGATACACATGAATCTTTTTGATGTATATAGCGTTTTCGATGTGACACCGGTCAAGGCACTGGGATGCCGTATCTGGGACGACAAAGGCCAGGAATATCTAGACCTTTATGGTGGGCATGCCGTGATTTCAGTAGGGCATTGCCATCCTGAATATGTTGCAGCCATCACAGCCCAGCTGAATAAGATAGGCTTCTATTCAAATAGTGTGAAAAATCCTATGCAGGAAGAACTTGCCAGGAAGATCGGGGACATGTCCGGACTGGAGGACTGGTCGCTTTTCCTTATCAATTCCGGAGCCGAGGCGAATGAGAATGCCCTGAAGCTGGCGTCTTTTCATACAGGCAAGGACAGGATCATTGCGTTCCGCCACAGCTTTCATGGACGCACATCCGGAGCTGTAGCTGTGACCGACAATCCTAAATACGTGTCATCGTTCAACAGCCATCACAATGTTACATTTGTTGCGCTGGGCGATTCCGCTGCGGTTGAGGCCGAACTCTCAAAAGGCGATGTCGCAGGCGTCATTATAGAAGGTATCCAGGGCGTCGGCGGCATCAATATTCCGTCCGACGATTTTCTGCAGGATCTCAGGACATTGACCCGCAGATACGGGGCGTGTCTGATCTTGGATGAGGTTCAGAGCGGCTATGGACGCACAGGCAAATTCTTCGCGCACCAGTGGGCAGGCATTGTCCCGGACATTATCACGATGGCCAAAGGGATGGGAAACGGCTTCCCGGTAGGAGGAGTCCTGATTTCTCCAGATTTCAAGGCGACGAAAGGCATGCTGGGTACCACATTCGGCGGCAACTACCTGGCAATGGCGGCATCACTTGCGGTTATAGATATAATGAAGAAAGAGAATCTCATCCAGAATGCCCTGGAGGTGGGTAACTGGCTTAAGGACAATATCCCGCAGTCTCCGAAGATAAAGGATGTCAGGGGACGGGGCCTTATGCTCGGAATACAGTTCAATGAACCTGTGGCCCCGGTGCGTAACTCCCTGCTCTTTGACCAGCACATATTTACAGGCGTAGCAGGAACGGACATGGTACGTCTTCTGGCTCCGCTTGTGCTGACGAAGGAGCAGGCAGTGCAGTTCATTGAGGCGCTGAAAAAAGTGCTGTGAAATGTACTTCGTTGAAAGATAATGATATAGCTGTTTCTCTACTCCGGGAAATGTGGAGTAGAAAAATGCTTATCTGATTGAAAATTAATATATTATATTCCACGGAAATATGAAGCAGTTCCTTAACGTAGATGATATCGGAGACCTTGGCGTGGCGCTGGAGGAGGCAAGACAGATAAAGCAGACACCGTTTGCATGGCAGAGCCTTGGAAAGAACAAGACCATTATCCTGGTGTTCTTCAACAGCAGCCTCAGGACCAGGCTCAGCAGCCAGAAAGCGGCAATGAATCTTGGCATGAACGCTATTGTGCTGAATATCAACGGCGACAGCTGGAAACTTGAAACCGAGATGGGGGTTATCATGGATGGCGACAAGTCTGAACACTTGCGGGAGGCAATCCCAGTTATCGGCAGCTACTGCGATATTATCGGTGTCCGCTCGTTTGCCAAGTTTGAAGACCGTGAATTTGACTACAATGAGAGCATCATCAGGCAGTTTATCGAGTATTCTGGCAGACCTGTCATCAGCCTGGAATCCGCCACAGTGCATCCTTGCCAGGCATTTGCAGACCTCATAACCATTGACGAGTACAAGAAGAAAGCCAGGCCGAAAGTCGTGCTGAGCTGGGCGCCGCATCCGAGAGCCCTTCCTCAGGCTGTGCCTAACTCTTTTTCACAGTGGATGAATGCCGCAGATGTGGATTTCGTCATAACATGTCCTGAAGGGTATGACCTGGCTCCGGAATTTGCAGGCAATGCCAAGGTGGAGCGTGATCAGATGAAGGCATTTGAGGGCGCAGACTTCATATATGCGAAGAACTGGTCATCGTATGAGCATTATGGGCAGATCCTCAGCAAGGACCTGAACTGGACAGTAGGTGCACGCCAGATGGCTGTCACAGACAATGCCTATTTCATGCATTGCCTTCCTGTAAGAAGGAATATGATTGTGAGTGATGAAGTTATAGATTCTCCTCAGAGCCTTGTGATACCTGAAGCTGCAAACAGAGTAGTGTCTGCGCAGGTGGTCATGAAACGTATGCTTGAAGATATATGCCGGTAAATGTAATAAAGGTAGGAGGCGCTGTCGTAGAGGATCCTCAGATGCGCGGAAGTCTTCTGAAGGCTTTCGCCTCAATGCCGGGAAACAAGGTTCTTATCCATGGCGGAGGACGTACAGCCACAGCGATAGCAGCGAAACTAGGCATAGAGACGAAGATGGCGGATGGCCGCAGAATCACTGATGCCGCGATGCTTGAGGTCGTGACAATGGTTTATGGCGGGCTTGTCAATAAACGCATTGTCGCTGAACTTCAATCGCTTGGCGTCAATGCCGCGGGAGTCACGGGTGCGGATTTCGGATGCATAAAGGCGCATAAGAGGCCAGTGAAGGATATCGACTATGGCTTTGTCGGCGACATCGACTTTGTGGATGCAGGAGCTTTTATGCGTATGCTTGAATCTGGGGCAGTCCCTGTTGTGGCGCCATTGTCATTCGATACCTCATGCGGTCTGCTGAACACGAATGCCGACACGATTGCGACATCTGTCGCAGAGGCTCTGGCAGCATCATCGGAGGTGACATTGACATTCTGCTTCGAGAAGAAAGGGGTATTGGGCGACCCTGAAGATGAGGATAGCGTAATCCCTGTCATTACTCCAGAAAGCTACGGGAAGCTGAAGGCTGACGGCATCATATCAGGAGGAATGATTCCTAAACTGGACAATGCCTTTGCCGCCCTGCGTTCAGGCGTCTCGAAGGTAGTCATTACCAATGCGGCTGCCCTGGGACTGGAAACCGGCACAGACATAGTGCTGTAATACAATGAAAGACATTGATATGCAGATAAATATATCGGACTTTGTGAATCTTCTGGAGAGCATGGTGAAAATTCCGTCTTTCAGCAGGCAGGAGACCGCTGTTGCCGATATGATGGAAACATGGCTTAAAGAGCATGGTATTCTGCCGCATCGCAAGGGAAACAACTTGTGGCTCGACTCAGCGGATGCAGATTTGGCAGATGCTTCCAAGGCAGGAGAAATGGATGCCGGGCAGAAGCCTGTTATCATGCTCAATGCCCATATAGATACGGTCCGTCCTGCTCTGAGCTATACACGTGATCCATTCTCGCCTTCACTGGAAGACGGACGTCTTTATGGACTTGGGACTAACGACGATGGTGCTTCGGTGATAGCTCTGCTTGCAGCCTACATTGACCTTACCTCCAGACCTCAGCCTTACAGGCTTATCTGGTCTGCCACAGCCGAAGAGGAAGTCTGCGGCAAGGACGGTATTGAACTTATCTTTCCTGAGATAGGACACATTGACCTGGGGATCATGGGCGAGCCGACGAAGATGGAGATGGCGGTGGCGGAGAAGGGTCTGATGGTGCTGGACTGTACGGCAGAGGGGCGAAGCGGGCATGCCGCCAGGGAGGAAGGTGTCAATGCGATATACAAGGCACTTCCGGACATTGAATGGTTCAGGAACTACAGGTTTCCGCTGGTCTCGCCGTATCTTGGGGCTGTAAAGATGACTGTTAC
Source organism: uncultured Bacteroidales bacterium (assembly GCA_934691625.1). Taxonomy (GTDB): domain Bacteria; phylum Bacteroidota; class Bacteroidia; order Bacteroidales; family UBA932; genus Cryptobacteroides. Next base: position 107,460 of record CAKUTA010000004.1, on the reverse strand, counting down.
GCAGATAAATGCTGGAACACAGCATAATATTGTCCCGGATAAATGTACCTTTGTGGCGGATATCCGCTCTAACGGGATGTACACGAATCAGGAACTTCTGGCGCTGATAAAAGGTTCTGTGAAATGCAATGTGAAAGAACGTTCGACGCGTCTCGGAAGCTCCCATATAGCTGAAGACCATCCGATAGTGCTCCGGGCCAAGGCGCAGGGCATCAGGACATTCGGCTCCAGTACGACCAGCAATCAGACACTTTCCCCGTTCCCTACGGTGAAAATAGGCCCTGGAGATTCGGCGAGGTCACATACCGCGGACGAATACATTGAGCTGGACGAGATTCGTGAAGGAATAGGGATATATGTGAAGCTGCTTGATGGTTTCCGGATGAAATAATGCTGGACAGGATGGTTGCCTGGTGTATAAACGTAATATCTTAATTGATAGCGAAAATAGATTCTTGGTTAAATAATTGAAAGATTGGGTACTGGCTACCACGAAAGAATATGGCTAAACTTTGGGACAAGGGCTATGACGATGATGCCCTGATTGACAAGTTTACAGTCGGAAAGGACCGTGAACTGGACTTGTATCTTGCCAGGTATGATATCCTCGGCACAATGGCTCATATCACAATGCTTGAAAAGGTCGGGCTTCTGACCGCAGAGGACCTTGGGCAGCTGCTTCCGGTGCTGAGACGCCTGTACGTGCAGGCAGCAGAAGGGGAACTGGCTATCGAGCCTGATGTTGAGGACATCCATTCCCAGGTGGAGCTTATGCTTACCCGTGAGCTTGGGGATATCGGGAAGAAGGTTCATACAGGGCGCTCGAGAAATGACCAGGTGCTTGTGGACCTCAAGCTGTTCGCCCGCGCGGAAATACGGAAAACCGTAGATAAGATTCTGGAGCTGTTCGATGTCCTTCAGCAGAAGAGCGAGCAATATAAGGATGTCTTGATGCCTGGATATACCCATCTCCAGGTGGCGATGCCATCCTCGTTCGGATTGTGGTTCGGAGCCTACGCCGAGAGCCTGGCAGACGACATGAGGCTGATGCTTGCCGCATGGGAGATCACAAACCAGAACCCTCTGGGCTCCGCCGCCGGCTATGGCTCTTCAGCCCCTCTTGACAGGACAATGACCACCAGGCTGCTCGGGTTTGCGGACCTTGACTATAATGTTGTCTATGCCCAGATGGGAAGAGGCAAGACGGAGCGCGCAATATCATTTGCCTACGCTGCCGTAGCCGAGACAATATGCAGGCTTGCTATGGACTGCTGCCTGTATGCAAGCCAGAATTTCGGGTTTATCCATCTTCCTGACAGCATGACCACAGGCTCCAGCATTATGCCGCACAAGAAGAACCCTGATGTGTTCGAGCTGGTAAGGGCGCATTGCAACAGGATTCAGGGAATCCCGAATGACATCAGGCTCATTACCGGCAACCTTCCTTCGGGATACTTCCGTGATATGCAGATCCTTAAAGAGGTGTTTATCCCGATGTTCGGCGAGCTTGACGACTGTATAGACATTGCTGCATACGCGATAAGGAACATGGAGGTCGTGAACGGAATCATGGATGATCCTAAATATCAGCCTGCATTCAGCGTCGAGGAGGTCAACCGCCTTGTGGAAGAGGACGGCGTACCGTTCCGTGATGCCTATAGGAAAGTCGGTATGGATATTCTTGCCGGCAGATTCGAATACCATGGAAGCCTGCATCATACGCATGAGGGGTCGATAGGCAATCTGTGCAATGACAAGGTGCGTGCGAAAATGTCATCAGTCGTTGAAAAATTCGGATTTGAAATTGTCCAAAAGGCGGAAAATTCGTTGATGAATCCGCAAAAATAATTTCCAAAAGGGCACTCCTCCAGATGAAGATGCGCATTAAGTAAAATAATGTGTATCTTTGTATCTTATGGGTTTCACCCCAAATCGGCATACTTTACCGCAAAAATGAGTTGGTGAAATGAATAAGAGAACATTAATGGTTTGTATATCAGCACTCTCTGCACTTGTCCTTATCGTGGCTGGTGCAGTGGTGATGTTATACTCGGAAAAAGGTGGCGAAACCTCCATCTCCGAGGAAGAAATGTTCTCGATTGCCTCTTCAGCCCGCCCTCTCATGAACGCGGTGCCATCGGATGCAGCCATGATTCTGCATTGCGGAAGCGTGAAAGAGGGAATCGGCATCATGACGGATTCGACATGGATTTTCAGGGCGCTGTTCACAGGCTCCGGATGTTCCTCCTTCATGAAATTCGTTACGGAGGCCTCAGGACTGCTCAGTGGAAAGGCACGGGCTCTCAGGGGAGCCGAAATGGCAGTGTCAATGCATTACAGCGGTGATATTGTACCGCTTCTGCTGGTAAATGCCTCCAGATTTCCTCACGATACATCCAGCGGCGAATGGGAACTGATGAGGGCGGCTGACTCTTCTGGAATATCATACGGCATCTTCCGCGAGGCAGGAGAACATCAGCCTGCATTGAAGAAAAGCACTGTCATTGCCTTTTCCCCTTCAGAGACTCTGGTAGGGTCCTGCAGCAGGAATATTGAAGCGGGAACATCTGTGCTTCAGAACCATGAGTGCGCTTCTGCTGCTGCCGCTTCGGGAAATTCTCCTGCAATATTCATAAACAATTCATATTCTGGAAAGCTTGCATTGTCATTCCTTTCCAGAAAGGGGCGCGGATATGCCGGATTCATGAAAAGCTATGCCGACTGGACTGTGTTCATGATAGAATCCATGTCAGAAAAACGCATCTCCATGTCAGGTACGGCCTCTTCATTTGACAGTCCTGCATACTTCTCGAACATGTACCGCGGCATTGCGCCGGGAACTTCCTATATGAAGTCCATCCTTCCGGCATGGACCTTAAGCGCGTCCGAAATTATGCTGGACGATGCCGGTGCCTATATTGAAGCATATCGGAAATATGCCGATGCGGCAGGACGTATCGCGAAATATAATTCTGCACTTGATGCTGTCAGCAGAAAGGCAGGAATCGCTCCTGCCATCTGGATGGAATCATTGAAGATCAAGGAAATATGCAAGGCGGTCATTCCTGTGGCAGACAGGATGGAAGATGTCCTGCTGCTGCGTCCGGGGAAAGAAGATCCCGTGCAGATCTTCCGAGGCAGAGATATCAGGACAATGAAGGACTATGACGGCAGCGTCATGTCGTCTCCTTTGTTTGCTTCTGTCGGAACATTGTTCGGCGGACTGTTCTCTCTGCAGGACTCGACGTATATATATAAGGACGGCTGGATGATATGCGGGCCGGAAGATGCGCTGAAGCAGTTCTCGTTGAAGGAACGCAAAACCCTTGACGATTATCTTTCAGAGATAGGTGCAGGAGGGCTCATCAAGGAAGGTGGCATGGTGTTCCAGGCCTACTGCTCTGTATCAGCGCAGCCGGAGAGTTTCGCAGGGTTCCTCAGCCAGGGGACTGCTTTGCAGGCCAGGAAAATGCTTGACAGCATAACGGCTTGTCCTGTAGTCTTTTCGGTAGAACCTGGCGAGTCATCCTTCCTGATGCACATTGAAGCTGCCCGTGGTCAATATTCCGGAAGCAGGGATGACGCACCCGCGGCTGCCAAGGACACTGTGGTGAATGTGCCTGCAGGACCGTTCAAGGTGAAGAACTGCGCGACAGGGAAGATGAACATGTTCTCGCAGCAGACGAATAACTATCTGGTCCTGAAGGATGAGAACGGTAAAGGTCTGTGGGGAGTGCCGTTCAATGCCCCGATATGCGGTGCTGTCGCGGAAATAGATTATTTCGGAAACGGCAAGATACAGTTCCTCTTTGCTTCAGGCTCCAAGCTTTATCTCATTGACCGTCTCGGCCGTTTCGTGAAGCCGTTCCCTGTGGAGCTTGGAAAGGAAATCCTTATAGGTCCTGCCGCATACGACTTTACCGGTGCACACGGCTATACTGCATTGGTGCTGCACAAGGACAACACAATAGGAATGTACGATCTCCACGGGAAGGTGCCTTCTTCGTGGAAAGGCATAAAATCAGAAGAGACCATAAAGTCATTGCCTGAGCTCCTCAGTGTCAAGGGAAAGAAATTTTGGGTAGTCAGGACTTCTGCCAGGACCGTTGTTTACGGTTTCGATGGCGGTACGCCTGTCTATGCTCCTGACGGAAACAGGAGGATACGCCCGGATGCCAGGCTCAATGTAAATGCTGATGGCTCGGTCACCGCTCTTTGCTATGATGGCAAGGAACGGTCGTTAAAACTTTGAAAATTATTTGAAGATGGAATTTCATTCAGTAAACAAGCTCCTGGAAAAGAGTTTCAGGGAAAACTGGGATCGCCCGGCATTGTCTAACTACAAGGGACAGGACCTGGCCTACAGGGATGTCGCAAGACGTATTGCAAAACTTCACATCGCATTCGAGCAGTGCGGACTGGTAAAAGGTGACAAGGTGGCCATCTGCTCCAGGAATCAGGCGAACTGGGGCGTAAGTTTTCTTGCTGCACTGACTTATGGTGCTGTTCCGGTTCCGATTCTCCACGAGTTCAAGCCTGGAAATATCCATTACCTCGTGAACCATTCCGAGGCTAAAGTGCTTTTCGTTGACGAGGTCATCTGGGAGAACCTTTCCGAGGCGGAGATGCCTGGGCTCTATGTCGTAGTGCAGATCAATACATTCGGCTTCCTCTATTCCAGGACAGCAGAGATGTCCCAGGTCCGCGAGCATCTGAATGAAAGTTTCGGGCACAAGTATCCGAACAATTTTGGCCCGGAAGACCTTGACTATTATGAGGACAGCGCTGACGAACTGGCGCTTATCAACTATACTTCAGGAACTTCAGGCTTCTCGAAAGGTGTCATGATCCCTTACCGTGCCCTCTATTCCAACATCGAATTTGCACACGTCCAGGCCATGCCGCAGCTTGACAACACCACTGAGGTGGTGTCAATGCTTCCTTCCGCCCACATGTATGGAATGATGTTCGAATTCCTGTTTGAGATGACAATCGGCGCCCATGTGCATTTCCTTACTCGGGTACCTAGTCCTAAGGTCATTATGCAGGCATTCGCTGACATCAAGCCGCATATCATCATTGCCGTGCCTCTTATCATCGAAAAAGTGTATAAGTCCAAGCTCAAGCCGATCCTTGACAGGAACAAGATGATCATGAATCTGCCTATCATAGACAAGGTCATACAGAAGAAGATTCTCAACGAACTTGTCAATGCCTTCGGCGGACGCTTCTATGAGGTGATTATCGGCGGCGCAGCCTTTAATCCGGAAGTCGAGCGCTTCTTCCGCAAGATAGGTTTTCCGTTTACTGTCGGTTATGGTATGACAGAATGTGCTCCTATCATAGGGTATGCGGACTGGAAAGACGCGAAGCTTTATTCATGCGGACAGGCTGCGATGAACATGTCTATGAAGATAGACTCTTCCGACCCGCACAATATTCCTGGAGAAGTGCTTGTAAAAGGCCCTAATGTTTTTCTTGGTTACTATAAGAACGAGGAAGCGACCAGAAGCGTCATTGAGGAAGATGGCTGGTTCCACACCGGTGATATGGGCATCATGGATAATGATGGATATCTCTTCCTGAAAGGACGGTCCAAGTGCATGATTCTCGGTCCATCTGGACAGAATATCTATCCTGAGGAAATCGAGGGCGTGGTGAACAATGTCACCTACGTAGTGGATTCGCTTGTGATCGAGGATCACGGTTCACTTGTCGCCCTTATATATCCTGACTACCATCAGGCTGAACTCGACGGACTTAGTCAGTCTGAGCTGGAGGCGAGGATTCAGGAGACACTTCCTGAAATCAACAAGCAGGTGCCGAATTATGCCAAGATCGCTAAAATCGAATTCATGCCGGAGGATTTCGAGAGAACCCCTAAGAAGAGCATCAAACGATATCTTTATCAGAGAAACTAAAGCATTGATATGCAGAAATTTGACCGCAGCTATCTGAGAATGGCCGATATCTGGGCCGAAAACTCCTACTGCAAGCGCCGCAAGGTCGGAGCCCTTATCGTCAAGAACAACATGATCATCTCGGACGGGTACAATGGAACCCCGTCCGGGTTTGAGAATATTTGCGAGGATGAAAACGGGGTCACGAAGCCTTATGTGCTTCATGCAGAGGCGAATGCGATCACAAAGGTCGCGAAGTCCGGGAACAGCAGCGAGAATGCCACACTTTATGTGACAGCTTCTCCATGCATCGAATGTTCCAAGCTTATCATCCAGGCAGGAATCAGGCGTGTTGTCTATCGCGATGCCTATAGGCTGCAGGATGGGCCAGACCTGCTGAGGAAGGCGGGCATAGAAGTTGAACAGGTGGATGTGGACTGAAAGTCATTTTGAAATGCATTTATCATGACAGAGAGAGACAAGACAAGTTCTTTAGCTGCCGTACTCGGGATAGTCATAGGAATTCTGGGTACGGTATTGTTCTTTATCACTACGGGGCGCAGCTTCCGCCAGGGCGGGGACACATCCCAGTGGCGCAAGCTGAACCTTATTCTGCAGGAGGTGCAGAGATCGTACGTGGATACAGTGGATGTGAAGAAGGTGACAGATGCTGCGATCGTGGCATCTCTGGCGGCCCTCGACCCTCATTCGGTCTATCTGCCTCCTGTGGAACTTGAAAAATCAGAGACAGAGCTGGCAGGAAATTTTGATGGCATTGGTATCCAGTTCAATGTGCCGAACGATACAGCGATTGTCCTGGAGGTGATACCTGGCGGTCCTTCTGAAAAAGTGGGACTGCAGCCAGGTGACCGCATCCTCAAGGTTGATTCATGTAATATCGCAGGTGTGAAGTTCCCGCAGGACAGTATGGTCCGTCACATGAAGGGCAAGGCCGGGACGGAAGTCGGCATCCTGGTCAAGAGGGGAGACGAGACTATCCCGTTCAATATAAAGCGCGGAAAGATTCCGGTGCATTGTGTCGATGCCGCATTCATGATAGACGGCAGGACAGGATATATCCGCCTTACGAAGTTCTCGCGGACTACATTCACAGAAGTTTCTGAAGCTGCACAGACTCTGCTTGACAAGGGAATGAAGCATCTTGTGTTCGATCTCAGGGATAATAGCGGCGGATATCTGGACCAGGCTCTTCTTCTGTCCGACATGTTCCTGGACAAGGGGGATGAAATAGTCTATCTTCAGGGGCTGCATCAGAAGCGTGAAGACTACAAGGCCGACGGCAAGGGCATACTTAAGGATGTGAAGCTTTCTGTTCTGGTCAATGAGAATACGGCATCTTCAAGCGAGATTTTTGCGGGGGCCATGCAGGACAATGACCGTGGCACTATCATCGGGCGCCGTTCCTATGGAAAAGGTCTGGTCCAGGAGTCCAGGTATTTCTCTGATGGTTCAGGAATACGTCTGACAATAGCCCGGTTCTATACTCCTTCAGGACGCTGCATCCAGAAACCATATTCTGATGACTATCAGTATGATATATATAAGAGATATGCAGATGGTGAGATGTTTGACAAGGACAGCATCCGGGTTGACAGCACAGAGATATACCATACTGCCGGCGGACGCCCTGTCTATGGCGGAGGCGGCATTGTTCCTGATGTGTTCGTGCCTATGGACACGACAGCTGCGACGAGATATTACATACGCTGCAACAAGAAGGCCACGCAGATGCGCTTCGCTTCAGCCATTTTCGATAAATACGGAAAGCAGCTTGGATCTATAGATGATTTCTCCAAACTGGATTCCTTCCTCGACAGGCTTGATATCCCGTCGAAGTTCAAGGCGTATGCATCTTCCGTTGACGGAATCGTTCCAGCTCCAGGTGAGTGGGAAAAGACTGCGCCTTATATGATAACGCAGCTCCGGGCTCTTATCGGACGATATTCCAAACTAGGGGACAATGCATTCTACAGAATATATCTGGATATAGACAATGTGGTGAAAACTGCTATTGGGCAATAAACTGGTAAACAATATCGCCAGTCTGTTTTGAAGGAGCGGCAGGAGATGACGAGAAAACGGACATCCTTGCCGCTCTTATTGCGAAGTCACGCAGGCACTTGTCATCTGATGACACATCATCAAGGATGCGTGCATCAATGACTTTGCCGGCATTGTTCACAGTTATTACGACTGTCACCATACCTCCTCCATAGCAGCGGTATGCAGGAATGGGAAGATGGCTTGCCTTGCGGTTGTCCAGATGCCATGAGAGGACTGACGGACCGCTGTATGTCTTGTTCGACGGCTTGCTTCCTGTATCATTGGACTTGGACGGCGTCTCCACGTAGTCGTCATTGCTGAGATCGGCCTTGAGGCCGCTCTTAAGATCCCTGGCAAGCTTTTCTGCATCGGCATACAGTTTCTCCGCATCAGTGTTCCTGTCATCTTTCAGCATCCCCTTATTGCGGGATGTGGTGGTGTTACGAAACTCCACGCCAGATGTTCCTGCAAGCAGCCGGTCCACCTTGGCAGCGATGAGGTCGTCCACCTTCTTCTCGACATCTTCTTCGAGCTGCTTCTTTTTCTGCTCGGCCTCCATTGCCTCCTGTCTGGAGAAGTCAATGACAAAAGAGTTCTCCTTTTGCAAGGAAAACCCTATCTGTGCTACAAGCAGGATAATCAGAATCACGAGATGAACTATCACCGTAAGATAAAGTCCTGCCTTATCGTCCCGTGTAAGCATTTTTCTTCTGAAGGGATTTCTCTATTGTGGCTGAAATGATGTCAATTGCCACCTTGTTGTGGCCTCCCTGCGGTATGATGAGATCAGCATACCGCTTGCTCGGCTCGATGAACTGGAGGTACATCGGCTTGACAGTCCTGGTATATCTCTCAATGACGGTTTCTACAGTCTTGCCCCTCTCGATGATATCCCTTGCCATGACGCGCATCAGCCTGTCATCATCATCTGCGTCAACGAATATCTTGATATCCATCTGATCCCTCAGCTCCTTGCATGTGAAGACCAGGATGCCTTCTATTATTATGACATCGGCAGGTTCCACGGTTATGGTCTCTGTCTTGGACCTGGAGCATGTAAGATAGGAATACACTGGCTGCTCAATGCTCTTTCCCTCTTTCAGCTCCTTCAGCTGCTTGCATAGGAGCTTGAAGTCTATCGCGTCAGGATGGTCAAAGTTGATCTTCTGTCGCTCTTCCAGAGGAAGATAGCTGGAGTCCTTGTAGTATGAATCCTGCGGAATCACCACCACACGTTCCTTAAGCTGATGTGTTATCGCATTTACAACCGTTGTCTTTCCGGAGCCCGAACCTCCAGCTATTCCGATTACCAGCATGGTCCTCTATGTTAAAAATCAGCATTCCTAGGTGTTCTCGGGAATGGAATCACATCCCTGATGTTGCTCATGCCTGTCACGAACAGGAGAAGCCTCTCGAATCCAAGCCCGAAACCGCTGTGAGGGACTGTTCCGAATCTTCTGGTGTCAATGTACCACTCAAGGTTCTTTCTGCTCATTCCGAGCTCATTTATGCGGTTCTCAAGTTTCTCAAGAGATGCTTCACGCTCGGAGCCGCCTATAATTTCACCGATTTTAGGGAACAGCACATCTGTTCCGCGGACAGTCTTGCCGTCTTCGTTCTGCTTCATGTAGAATGCCTTGATCTCCTTAGGATAGTCTGTCAGGATTACAGGCTTCTTGAAGTGCTTCTCAACGAGGTATCTTTCATGCTCGCTCTGGAGATCGACACCCCATTTGACAGGATATTCGAACTGCTGGCCTGACTCCTCCAGAATCTTGATGCCTTCCGTATATGTCAGTCTCACGAATTCTGTTCCGATGACGCTCCTGAGCCTTTCGATAAGTCCGTCGTCGTATTTGTCATTCAGGAACTGGATATCATCCATGCAGTTGTCGAGGGCGTACTGCACAAGGTACTTTACGAACTCCTCCTCCAGATCCATTGTCTGATACATATCATAGAACGCCATCTCCGGTTCTATCATCCAGAACTCAGCGAGGTGACGAGGGGTATTGGAATTCTCAGCCCTGAATGTCGGTCCGAAAGTGTAGATCTCGCCTACGGCTGTAGCTCCGAGCTCGCCTTCCAGCTGTCCGCTTACGGTCAAGCTTGTCTTCTTTCCGAAGAAATCCTTGCTGAAATCCACTTTGCCGTTATGCATAGGAACCTTTGTCAGGTCGAGCGTTGTCACCTGGAACATGTCTCCTGCGCCTTCAGCATCAGACTCGGTTATAAGAGGAGTATTGAGGTAAACGAAGCCTTTGCTCTGGAAGAATGAGTGGATGGCGAATGCCATGGCGTTCCTTACTCTCAGGATTGCTCCGAATGTGTTGGTCCTGAGCCTCATGTGCGCTACTGTCCTAAGGTATTCGAGGGAAGTGTCCTTCTTCTGGAGAGGATATCTCATAGGATCGCACTCTCCATAGACTTCTATGCTTTCCGCCTTTATCTCGACATGCTGACCGCTTCCTAGGGATTCCACGAGTTGTCCTTTTACCGCGAGGCTTGCTCCTGTGGTAATCTTCTTCAGGAGGTCCTCACTGAAGTGTTCCGCTTCAGCCACAATCTGGATATTGTTGATCGTGGAGCCGTCATTAAGTGCTATGAATTTTACCTGTTTGTTTCCTCTCTTGGTCCTTACCCAACCTTTGGCAAGTACCTCCTGGCCCGGCTGCATTTTCAGCAGGTCCTTGATTTTCGTCCTTACAACTGTTTCCATTGCTGTGAATTCCGTTATTTCAGCAAAGATAGTCAAATCTGCTTTTTTATACAAAAAAACAATCCCGGAGAACTAATCTCCGGGATTGCATATCAGCTTCAGATAACTTTTATTCTGCTTTGCGTGCCTGATACATGATTTTCAGGGCCGAGCAGCGTCTAAGTTCCTGTTTGATGTCTGTTACGATACCCATTCTCACATTCTCGTCCACTTTAAGAACTGTGTTCATAAACTGGCGGTCAGCCTCGGACATCGCGTCACGCTCTGCAGCGATGAAGTCGCGGATGTCTGTCACTGTCTTGAATGAGTCGTTGAGCTGGATACGTGCGTCAGTACCATACTTTGCCTGCAGGTTTCTTGTAGGAGGACCTACATTGATGTATGATGCAAGATCTTTTCTTTCCAGTTTGACAACCTCGGAAGCTTCAGGGAGTTTAACCATGACCTTATCCTCGGTGCTTCTCATCTGAGTTGTCACCATGAAGAAGAACAAGAGCATGAACACAATATCGGAAAGTGAACCGGAGGCTATGCCTGGGGTTTCTTTTTTATCTTCTTTACGAAATTTTGACATATTCCTATTCCTCCAAATTATTTACCAACATTCTTAGGCTCAGCCTCGGATATGTTCTGAGGGATGCACTTCTTCACGATATCCTGCTTATCCTCTGAAAGATTCAGGAAAGGCTTTCCGTAGTTCGCCTTGGCGAATTCATCGCGGAGTTCGTTGACTGCTTTTACAAGCTCGTTCTGAACTGCGATATATGCCTGATAGCTGGTACCACGGTCGTTCTGAAGAGAGATAACGCCCTTCGAAACAGGATAGCTGCCATATCCTTCGATATCGGTAGGTATTCTTTCCGGAAGTGTCGGGTCGTTAGCCGGGTTGGTAAGGAAAATCTTGATCTTGTCTTTGAGCTGGCTGACGTCCATCATTTCTGTACCTGCCAAGAGCTTATCCTGAGAGTTGATCTTTACGGTAATAAGATTTCTCTTGTTGACCTTCTGGTCTTCAACTTTCTGGTTAGGATCTGGCATAGGCGGAAGACGGCGCTGGAGACCTGTCTGCGAACCCATGGTTGTTGTCATGAGGAAGTAGCACAGGAGCAGGAACGCGATGTCCGCCGTTGAGCTTGTGTTAAGAGCCGGAGTCTTTTTAGCCATATCTCAAATTATTTATTACGTACTGCACCCCAGATCTCGCCGAAAACGATAGCTATGATAGACAGGATTCCGGCGAAAGCTACGATGTAAAGAACAGTATCTGTGAACTTAAGTGTCCCGACAGTCGGCTGCTCGAGCATGCCGATAGCAGGGCTGGCCGGTGCGAGTACGTATGCGATCCCGCAGACAGCAGCCGCAGCAACAAGACCGATGAGAATCTTGACAAGACTCTTCGGATTGTTAGCTACAGACACTGCAATACCGAATACTACAGCGCAGAACACTGCAATACCGATCATCGCATAGCACCAGTAGATCAGCGCATTCACTGTACCGTTGTCACCCTCGGCTGCGCTGGTAGGATAGCCCTTTACCACGCCCCATACGAGGATGCCGACACTGACAGCGAAGAGCAGCCACATCAGCCATTTGAATATTTTATTAAGATCTTTCATTATGAATATCCTTATTTAGTCTTAGCTGCGTATTTTGTAAGAACGTCAACGAAGGAAATTGAGGAATCCTCCATATCGGTTGTAAGAGCTTCAATCTTGGTGAGGATGTAGTTGAAGAACACCTGAAGAATCATAGCTACGATAAGACCGAACACTGTGGTGATGAGGGCGACCTTCATACCTCCTGCAACGACGTTAGGTGAAATATCACCTGCAGCCTGGATAGCATCGAATGCTGCGATCATACCAACGACTGTTCCCAAGAATCCGAGAGATGGAGCAAGAGCGATGAACAGGGAGATCCATGTCATACCGTTCTCCATGAGGCTCATTTGTACAGAACCGTAGGAAACGATAGTTTTCTCTACTACGTCAACGCCCTCCTCATAACGGAGAAGACCCTGATAGAAGATGCTTGCTACAGGACCTCTGGTGTTACGGCAAACGTCCTTAGCTGCCTCTACGCCACCTTCAGCAAGAGCTTTCTCTACATTAGCCACAAGCTTCTTGGTGTTAGTCTTGGCGAATGTGAGATAAAGGATTCTCTCGATAGAAAGAGCAAGACCGAGAACGAGTACGAGAGCGATAGGCGCCATCCAGAGAGGGCCACCCTCGATGAACTTGGTCTTGAGCTGCTGATGAAGAGGAACTTCAGGAGCTGCTGCGGTAAGAGCTGCCAGGTCATTAGCTGGAGCTGCTGCCTCTGTAGCAGGTTCGCTAGCAGCTTCTGCTGCCTGATCCTGAGCGGCTGCATAGTTTGCAGATGCGGCCATAATGCCGGCTACTGCCAAAAACATGAAAAACTTTTTCATAATTGTTTTTGTGTGTTTGAGTAATTAAATATTAATGTTTATAAATTTCAAAGTGCCCTCCGGGTACAATGCACCTACCCGAAAACCGTTGCAATTTAGCAAATAATTTTCATTTGGCAATATTTATTTGGATATTTCTCCTTTCAGGTTGCGTCCCATCATTGCCCTTACCCAGGCATTGTCCGTACTTTTCCCCATGAGGTAGAACAGCTTCGCCAGAGCGCTTTCCGTGGTCAGGTCGCTTCCGTCTATCACACCGCTTTCCTCCAGATGCTTTCCCGTGGCATAGAGATCCATGTTCACTGTTCCAGCAAGGCATTGTGTCACATTGACTATGATCTTGTCCATGGCCTTGGCCTCCTCCAGAATGTCCAGGAACCATTTGCTTGACGGAGCGTTTCCGGAGCCGTAGGTCTCCATTATGACAGCCCTTGTCTCCTCGCCGCAGAGAATGTTTCTGACTACCTGCGGGGTGATCCCAGGATGAATCTTCAGGATTGACACACGGGTGTCAAGGTCCGTGTTTATCGACAGGCTCTGGTACCAGTCGTTGGGCTTGCGGATATATTCATTGTTGTACCTGATGCTGATGCCTGCCTCGGCAAGCGGCGGAAAATTCGGGGACTGGAAAGCCCTGAAGCCTTCAGAATTCACCTTGGTGGCCCTGTTCCCCCGCATGAGCAGGGATGCGAAACATACGCAGACCTCCGGCACGGCAGGGTTGCCGTCAGCATCTTTCGCGGAAGCTATTTCCACAGCAGAGATCAGATTCTCCCTGCCGTCAGTACGCGGGACGCCTATAGGAAGCTGGCTTCCCGTGAAGATGACTGGCTTCGTCAGACCGTCCAGCATGAAGCTCAATGCCGATGCCGAATAAGCCATGGTGTCGGTGCCGTGCAGGATGATGAATCCGTCGTAGTCGTCGTACCTGTCCTTTATCAGGCATGCAAGCTTCTGCCATAGCGAAGGCTCTACATCCGAGGAGTCAATCGGCGGCTCGAAGGAAAAGCTGTCAATCTTCACGGCGAATTTTCCGATCTCAGGGACCTCCTCAAGTATCTGGCTGAAGTCGAAAGGCTTGAGTGTCATATCCCCGGCATCCTGCTTCATTCCGATGGTGCCGCCTGTGTATATCAGCAGCAATGCTGATTTCCTGATGGGTTCAATGTTTTTCATAAATGTACTTCTAGATGCTGATTCCGAATAATCTGCAGGCGTTGGCAGTGGTGACGGATGCCACTTCGCCTATGCTGATGCTCTTAAGTTCCGCGATCTTTTCCGCGATGAGAGGAATGTACGAGCTTTCGTTTCTTTTCCCCCTGAACGGGACTGGCGTAAGGTATGGAGCGTCAGTCTCGAGCAGAATATGATCCAGCGGAATCTTCTTCACGCTTTCAGCCAATCCTGCATTCCTGAAGGTAACCACTCCTCCTATTCCTACCAGCCAGTCTCCATATTTCTGCAGCCTGCAGAATGTCTCGTAGCTGCCGCTGAAGGCATGGAGATTGCCGCGCAGTCCCAGATGCCTGCATTCATCCATCACCTTGAAAAAGTCGTCCGTGGCATCCCTCTCGTGGACGTTCACGGGCAGGTTCATCTTTGCCGCCATCTCGAATTGCGCCTTCAGTGCTGCTTTCTGCAGCCCGGCACTTTCTCCCGAATAATGGTAGTCAAGGCCTATCTCTCCGATAGCCACGACATTGTGATTCTCAGCGAATTCCCTAACCTTATCCATTTCCGCTTCCCAATCTTCTGTGACGGACCCGGGATATAGCCCTGCCATGTTCCTGAACACCTCCGGGAACCTTTCTCCAAGTCTGCGCATCCTGTCACGCTCGCTGCTGTCGATGTCCGGCTGCAGTATTATCCTCACTCCTGCGTTCTTAGCCCTTTCTACCGCATCTTCCACGTCCGTGTCGAATGCGGAATCGTAGAAGTGCGCATGTGTGTCGATATAGATATCTGCCATGTCAACATGTTCAATGTGCTGCAAATTTATATAATTTTCGGGTTAGAAGCTGTTTTGAAATTATTATCTGAAGGTTTGAGAGGAAAAAACTTCAAAACAGCTTCTTAATGCTGCATGCCCCCATCAGGTCTGATGAAATAATCCCGTCGCACTCCATAATTCCTAATGCTGCTGCCACCCTGCTGTATTCCATGCCGGTCATGGCGCAGATGTCCTCGGCCCTTATATCCCTGTGCCTGCTTATTGTGCCGGCAATCTCTGCTATATCTTCGGCTGTTACAGAACCTTTCATATCCTTGTACTTCAGCATCAGGAACGAGCGGATGTCTTTCGGGGCATCATCCCCGGAAGAGCCGAGGCCGAGACTGTCAATGAACATGCCAATATCTGTAATGGGCTCTGCTATCTTCGTGCGCAGCAGCTCGTTGCATCCTGCGGAACATCTGTCGTCAATGCGCCCCGGCAGAGCATAGACATCCCGGTTGTAGGAATATGCTAGACGGCATGTCATCATACCTCCGCCCTTTATCCTGGACTCGATCAGAATCACAGCCTTGCTGAGCCCTGCGATTATCCTGTTCCTCCTGAGAAAGTTTATTGCCATCGGTGCAGTCCCTGGCGGATAGTCTGTCACCAGCCCGCTTTCTCCGCTGCTGCAAATCTTGTCTGCAAGCCATCCGTGCCTGAACGGATATACTGCATCTATTCCTGTCGCCATCACAGCGATGGTCGGCAATCCGCAGTCAAGGGCGGCCGAGTGTGCAGCTGCATCGGTTCCTATGGCCAGCCCGCTGATAATTGTCGGCTTGATCCTTGCCCGTCCTAAAGCTTTTACAAGCCTTGTGCACCACTCTGTTCCATAACTGGTGATGTCCCTGGTGCCTACTATCGCCAGGGAAGGCCTTGTGCTGAACATCTGCTCCGGAGCGTCACCTTTAATATATAAGCCGACAGGAGGGTCTTCACATTCCTTGAGCTGTTTCGGATATCTGCTGTCGTCAATGCAGATGAACCTGCCCCCTGTGTCATTCAGCCTTGCGAGCTCTTCTGAACTGTTCTGGAGAGCCTTGTCCGAAATCATCCCCGCGGCCCTGGAACCATAACCGAAAAATTCTGCAAGCTCCTTTCTGTCTGCAGAGAAAACATTTCCGGCATTGCCGAAATGCCTGATCGCCGCGAGTCCCGATTTAGGAGAGAATCCGAAAATCCTGTTCAATGCGCACCAAGGTGCCAGTTCGCTGATGCTGTCGTAGTTTTTCATAAGCCATTTTTTCTGACTAAGTTAGTTCCGGCCGGCTATATGAAAAAGAAAAAGTGGCTTTCCATACATTAAAAAAGCCACTTTTTTATGTTTTTTTAACTTTTTGCGAAGATTTTTAATATATTCTAGATAATCAGCAGTGCATCCCCGTATGGACCGAACTTGTATTTCTCCTGCAGGGCTGTCTCATAAGCTTTCTTCACGAGGTCATATCCGCCGAATGCGGACACAGCCATGAGCATTGTGGAACCCGGTAGATGAAAGTTGGATACGATGGCATTCGGAATGGCGAACCGGTAAGGAGGGAAGATGAACTTGTTCGTCCATCCGTCGTATGCCTGGACCTCGTCATTCGTGGTGACGTATGTCTCCAGCCCTCTCATCACTGTGACACCAACGGCAAGAACCTTATGCCCTTCACGCTTTGTCTTGTTTATCATATCTGCGGCTTCAGGCGTGATGATGAGGCGCTCGGAATCCATCTTGTGCTTGGAAAGATCCTCCACATCCACTTTACGGAAGTATCCGATACCCATGTGCTCAGTGATGAATGTCTTGTTGATGTCTTTGAGAATCATCATGTTGAACAACTCACGGCTGAAGTGCAGGCCTGTGGCAGGGGCTGATACGGCACCTTCATGCGCGGCGAAGATTGTCTGGAAATTGACATTGTCCTCGGCTGTAGCCTTCGGCTTGACCCATTTCGGCACAGGCAGCTCTCCCAGGCTGAAGAGTGTCTGCTTGAACTCTTCGTATGGACCGTCGTAGAGAAAACGGAGGGTGCGGCCTCTGGATGTGGTATTGTCAATGACCTCAGCGACAAGGCTGTTGTCGTCTCCGAACTGCAGCTTGTTGCCTATCCTTATTTTTCTTGCAGGCTCCACAATGACATCCCAGAGCCGCTGCTCCTTGTTCAGCTCGCGGAGAAGGAAAACCTCGATGTCAGCATCGTTCTTCTCCTTTTTCCCAAGAAGCCTTGCCGGAAACACCTTGGTGTCGTTGAGGACAAACGTGTCACCTTTGCTGAAATAGTCGGTGATGTTCTTGAAAATCTTGTGCTCTATTTCTCCTGTGTCCTTGTGCAGGACCATCATGCGGCTCTCATCTCTCCATTTACCCGTAGGCTCATGGGCAATGTCATTCTTCAGGGAAATAGGAAACTGAAACTGTGATAACTTCATTGTACTTCTATTTATAAATAAAGCCAAACTAATATATATACGAAAAAAAATCCTGTTTGTTTCATCATAATTGAAAATTTCGGGAAAATACTATGATTTTTTATTAAGTTTGCATGATAAAGAGGTTGCAAATGCATAAGATATATTTTGACTGGAGGGCTATAGTCATCTGCAGACCGGAGGAGTCGGCATTGACGGATCCCAACGCTGTGGAGTTCCATGCCGGCAGCCGGCCGGATATCGGGCATCTGGTGAAGATGTTCGAGAACTCGTCCACTCTGGAGCGCATATACATACCGTCGGACGAGCCTGATCAATGCTACCGGCACGTATGTGAGGAGTTCAAGGAGGTCAATGCAGCCGGCGGCCTGGTCTCCAACAGAAGAGGAGACTATCTGCTGATACGCAGAGACGGTCTCTGGGATCTGCCGAAAGGACATCAGGAGGCCGGGGAGGATATCAGTGTCACGGCCCTTCGCGAGGTCCAGGAAGAGACAGGCGTGGACGAACTGGAGCTTGGAGAGCTTATCTGTATCACAGACCATTGCTATTTCAGAAATGGCCTGTGGCATCTGAAGCATACATGGTGGTATCACATGAACTATATGAATCCAGTTGACCTTACCCCTCAGACAGAAGAGGATATAACTCGTGCAGCATGGGTCGCCAGATCCAGCCTTCCTCCATTTCTGAAAAATACGTACCCTTCCATAAAGGAAGTGTTCCTGAATGCGAAGCAGCACAGCTCCGGTTGCATTGTTCCGAAAAATGGCTAAATTTGCTGACAGATCGCGGTACAGACACCGCTACAGTTTAACATAATCAGATATGAACGAAGTATCAGTTGACAAGAGACTTGCGAAATCCCTGATGGATATCCGCGCAGTCCTTCTTCGCCCTCAGGAGCCTTTCACATGGGCGTCAGGATGGCATTCCCCGATATATTGCGACAACCGCAGAATCCTTTCTCACCCGGAGCTTCGAGCCCAGGTGGCAGAGTGGCTGGCAGAGAAGGCCGTGACCCTGTATCCTGAAGCTGAAGTTGTAGCCGGTGTGGCTACGGGCGCCATTGCTCATGGTGTGCTTGCTGCAGACAGGATGAAGAAACCGTTTGTGTATGTCCGTCCGAAACCTAAGGACCATGGAACAGGCTCGCAGATTGAAGGGGAACTGGAGAAAGGACGTAAGGTCGTTGTCATAGAGGATCTTGTCTCCACTGGAATGAGCAGCATCGCGGCTGTCAAAGCTCTCCGCGATGCCGGAGCAGAAGTCCTGGGCATGGTGGCAATCTTCACATACGGATTCGATATAGCCGCACAGCGTTTCGAGGAGGAGAAGGTAAGACTAGATACCTTGTCCAACTATTCGGCACTTGTGGAAGTTGCAAGCGAGACCGGATATATATCTTCAGCTGCAAAGGAACTTCTGCACGAGTGGCGTAAGAATCCTTCTGAATGGGGACGCTAATGTATTTCTGCTATGGAGATTAAAAGCAAGCACAGGTCAGTGGCGCGTGCGCCGTATATGCTGTATATGCCGTTTTCCGACATGCGCAATTTCGTGGCGATGCTCCCTGAAGACAAGAAGCAGGGCGTAGAGGCTGACTATGACACTATTCATGCCACTATACAGGGCTTCAATGTGGGAATCCGGGTGCAGGACAGGACGCCGTATTCCAGGATAACATATAAGGATGACGGGGCTCCGTTCCAGTTCACAATAAATATCTGTTTCGATGCCGACGGCGGCAATCCTGACAGCACAGACTTCCATATAGACATAGAGGCGGATCTGAACTTCATGATGAAGATGCTGCTCGGCTCGAAGCTGAAGGATGCTGTCGATAAGATGGTGGAAGCGGTAGCGGACATGGCGGAGGGCAAGATGCCCGAAGGCATTGACCCCTCGATGTTTCCTGAAGGAATGAAACCGTCAGGCTTCGGGAAAAACTGATAGCCCGGATGGTGATTAATCCGATTTTTGCCGAATATCTTGCCGAGGCGGCGGGGGAATGCAATGCCCGCGTCGCTCTGGAAGCATTGTCCGGTCCTGCGTCAGTATCCATACGGCTTAATCCGTCTAAAGTAAAGCAGCCTTGGGACATGGCAGCAGGACAGATTGCCGGCATGGCTGTCTCGCCTGTGCCTTGGAGCCCGTGCGGCTTCTTTCTGCCGGAACGTCCCGTATTCACATTGGATCCGCTCATGCATGCCGGCTGCTATTATGTTCAGGATTCGTCGGCAATGTTTGTCGGCAACGTGTTCCGCAGGATTCTAGGGCAGGTGCTTGAGGCTCATGACAATGCGCGTCCGCTGCGTGTCCTGGATCTTTGTGCGGCGCCAGGTGGCAAGACCACGGATATCGCGGCGTCTCTCAGAATGTCCGGCTGCCGGTCATGGCTTCTGGTCTCCAATGAGATAATGAGGCAGAGGGTTACAGTCCTGGCTGATAATGCCGGTATATGGGGCGATCCGTCAGTGGTGGTGACATCGGCTGACCCGAGGGCGTTTTCCTCTATGCGGGGGTGGTTCGATATTATCGTGGCTGATGTTCCTTGCTCCGGTGAAGGTATGTTCAGAAAAGACGAGGAGGCTGTCGCCCAGTGGTCCGCTGACAATGTGGCCTTATGTCAGGCTCGGCAACGCCGTATTCTTGCGGATGTCTGGCCGGCACTTGCACCAGGAGGGTTTATGGTATATTCCACATGCACTTTCAACAGGATGGAGAATGACTGCAATGTGGAATGGTGCGCGTCTTCACTTGGTGCGGATGTCGTGGATATTGCGGACTCTCACCAGGGGATTCTGAACACGTCATGCGGCTGCAGCCTGATTCCTGGCCTGGTGCCTGGTGAGGGACAGTATTGCGCGGCATTGAGAAAATCCGGTGATGAAGATGTCCGCATTGGTCTGAAGCTAGACAGGGGCAGGAACATGGGCGAAGCATCCGTTCCGAAGGATGTCAGGGAAAGAATATGCGGATGGTTCACCTCACGTGTATCCGTTTCCATGAAAGGCGGCATGATTATAGCTGTCCCGGCGGAGCTGGAGCCTGAAATCAGCCATCTTGAATACCTGCATCCGCTTCTGCGCGGAACGGCGGTCGGACTGCTTAAGGGCAGGGACATTGTCCCGGATGCTGACATGGCATTGAGCATCATGCTTGGAGAAGGAGCCTTTCCTTATGTGGAAGTGACCAGGGAACAGGCACTTGCCTTCCTTCATAAAGATACATTGACATTGACCGGAGCAGAGAAGGGGATTATCCTGTTGAAGTATTGCGGGCATCCTCTGGGCTTCGTGAAAAACCTCGGAAACCGCTGCAACAATCTGCATCCGCAGAACCGGCGTATCCGGATGAACATTTGACAGACATGCGTAGATTATTGACACTGATGGCCGCAGCTGTATTCTCTGCAGCGGCATTGATGGCGCAGACACCATCGGCGAAAGAATTCAACGACCGTTATCAGCTTCTTGTCTCGAAACTTGGACTCTCAGGCGTAGGGATAGAGACACTGCTGAACAGATGGGCGGCAGCCTATCCTGATGACACGGAGATGCTTTCGGGAAAATTCTCGTATTATCTGGATAAATCCAGGACTGCCTCTGTCGTGCAGAAGGATCAGAAGCGCTTTCTGGGGGAGCAGCCTATACTTACGCTGAAGGACAGCACCGGGAAGAATGTCAATTATTTCCAGGAATATTTCTATGATGATGACTTGTTCGGAGAGGCTCAGAAAGCCATAGGGAAGGCCATCCAGCTGAATCCTGACAGGCTTGACCTGCGTCTTCTCAAGGTGGCGTCACTTATCAGCTACGAGAAGGAGAGCCCTGACATGGCTCTTTCAGATCTTCGCTCCCTCATAATATATAATGAGACGCAGCATCCTGCATGGGTGTACCCTGGCATTGATAAGGTGGACGAGGCTTTCTTCTCCGCAGCTGTCCAGGAATACTGCTATCTGTTCTTCAGGTATGCCTCGCCAGTGTCTTATGAAGCGTTCAGGAACCTGTCGGAGACAATGCTGTCGTACCAGCCGTCTGATGTCCTGTTCCTGGATAATCTTGGTTCTTATTATCTGGTGGTGAAGCATGATGACAAGACTGCGCTTAAATATTATACCAAAGTTCTTAAGCTGAAGGGTGACGATATCACGGCTATCAAGAATATAATCATCCTTGCCCGCAATTCCGGAAATGTCAAGCTGGAGAAGAAATACCTCCCTCTTCTGGAAAAATATGGAACTTCCGAGAGCGAGAAACTTTCTGCAAAAGCGCGTCTGGAGTATCTGGACAAGAAATAACAGTCCTTTCCAGAGGCTTCTGTTAAATTTAATAAATTATAAAAAAGTGTTAGGTTTCGTTTTGAAATTCTAACACTTTTTTATTGTAAGTGATTGAAAAGTTAAAGTTTTTTATATAAAACGCTTTGAAAGTAAAAAGAAATGATTACCTTTGCAAGTGAAATGAGGCTGCTGTCATTATTTCGTGAATACGGAGGTATGCAGACAGCATCTGGATAGTAATAGTATATATAATCATTAGATCTCCAGTAAAGGCCAATCGCCAGCTTTTTGAAGCTGTTTAATAAATTTAAACAACTTTTTAGCCGTACATTGAATTACCATGATCTGATTGATGCCGGCCCGTGAAGGGTCGCGAAAGTCTAAAAACACAGCATTATGAGGACTTGCGGAACATTGGCTATGCCGATGATACTTCTGGCCGTATCCTGTACATCGATAGATGACAGTGCGGAACACATCGGAACACTTAACTTGAGATTGGAGTTCGACCTTGGAATGGACATGAATGGCCCTGTTAATTCGGCCAATTCCATGTGGTCGGGCGATGGAAAAACCTATAATCTTCGATATACGGTAGAAGCTTATAGGAAAAATGAGAATGATGTGATAGACGTGACTCCTGTCAGACGTCTTGTATTCACAGGTGAAAATATATTCAACCCGGATACGGAACTGAATATCTCATTGGAGGATGGGTGCTATGAGTTTTTTGTCTGGACAGATTTCGTGGAAGCCGGCACTGCGGCGGATTATTTCTATGATACCGGCAATCTTCGTGAAATAAAGCTTCTTGGAAAGCATAAGGGCAATAACGACTTCAAGGATGCATTCTTCGGGAGTGTCAAGGTCAATGTGTCAGGCGGACAGGGAACAGCCGCCAAGGACTGCGGAATATCCATGAAAAGAGCCGTCTCCAAATGCGAGTATTATGCGTTTGAGCTGAGCAGCCTGCTCAATGAGATATCAGCCGATGGTGAAAATCCTGAGGAATGCACGGCGACAGTATTCTATACTGGACGTATTCCATCAGGTTTCAATGCATTGACAGGTGAGACGTGTATGACACGGTCCGGTGCCGAGTTCAGCAAGTCTGTGCGTCTGGATGCGGACATGCGTATGACAAATATAGGATTCGACTATATGTTCTCGGATGAGGAGGATTCTTCGGTCTCTGTACTTGTTGGCATATTTGACAAGCATGGCAGGCTTCTTACCACTACCACGCACATGAATATTCCAGTGTCAAGGAATCTCTGTTCTTCAGTGAACTGCAGCTTCATCACCCCTGTGACTATCCGGTAGGGTGTTCCAGGGACAGCCTGCTGTTCATGAGCGGCATTGCAAAATTCGGGACAGGACAGGCAGCCGGCGCATTGATAAATGCATAAAAATATTAACTTTGCAGTTTGTATGAAACGCATTTTATCGAAGATATCCCGGATATGGTTTCCTGCTCTGCTTGTAGGTATTGTCGCTCTGCAGAGTTTTGCTGCCGATATATCACGCGCAGGCGCGGCTGGTTTTTCATGGGCTGAAGGCTGGGGCATGAAGTCATCGCTGCAGGATACAGTCATATACCATAATAACATATATACGAAATTCAGGTCCGAGTATGAGCGCATGAAAGCGGATTCCTCCGCAGCCGATACGCTCGGTCTGGACAGCACGGAAGTGTTCATCTCTGCCAGGGATACGATGAAAGTCCCTGATTCATTGAGATATACCGATCCGTTCAGATATAAATACTATGTGGCTATTAAGGATTCGCTGACGCACGTCATTGTCAGGGATTCATTGAAGCAGGCAGGCGACAGCCTCGACTGGCCGAAGCTTGACTCCCTTTATATTGCGGATTCCACCGAGACTGCCATACGCAAGTTCAATGAATGGTATGCCTCGCTGGACAAGTCGGAAAGGAAGAAATATGACTTCGAGCAGAAGATGAAGGCTCGTCAGCAAATGATTGACAGTGTACTGAATGCGAAAGACAGCCTGAATGCCATCAGGGATAGTGTCAGGGAGAATACGCCAAGGATACTGGAAACGTTCTCTGTTCCTGACTCGATGTTCTACAAGAGGATATTCACCTGGAACAAGGGTCGTTATTTCAATGAAGTCGTTCCACGCGACATCGATACGTCATATAACTACTATTATAATGACTATCAGTTCATGCGCAAGGATGTGAATGTGTCATATCTTGGAATCGTGGGTTCCGCTGTGCAGACATACAACTTCAGCAAGAGGAAGAATGGCGAGGGTGTTTCGTTCTATGCGCCTTACGAGTGCTATTCCTATAGTCCGTACACAGCTCCTATGTACAACACCAAGACCCCTTATACGGAGCTTGCATACTGGGGAACTCTTTTTGCCAATGACGAGCGTGCCGAGAACGACCTTCATATCATGACGACCCAGAATATATTCCCGTCATTCAATTTCACACTCGAATATGACAGGGTCGGAGCTAACGGAATGCTTGAAAATGAGAAAGTTGATAACAGAACTTTCATGTCTGCCGCCAATTATCTTGGCAGGAAGTACCAGATGCATGCCGGCTACATATATAACAAGATGTCCAAGGGGGAGAACGGCGGAATTGTGGACAATTTCTGGATAAGGGATACTACAGTGGGCTCCAGGGAGATAGATGTCAGGCTTAAGGATGCTTCCACATTGATAAAGAAGAATACCGTCTTCCTGGATCAGACATACCGCATTCCGTTCAATTTCATACGTAAGATACAAGACCGCAAAGTCCTGAAGAAGGAAGATGCGTACCGAGACAGCGTGATTGCAGCCGGTGACAGCACGGCCATCTTGGCGATGGAGGATATGCTTGCGCAGAGGCAGGCGGCGCGTGAAGAAAAGACTGCTGCCGATACGCTGGATACGGATATCACGACAGCTTTCATCGGGCATACGAGCGAGTATTCGACATATAGGAAGATATACAAGGACAATATCGGGCTGAATGATACGGAGGCGAGAAACCTGTATCAGAACAATTTCTATATAAACCCGACAACGTCCGCGGATTCGTTGCGTGTGATGAAATTCGAGAACAAGGTGTTCATAAAGCTTCAGCCTTGGTCCAGTGATGCGATAGTTTCTTCACTGAATGTGGGAATCGGAGATAAGCTGCTGAACTACTATATGTTCACTCCGGACAGCTATATGTTCACAAAAGGCGGCAATACCGTGTGGAACTCGATGTATCTGTACGGAGGGGCCAAGGGGCAGTTCCGGAACTATTTCCATTGGGATGCTGATGGATACTATACGTTTCTCGGAAAGGAGATCAATGATTTCGGCATCAATGCCAATGCCGGGTTCAACATCTACCCTTTCAGACGCTTCAGAAAAAGTCCGATGTCGTTCAATGTTCATTTCGGGACAAGCCTGGACGAGCCGGAATACTATCAGCAGCATTACTATTCGAACCATTATAGGTGGGACAATGACTTCAGCAAGATTTCCAGAACGGAGCTGCAGGGCTCAATAAGCATTCCTCACTGGAAGCTGGATCTTTCAGCTGGATGGACGCTGATGAAGAATCATATATATTATGATGGACTGGCGATGGCAAGGCAGAGTTCCTCTGCTGTCAGCGTGCTGGATGTGGCATTGACCAAGAATTTCAAGCTTTGGGGACTGCATTTCGATAACCAAGCATTGCTCCAGATCTCATCGGACGAGGATGTCATACCTCTGCCGCTTGTCGCACTCAATGCCCGCTGGTACTGGCAGTTCAATGTGGTGAAGAACGTGATGCAGATGCAGCTGGGCGCCAATGTCACATACACGACGAAGTGGTATGCCCCTGGATATAGCCCTGCTCTCGGCATGTTTTATAACCAGAAGGTGGAGAAATATGGCAATTGCCCTTATATAGATGCTTTTGTGAACATCCAGTGGAAACGTGCCTGCATATTCGTCAAGGTTGTCAATGTGGGAATGGGGTGGCCTATGGATAGGGCCGACTATTTCAGTGCCCATGGATATATAAGGCCGCAGAGGGCGCTTAAGCTCGGTATATTCTGGCCGTTCTATATGCAGCCGTCACGTAACAAGTCAGTCGGCAATGCCAGCGGCGGAAGCGGCTCGTCATCTTCCGGCTCTTCAGGACTTGGCGGTGGCATGTCAGGCCTAGGAGGGTTCGGTTCAGGACGCCAGAGTTCACAGGAAGGCTTCTGATAACACCAGAAACTAAAAACCTACGCGGATGAGGGTTCATACGAGGTTGAAGATAATATTGAGGTATATGATTCCTACTGTCATTGTGATGGTGGGAGTACCTCTTCTGCAGAAGACGGTCATAGATGGTGAGCCATTCGAGAAGGATTGTCTGCGCTGTGTAATCGCGGCTGATGGACATTCTCCTATGAATTATGTCGCTGGCTATGAGTATGAGATGCTTACATTGTTCTCCTGGCAGCTGGGAAAGGAGGCGGACATCTCTCTCGGGGGTGTGGAGTGTCTCGACTCTCTGAATGCGGGAAGTGCAGATATTGTGGTCGTGCCTTTTGCCGATTCCCTGATCTATAATGAGGAATATTTCGCCTCGATGCCCCTTGCGGACAGCTGTACATGGGTCATAAACGGGGAACTCAAGGCTGAACATAAGGAAATCAATATGTGGCTCGCAAGGTTCAGCTTGTCGGAGCAGCATAAGGATATCGTTTCCAGGTTTACCCCGGCTTACGAACCTTATGGGCGTGCAAGGAGCGGTAGGACATACAAGGCGTTGAGCCCGTATGACGAGCTTATCGGGAAATATGCTGCCGAGCTTGGATGGGACAGGACAATGTTGACGGCACTTATCTGGCAGGAATCCCAGTTCCGTATCGAGGCGCATTCTAAGAGGGGGGCTGTAGGGCTGATGCAGATGATGCCGCGCACGGCGGACAGGTTCGAGGCGGACAATCTGCTGGATCCGGAGGAGAATATAGGTACGGCAGTGAAATATCTGAAGCACCTTCAGAGCATGTTCAGGATATATACTTCAGATCGGAACGAGCTTATGAAATTCACCCTGGCTGCTTATAATGCCGGAGAAGGGCGTATCAAGGACTGCATAAACTATGCAGCTTCAATAGGTGCTCCGCACAGCAGGTGGGAGGATATCGTGGCTGTAATCCCTGATATGAGGGAGGATGCCATACTGGACGCCGACACAGTGAAGCTCGGAAAGTTCAAGGGATATGAGACTATAAGCTATGTGCAGAAACTGGATGAGCTCAGCGGAACATTCGCGCGTCTTTCTGGTGTAAAAATATCCGCTACTGCGCCCGGACAGTCTTAGCAGGATCGACTCCTGA
Organism: uncultured Bacteroidales bacterium; assembly: GCA_934691625.1. GTDB lineage: Bacteria > Bacteroidota > Bacteroidia > Bacteroidales > UBA932 > Cryptobacteroides. The sequence goes on along the minus strand of CAKUTA010000004.1, from coordinate 80,305 downwards.
AATGAAGAGGCAGGGGAGCAGGAGCAGAATCATGATTGCTGCGTATGAAACAGCATCGGCTGCAATGACCTGCAGCACATTGATATCCACAGGGACGAATGATACGAAATAGTTCTCAGGGTCAAGCCCTATGATATGTGTGTAATTCTGTACTGCGCAGAACAGCAATGCCAGTACATTTCCAGCAATCATGCCCTTCAGGACTACTGACGATGCAGTGCGCAGAAATACCGAAGCGATAGACCTGTCGGTCATTCCGAGAGATTTAAGCAGCCCTATAACCGAAATGTTGCGGAACAGCATTATCAGGAGAGACGAGATCATGTTGAATCCTGCGACGATTGTCATCAGCAGCAGCACGAAAAATACATTGAAGTCAATCAGCTCAAGCCATGAGAATATCTCAGGGTACATGTTCAATGCTGACGAGGCTACGACCGTGTCCTCATCCTCTGGTGTATTGAAAAGAATCCTTGCACCGACCTCTTGTGTCATCTCCTTCATCATGGATGTGGTGCGGAACTTGTCCTTCAGCTGAATCTCCATTGCTGAGACTTCATATGGTGCCCATCCGTTAAGCCTCTGGAGGTCAGCTATCCCGGCATAGACAACGAGCTTGTCGTCGCTCCCAAGTATGTCATCATAGATTGACCGGACATGGAATTTTCTGGCTTTCACCTTCTCCCCGACGAAATAGGCAAGCATGTCATCACCTTGCTTGAGGCCAAGGATGGCTGCAAGACGCCTCGGTACAGAGACATTCAGGCTGTTGCCTCCATCAGGCGTGCCCTTGAATAGGACTCCGTGAATATTGCTGCCGTTCTTGACAATTCCGGCCCGGTAAACAGCTGGAACGATGCGTCTTATCCCTTCCAGGGAGTCAAGTGATGCCATGTAGGATGCATCTGACCTTATTGGATTGGATTCGCTTATATAATTCAAATCCGGAGATGTAAGCCTGATATCCCCGGAGATAGATGCGATGCCGTTTCTCAGTTCATTTCTGAAACCGGAAGATACGGCTACCGATAAGATGATAATGAAAGATGCGATGGCTATCGTGGCCACCGCAATCCTTCCTTGAAACCGAAGTCTGCGTGATATGAATGCAGATACGTTCACTACCAGATGTGGACTCTTTCGCTTTCAGGCCTGTACATCGGATCGCCTTCCTTTATTCCGAATGCATCGAAGAATGTCTGGAAGTTGCGGAGTGATACATTTACCCTGTTTTCAGCGAGGGAGTGCACGTCAAGTTTCGTGAGCCTGGCCTTTTCTGCGTCCCTGATATTCTGGGCCCAGATAATGCCGTATGAGACATAGAATCTCTGCTCAGGCGTCATGCCGTCAATGAGACCTGGATTGTGCTTGCTTATGGCATTCTCCATTGCGGAATATGCAATGCTTAGTCCGCCGTGGTCACCGATGTTCTCACCTACAGTGAGCTTGCCGTTTGCCATAAGCCCAGGTACGACCTGTACGGAATCGAACTGGTTTATGAGAATCTGAGCCTTGGCATTGAACTTGGCGGCATCCTCATCTGTCCACCAGTTGACCATATTGCCGTCCTTGTCGAAGAGGCGTCCCTGGTCGTCGAATCCATGGGACATCTCGTGTCCGATTACGACACCGATTGCGCCATAGTTGACTGCATCGTCAGCGTCAGGATTGAAGAAAGGCGGCTGAAGGATTGCTGCCGGGAAGCAGATCTCGTTTGTTGACGGGTTGTAGTAGGCATTGACAGTCTGCGGAGACATGCCCCATTCTGTCTTGTCAGTCGGCTTTCCGAGCTTGCTCATGTTATCCTCTACATACCATCTGCTTGCAGCGCGGAGATTGTCATAGTATGAGAGCGACGGGTCAACATTGAGGGTGGAGTAGTCCTTCCACTTGTCAGGATAGCCTACCTTCACCTTGAAGTTGTCAAGCTTTTCATGCGCTTTCACCTTGGTGGAGTCGCTCATCCAGTCGAGGGCGTCTATATGCTCTCCAAGAGCTTTCTGAAGATTGGCTACGAGGGTGAGCATCTTTTTCTTGGAGGATTTAGGGAAGTATTTCTCCACGTACATCTTTCCTACGGCCTCGCCGAGGATGCTGTTAGGAACACGCATTGCCCTTTTCCATCTTGGCTGCTGCTCTGTGACACCGGACATCTGGCGGCTGAAGAAGTCGAAGCTTGCATCGTAGAAATCATCGCTGATGGCCCCGCATGCTCCCTGGATGAGCTGTCCTGCAACATATTCCTTCAGAATATTGAGGTCGGCATCTGCGAAGTAGCGGCTGAATCCCTCGAAGAATGAAGGCTCGTTGACAATGAGCTTCTCCTGTGCGGGAATGCTTCTGGCAGCAAAATATTCTTTGAATCCGAAGCCGGGATATCTGGCTTCAAGCTCTTCTGAAGACATAGGGTTGTAGAGCTTCTCCATATCCCTTTCCTGCACACTGGTCCATGAATAATGCGCAAGCGTATCTTCTACCTCAAGAGCATTGGCAGCAGCCATTTCAGGCTTAGGCATTCCTGCAAGGTCGAAGACCCTGGAGAGGAACATCATATATCCTTTCTTGATTTCGGCGTTTTCAGGTTCTGTATAGTAGTCTCTGTCACCGATTCCGAGACCGCTCTGGCCTACATAGAGAATCTGGGAGTCACTGTCCATAAGGTCCGACATCACGAATGTCCCGAAGAATGGGGATTCCCCGTTGTCATGGAGCTCTGCGATAAGCTTCACGAGCCCTTCCTCGTTCAGCTTGACTGAATCCAGTCCCATCTTGTATATGTCCGAAATCTTCTGCTCCACAGAGCCGCTGGCGGCATTCATCTCTGTCATTGACTTGAACAGGTCGTTCAGCCTTTTCTCATTATTCTCGTTGAGCACGTCGAAGGAGCCGAAACGCGCATATTCAGGCTTGAGCGGATTGTTTTTCTGCCATCCGCCTGTGGTGTACTGGTAGAAATCCTTTGCAGGAGAGCAGGTCGTGTCGAGGTATGAAAGGTCTATAGCCTTGACTTTCTCATGATTGCCTCCGGCGCATCCGGCAGCCAGCACTGTCGTTGCCATGATCATTGTTAATTTAGTTAACTTGTTCATATCTGATATGATTGTATTTCTTTTTATGCGTCCGGCAGGTATGCCGAAAACTTTGCGAAGTTAGCAATTTTATACGATATTTGTCAGGCTGTGCCTGCCGAAGCGATAAAAAACATCTTCGTTCTGCCGGTGTGGAACAGCATCTTTTGAAAATTGCATCTGTCTATGCAACAAAACGCATTGCTATCCGTCTATAGGGCAGAAACGAAGAAATATGGAAATGGATGACAGGAAAGCAGAGGAACTTTTCCGCATGTATGCGAAGAGGCTGTACAATACGGCTCTTCGTATAACCTTGTCACCTGATGAATCGGATGAAATCATGCAGAAGACATTGCTGCGTTATCTTGAACACCACCATGGCAAGGATCCGGAGAATGTCTGGGCATGGCTGCGTACAGCATGTGTCCATCTGTCTGTTGACTGGCTCCGCCGCAGGAAGCGCTTTGTGAATATTGACGAAACTGCCTACGTGGCATATCAGGATTCAGATGATTCTTCATGCATGGACTGGAGCAAACTTGACGGAAAAGTGCTCCCTATGGTAATGAAACTGCTGTCCGAGATGCCTGTCGGATATCGTACAATATTGATTCTTAGACTTATAGAGGAATATGACTACCAGGAGATAGCCTCGCTGCTCGGCATCTCGGAAGCCGGGGTCAGAAGCCAGTATATGCGTGGGCGCAGGAAACTCGCCATGATGTTGTCTGAAAAATTGAAATCCAATGACTATGAATGATATAGAAGAATATTTCAAAAGATATGGAGCTTTGGCGGATGCTGGCGGTGAAGAACCGCTGACAGATGCGGCTGGATTCCTTGCCCGGAGGCATAGGGAGAAAAAACGTGCCAGGACCTTGCAGCTTGCAGCATGGACATTGTGCGGCATGGCAGCAGCGCTGATGTGTGTGGTGTTCCAGCCATTCTATAAGCCTGATGAGTCTTCCGGGGCAGCGGCAATGTACCTGATGAGCTATCGGGAAAGCGTTGAACCTCTTTGTGAAGATATCAGGTTCATGGAATCCAGATCTGAGAAATGCCGTGAAATGCAGCTCTCAGCAGTGGTGGCCGGACTTATGGCTTCTTCCGAAGAATTTACGGAAGATCTTGACGGAATGGATGATATACAATGTGCTGATGCTGCGCGTGAATATTGCAGCCGGCAGCTGGAGCGTATAAGGGAACTCTTCTCTGAATGTGTATCTGTATATGAAACAGGTCGCGAAGTATTGAACTAAAAACAATGATATTATGAGAATCAGATTGATTACAATGGCCCTGGTTTCAGCCTTGGCTATGCAGATGACAGCTGCTCCATCTTCAGGTGCACGCGGAGCATCTGCGCAGAATATCTATCCTGCAATGGAGAAGGAATTCGGATATAAGAATTTCAATTTTCTCAGGGTGACGCATGACCCGGTTGCCGGACGTGGAACTTATGTCTTCGGCAAATTCAATATATCCGTTGTCAAGTCGGACCAATATAAAGTGGTGATGTCCGTAAAGGAGAGAGATGACATTCCGCTATTCGATATCCGTAATAGCGGAAATGAGCTGGTGCTTGTGGCAAACCCCAGGAAATCTCCATATCGCTCCCATGGCGGTCCGGAACCTGTCGCCGAGGTTACTATATATATGCCGGAGTTCGCAGGCGCGAATGTTGGAGGCTCCAGCCGCATATCATTGTCTGGGGATTTCTCTGGCTCAGGGCTGACGCTTAAGCTTTCCGGCAGTGCGTATATGACAGGTCTTTCCGGGAAGTGGGACAGTGCTTCCATCAATATGGCAGGCGCATCCAAGGCTGAATGTGGAGCCATAAAGGCGAGGGCACTCTCTGTAGAAGCTTCAGGTGCTGCATCATTGGTATTCCAGTCATTGTCCGCAGACAGGACAGGTGCGTCATTTTCGGGCGCAGCGGTGGTGAAGTCACCTGATTTCACTTCCGCAGAACTGAAGATGACTGCCTCCGGTGGCTCTACATTGAACCTTTCAGGGAATATGACTTCGGTCAATGCTACATTGTCAGGAGCTGCATCCGTGACACTTTCGGGTTCAGGACAGAGCCTTGCGCTGACTGCTTCCGGAGGTTCTTCCATCAAGGCAAAGGATTTGTCAATGCATGATGTGTCGGTCTCACTTTCAGGAGCAGCAAAGGCCGAAGTGACAGCTGTTGGCAGCCTTGTCACCGAAGTCTCTGCCGCAGCATCTCTGGATTACTACGGGAACCCACGGAATGTCCATAGCAAGTCGGACAATATCCGTGCACACTGAAAGCCCCTTACTTGCTGGAGTACCACATCGCGCAGAAAATATATATTCCACTCAGCAGTTCAACTGCCAAGTGGAATAACTTATTAGCCAGTAGCTAGCTATTGTTTTTCAAAATGATGCATGTGTTGTTTTTGAAAATATTAATATGCTGGTAGTTAGTTATATGAAAATCAAGATGCAGTTCCGCGGGTTCTGAACGCTTATGTCTGACGTGGCAAATTCTGTGACGGGGGGCTTCTCTGATTCTGTGGAGGAATATGACTTCTCTGGTTTCTGTGGAGTGATACGACTTTTCTGACCCCTCCGGTCTTTGGGGATATTGCGTATATACTTAAATATTAACTATTTATGAAAAAGTTAAGATGCCCAGACCCATGTTTTTTCATAGGTCTGGGCATCTCGATAAATGAGGCTGAACGCTGTAATGCCTTGATTGCTAGATAAATGCTTTGACTGTGCCGTCGTTGTCCCCGTTCCGGAGGGTCAGTTACTCTGTGGAGTCATTGCCGTGTTACTTGTCCTAAATTTTGTTTTAAGAGGCTGTTTTGAAATTATTATCTGATGTGTATTGCGGATGAGAAATGAGGCCGGTATGAAAATGCCCTGACAGAAACAATACCGCCTGGCAAGGAGCGATTCCTTGCCAGGCGGTATTCTATGTTATGCAGGTCTTGCTATTGCTTTACGAAAAGTGAAGCGAAGCCGAACATGTCCGGGTCAAATGAGTCATCCCACCACATTTCTCCGAAAGGAGGTGTGTCATAGTCACGGAATTCAACTGTCAGACCTTCATCTGAAAGTGTAAATACTACGACCGCTTCACCAAGTGTTTCCGTATCTTTGCTGAATGCTCTGTTTGCAGAAGACAGCTTGTAGTAAGTATTGAACTGATAAGCGTATCCTCTTGCTTCGGTAACAAACTGCTGGTTGTCTAGCATTGTATATTTTCCTAGGGAAACGGCTTTTGCCGTAGTATTAATCGGAGCAGTAAAAGAAACAGTTGCTTTCCGGAAGAAATTCAGGAAGTCTCCTGTCCCGCCAGGAGTGAGAGATACTGAACCGTCAGATTCTTTTGCGAAAGTCAATGTGAAACCAACATTATGTGTAGGAAGCGCATCCACATCGTCCTCGTATTCTTCAAACCAGGTATTCAGCTCATCAAGGTCGTACACCTTGCTGAACTTCCATGTGCCGACAAGCTTGTCAGGAGTCTGTACACCGCGAACTGCAATGGAGACGGAACTGTTATCTCCCGGGACGAATCTGGAAGCGTCATCGGAATTGACGGCAAGAACTGCGTCAGCGTCTCCTGAATATCCTTCAGGAACGGTGAATTTAGCTGTTGCACTGCTCTGTCCTGCTTTGATTACAGCATAATAAGAAGGTCTGGCATCAACTGATGCGACCTGCTGCTCCTCAGGTACAAATGTAAGGTTTGCTGCTCCATCCCCTGAAAGAACCAGAGGAATGGTAATATCTTCTGTGGCTTTGAAATCTTTTCCGGAAACAGTACCTGTCACATTGATAGTCGCGATGAAGCTTTCAAGAGCATATCCTCTGGTCATGGAGAATGAGTACACCAGAGCCTCCTGCATATCAGGGGACACCACAGCCACCATCTTGGTCCCTATATTGTATCCTGCAGGCGCTGTGAAACCTATGGAGATCTGCTTGTCCTCGGTGATACAATTATCTGAAATGGTGATGGCCCCTGAAGTCTCTCCTGCTGCGATCTTTATAGACTCTGCGGAAACAGTATAATCTGTACCTTTCTCGGCATTACCGGAGAATATAAGCGGAATGTCAATAGCTGATGCCGCAGGCTCGCTTACAGTAAGCGTGACATCTACTGAACCTTTCTGATATACAGTGTACAGAATCTTTTCGAACTCGATTGTCGGTTTGCTGTCATCTTGGCAGGAAACCATAGATATGGCCGCAGCTGCTGCCGCCATAAATGTAAGAATCCTTCTAAACATAACTAGTCTTATTTTTGTTAATATTCGTTAACGGTACAAACTGCGGCAGCAGAAAAACTACTTTACAGCTGCCTCATATTCGGCTTTTATCGCCTTAACCTCGTCCCGTTCCGCCTGTGTAGGAACCTCTCCTTTCGGTTTTATGTAGCTTTTGGAAGCATCGCTTGTCTTCGGAGGAAGTTCGTTATACTTGCATCCACAGACACTTATCCCGAGACTGACGACTGCTAATATAGCAATTATAATTCTTTTTGTACTCATCTTAGTTGAAAAATGTAAGTTAATACACATATCCGGGGTTCTGGACCAGATCCGGGTTGATGTCAATATCCGATTTCGCGATAGGCGAAGTGTAGAGATATGCCCGTGTCGTATATTTCAGCCCGTTGCTGATGACCCACCACTCCGGACGCCCGTTGCGCTTCAGCTCATACCATCTGTCGCCTTCCATATACAGCTCCTTGCGACGCTCATCGAAGATGGCCTGGAGAAGGGGCGTGATGGCCTTTCCGTCGCAGTCCACCTTGATCCTTTCATCTTCACGGACTTCCGGCAGGGAAGCTTCGGTCAGGTCCACGGCTCCGGATATCCTGTTGCGCCTAAGCTCATTGACCCATTTGAGGGCATTTGCATTGTCTCCTTTGTGGCAATATGCCTCGGCGAGCATCAGCACCATTTCCGACAGCCTTACACGGCACTCAGGTACCTTGACATTCATCCTTTTGCTGTCGAAGCTGGCTGCATACCGCACATCTTCCGACGGATTCTCCCCGAACAGCCGGATAAGCTTCGCGCATGCCGGCCTGGAAGCTAGATATCCTTTCGTGTAGCTGAAATACCAGTCCAGCTCACTGGAGTTGTTGATGTGGGAACGTATCATCACCTCTCCTTTCCTGTCGTACTGCGAGTTTACCATGTCCGCGTATTCCTGTATAGGTGTCAATGAATATCCGCTATGCCCGATGATGTCGCTGCACAGCGATATCACGCTGTCCCAGTTCTTGCACCAGAATTCCAGCTTCGCCTTGTATGCCTTTATTATCCATGTCGTGAAGATATACTTTGCATCGGAAGGGGTCAGTGCCAGCGCGTCGTCGAAAAGGGCCCCGGTGTATTCGTATGTCTGCCTCAATGTCCCCCTGAGCGGCTTCGAGTTTATGTCGAAATTATCCACAAGCGGAATGCCCGGCAGTTCGTCTGCGCTTTCCTCGTCCCATGGCTGGCAGAACTCGCGCATGAGATTGTAGTAGATGACTCCCTTCATGGCATAGGCTGCTGAAACCGAGCCTGTGGCTATGTCGGAACTCCTGTCCTTCATGTTGTCTATGACGATATTGCAGTCCCTTACTGTCTCCCAGCTGTTCTTGTAGAATGTCTGCCTCCTGTCTAGCTCCTCGCCTGCGAAAAACTCCAGGTTCGCACTTGTGGAGATGTTGGCGTCAAGGTTGTCCGCACAGCCTTCCAGATGCTTGATCACATCCATATTGCCTACCACATACTCATCCCCTCCGCCCTCGATTTCCCGGAGACGGTTATGGATTATCGAGGCGAATTCCTCGTCAGTCTTCGGGATGACCTCTCCTTGAGGCTGCACATTCAGATAATTTCCGCATCCTGCGAGAATGGTCACCGCCATTGCCGATGCCAATGTCCTTATATATATCATGATAGTATCCATCTAGAAGTCAATGTTCATTCCTGCGGAGACGCTTCTGGTAGTCGGGTATGTGGCTCCAGGGATCTCCGGGTCCATGCCGTCGTATTTCGTGAAAGTGAAGAAGTTGTTCATGGAGACATTGACGCTCAGGCCTCTCATCTTCATCTTCTTGACAGCCGCTGACGGCAATGAATATGTAAGGATTATCGACTTGATTCTCAGGTATGAATTATTCTTCAGATAGACGGCATCTATGATGCTGGAATCCATCGGGTTGTACGATGCGAAATTATACTTTCCGTCGAAGTAGTCGTAGATCCTCGGGTATTTCACCCCTGTCGTGTTTGTAGAAGTCCAGCGGTTTGTCCTGTCCTTCTCCACGTTAAGATGGTTGCCGTACAGGTCGCTGAACTGTGACTGGACGGTCTCCGTGCTGACACCGCTGTGTGATGCATTGCTGTAGCTTGCAGGATATCTCATCTTCTCATAAGTCTTGGAACCGAAAGAATAGACTCCGCTGATGCTGAGGCGCAGCTGCTTCCATGAAGCGCTCAGGTTGAATCCTCCGGTGTAAGGCGCGATAGTCGTGCCGAGATAGTACCTGTAGTTGTCAGGCTTGTTCAGATCCGTAGATGTACTGATCTGGGCATCAGGCCTCAGCTCGAACTGGTAGAGCCCTGTGTCGCTGGCTATTCCGGCATACTTCCCGCTGAAGATGGCACCTGTCGGATATCCCTGCACATACCTGTCCTTGGAAGTCACTCCGCTCTTGGATACTGGATTGTATTTCAGAACCTTGTTGTAGTTGTACGCAAAGTTTACGGCTGCGGTGAGCCCCCAGTCCTTTGTCTGTATGATCTTTCCGTTCAATGTCAGCTCAACGCCGCTGTTCATTATGTCCGCCGAATTGAAATACACGTATGTGAATCCTGTCGTGCTCTGTACCGGCGACGAGGTCACGACGTCGGTGCTGAGGCGGTAATAGTATTCGGTATTGAGGCTCAGCCTGTCCTTCCAGAGCCCGAAATCCAGCCCTGCCTTGGCATCACGTGTCTTCTCCCAGCCGAGATCCGGGTTCGGTGCCGAAGGAACGGTTCCGAGGTTGAAAGTCTCGTCCCCGAAGTAGCGGTACTGCTGCTGAAGATATTGTATGACAAGTAGATGCGAAGTGCTGGTGTTTACGTCTCCGGTGAATCCGTATGCTGCTCTCAATGTCGCATGCGATACTGCCGGCAGTGCCTTTTTCAGCCAGCCTTCCTCTCCTATGTGCCATGCCACACCTGCGCTCCATGTCGGATTGAATTGCCTGTTGCTTCCGAAATTCGAGCTTCCGTCAGTCCTGAAGGAGGCGTTCATGACAATGCTCTTGCCCAGATAGTAATCTGCAGAAGCATAGAACGAAGCATATCTTGTCTTGCTGAAATACTCTCCGTTCAGCTTCTCCACCTCACTTAGCCACTCGTCCTGGGGCCCGCTTATCTGCGGCAGGGAAGTTGTGCCGGTTTTCGGGTCATAGTTGTACCTCTTGGAGAAGATGGTGTTGGAGTCGGAGCCACGCAGCTCCGCTCCTGCAAGCAGATTGAGCGTATGGATATCGGCGAATGTCCGGTTGAATGCGAAATGTCCGCGTGCCACATAGCTGTTCCTGTTCGTGCGGTTCTGCGAGATGCTTCCGTACAGGTTTGTCTGCGAGCGGTCATCGCTTCCGAGCCTGTCGCGAAACGCCGTATATGTGTACTTGTCCACCACCTTGTCTGTGGAATTATTTGAATACGAATAAGACACAAGTCCCACGAAATGAAGCGGCTCTATGATCCTGAAGTCCGTCTGGGCACGGAAAGTCCCGTTAGTGTTGGCGGTCTTGCTGTAGTTGGAGTCCAGCTCGCGTATGATGTTGAAACCGTTCTTCGGCATCACCTGCTCTGCCCCGCGGCCATTGTAGTATCCCAATGTGAACCAGGTGTTGTCTGCCGCGTATGAGCCGTCATCATTGTATGCCCTCTCGTAAGGGTTCGAAAAATACGCATAGTAGAAAGGATCCACAGTGGAGTACGGCATCTTCGATTCCTGCCTTGCTGCTTCCATTCCTACGTCAATGCGGGCCCAGTCTGTCGGGGTCAATGTCATCTTGGCATTGACATTGTACCTTCGGTAGTCATTGTGGATGAGCATCCCATCCTCGTCGTTCAGTCCCAGTGCCACATAGTATGTGCTTTTTCCGGAGCCGCCGCTCAGAGAGAGATGGTGCCCCTGTGAGAACGCATTGCGGAACAGCAGGTTATACCAGTTCGTATCTATATTGCGCATGGATTCTATATACTTGTCCTGCGCATCCTTGTTCCCTTTCATTGATGCAAAATCCCCGAGTCCTGCACGTATCTGGCCTACGATTCCGACTACAGGATAGATTACAGTGTTGTCGGTTAGGGATGCATTGTATTTCGTGGCTGAGAATTCGTTCCATAGCTCATCCTCCCAGGACAGCTTCTCTGAAGAGTTCATGAGATTCAGGCTGCGCTCCGGCCGGAATGACCAGGAGAACGTGTTGTTGTAGCTGATGCGCATCTTTCCCGCCTCACCTTTCTTGGTGGTGACGACAATGACTCCGTTCGCAGCACGGGAACCATAGATGGCAGCCGCTGCCGCGTCCTTCAGGATGGTGATGCTCTCTATATCATTAGGATTTATATTCCCTATGCCGTTTACGAAGATGTCGTCAAAGCCTCCTGTCGCAAGCTGCTCGCTGCTGAGTGCCGGTGAATCGCTCTGCATAGGGACACCATCCACGACCCACAGCGGATTGCTGGAGCCTGTGAGATTGTTGGAGCCTCGGATGGTGATCTTGGCCTGTGTCCCTGGCTGTCCTGACAATGACTTGATGCTGACTCCTGCCACCTCTCCCTGCATCAGTGCATCCACAGATGAAATGGCTTTCGCCTCGAACTTGTCTGAACCGAGCACTGCCACCGAGCCTGTTATACGCTTTACCGATGTCTGTGCATATCCTGTCACGACCACCTGGTCAAGTTCGGTGCTTTCCCATTCCATGACGATACGGACTTTTTCCGTCTGGCCAGGTATGAGCTGATATACAACATCCTTCATACCCACCGAAGAGAACCTTACGGTCTTAGCTCCTGAAGGAAGGTTTATGGAAAAGTTTCCGTCAATGTCCGTTGTCGTTCCGGCCGTGTTCTTCTCCAGGCAGACCAGCCCGGCTCCGATGACCGGGGCGCCATCGGTGTCAATGACCTGTCCGGAAAACCTGATGCCCTGGGCTGCTGCCGGGAGCTGAAGCATACATAAAAATAAGATATAAGCTAATCTCTTCATAATTCTATTTCAGTGAACAGCTTTCATAAAATCTGCCCGTGGTTCTTGAAACAGTCAGGAGAGCCTGATGCCCTCGGCTTTCATCTCGTCGATAGCCTTCCGGTGTCCGTCCTCATTGACATACCCGAGGCAGTCCTTCAGCAGGATGACATTGAACCCGGCTTTTTTCAGATCTTCGCAGGTGTTCCTGACGCAGTATTCTGTGGCGATCCCGCAGACGAATACGTTTTCAGGCTCGAGCATTGACACGATCTCGCCGAGCGACTGCCCTGCAGCATTGACTCCATCGAATCCTGAATACTGCTCCACATTCTTGTCGCATCCCTTGTCGAAAATAAGGTCTTCGTCGGCATACGGCTTCAGCTTCTCATGAATCTCTCCGCCATGTGTCCCTGCCACGCAATGTGCCGGCCATGTGCCGCCGTATTCCTTGAATGAAGAGTGACATTCAGGATGGTGATCGCGCACGAACAGCACCGGAAGATCCTCGTCACGTGTTTTCTTTATGAATGTCAGGGTGCTGTCCACCGCATTTTCCGCATTGGCGCATGCCAGGCTGCCGTCAATGAAGTCGTAGAGCATGTCCACGACGATAAGTACAGAGTCATTGATCATATTATTCGATGCTGAAATTGTTTATCTCTTTCACGAGCTTGGTGAGGATTTCATTCTTGAGATTGTAGAGGTCGTCGGAAATGTCCACCTTGTAGTAGTGTGGATTTATCAGACGCCTCTCAGAAGGGCTGAAATGTGCCAGTGTGTCATTGTAGAATGCCTTCTTCTCCATGAGAGTCCTTTTGGGTATGCACCTTTCGCCGTTTTCTATCACAGGCACCTGCAGAGCCCTCCACTGGTATGTGCCTTCATCGAATGTCTTGAACTTGTAGCGGTCATATTCGTCCTTGATGGTGAATGTCTTGCCGTGCTCAATGTCCTGGCTCAGGGTGTCGCCTCGGAGGCATGTCACATCCGCCTTATAGATGTCCCCGAATTCAGGGTCGTTCTTCATGAGGCGGTATGTTATCTGGAAGCCCGGGTTTATGAGCTTGATGCGGTCTTCAGATTTCTTCAGCACAGGCTCGCCGTTTATCTGCACGAGCTTGTACACGTTGCCGAAACATGGGGCAGCCTTGCTGGTGGCTATAGCGTCACCGACACCGTAGGAGTCAATTTTCGCTCCCTGCCTCTCGAGGTCGGTGATGAGGTATTCGTCCAATGAGTTGGTGGCGAATATCTTGCATCTTGTAAGGCCGTGCGCGTTCAGGATCTTCCTTACTTCCGAGGACAGGTATGCGAGGTCTCCGCTGTCCAGCCTGATTCCATATCCATAAGGATAGTCATTGTCAATGCCATTTTCCCTGAATGCCCTTATTGCGTTCAGCACGCCGCAGCGGAGGGTGTCGTATGTGTCAATGAGAAGAATCAGGTTCTCTCCGCGGTGAGTGTTTATGTAGTCGCAGAATGCCTTATGCTCTCCTTCGACAGTGCTGCCGTAGGATGTGACGAAGCTGTGTGCCATGGTTCCCGTAGATGGAACCCCGTTGAAGACTCCTGTCAGTATGTTGGAGGTGCTTGCGCACCCTGCAATGATGGCTGCCTTGGCCCCATATACTGCCGCCCATGGCCCGTGCGCCCTTCTGGAGCCGAATTCACTTACGGGGTGTGATGTCGCCCTGCATACCCTTGATGCCTTGGTGGCTACTGCCATCTGATGATTCATGATGCAGAGCATTGGGGTCTCCAGCACCTGAGCCTGGATAAGCGGGGCTTCCACTATTATTATAGGCTCGTTGGGAAATGCGATTTCTCCTTCACGCATTGCATAGACATTGCCTGTGAATTTCATTCCGGCAAGATAGTGCCTGAAGCTGGCATATTCGTCCCCAGGAAGGAATTGCTCGAAGAACTCTTCAGGCATCGAGCCCAGGTTACCGATCATCTCCACGACTTCATCTGTTCCGCTGACTACAGCCCAGTTGTTGTTTTCCGGGGCTTTGCGGTAGAACAGGTTGAATACCGCCATCTGTTCTCCTTTCCCGCAATCCATGAATGACTTTCCCATTGTGTACTGGTACTTGTCGGAGCAATATGCAAATTCTTTCACGTCCATCTCTCGTATTATTTAAGTCGGTAAACCTCGAAGTCCTTACCCTGTATGTCCATGCATACCAGGTGAAAACGTCCAGGCCTACGCGCAATTCTGTTTTATACCCTCACCCTAAATCCCTCCCCTGGGGAAGGGACTTTTCATCGCCTTTCAGGCTCCAAATATTATTATTTAAGTCGGTGGGTCTCGAAGTCCTTACCCTGTATGTCCCTGCATGCTAGGATAAAACGTCTAGACCACCGCGCAATTCTGTTTTATACCCTCACCCTAAATCCCTCCCCTGGGGAAGGGACTTTTCATCGCCTTTCAGGCTCCAAATATTATTATTTAAGTCGGTGGGTCTCGAAGTCCTTACCCTGTATGTTCCTGCATGCCAGGATAAAACGTCTAGGCCACCGCACGTTTATTTTCCTTAATTTGTTAATTTACAATTATTTAGTATTTTTGAAAGTACCATATATAGCGATTTTGAAAAATACTAACATATTGATATCTAAACAATTAACTAAAATACGGGCTTCATGTTACCAATGTTTCTCTTGTGCAAGCATGAAGTGCATAATTCTTCTCCTGCATGAGCATACATGCCTGCATAAACTGCAAATATATGCAATTTATGCAGGAAATTTACTAAATTAGCGATATAATTGATTTTCAATGCCCACAAGGGCGCTATTTGGATAAGATGACTGAAACTCTGGGTCACCTGTTCGTGTCATTGACCGGACAGGAACCTGCCGAAATAAAAGAATTGACTTCATCAGGAAGCAACCGCCGCTATTACCGCATTACAGGAACTGACGGGCGGACACTGATAGGCGTGGACGGGCTGGATGCTGACGAGAACAGGGCATTCTGCTGCCTGGCCCGGCATTTCCGCTCAAAAGGCATAAATGTTCCGGAAGTGCTGGCTGTCAGCGAAGACTGGATGTGCTATCTTCAGGAAGATCTTGGCGATGTGTCCCTGTACGGCACGATATCCTCAGGACGCGAGGCAGGGGAGTACTCACAGCAGGAAAGAGCACTGCTGCTGAAGACGATGTCACTTCTTCCTGCTCTTCAGTTCCGTGGTGCGGAAGGTCTGGACTTCAGCGTCTGCTTTCCAGAGCCGTCCTTCAGCGGGCGTATGATCATGTTCGACCTTAACTATTTCAAATACTGCTTTCTGAAAGCCACGGGCATAGAATTCAATGAAATAAAGCTCCAGGACGATTTCGACAGGCTGCAGAGCGACCTGCTCGGCGAGGATACTGATACATTCATGTATCGCGACTTCCAGGCCCGGAATGTGATGGTGAAAGACGGCGAGCCATACTTTATTGATTTTCAGGGAGGTCGCAGGGGACCTGTGTGTTACGATGTGGCCTCTTTCGTGTGGCAGGCGCGGGCAAGATATCCGGAGGACCTGAAGGAAGAGCTGGTGAACACATATCTGGATGCGCTGAAGGAATATATGCCGGACATTGATGCGGCGCATTTCCGTGAGCGCCTTCGTCTTTTCATCCTTTTCCGCACGTTGCAGGTGCTTGGCGCCTACGGATTCCGTGGATATTTCGAGAAGAAGCCGCATTTCATTGCCAGCGTGCCTTATGCGATGGACAATGTCAGAAGCCTGATGCAGAAGCCTTTCCCTCGGTATCCGTATCTGTCGGAACTGCTTTCACGGCTTGCGGAGATGGATCGGTTCCGTGTCAATGCCGAAGACGGCAGGCTGCATGTGAAGGTGTACAGTTTCTCGTACAGGAAAGGTATACCTGCCGATGCTTCCGGGAACGGGGGCGGATATGTGTTCGACTGCCGTGCCGTGAACAACCCTGGAAAATATGAATATTACCGCCAGTTCACAGGACGTGACCTTGAAGTCATAAAGTTCCTGGAGGATGACGGCGGGATCAATGTCTTTCTGGACAATGTATATGCTCTCGTGGATGCCCATGTCAGGCGTTTCGTGGAGCGCGGGTTCACAAGCCTCCAGGTATGCTTCGGATGTACTGGCGGGCAGCACCGCTCTGTCTATAGCGCGGAGCATCTCGCGGAGCACCTCGTAAGCAAGTTCAATGTGCATGTCACATTGATACATAGGGAACTGGGCATAGAAAAGGAACTGAAGGGATGAGAGCGCTTGTTTTCGCAGCAGGCCTGGGCACGAGGCTGAAGCCTCTGACTGACAACCTTCCCAAGGCTCTTGCCCCTGTCGCGGGGCATACGCTTCTTTATCATGTCATCATGCGCCTGCATAAATCCGGCGTTGACAGCTTCGTGGTCAATGTCCATCATTTCGCAGACAAGGTCATATCGTATGTGCATGAAACTCCGGAGCTTGCATCCCTGGATATAAGATTTTCCGATGAACGTGACCTGCTCCGTGATACAGGTGGCGGGATACGCTATGCGGAGCCTCTTCTGCAGGGAACTCCGTTTCTTGTCCATAATGTGGATATTGTTTCGGATCTTGATCTTGGCTGGTTCATGAACCAGGTGCGTCAGGATGCCATGGCGACATTGCTCGTCAGCTGGCGCGAGACACAGCGCTATCTCCTGTTCGATGATTACGGACGCCTTGTGGGGTGGACAAACATTGCTACAGGTGCTGTAAGGACGCCATTCCGAGGACTGGATGTGTCAGGATGCCATAAGGCTGCATTTGCAGGTATCCATTATATCTCGCCGGAGGTGTTCCCGTCGTTCAGGGACATTGACATGAATCCTGTGGACTTTCCTCTCTATGATGCCTGCGGCGATGTTATTGAAGAATCTCAATCTCCTATGGGACAATGCTTTCCTGTCATGGACTATTATCTTCGTGCGGCAGCTGTATATCCTATATATAAAGCGGAACCGGATCACCTTACATTGATAGATGCAGGCAAGCCGGCTACATTGGCGGAAGCTGGAAGATTCCTGTCGGAAAAAGACCTATAGGGCTTTCAGCTCGTCACAGTTTCCGGACGGGGAGGACAGCTCTATGCCGTTCAGCATCCTGACGAATGCCCACAGGAATGCCAGGCAGGCCGCGGCTATTATGCTGTACTGCCAGACAGGCATGATCTCCAGCCAGTTGTCTATATCCTTAAGGGAATCGATGTTGCTTATTATCAGGGCGAACGTGTTGTTCGTGAAATGCATGAGCATGGTCAGCTTCAGGGAGCCTGTCCTGTAATAGACATATCCGAAAAGGCATCCGAGGCCGAATGCCGGTACTGCCTGCCATGGATTCAGGTGGATGAATGCGAAAAACAGTGCGGAGAGGGCGATTGCCCATGCCGGCTTCATGCCATACGCAGCAGTCCCGTCAGCATTGTTACGCCTGCGGTAGTTTAGCAGTCCGCGCAGAACCATTCCGCGGCATAGCCATTCCTCGAAGAACGGGGCGAAGATGGAGACACAGATGAAATTGATAAGTACATGTCCCTGCGTCATGCCCTTCAGCATTTTCTCAAGCCATTCAGGCATAGGCGGCATCTGCGAATTTATGATGTCCATCAGGAAAGCAAGCGCAAGAGTCGCGAGCATCACCATCCCTGCACATCCGAAAGCTCCTGGCCTGCCGAAATGTCCGTTTCCATCTACAATCCTGCCATTGTCGAACATCGCATTCCTCTGGCTGCGGTGGCTGGCGTATATCATCGGAGGAATGAACATGAACGGATACGATATAAGGGTCAGCACATCCGAAGTGGTCCCTGGCATCAGAAGCATGAAGCCTGCGGCAACGATATTTCCGATGAGTGCTCCGGCAAGGAGCAGAAACAGCAGGGCCAGAACTTCCAGTGGATTGGGAATGAAATAGTTATAACTGGACAGCAGGTCGTAGTTCCGTATTTTTCTAGAATCTGTCATGGCATTTGTCCGAAAGGGTTTATCTGAAAATTTGAGAAAAAACTTCTCAAGGCACCTTATAAGTCCATGCCGCCCGCCCGGATAAGCCAGGTGAGCGGCACGGCTATGTGAAAATGAAATTTTACTTCGTGTAGAGAGGTGTAGGATATACGCCCTTGTCAGCAAGCTCCTGGAACTTGGCAACAACTGCAGGCCTGTCCTCCTTGTATGTTACGCCGAACCAGTGTGACGGTGTGGAAAGAACCTCTGTCTGAGCTTCGCCTGCCTTGATCATGCAGTCAATTGCGTAAGGGATGTAGAACTCTTTCTTCGGCTCGTTGATGTTCTGTTCGAGGAACTTGTGGAAGATCTTCTCGCTCTTCTCGAAATAGTCAGGTGTGAAGCCCCACATGTTCATTGAGCAGAGATTGTCGGCAATCAGCTCAATGTGGGTTTCTCCTGTGAGAGAATTATCTCCATAGACCTTGCCGTCAGCCTCCTTCGCGATGTTGAGGTGCTCCACAATGTCTGTGAGGTGCTGCTCCTTGTCGTATGCGCAGATTCCTCTGGATACACTGCCGGACTCTGAAAGTGTGTGGTCAAGCTCGAAGCCTACGATGCTGTAGATGCCTGTCGTGTTCTCGTGTGCACGAAGCCAGTCTCCGAGGATGCGGAATGAATCCTTTCCGTAATAGTCGTCACCATTGATTACAGCGAACGGCTCGTGGATGACATCCTTTGCCATGAGGACCGCATGTGCTGTACCCCAAGGTTTCTGCCTTTCAGGGTTCAGCTTGAATCCGGCAGGGATCTTGTCAAGCTCCTGTGTTACGAACTGGAACTCAAGCGGCTGCCCGTCAATGCATTTCACGTGGCTGTACTTTTCCTTTACGGTCTGCTCGAACTGCTCCTTGAAGTACTCCCTTACGATGTACACTACCTTGCCGAATCCAGCCTGGACAGCGTCGTAGATAGAATAGTCAATGATTGTTTCTCCATTAGGGCCGAGTCCGTCCATCTGTTTAAGTCCGCCATAGCGGCTGCCCATTCCGGCAGCGAGGACAAGCAATGTTGGTTTCATTTGCGTGTGTTTTTAAGTTCAATGTTCTTGTTTTGGAAGCTGTTTTGAAATTACTGTCTGAAGGTTTGAGAGGAAAAGACTTCATATCCAACCGGGGAATCGGGGAAGATAGCGGTGGCTATCTGGCCAGAAGACTCGGGAAGAAGATGAGTGCATTTTACCTCAAAACAACTTTTTAATCATTTCAAAGCAGCGTCTTTGTGTCCGGAGCGCAAATTCGGTATCTGCATCTCCAAACATTCGGCAAATTTAACTAAATTTGTCGGATAACATTTACATTATGGGAAAAATCAGCCGTAAGGTAAAGGAACTGTGGTACGGGCCGCATAAGGGATTCTTCAGGTATGCGGCTGTCATTACTGCGCTAGCCCTGTTCTATATGATATTCTACAGCAGCGACAGCCTTATACGCTGGGCAGGTGCTGCCATAGAACTGAGACAGCAGCGCCGTCAGATAGAGAAGTACCGCCTGGAGATCTCAGAAATGGATAAGCAGATACATATGCTGTCCACAGACAGGGATACCCTGGAGGAATTCGCCCGTGAAAAGTTCCGCTTCGCCGCTCCTGGCGATGACGTATATGTCCTCGGAGATTGACAACATCTTCTCCCATCTTCCGGAAACAGTCGGGACGGTGCCACGGTGTCGGATGTCATCATGCCTATATCGCCATTGCAATGAAGCCTGCCGCGGTAGCGATGACAGATTTGACAGCCTTCACACGTATCCAGCTCTTTCTGTTCTCCGCAATCAGAGGAAGGCAGGCATGTCCGTCCTGGGCAATGCAGCTCGCCAGAAGCACCGGGAACGGAAGTATTCCGGAGGCGAACATTGACACGAATATCATGTGTGGACCGGATTCCGGGATGAGACCGACAGCGACAGCGAGCAGAATCATCAGCCAGGTGTTTCCTCGTACCCATGTCTCCATGTCAATGCGTGTGGACAATATCCCGAATAGCGCCAGGACACCGAATGTCCATGCGAAAATCACCGAAAGATGCCTTTTGATGACATGTCCCCAGATATGCTCCTTTATGAAGTGAAGGACCTCGTGCCCCTTCCCGGCTTCATCGTGGCTGTGTCCATGTTCGCAGTCACATTCGTGCAGCTCGAAATTATCATCGGAAGCCCTGTCCGTCCCTACCTCCATCATCTTCCCCTTCTTCTGCAAGCCATTGACAGCCAATTCGGTGATGATACCTGCCGTAAGCCCGAGGACGAACAGACCTGACATGATAATCAGTGCCCTGGAAGGAAACAATGCGAGCATCAGGAATGCCTCATCACCTGTGGTGGCGATGAGTGTGGCAAGCAGCGCCCCGAAACCTGTTATCCTGTGTGAATACAGGGACACTCCTGCGAACCCGCCGAGGCATCCCGGAATCATTCCGAGTCCGGAGGTGACTGCAATCTGCCCGAACCTGTGCTTCTCCAGCCCTCTGAACAGATGCCCTCTTGACACGACATTGAATACTTCGATCAATGTCATTATGAATATCACCAGCAGGCAGATCTGCAGGCTCTCCCCCAATGCATCGAGAAGTGCATGCGGAATGTTCTCAGCTGCTGCAGCTGATCCGGCAGGAATATGCAGAGGAAAGATTTTCATTTTGTTATGCTCCCTGAAACATAAAGACTTATCACAGGCCTCAGCGGAGAGTTCGTGGTGAGTATGAGGGCGATATCATTCTCTCCTGCAGGCAGGCTGCCTGTATCCAGGACACACGAGAATGAGCCTTTTCCTCCTGGCGCTGTGTCCTTGAAGCTGGACGGGAGTGCCAGGGCGCTGTTCTCGGCATCTGCCTTATATATATGGAATGGGCGTCCTCCCATATTGGTGTAGGAAAATGTCGCCGTCACCTTTGTCCCTTTGCTGGCTTTCCCGAAATCGAATGTGCTGGAGGAAAATACAGGCTGTGGCCCATTCTCCTGCTCGGCTGCGCTCATAGAGGAAAAATCCTCCTTTGTGAACGCCCAGATATCTATCGGCTTATAGGCCTGGCCATTTACTGACGGAGTGGCGAAATAATGGTTCTTGCCCCATCTGCTTCTGTCAGCTGTGACGATGTATGTCATTCTGGCAGTCTGGCCGGCAGGAATCGGGTTAGGGGAGACCGAGATGGACAGTCCTTCGGAAACATTGGTGAAAGAAACCTTTATAGGAGCTGTACCTGTATTAGCCACGGTCATGGCATCGCTTTTCTGTCCGTTCTGTGAAAGGTTCCCAAGCTTGATCTCTGTTTTCCTGAATGCAAGCGGTCCTCTCTTTATCGGATACAATTCGTTGAGCGACAGCTTTTTCTCGTGGACAATGCCGCGAAGCCTGAGGATGACAGGCTTCTTCACGCCGGACAGATACACGGTCAATGTCTTGTCGAAAGGATATGGCCCCTCGTCATTTGAGTATGTGGCTGTGATCTTTCCGCTGTTTCCCGGCATTATGGGCTCACGTGTCCATTTCACGCCGGTGCAGCCGCACGATGACACTACATTATATATTACGACCGGCTTGCCTGAGATATTGCTTACTGTGAAGGTGCATGTCAGGGCGCCCTGCCCGACTGTAACGTCGCCGAAATCATGAACTGTCCTGTCGAAGCGTACAGTTCCGTCAATGTCAGTGCTTTTGCCGTCAGTCTTCACCTGAGCCGGCATCGGCAATGAAAATGCAGCTGCGGCAACAGCAGCAGCTATCTGTCTGAAAAATCTGATCATAATGCCTTGCCCGGCTGCAAAAATCTTTCCACTCCGGGATAATGAGCGGTAAGAAGTTGTTTTGAAATGATTAAAAAGGTGTTTGAGGCAAAATTCCTTCATCTTCTTCCCGAGTATTCAGGTCAGATAGGTGTCGCTATCTTCCCTGAATTCTCGGTCGAATCTGAAGTTTTTTTCTCTCAAACCTTCTGATAATAATTTCAAAACAGCTTCTAAGTTTTCTTGATAATTCCATATAATTCGCATACATTTGCAATTCAGTTCCGCTCTAAGCGGAGCTGCTTATACGACAACAACAACTAAAGGATTTTAATTATTATGGCTTACAAAATTTCAGAAACAGACTGCGTAGCATGCGGTACCTGCATCAGCGAGTGCCCTGCCGGAGCGATTTCAGAAGGTGATGTTTATCACATCGACCCTAATCTCTGTCTGGATTGCGGCACATGTGCAGGTGTCTGCCCTATGGGAGCAATCCATCCGGCTGACGAATAGTCGGCGCAGTCCTGAAGCTGCATTGACAGCTTCTTGATCCAATAACGGGGATGCTGAAACAACATTCGGCATCCCCGTTTTATGCATTGATGTGTCCTGTCATCCCTGTCTCCGCCTGATGGCATCAAGTCCTGCGGCGATGCGCTCGAGCCCGTCATCCAGAAGAGCCCTCGGACAGGCAGTGTTGATGCGGATGAACCCTTCGCCTGCTTCCCCGTACATGCTTCCGGCATTGACATGGACCTTGAAATCATTGACAAGTATCTTCTCTATCTCCATGGAGCTGAGCCCCAGCATGCGGCAGTCGCACCATACGAGGTAGGTGCCTTCCAGCCGTGAAACCGGGAGCCATGGCAGCTTTTCCGCGAATACTTCGTGCATCCTTATGCTGTTGCCGCTGATGTAGCTGTTCATCTCTTCGAGCCACTGTTCAGCCTGCCTGTCAGTGTATGCCGTGATGAGCGCCTCAGGCCCGAATGGGTTCACGTCGCAGACCTCGTTGATGTTTATCGCCCTGTTTATTGCCTCACGCCAGTCCTTGCGGCTTGTGATGATGTTGGCTATCTGCAGCCCGGCGATGTTGAAAGCCTTGCTTGGGGAGCAGAATGTGATGGTGTTCTCCTGTATCTCAGGCGAGATGCTGGCCATCGGCGTATAGCTGTAGCCGGGCATCACTATCTCGCAATGGATCTCGTCACTTATGACGGGGACATTGTGCCGCATGCATATCTCCGCCATGTGCTTGAGCTCCTCGCGTGTCCATACGCGCCCTGCTGGGTTATGAGGGTTGCATAGCACGAACATCTTGGCATCCTGCACCTTTCTCTCGAAATCGTCGAAGTCGATGTTGTATGAGAATCCTTTTCCGCTCTGCAGCGGTTCATATACAAGGCGGTTCTCCAGCATTGAGCATCTGTTATTCCTTATGGAAGAAAAGAAGCAGTTATATACAGGGGTCTGTATCAGTACGTTGTCTCCAGGCTTGGTCAGCGCCTTGATCGTCGCGGACAATGCGGGCACCACGCCAGGCAGATAGATTATCCAGTCCTTCTGAATGTCCCAGCCGTGTTTGCGTGAGAACCATCCGCAGATGGCGTCATAGTATGTGCCTGAGACATGCGTGTATCCGAATATTCCCTGGCTGATGCGCTTCTGGAGTGTCTCCACGATGCATGGGGCTGTCCTGAAGTCCATGTCGGCAACCCACATCGGGAGCACACCTTCCTTGTCCTCATCCCATTTCACGCAGCCTGTCCCGCGGCGCACATTTATCTCGTCGAAATCGAACATTGCCATAGAATTTTAGCGTGTGGAGATTTTGCAGTCTCCAGGTTTCTTTATATTTCCGTCAATGATTATCTCGCCGATGCTGTCTGCATTGATGTGTCCGGAGCGCGGGTTCTTGACGGATGTGATAGAACCTTTCACATCGGCATTGACCGACGAATATTCGAAAGCAAGGTCCGCATCTGGCGCCATCGTGCAGTCCTCCATGATGAGATTCTCGGCATAGCACAGCGGCTGCGTTCCGGAGATCCTGCATCTTACCAGGCGGAGGTTCCTTGAATACCAGCCCAGGTACTCCCCATTTATCTCGGAGTCATAGACTGTCACATTCTCTGTCTCCCAGAATGCATCTTTCGTGTTCAGTATGGAGTTGTGGATCTCCACGTTACGGCAGTACTGGAACGAGTAGTTCCCATCCAGGCGGAAATCCCGTATCTGTATGTCGCTGCAATGCATGAATATATAGTCCGCGTGGTCTGCGCTGACATTGTCTAGCTCTATGTTCCTGCAGTGCCACAGGGTCTCTGCTGCTCCTGGAATCTGCACATTCTTCAGCCTGATGCCATCCATCTCGCGGAACATTTTCGGTGCATCCACATAAGTGTCTGTCATTTCAAGGTTCTTTGAATACCAGAGAGCTGCCCGTGCCCCACCTGTGAAAAGACAGTTGCGGACAACGAAGTTCTCGCAGCACCAGAACGGGTACTTGCCTTCGAATACGCAGTTTACGGCTGTGATGTCACTTGTCTCCTTCAATGCCGACTCTCCTCTATGAATCTTCACGTTTTCCAGATAGAGCCCATGTCTGCAGTACAGCGGCCTTTCGCCGATGAATTCCTGCCCGATTATTTTTTCCATATCGTGTGATTATTTTTATTCGTGTTCATTGGTGCCGCTATCGCTTCAATTATCGTTCCCTTCCAGCTACCGGTTTTACTGATATCGCTATACTTTTTACTGCTCCGTGTGCAGCTTTACTTCCATCCATTTCCCGCTATGAAGCCTCCATAGGAATAAAATCCCTCGGATATTCAGCTCGATGCACATGCTTATCCAGAAGCCTGCAAGCCCCAGTTCCCTGGTGAGGAAAAATGCCGGCACAATGCGGAATATCCACATGCTGGAGAAATTGATAGTGCTAGGAATCAATGTATCCCCGGCGCCGACGCATACACCGTAGCCTACAATAGATGCCGCGAACAATGTTTCTGCGAAGCACTCTATACGGAGAACATGAGCCCCCAGCGATACTACATCGGCGTCATTGGACATCAGCCCTATGAATACAGGGGCAAGCGCGTACATTATTATTGCCATGATGCTCATGACAGCCATTCCAAGCCCTGTCGTGATCCTTGCAAAGCCCTGGGCCAGGTCTTTTCTTTTAGCCCCGAGGCTCTGTCCGACAAGCGATGTTGCAGCATCCGCTATTCCGTAGCCCGGCATGTAGCAGAAGCTTTCAGCCGTGATGGCAAATGCATTGGCTGCTATGGAGATTGTCCCAAGAGGTGCCACGATAATGGTACTGAGGACATGTGCCCCGCGCATGATTATGTTCTGGAATGCCATCGGCAGGCTGATTGTCAATGCATTGCTTATGCATACCCTTGTCGGGATGAAGCTGCCGTGCTCTCCACGTCCGAAGATAGACAGCTCTTTCGATCGGAAAAGGATGTGTACCATCATTATCCCGACAGTGCAG
This sequence comes from uncultured Bacteroidales bacterium, assembly GCA_934691625.1. GTDB lineage: Bacteria > Bacteroidota > Bacteroidia > Bacteroidales > UBA932 > Cryptobacteroides. The sequence continues at coordinate 54,763 of CAKUTA010000004.1, read as the reverse complement.
CATTCCGCCAGGACCGTGCCCAAGGCTGCACCTTCCACACCCATATCTGCGCCAGGAACATGGATGTCTATGCCTGACAACGTCAATGTCCTTGACGGGTAGATGAGCATGAAATTGAAGCAGACATCCAGCACGCACATTATTACGCTCATTAAGCTCGGTATCTTCATGTTGCCGCTGCTTTGCAGCATTCCCGCGCCGAAGAATTCGAACTGGACTGCCGGGAGCCCTGCCATGACGATCATGAAATACATTCCGGCATCGTGGCGGATCTCTTCCGCACCGCGGAGCCATCCAGGGAGGGCATGGCTGATACATATTCCTGTCAATGAAATAATTACGCTGAATGTCAGCAGCGCTGTGATTCCTTGGCGGAGTATCTTCCTTGCTCCGGAGAAATCCTTGGCACCGATGAGGTGGGCTGCCTGTACTGAAAAGCCTGCAGCCGCTGCGGAACAGAACCCTCCGAACAGCCATGTGCATGTTGACATCAGTCCTACGGATGCGGCAGCATTTACCCCAAGGTTTCCTACCATTGCGGAATCTATGAACTGCATGAGGACAGACGACAGCTGTGCGAATATCGCCGGCAGGCTCATTATCCCTGCCAGCTTCGCCTGCTGCCCGAATGTCATAGGCTGCCCGCCACGGAGCATGCCCAGCAGCATATCTTTATTTGTCTTTCCCATAATCTGACGGCAAAGGTACATAAAAGCAGGCACACAAAAAATCCGGAGCGATCATCACGACGGCTCCGGATTGCGAATAAGTACCAGATTAGTTATGCCGGCAGATGCCGGTCTGAGGTATGTCAGTTTTTATTGAATTGCCTTTATCAGTGAGGACGGCTTCTATTCCCAGATGAGCTTGACCTCAGCAGTGGCGCCGCCGCCTCTGTTGATGATGAATGTTCCTCCATTTTCAATGACGTCACCTGTTTCGCTGTTAAATCTCCACTTCTGGTCTTTCGGATTATAATATAGCGTCTCTGTGCGGTCATAATGCTCGTCTCCGGTGGTGTCATCTTCCATCGCCTTAAGCCTGAATTTCACGACATGCTCTTTATATATGGACAGATTGTCGGAACTTTCTATGTTCTGGCTAGGCTCTCTCCATTTGCTTCCTGGATCGGAGCTTGCATTGTCCGGGACTTCCTGCCTGAACCTCTGATTCAGGGCCTTTTCGGTGTTCTGATTTACTGTACAGAAGAATTCCCAGTAAACCTCGGCTGTGCTTCCGGCATCATCAGAAGTGTATCCTACCCTTGTAACCTTCAGCTTTAAGGTATTATGTGTTGATGCCTGTGCCACATTCGGAGCTATCAGGTACTCTGCCGCTGCGTCAGCTACCTGCTTGGCCTTGTCTGCATCTTCGATGAATTCCCATATAGGTATCAGCTGTGAGCCGTCGTAGTCAACCATGACCCATTTGCTCTTGTCTGAAAGACTTGCGAGCCATTCTGTATAGGTGCTCTGGCTTACATTAGGGTTCTGTGATGCGTACTGCGACTCTCCACCACGGGCTGACAGTCTGGACTCGAAGTTGGCGGCCTCGTTGCGCATCTTCTCGTATTGTCCATATTCTGTGGATACGGATGCTCCGGAAGAAAGGAATTTGAAACCGCCAGATACGGCTACACTCCAATCGACACTTGTGGACATGACGCTGACATCTGCACTCATCGAGTAGTCAAGCGAACCTCCGAGAACGAATCCTGTGATGACATGTGTCCCATATTTGAGGAAAATCTGTCTAGGTTCCATGCTCTGCAGGTCGTTTTTCGCATCATCGGACAAGCAGTCGATAAGATCCTTTGCCTTGAGGTTGGCGAACAGCTTGTAGGACTGCTTCTTGGTTATATGCCTAAAGGAGGCGTATTCATTTTCGGTTGAGGACAATGTCTCTTTCGAGAATGAATTTGACACCGATGCAGAGAAGCCTTTATATCCTCCCGAGATATTGGCGGCCTGCGTTATCTTCTTCTGGTATTCGTTGATTGTCTTGCCGTAGATGTACCTCTCCTCCGTGCTGTTGAGGCCCAGGACATCTGCCACGTGATTTTTCTCCAGCAGTTTGTTGATATCAAGCACCATGTTCCTGGCATAGCTGTCGGCTGCGTATTCGCCGGATGCATCATAGCCCGCTCCGAGATATTTATAGTCGCTGATACCATCAGGATTGGTTTCCTGGGTTATCTGCAGGGCTATGGACTTGCTGATGAACGTATTCGTGAAAGAAAGCTGTGTCTTCCTCTCTCTCGAATAAGGATTTGTCTTGACTTTCAATGTGATGAGCCCGTCTCCGGTACCATGGTCAGGAGTGATGGAGAGCCAGTCAGGAATCTCATTTGCCAGATTGTTCAGTTTCCATTCACCTGTCGATATGATCTGTACGTATTCAGTCCCTGCGGCATATCCGATGGTGACAGCTGGCTCCGCGAACTCGAATCTGATATCCACTGCCTTCTGCATCACTTTGATACTCTTCATTATGGCCTTGCTGCCGTTCTGGAGGTCTGCTATTATTGTGACATAAGCCTCGCGGTTCTCTTCATTGGCATTGATTTCTGCGCTGATCCTGATGCCGTCTCCTGTCGCCTCGGCCTTGCACCAGTCTGAAGATGAGTAAACCTTGATGTCTGCATTTGAAAGTGCATGAATCGTGACAGTGTCGCCCACTGATGCGAGGGTCAGCTCTGACACCAGGACTGAAAGTTCATTCTCTGTCGTTTCCTGGGTGATATATGCGTTGCGGATAATGGCTTCGCCATCAGCCTTTTCTGCGATGAATGCCAATGTCGCTGTACGGGCCTTGCCATCGGAATTAGCAGCTACAGAGAGAACAGCAGCTCCGTTATCGGTGGAATTTACAGTTATCCAGCTGGCATTTGACTGTACGGAAATAGTGGCATCCTGTCCTTTCAATATATAAGGAACACTGATATTGTTCTTGTCGTCATCGATGGTGAACTCGCTGATAGGGAGCTGCAGGCTGAATCCTTCTGCAAGCTGCGTTATCATGATGGTACGCGCTATCTCGTTGCCTGCGTCAGAATCGGTGCGTACTGTCACGTATGCTGTGCGCTCACGGCTGCCTGGATTGCGCTCTGCGGAAACCTGTACTGCTGAACCTGTCCATGTGGCTTTGCACCATTCTGATGAAGACTCGACCTTGATTCCGGTATTGGTCCTTACAGGAAGGGATATCTCTTCTCCTGCTGCTGCCAGGACTGCTTCTTTCACCAGGGCGTCAAGGAAGTTGACGGTACCGTCCTGGATGATGCTTACCTTGCTGATGAGCGGAGTGCCGTCGTGCCCCTTAGTGTTGAACGCGATGACCGCTGTCCTGGTGCTTCCTGTCGTGTTCTGCTCGATGGAGACAGATGCGGTGCCGTCTCCTGTTGATGTTATCTTTGCCCAGGAGGCGTTGGAGTTGCATTCGACTTTCAGCCCTTTTCCGGTAGAAAGATATGGTATGCTTATGCTGGATGATTCGTAGCCGATGTGATATTCTGACAGCGGAAGGTCGAATGTGAAGTTGTAAGGCGCCTGTGTGACTTCTATGGTGGCTATCTGCGATCCTCCCTTGACAGTGACATGCGCAATACGGGTCATCGCGGTAGTGTTCTCGGCAGCTGTCAATACAAACTCGCCCTTGTAGTGTCCTGTGCCGTTCTCGATAAGGCACCAGTTCTGATCTACGGATGCGGTCCAGTCAACATTGGACTTGACGTCAATGACTATCTTTTCTCCCTTGCCCTGAATGTCGAGCTTCTCGTATTCGAGCTCGAGAAACGGGATTTCCTCGTTTAGGCAGCCGGAAGAGAGAAGCCCGGCGGCTATCGTAAATGCGGCAAGCGCCGCTCTGGAGAATATATTTCTCATATTATTGATTTTTAATATTATATGACAATGTTACGTGGCAGTACCTTAACTCAGGATAAACTACCTTGCTGAGTATTATCCAGTCTATGTTCATGTTCTTTCTGATGTATGCTTCGCGTCTGTCCGTGTCCTCGATGCTGTAAACAGCTTTCCGTAGTCCCTTTACAGAGTCTGGGATAAGCCCGTAGGCTTTATCGAGCAGTCCGTCCCAGTTCTCAGGGATCATGACCACGTCGCATTTCCCGGTATCGGCACCAGCCTCACGGATGATACGTATTATGGCGTCGCGGCGTCTTGCGCATAGATCCTCGTTGTAGGTGGCAGAGCCTTCCGGAGAGTTAGAAACTGTTATGCTGATCTGGTAGTCGATGGCTTTCTTTTCGGAGAGGAGCTCTTGCAGCTTGTCTTTCAGCAGCTTTGCGTCTGGAGCTCCAGAAAGGTCATCGGAGTCGAGCGGGAACTGCATCCTGAACTGCATCGGGCTGTCAATATCTTCTTCAGTATCTGTCTTCACAGGAACAGGCTCGGTCTCGGCCTGGACTTCAGGTTCTTTCACCAGTACCTGCACAGGTATGCATGTCTCTTTCAGAAGGACCTGCTTCCCATAGGCTTCCGCATAGATCCTGACCTTGACAATGCTGCTGTCCATCCATTCCTGGTAAGGTGTGGAGGCTTCCCAGCTGATACTGGTGTTGTCATATTTTATATATGGGAACAGTTCGGTATCATTGTCTTTAGGCTGCTCCTTGAATCTTGCGGTCCTGCGGTCATACATGTTATGAAACCGTCCTTCGGCAATGGCGTTTTTCAATGACACGGAATCGGTTCCTTCAGCATTGGTAAGAACAGGCTCGAACAGGATTCCGGTGTTCACGTTCCTATATCTTTCCGGCATGTCTGCATTGAGTTTCACTATGACAGGTGCGCTGGAGGATTCCAGCTGCGGAACCTCTGCGTTGACATTGATTTCTACCGGTTCCCTTGCTGCTCGTCTCAGTCCGGCGCATGACGGGAACAATGTTATTGCGGCTGTAGCGGATAACAGCATGCTTGTAATCTTTCTCATGGCTGCGTTATCGTTTAAGTCTTATGAAATAGGTAAGGCGTATCCCTGCCTGCGTGACGCCCCAGTAGTTGTAGTGTCCAGGGCCGAAACAGATTTCCTCGTCACGGCGGTCGTACCTGTTCCTGTGCTCCATCCTGCTGTAGCCGAAGCCTGCATAGAATTCCAGGTTCCATTGCTCGCGGAGCATGAGTGCATAGCCGTACGAAAGTCCTCCTCCGTAGTAATATCCATTGTAGCGGATATCGGTCCTTGCCCAGTTGTACTGGCCATATTGTCCGTGAATGCCGAATACATGTCCGGCGAACTTGTGCCTTGGCCAGAATCTGATTTCCGGCTGAACTTGCCAGAATTGGGAGCTGCGTCCCTCTGACCATTTGAAAGGATTGCAGATTGCATCAATGCCTGCGGACCATTTCTCCGCAAATGCCACCTCGGCTCCTAGGTTTGGGGACAGTACTGCCCATCCTGGCAGATTTGTCCTGACTCCTATCACCTGAGCCTTGCATTCATGCATGGAGACAGCCAGCAGAACCGTAATGATTCCTGCTGCCAGGGTGCATCTAGTCTTTAATCTGATCATTTTAATGAAGTGTTTCCTGAAAGCTTTAGAAGGTAGCTTCAGAGTTTGATTTTGTTTGATTTTGCGGTCTGCAAGTTATCAAGAATGATTTTTTCCGATGTGACAGATGGTCATGCCTATGTGACAAACTGTACTGTTTTTTGTGGATATGAGCCTAAAAATAGCTATTTTTGCGAATGACTGATATAATAGACAATGACTTCGTTTCTCATTATAGTGATAGTGATTCTTTGTGCCGCGCTGGCGGCTGCACTGCGTTATCTGCATGTCATGAATCTGAAATCGTCCAGGATGTATTCCCTGATAAGGAAGATCCGGAGCAGCAGCGATGTCCCTGTCAAGGACGATGAGAAGCAGGAGCAGGAAGCCTTGCACATGCCAGATCATCAGCTGCAGGAATTCATGGAGCTGGATGCCCGTATAAGAAAGGAGAAACTTTTTCTTCTCCCAGATATTTCCAGGGAGAACATCGTGTCGATGACAGGACTGAACAAGAACCGTCTGGCTCAGCTTATCCAGCAGTATTCAGGGCAGAACCTCACCAGCTATATAAACTCAATGCGTGTGGAATACAGTCAGCAGCTTCTGTCAGATGGGGAGGAGACGATAGAGACTGTGGCGTATGATTCGGGGTTTAACAATGTCAGGACATTCTACCGTATCTTCCGGGAGAAGTTCGGCATGACTCCGGCGGAGTACAGGAAAGCATTTTCGCGTAAGTGACTTGGAATCTTTTCAAAATCGCCGCATGCACTATTTTGGAAAACGGCTTCTGACGTTGACTTTGACGACGGTGCGGCTCTTGTCTAGCTGCGGTATGGCGGAACTTCCCCGGATTCTATCAGCTGTCGGAGAATGCCTATGAAATCTGGTGCTGAACCTGCGGATGGCACCAGAAAACGGCTTGATACCTGCTGCAGGGTGTATTCGCCATGCAGCTCTTCATTTATATAGTGCTTCAGCAGTTCTGCGGTATCTTCGTTCTGCGCGGTGGTGCCTGATGCACGGTGCCTTCTACAGATGTCGCAGCTGCCGCAGTCCTCGGATTCTTCCTGGCCGAAATATTTGAGCAGAAATCTGGAACGGCATACATCCTCCTCGCTGACATATTCGACCATGGTTTCCATCCTCTTATGCCATGTCTCCTTCAGCATCTTGTAGCGGAGCGGCGACAGCTTGACATTGCCCTGGGCGAGATGCTCGCTGTGCAGGACAAGCACGTCAGAGGTGTCCCCTGGAATATAAGTTATTACGTGCTCGACGGAGAGATTGTATAGGGTCTGGTGCAGCTGCGGGATAGTAATGCCGCATTTTCCGGCGATATAATCCTCCTCTACCGGGACTGCGAACGAGAATATGCCGGCATATCGCCTGATCATTATCTCAAGCACATCCAGCATCTCCCTGGTGCTGAACTCCACGTCGTAGAGGTCGTCCCTGCCTACGGATATCCTGATCCTGGTCGGAGTCTCGATCTCCTCCGTATATGTCCAGTGCCCCTCCCGCTCCAGGTAGCGCAATGCGTAATAGACTTGGGACTTGTTCAATGAGAATCTTTTGCAGAATTCATGAATGTCGAATTTCATCTGGCGTCCAAGTCCCTGCCCGTAGGCAATTCCGAAGAATGCATATACCTTATGATATATGTCCTCCATGAATTCCAGCGGAGGAAATGAGATGGTCTCGAGCTGATGCAGCCGCCGTATGTCGGTGGCGTTCCACAGCAGCACCGCGTATGAACGCCGGCCGTCGCGCCCGGCTCTTCCTGCCTCCTGGAAATATGCTTCTGGCGCGTCAGGCATGTCTGCATGTACCACGAAACGTACATCGGGCTTGTCAATGCCCATTCCGAAGGCATTTGTGCAGACCATGACCCTGATCTTTCCTGATTTCCATTCCTCCTGGCGTGACATCCTCTGCTCATGCCTGAGCCCTGCGTGGTAGAATGATGCGGAAATCCCTGCTGCTGTCAGCGCTGCGGCTATATCTTCCGTCTTTTTTCTGCTGCGGACATAGACGATGCCTGTTCCCGGAACACCTTTGCAGATGTTAAGCATCTGTCCTGTCTTGTCCTCACATTTTCTGACAATGTAGGACAGGTTCGGCCGCTCGAATCCGCTTTTGAGAAGATTCCTTTCCTTGAATCCGAGCTTATTCATGATGTCTTCCGCCACCTCCGGAGTCGCCGTGGCTGTAAGTGCTATCACCGGGGCTTTGACGGATTCCCGTATCTTGCCTATCTGCAGATAGTCGGGCCTGAAGTCATACCCCCATTGCGAGATGCAGTGCGCCTCGTCCACGACAATGAAGCTTATGTCCATCACTTCGAGGTAGGACATGAATAGGCGCGTCGAGAGCCTTTCCGGCGAGACATACAGGAATCTGGCATCGCCGTATGCGGCATTGTTCAATGCCAGATCCACTTCCCGCCTGGACATTCCAGTGTAGATGGCTATCGCCTTTATTCCCTTGTCGTTCAGATTCTGGACCTGGTCCTTCATCAGGGCAATGAGAGGGGTGACCACCAGGGCGATGCCGTCCCTCATCATTGCCGGCACCTGGAAACAGACGGATTTTCCTCCGCCTGTCGGAAGTATCGCGAGAACATCCTTGCCGTCCAGTGCGGTCCTGACAATGTCCTCCTGCATCGGTCGGAATGATGAATATCCCCAATATTCCTTTAATATGTCAAGCGGTTCCATCTGCGTCTGTTGTCTGTCTTCTGTTACGTGGAGCTGTTCTGCATCCTGCAGCGCCGTTTCAGTGGGTTTTGAAGCGAAAGTTAGGAATTTCGTTTCAAAAGTTGGCGATAAAACAATTTAGCTTTTATGCATCTGCCGATGTGGCAGAATTTTTGCATGTTCCGGCGGGCGGAAGTTTTACAAAATTAGTAAAATTTCAGACTGCAAATATGGCAGTAATCGTAAAATTATCTTAATTTTGCGGATGGTTTCGAGGAAAGGCTCTGTGATGCAGGCGGAAACCACGCGTGAGGGAAGAAATTAGTTATAATATTTAAAATATTATTTTTATGCCAACATTGGATTTAAGCAAGTATGGAATTAAAGGTGTAAAAGAAGTCCTTTACAACCCATCTTATGAAGTTCTCTTCAACGAGGAGACAAGACCGGAGCTTACCGGCTATGAGAAAGGTCAGGAGACCGAGCTCGGTGCTATCAACGTTATGACTGGTATCTACACCGGACGTTCCCCTAAGGACAAGTACATCGTTATGGACAAGACCTCGAAGGACACCGTATGGTGGAACACTCCTGAGTATCCAAACGATAACCATCCTGCTTCAGAGAAGACCTGGAAGGCCTGCAAGAAGCTCGCTACAAAGCAGCTTTCAGGCAAGAGGCTTTTCGTGGTTGACGGATTCTGCGGTGCAAACGAGAATACCAGGATGAAAGTGCGTTTCATTATGGAGGTCGCATGGCAGGCACACTTCGTCACCAACATGTTCATCCGTCCTAAGAACCAGAAAGAGTTTGATCAGGAGCCTGATTTCGTAGTATATTGCGCCGCTAAGGCAAAAGTTGAGAACTATGAGGAGCTTGGCCTCCGTTCAGAGACTGCAGTTCTCTTCAATGTAACATCACACGAGCAGGTTATCCTCAATACATGGTATGGCGGTGAGATGAAGAAAGGTATGTTCTCAATGATGAACTACTTCCTTCCTCTCAAGGGTATCGCTTCTATGCACTGCTCTGCAAACACCGACAAGAACGGCGAGAACACCGCTATCTTCTTCGGTCTTTCAGGAACAGGCAAGACCACCCTTTCTACCGACCCTAAGCGTCTCCTCATCGGTGATGACGAGCACGGCTGGGACAACAACGGTATCTTTAACCTTGAAGGCGGCTGCTATGCCAAGGTCATCAACCTCGACAAGGAGTCTGAACCGGATATCTACGGCGCTATCACACGTGACGCTCTCCTCGAGAACGTAACTGTTGATGCTAACGGCAAGATTGATTTCGCAGATAAGAGCGTTACCGAGAATACTCGTGTATCTTACCCTATCTATCACATCAAGAACATTGTACGTCCTGTTTCTCATGCACCGGCAGCAAAGCAGGTTATCTTCCTTTCTGCAGATGCATTCGGAGTACTTCCTCCAGTATCAATCCTTGATCCTGAGCAGACAAAGTACTACTTCCTTTCAGGCTTCACAGCTAAGCTTGCAGGTACAGAGCGCGGTATCACCGAGCCTACCCCTACATTCTCAGCTTGCTTCGGCCAGGCATTCCTCGAACTTCATCCTACGAAGTATGCAGAGGAGCTTGTTCGCCACATGAAGAAGAGCGGTGCGAAGGCTTACCTCGTTAACACCGGCTGGAATGGTACAGGCAAACGTATCTCTATACGTGATACCCGTGGTATTATCGACGCTATCCTCGATCACAGCATCGACAGCGCTCCTACCAAGACTATCCCTTACTTCAACTTCGTAGTTCCTACACAGCTTGAAGGTGTGGATTCTCACATCCTTGACCCACGTGACACATACGCTAACGCTGCTGACTGGGAAGTTAAGGCTAAAGACCTCGCTGCAAGGTTCATCAAGAACTTCGTAAAATACGAAGGCAACCGCGCTGGCAAGGCTCTTGTAAAGGCTGGTCCTCAGCTGTAGTTTCCATTCCTGTTCTTCGGCAGTGTCTGATGACACTGGCTTAGGACTGGGAGATAATGATAAGCCCTGGCTCTGATATCGGAGTCAAGGCTTTTTTATGGGCTGGCGTGTGGAGCGTAATTGATTGAGCGATAATTAATTGACTATTTTTCTACTCCACGATATAAAGAGTAGAAAAATAGTCAATCGTTTGATAGATAGCTAATTACACTCTACGAACATCTGCTGCGCCTGCACACATCCGTTGCTCAGACCAGCTTCGTGTGTATGGTCTGGCATGCAGACCGGCGTAGGAGCATTGCTATGTTATGCGGCTGTTAGCTATGCCTCGATGACAAGCCCGTCGAATGCCGGCTGGATATCCATGTCGGGGGAGAGCTCGCGGAGCTGTGTGGCGAAGTCCCGCCAGACAGGAAAATTGTGCGACAGATGGGTCAGCCAGGTATGCTTGGCACCGATCTTATGTGCCACATCTATAGCCTGATACAGCGAGAAATGCGAATGGTGCGGCTTATACCCGACAGTATTGAGCGTCACATGCTCCAGCCCTTTCAGCTTGGCAAGCTCCCTGTCTGGCAGAAGGCTCATGTCCGTGATATATGCTATGCTGCCGAAGCGGAAACCTAGCACCGGCATCTTGTCATGCATGCCTCGGATAGGTATAATCTCCACGCCTCGCCCTGTGGATGAGACCATGCCTCCAGAGAATCCAGGATCAGCTGCGATCTCGGCCCATGACGTCTTTCTGTCATCAGTAGGTACCAGGCTTCCGTCGGGGGACTGCCAGCAATAGCCTTTGTCGTGAACCCAGACGAGCTTCTTGTCATCATCTCCAGGCTCAACGAAGAACGGATGCTCACCGATCTGATGTATATTCCATTCAGGCGCCCCGGGGTACTTGTTCTCTGCGAAAACGTATGCGAAGCTTTCCTTCAGTGAATCCAGCACGAGAGGCTCGCAGTAGATTTCGGCGGCACGCTGGTCGATATAGTTCAATGACCTTACATCATCAAGCCCACCTGTATGATCCCGGTGGCTGTGGGTGAGCAGAATGGCATCCAGATGCGAAATGCCATGCGCAAGCATCTGCATCCTGAAGTCCGGCCCGGCATCCACCAATATCGACAGCCCCTCGTATTCAACGAAAGCCGCGGAACGGAACCGCTTGTCATGCGGGTCAGTACTTCTGCACACATTGCATCTGCATCCTATGATAGGAACACCCTGAGATGTCCCTGTGCCGAGAAACGTCAGCCTTGTCTTCATAATATCACCTCCTGTATTGTTCCTGCCAATGCCTCATCCCATGGACGCTCCACCTTGATATAGTTACCTGTATATCCGCTCATGATGCCATTATTGTTGCTTTCCTCGAATAGCACATGCTCCTTCACACCCTTCTGTGACGCTATGAACTCCTCGTTCAGCGACTTGCACAGCTCCTCAAGCATGGCTACACGCTTTGTCTTGATGCAGTCCTGCACCTGGTCCTTCCGTATAGCCGACCTTGTGCCAGGTCTGCGTGAGTAGGGGAAGATGTGGATGAATGCCGGACGCACCGTGTCCTTGAGGAAGTTATATGTCTCCATGAACAGCTCGTCAGTCTCGCCCGGAAGTCCGGCTATCACATCTATTCCGAAAAACACATCAGGTCTCCTGGTGCCGTCCACATTGGTCTCACCAGGTGCAGGGTTCATCCTGCTGCGGATATAGTCTATCTTGGAAGCGAAGAACTCTGTCGTATATTTCCTGCCTACATCTTTCAGCAGCGTGTCGCTGCCGCTCTGCAGCGGTATGTGGAAATGCGGCTGGAACTTCGTCCCGGAAGCGATCCAGTCCACGATGTCATCAGTCAGCAGGTTGGGCTCGATGGATGAAATTCTGTATCTTTCAATGCCTTCTACCTCATTGAGCGCCTTGAGCAGGTCAAGAAAGCTTTCACCAGTCTTCCTGCCGAAATCGCCAGTATTGACACCTGTCAGCACGATTTCCCTGACTCCGGAATTGGCTATCTTCCTGGCCTCGTCCACAGCTTCCGCAATGGATATGCTCCTGCTTCTTCCGCGGGCGAAAGGTACGGTGCAGTATGCGCAGAAATTGTCGCATCCGTCCTGCACCTTCAGGAATGACCTTGTGCGCTCCTCTCCGCTGGAGTATGCTGCAAAGGTTTCTGCTGCATTGTCATTGTCGCGGATGCTTTCTCGTCCGTTTATGAACTCCATCGTGGACTTTACCAGTGAACTTTTCTCGTCTGCGCCGAACACCAGGCTTACGCCCTCTATAGACTCGACTTCAGGGCGTTTCAGCTGTGCATAGCAGCCCGTGACTACAATCGCCGCCTCAGGAGATGTCCTGTGGATCTTGCGTATGATGTTGCGCGACTTGCGGTCGGCATGCTCTGTCACGGAACAGGTGTTGATGATGTACAGGTCGGCCTTCTCTGACCATGGAACCGACTCGTAGCCTTCCTTCATGAAGCCTCTTTCGTAAGTCGATGTCTCGGCATAGTTCAGCTTGCAGCCCAATGTGATATAAGATGCTTTCTTCGTCATTTCTTGTTTGTTTTAGAAGCTGTTTTGAAATTATTATCTGAAGGTTACTTACCTCAAGCAACTTTTTAATCATGTCAAAACAGCTTCTGAACCGGAGATCAATGTGCCAGGATCAGGAATACGCATGGCCTCTTTCCGATGATTTCCTTGCGTCCTGCTGCCTCCTTTTTCCATTCTCCTATTGTTTTCGTGCAGATATATGCGTCCGGCATGGTTATATTCGCGGCGATGCACAGCTCCGTGCTGTTCTGGCAGTTTGCCAGGATGTCCGCGAAGAGGGAATCATTTCTATAGGGCGTCTCTATGAAGATCTTTGTCTGCCTTTCGGAGGCAGAATGTCTTTCAATGCTTTTAAGGGCCTGTCTTCGCTCATCCGTCTTTGCGGGTATGTAGCCGAGGAATGCGAAAGACTGCCCGTTGAGTCCGGACGCCATCAGTGCAAGCATCAATGATGATGGACCGGAGCAAGGGACTACCTCGATTCCCTCCTTGTGACAGAGGCTTACGAGCTGTGCCCCTGGGTCTGCTACGGCAGGGAGTCCGGCTTCAGTTATAAGCCCTACATCTTTCCCTCCGTCAAAAAGAGGAAGAAGCGCCATGACCTCCTCCGGCCTTGTGTGCTCGTTAAGCTCATGAAATTCAAGTTCCTGTATGTGCCCTTTCAGCCCTGCCGCCGACAGATACCTTCTGGCGGTGCGTGTAGCCTCCACCACGTATGTGCCAAGTTTCGGCAGCATTGCCAGAACTCCGTCAGGTATAACCTCGCGCGGGTCATTGTCCCCGAGCGGAGACGGGATGAGGAACAGCCTGCCTCTGTTATTTGCGTTTTCCATTTCTATCGTTATTTTCATTTCTGTCCGCCTCGATACGGATACGCACCTTCCTTTCGTTGAGAAGCTCCTGCTGGCGCTCTGCCTCTATCTGCTGTTTCTTTCGTCTGCTTCTGAAGATGTTACGTATGAATTCACCGATGCGGTCGTATTCTTTCTGATATGTGAGACCTATTCCGTTTCTCTGCGAATTGTCCAGATAGTTCGTGTACTGGTCGGCAGAATGTGAGAAAAGGTTCAGCCTTAAGGCTCCAGGCTTGTCCAGCTTGACATCTATGTCCAGGTCTCCCACGACTTCGCTTCCTGACGAGCTGGAATTGTACTGTCTGTTTCCTATGGTTCCGTTCACGATGACCCTGTTGTTGAACAATGCTGTGGACAATGCCACGTTGAAGATGTCCGTTCCTCCTGCATTCTGCTGATAGTCAAGCCCGAAATCTACTGGGATGTTCAGCTTCTGCAATATGTTGTTCAGCTGCCCGGCCATGATTTCGGATACGTTGGAGTACAGCATTGAAGAGGACGTGTTCGTCACGCCGGACTGCTCGTCCGGCAGGAAGCTGTTGGAAATCAGCAGGGCCAGCAGCTGTTTCTGGATCTTGTCCTGTGTGTTCAGGGCGCTCTCCACACGGCTTTGTGTCGTAGGGTCCAGATCCGGTATGCTGATGGAGAAGTCCAGACGCGGGTTGCTTAGCTTGTCAGTTATGGCAATGCCGCATTCCACAGTGCGCCTTGATGTCGATGTCGTATCGGCTATGAGCGTCCCGACGGAAGCCTTGGTCCTGTATATGGCATTGATATCCAGGTTGCTGTCCATTATGTCCCCGTTGAATCTTATTGAACTGCCGTTCTGGATGCTGAAATCCCTCTTGGCGATTCCTAACGCGACGAAATGGTATGTTCCGCTGGATATGACGTAGTTGCCGTTTATGCTGAACTGTCCTATGCCAGGCCTTACCTCCAGATCGAGCAGCCCGTTCCCGTTTCCGGTGAGGACATTGCCTGTCGCCTTGTCGATTTCGATATGTGCCGACACGTCAGGAGTGGCATTGATGTGAAGCCTGATGCCCAAGTCATTCGCCTTTTTCTCCTTCTCCTTGATCTTGCGCATCAGCTCCTCGTAGGGGTCAATGCGTATTTCCTTGTAAGGCTCCTTGAATGTCAGAAGGTTCGACTTCCCGGCGGAGGACGCGCTGTTCATAGGAATATGGAATTCCCCGCGCTTGACGGTCCGTGCGTCTGCTGAAAGCAGGATTGAATTAAGCGGGCCTGTTATGGAGAGGCTTCCCGTCGCGGAAACATTGCCGTAGAATATCGGATTGTCACTTTCTCCCAGGTTCAGGACCTCCATGCTGTTGAACCTGATGCGGGTATCGAATCCCAGGTCACGGAAATGGTTCCATAGAATGCTTCCGCTGACTGTGCCTTTCTCATTGAACCTGTCAGTTATCGTGACGTTTTCGAACCTTGCCCCGCTGTTGTCGAGCGAAACCGGACCGTCAGCTATGTAGTCCACATTCGTGAAATCCACGCGCATACGTGTTCGGTTGAATCTCAGGTCCTTGCTGGCTATCCCGATCTCATTGAAAGGCCCGATGAAGGCAATGTCCCCGGATATGCTTCCGTCAATGTCGCTGAACACGGATCTGAGGAACGGCATGGCATATCCGGCATTGAACCCGTTAAGGGATACCTTGCCCTCGACGTTCTTTGTCTTCGGATCGAAGTTTCCAGAAACCCCGAATGTCTGCACGCCGTCCAGCATGTTGCGGCATACATAATTGAACCCCTGCTTCTCGTCGTCCCACACTCCTGCCATCCTTACTGTTCCGGCTCTTCTGCCTGCGAACATCGTGGAGTCGCATGCTATGTTCATAAGGACTCCTGCTCTTCCTCCGGCAGGGGAGATCAGCATCGCGTGCCCTGTCATGCGCCCCTGGATCCCGATATCCATTCCCGAGAATGCATTGACAATGGAAATGTCGAACTTGTCCAGGTTAAGGTGCAGTGTATCGCTCTGTATAGGGGAGTATCCTCCATCAAGCGTTATGGACTGGCCGTCTCCTGACAGCTTCAGCCCGCCGATATGTGCCCCTCCGCTATGGGCATCTATTTCCGAAGATGTTATCTTCCAGAGGTTTGATTTCAGATAGATATACGATGGCTTGAATCCAGCCTTGACTGCAAGCGAATCCTGGGCGTCCCTATATAGCTGGCCTTCAAGGAAAAGCTCCCCTCGGTTCTCCAGTTCAGTAGCATTGTCATAACTGAAGCTTGCTCCAAGCGAGTCCCTCCTTGCGAAGACCTTGAGCCTGCCTGAACGCGCCTTGATCGGAGAGCACATGATTTCCTCGATATGCATCAGTCCTTCGAGGCTCCCGTCTGGATTGTCCATCTTCAGGCTGATGCCCTTCAGGTACTTGTCCCTGTATGCAATCCTGCCGGATGTCAGGGCGGCCTTCATCTTTCCGTCATGTGTGATGTTGAGGATTAGAGCCGTACTGTCAGCGATATATATGCCCGGGGCGAAGAAAGACAGGACGTCCTTGGTGTCGTGGAATTGCAGAGCCACATCATATCTGTTGCCGTCCCATTGCTGCTTTCCGATACGCAGGGAAGGCAGGGCCTGGCTGGTTGCGGCCGTCTTCAGGTCGCTTATGAAGCTGGAGAAGAACTTGGTCCCGGAATATGTTCCTTCTGCGAATCCGGACTTGAACTTCACACGGTTCAGGTCATTGTTCGCGTATGACGAAATCTCCACATCCCCGACATTATGCCGTCCGTGCTCGTCTTCCAGGACAATGCCATTGACATTTATGTTCCCCAGGATGTCTTCTCCGCTGACCCTCGTGAAGTTTGCCTGGGTAGTGAGGCTTATCCGTGAAGTGCCTCTCTTGTCAATGTTGAGTGCATGAAGATCGGCGTACCCAAGGTTCGCATAGAACTGGTAGAGGGCGTTTCTGGTCTTGGATGACAATGAGAAGATTCCCTGGAAAAGGAAGTTCAGGTTCGGGTCGCTGCAGACGATACGTCCGTTGAAGGCGTCCTGGCTGAATGTTCCTGCTGCCGCAATGCCTGTGTATCCGTATCCGAGCACATCAAGCCTGTCCACTTTTAGTGAGTCTATGGTCACTTCAGGACCATCCTTCCCCAGTGTGGCGGAAAGCCCCGAATGCATTGTGCATCTTCCTGCCGGCACATTGCCGATTATTCTGCTGATATCCAGCTCCTCCGTGCTGATATTGCCGCCGATGATTATCGGCCTGGCCTTGTCAATGACATTGCGGATATGTGCATCAGCCGTAGCCTTGCCGAAGTCTGTATGCAGGGAGCCGCGGACAGTGAGCCTGTTCAGCGGGCCTTTAAGCCGTCCGGTGAATGTGACCTTCTCGCCTTTGCAGAGACTGCTGATACCGAGTGATGCTTCGGGCGCCCAGCCCTTTATGAAGTGCTCCAGTCCGCCTGTCGTGAAGCTGAGCTTGCGGACGTCGGCTTCCATGAGCATTCCCTGAGAATCGGGCAGCCCTATTATGGAGCCGCTGAACTCTCCGGCTATTCCACGTCCTCTTGCATTGTCCCAGTCAGTAAATCCTCCGGCGTCAGATGACTCGACCTGCATCCCGTTGAAATGCAGGTCATTGACATATCCTTCCACCTCTCCTTTGATCTTCGCGGTCATGCGGAACCTTTTCAGTGCCGGGGCAAAATATCCCAGCGTGTTCATGCTCACCGTGCTCGGACGGATATCACCCTGCAGCCTTACGGCGCTGATGAAATCGGACCAGGCAGCCGTGTTCCTGTATGTCATCTGAAGATGCGGAATGTCGATGTCTGACCAGTTGTCTATGATGCGCAGATCATCAATTATGGTCTTTCCGTTGCCGACCTTAGTCCGTCCGGACATGTAGTGGCAGGTGAATCCGCTTTTCTCCCGCATGGACAGCTTGTCGCAGGTGCCGTACATCACGCCTCCCTTGAGCCTCATGCTGCGTCCCTTCAGATGTATGTCCTTCACGTCCAGGTCAAACCAGTTCATCTCGTCACTGGCGTATCTGGATGCGTCCTTGCGGAAATTCCTCATCCTGAACCCCATCCCGTCCAGCTCCACGTTGGCGATGGAGAATATCTCCTTGTCATTCGGCTTCTTGTCCTTGTCGCTGCTGCCGAGCCTGAATATCCGCTTCAGGTTGACCGTGCCGGATGTGTCTGCTGCGGTGCTGTCACTGTGCTCTATCACCAGAAAGAAAAGTCCGTCAGTCACTTTTGCTGAAGACAGGCGGATGCTTCCGTTGCTGAACAGGCTCCGTATGCTGAATGTCGCCGTGACGTATCTGGCGCGGAACATGGTGTCTGCTGCCGCAATGCCGGCGGAGTCCCGGAAAGGGTGATTGTCAATGATGGCGAGATCTCTGATTACTACCGCCTTGAACGGGTCGATATGAATCTTTCCGATGCTGATTTTTCCGTCTATCCTGCTGCCGAGCGCGGTCAATGCCTTGTCTGCAAGGTATGTCTGTACTTTCGGCGATTGTACAGCGATAAGTGCGGCAGCAATGACTGTCACCATAGCTGCTGCAATCAGATAGAGTATTTTTACCGCCTTTCTGATAGACTTTTTCCTTTAACTGTTTCTGATTCCTCTTAATGGTCCGGAAGCTGTTCCCTTCAACAGGGATTTCAACAATCCTCGTATAATTCCATCTTACAAACTTACATAAAATATTGCTATTTTCCATCCCATTATTATAATAGAGGTATTCAGAATTCCGTGGAAGGGCTTGATTCCATCTTTCTTTATCAGTGGAAGTAGGTGACTTTTCTGGTTCTATGGCTGACTTTTCTGACAACTTGACCATCCTGGCTTTGGATAAACTGCTTATGTGGTTGAATATTAATGAGTTGATTAAGAATGTGGATGCCAAGACCTATGTTTTTTCATGGGTCTTGGCATTTACTGAAAACTGGTGAGGTGGCGTAATACGTTGACTAATAGTGTGATGCATGGTTAATGCTGGTTGAGGGCCTGTCCCGGAGGGTCAAGTTATTCAGTGGAATCATTGCCGTGCAAATGAGTATTATTGTAAGCCATATTCCGTTCGTGGGGCGTTAACGTTTGAGTATTAATTATTTAGTTGTTTTTCTACTCCATAAACTTTGAAGTAGAAAAACGGCTAAAACGTTGTTCTATAATATTTTGCGCTCCATGCGTGGCGTTCCGCTGAAATCCAGTATGGCAGATGTGCAGCTGACTGATGAAATTTCTTCTGTTTGCGAGGGGAAAGTCTTTTAAATTATATTACCTTTGTGTGCCGGATTTGGAGTTTTTTGAAAGACACATGGAACATTCAGACATTATTCTCGGAATAGAGTCATCTTGTGATGATACTTCCGCAGCTGTTATAAGGGACGGATATCTTCTGTCCAATGTCATTGCCAGTCAGCAGGTCCATAAGGATTATGGCGGAGTGGTGCCGGAGCTCGCGTCAAGGGCTCATGAACAGAATATCGTTCCTGTTGTCAGCCAGGCGCTTGAAAAGGCAGGGGTGAAGCCTGAGGAGCTTACGGCAATCGCATTCACACGTGGACCTGGGCTTCTGGGGTCGCTTCTTGTCGGAACGTCATTCGCCAAGGCACTCGGGGTTTCTCTCGGGATTCCTGTAATCATGGTCAATCATCTTCAGGGGCATATTCTTGCCGATTTTGTGAAGCAATATGACAAGGAGAATCATCATCCTGAGTTCCCTTATCTGTGCCTTCTGGTTTCAGGTGGCAATTCGCAGATAGTCAAGGTGAACAGTCCTCTGGACTATGAGATTCTCGGACAGACGATAGATGATGCTGTCGGTGAGGCGTTTGACAAGTGCTCGAAGATGATGGGGCTTGGCTATCCAGGCGGGCCGGTGATAGACAAGCTGGCGAAACTTGGAAACCCGGAGCGGTTCAAGTTCGCGAAGCCGCATATTCCAGGCCTGGACTACAGCTTCAGCGGGATAAAGACATCGTTGCTTTATTTCGTGCGTGATGAGATGGCAAAGGATCCTGAATTCATGGCGAAGAACAAGGAGGATATCTGTGCAAGTTTCCAGAAAGCGCTGATTGATATATTGATGGATAAGCTGATAAAGGCTGCGAAGCAGACGGGCATCAGGGAGATAACGATAGGCGGCGGCGTGTCGGCGAACAGCGGGCTGCGTAACCGTATAGAGGAAGAGGGGAGAAGTCGCGGATGGAACACATATCTGCCTGAGTTCAAGTTTACGACGGATAATGCGGCGATGATTGCCATTGCCGGCTATTATCATTATCTCGCCGGTGAGCGTACTCCGCTAGATGTCGCCCCGGTTTCACGCATGGCGGATTATTAGCAGGATGTCGCAGACATCGGACGAAGTCCTGACCGCCCCATTGAAAAGGGGAAAGGGAGGGATTGAGAAGAAGCGTGAGGGGCATATACACGGACAGGGAATCTGAGGAGGACCTGGGCGCCGCTCGCAGGAAGAATTGGAAAACGAATAATATTTAGATAGCGATGATAGAATTTGAAGTGTCCTGCAGGATGGGACGAGAACCGAGACTTGATGATATAAGGATGGCAGCCGCAGAGGCTCTGCACCTCAGGCCGAATGCCGTCATCAATGTCATTGACCCGACCAAGTCGTACCAGCCGACAATGGTGAATGCCGATGCGCATTGCCATATCGTGCACCGCTCGATAGACGCAAGGGGAGATGTCACCATGCGCTACCGTATCGAGGCCTACAGGAAAGACGAACCGTATGAGGAGTACAAGCTGCCGGAATATAAGGATGTACATGACGCCGAGCCTGTGATTGTCGTGGGCTCAGGTCCTGCCGGAATGTTTGCTGCATTGAAGCTCCTTACGCTTGGGCTTAAGCCAGTTGTACTGGAAAGAGGCAAGGATGTGAGCGGACGCAAGCCTGATATCGCCAAACTCTCCAGGACTGGCGTTGTAAATCCTGACTCCAACTATTGCTATGGGGAAGGCGGCGCTGGAACTTTCTCTGACGGGAAGCTTTTCACCCGTTCATCCAAGCGCGGTGACAACAGGGAGGTGCTCTACCAGTTCGTCAATTTCGGGGCTGACCCTTCAATCATCATTGATGCTCACCCTCATATCGGGACTGACAAGCTCCCTAGACTTGTGTGCAACATACGCGAATGCATCATTGAACATGGCGGGGAGTATCACTTCCAGACCAGAGTTTCAGACATCGAGCGTGCAGATGACGGAACCATCACCGTTACCGCCACTGACGAGAAGACCGGTAACAATGCATTGAAATATAAGGCGAAAGCCGTCATCCTGGCTACTGGGCATTCCGCACGCGACATCTATGAGATGTTCAATGGGAAAGGCTGGGAACTCCAGGCTAAGGGCTTCGCAATGGGAGTCCGCGTGGAGCACCCTCAGGCATTGATAAACAAGATACGTTACCGCGGACAGTGGGAGCCTGGATTCCCTGCTGCGGAGTACTCTTTCGTGGAGCAGGTGGATGACAGGGGAGTGTTCTCTTTCTGCATGTGCCCTGGCGGAATACTTGTGCCGTCTTCCACTGAGGACGGCTATACAGTGCTTAACGGGATGTCGAATTCGGCGCGTAACTCTAAGTGGGCAAATGCCGGGGTGGTCGTTTCCATAGAGCCAGATGATGTTCCGGAGGAATATAAGAAGTATGGGGTATTTGCCCTGCTGAATTTCCAGCACGATGTGGAGAAGAAGATGTATGACTATGCGGCGGAGCATGCCGAAGCTGACGAGAATGGAGTTGTAAACAAGCTGTGCGCTCCAGCCCAGCGCATGGTGGATTTCTGTGAGGAGCAGATGTCGGAGGACCTTCCTGAAACATCATACCGTCCAGGTGTAGTGCCAGCTCCGCTCTACGAGCTTCTTCCTGAATGCGTATCGTTACGTCTTCAGAAAGCTTTTCCTTTGATAAACAATAAGATGCGCGGATACTACACCGAAGATGCACTTCTGCTTGGAGTCGAGTCCCGTACATCTTCTCCGGTGCGCATTGTCCGTGGAGATGATTTCCAGTGCCCTCAGGTTCCAGGACTCTTCCCTTGCGGAGAGGGGGCAGGATATTCCGGAGGAATCGTATCATCCGCCATTGACGGGATAAATTGTGCTGTCGCAGCTGCAAAGCTATTCTAGCCGTGTGCCAATTTGGCAGACTTGCATTGTGGCAGATAATTTGCTGATAAAAGCGCGGACTGACTGTTGAGTACCCAGCACAGTCAGTCCGTGTATTATGTTGTGGGTGATAATAATAGCGTCCATTTACGGACTGTTTTCAAAAAGATACAAGAGGTTAAGAAGATATGAAAAAGCAAAGAGAAGAAGAGCGAGAGAAGAAAGAAAGTCCGGTAACTCCTGAGGAAACTTCATGTTCCGGACATGAGGAGTGCGGAAATGCTGACAAGAAGTCCTGCCAGAAAGAGACTAATTGTCAGAAGGAATCGAAGTGCTCTGAAGAAAAGGAGTGCAAGGAGCTGAAGGATAAGGTGGAGATACTGGAGAAGGAAAAGAAGACTGTGGAGGAGAAGCTTGCCAAGGAGAAGGATGACTACGTCCGTCTGATGGCTGAATTCGAGACTTTCCGCAGGCGTACTGCTGAAGAGAAGCTTGCACTTGTCTCATCTGCCGCTTCTGAAACCATAAAGGGGCTGCTTCCGGTGCTGGATGACTGTGAGAGAGCTATGGAACTTCTCAAGACTTCCAGTGATGAAGCAGCGAAGGAAGGAACAGGGCTGATATATGACAAGCTCATGAAGTATCTGAAGACCAAGGGGCTGGAGAGAATTGAGGCCAAGGGAAAGAAGTTCGACACTGATTTCCATGAGGCTGTGGCACAGGTGCCCGTGGAGGACAAGGATAAGAAAGGGCTTGTATATGATGTTATCGAGACCGGATATACTCTCGGAGGCAAGATACTGCGCTACGCTAAAGTCGTTGTCGGAATTTAAGGCTGATTGAGAGGCTTTGCGGTGTTGCGCGGAACCAGGCTTGAAGTGCCTGGAAGGAGATTTGGATTATGGCAGAAAAAAGAGATTACTATGAAGTGCTTGGCGTTGACAAGAATGCCAGCACAGATGATATAAAGTCGGCTTTCAAGAAGCTGGCTCTGAAGTGGCATCCTGACAGATGGGTGAGCGGAACGGACGAGGAGAAGAAGACCGCCGAGGAGAAATTCAAGGAGGCTTCCGAGGCGTACGAGGTGTTGAGCGACCCTGACAAGAGGGCGAAGTATGACCGTTTCGGATTCAGCGGGGCTTCTGCAGGCGGCTATGGTAATGCAGGCGGTTTCGGAGGGTTCGATATCAATGACATCCTGAAGGATCTGTTCGGCGCCGGATTTGATTTCGGCGGCGGTAGCAGTAATGGTGGCGGGTTCGGAGGCTTCTCCGGCTTCGGTGGTTTTGGTGGCTTCGGCGGAGGTCAGCGTGGCCAGCAGAGGGTGATGAGGGGACGTGACATACGTACACGTGTCCGCCTGACACTGGAGGAGATTGCCAAGGGCGTTACCAAGGAAGTTACTATCGACCGTTATGAGCAATGCCCTGACTGCGGAGGAAAAGGCGCTGTCAATGCGGCTGACGTGAAGACCTGTCCTGTATGTCATGGTACCGGACAGGAGCAGCGTGTCGCAAGCAGCATCTTCGGGCAGACAGTCACTTATACTACATGCTCGAGATGCGGCGGAGAAGGAAAGATTGTTTCAAACCCTTGTCATACATGCGGAGGTACAGGGCTTGTCCGCAAGAGAGTCACGGTCAAGGTCAATATCCCTGCAGGCGTGGAGGATGGCATGCAGCTTACTCTTCAGGGACAGGGGCATGCGGCTAAGGCTGGCGGCATCAACGGCGACCTGCTTGTCGTTATAGAGGAACTCCCTCATGCATCATTGAAGAGGGAAGGCAAGAACTTGTTCTTCAGCAAGATCATCCCTGTGACGGATGCAATCCTTGGCGGAGAGGCTGAGATACCTTGCCTTGACGGTACATATAAGATAAAGATTGAACCGGGAACACAGTCCGGCACTATCGTGAGGTTGAGAGGCAGGGGGCTGCCGGCAGTGAAAGGATATGGTTCCGGCACAGGCGATCTCTATGTTAAATATCTTGTATGGATACCTAAGAAGCTGAAGTCTGACGAGAAGTCTGCGATCGAGGCTATGCGCTCAAGCAGCAGCTTTACACCTGATCTGAGTCGGGAAGACAAGAATCTTTTCGATAAAATGAAAGAAAATTTCTAAAAAAGTATTGCAGATAAGAAAAAAGTTCGTACATTTGCAGTCCCATTAACAAGGCAACCTCTTACGTTCGTTGGTTATTAAAGTAACGTTGCGCATTTAAAGTATTTTAGAAATGGATTTGATAAAAATTGTAGACCAGGCTTTTGCAAACGAGAAAGTCGCGTCATATCCTAAGTTTAAAGGTGGTGACACAATCACCGTTACTTATAGGATTAAAGAGGGTGACAAGGAGAGACTCCAGAAATTTAGAGGAGTTGTTATCCAGATCAGCGGTGCTACTCCATACACCAAGACATTTACAATCCGCAAGATTTCAGGCGGTATCGGTGTTGAGAGAATCTTTCCGTTCCAGTCTCCATTTATCGAGTCAATCGAAGTGAACAAGGTTGGTCACGTACGTAGAGCAAGAATCTTCTATCTCAGGGCACTTTCTGGTAAGAAGGCTAGAATCAAGGAGAAGAAGCTTGTATTCCTGAAAGAGGAAGGTTCTGCAAAGTAAGCCAATGCAATACATAGGTCATTAGACCTGAACTGGTCCCATAGCTCAATTGAATAGAGCATTTGACTACGGATCAAAAGGTTATAGGTTTGAATCCTATTGGGATCACGAAAGTTCCAGAGAAATTTCTCTGGAACTTTTTTTTGTGTATCATCGTGTAGTGTGGGCGAGGATGTTGATATATTGCGTCCCAGAAATTTACCTGTCTTTGAGTATGTGGATGTCGGGACGGTGCCACACTTGCGGATGTAAGATATTGACGGTCAAAGGTGTTTTTGGAAAGTGCGTGGATCTGGAGGTGTTTTTTAGCTTGAAATCCACGGTGCTGAGATGCTATGCGTTGATAGATAAATAGTTATGCTTGGGGTGCTGTGGCACCGTCCTGACTGTGCTGGATGGGATGATGGTTTTCGTTACTATGTATGCCTTGCAGGCTGATTGCCACAACATCGGATGCGGCAGAATAAAGATGGCACTTGTCTGTCATTTGTACAGAAGCATTGACCTGATGGCCTTGGCTAGACGACCGTCGGGGTCGGAGAAATGGTTGCCAGGGTTGACCTCGAAGGTGTGGGGAATGTGGAGCCGGCTGGTCAGTTCCAGTATCTGTTCCGTGCAACGGCCTACCTGGCGCATTACCGGATGCCTGGTGTCGCTCTCGTTGTCACCAAGCGAAAAATAGATATATTCGGGGAGCCGTTTCATCGGATGCGCTTCTGCATACTCCACGAAACCGGGATACCAAAGTGAGGCGGAACCGCAGCCGATTCTGCTGAACATGTCTGTGTTCCATGCGCACCAGAGGGCAAAGAGCCCAGCTAGGGAGTAGCCGGCGATGGCATTATATGTGGATGGGAACTCCATGAGCTGATCCACGTGGGGTATCAGTTCCTCAGTCAGCCAGGCAAGATGTGCAGGCGCATTGCCAGGAAACTCTTCCTGGCGTTTCCTTACACCTGGTGCTTTCCATGGTGTCATGCATCCGTCGAAATCGAAGTCATGGATGGCGATGAGGTTGAATGGAGGGCATCCGAGCCGCTCGCATGCAGCCATGACATTATGTCCGTCACCTGCGACAGCATGAATATATACGGATGGAGCAGGCTTGCCGCAGCTCCAGATTCTGACGTCGTTTATGCTTATCTTGCCATTCATTATGAGCCTTCCGGATGTTGTCAAGAAGGCTTATGACGTCTGCTGTCCAGGCCGAAGTGATAGCGGTATTCCTTGACGGAGTTCTGCAGATGCTTTTCCACTGCGCGTGTGGATATGCCCAGGATTTCAGCTATCTGGCTGTGAGTCATTCCCTCAATGCGGCTCATGCAGAAGATGTCCTTGGTCCTGTCAGGCAGATGTTCAGAATATGCGAGCACATCGGATATGTCCGGCATTGTATCCTCCTCGGACCCGAACTCATTTTCTCCTGCGAAATCTGCCGCTGCAAGTATCTCCCTGGCAGAAAGCGGCATGCTGTCGATTCTGACGGATGAATTTTCCTCCCTGTTGCGGCTGAGAATGTTCAGGCACCTGTTCTTGACCGCCTTGTAGAGATAGGCCTTCACATGGTCCCGGCGTATTTCACTGTGCTTGTCAATGAATGCGCAGAGCACATCATAGAAGATGTCTTCGGCGCTGTTCGCCGCCAGGCAGCTTTGTCCGCCCTCGGACAGCAAACTGTTGATATAGGGCACTATACGCGGATGAATCTTGAGAACAAGATCCCTTACTTCATCTTCTGAGTATGTGAACAGATTCCGGTCCATGATAATTTCGCGCCGGCAAATATATTAAATATTTTCGGACTTTGTACTTTAGCATTGCACCTGATAAAGGCTCTAAACCTAAAGCGTATATTTATGTTAATTGATTAAATATCAGCATATTAATGCTTTCTGAAATCGCCACATGAGTTATTTTGTGAAATATTAATTAACTGTAGATTAAGGAGTTAAGTAAAATGGACTTGCACACTTCATGTAGGAGTGGAACAACTGCAGGTCCTGCCGAGAATCCGGGGAGGATAATGGAATTCAGCCAGATGCAAAAAACGTCACTTTTGCAATTATTTTCCGGAATGCAGGTTCGGGATTTGGAAAAGCTGTGTCTATAGATATGGACCGGGCAGAAGACACCGGCATTGACAGAAATGGAAGAATATATCAAAATACTTATAAATAAATACGTTAGCGGAACATTGACAGATGCAGAGGCTACACGGCTTGCCGCGTGGGTGAAAATGTCCCCGTCCAATGCCGTGCTCTTCCGCAGGGAAGTCCGCGCATTGGAGGCTAACGGGACGACAACGGCGGATGCTGTAAAATTCTGGAACCGCGTTTCCGGACAGAAGTTCGCAAAAAATGGGAAAAGACATCTTCGTGCCTCATGGTGGAAATATGCATGTGTCGCAGCAGCAGTGGTTCTGGTCGCCGGTATATCATTGATGATCAAGCATCCTGTCTCGGAACGGGCTAATGAAACTGGTTTTGTGGCAGAGGCTCAGCAGGAACAGCCGGCATCTGCAAAAGTTCGCAATGAGCCTCTGATCTATGCTGCGGCTATCGGTGAACGGAAGACAGTTGTGCTGCCAGACAGTACCAGGGTTACACTTAATTCCGGTGCGAAACTGATTCTTTCTGACGAATTCAATGTGCATGAGCGCCGTGTTGACCTGGACGGAGAGGCATTCTTCGAAGTATTCAGAAACCCTGCAAAAATTTTTACGGTTTGCTGCCGGGATAACGAATACATTGTGCGCGGAACTTCATTCAATGTCTCTTCTTACGCGAATGACAGATTCTCCATTGTCACACTTGTGACAGGACGTCTCGAGGCTAGGGTGCATGAGGATGTCATCATGATGAAACCTGGCGATGAGCTTCGCATTGACCGTAACATGAATCAGATAACCAAGCAGACTGTGGACGTCTCCAGCTCCGCCAACTGGCGTGATGGAGGACAGCTCTCATTCTCGAGCCTGCCTCTGAAATATGTGGCAAGCCAGCTGTCTCACAAGTATAATGTCCGTATCAATGTGCATAGCTCCATAGAGGACATTGTATATGACGGGCGTCTGGACAGGGAATCTCTGCAAGATGCGCTCAGGCTTATATCAATGACCGCTCCTGTGCCGCTGTCCATTACGGAATTCAAGGGCGAGTATTACATCTCCAGAAAATCGGCAAGACAATAAGAAGCTGTTTTGAAATGATTGAAAAGTTGTTTGAGGTAAAATTTCTTCATCTTCATCCCGAGTTCTCAGGTCAGATAGGCACCGCTATCTTCCCCGAATCCTCGGTCGAACCTGAAGTTTTTTCCACTCAAACCGTCAGACAATAATTTCAAAACAGCTTCTAAGAATTTGTTGGAATTCATGTCGAGTGAAATGTGAACAGCTTCTAGGATAAAAACAATTTAAATCATACATTATAATGAAATCGCAATTAACAA
This sequence comes from uncultured Bacteroidales bacterium, assembly GCA_934691625.1. Taxonomy (GTDB): domain Bacteria; phylum Bacteroidota; class Bacteroidia; order Bacteroidales; family UBA932; genus Cryptobacteroides. The sequence continues at coordinate 26,992 of CAKUTA010000004.1, read as the reverse complement.
CACTGAAGTCCGGTTATGAAGCACCGGCAATAACCAGCTATGATCTGGTTCTGGAAGAAGGAGTCTGCAGTGCCTCGAATGAAAAACTGCAGATAGACTATGCCTGGGGATATGATGAATATCTGGAGGAGGAAGGACTATGAGAAAAATGACAGCTCCTGTGCTCTTATGCATACTCTCTGCATGTGCCTGCACAAATGAAACCGACTGGCAGACTGAAAATGCCAGGACCGTGCTTACAGTAGAAGTACCAGACCAGACAAAAACCGTCCTTGGTAATGCCGAAGATGGATTCCGTTCTGTGCTGTGGTGTAGGGGGGATCAGATCTCCGTCAATGGTATTGCCTCCGAAGCTCTTGACATTGAAAGCAATGCAGTTTCTGCTGATTTTGCCTTCAATGCTGAAGTCTCAGCACCGTACAGCATAATCTATCCTTCCAGTATGGCGAAAAACGCCACGACTGTCACGCTTCCGTATTCTCAGAAAGCTGTCAAAGGGGACAATATCGCTTCCGGTTCCCTACCGATGGCAGGTTTCTCCACTACGGAGAATGTGCGTATGGGGCAGCTTTGCGGAATTCTCGGAGTGCAGCTGAAGGCCGGCTCTGATACTGACAGGATACGCTATATCGAGGTGTCTTCGACAGGTGGAGAGCAGCTGTCAGGCGACTTCAATGTGGATTTCCAGGAATGTTCTCTGACTCCTGCAGGAAATGCCGGAAGTACGATAAGGATGGAGGTTCAGGACGAACTTTCAAGAGACACTGTCCGTGTGTTCAACATCATTCTCCCTGCCGGGACGTATTCAGAAGGCTTCGCTGTAAAGGTGGTGGATGAAAACGGCCATGCCATGAAGAGAAGCATTGGCGGTGAACGCGAGCTTGTCGCAGGAAAGCTGATGCTTATGCCGGAGCTGATATTCGAGCCGAATGGTGAGGAGAAGGGTGTTGAGATTACGACTCCGGAGGAGTGGAACTCATTTGCAACTGCCTATAATGCAGGCGAATATCCTGATTCTCAGATCGCGACTATCGTGAATGACCTGGATTTCACTTCTATAGGAGCGGATGAGTTCGTTACTCTGGGACTTCGTGAAGGAGCAAAACAGTTCCAGAAAGACAGTCTGGTCAAGTATTTTGCCGGAACTCTCAATGGAAACGGGAAAAAGATAATGAACCTGAATGCAGATGTGCCTTTCATCCAGGCTATCGGAACTGATGCGCTTGTCAAGGATCTGACTATAGACGGGTCCTGCAGCTTCACGCCATGGTATGGCGGGGATAAGCAGCTGGAGTTCGGCTCGCTTATAGGATACTGTTCTGAAGGCAAGGTCATGAATTGCGCCAGCGCTGCGAAAGTGACTGTGTCACAGTGTAATTCTGTGGCAAACAAGTTCCCGTTCTATGTCGGTGGACTTATCGGAAGAAACAGGGCCGCGACTATCATCAGCTGCTCAAATTCTGGAGAGATTGTCGCTGATGCCACTTATGTGACTGACGCTGCATCCAAGACCAATCTGTATATCGGCGGTTTCACAGGCTACTGCTCGAATCCTGACGGTGTGATAGAGAACTGCTCCAATACTGGCAACATTTCCGTGGCTTCGACCGCATTAAACATCTATGTCGGAGGTATTTGTGCAAGATGCTCTGCGGGAACGATATCTGGATGTAACAATTCAGGCGCTATAACAGTTTCTACTGTCAGAAGTTCTGAAGACCCATGCAAGTTCCTTTATCTAGGAGGTTTGTTCGGTACAGTTGATACTGGTTCGGAAGCATTGCTGAAAGTCGTGAAATGTTCAAATTTCGGTGATGTTACATCTGCATCTAATGTAAAGCAGCTGATTGCAGGTGGAATTGCGGCTCAGCTTGGTACTGCAAATGCTGAATTTACTGAAACTGTCAGCTCTGGAAATATCAAGACCACAGCTGCGCTCCGAAACTTATATTGTGGAGGTTTGTTCGGTCGTATTACCAAGGCTCAGACTCTGAGCCTAAGTGGTGAGCCATGTACAGGTACAATCAATATAGGTGCTACTGAGTCTGGTACAAGCACATATCTGTATTGCGGAGGTCTCATCGGACAGACTATTGCGGAAGTTACAGTCAGCGGTGACGTTACATGGAATTCAAGCGTCACCTATGATATCAGCTCTGCGAAGAATGGGGCGGCAGAGTCTTTCTTCGCAGGAGTTGTCGGCTGCGCGTATGGTGCTCCTATAAATATCTCTGGCATGAAGACTGCTGGAAATGTGAAAATTGCGACCCCATCTAAAAAGGCAATGCAGCATAAACTCTCTGGTATAGGCGGAGTTATAGGAGGTGCAACTAAAGGCGCTATTATATCTGATTGCTCAAGTTCGGTTTTCGTACAGATGACTGATAATACATCAAGTACTCCAGGCTATAATATACATGTTGGTGGAATTGCCGGCAGACTTTATGGGGGTGATGTGGAAATAAAGCATTGTACAAATTCTGGAAGGCAAGAGGAACGGCTTTATAATCAGAACCCATGGACTGGTTATGATGCAAATGCGGTCGGAGGTATTGTTGGCAGCATCGGCTACTTAAGTTCCAACACCTATTCAGCAAAAATTGAAGACTGCCATAATAGCAGTTCTGTATATGCATATTGTGGGATTGCTGGAGGTATTGCAGGTTATATATCTAATGGAACAATATCTGACTGTACTGTTATTTCAGAAAAAGGCATTACCCGTTCAGCTCCAGGCGGAGGAATTGTAGGCGTTGCAGAAAAATGTAATGTTTCATCCAGCAGTGTAAAAACCAGCGTAGAAATTAATGGGGGGGGGACTAATGCAACGGCAGATGCTGGTGGAATAATAGGTGAAGCCATGGAATCATCAGTTGATGGTTGCAGGTATTATGGCAGTATATCGCAGACGAAAGCTGCAAATGCATGCTTCGGCGGCATAATTGGCAAGGCTGACGATGCAAGCTCAGCCGGCGTGACGACGGCCTGCGGATTCGGCGGAACCATAAACGGCACGGCTGTCACGAAAGATAATGTCAATGACCGTGCTATCGGCAGCACTACAGGGAAACGCGGAACATTCTATCTCTGGGACGGCACGCTATAGGATACCTGAATTTTTACGTAATTTGTTTACTTGTAACTATTTGATGTTTCTCAAAATAGCGTCTGTGGCGATTTTGGAAAATACTAAAATATTGATATTAAATCAATTAACTGAAATATAATCATAAAAAGAAAAGATGAATCTCTTCATGAAAAGACTGCGTATAGCTGTCCTTTCCGTGATGATGACTTTATGCCTCTGCATGTCGCCTTCCGTGCATGCCACGGAGGCGCGGCAGGAGCCGGTCATAAGCATCTCGGTAAAGAATCAGCCGTTACGCGAATTCATAGCCGCAGTCGAAAAGAAATGCAGCTATACCTTCTTCTACAGCATCCAGGTCCTTGAAAATGCAGGGAATGTATCTGTGGATGCAGAAAATCTTCCTGTCAGCGAAGTCCTGAAAAAGGCATTGGCAGGGACTGGCTGCACCTTCGAGGTGATCGGGAACAAGATTGCCATAAAAGCGGACACGAAGTCCGGAGCACAGGATAAGGGCAGCACCGGGAGCCAGGGTTCAAATGTCGCCCAGACATCAGGCAAACCGGAAGCGCACATCGTTTCCGGAATAGTGAGAGATTCTCAGGGAAAACCTATGCCGGGAGTCGGAGTCCTCATTGAGGGGACGGCTACCGGAGTGATTACTGATAATGACGGTGCCTATTCCATCAGCGCATCACCGGAGCAGCAGCTCAGGTTCAGCTCGATGGGCTTCAAGGACGAAGTGGTCAAGGTAGGCAGCCGTACTGAAATCAGCATCCGTATGGTGGATGATGCACAGGTGCTTGAATCTGTGGTGGTTACGGCTTTCGGAATGAAGAGGGATGAGAAATCCCTCGGCTATGCTGCGACAAAGGTGGACGGAGAGCGCTTCTCCAACTCCGCGACATCGTCCAACTGGCTTGGCGGACTTGCCGGAAGGGTTGCAGGCCTTGCCATTGACAGAACCAATTCTGGCCCTGGCGGCTCGATGCGTGTGACATTGCGAGGAGAGTCCTCTGTGGATCTGGCGAACAACTCTGCGCTCTTTGTCATTGACGGAGTCCCGATGTTCAATACTTCCACATCATCGACAGCCGGCGGGGATGATTCTACATTCTCCATAGACTATGGCGACGGTACAGGCGATGTCAATCCTGATGATATCGAGAACATCACCATCCTGAAAGGTCCTGCAGCGACAGCGCTCTATGGCTCGAATGCGGCGAATGGTGCGATTGTCATCACTACCAAGTCCGGCGGAAGCCAGGATTCCAAGGTGAAAGTCTCGTACAGCACCAATGTCATGCTCGAGACCCTTACGACATCTCCTGACCTCCAGTATAAATATGGTCAGGGCTCAAATCCGGACTATTACTATTATCTCAGGAGCGGTGACCAGCAGAAAGGCTCGGGCTATCATCCTGTATCAGGCTACAAGAATAACCTTACCCTGGAATCATGGGGTCCTCTTATGGATGGCTCGCTTCAGTACCAGTATTATGATGACAGGTATTCGATAGGCGGCTCACTGAATGCTGATGGAGATTTCCAGCGTGTGGCAACTCCGTTTGTAAGCCACGGGGACTGGTTCAAGAGCTATTTCAGAACTGCCTATGTGGTCAGCAATACGCTTTCTGTATCCGGAAAGATAAACAGCAAGAATTCTGTCAGGGTCACTTTCAGCGACACCCGCGGAGACATGATGGTGCCGAATACTGACTACAACAAGCAGTACATATCGCTCAAGACTACAAGCAATCTGTCCAAATGGCTGTCAGTGGAGACTTCGGCGAACTACAAGAGGCAGCAGTGCGACAATATCCCGACATCTTCAGGATATGGCTCCACATCAGTTATGTACAGTCTCTGGACCTATGCCCCTAATGTGGACATGTCATGGGCGAAGAACTACTGGCTGGCAGGTCAGGAGAACATTGCCCAGGATACATCGCTTTCCGGCGGCAAGAACAATGCATACTTTATCGCAAACGAATGTACAAATGACCAGCTGCGTAACAGATTCTATGGCAATTCTAAATTCGATATAACTATCTGCAAGGGGCTTACGCTAATGCTTCGTGGCGGTCTGGACATGAACATTGACTTCCGTACACAGAGACAGGCTACCTCCACCCAGGCAAATCCTGACGGATGGTACCGCGAGCAGAATATATCTTCTGTTCAGTTTACGGGGGATTTCCTGCTGAAATACGACAGGGAACTCGGCGCGGATTTCCACTTTACGGGGAACTTCGGTGGCAATATCATAAACCAGAACTACAGGAGGCAGTCTCAGACAGCGGACAAGCTCAAGCAGGATGGAGTCTATTCTCTTGCTAACTCGCTTGGCGAGATAAAGGTGGACAACTACGGCTACAAGCGTCAGACGAATTCATTGTACGCACTTCTCCAGTTCTCATGGAAGAATGCTGTGTTCCTGGATGTTACCGGACGAAATGACTGGTCAAGCACATTGCCTTCAGACAACCGCTCGTATTTCTATCCGTCGGTATCCGCAAGTGCTGCGCTCAACGACCTCTTCGACTTCGGGCGCACTAACGGGCTGATAAATCTCATGAAGATACGCGCATCGTGGGCGCAGGTCGGACATGATACCTCGGCGTACCGTATCGAGGACTACCTCGCCAGCACAAAGTTTCCTGGCGGAGTGTCGCTCCCTTCAGCCAAGTCAAACAGCAGCCTGAAGCCTGAGATTGTCACCTCATGGGAGGTCGGAGCTGACATCAGAATGTTCCGTAACCGCCTGAATCTGGATGTGGCATATTATGACGGAACCTCGAAAAACCTGATTGCCGACATGCCTGTATCCTATGCGACAGGAGCAAGCAGCGTATATACCAATGCAGGAACTATCCGGAACTGGGGCATGGAGCTTACTGCGTCCGGAACTCTGCTCAAGACCAATGCTGTTCAGCTGAATCTCGGGCTGAACTGGTCGCTTAACCGAAACAGGGTGCTGTCGCTTGGCGACGGCATAGATTCATGGATTGTGGCAAGGTATTCATCCCATGCCCTGATGACCGCATACGAGGGAAGTTCATTGACCTCCATGTACGGAAAAGGCTATAAGCGGGCACCGGAGGGGTCCTATGCGATAGACAGCGACGGTACAATGCGGAATGTCTCAGGCATGATCGTTCTGGATAAGCAGGGAAAGCCGCAGACGGATGAGGACCTGAAATATATAGGTGACTGCAGTCCGAAATGGAGAGGCGGATTCAACTTGTCATTCCAGTGGAAGGATGTGAAGGCTTCAGTCAGCTTCGACGGCCAGTATGGCGGTCATGTGTTCTCTTATACGAACTGGGTGCTGAACTACCGTGGAAAGGGCATAAACACTCTTGCAGGACGTGAAGGCGGAATGGTGGCGGAAGGAGTGGTGCTTCTGGATGACGGCAACTATAAGATCAACGACTACGCGATTCCGCGCAGCGAGATATCTGAATACTACCATTCCGCATTCAGCAACACCAACGCAGAGGCGAACTTTGTCAGCACGCAGTTCCTGAAGCTGCGCGAGGCTCGCATAGAATACTCCTTCCCGAAGAAGCTTCTTGCGAAGACCAAGGTCATCCATGGGCTGTCAGTGGCTGTATATGGAAATAACCTTGTCTGCTGGAGCAAGTTCCCTGGATGGGATCCTGAAGGCGTATCCATGAGGGGAAGCGCGATTATCCCGGGATTCGAGATCCTGCAGATGCCGTCAGGTGCACAGTATGGCGCAAACCTGAAAATAACCTTCTAACATCCGTGTGACTATGAACAGATTTTTCAGATATACAGCAGCTGCGGCTGTCCTTATGGCGGCAGTGTCATGCTCCAAGTTCGACGATATGAACAAGAATCCGTATGCGCTTTATGATGCCCCTGCGGAGTCATTCGTCCAGCCGATTCTCTATAATACGGAATATGCCCTGGTCACCAGATCTTATGACCTGATGTCGGAGCTGATGCAGTACAGCCTTAACTACAACACTGAGGTGACATCGCAGATGAACTATAACTACTCCATCACAGAGTCTGTGGATGCATCCATCTGGCTGGGGCTTTATATCCAGGCGGGCAACGCTGAATATATGCTTGCCCAGGCAGAGAAGGAAAGCAATCCTGCGATGAAAGGTGTGGCACTCGTGCTCAAGGCTCTGGTGATGTCCAACATTGTGGATGCCTACGGCAATGTGCCGTATTTCGATGCGCTGAAGATCGCTCTTCAGAAGGACGATGTTACCTATACTACTAAATATGATGACATGAAGGTCATCTATTCCGACCTTTTCGCTCTTCTGGAGGATGCGAACTCGGCGTTTGTCAATGCTGAAGAGATGAAGAATTCGGGAGAACTTGCTCAGACTGATTTCAGCTCCCTGTGTGACTACATGTATGAGGGAGATGTGGACAGGTGGCGCAGGCTTGGCAACTCGCTTTATCTGCGTCTTCTCATGAGGGCTGCCATGAAAGTCGAAGAAGAAGGTGGAATCATGGATATGAGCGTCACCGGACATCCTGACTTCAGCGTAAGAAACAAGATTGCGGAACTTTATGACTGCTTCGTATCAGGCGGCGGTGACTATGCCCTGATGCGTGACAGGAGCGATGCCGCACTTGTGGGATTCAGCAAATACAATTCTGCGTTATACACGCCGTTCTATTCCACAACATCGGGAATATGGAACAGTGTCATAGCCTGCGAGACCCTTGTCAACAAGATGTATGACAAGAAGAAAGGTCTTTCAGATCCACGCTTCTACTATTATTTCACCAAGCCGCTTGGCGCTCCGACACAGCTATTCAAGAGCGACCTTGATGCGTTCCTGGATACTCATGTCTCTGCTGCCGGGAATTCCCAGGTGGGCAGATATCCTTATGATAACGGGAATTCGGTGGGCAACCTCCAGAATGCGGATCATTATGCGCTGATGAACTATTCAGAGCTGCTGTTCATTTTCGCGGAGGCTGGTCAGCGCGGACTTCTGGACATCAGCTACCCGGAAGTGAAAAGAATCTATCTGGACGCCGTCGAGGAATCTGTCCTTGAATGGAATACGGAGGAATCTCATGACAGTGAGACGATGACGAAATTCATCGGTATCCTCTCGTCGGAGATCGAGGCAGACAATGACCTGGAGACAATCCTTACACAGAAATGGATATCAATGTTCTGGGTCGGCATAGAGTCATGGTGCGACTACAGGCGTACAGGATACCCTATCCTCAAGACCAATGGCCCTGCTGCGGACAACAATTATATCCTGCCTACCCGTCTGAGGTATCCGGCTGATGAGAAATACCGTAATCCTGTCACATACAAGGAGGCTCTGGACAGCTGGCTCGGAGGAACTAACAATATGCAGACAGACGTATGGTGGGCATCCACAGCCGAAAGCCGCAGCAACCGTCTGCGCGGAAGAAAATAACAGATAAGAAAAACAGAAATATGAAACGACATAAAATCTTACTATCTCTGCTGCTGCCGGTCATTGCGGCAGGATGTTCTGAGGAGCTTCCTGATGACTCCGGGCAGGGACTGCAGCCTATAGAAGTGAATTATACATGCAATGATCTGGAAGTCAAGTCTCTGCAGTTTAACTCATCCAGCAGGAGCGTCAGCATAGATGTCAAGCTCAATAACCAGGACATATACTGGAACATGGAGTCTGACGCCAGCTGGTGCAAGGTCATTGACGAGAAGCACAGGGGCGATGGCTCGTTCACGCTTAACATCCTTGCCAATGAAGAATACTCCGACCGTGAGCCTGCCAACATAACATTCGTGTCAGGACAGTACCGTGGCTCGGCGATACAGGTGACCCAGACAGGTAATGTATTCATTGTCAATAAGCTGTTCGCCGTAAGCTCCAGAACTTCCGGGACGGAGGAAATCGAGGTGTCCGTAAAGGACGGTGTCGAATGGGATATTGTCGATGCAGACTGGCTGTCAGCCGTCAAGGAAGGGACTCCTGTTTCTGAGAACGGTGTGACGACAACCCGGGTATCTGTACGCTGGAATGTCAATGAATCAGCATCACGTTTCGGTTCTGTCGGTTTCAGACGGGCAGATCTGGATGAGCCTGATTCTCGTTTCAGCGTCTTCCAGTTCGGCAATGAAATGTCGTACAATGATGACGGAGACATTGTGCTGCCTGCACAGAACTGCCCTGCTGTCAAGATAAAGGTCCCGTCATCAGGAGTAAGCTCTGTGGAGCTGCCTGACTGGATTACCTATACTGTAGAGGAGAATGGGGACAACACGGATACCTATAATCTGATGTTCGCTGACAATCCAAGCGATACACGGACAGTCCGCAGCCCTCAGATCTTATTCGATGTCATGGATAAGGATGCGGATGTGACCCTTCCTGTCATGAAGCAGGAATACTATACAGTCCAGGGAATTACTACCGCTGATGGCCTCAGGCTTTTCGCGCAGACAGTGAATGAAGGTGGAGATATAAGCGAGTGGCAGAAAGATGGAAAGGTCATATTGCTGAACAACATTGATATGTCTGCATTGTCAGAGGAGTGGATTGCTGCCGGAACCGCCGTGCATCCATTCTCCGGCACTTTCGACGGACGGTACCGTAAGATCATGAACATGAAGTCGTCCACTCCTTTGTTCGGCGTATGCAGCGGAGCCACCCTCTCGAACATCATTATCGACGAGTCAACCGAATTCAAGTCTGATGTGGAATACATGACAGAACTTGTATTCGCTCCGCTTGCTGGGGAGCTTACGGACTGCACGGTTTCCGAATGTACGAACAATGCTCCTGTCACTGTGGGTGCCTCTACACTTAACGAGGCGACATTTGCATATATAGCAGGACTCGTTGGGCGTACATCAGGCAATACTGTTATTTCCAAGTCATATAACTATGGCAATGTGAATGTGACCGGTGCCAGCAAGAGCGCCAAGGGACAAGGCAAGCTATATGCCGGAGGTTTGGTGGCCATGAATGGCGGCACTATAGACCAGTGCTCGAACAACGGTGCGGTGTCTGATGCTGCGGTTTCATACTATCATTATCTTGGCGGTGTCGCTGCTGCCAATACAGGGGTTGTCAAGTCCTCCAAGAACTGCGGACGTGTCACGATGTCTGCAGCGAGAGTAGTTGACGGTCAGAATGACGTATCCCGCTATATCTGCGTCGGCGGTATCTCCGGGTGGAACAGCGGCGACGGTGAAATCTCTGGCTGCACTAATGACGCTGCTGTCGTTTCTGCGTCAGATGTGAAGATCCAGCGTATCGGAGGTGCCGTAGGCTATCTGGAGAGTGCAAATGTATCTGGAAATGCCAATACGGAAAACGGCAGGTGTGACATCAACGGAGCCTCGACAAGCTTGAGAGGTGTCCGCCAGCTTTCTTTGGGTGGACTGTACGGCGAGATCGTCTGTGATGCCACTCTGGATTTCACCGGAGAAGGAGAGGTGTCTGCCGGGGCGCTGAATATTTCAGACTATGAATATTCTGTGGACAACGGTATCATTTTCATCGGAGGCATAGTCGGACGTGCCGGGCTTTCGTCGAACCTTTCCATAAAGCATCCGCAGTGGAAATCGACCATAACATTGAATCTTAAGAATAACAAGGCCGGCAGCTATGTGCTCGGAGTCGGCGGCATTGCCGGAGGAGCGGGTGTGTACGAGAACTCGAATGTGACAGGCGGTCATCTTACAGTGGAGGATGCCTCTACGGAGGGGCTCATAAGCATCCAGGCCAGCTCCAAATATGCTCTTGGACATAAGTATGCAGGAATCGGAGGTATCGCAGGATTTGTCTCGACAGGAGGCGCCACATTCCTGAGGTGCACTAGCGGGACAGGAATCCAGCAGCCTGATTATTGCGCGAAGTCAAACGGCTATGCACAGCATGTCGGAGGTGTCGCAGGCGTTATCATGGGCGGTGACTCTGAAATAAGGGACTGCCATAATACAGGTGAAATCGACAATGAGCATTATAACAATAATCCATGGCAGGCGACCGGACTTCAGAGCGGTTCTTCTGCCGGAATCATCGGTGCATACGCATATAACAATGTCTATAAGGGCAAGATGACTATCTCTGGCTGCACGAACACTGCATCGGTACGGTCTTACAGAGGAATGGCTGGAGGCATAGCCGGCTATCTGCGTAATGCAGATATCTCAGACTGCAGCAATACCGGTACAATGGCGAATGGAAACCGTTCATACGTGGGTGGCATTGTCGGGATTGCGGATAATACCTCCATCTCGGGCTGCACAGCCACATGCAAGGTGGGCGGCTCTTCTGCAGGCTCCGAGATTTTCAGCGGAGGCGGCATCGCAGGAATCCTGTGGACAGGGTCGAGCTGCAAGTCGAGCGCATTCTTCGGTGACATCACAAGTCTGACAACTTCTGCCGGTGAAACTGCCGGAAGCATTGCGGGCTCGACTTCTGCCGGAACAGTAATCAGCGGCTGCAAGCTTGGAGGCAGCATCCTCGGAAGCGGTGTCACGGAAGCCAACTATCAGTCTTTCATTGCCGGCGACGGCAATGCCGAGACGTCATCATGCACTTACTGGAACGGAAAATAAAAGCTGTTTATGAAACTGAACATTAGTATGAAAAAGATAATGATGCTGCTGCTTCTGGCAGGCATGTGGGCATGCTCATCATCTACTTCAGAGCCTGACGTGCCTTCTGAGGAACAGGGCGATATCAATATCCGTGGAATAATCTATGACGACAACGCCAAGCCGATGGCTGATGTGGTGGTGTCTGACGGGTTCCAATGTGTGAAAACGGGGGCGGACGGACGGTTCTCCATGGAAAGCGACCTCTCCAAGGTGAAATTCGTTTCTGTTGTGCAGCCTTCCGGCTACCAGGCACCGGTGGAATCAGGCCTTCCACAGTTCTGGAAGAGGCTCGGCAATGGAGATGCCCAGAAAATCAACGGGGTGTATCAGCTCCGGTTTACCTTGAGCAAGATAAAGACAGACCCGGAAAGGTTCACCATGGTCATCGCGGGTGATCCTCAGCCACGTGCTGCATCGGCGACCTGGGATAATTTTGCATATCATTCTCTTGACTGTTGCAGCGACCTGTGGAAGGATGTCGGTGAATATACATCTGCCATCAGCGGACGGTCTGTCTATGGAATGATGCTGGGGGACATTGTCCATGAGAACATGTCATTGTACGAGAACTATTGCAAGAGCATTGCGCAGCTGGATTTTCCGTTCTACAATGTCATAGGCAATCATGACAATGATCCGAATGCGGCTGATGACGATTCGGGAGCCGCATATTTCGAGAATTATCTCGGTCCACGGAACTATTCATTCAATGCCGGCAAGTTCCATGTCGTGGTCATTGACAATCTGATAATGCGCAAGAATTCCTCCGGGCAGCTGAAGGATTACGATCAGGGACTTACAGATGATATATGGAAATGGATGCAGAATGACCTGTCCTACGTGGACTATTCGACTCCTCTTATCATCTGCGCGCATTCCCCGATGTTCATGATTGCGTCTGGAAGCGACCGTTCGCAGGCATCTACTACACATCATGGGGCGGACTATTCTCTGCTGCTTTCCAAATATAAGAAGGTGTATGCCTGGGCCGGGCATGTCCATAATGCATTCAATTATGTCTATGACTCATCTTCCAAGTTCCCGAATGTGGAGGTGCATACTGTGTCAAGGGTTACAGGGGCTTTGTGGATTAACGAGTGGATATGCGAGGACGGGACTCCTCGAGGTTATGTCGTGGCAGAGGCGGACGGAGAGGAACTGTCATGGAAATTCAAGCCTGTAGCATATCAGAGCTATGCTCCTGCAGGGGAAGTTCCGTCATATACGCTGCGTGACTTCACTTTCAATGCAGACGGTGTCGCTGTCAGGAACGGGAAGAAGCTGGACGACTCCTATCAGGTCCGTGCATATCCGCGCGGCACCTATGACGACAATTATGTCTATGCCAATGTGTTCATGTATGATGAGTCCTGGGGGAATGTGACATTTACTTCGCAGAAGAACGGAACCTCGGTCCCGATGCAGAAGGTGACAGAGAAAAGCAGGAGATATGATGCTGCGTACAAGGAATTGTTTGACTTCTATAAGGCAGGTCCTGTATTGGGAGCTTCATCGGATTTTGTGCTGTTTGACAAGTCCGGGAATGTCTCGAATCCTGTTCCTCATCTGTTCCGCTGCTATTCTGCAGAGGAGTCGGATTCCGGCACAGTCACTGTGACGGACCGCTTCGGAAATGAATATTCGACATCGGTGTCATGGTAATGTACCTGTTATTAATAAGCTGTTTGAATTTTATTCGATAGAAATTCAAACAGATTCTAAATGTTTTGTAAATTAGGACGAAATGAAAAAGACAATATTTTCGTTTTTTCTGCTGCTCCTTGGACTGGTGGCAGGTGCGGAAGGTATCAGTACCTATAAGGATCTGGTCGAGTTCGCGTCAGCATGCAATTCAGGGCAGGGCATTGACAAGTGGAAGTCGGCAGACGGCACTATACGCCTGGAAGCGGACATAGATATGTCCAAGGTAAAGAAGTTCGATGGCATCCGGACATTCGGAGGGGTGTTTGACGGGTGCGGACACTCGATACTGAACTGGAAGGCTCAGAAGGGGCTTTTCGGGCAGGTGCTGGAAGGGGGTGCCGTGCGCAACATTAAAATCGCTGAGTCCTGTTCGATGAAGGCTGTGAACAGCAATGCGGAATTCTACGCAGGCTTTATCGCTGATGTAAACGAGGGCGTGATCGAGAACTGTGAGAATCATGGCAGCATTATCCATCGTTCCGGGTTCACGGAAAAGAATGTATATATAGGAGGTATCGCCGGTGTAAATAAGGCATCGGTGCTGCATTGCCGTAATTTCGGGAATATTGATTCCCGCAGTGTTTCGACAAGACAGGGAGGAGAAATCTCCGTGAACCTTGGCGGTATTGCCGGAGGGGGATATGTCAAGACCTCCATGTGCCCGGTCATTGCCTGGTGCGAGAACTCCGGAAACATAGAATTCAGCGGGGACTTCCCGGTATGCAATGCAGGCGGTATTCAGGGATGCGGATTCAAGGTGCCGGTGAAATTCTGCGTGAACAGGGGAGAGGTCACCGCTGAGACTGTGGAAGGCGAGCCGAAAAATGCTTCTTTTGTTCCTCAGGCACGTATCGGAGGCATTGAAGGGCTTACTAAGGGTGATGTGATGTGCTGCGACAATTTCGGAAAGGTCACTTCTTCAGGTTCTCATGCCCCTATGGTGGGAGGCATCTGCGGAATGCCTCATGCCTCGATAGTTATCGGCGATTGTGTGAACTATGGTGCCGTGCGTATGACTAACGGATATCCTGGTGCTGTCGGTGGCATTGCCGGTTCTGTAAACAGGCCAGTGCATATCAGGGGCTGCGTGAACCGCGGGGATGTGATATTCGAGGGCTTCAGTCCGGACAAGCGCTCTTCAAATGGCGGCATTGTCGGCTCTGTATCGGTCAAGAAGGATGCCCTGGACGGCGGCTATGTCCGTAACTGCGCCAATTACGGCAATGTTACAAGCGGTGCGGGCGGCAATAAGTATGAAAACAGTGACAAGGCGATACATACAGGCGGAATTGCAGGATGGATGTCTGGCTCGGACCAGGCTGTAGTGATGATGAAGGATTGTGCAAACTATGGAAAGGTGACATCTGCCGGCGGACGGTGCGGAAACATATCCGGGGCATGCGTCAAGATGAAGACAGGCGGGGAATATCCTGATGACCAGGCGGAAGCCGCTGAGCCGATGTCCGACGGCAGCAATGTCTTCGGCAGGGTTACTGATGTGACAGGAAAGGCTGTTGCCGGAGTCGTGGTAAGCGACGGCCTGCAGAGTGTACTTACTGACGGGTACGGCTATTACTCGATGCGCAGCGATCTTGAAGAGGCAAGATTTGTCCAGATCTCTTTCCCGTCGGAATACATGATATCTTCTGTGGACGGCAGACCTTCAAACTATAAGAGAATCGCAAGATATCAGAAGGCTGTGATGGCGAATTTCGTCCTGGAGCCGCGCAAGGAGCAGTCGGATAAATTCACATTGCTGATGATTGCGGATCCGCAGATGCGCCCGTTCCGGGTCGATAATTCTGCCGAGGCTTATCTGAATTCGGTCATTCCTGATGCCGAGGCCTTCAGAAGCAGAGTTGAAGGGGAGTGCTATTCCATAGACCTTGGCGACCTCGTATATAATTATCTGACTGCGTATGATGACTACATTGATATTACCGAAGGCCTGAAATGTCCTACATTCAATGTCATAGGCAATCATGACTATGACCAGACCACAATGTATGATTCCGGGCTTGGTACAGCGTATTTTGAGACATATATCGGTCCGCTGAACTACTCGTTCAATATCGGGAAGATGCATTTCGTGGTCCTGGATGACATCGTCTATAACAGGAAGTCTGCTGCCGAAACCTATTCCTCGGGTCTTGAGGAGAAGACCCTGAAATGGCTTGAAGGGGATCTGGCATTTGTGCCGTATGACACACCTCTGGTCGTGTGTGCCCATTCCCAGCTGTTCAAGAAGCGCTCAAGCCATTCTACCCGTAATCTTAACTATGGCGGATACAAGGCTCTTCTGTCCCGTTATGTGAAGGTATATTCATGGGCAGGGCACAATCATGAGAACTATTACTATGATTATGCAGGCAAGGAACTTGGTATGGATAACATATCATGCATCACTGTGTCGCGTTCTACAGGTGCCTTGAGGCTGAACAAGTATCTGAATCAGGATGGAACTCCACAGGGATATATGGTGGCAGAGGTGGATGGAAAGTCCATGAGATGGTATTACAAGTCGCTTGGACGTGACAGCAGCTACCAGATGAAGATATATCCTCCGCGTCGTACAGATGGGCTGAAGGTCGTTGCCAATGTCTGGAACTACGGTGACGGCTGGAGTTCTGTGGAATGGTGGGAGAATGGCATGAAGGTTGCTGATATGAAACAGGTCGAGATGGCGGATCCGGACTACGAGGATATGTACTCTGATGTCAAGAACGAGACCACTCGTAAGTACTGCAAGCCTGTGGCGAGCCATAATATGTTCGAGGTTGTTCCTTCTGCCAATGCCCGTTCCGGCGAAGTTCATGTGACAGATAATTTCGGTGTGACTTATGTTTCAGAAATACAGTGGTGATTATCAGTAAGATAACATCTTTTTAGAAAAAAGTTCCTATATTTTTTTATTTTGGAAGAATATAAGAACTTTTTTTATGTAAATTTATGCCTCTGAAATGAACTTATATGAATAAGGCAGGAATTCTTATATATCTGGGCACATTGGCTGTTGTGTCCGGCTGCATTGGTGAGAAGCAGTTAAATGCAGACGGAGAAGATATTTCATCTCCAGACAAAATTATCAATACCAGCAGCTCATCTGTTGATGGTGAACTGCTTCTGCAGTTTGCGGACGTAGCTGAAGTTCCTTCTGAAATGTCTGTAGCATTGGACTCTGTATGCCATATCAGCCTGGAGCCTCTGTTTTCTGGTGCTTCAGATCCGAATCTCCGCAGCTGGTATGTGGCAAGGTTCTCTTCGGCCATTTCATCAGATGATATTGCCAATGCTCTGGCGGAAAGAAAGGAGATCAGCAGAATACAATATAATAAGATTATTGTGCAGGAGCCTGGCTATAACTCCTGTGAGGATGCGGAAGATGGGGCAGTCACTAAATCGGCGGCATCTTATGCTGTCTTCAATGATCCATACCTTGCGGACCAGTGGCATCTTATAAATACAGGGAACACCTCAGTCTGCAAGACTGCTGTAGAAGGCGCCGATGTTTCTGTGAAAGATGCATGGAGGCTTACTGCCGGAGATCCGTCAGTCATAGTAGCTGTCCTGGACGGCGGGGTAATGTACAATCATCCGGATCTGGCAGCTAATATGTGGACGAATGAATCTGAGCTTGCCGGCGAGCAGGGGAAAGATGATGACGGGAACGGCTACATAGACGATATCCACGGATATAATTTCGTTGCCGGTAAGCCTGAAATTACCTGGAACCAGAAGACAGATTCCGGGCATGCTACTCATGTTGCCGGAACTGTAGCCGCAGTAAATAATAATGGTATCGGTGTGTGTGGCGTTGCGGGAGGCTCCGGAAAAGGTGATGGCGTCAGGATAATGTCCTGTCAGATATTCGTGGATAAGACTTCTTCCAGTGCAGCTGTTGCGAGGGCTTTCATGTATGCGGCCGATAATGGCGCTACAGTCGCCCAGTGCTCGTTTGGATATGATTCTGGAGAATACAAGACTGAAGATGAGTTCAGAAAATCATGCAGCGCAGAGTATGCCGGCATACAATATTTCCTGGACAAGAAAAACTGCAGGAGCGATGTTGTTGACGGCAATATCATAGTTTTCTCTGCCGGCAATAACGGAAAGCCGATGTCGAGCTATCCTGGAGCATTGAAAGATGTGATATCTGTCACAGCGTTCGGCCCTGGCTTTCAGCCTGCCGGATATGCTAATTATGGTATAGGCTGCAATGTCGCCGCACCTGGCGGAGACTATTATGTTGGACGTGCCGGCTACAATAAGAAATGCCAGGTGCTGTCCACTATTCCAGGGGAAGACAATGAGGGAACATACGGCTGGATGGAAGGCACATCAATGGCGACACCTCATGTGAGCGGAGTTGTCGCGCTGGGGCTTTCATACGCGAAAAAGCTTGGGATGAAATTCACCAGGGAAGAGTTTATATCGATGCTCCTGACTTCTGTGAATGGAATAGATAGCTATTTTACTGGGACCAAGCCTAAGGATGGGGTCAGTGAAATGGAACTTTCCGGTTACGTCGGCAAGATGGGTACTGGCGCTGTTGATGCCTGGAAACTTCTTATGAATATAGAAGGGACTCCAAGCTGGCAAGTGGGAATAGGACAGACATCTGTTGATCTTACGGAAATCATAGGCGCTCCGGCAGCCTCCATTTCCGATATATCTGTGGAGATGGATCAGGCTTCCAGAGAATCATTGGGCATAGACAATGAGCTGCGTACCGATGGCGTCCGTCTGGTGCTGAACTGCACGCGGTCAGGTTCAGGTATTCTTGTAGTAAAGGCTGATTCCGAAGGAACTTCCATAGAAAGAAAGATATCTGTGATATGCCGTCCTGCCGTTTCATCGAACGGAGGATGGCTGTAACGGTCAGATTTTTAAACTATCAAAATATATAGCGAATAAAAATGCAAAAGAATCTAAACCTTTTATCAAGGACCTTTATCGCTTTTCTGGCGATGACGGCTTTCGCTTTTACGGCTGTCGCTCAGAACATCAAGGTCAGCGGTACGGTAGCGGATGCATCGGGAGAACCGATAGCTGGAGCTACTGTCATTGTGGAGGGCACGAAGACCGGAACTTCCACCGGTGCGGATGGAGAGTTCTCCATTACAGTGCCGTCCGATGCCACATTGACATTCTCTATTCTGGGCTATAAGCCTCATAGCGAGAAGGTTGCCGGGCGGACAAGCATGATTGTGACACTGGAAACTGATTCCGAGTATCTGGAAGAAACGATAGTCATCGGTTATGGTTCCGGGCAGAAAATCGGAAACATCGTCGGATCTGTCTCTACTGTATCGTCAAAGGATATAGCTTCCAGCCCGTCATCCAATATCGGTGATGCCTTGCAGGGAAAAGTGGCAGGTCTTCAGATATTCAATACATCCGGAGAGCCTCAGAGCTCTGTAAGCATCAGGCTTCGTGGAGTTTCCTCATTGAATCTGAGCAATGCCCCTCTGTATATCCTGGACGGTGTTCCTGTAAGTTCGGACGTTTTCTCAAGCATGAACCCTCAGGACATTGAGAATATTTCTATCTTGAAAGATGCTTCATCTACAGCCATTTATGGCTCCCGTGCAGCTAACGGAGTCATTGTGGTGACCTCCAAGAAAGGGCAGAAAGGTGAGAAGCCGACTGTCTCTGTGCGTGCCCAGGCTGGAGTTTCCATGTTGACAAACTATAATATGGATATGATGAACTCGAAGCAGTTGCTTGAATTCGAGCAGCTCTGTGTTCCGTCCTTGAGTTCCGATCCGGCATTTCTTGCAAAAAAGAACTTTGTCCTTGGAAATAATATTGATTTCGACTGGACCTCATATCTGTTCGACAAGTCGGCTCCTGTAATCCAGGGGGATGCATCATTCCGTGGAGCTACCGACAAGACAAACTACTATGTGTCTTTCGGCTACTTAAGTGAGGAGGGAACTGCGAAGTCCAATTCTGGTTCAGACAGATATAATCTCAGGAGCAATGTTGATATTCAGCTCTCAAAATGGCTGAAGATCGGTGCGAATCTTGCGCTGAGCTATACGAAGTACCAGACTATCGTTACAGGATGGTACACGCAGTCTCCTATCCTGCAGGCTGTCACGGGAATTCCTTACTATACTCCGTACCAGCTTGTCTATAATGACGATGGCACATTCTCTTATGGGGATGTCTATGAGGTGTATCCTTGGGATAACTCCATTGACCTGAATGAATACTACAAGAAGAATACGAATGACAGGGAGGTGGTGAGCCTGATGGGACAGACGTATTTCCTGTTCACACCTGTGAAAGGTTTGAACATAAGGCTGCAGCAGGCAGCTGATGCGTTTGACTACACAAACGAGTCCATATACTATCCATCCTACACGCCGTCTTCTGCGAGAGGCACCAATTCGCAGGCTTTCCAGCGCTATAGCCAGCTATCGTCAACGAATACCGTTGAATACAAGAATAATATCGCCGGCAAGCATTTCTTTACTTTCCTGCTTGGTCACGAGTCTTTCGTCAAGAAGGAAAAAACCTTCAGCATGACCGGCTCAGGGCTTACTGATGACAGGCTTGTGTCTATTGGCTCTACAACAAGTATTGACACATGGGCAGGAGGTACTGTGGAATGTGCATTCAACTCCTTCTTCTTCAACATGAACTACGACTTCTCCGGAAAATATTTCATTGATGCATCTGTACGTACTGATGGATCTTCTCTTTTCGGAAAGAATCATAGATATGCTACATTCTACTCTGTCGGCGGAATGTGGAAGATGAAAAGGGAGTCATTTCTTAAAGATGTCTCATGGATTGATGACCTTAATATGAACTTGAGCTATGGTACCACAGGTAACTCCGGGCTGAGCGAGTGGTATGCTTCTCTCGGTCTGGTCGGCTCCGGCCCGAAATATAATGGAAATGCCGGATGGGCGATTTCACAGATTCCTAACAGCGACCTTACATGGGAGACTGTCGCGACCCTTAACTACAAGATTTCCGGCCGTGTCCTTGACCGTATTTCTTTCGGCTTCGAGTTCTATAACAAGAAGTCCAAGGACTTGCTCATGGAGATTCCATATTCCGCTACTACCGGACATGCATCAGGATGGGGTAACGTGGCGTCTATGGTCAACCGAGGCGTGGATATCGAGCTGAATGTGGATTTCATCCACACAAAGAACATCTATTGGGGGGCATCTGTTAATCTGAACTATAACAGGAACAAGATTACGAAGCTGTATCAGGGGCTTGATGAAATTTCATTCCCGGACTATTCTCTGAAATATCAGGTGGGATATTCTTCGTCTCTGGTATATACTCAGGTCAGAGCTGGTGTGGATCCGGAGGATGGTTCTCCGATGTGGTATGACCTGAACGGTAACCTCACCAAGACCTACAGCGATGATATCATGCAGTTCTGCGGCATGGATACCAATGCGAAACTGTCCGGAGGCTTCTCCACGAACTTCTCATGGAAAGGACTTGGCATCAATGCAGACTTCTCATTCATTGGAAAGAGATATGTGTTCCTGAATGAACGGTATTATACAATGAACCCGCAGACACTGCTGTTCAGCAGCAACTTCGAAACCAAGATGCTGAATATCTGGACACATCCCGGACAGGTTACTGATATCCCTAAATATGGGACTCCATTCTACCATGATACATCCAGATTCTCGAATGCGTCCTTTATCCGTCTGAAGAATGTCTCTGTAAGCTACAACCTTCCGAAACGGATTCTGGAGCCGTTGAAAGTGATTTCCGGTATAAAGGTATATGCCACAGGAAGAAACCTTCTGACATTTACCGGTTTCGAGGGGTATGACCCGGAAGTCGGCTATTCCAATGCAACCAGCGGTATGTATCCTAACTCCCGTCAGATTGTCGGAGGTATCGAGATAACATTCTAAATCTTAAGAGACAATGAAAATCAACAGAATATATTTGAAAATCGCTCTTGCGTCGGTGCTTGCTGCCGGCGTGGTATCCTGCGACTTGAACAAATATCCGGACAATGCCATCAACACGGATGAGTCTATGGAGAGTGCTGCGGACTGTCAGTCATTCCTGAACGGACTTTACTCTGGAATGAAGTACTGCTTTACAGGTACGCTGGTATATGTTCCGGAGCTTCAGGCTGATTCTTTTCATGCCGTGAAGAACTTCGGAAATTTCAGCGGAGATTTCTACAGCTACAATGTCACAGCCGGCAACAGTACTGCAAATGATGTGTGGTATGGGATATATGGATATATAGGTAATGCGAACTTCCTTATAAACGGAGCAAGAAGGCTTCTTGACAGCGGGACATTGTCTTCAGAGGATGCGGAGAAAGTAAGCGAGATATATGGCGAGGCATCATACATGAGGGCTCATATGTATCTTCTTCTGGCACAGTACTTTTGCGAGGACTACGATCCGTCTACATGTTCTGAGGTGATGGGGGTTCCGGTGGTTGTCACCTATGACCCGACCGGCGATTCCAAGAAATATCCGGCGAGACCTTCATTGGAAACCACTTTCAATCAGATTGTTTCTGATATCGCTGTGGCGGAGGAGTATGTAAATAGAGACGGCGAGCAGAATTCTCCGTATGTCACGAAAGATGTGGTGACAGCACTGAAAGCCAGGGTGGCTCTTCTTATGCATGACTATGATACAGCTCTCATTTCGGCAAAGTCATTGATAGACGGCGGGCATTATACAGTATGTACTGATGCGACGAAGTTTGCTGACGGCTGGAAGAATGATAATCTTACGGAGACCATCTGGCAGGTGGCGATGACCGGACCTGACGATATAGGAAACTCGTTCCGCTATTTTATCTATAATAATTCCGGTGTGGTAGGCGAGGACAATCCTCAATATGTGCCGGAAGACTGGGTGCTGAAACTTTATGACCAGTCAAATGACATCAGATATTCAAGCTGGTTCAGCACACGTAATATCACCACTCCTGTGCCTGGCCGTCTGACTCTTATGGTCAAGTATCCAGGAAATCCGAAACTTTACAGCTCTGTCACGAATTATGTGAACATGCCTAAGGTTTTCAGGCTGCCGGAGATGTATCTTATCGCTGCTGAGGCTGCCGCTAACAAGCCTGGTCAGGAGGCTGTTGCGTCTTACTACCTCAATGAGCTCAAGTCCAAGAGAATAAATGGATGGTCGGATGTTGACTATTCAGGCGTGTCCCTTACAAATGCCATACGCGAGGAAAGGGTACGTGAGCTCTTCTGCGAGGGACACCGTATGAATGACCTCAAGAGGTGGCATATCGGCTTTACACGTTCAGCCGGGCAGGATCCGTCTCTCTTGATGCCTGGAGACAGCTATGTCGGAGCATCGAGACCGGCAGACGACCCGTTCTTCCTGTGGCCTATACCAACAGCGGAGATGGAGGCTAATCCTCAGATGAAACAGAATCCAGCATATACAAACAGATAAAGAATACAATGAATAAATTCAGATATATTTCAGCTGCGGCCGCGCTGCTGATGTCCGTGGCCGGAGTGATGTCCTGTTCGGATGAAAACAAGGGAGCCGGAGATATCAGCATCGGATTTGCCCAGACTTCATACCGGTTCAAGGAAGGATCCGGGCTTAACAAGATAGCTATTGCCGTTACTGGCGAGGCGGAAAAGTATCCTGTCACTTTCGACATTGAAGCCAGGCTTCTGTCGGAGGATGGACTTGAGGTCAATGACGTCCTGCATTTTACCCAGACGAAGGGGATGAAGATTGGAGGAAAGGATCTTGCTCCGGTATATGTCGAATTCACCGTGAAAGATGACGATGTCATAAATGAGAACAGACAGGTGGAACTTACTATCTCCAATGTCAAAGGGGCTGCTGTATCTACGGAAAAGACTGTAATCGAGATAAAGGATAATGACAGCGATCCTTATGACAAGCTTATGGGAGACTGGACGGCCACTGCCACCGATTACTATGGAAAGAAGGAAACATTCGCAGTAAATATAAGCGGCGGCTTCACCCAGGCTGACATCGATGCCAATGAAGGTCGTGTGCTGGTCTGCTGGGGATTCGGCTATGTGCAGCGCGAGGTATCAGGAGCTAACCCGCCTAAGCAGCCTGTATGGTACATGGATTTCGATGAGGATGCGCATGCATTGTATGTTCAGACTAATACCGTTATGGCTAATGCCTTCTCGTTTACGGATATCCCGTATGATGTCATCATCAGATGCTGCACCATTCTTCCTGGCAATGCTATCAGCCTTGTCTCTCCACTTGAGGGTTCATGGAGCTCAGATATGAATACCATAACATTCCAGTCGGGAGGCTATGGACTTACAGCTGCGATTTTCAATACCCAGGGAGAATATACGGACTCTGTATGGATGGTGTTTACGGATATTACAATGACCCGAAACAAATAGAAAGACGATGAAACTATATAATAAATTCATATCAATGATGCTGGGCGTTTCCGTCATGGCAGTATCCTGCTCCGAGGACGGGCTCAGCACGCAGAATGCAGGCAAGGAAAAGCCTGTCATCACAATCGAGCAGAATGTTGCCAACAACTACCTGATGACATTCACACTGACTGCGGATTTCAATACAGCCCAGTTCGGTTATGTCGTCATGGACGGAAGCAGTACTGAAAAGCCTGCCGCGCAGGATATCCTTATGGACAAGGTTGGGACTGCACTGCAGAGTGAAGTCTTCAATGCTGTGGATCAGGTGAAGAAAAGAGTCGAGTTCGAATGTGAGCCGAACCATGAGTATAAGGTCTATGCTGCTGCGATATCAGAGACAGGCCTTGTGGGCTATCTGGCGGAAAAGACGATTAAGGTTACTGATACAGAGGTTCCTACGGTCGTAAAGGCATATCCGACAGGCAATATCCTCACTCTCGAATATTCCGAGGATGTGGTGGTCAATAAGGAGAGCTATGCAACTATCCAGTATGTCAAGTGGGGCACGATGGAAGTTACTGCTAAACAGGATCTTCCTCTCGAATACATTTCTGTCGATGGTAATGTTGTCACGATCACATGCCCTAAGCCTGCGAACGGAGCCGGATATCTGGTAAGCTTTCCGCAGGGGCTTTTCCTTGATTTGAGCGGAAACAAGGGATGGGGAGTCAATTCTTCATTCAATACTTCTACCGGCGTTTACTCCAATCTCGGATGGGACGATGCTTCGGTGGATTTCAATGTGGAGACTTCTTATTTCAAGGAAGCATCTGCATCCACATGGGAAAGCAGTGATGCCTCTGTGGAGATAGTGTTCCCGTTCGATATATATAAGAACACTCATCTCTCGAATACTGTCAGCGTTGTTTATAAGGATAATGGCGGAAAGGAATATGCTTATGCAGACTATGACGTGGCTGAAGACAAGAGAACCGTGAGAGTCAAGCTTCCTCATGCCCCTAAGGCGATTTTCGATATCAAGCTGGACCGCGGTGCCGTATATGATGAGTGGGGCAATGTCAATGCCGCATTCGAGCTGGAGCCGGAGGACTACAAATACGCAGCTGCAGATCTGAAGCTCGGGAATTATAATATCAATGCTGTCAAGAACAGCTTTGTCATCACATTCTCGTGCAGCACAGCATCCGTAGTCACGATGGCAGCCGACTGGTTCAACCTTGGAAAGGATGTTATCGGAGCTTCAGGATCCACTATAATGCCGCTGCTTAAAGGTGTTGTCGATTACGAGAACCGGACAATAACTTTTGACGGCTCATGGTACTATAGAGGTGCACTCCAGGACTACAGTGCATTCGGAACTCCGTTCTATCATTATGGAAAGGATGAGAGCAAGAGCATGGTGTTCTGGGGAAGCGGCAAGGGCAGTTCACCTATTGTCGTGACCTTTGATGAAGACGGTCTGTTGAAGGACATTTCTGCTTTTGATTACTCTGCCCACTCGTCAGATACCGGCAACTACCTGTATCTGTATGATGAGGTGAAGGATAATACGGAACTTACTTATTCAGAATGATGATAAAGTTACTGAAAACAATTGCATTTGTATTCCTTGCTGCCGGCATCACTGCCTGCAGCAAGGAAAGCAGTATCAAGGTGTCAAGCAGCAGCCTTGAATTCAAGTCGTCAGAGCAGAAGCAGACGGTGAATGTGACAGCCAGCTGCTCCTGGACGGCATCTTCCGACAGCGACTGGATAATCTGTTCGCCGTCAAGCGGGGACGGAAACGCTGTCCTTTCTATTACGGCACGCCAGAATGACGGTCTTGAAAGGAACGGCGTTGTCACGGTCAGCGGCTCTGGAAATATTTGCGAGATTGCGGTCAGTCAGGAAGGCATTGACTTTACCATCAGCTCGTATAACATCGTGCTGGATCAGCAGGGGACTCCGCAGACCATTACAGTGACGTCGAAGTATGACTGGACGATAACCGTTCCTGCTGCGGCATCATGGTGCAAGGTTTCTCCTGACAAGGGAACTGCCGGAGAGACTGAAGTCACTGTCAGCGCTGCTCCTTTCACGGACCGTACCCCTCGAGGAAAACAGTTTCTGACTGTCAGTTACGGAGCGACATTCTCAATGGTCGCTGTGAGCCAGGATATGCCTAACAAGAATCCTGAAGCTCCGCAGCTTCTGCTTCCTGAAAATGGTTCCACCGGTGTCAAGACAAATGGGACATTTTCGTGGAAAGCGGCTTCCGATCCTGATGGTGATGAGGTCAAGTATTGTCTTATGCTTTCCCGTGATAACGGAACTACGTGGACTTCATATCCTTCTTCCTCTACGTCATACAAGCCTTCCGACCTTCTGGAAAAGAGTACACGATATGTATGGAAAGTAAAGTGCCTTGATGATTTCGGGGGAGAGGCCGAGAGCGAGACCAGGTCTTTCATCACCGGTGACGGCGGAGCTTACGCGGATGGCGATATCCTGAGATACCAGACTGAATCGGCAGGAGCACCTGCTCCGGTTCATCTTATCATAATGGGTGACGGATATACGAAGGATGACTATTCCGAGGAGGGCAAGTTCGATAAGGATGTAGCCACGGCGGTCGATGCTTTCTTCGGTCTGGAGCCTTTTGCTACATACCGGAACTATTTCCGTGTTACTGTCATGGCCGTGTATTCGCAGGAGAGCGGGGCTACAGTCAAGACCGATATGGTGGACTGCAAGGCGCAGACAAGAAATACGGCATTCAGCACTACCCTTGATGGCGGTAACAGTACAGCTGTTTCATGCGACATGGACAAGGCTTACTCTTATGCAAAGAAGATCCCTGGTGTCACAGATGCCGAGCTGCAGAACACTACGATACTGATGCTTGTAAACCTTAATGTCTATGCCGGCACGTGCTGGATGGAGCAGACGGGAAGGTCCGTGTCAATATGCCCTGTGGGCTCCACGTTCAGGAACATTGTCGTTCACGAAGGCGGCGGACACGGTTTTGGCAGACTTAAGGATGAATATCAGTATAACGATGTTACAATTCCTGCTGCTGACAAGGCTGCGGTTGAGCTGTGGAGGAAGACAGATCCGTATTTTGCATATAATATCCTGTCTTTGACACTTTGATTTAGTAGAAACAAGGATAATTCAAGGCTCCAGACCGCTGAGTTGGCGATTTGGGGC
>CAKUTA010000003.1 GCA_934691625.1 uncultured Bacteroidales bacterium | reverse complement strand
CCCCTCATGAAAAAATTTTTCGGCAACATGCGGAATTCGCACGGAAAACACGCATATAGGGACGTAAGACGTTTAAAACAACTAGTACACACTACGTTAAGCGCTGCAAAACAAAACCAAAAATAGCATTTTCAAGCTATCCCAACACAGGATATCCAGTTTATACGATACCATAAACCGCTAATATTCACAGCATTGACCATACATTAAGAAAAAACATGGAAAATTAATAACTCTGAATGTTTGAGATAGCAGACTTCAGGTCCGGCAGAGGATTCGGGGAAGACAGCGAAACCTATCTGGCCCGAAGATCCGGGAAGAAGATGAAAAAATTTCACTCCTTCCCCTTAAAATATACTTCCGACACCTTTATAAAGCCACGCCTAATGAAAAATTCATGAGCATTGTGATTGTTCTTTCCGGATTCGAGATAGACATCTTTAAGATTTCTCTGCCTGAACCATTCTTCCGCTGCAGCGAACAAGCGTCCTCCAACACCACATCCGCGAGCATCAGCATTGACAAGAATATCACACAATATGCCGAAAGGTGCTCCTCCATCCTCGCCAGTCTCCAGCACACAGAATCCGAGCAGCTCTCCATCCGAAGACTCTGCCTTATATACTGCCATGTCGTCATCAGTCATGTGCTCTACTATATACGTCAGCCAGATGTGACGGCTGTCCGCATCCACCTGAGGCACATACTTATCCCCGTCCAGAACGAGATGACCTATCCCCATCTGCATCTCGCCATGAGAAATATATTCTGTATTGCCTGACAGATGGCTATAGAACAGATCTGCCAACGAGTCCTTGTCATCCAATGCAGCCCTCTTTATATAAACATCGTCCATATCTTATATCATTATAATGTGTCTCAATATCAGAAAAGGAGATCTTTCACACGTTTGACAATCTTCCTGAATGTCCTTGAAAGCACCAGAAGAATTCCAAATATAGTAACACAAGCCACGACAGCTACAACCACAGCCGCGAGACGGCTGGACCGGAATCCGAAATAGGTGAGGAACGGCATTTCTGACTTCTGAAAAAACAGTTCGAAGGTCGATGCCACTGAAATTATTGCCAATATGAAGTTCAGCACAAAGTCCGACTTCATCGACTTGAAATCACTAAGGTTATGCAGACTATTGTCCACCATTGACATCATATCATTAAGACGGTCAAGGTCATTGTCAAGATTCAGCCGCCTGGTGGTACGGTCGAACATGACCTTATGCGACACGAACTTGGAATATTTCACGACATCAAGCTGCAGCACCATACGGGAAAGGCGCATGCTGAGCTCTGCATTGCGACCGATGAGATCAAATGAAGACTTGCTTGACGCAGACAAAGTGGCATCAATGAGTTCTTCATTTGCCCTCCCGATAACATGTTTCTTCGCCAGAACCATCTGAAGAATAAGCAGGTATTCCGGCCACGACACATGATACCTTGCTCTTTCCTTCAGGTGTTCAGCCCAGTTGACTCCCTTCTTCTCCACACTTCCCGTCGTTTCCATGCCATCACCGCGTCGGCCGTATGTACCGAGCACCATGCACATGCTGCTGTTCACCAGAACAAGGTCATCCGTATCTATCGCAATGTTCTCGCCACAGACCTCATCATAGGCCGCAGCATCCCTATATGGCCATTCTCCAGGATACAATGTCATAAGCCCTATCAGTTCAGGCTTGTGAAAATCCCGTATATGATTTACTATCTGTGCTTCTGTAAGCCTTCCCTCCCGGCTGCCGCTGAAAAGATCCGTGCCGTCTGGAAGCGGGTGCCGGATATCTTCCCATAGATCGACCATTGCATATCTTGAGTCATTAGCAATGCTGATGGCATTCTGCTTCATCAGCTTCTTGAACATCGCCTTTTCCTCTCCTGTCAGAGATTTGCGCAGCCTGGTGCACCATCCGTATATGAACCTCTTGTATCGGACCGCAATTTTTCCGAATCCGCGTTCATCACTATGCATAGGTATGCATATACCATCTGCGAGAGGATTTCCGCTCTCGTCGAAAAACAATCCGCTCACCTTGAAGTCCGATGCCAGGTTGATATTGGTTCTTGATTCATCCCGGCTGCAGTTATCGTCCACATCCCGGCTCCAGTACTCCGCGCCAAGGTATGTTGACAGCAATGCAATTATATGGTCAATGCACACAGGGCTGGAAAGTGTTCCTGAATGTCCATTGAACAGGAACCTGTATGTTATGGAGACGGTATTCCCGAAGAACAATGACATCTCGACATTGACATGACACCGCAGCAGCCTCGGCTCGATCTCGTCTTCTTCAGGCTTTATCTGCATCTCGAAGTCAAATCCACGCAGCGAAAATCTCCTTACGTTCTTCTCGTCCGGCTCTTTATCCTTATTTCCTAGGACAAATATCTGTTTTTCAATACTTCTGCCCATAGGGGCAATCGGCAATGACAATGCATCCGCCTTTTCTTCATACACAAAGGAATCAGCATGGAATACATAGTCCTCATCTCCAGGAAGCTGCCTGTTACAGTATGGAGGAATAAAGAACTGCTTTTCCTGCCTTATGCTGAATGTCTGGATAAATACAACGGAGAATCCTGGAATCTCCAGCCCGTGTCCGTCCTGCGAGCAGCAATAGTCGTAAATCATGTGGCCATAAAAGTTTCTCTATTTTCAAAGGTATGCTTTTTCGGGCAATAAGGCAAGGCTCCTGTTATATGGATTTTCATTATTTTTGTTGCTTGTCTCATATATTAGAAAACCAATATAACGAATGCGTGATGGAGTAATTCAGACATCGGTTTAGAAGCTGTTTTGAAATTATTATCTGAAGGTTTGAGAGGAAAAAACTTCATGTTCGACCGAGAATTCGGGGAAGATAGCGGTGCTTATCTGACCTGAAAACGCGGGAAGAAAATGAAGGAATTTTACCTCAAACAACTTTTTAATCGTTTTAAAACAGCTTCTAAAATTTCTCATGCATCACCCATTTCCAATATGGAATTATTTCGATATCTCCATATTCATCTTTGACAACAGATTCTTCATCATACGTGATTATCATGCGCTGCCTACATGATTTGACCTTTGAAAGTTTCGTAAGTGCATTGACTTCCCTATCACAAGTTTCAGAGCTTTTTCTAATTGAAAACGATGCCTGAATCGCGATTTCGTCCTCAGGAATGTAGAAATCCACTTCAATTTTATCTCTATAGAAAAAGACCCTGTCATTATCCATATCACACCCATACTTACGGAAAAGGGCAAGAGCGACCATATTCTCAAACAAAAGCGTATCCGCATTTATAAGAAATAAGTTAAGGATACCGTTATCTATAAAATAATACTTACAGACAGTCTGCTTTTCTGAAAACGGTGAGGCGATATTACGCAAACGTAGAAGCAGCCAGGAGTCTTTGCAATCCTCAATATATGAGCTCACAGTAGGGATACTTATTCTTTCCCCTGCGCCCGATAAGACACTGGCAATTCTTGTATATGAAATTGGCTGCATCACGCTTTCTGCCATTTTCTTGAGCATCAGACGCAACAAATTTGAATTAGAAATCTTATTCCTCGCACAAATGTCTCCAAGATAGATTTTCTGAAAAGCACTGCCCAGATAATTCCGTTTCACATCCAGGCCTATACTCTCCGGCATCCCGCCCCAATGAAAATAGTCATCGTAAGCCCTGAATATTTTCGCCCGACCGCCTGTAGCCGTAATAGAATTGGAATCATATAGTATGTTTTCCGCATCAAGATACTCCTGAAAGCTGAAAGGATAGACCTCAACAGAAAGATAGCGTCCTCCTAATTTACCCATTATGTCCTTTGACAACATCTTCGCATTGCTACCTGTGATATAAACACTATACTTTTTGTCCGCAAGCCTCCGGGCAAATTTCTCCCATCCGTCAACATTCTGAATTTCATCTAGAAACAATGCAGGTTTCTTGTCAGACAATTCTGCCTGACATTCAAGAATCAAGTTGAAATCATCAACTATAAACTTATCGATTCTTTCATCCTCGAAATTAAGATACAGCATTTCATCCCAAGTCTTTCCGGAACGAAGCATTTCCTGCATTTTCTGATATAACAGAAAAGATTTTCCCGCACGCCGGACACCGACAAAAACAAGACAAGAAAACTCTGGAATATAAATTTTCCGTGGTATCACCACATAGTTTTCCACATCTTTCCGATTGTCTAGAATAATTTGTTTCAGAAGTTGCTTATCCATGTTATTTAAAGTGTAATTTTACAAATTTGTGCAAATATATAAAATATCATT
The DNA here is from genome assembly GCA_934691625.1 of uncultured Bacteroidales bacterium. Classification (GTDB taxonomy): domain Bacteria; phylum Bacteroidota; class Bacteroidia; order Bacteroidales; family UBA932; genus Cryptobacteroides. The sequence continues at coordinate 300,645 of CAKUTA010000003.1, read as the reverse complement.
TAAAATACACGCGCTCGGGTACTTGTGTAAAAATATGGCTTGCAAGCCTAAAGTGCATGGCTCCGATAAAACAAAAAAACCTGTTCCATGAATCATGGAGCAGGATTTCAGTCAAGCGGCTGTGCCGCAGCTATTTACATTCCACAGACTACATCATGCCGCCTTCTGGCATTGCAGGAGCTGCTGGAGCCGGTTCCGGGATATCGACGATACCGCACTCCGTGGTAAGGAACATTCCAGCTACAGAAGCTGCATTTTCAAGTGCAACACGGCTGACCTTGGTAGGGTCGATGACACCAGCCTCGAACATGTTCACATACTCATCTGTACGTGCATTGTAACCGAAGTCACCTTTGCCTTCACGGATTTTCTGGATAATCACGCTGCCGTCAACACCTGCATTCCTGGCAATCTGACGGAGAGGCTCCTCGATTGCACGTGCAACGATGTGGATACCGGTAGTCTCGTCCTCGTTCTCGCCCTTAAGGTCCTTAAGAGCCTCAGCTGCACGGATATATGCGACACCGCCACCAGGAAGATAACCTTCCTCGACTGCTGCGCGGGTAGCATTAAGCGCATCTTCCACACGATCCTTCTTCTCTTTCATCTCGACCTCGGTAGTGGCACCTACATAAAGGACAGCGACACCGCCGGCGAGCTTTCCGAGACGCTCCTGAAGTTTTTCCTTGTCATAGTCTGAAGTAGATGCTGCAATCTGCTTCCTGATAAGCTCTACACGCTCTGCAATGTCATCCTTATTGCCTGCACCGCCAACGATAGTGGTGTTCTCCTTGGTGATAGTGACCTTCTCTGCCTTTCCAAGCATTTCAGGAGTGGTGTTCTCAAGGGTAAAGCCTCTTTCCTCTGAAACTAGGGTCGCACCTGTAAGGGTAGCGATATCCTGAAGCATCTCCTTACGACGGTCACCGAAACCTGGAGCCTTTACAGCAGCGACTTTGATGGTGCCACGGAGTCTGTTGACTACCAATGTAGTAAGAGCTTCGCCATCAACATCCTCTGCAATGATGAGAAGTGACTTGCCATCCCTTGCGATAGGCTCGAGGATAGGAAGCAGATCCTTCATTGTAGAAATCTTCTTGTCTGTAATAAGGACATACGGGCTGTCAAGCCTTGCCTCCATCTTGTCAGAATCGGTCATGAAATATGGAGAGATATATCCTCTGTCGAACTGCATACCCTCAACGACCTTAACCTCTGTCTCGGTACCTTTAGCCTCCTCAACAGTGATCACACCGTCCTTCTTGACCTTGGACATTGCATCTGCGATAAGCTTGCCTATCGTGGCATCGTTGTTTGCAGATACAGTACCTACCTGCTCTATCTTTGAATAGTCCTCACCGACTTCCTGGCTATGAGCCCTTAGCTCTGCTACAACAGCAGCGACCGCCTTGTCGATACCTTTCTTCAGGTCCATAGGGCTGGCACCAGCGGTAACATTCTTCAGACCTACATTGATGATGGCCTGTGCAAGAACAGTAGCGGTAGTGGTACCGTCACCGGCTTGCTCGTTAGTCTTGGAAGCAACTTCCTTGACCATCTGTGCGCCCATATTGGCGAACCTGTCCTTCAATTCAACCTCTTTGGCGACAGTAACACCGTCCTTTGTCACCTGAGGAGCTCCGAATTTCTTATCAATGACAACATTACGTCCTTTAGGACCAAGTGTCACCTTAACCGCGTCAGCAAGAGCATCTGCGCCCTCTTTCATCTTTGCGCGTACATCAACGTCGAATCTAATATCTTTTGCCATAATGTAAATCTCCTATCAATTATAATATTGCCATAATGTCTGACTGACGGACGATAAGATATTTCTTATCCTCTACAGTAACCTCTGTCCCTGAATACTTGCCGTAAAGGACATCGTCCCCTACCTTGACTTCCATAGGCTCGTCTTTCTTGCCCGGTCCGCAAGCGACAACCTTACCCTGCTGAGGTTTTTCCTTGGCTGTATCAGGAATATAAAGTCCTGCAGCTGTCTTTGTCTCGGCCTCTTTAGGCTCGATAACAACTCTGTCTGCTAATGGTCTGATCATAATTCTATAATTTTAATGTTTTATTCAATGTCAGCTTCCACTACGGAAACCGTCATAAGCAAATCAACAGCCGTGCCATCAGCAGTCATGTGACAAATTGTCAGTTTCCAGAGCAGTTTCACAGGAAAACGTTGCAGTCCCGGATAAATATGCTATATTTACAATCTGAGAACTAAATAATTACGCCATGCGCCACAGCAGCATAACCAGAAATTTCATTTCCATTGCGATTTCAGCATTCATCCTGTACGGATGCGGAAACATCGGAAAATCACCGGACAGCAGCTTTGCAGAATATATAGAAGCCTACACCGGAGGCATTGTCACTGGAAACGACGGCATTGTCATAGAACTGGCAGCTCCTGCCGACAATCCTGACAATGCGGCAGCCTCACGCCTGTTCAAGTTCTCGCCTGCCCTTGACGGCACTGCCAGATGGACAAGCCCGCAAAGAATCGAGTTCACGCCTTCAGACGGGGCAATGAAACCTGGCAAGAGCTACAAGTGCACATTCAGGCTCGGAGATGCCATGAGCACCGACCGAAAGCATAAGGAGTTCACTTTCAGCTTTATGAGCGCATGGAAAGAGGCAATCCTCGAGGAAACGGCGCTGTCTGTAGGCAGCCAGTATCCGGACAAGGCCACAGTCACAGGGACATTGACATTCAGCGAAGACATTGACATAAGCAGTCCCGAGGAGATCCTGGATTTCAGCTGGAGCGGAAAAGGCGCCAGCTTCGATGTGAAGAGAACCTCCAGCAGACAATATTCATTCACTGCATCAGGCCTCGAAAGAGGGACAGAGGCAAAGACATTGACAGTCAAGTTCAAACCTGGAAAGACAGGTTTTCAGGCCTGCGATAACCTCAATATTGACATTCCGGCAAAAGGGCAATTTTCCGTGATCGGTGCCAGAATGTCCGAAGGAGATGACAAGTACATTGATGTCACATTTTCAGAGCCGCTTAACAGGACGATGAGCATGGCAGGGCTTGCCGTGATTTCAGCCGCCTCGGACGACTCTTATGAGCCACCTGCCACTGTGAGCTCATCAGAAAAGATCAATGACAATGTCCTCCGTCTCTATTATGAGCCATGCGGAGATGCATCTTTAACACTGAAGATAGATGGTGCTATAAGGGACATGGAAGGCAAGCCACTGGGAGACAGCTGGATTCGGGTGTTCAATGCAGGCACACCTAGACCGGAAGTATATTTTCCTGTCAAGGGGAATATCATGCCCTGCACGGACAAGATAGTCATGCCGTTCAATGCGGTGAATCTCAACGCCGTAGATATCAGCATCATAAAAATCTACCCGAGCAATATCCTGATGTTCCTGCAGGAGAACGATCTGCAGGGCAATTCAGGACTGCGCCGTTCTGGAAAGCTTATCTACAAGACATGCATGAGGCTGGACAGCAACCCTTCCCTGGACCTGACAAAGGTACACACATTCACGGTCGGGCTTGACAATCTGTTCAGGAAGGAACCAGGCGCTATATACAGGATGCGGATAACATTCCGCCCTGAATACTATATATATAATAAAGGTATGAAGAGAACAGGCTCATCCGGACTGGTCAGCACCTCGGCGGGAACATTGACCGAAGAGGAAAGTGCCGTCTGGGACCAGCCTGCGCCTTATTTCTACGACAGCAGCTACGACTGGTCGGAATACAGATGGCAGGACAGGAACAATCCGCTTACTCCATCATATTACATGGACTACGATTACCCTGAAAGGAATCTCATGGCATCCGAGATCGGAGCCATCGCGAAATACAGCGGAGGAAAGCAGGTGTGGATTGCCGTGAGCGACATTCTGTCTGCAGAGCCTGTATCAGGAGCAGAAATCAAGATATACAGCTACCAGCTGCAGCTCATAGGAAAAGGGAAGAGCAACAGCGACGGCGTGACTGAAATTGAGGTCAGCGGAAGACCGTTCATCACCACGATAAAGAAAGGCGACTCCATAACGTACCTGAAGATCACCGACGGCTCGGAAAAGTCGCTGAGCCGGTTCGATACCGGCGGCGAGACTTTGCAGAAAGGGCTTAAAGGCTTCATCTATGGCGAGCGCGGGATATGGAGGCCCGGTGACACTCTGCATCTGGAAATGATCCTGCACAGCGAAGACAGGATTCCTGATTCGCACCCGGCATCAATAGACATATATACTCCTCAGGGGCAGTTCTTTGCCAGAAAGACCTGCCGCAATGCGGTAAACGGCTTCTACACATTCGACATTCCGACAGGGCCGGATAGCCCTACCGGACTCTGGAATGCCTACGTAAAAGTAGGAGGAGCCACATTCCATAAGGCTCTGCGAATCGAGACCATAAAGCCTAACAGGCTGAAGGTCAATGTCAGTCTCGGAAAAGGGATACTACGGAGCGGCACCAGGACAAGCGCAGGGATATCTGCGAACTGGCTTACAGGCCCTGCGGCATCAGGACTGCCGGCCAGAATAACAATGACACTTAATCCAGGGCACCCTGACTTCAATGGATATGACGGATATACATTCAGAGATCCTGCATCCAGATTCGAATCATCCTCCACAGAGCTGGTCAGCACCAGGCTTGATGCGGAAGGAAAAGCCTCTGCGGCGATAACATTGCCGAAGGCTGACATGGCTCCAGGCATGCTCTCTGCCAGCATTCTCTGCTCCGTGGCAGAAGACGGAGGCGACGAGAGCTATACAGCATTGACAATGCCCTTCTCGCCTTTCAGCGCCTACGCAGGAATACGCCTGCCGTCAGGAGACAGCTACCTCGAAACAGGCAAGACGCACAACATACCCGTCGTCGCGGTCGATGCCGAAGGAAAAAGAGTCAGCGGACACAGGCTGGAATGGAGAGTATTCAAGCTGAAATGGAGCTGGTGGTGGGAGTCACGGCAAGAGCCGCTGGATTCATACGTCAATGCTTCAGCAGCAAGTGCCGTCAGCTCCGGAATATTGACATCCGGCAACGGCGAGATGAGCATCCCGTTCAATGTAAATGACAATGCCTGGGGACGCTACCTCATATACGTGAAAGACTTGGACAGCGGACATGCGACAGGAGGTATCGTCTATGCGGACTGGCCGGCATACCGTGGACGTTCCGACAGAAGCGACCCAGACGCGCCTGCAATGCTCAGTTTCTCGACCGATAAGAAGAAATACAAGGCAGGAGAAACCGCCACCGTATATATCCCTGCCGCAGAAAAGGGACTGGCACTGGTTTCCATCGAGAAAGGCGGCAAGGTGCTTGCCGGAGAGTGGGTCAGAACATCAGGCAGCAAGGACACCCCTTATAAAATAAAGGTAAGCGGCGACATGGCGCCGAACTTCTATATGCACATAACATTGGTACAGCCGTACAGAAATTCATCCAACGACCTGCCGCTCAGGATGTACGGTGTACAGCCGGTCATGGTGGAGAATGCATCGTCACACCTTGAGCCGGTTATATCCATGCCTGACAAGCTGCACCCTGAAGAGCCGTTCACGATAAAAGTAAGCGAGAAGAACGGCAAGGCCATGACATATACTCTTGCCCTCGTGGATGAGGGGCTTCTGGATCTTACAGCATTCAGGACACCGGACCCGTGGAACTTCATGTACCGCAGGGAAGCCCTAGGCGTCAGGACATGGGATATGTACAATGACGTATTCGGGTCTGCCGGAGGCGCATTGTCGGCAATGTTCAGCATCGGAGGAGACGAGGGGCTGATAAAGGGTGCCAAGAAAGACAACCGGTTCAATCCTGTTGTCAAGGTTCTGGGGCCATTCACATTGAAATCAGGCTCCCAAAGCCATAGGATAACGCTGCCGATGTATGTCGGAAGCGTCAGGACAATGGTCGTGGCAGGATATGACGGCGCCTACGGCAATGCAGAGAAAACCTCGGCGGTGACATCACCTGTCATGATTCTCCCTACGCTTCCGCGTTTCGCAGGATGCGAAGAAAAGATCACGCTCCCTGTAAATGTCTTCGTGATGGAGGACGGAATCGGTAAGGTCAATGTATCAGTACGATGTGAGGGTTCACTGTCCATAGACGGGGCTTCATCAAAGACTGTGGAGTTCAGCGGCAAGGGTGACAAAATGGCAAGGTTCTCTCTCATTGCAGGAAATGAGGGACAGGCCAGAGTTACCATATCCGCGAATGGCAACGGGCACAAGATGACGGAAACCATAAGCCTGGAGGTAAGGAATCCTTCTCCGCGTATAACTTCCACAAGTGCTGCAATGATAGGTAGAGGTGAGAGCCGGACATTCAGATACAAGCCGTTCAGGACAGAAGACGGGGAATCAGCATGGATAGAGATAAGCGGTTATCCGTCAATCGGATGGAATTCCCTGTTCAGCTACATGAGAATCTATCCGCACTCCTGCACGGAGCAGATTTCGGCGAAAGGGCTCAGCCTCATATATTCTATCTCTATGCTTTCGGAGGTCAATGCCGCCAAGGCAAAGGCAATGATTCCTGAGCTGCTTTCTGAACTGTATTCGCGTCAGCTGCCTGACGGAGGGTTCGCCTACTGGCCAGGTGAGACACATTCTGATGAATGGGTAACTTCCATGGCCGGAGAATTCATGACAGCCGCGGCAGCGGAAGGATATGAAGTGAACAGCGGAGTCCGCGGGACCTGGACAAAGTTCCAGAAACGCTGTGTCCAGAACTACAGGACAGCCAAAGTCTATGCGTTGAGCGATCTCACCCAGGCATATAGGCTATATACGCTGGCATTGGCAAATAACGCGGACGAGGCTGCGATGAACAGAATGAAAGAGGGCGGCAACATGTCCTGGCAGGCATCCATGATGCTCGCCTCGGCATATTCCCTCTGCGGCAAGAAGGCTGCCGGTGCAGAAATCCTGGGCAAGGCTGCAGACGCGCCTGCTGAATGGAAACCGAACATGCAGACTTATGGTACTCCGCTGCGTGACAAGACGATAGCCCTGGAGGCAATGCTGCAGACCGGAAATATCCAGGGGGCTGCAGCATATGCCCGCGAAATGGCAGGAAGCAAAGAGGAGCTGACGCCATGGTCGATGTCAACACAGGAATCCGCATTCCTGGCCAGGGCAATGCGTCTGATGGCAAAGAATCTGACAGGCGGAGAAATCTCCGTAAATATCAGCGAGGCAGGCTCACTCTCCAGAAGCCTCTCATGTCAGGGTGCGGCTGACACGGCACTTGACACCAGCAAAGGCGAGGTCCGCGTACAGAACACATCCGCAGGTCCGGTATATGCCAGAATGACGACAGTCGCAAAGGCGGCACCAGGGGAAGCCGTAAAGGCCAAAGCTTCAGGTATATCCTTGAACGTCAGATATATCGGGTCAGATGGAGCATCACTGTCCACGGAATCCATGAGACAGGGAAGCGAATTCACTGCTGTCATCAGGGTGGCTAACCGGAGCCTGTCTGATGACTACAGCAACATGGCTCTGACTGAGATGATTCCGTCCGGATGGGAGATAATCAATGAGAGAATCACAGGCCAGGATATCCCGTCTGCAGGGAAGTATGATTACCTGGACATCCGCGATGACCGCAATGTATTCTATTTCAGTCTGCCAGGAGGAACATACAAGGAGTTCCGTGTAAGGCTACGTGCAGCTTATGAAGGCAAGTTTGTACTGCCGTCTGTGACATGCGAGGCAATGTACAATCCTGCTGTCTTCGCATGCACAGCTTCCGGGACAGCCGAGGTCACGAGGTGATGATTTTCAAAAGACATTGGAGCCGCTGGCTGCCTGTGATACTGGCGGCTTTGCTTATATGGTACATATTCTGTCTGCCCGGGGACCTGTTCAAGGGAGCAAGTTATTCGACGGTCGCCGTGGACAGGAACGGTGAGCTGCTGGGAGCCAGGATCTCAACGCACGGAGAATGGAGATTCAGCGTTCCAGGTTCAGAACCGGGGCTGTACAGGCATAGACAGGATTCCCGCTCGCAAAAGGAAACAGGCAATGGGCGTCAGAAGTATCTCCTCGCAGTAGTTGAATTCGAGGACAGGTGGTTCAGATGGCATCCGGGAGTCAATCCAGTGTCAATATGCAAGGCTTTCATCGCAAACATGAAGGCCGGGCATACCACACGAGGAGGAAGCACATTGACGATGCAGGTGATACGCATGTCCCGCAAAAGGGAACGCACTGTCAGGCAGAAGCTTATCGAGGCCGTGCTTGCCACAAGGCTGGAGCTGCGCTGCTCCAAGGATGAGATTCTGGAGCTTTATGCCGCCAATGCGCCATTCGGAGGCAATGTCGTGGGGCTTGATGCTGCGGCATGGAGGTATTTCGGAAGACCTGCCACTGAACTCTCATGGGGAGAGGCTGCGACTCTTGCTGTCCTTCCGAATTCCCCGTCAAGCATCCGTCTTGAAAAGAACAGGGAAAAGCTCCTGGCGAAGAGGAACAGGCTGCTTGGCAAGCTGAAAGACCGTGGATACATTACGGAAGAAGACTTCGAGGCATCATGTTCAGAGCCACTGCCATCAGAGCCTCTCCCCCTCCCCTCCTATGCATCACATCTCATTGACGGATTCACTCAGGGCTGCCAGGGCAGAGGAAAGTTTTTCTCCGCAGTTCTTGACCACACTCCGGAAGACAGGGATATAAGCGCAGGAAGCTACATACGCACAAGCATTGACATTGATCTGCAGCGGAGAGTCGAGGAGATTCTGCGCAGACGCAGCGGCGAGCTTGCGCAGGAGGGAATCGCCGACATGGCTGCGGTCGTCATAGACGTCTCGTCAGGAGAAGTTCTCGCGTATTGCGGCAATGCTGCACCGGAAAGAAGGCGGCAGGGCAGCAATGTGGATGTGGCGAGGTCTCCACGCAGCTCCGGAAGCATCCTGAAGCCATTTCTATATTGCGACGCTATCGGGGACGGGACTATATTGCCATATTCATTGATTGCAGATACCCCAGTGAATATCAATGGCTTTGCGCCTCAGAACTATGACATGACGTATGAAGGTGCTGTCCATGCTGCGGAAGCATTGAGCCGTTCACTGAATGTGCCGTCTGTCCATCTTCTGAAAGATTTCGGAGTGCAGAAGTTCCAGGAGGACCTGAAAGAGCGGGGGCTGACGACATTGACAAGAAGCGCTTCCGACTATGGGCTTTCGCTGATTCTCGGAGGAGGAGAATGCCGGCTGGATGAGATGACGGCGGCTTATGCCGGGATGGCGGCGGAATATATAAAAGGTTCAGAGATTCAGCATGATGACAAGACAGCGATATACTATACTCTCGATGCGCTGAAGGATGTAAACAGGCCAGATGAAATAGACTGGCATCTGATACGCTCTGTGAAAAAGATTGCATGGAAGACAGGGACCAGCTATGGATACAGGGATGCCTGGGCTGTCGGGGTGACTCCTGGCTATGCCGTAGGTGTCTGGGCCGGCAACGCTTCCGGGGCCGGGGCGCCAGGACTGCTCGGCGCCAGGACAGCCGGACCTGTCATGTTCGAGATATTCAATCTGCTCCCAGCAGGCTCGACATCATGGTTCGCAGCGCCGGTGCTTTCCTCCAGCACACGGTATCTGGAGACATGCAAGCTTTCCGGATGGCTGGCAGGACCATATTGCACGAAAAAGGACACGCTCCTGCTCCCGTCAGCCTCACTCGAGGCCAGGGCATGTCCATACCATCATCTGGAGAATGGGCAGAGCGTGTTCAGGCTCACCCCGGCAATGGAGTGGTTCTATAGGCAGAGGCATCCTGAATATGACGCGGCATCAGGCAATGAGCGCAATGGCTCCACGCCTGTCATGGAGTTCATCTATCCTGAGAACGGCAGCAGGATAACATTGCCTACGCAGCTTGACGGCTCACCAGGCGCAATAGTGCTTAACCTGGCGCACCATGACAGGAACTCCACCGTGTACTGGCATCTTGACCAGGAATATCTTGGCGAGACAAGGTTCATCCACCAGATGCGCATCAGTCCAGAGCCAGGCTGGCACAGCATCACAGCAGTGGACGATGCCGGGCATCAGGTATCGCTCAGGATTGAGATCTCCTGACATTTTTTAGTTCAACATATTCTTGCTATGTTTGTATTTAGAAGTTGTTTTATAGCCAGCATTGATCTTCCTGGTCATACCAGGAATCATCCTGGTTCTTATGGCCTGTTTACGAATGATCAGAAAAACAATAAATCAGGATCTTACGGCATACAATACATTCAGGATGAAAGTCAGGTGCAAGTCGTTCATCGAATATGATTCTGTCGCGGACCTCATTGACATTGACTTCGGGAATCTTCCCGGACCTGTAAAGCATATCGGCGGAGGAAGCAACCTCCTTTTCTCTGGGGATTTCCGTGGAACTATCCTGCATTCCGCCATCAAGTTCATCTACGAGCTGCCTGAGGACGATCCGCTGCATACTTCCGATGACGAAGTGATCGTATCCGTCGGCGCTGGTGTGGAATTCGACAGCTTCTGCCAGTGGTGTGCAGAAAAAGGCCTGTGGGGTACAGAGAACCTGTCATACATCCCGGGTGAGGCAGGAGCAGCAGCAGTGCAGAACATCGGGGCATACGGCGCAGAAGCGTCCGATATCATCCGTCAGGTGTATTGCTATGACATCCAGGAAGAGGAGTTCGTTCATTTCAATGCTGAAGACTGCAGGTACGGCTACCGGGATTCAATGTTCAAGTCTCCGGAGGCGAAGGACAGATATATAGTGACCAATGTGATATTCGCATTGAGCAAAAGCCGCAGGCCGAGGCTCGGATACGGGCATATTCTGGAGGCATTGAGCCTGGCTTTAGGAGTTTCCACCGAAGAAGTGGCTGATTCTAAAAAGCTTACCCCGGAGCTGATAAGAAAGACCATCATCGGGATAAGGAAAGAGAAGCTTCCCGATGTATCTGAAATCGGAAGTGCCGGAAGTTTCTTCAAGAATCCAGTAGTCCAGGAAGAAGTTTTCCGTAACGTGCAGGCCGTGGCAGGAAATATCGAAGTTCCTCATTACAAGGCCGATAACGGCATCAAGATTCCTGCGGCATGGCTGATAGAGCAGTGCGGATGGAAAGGGAGGACTTTCGGCAATGCCGGAATTTACAGCAAGCAGCCACTTGTTCTTGTCAATGCCACTGGAAAGGCAAGGCCGGAAGAAATCATTGACCTGAAAAACGACATAATAGCTTCCGTAAAGGAGAAGTTCGGAATCGGGCTTGTTCCTGAAGCGGAAATAATATAATTGCACTTAAAATAATGGACAACAGCACATTCATAGTAGAAGGAGGGCATGAGCTTCATGGGGAGATCACTCCGCAGGGTGCAAAGAACGAGGCACTGGAAGTCATAAGCGCTGTACTGCTGACATCAGAGAAGGTCACTATAAGCAACATACCTGAAATCCTGGACGTAAAGAATCTGATCGAGCTTCTGAAAGGGATGGGAGTCAAGGTGCAGCGCCTGGAGAAAGGCACCTACATATTCAAGGCGGACGATATTGACACAACATACATTGAGAGTGAGGATTTTGTAAAGAAGTGCGCATCTCTGCGCGGTTCTGTGATGGTGGTCGGCCCGCTGCTGGCCCGTTTCGGGCATGCGTGGTTTCCTAAACCTGGCGGAGACCGCATCGGAAGACGGCGTGTGGACACGCATATCCAGGGAATGATAAACCTCGGAGCGGCTCATAGATATGATGAAAAGCGCAAGGCGTTCTATCTGGAAAGTCCAGGCTGCGGAAAGCTGAAAGGTGCATATATGCTTTTGGACGAGGCATCCGTGACAGGAACAGCCAATATCCTCATGGCTGCGGCATTGGCAGAGGGAAAGACCGTAATATACAATGCCGCATGCGAGCCCTACATCCAGCAGCTCTGCCGGCTGCTGACGGCAATGGGTGCAAGCATCGAAGGCATCGGCTCCAATCTACTTACTGTCAATGGCGTAGAGGCCCTGCATGGCGCAGCGATACGGATATTGCCGGACATGATCGAGGTGGGCAGCTTCATCGGCATGGCGGCATTGACAAGAAGCTCCATAACTATAAAGGACGTGTCCTGGCAGAATCTCGGAATCATTCCGGAGAGTTTCAGAAGGCTGGGGGTTCATCTGGAGCAGCAGGGCGATGATATTTTCGTTCCGTCACAGGAGAGCTACACAATAGATTCGTTCATGGACGGCTCGATAATGACTATCGCAGATGCCCCATGGCCGGGCCTTACTCCTGACCTGCTCAGCGTTATGCTGGTCGTGGCGACACAGTGCAAAGGCAGTGTGCTGATTCACCAGAAGATGTTCGAGAGCCGCCTGTTCTTCGTGGACAAGCTCATCGAGATGGGAGCCCAGATCATATTGTGCGACCCGCACAGGGCTGTAGTCATCGGGCATGACCACCGTTTCCGCCTGCGTGCAGGCAATATGCTGTCGCCGGATATCAGGGCTGGTATCGCTCTTCTGCTTGCCGCAATGTCGGCGAAGGGTACCAGCACCATCAGCAATGTAGGGCAGATAGACCGTGGCTACGAAAATATCGAGCAGAGGCTCAATGCATTAGGAGCGAGAATCACGAGGAAGTAAGAATACCGGAAGAATAAGGACAATGGCAATGACCGAGAATGCCATGCCACAGATGGTCCCTATGGCGAAGTCAAACCAGAAAACCTCTCCAGGGCCATCAGTAAGGAACGGAACAAGTCCGATAATGGTGGACAATATTGTCAGCATTATCGGATTTATCTTATGGTTATATGCCCGGACATAGGCATGAAGCATTATGCCGGAATCATTAGCCTTACAGCCCGAAGATGCACGGCATAGGGCATATCGGCGCAGTCTTGCCAGCCATGTATTCACGAGATATATGCCGGCATTGACAGCTACACCACAGAGCATAACCAGAGCAGCGAAGCCACCCTGGTCGAACGGGAAGTCGGAAAGCCCGAACACCAGGAATAGCCCGATGAACGAAACAGGTATCATGAATATCACGGAAAGCGGGTAACGCACAGATTCGAAAGACATCGCCAGCATCACATATACCGCAATTACTATCAGCACAATAAGCCATGCATAGCGTTCCTTGTGCACATCAAACCAGCCACTATGCGGATTCTCCGCACGATATCCTACAGGAAGCACCTCATCATTCATATATTTCACTGCATCGTCCGTGACTTTCTTAGCCAGATCATAATTTCCGACAAAATCGTAGCAGACATTCAGTTCATAGGACTGATTATTCTTTTTTATGTCGATACCTGTACGCCGCTTGCTGATACCTCCGACATCTGTCAATGCCATCTTCACTGAATCCGCCGTCACCGGCTCGTTAAGGATATGCCACAGGTCATAGGTTTCGGAAGAAGAAGAACGCAGCACCACTTCGGAAGAAATCCCGTCCGTCTGTATGGTCCCTATAGGCTCATCATAAAGGAGCGAGGACAACGCGCCGTAATAGGCATAAGGGTCAGCCCCTCTGGCTGCAAGACGTGCGAAATCATAGTCAAGGACAAACTCCGTCAAAGGACGGCCATTCCATCTGGAGCTTCTTATTTCCGGCTCTGACACACGGCGATACTGAGAAAGACGGGACACCAGTTTCTCCGCATAGCTGTACAGTTCCCTGTAGTTATATCCGTAAATGGAGATGCAGTTCGATTTATAGTCAGATATTATATTGTTATTAAAGTAGTTATCATCCACACCGCTGACAGACCAGTTCGCGCCTCCGAAGTTTATGGCCATGCTCGTGACATTGGATTTAAGCATTGACGGGAACGATGTGTTCTCATATTCCGGACGGAACTCGACTGTTATGGATGCATCGTCATAGGAGTCAATGCGCGTAGTGAACACTGAAATCTCATCGAATGATGCAAGATAGTTTTCCATGGACTTCACTACCTCATTCAGCTGCTGCACCGAGCATCCTTCCGGCATCCCGGCATGGATATGAAGTGTCTTCTTTTCCGGCTCGCGATAAAAATCTGCACGATCCAGAGCCCTATAGAACATACCTGATGCCGCTCCCGCCCATTTGTCTATCCTGGCACGGTTATCCGCATACGGCCGCCATGACAGAAGAGGACGGATGACTTTCTCATAGAATGCTCCCTGCTCTTTAGCCTCCGGCTGCGGAATCAGAAAAAGCGGCAGCCCGAACACCACCATAAACACAGCTATATATACTATCCGGTGTCTTATTCCCCATGATATATATCTGGAATACAGCCTGTTCCATCTGATGACACGGCGACGTCGGCTAAGCGATGCCGAATATGAGGTCCTGCATACCGGAAGATATTCCATAATGGCAGGGATAAAGAAGAACGCCACGGCTAGCGAGATGCATAAGTTAATGGCAATCACCCATATAAAATCCGTGAGATTCCCACGTTCCGATTCAGGAAGCAGAAGAACCAGAAGCAGGGCAGCCACAGTCGTAAGTATAGCTGCCACCAGATCAGGAAACGCCTCTCTGTTCTTGTAATAGCCATAATGGTCGGCCATGACTATCGTCGTGTCAATGACAATGCCCAGTGATACTGTTATTCCTGCCATTGTATATATATGCACAGGAATACACAGGAAAGCGTAGAACGCGACTGCAATCAGGATATTCACTGTCAATGCGAGAGCCACTACAAGTGTACTTCTCCATGAACGGTTCACCAGGAACACGAAAACGAGCAAGATAAGCAGACAAAGTCCTGTGCGGACATATATCTTGTCAAGCTCCCCAGCTACATACTCGGAGGCATCATAGCCAATGCTGACAGTTATCTCTTTCGGGAACTCCGCCTGAAGCTGAGACACTTCTCTCCGTATGGCATCCGCAGTGGAGACAAGATTCGCCTCACCTGTCACATAGACAGATAATGTAATGGTATTCAGCCCGTTGATACGATAATAGCTATCCGGCACAGACTCTTCATATTTCCATGTGGCTATATCGCGGAGATATACCACGCGGTCACCGATACGCTTCACAGGAACGGAGCCGAAATCCTCGCCACCACCCATTTCAATCCGGACAGCCATAATCTCTATCCCTGTCCGGCCTTCTGTCATGCCAAGCACCCTGTCGTCATACCGGCAGGAAAATGCGGCGGAGATATCATCTGCACTGATTCCCAGTGACGATACCTTTTCGGCATCGAATGTTATCACCCAATGGAAAGGGGTGGCTCCGCCGACTTTGACATTGTCTACTCCAGGCAGCAGAGAAAGAGGCTCCTGGATGTTCCGCTCAGCGAAACGGCTGAGCTCCTGCGATGGCAGGCTGCCTTTTATAAGATACGTTATGGCCGGAGTGCTTTTATTTCCGCTGACATCCAGGGAGACAGAAGGATAAGTGACCGACTCTGGAAGACTTGGATAGACATTGCGTATAGCAGAAGCAACATCAAACCGTGCCGCCGCCATATCCGTTTTCCTGTCGAAAGAGACCTTCACAGTGCCGGCACCTTTACGCGAAGTGGAAGATATGCCGGAGCACCCGTCCAGACTGGAGAGGACACCCTCTATTCTGGAAGTCACTTCAGCCTCCACCACTTCAGGCGAAGCTCCGTTCATCCGGTACGACACCGATATGGAGTGCCCTCCTGATACAGGCTTATATTGTATCCGGAGCATACGGAATGAAGCAATGCCGATTACCGACAGCGCTGCCATAACCAGTATTACCGAAAACGGAGAAAACCTTATCCTGCTTCTGTTCATCTGCTATCCTCCATCAGCATTGTCTTCCGGCTTTGCCCGAATCGCGGCGGTGATATACCGACCAATATAGCGCCGGCAGGACGAACAGGCTGACAAGTGTTCCAGCAGTCATTCCGGCGATTATCACGAGGGACATAGGATACTGAAGGTCATCTCCCATGTTTCCACGATTCAGGAAAGGGAGCACAGCCAGTATTGTGGTCAATGATGTCATTATTATCGCCTTCATCCTGCGTCCGCTTGCCTCCACCACGGCTTGTTTCAGTTCCATCCCTCCCCGGCGCAGACGATTTATCGTATCGACCTTGAGTATAGAGTCATTGATTACTATACCGCTGATGACAACAAGTCCTATAAGC
This sequence comes from uncultured Bacteroidales bacterium, assembly GCA_934691625.1. GTDB lineage: Bacteria > Bacteroidota > Bacteroidia > Bacteroidales > UBA932 > Cryptobacteroides. Next base: position 284,531 of record CAKUTA010000003.1, on the reverse strand, counting down.
GACATAAGATTTATCGAGACACCTGACACCCACAGGACAAGAAGACTTGCGAATACATCCACTACGATCTCCGACATTATCAGGAGAGGCTGCAGAAGAGACTCGAACTGAGCTGCAAGTATCAGATACAGAAGTATTACCGCCACAAGGAATATTATTGTCATTTCCCCAGCCATCTCCCTGGACGAGAACCATGAGCCGCCGAATGACACTTCGAAGTCATCATGCCGCGAAAGTGCGTTGCGGACCGCTGACATAGTCTCGCGCACCATGTCCTGCGGCACATCCAGTTCCAGAGGATAATAGTTTCCCTCAACTCCTGAGACAATGTTCTTCAGGTCCCTGACATAAGTCTGTCTCATCATGCTGGAAACAGGGATATCCTTTATATAGGTATTCTGCAATGTCTCCCATAACGACACCCTGTCCGCCCCTGTAACCACCGGAAGAGTTCTCGTCCCTTGCACTATAGTGAACAGGCGGTTCTGCCTCATCGCATTTTTCAGAGCCGTCACCAGATCAGAATAGGAGATATCATAGAGAGCCATTCTATCCGGATCCGCAACAAACAGCATATCAGTTTTTTCCTGTATTTCAGGGATACGTGCATAAGGCAGTTCCGCACGGATATCAGCCAGCGCCGCCTGAAGTTTTCCGGACTCCAGTCCTTGAGATGAGACTGGGCGTATTCTGGCTACGAGCGCAGGTTCAGAGCTTCCGAATACCATCTCGAAGATATTGCCGGCAACCCCAAACGACCAGTCTGCAGACGGGTATGCCATCATGTATTCCGAAGCCGCGCTCCTGGCCTTTTCCAATGCTTCCGCTCCAGAGCATTTCATATAGACAGAAGCCTCCGATGCCCCCAGGTCTCCGCTATGTCCCAGGATAAACTGCTGAATGCCAGCCATAGATGTCACCTGTTCCGTAATTCCGGAAACAGCCTTTTCCAGACCAGACACCCTCGCGGCATTCTCCTCCAAAGAGACCTGTTCATTCCAGTCAATGCTCATGACAGTCTCGTCATACGTCATTTCCGGCAGCTGAGCCTTAGGCATATAGACAAAGCACAGCACTGCTCCTGCCGCGGCAGCCACAAGTATCCCCCATGCGACAATGCTGTGCCGGATAAACCAGTTCACACAAGTTTCCTCCAGACGGAGCATCGGCTCATGAATGGAATGCTGCTCCAGAAAACGCGCAGGACGGAAGCACGGCTGTCCCCTGTACCATAACCAGTAGTACACCGGAATCACAGTGACAGTCACGACATAAGATGTAAGCAGCACTATAGTCACGGACATCGCCTGGTCATAGAACAGCGCCCCTGCCATTCCTTTGACAAACACCAACGGAAGAAATACCGCACATGTAGTGAGCACTGAACTCAGCATCGGCCCAGCGACTTCCCCAGTGCCACGGAGGACTGCCCTCCGTAAATTCTCGCCCCGCTGCCACCGCGCCGTGATATTATCCACAAGTATTATAGTATTGTCCGCCATCATGCCGACTCCGAGAAGGAGTCCCGCCAACGATATTATGTTCAATGTCAGCCCTGCGGCATAAAACACGGACATCGAGGATATGAGCGCCACCGGCATGGTCAATGATACCAGCGCCGGGGACTTGTAATCCATCATGAACAGGAATATTACCAGACAGGCCAGAACCACTCCGAGGACAATATTTTTCACAAGATTATTTATAGAGTATGAGAGCAGCCGTGTCTGGTCCCGCGTCACATGGAACTCCACCTGAGGGTAGTCCGTGCTGAACTGCGTCATCAGCTCTGCAACGGAATGCTTCAGAGATGCCATCCTTGCACCGCTCTGCTTGATAACTGCCAGGCATACGGCCTCTTTCCTGTCCGAGCGTACAATCCCCTGACGTGGAGCAGCATGCTGCTCCACAGATGCGATATCCTTCAGCTGAAATACACGTTCCCCTTTCCCGAACCATATATTCTCGACATCCTCCTTTCCGGACACCTCAGAGAGGAACTTGACATTATATCTGTATTGACCGTCCCGGATGGACAGAGAACCGAGGCGGATATTCGCCGATGTCACCAGACGCTCGAAATCGGCCTGCGAAATTCCCAGCTGGGCAAGCCTGCCCGCATCCGGAATTATGAGAATCTCATCTCCCGCATATCCGCTCACATCCACCATAGCCACTTCCGAAAGCTGTTCTATACGCTTGCAGATGACATCCTGAACGAAACGGCTCATTCCGGGAAAGCCGGCTTCAGAAGATAGTCCAGACGGGGTCACATTGATATAGAACGCAGGAATATCAGTAGCGCTGGCTTTCAGAACCCGGGGCCGGTCAATCCGTGGCAGCGACGGCATAGTGCGGTCTATCTTCTCATTGACTTCGATAAACAGATAATCCACATCAGAGCCATAGTCGAATGTCAGCTTTATCACACCTGAGCCGTCCCTCGCACTGCATAGCATGTCTGACATGGCATTAATCTGAACCAGCTGCTGACGGAGCGGGGTCAGCACACTCTCGTCAAGTTCACGTGCCGACATGTCCGGAGCAGACACCTGTATGGTCACATACGGGATATCCACATCTGGTATGAGTGAGACCGGCAGCAGACGTATGCTCACGATGCCCAGGACAATCACTACAAGCATCGCCATCGTCACGGCGACGGGCCGGTCCAGAAGTTTTCTCAGCATAAGGCTACCCCTGATGTTTCAGACGGACCTCGGATCCATCCGCAAGGTTAAGATTAGATGATATGATTACGAGATCGCCTTCAGAAAGCCTGGCTCCGCGGTCACTATTCGCCTCCACCACGAAAGAGTCCCGGTTAGAAGCAAGGACATTGACATAGACCCACCGTGCAGTGCCGTCAGGCTGGTATGTGAACAGCACATCCATATTATCTCTTATCACCACAGCACTCCGAGGTACCACCAGCTGCTGCGGAATTGTATTCTCGACAGTAACTTTCACGTTCATGCCATCCACCAGGGAACAGGCTCTCTCCACAGATGCACGCACAGTAATCTGCCCGTTCTTGTCCACTGCTGGATTTATGCTGGTGATATGGCCTGTAAATGTCCTGGAGGCATCGGCAAACGGTACCACTTTTACTGTCATACCATCAGACAGAAACGGATATTCTGATTCCAGTACCGTAAAATCCACATCCATAGAGCTATCATCCAGCACTGTACAGAGTGCTTCCGACGGAGCCTGGTCATAGCGTTTGGCCGTCAGATTCGCTATCGTTCCGGCGAATGGCGATTTCAGAACTGTCCCGGACAAGTCTAGCCGGGAACGTTCAAGAACATTGACCGCAGCATCATAGCCGGAACGCATTTTCGCCATCGACAGAATTTCCGGCGGCACAGATGCTGTATCGCGTGACGTATAACCTTGACCGGCAAGTACATCATAGAAGTCAAGGCGGGCTTTTCCGAGTGCCAGTTCCGCAGATTCCACCGCCAGCACCAGGTCTGGACGGTCAAGTTCAGCAACAACCTGCCCGGCACGGACATGCTGCCCGTTTCTCACATTCAGTTCTTTCAGCATACCGGCAGCCGTGAACTTCAGCTGGGCACGTGAGGACGCAGACATCTTGCCATTCGAGAGTATCTGTCTCGGAAAGTCCGTTCTGCCCAATGTCATTACCTCAACAGCGTTCACTTCCGGTGCATATTCCAGCTTGCCGTCTTTAAGTGAATTTCCACCGCCTTTGCAGCCTGCCATCAGCAGCGCCGCAAGCATTGTCACCCAATATCCTGTTCTTTTCATCGTCAAACCTATTTTTCCACCATTTCCTCCGGGTTTATTTCAATATCAGTCCCGGCAATGAAATCATAAAGGGCATATTGCCTGAGTGTATAATAATATATCCAATAATTACTTATATCTGTCACATACTTCTGCACCGCAGTATCATTTTCGGATTGGGCCGTATTAAGGTCGGTCACACTGGCATTTCCGCTGCGGAACTTGTCCATCATCAGGGCATACCTCTCGGCAGCTATGGATTTCGCCCGTCGTGACACTTCGCACTGACGCCGCTGATTATTGAACTGCCCGACAGCAGTATATATACTTCTACGGTAGTCGTTCTCAGACTGAGCAACCTGGGCACGAACGACTGCTTCAGCTGCTCTAGCCTTCTGAACCTTGCCTTTTCCCAGCCCCCAGTCGAAGACAGGTACGCTGAATGACAGCCCAGCCACTTCCTGGTCCAGAGGATGACGATATGCGCCATCTATCTTAGGCGCCGTATTGGACAATCCGAACCTGGCATTCAATGTCATTGATATCCCCCTGTCCGCCCTGGCCTTTGCTACCGCAGAACGTGCGTTCAGTATATTTATCTCATTTTCGAGGTCAAATGTAGAGTTCTCCAGAGAGCGTTCCAGAACCATGTCATAGTCCATCACGATATCGGGAAGGTCTTCGGCCAGCACAGGGTCTATCGTCACCGATTCATCATAGCCAAGCAGCGAGTTAAGATTCATCTGCGCATCACGTACAGCCACCATAGTCTCGTTAATGGAAATGCTGTCATTCAGCATCCTGAGTTCCAGCTGCAGATATTCATCACGTGTCACACTTCCAAGCGAGAGACGTTCACGGGCCACGTCATGCATACGGACAGTGTTGCCATAGTTAGCCTGTGCTATTTCATGGTTCATCCGAGCGAGAATCAGATTGTTATATGCTTTCACCGCATCTATGGTTATCTGCTCCATCGACTCGATATATGCCCGTCGTCCTTTTTCATATTCCTTCGGCTCCACAAGCTTGTCCCACTTGAACTGATTGTATGCGAAAAGAGGCTGAGTATAGGATAGCGTCACCGGCTGCGAATACCATGACAGATTACGGCTCATCCCATACTGGTCGATTCTGGAGAGATCCGAATATGCGGTAAGCACACCGCCGGTAAAGGTGACGTTCTGCCTTACACGCAGTCCCAGACTGTTTTGGAGATTATTTGTACTCGCATACCGCAGTGTTCCGTCTTCATAGTTCTGGAGAAGGACCAGGGAACGGTTATAGTTCATCAGGTCGCCATAGAAGTGCAGCGACGGCAGCCGGCTTGCCTTATATGAACGCCAGGCCCAGTATGCCGATATAAATGACTGCCGGGCTTCCAGAGCCGCGACCGACTGCACACGAGCAGTTTCTATCGCCTCCGGCATTGTCATCCGCTGCGCCCGGCCAGGCATGGCTATCAGCATCAGTGTCATTATTATCAGCAGTCGTTTCATTCTGTCATACGAATTAAATGTATTTTTCTCAGAAACTGTTTTGAAGCGGTTATCCGGAAACAGATTCTTAAAGTTATGATTTTTCGCCGGCATTTACAACTCCGTAGCGAGCGCCTTCATGTGCCAGGTATCCGGACACGATCCCGATTATATAGGATTCCGGAAAAAGACCTATGTAACGGCTGTCCCTGGAGTCAAGAACATTGTCACCTCCAAGAAAGTACCAGCTGGAGAGAAAAGTATAACTTGTTACTGGGTCATCTCCAAGAAAGACTTGCCCGTCCCTCAGGAATAGGCGTTTCCCCGTTTCGAAAAGAACCGGTTTGCGCCAAATCCTGTAATTATCAATATCAATATTGACAGTATCGCCTCTGCGAGGAACATATAATGGTCCGAAATCGCGTATCGTCCAGCCAAGTACCTTATTCTGCATTGCCCTCAGGACCACCCCCTCCTCTGCCAGCACAGAGTCCGGAGTTTCAGACAATTCTTTCTGATAAGTAAGATTTCCTATCCTGCCTCCTGACTGCGGATGCACATAATATCCGCCTACAATACGCACAGTATCGCCAGGCGCACCATAACAGCGTTTCAGATACACATAGTTTATCTTGAACATTATCGTATCTTTCGACAAAGCATACGGATAATTGACCACCACAATGTCTCCTGCATTAACTCGCGAAAATCCAGGCAATCGGAACGATGACAATGTCGGTTTCGTGAAATCATAATCAGTATATATCCTCGCTCCCATTTTCAGCTTATTAACCCAGACCTTGTCACCACTGTGCAATACAGGCTCCATCGAGATTCCGTTCACTATGAAAGAATCAAACAGCAGAGCCCTGCGGGCATAATGCAGCAGCGACAGAATCACTGTCAGCACCAGTATAGCAGCTGTGGCCTTAGTTATCTTTCTTATATTCTTCATAGTATATTTCAGCTTTTTCATGCAGTTTCCGCATTGTCATATTTCTTTCGTTCACAGGCATTAACAGAATCTCCCGAGCATAGTACAAGGCCTTTTCGTAATTTTTTCTCTGGTCTTCCATCTCCATCAGCAGAATATATGGATATAGACGTGAAGGAACCATATAGTGAGCATGAAGCCAGCTACGCTCCGCACTGTCATAGTTTCCCAAGGCCTCATAGTTTCTGCCGATTATATCGTAAAACATCGGATCAGATGATATCGAAGCTCCTTCTTGTAATATTTTATTGCTTTCTTCATAGCGACCATCCTTATACAGAGCATAACCGTAATCATAAAGGTAACGATATTCCGTCCGCAGTTGGGGATACAGCAGAGCTAGGCTGTCTGACACTCCATCCGAAACGCCAAAGTCAGCAAGCCGCTGCTCATCATGCCATCTCTCCTCCGCCATTTTTCGCGCCACATGTTCAGGCCACCACCATGCAGCATAGCATAATGCAAGGATTGTGGCAGAAGAAACAATCAGACACTTGCCTAGCCGGCCAGGATTCAGCCATATTCCGGCAGCCGAGCCCAAGAAACACGCCAGAAGTACGCGAAGCTGCCACACATCCAACGGATATGAAGCGAATGCGAATATTCCCCACGCAGCAAGTCCCCAAGTCAATGCAGAACCGTGACGGTACAAGAACAGCGTACCAAGAACTATCACCGCGACGGACAGCAGCAGTCCAGGAATCCCGAATTCGATTCCCGCGCGTAGATATTCATTGAACGCATATTCAGGACAACTTGCTATTCTATTGCGCTCCGCTGCTGAACGGCAGCCGATGAAAAATGCAAATACAGAAAGTAGAACTACAACTGCCACGATGATTCACTAAAGAGCCACTGAATATAGCAGGACATCTCCGTCTCCGGCATCCACCGATATCCACATTGAAGAATCCGAATAAAACTGAAGGCATAGATTTCCAATGGAGACTGGTTCCGGCATGTCCGGGAAAGTCATTGAAGAGAACTCTATCGACTGTTTTTTCCTCTTATCATATTTCATAAAATGCCCCATCCCGATACGTCATAATGATTGATTTATCGCTTTCAGCATAACATGGCGTTCCAAAGCAGTAATTATTCGATGTCGCATCCTGATTAATCGCAAAAACATTTCTGTATTTCTGTTTCCAGAAAGTTTCATGTGCATTATGTCCCCAAAAGTCAAACGAATATTTCACCGTAACGGTATCCTTGCAAATAGCATAGATATCGCAATTCATCGGCTCGTGAAAAAGAATCGTATCTTCATACCTGAAGAAATTTGACTGTTCCATAAAATGACGCCAGGTAACTTCATTTTTCTCAATCGGATAGTAAGAGTTCTTCTCGTCCAGCGTTCTCTTATCGAAAACAATAAACTTATTGCCAGGCTCCTGATATGCAGATGTCAAGATTATCAAGTCGCCATAGACCATAAACGAAGCAGGATAAAACCCAAGCATCTTCTCCTGAATCAAGTTCCCGGCGCTATCACACTTGAGAAATTTCTTGTTCTTATCCAGGACATAGACAATATCGCCATCAATATCAAAGTCCATAATTCCCACATATTCGCCAGGCCCTCTCCCCCCCCGACGCGAAATATAGGATGCAAGACATCCATCCTGGGCATAGTGACAGATTACAGTGCCGTCCGTAAGATATATACCATCCTCAATCCCCACAATTTTCTTAATCGAATTCAGCACAAAGCTCGTATCGTCTTGTAACTTTACGGCATCTTTCACCACGCTAAAGACCTCTTCGACTGGAACCGATTCCAAATAATTCTCATTCAGAAGAATAACCTCTCTTTCAGCATTGTTCCTGCTGCCACTACAGGATGACAGCAAGAACAATACTGACAGACAAAAAATTACACTAGTTTTCATTCCATATACTGCTATTCCCGTTATATTTTCAACTTTCACGTGGAACTCGAATCACAAAGTCTTCACATACCATCCATGTAAAAGTATTCGCCATCAAACAAGTTAACGCATTCAAACAGAGGCCTCAGAAAGGATACCTAACAAATCATATTGGTAAATCTTATCTTCACGGTCAGCACCATACAGCATCCGAGTGGATGTGTTATATGTAATGGTCTTCAGATTTTCAGGAACAATGATATCATACATAAAATGACCATTCCAGTCAAAGACATGGACATGAGGAATAACCTTGCCTTCTGCCCAGTTTTCAAATGATGTTCCAAAATACAATGCCATAAAATAATATGGAGACTGAGTAATCGACGTGTAGCATATCTGCCTCCCGTCATCATCTGAATTCAGTATCTTCTGCCAGTTTCTATATTCTGCTGATACTGCCGCCGTCATTCGCTTTTCGTCATCAATATCGAGTATATTAACCTGCGGAAACATAAGCATAGCCATTGCCAGTTTCCTGCTGGACTGGTTCACCACACATGCGGATGAAAGTTTGTCAAAATAAGCATCACCAGACACTCCAGGGAACAGCGATATACGCTTCTGTATAGCTCCGGCAGCATCCATCACCGCACATGTATAACTTTTATCTTCCGGGATAAATGCAATGTGACCATCTCCAAAAGGATATGCATCAACAGTTCTTGGAGGCAGCTTAATCAGCTGGCTCAGTTCTGTATTTCCATTTGCCATAGATTTCTTCAGATTGAAATCGTATGACGCACATAGGCTCAGATCAAACAGATACACCTCGCCATCTTCGAAATTTCCTTTAACTATTGGGCTCAACAGTTCTCTCGGGCCACGCCCTTTCGCTATATATTCTCCCAAATCAGATTTATCCTCCAATGAAAATGCATGCATCTGAAAGACTGCCTTAGGGTTTGCAGTTTTCAACAGCAGAACCGAATCCGATGCAAACATACTGATTATTCCAATAGGCGCTTCACCTTCCAATTCCAGAAGAGAGCCATTCACAGAACACAATTCAGGTTTAGCATCAAGCCTAGTCCTAACGCCAAACACATTATCATTGCTGCTGCCACCACATGCGGCAGCAGCAAAGGTTAATGCTACATATAAAAATAGACGGATCTTCATAATGATTCAATTACCATTTACAATATCCACCTCTGTGAGACCCCAGCCCGGTCACATACGCACATGAGACACATTCCAGACAACGTGCACTATCAGATAGCGAATACTGGCTACGACATCCGAAGCCACCGAAGATTTTTCGTTTCATTGTTACAAATAATTTTTCGGTTAATTAATTAAATATCAGCATGTTAATGTTTTTCAAAATCGTCATATATGCTATTTTGAAAAATGCTAAATAATTGTAAATTAACGAATTGAGAAGCAGCGCTGAGGGCTACAATCCTAAAGTGTATAGTTTCGTAATTTTTTAATTAATATCATTCTGCTATTTTTCGCAAAGTGTTCTCAAACACTTCTTGTAAGGCACTGCCATGCAACGGATTGCCGATAAATACCGGATGTCCGTCTTTCCCTATCAGGAAGCTATGAAATCTCGCATCCGCCGGAAAATCCTCATTAAGCCTATAGAAGTCCCCATACAAATCCAAATATATAGGAAACGGGAATTTCAAGTCTCTAATCTGTTCCTGTACTTCCAGAATATCTTCCTGTGCGGGAGAGAAAAGAAGAACAACTTCACAGTTTCTATTTTCCGCAATTTCCTTTAATCCTGGCAGGTCATCATAAAGATGATTTATTGCACAAGACGAGCACTCATCCTTACCATGAAATATCACAAGCTCCGGTTTATCCGAGGCGATTACAGCCGAGACGGTATGTCCTTCAGTTATCTTTATCATCTCGGTTGGAAGAACTATCTGCCTCTCCATAAATGATTTCATCTGCTGACGAAGCCGGTAGTGTCCGCAACTAGAAAACAAGCAGAAAAATACTATAGCGGAAATATACAAATTACAAAGTCGCATACTTCACAATTTAAGCAACACTTAATCTTTACCGATAGAACTTAATGATGCATAGGCAATTATTGTATTCCCGGAGTTCACGTCAATGCCAGACAAGACAATCCGGTCTCCCGCAAACGATGTGAGATGTAACGAGCCGGACTCCAGAGAATGCTTATATATCGTCTTATTCTTTTCATCCAGCAGGAAATCGACATACCCTGTCCCTTCATGCAGAGTTCCGGCAGCAAAGCCATTAAACACGCCTACACAGTTCACAAGGAAAGAATAATCCGGGATCTCTTTCTGGTGCGGTTCTACAGATTGCCGTATCACGTCAGGCACACGTTTCGCACCAAAATCGAAAAGGATGTCTCCCTCATATCCTTTAGAATCCATGACACTCACATAGTCATCAATGGGTGAATTATACATGACCTCATCATTGACAAGATTGAAGCCGACAGCCGGATAAGTAAAATCAGAGTCCATAAATTCCGGCTTTCTGCCATATCCGGAAATGACGTTCAAGCAAGTATCGGTCTGCACAACTTTATAATCCTTGTTCTCTGTCTTATCCCAAGCAGACACACTAAGGAACAGATATCCGTCTTTAAACAAGATATTGGAATATTGGCAATCCCCAGTTTTTGCCTGTGATAGAAGATCTCCATTTGAAGAATAATGCTTTACCATATCCTGCTGGCCATCGAGCACCCATACACTCCCTTTATCATCAGCATCGAAATCAGTAACCTGCAGATATTCTTCCGGTCCTCGGCCCCGTCTATTAATTACCGATACCGGATTTCCATTGATATCAAATATTAATATTCTGCGTGTTGGCCAGTCGGAGATATACAGTTTGTCCGCCTTCAGGACTAATTTAGACACATCCGAAAAAGAATACTCTTTAGAAGTATCTGACAGTTCAACAATGTGGGCATCCTGGCCAAGCCAGGACTCCCACGTGAATTCTTTAACTTGATACTCGCTCAGCTTTATTGTCTTAATCGTCGCGATATCGACTGCATTGTTTTTACAAGACGACAACACAACAAGACTAAGCAGAGCCAAGTTTGACAAAAAATCACAAAACAGTTTTTTCTTCATATTATTCGATTGCATGTTTAAAAAGAATATGATTCTCTTCGTTTTCTGCCGCATTAAGAGTCCTTTTCAGGAAATACAAGTTATTGCCACAAATGTTCATGGCAGATTTACTCTCAAATGTACCATAAGAAATTCTCTTTCGAGCAGTTACACTCCCTTTAACATCAATATGATAAAAGACATAATACCTCTTATCGAATTTTCGCTGGTCGTTTTCGCGATAATATATTCCTTCACACGTCAGAATGTCAAAGCCGTTATTTTCCGGAGCAATCATAAGGGCTGAAGATGTCTCATCATAGAACTCACTGAGCTTTGATCTCTTCGACAACAGCGCATCCTCATCATTGATTTCCGGGACATTGAAAGACGCAGATTCTATTTCACACAAGCATTCCTCATCTCCGCCATTTCTCAAATCATATCTATACAGTCTCAATTCACAACATGGCATATAATACAGAAAGCCATTTTTAATGCCCATAGGATATATACCCATTGTATTGAAAACACGTTGTGACGGCAATGATTCCGTCAAAGACTTTACAATGGTCCGGCTGCGGGTATCATATATGTCAATTAACTTGTCCTGCCGGACGCCTGCCGTATAAACGAGGATTTCATCTTCGTATGGGATAAAATCTTTCAATGCTGACGGATATTGATACTCATCTATATAGTTACCGGCAATATCATATCTAAGGAATTTCAACCCCATCGCATCCCAGACATAAATATTATCTCCATCTGAGCGCACCTTCATCGGCATACCATATTCGCCAGAAGCTCGTCCTTTATGCCCTATGCTGCCTACATACTTTCCTAAAACAGAGTACTGCATAACTTCTGATTCCGTCGTCAACAATAAAATCGTATCATTGGCAACAGACATACTGTATATTTCTCCTATAGGTCTATCTCGTTGTTCCAGCGTACACAATTCATCAGCATCAAACTCCTGCAGTTCAGCAGTATCCTGCCTCGTACCACAGGCAGCAACTGCTGCCGCTGTGACTATCGCCGCACTAGTGGTCAGAATCAATTTCATCCTCATTTTTCAACATACTGATTAACAAATATATGTAACGCGCATATCATTCTGCTATTTATCGCAAAGTATTTTCACTTTCTACGCGGAACACGAATGACAAAGGAGGCGTTACTATCTTCACATACCATATAAAAATATTTGATATCAGCACAGAAGGAGGAAGCAGCAACAGGAAGTGTATAATCAGACTTACGGGTGCCATCCCAGCCAAACTCGGTTATCCTGTCACCCTTAAATCCAGACTTTGCAGCTTCATTATAGCTCAATGATGAAAACATCATGAATATACTGCTATCAGTAACTGCCGCATGAAGAATCCCTGCCGTACTTCTATTATGGTCCACGCTGATACGGGAACCATACTTTACAACCACAGGAGCAGACTTTACAGGACTGGCATATAGCCTTTTAATCGCACCCGATTCGCTTTCATATATTTCAAAGCTATCCGAAGCCAATGAATATACCAGACACCTGTTACAGGTTCCTGGAGCACGTATTACTGACTGATAGATACTGCCACGATAGATTCCTTCCACATCACCTGTATCATAAGGATATTCATATTCAGGTATGCTTACAATATTGTCAGCATTGATATATCCTAGCCTTCCTTGCGAAAAAGAGCCGACGCAGACTAGATCTCCATTGATATCTACAGCCTTTGCAGGACGAAAGCCTGCAGTATATGGAACAGACCGTTTTCTTTCCCGATGGGAATCAATCAATGATACATAGCACATTTTCTTACTGGCTCTATCCAGGAACTGAACCTCATGGTTCCTGATATTTATAGCATGCGGAGTCATAAGATACTCATTAGAAGCATGCCCGATAAATCCTGTTTTCATCTCGATATTACCAGTATTTTTATTCATAACAAACAGCATCGGATTTCCGCTTGTCAGAAGAACAATCAGACTGTCATCAACACAGATATCCTGTACCCGGACATCTCCGCCGATTACAGCAAGTGTATCACATACAACTATATGATTCGCAGACAACTTTCCAATATCATTCTGCCTGTCGCAACTGCATGAAGGCAGAAGCGACAGGAGTATCAGAATCATTATCAATCCACGAAACAGACTACCTCCACTTCGCATAGTAACGGATTTTATCTTTGTCTGGATCTGTCGGATGTAATGCCTCACAATCATAATCTGGATCATATATACACATGATTGTATCCGGCTGCTCTACACGTGCTAGCGCTTCGGCATTTGCCTCAAATAGTTCGTTCACAGATGCCGTAAGCATTACAGATTTACTCCAGCACACTGCTGCCGCTGCAGCTATCGCTGCACCTGCGGCTAAAATTAGTTTTTTCTTCATTTTTAGAAATTCTTTATTAACGATATATTGATACGCGCATATCATTATTCTTCTAACAACAACATTGTCCTAATGCCACACAATACGGCTCTCTTCTGCATCATACGTGAATATCCTATTTTGAATACCTCTTGTCAGACCTTCCACATAGTAAAGCCGTTCTCCAGGAATATCATGAACGCGAAGTTCCACATCCTTTGCCTTGATTATGCAATGCTCGACCCACTGTTTACCATTCCACCAGGATACTCTATAGGAGTCTCCGGGCACAATTGCGTTCCCATCGCCACGCCTGATATATGAGATATGCTCAAGTATAACTGGCTCTCCAGCATCCAATACCCCGGAAGGCATATTACGTTTTGCAGAATAATATGTCAGAGGGTCGCCGTCTGTTATATATGCCAAAGAATCTGAATCCGCTTTCAATTCCAGCAAATTGCCACTTTTGTCATAAAAATATAGCTCCGCAATATCCGACTGAGACCTCATATTGGAAACGAAACGCCAATACCTATGCGGAGAAGATTGAACAGCAGGAACTTTTCCTGATGTCAGCTGCCATTCCGGGAAAACACATACAGTATCTGCATGTCTGAATGATTTATCATCCGAGCCAAAAACCATACCGCCATGAAGACTGCTTTGCACAAGCATCACATGCTGAAGCATAGGATATTTCCGAGTTATTGTAAAACTTGCTTCCGGCCCACCGCCTTCTATATATGAAATCTTACCGAATGCATCCAGAAAAAACGGTAATGAAACAGGTTCCAGTTTTCCGGCGACATAGCCAAACACGATGTAAGTAATGCTCCGCCCAAGATTCAGGAAGCGTGCTTTTCCAAAATATGCTTTTCCCCAGGATACAGGAACCAAGTCACCTGTACCGAAAACACATATATAGACATCCCGGCTGGAGAGTCTTGTCCCTTTCTGCAACTCTACATCTATATCCGACGTCTCCTGATATTCTTCGGTGACATCCTTAAAGAATGGAGAATCATACATTTTAGGAATATCTCCATTATGTCTCCGGAGAAGTTCCTGGTATTTTTTATCAGGGGAATAAGTCTGGCGAAGAATCTTCGCAAACCTAGCCTGAGAATAGTGTGGATAATCAGGATTCACCCCGAAGGATGTAAACATTGTTGTCCGCCCCCTCAGATTAGGATATGAATTCCAATAATGTCCATACATACGGTCTGCGAACTGTGGCGTATAATCTATTCCTGCCGGAATCCCTTTACTTCTAAGAATAAGTGTACCATTAGCCATGTATTCATCACATGGCGCACCTGGAAGTTTTACGAAAACATTTGGATCATAAATCGGATATCCATGAGCAGTGTGAATCCACTTCTGCTCAGCAATCATCGGAATCAGCTTATTATTCACTCGTACTATCGCAGCTCGCGGATTACTGATGTATTCGTCGCACTCTTTCAGATGGTCAATCATCCCCCGGGCAAAACCAGCAAGGCTGTCACGCCAATTAATCAGCGGCTGGGTATCTGCACACGTATATGGAAGCAACCATTCACAGAACTCGTCAAATGTAAGATGCCTTGCCCACTCACCATTACGCCATTGCTCAAATGCAACTTCTATGTCATGTATAAGATAATCTGCTGTAATCCTCCTGATATCATAATCGAAATATATGCGGTCTTCATATCGTATTTTAAGCGCTTCCAAAGAATCCAGCACCGAGAGAGAGCCGTCCGAGGCCGAAACAATTCTATCGGCGTCATTCCAATAACTCTCATACTCGCCCCACATGGACTTATGTCCAGGCATATTGGATATCAAGAACCTGGATGCAGCTATCTTCTCCTTGTCGCCAGTTGATTCAAAGTACTTAAGGACACGCTCCAGTTCCGGTCTGTTTTCTCCAGCCATCTGCAATGCCAGAGAAACTTTATCGCCAATGCAGGACGCCATGCAAAAAATCATGCATAACATGCCAATAACAAAGGTACCTTTTGCCAATATAAATCTAATCATATAGCATTGACTGAATGTCGTGTAAAAACTTGTTGACAGGCGCTCCTCCCACTATGCCTCAGAATTCAGGAATCTCAAATTTCCCATAATAAGCCGTTCCATTATGAAGGTCAAAAGAGAGCATAATAGCAGCAAATATTGCTGTAATGAAAATAATTGATTGTTGGTTCATTATTTTAGTTTCTAGCAAAATTATATCTTTTCTCGCAAAGAATGAAATTTTTTAAGCAACATTTTTGCAACATTTTTGCAACATTTTCACCATGGGGCCTAGATTTCATTTGTTTTCAGCAGATTACCAGAGCAAGAGGTTAGATAAGAAAACAACATGAATAACATTAAGAAGTAGTTTTGAAATTATTATCTGAAGGTTTGAGAAGAAAAAACTTCAGATTCGACCGAGGGGTCTGGGAAGATAGCGGTGCCTATCTGATCGGAAAACTCGGAATGAAGATGAAGGAATTTTACCTCAAACAACTTTTTAATAATTTCAAAATAGCTTCTAAGTTAAATTTACGGTTTTTCATCGCACAGTCATATACTGATTTACTTTTTAAAGGTACACATTTTTCATTACGACTCCTAGCAAAAGCATACAACTTAAGAGCATTTTGATTAATTTCGTAAAATATTTCCTTTACAAAAGTACCCGTATGAGATTTCACTTAAATAGAATTGCTACAGTTATCGCGACATTGTCATTCGCAATGACTCCAACATTCACGGCATGTTCGCCGGATGACAGCAAGGCAGATATTGAAGAGCCTGATACTCCAGACACGCCTGATACACCTGACAAGCCGTCAACTTATTATTACTCACTGGTCACAGAGTCCCAGGCTTCATGGGATGGCGACTGGATTATCGCTTATGTTGACGGTAATGATATCAATGCTTTCCACAGCATGGATTCAGAAAACGGTATGGGACGCGCCTCGAAGATTGAAGGCTATACTCCGGCGGACAAGATTCCTGCCGCTACAGGCGACAGCTACAAGGCTGTGATCAAGAGGAATGGCAGCAGCTACACCATCAATGTGACAGGTGTCGGATATATCGGAAGTTCAGGCAGCAAGAAGATGGTATCGTCTTCAGAGGAGCCGTCTGACAAGAGCTATCTGTGGGCCATCACATTTGACAACGGCTATGTTGTCCTGAAGCCCGAGGACCAGAGCAGCTGCCTGCAGTATAATGTAAGCGCCAGCTGTTTCAGGTTCTACGGGGCAAACAGCCAGAAGCAGCTGAAAATTTTCAAGCGGGATGTATCAGATGGAGAAATCGGAGGAGGTGACAAGCCAGAACCGGATCCCGATCCTACACCTAATCCTGAACCCGAACCAGATCCTGACAAGCCGGAACCTGCACCTGGAGAAGCATCATTCAGCTGGTTCGAGCTGCCTGCCGTCAATGATGCTGATGAGAACCGCATTGATGACAATGACAAGACGCTCTATTATGCATATCACTATTGCGCAGGAAAGGAGAAAGGACCTGGAGGAAAAATCGCCAGGAACTTCTCTGTATGCTACAGCAGTGAGCATCATTGCCCTGTATGGGTAGCTGCTCCCAGGCATCAGATGTATCTAGGCAGCACCAAAAGGACTAATGCCTACAAGGTCGATCCTGATATCCCGGCAGGAATCCAGAACGGCAAATGGAGCGGATATACAAGAGGCCACATGCTCGGTTCTTCAGACAGGACATGTTCAGCAGCTACCAACCAGCAAGTGTTCTATTACTCCAATATAGCTCCACAGGTAGGCGAGACATTCAACACCGGCGGAGGCGCATGGAACAACCTTGAAGACCACATTGACGGATTGCTGTGTTCAGACACATTGTACACTGTAGTTGGCTGCTATTTCAAGGATTACACTGACAATTACGGTGTCACGAATTCAGCAAAGAAAATCAGCGGAGATTCATCCTATCCGACAATGTTCTACTATGTCCTGCTGCGCACAAGAAAAGGAAATACAGGCAAGGCGGTAACGGCATGCTCATCTTCCGAGCTAGAATGCGTCGCGTTCGTAATGCGCCATTCAATGGAAAAAGGGCACAAGCCCCAGGCAAAGGATATGATTTCCGTCGCCGAACTGGAGAAAATCACTGGATTCAAGTATTTCGTCAATGTGCCTAACGCTCCGAAGAGCACATTTAATGCTGCAGACTGGCTCTAGCCGTGGAGCGTATTCAACTGAATATCATAGTTTTAGCCTAAATTCTACTCCGGTGAATGCGGAGTAGAATTTAGGCTAAAACATTATCTATCACAGCATTACGCTCCACAACCAAAGCATGAAAATGGAGTACAGTGCCAGGATTATTTCATCACATTGACTTTCTTATGCGAAAGGCGGCTCTGTTCAGCACGGAAGCCCATCACATGGCTCTCGATAGATGCGTCGATCGAGCTTGTGAGCCTGCCAGGATCTTGCCATGACACCGACTCGAGGAAATCGCACACCAGAGCCATATCTCCTCCTCCATGCCCAGAGCCCTTGTATTCAGGAATTTCTGAAAGCTTCTTGTTCCAGAGATATTTCTTGTTGCTGCGAAACTCGTACACAGTAAACTCGGTGCCGTCACCTTCAATATAGCCTGTCGTGCCCATTATACGTGTACGGCGACCGCCAAACGGAGTGAAAGCCTCCATTGAGAATGCGGCAGTAGTGCCGTCCTCGAATACCATCTCGCTCACGAAATGGTCAGGCTGATTATTGTCGCAATGATATACGCACCTGCCCCAAAGGTTATCTGGATCGGATATCTTGCTCATTATCTCAGTCTCGTCCTTTCTGTTTTTCAAATCGAACACCCCTAGATGCTGCTTCCGTCTAACATAGATATCAATTGCCGAGAACGGGCATGTACTTTCTTGAGGGCACCCGTCTGTACAGCGGAGAGGCGCACCTTCCGGTGCATTCTCTGCCTTGAACCATGTGAGAGAGCCATCTGCGACAATGCTCTTGCATGGCTTGCCTACGAACCAGCGGAGAATGTCAAGGTCATGACAGCTCTTTGCCAGGATAATAGGTGTCGTGGCCTTGGAGTCGCGCCAGTTTCCGCGCACATAAGAATGAGCCATGTGGCGGCACTCTATCGGCTCCATGTGCTGGATGCTGATAAGCTTTCCGATCATGCCTGACTTTATGGCGGAATACATTGCCCTGAAATATGGGCTGTAGCGGAGCACATGGCAGACAGCCACTATGCGCCCATACTTATGCGCCTGCTTTGCGATATCAGTACACTCTTTCTCCGTCTGTGCCACAGGTTTTTCCAGCAGACAGTCATATCCGCATTCCAATGCCTTCATGCAAGGCTTGTAATGAGTATCATCAGGTGTGGAAATCACGACAGCATCAGCAAATCTAGGGATAGTGAAAATTTCGCTCCAGTCACCGAATCTATGTTCCGCAGGTATATTGAACTGATTCCCCATAGCATTCTTCCGGCTCTCGCGGATATCCGATACGCCCACGATCTGCATGCACTCAGGAAACATCCTGGCATAATTAGCATAAGTACGGCCGCGGTTTCCTGCGCCGATGATTATAACTTTGACAGGGCCGTTCTTCACGTCTGCCTTAAGTCCCTTGACAGGAAAATCGAGTTCAGCATCGGTAGAGCTGCCAGTGCCAAGGCCGATAGCCTTTCCTGCAGCCTTAACCTTTTCTCCGGTACCGAGGAATGCTGCTCCGGCTGTAATCACGCCGAGGCTTTTCAGAAATTCTTTTCTATCCATAGTTCAGTTAAAGTTATTTTTTGACCTTGATCGAATTAAGAAGGTCCAGTTTTCCATTGTCAATCAGATGAATGATGAGTTCTCCGAAAAGAGTGTTCTGCCAAGCAAACCACGAGCGTGTAAAATTTTCAGGATTATCCTTATGGAAAGACTCATGCATAAATCCAGTTCCGGCATCTGTCTTCATCAATGTCTCGATGCACCATTTTATCTCCTTGTCGTCTGTAGAAGTGAAAGCCTTCATCATGATGCTCATCGGCCAGACCATATCATATCCGATATGTGGGCCTCCAATTCCCTCTCCTGCTGTTCCCTTGAAAAAGTAAGGGTTGCTGCTGCTCCATACAAATCGCCTCGTATTCAGCCATATAGGGTCATCCATCGGCACATCGCCAAGATACCCGAGCGCAAGCAGGCTAGGAACATTGGCATCGTCCATCAGGAACCTGTTGCCGAAGCCATCTACTTCGAAAGCATATATTTTCCCGAACTCAGGATGCTCCACGACAGCATACTTCCTTATCGCAGCCTCCACTTCGTCCGCAAGAGCGCGGCACTCCTTAGCTGTCTTCCTGTCCCAGTTCACTGTCTCCAGTATCTCGGCAGCCTTGCGCAATGAAGTGACTGCAAAGAAGTTGGACGGAATGAGAAAGTCGAATGTCGTCGCATCGTCAGACGGTCTGAATGACGATACGATAAGGCCTACAGGATTGACAGGATTTCCCCATCCTGCACAGCATTTGGTGTCGAGCTGGCGTTCTGTCTCACGCATGAAGCTGTATGAGCCGAGGCCATCCTTGCGCTGCTGCTCCCTCAGGACATGAAGAATCTTTCCGATAGCTTCCGTCCACGTGGAATCGAACACCGAGGTATCACCTGTAACTTTCCAATAGCGATATGCCAGACGTATCGGATAGCACTGGGAGTCGATTTCCCATTTACGCTCAAACACGTTAGGATTCATCTCAGTAATGTCATTGACCGCCCCCTCGCCTGTCGGCCCGTCATTGAAAGCATTGGCATAAGGGTCAATGCAGATAAGGGAGAGCTGGCAGCGGATCACTCCCTCAAGCATCTGACGGAGGTGCTCATCCTTGTCGGCCAACTGTACATAAGGCCATACCTGTGCTCCGGAATCACGGAGCCACATGGCATGGATATCGCCTGTATAAACAAACGTCCTGAAGTTCCCGTTCTCGTCCTTTCCGAAATGGACAGTGGTGTCCAGGGTATTAGGAAAGCAGTTTCCGAACATCCACCTGAGATATGGATTTGTAAGCTGGGACTGGACCTCGACTATCTTCTGTTCCACAGCCTGTGAAGAGAAAAGACGGTCCTTTTTTTCCGGACGCTGCGAAGTATAGTCAGCCGCATTGAGAGATATTGATGCACATGCAAGAGCAAGGGGCAATAGGATTTTTTTCATAATGATCTTCAGTTCAATCTGTTATTACTATGTTTCACTGCGGACCGATACAACAGAATCCGCACATCATGCAATATTACGAAAAAAAAGACAGTGCATCAAGCGATACGCCTCCATGTTGACTCAGATGATATGCATAAAACAAGAAACCCGCACCGGAGAAAACCGATGCGGGCTGCTTGTAGCCCCGACAGGAATCGAACCTGTATTTAAAGTTTAGGAAACTTCCGTTCTATCCGTTGAACTACAGGGCCATTATGAGTGGGAGGTGTGTTATTCAGCGACCTTCTTCTCAATAATCTGACGGCCTCTGTAGAAGCCACACTCAGGACATACTCTGTGATACATTACTGTAGCACCGCAATTAGGGCATGTTGCGAGAGTCGGAACAGCAGCGAAGTCGTGTGTTCTTCTCTTGTCCCTTCTTTGCTTTGAAAGTTTGTGTTTCGGATGTGCCATTATATATAACTTTTAAAATTTTAATCGTCTTCGTGCCCGTTTCTGTCCAGTTTCAATCCCTTGAGCACGGAAAAAGGATTGTATGTATCATCTTCCCTATCTTCAGGACTTCCGGAATCATCCTGCGCCTCTCCACCAAGGTAGCGGATAGCAGCCGGATTACATCCCCCGTCTTCATGAACCCTCTGCATAGGCAGCGACAGATATGCGAAATCGTATATCGTCTGGCTCATGTCCATATCGGAACCGCCTTCAGGAAGATATATCACTTCCCGCTCCTCGTCTCCGACTACAGTCTCCTCGGACAAAACCGGCTCACTGCCGAATTTCACACTGAGCCTTGCTTTTGCCGACACTGGAAGAGTCACATCTTCCAGGCATCTGTCGCACGGTACCGTAAGGCTGCCTTCCATATTGCAGTCAATCCCGAGATAGCTCCCGGACTTTTCCGCCACCGCACTGACCTCAATATCAGCATCAGAGATTTCAGTGTTTCCGAATCTTCTGAAGAACTCCCTCCCCACATGCCACGAAAAGCTCGTCTTTCCGGGCTTCAATCCATTCAGAGGTATGATAAATTCGTCCGTCATTCCACCACAAACAGATTAGGGGTTGCAAAGGTAAGAAAAACTTTTGGAATATCAATCGTCTTCGCCGCTTTTTCTTTTTCTTTCTGTCGGATCGAGCAGAGTCTTGCGGATTCTGAGGTGGTGTGGAGTTACCTCAACCAGCTCATCCTCATTGATATACTCAAGCATCTCCTCAAGCGACATCTTCACCGCAGGAGGCAGTACGATTTTCTCATCGCTGCCGGCTGCACGCACATTTGTAAGCTTCTTGGTCTTGCAGATATTCACATTAAGGTCACGATCGCGCGTGTGCTCACCCACAACCTCACCCATATATATCTCCTCGCCAGGCTCCACGAAGAACTTGCCCCTGTCCAGAAGCTTGTTCATGGAGTATGCGATAGCTTCGCCAGTCTCAAGGGATACAAGCGAGCCGTTGGTCCTATGCTCTATCTCGCCCTTGTATGGCTGATAATCCTTGAAACGGTGGGCAACCACAGCTTCTCCCTGCGATGCGGTAAGCAAGTTGCTCCTGAGTCCCATAAGGCCACGTGTCGGGATCTCGAACTCCAACAGCG
Organism: uncultured Bacteroidales bacterium; assembly: GCA_934691625.1. Taxonomy (GTDB): domain Bacteria; phylum Bacteroidota; class Bacteroidia; order Bacteroidales; family UBA932; genus Cryptobacteroides. The sequence goes on along the minus strand of CAKUTA010000003.1, from coordinate 262,116 downwards.
TCCTGTCGCCCCTCGGCTCCATGTGGATGAGTGCACCCTTGCGCCTTGTGGAAATCTCTATTGCAGCTCCGACAAACTGCTCAGGGACTTCAATGCTGAGTTCCTCTATAGGCTCGCATCTCTGTCCGTTGATGGTCTTGTCCAGCACTTTAGGCTGCCCTACCTGAAGTTCAAAGCCCTCCCTTCTCATTTCCTCGATAAGGACAGACAGATGGAGAACTCCACGTCCGAAGACCACGAATGAGTCTGCATTGAGACCAGGCTTCACGCGAAGCGCAAGGTTTTTCTCGAGTTCCTTGTCCAGACGTTCCTTGATATGCCTTGAAGTAACGAACTTCCCATCCTTTCCGAAGAACGGAGAATTGTTGATGGTGAACAGCATGCTCATCGTAGGCTCGTCAATGGCAATCGGCGGAAGCGCCTCAGGATTCTCGAAATCCGCGATTGTGTCCCCGATCTCGAAGCCGTCTATACCTACCACAGCGCAGATATCACCGCACTGGACTTCAGGGACTTCCTTCTTGCCAAGACCGTCGAATACAAGCAGCTGCTTGATCTTCTGCTTCTCGACACGGTCATATCTCTTGCAGAGGCTGACATTCATGCCGGTAACAAGCTTGCCCCTGGTGACTCTTCCCACTGCAATACGCCCGACATACGGGGAATACTCAAGTGAGGATATAAGCATCTGAGGTGTGCCCTCAACTGCTGCTGGAGCAGGAATGACCTCCAGGATAGTGTCCAGAAGAGGAGTGATATTGTCAGTAGGCTTTCTCCAGTCGGTGGACATCCAGCCCTGCTTGGCGCTTCCGAAAATTGTACGGAAGTCAAGCTGGTCCTCATTGGCATTGAGCGAGAACATCAGGTCAAACACTTCCTCCTGAACCTCGTCAGGGCGGCAGTTAGGCTTGTCCACCTTGTTCACGACAACAATAGGCTTCTTGCCCATGCTGAGCGCCTTCTGGAGCACGAACCTGGTCTGCGGCATGCAGCCTTCGAATGCGTCAACCAGAAGAAGGACACCGTCTGCCATATTCAGGACTCTCTCGACCTCACCTCCGAAGTCGCTATGGCCCGGAGTATCTATGATATTGATTTTAACACCCTTGTAAACCACAGATACGTTCTTGGCCAGGATGGTGATTCCTCTTTCCCTTTCAATGTCATTGTTGTCGAGAATAAGCTCACCGAGATTTTCCGGCTGCCTTACGAGGTTCGCCTGATAAATCATACGGTCCACGAGAGTCGTCTTGCCGTGGTCGACGTGCGCAATAATCGCAATGTTCCTAACGTCCATATATTAATAATGTCTAATTTCCTGTATAGCCATCTCCGGCTTCCGTCTTTCTATCTTCCTATCTTCTGATACAGAATTGCAAAATTACTCATTTCTTCGGTTTTTAATGAACTTTTTATATTATTTTTGCATCAGAAAAGACTCAATATGGAAAAAATCATCATTCTCGATGCCGGTTCCCAGGTGACGCAGCTTATCGGCCGCCGTCTTAGGGAGCTGAATGTCTTCTGTGAAATCTACCCTTATAACAAGATGCCGGCTCCTGATCCGGCCATAAAGGGCGTAATCATTTCAGGAAGCCCATGCTCGGTAAGGGACGCCAATGCGCCTCAGATAGACCTGAGCGGGATCAAAGGAAAACTTCCGCTTCTGGGAATCTGCTATGGAGCACAATATCTCGCCGCCAAGTTCGGCGGAAAGGTCGAGGGTTCCCTGGCAAGAGAATACGGCAGGGCAATGCTGAATATTGTCAATTCTGACTCTCCGCTGCTTCAGGGGGTATCAAAGCATTCACAGGTATGGATGTCCCATGGCGACACCATCTCGCAGCTTCCTGCTGAGGCTGAAGTCATCGCCTCTACCGACGACGTGGTCAATGCCGCTTTCCATTTCAAGGGAGAGCAGACGTATGCAGTGCAGTTCCACCCGGAAGTTTTCCATTCGACAGAAGGCAGCAAGATGCTTGCTAATTTCGCTTTCGGAATATGCGGATGCAAGGGTGACTGGACTCCGGCATCCTTCATTGACACGACTGTGGAGGAGCTGCGTGCCCAGGTCGGCGACGACAAGGTCATCCTCGGTCTTAGCGGAGGCGTGGACTCCACTGTGGCCGCCGTGCTCCTGAACAAGGCCATAGGCCACAATCTGACATGCATCTTCGTAAACAACGGGCTACTCCGCAAGAACGAATTCGAGGATGTGATGGAATCATATAAGGACATGGGGCTCAATGTAATAGGTGCAGATGCCTCCAAGGAGTTCATCAGCGCACTTGCAGGAGTCACAGAGCCTGAATCCAAGAGAAAGATCATCGGAAGACTGTTTGTCGAGACATTCGATAAATATGCCCGCACCATCGAGAATGCAAAGTGGCTGGCGCAGGGCACCATCTATCCTGACGTCATAGAATCAGCAGGAATTCCTGGAATCGCATCGAAAATCAAGTCTCATCACAATGTCGGAGGTCTTCCTGAGAAGATGCACCTCAAGATTGTGGAGCCGCTGCGCATGCTGTTCAAGGACGAAGTCCGCAGAGTAGGCCGCTCGCTCGGAATAAAGGAGGAGCTTGTCGGACGTCACCCGTTCCCGGGACCGTCTCTTGCCATCCGTATCATCGGCGACGTCACAGAAGAGAAGCTGCGTGTTCTGCGTGAAGCTGACGATATCTTTATCAGAGGGCTGCGTAATTATGACTGCACCGGCATGGGCTTCCCTTCAGCATCAGACCCGCGCATCATGGCTACGAACCTATATGATGCCATCTGGCAGGCAGGCGTAGTGCTGCTGCCTATCAAGAGTGTAGGTGTCATGGGTGATGAAAGGACTTATGAGAACCCGGTAGCCATCAGAGCCGTCGTTTCCACCGATGCTATGACCGCAGACTGGTTTCATTTCCCTTATGATTTCCTCGCCAAGGTGAGCGATGACATAATAAACAAGGTCAAGGGCGTCAACCGCGTAGTGTACGACATATCGTCAAAACCGCCTGCAACCATCGAGTGGGAGTAGCTGTCTGCTTCTCTGATGCTATGTCCAAGGCAACATTCAAGGCTAATGGAGCACAATTTCATGAATATCAACAAGATAAGCATTTTCAGAGTTGCAGTTTTACCAACTTTAAAAATGCCTATTTCGTTATCAATCAGCGTTTTATATTTCACAAGCTTAATGCCAGGCAGCATCGGGCAGCTTCAGAGCTGAGCACATGCATGAAGTAAGAAGAGGTCACCAGCCTTTCGCGATATTGGCTGCAATCGCTTTTATCAGGCGCCGGCGGGCTTCTATGCTTGCCCATGCCGTGTGTGGCGTAAAACGCAATTTTTCAGGATGGCGCGTATGAAGCAGAGGACTGTCTGACGGCAGCGGCTCCTGCGTAAACACATCAAGAGCTGCACCTCCGATGATGTTCTCGTCAACAGCTTTCGCCAATGCAGCCTCGTCAACTATACCTCCACGTCCCATATTCACAATGATCGCGGAAGGTTTCATAAGACGGAGCAGAGGCTCCCCCACCAGGCCTGCGGTACGCTCATTATAAGGAGCATGGATGGAAATCACATCTGAAGTGGACATCAGCTCGTCCAGGGAGACACTTGGGTACACCTTGCAATGTCCTGTGCCAGATGTGGAGTAATAGACAACTTTCATCCCGAAAGCTTCCGCCACCTGCGCCACACGTATGCCTATAGCCCCCATACCTATTATTCCCATCCGTTTCCCGCACATCTCCGTGAACGGCATACTCACATCAGTAAAAAGACCACTGGCGGAATAATGGCCGGATTTAACGGCATCATCGAAATACGGCCCGTTTCCAAGCAATGACAGGATGTGCATAAAAGTCTCCTGGACAACCGATTCCGTGGAATAGCCTGCAACATTACGCACTGGGATGCCGCGTTCTTCGCAAGCCATGAGATCTATGTTATTGACACCTGTGGCAGCTTCGCACACCAGTTTCAGAGACGGGGCCGCGTCAAGCAGCTCCCGCGTGACCTTCACCTTGTTCACGATCAGTACATCACAGTCATGCACACGCATAAGGGCCTCTTCCGCCGTGGAATTAGACCAGCATGTCAGTTCACCAAGTGCCTCAACTGGAGCCAGCGACGAGTCACCCATCGTCGCGGCATCAAGATATGCTATTTTCATGATATGCAGTTTTTGTCCTGCGCAATATAGCAATTAAAACCGAAGATGTCAACGGCATGGTATAAAGGAAGATGCCGGCTGCAGATACAGTCGGCATCTTTCGTTGTGCGCGAGATGAGAGTCGAACTCACACGTCGCAATTGACACTAGCTCCTGAAACTAGCGCGTCTACCATTTCGCCACCCGCGCAACATTTAGGATTGCAAAGATACAAATTGTTTTTGAATCGGCAAGACTTTTTCCTGAATTTCATCACGACATGCTCCAAATTCATTCACTGTAAGCTATATCACCACTTCAAACTGGGCAGTATGCTGCCATGAAGATATCCTGAACGTGATAGTCGTGCTGGCGTAATCAATATCCAGGACTATATCTTTCAAATCCTGTGAAGACCAGTCATAACCGCTGGACTCAATGTAGTTTCCAATGGCGAATGTTCGGGACCTGTCATCGTCTGAAATTATATCCAGAAGCAATGAACTGTCCAGCTGGCGCGGGAGCAGGACATGCGCCTCCCTTATATCCGCGGGAGCAGAACTCCTGCCATCGACATATTCTGCAGGTGCCAGGAACAGGCCCTCAGACGGGGTTCCGTCAATGAGATAGCCATCGACATTGCCCCTTACTTCCAGACGGTACGGAAACGATCCTCCAGATATGTCCCTGACAAATATGGTCAGTTCGCAATACTCCTTATGCAGGGCAAGCGGTACGCTCATTCGTTCATTTCTAGTGGAGAGCCGGCGGCATGAAGTCCAGACACGTGGGCACTCCCGACCGACATCTATAGCTATCCAGCGTCCCCGGGAGGGAAGCGACGGGCTTGTCCCTGTCACTGACGGCCTGACAGCGGCAAGATACATTTCTCCGCGAGGCACCATCGACTTCCAATGTTCAGCCATCTGTCCCTCAACAAGGAAGCCATCCGCAGCACCTGAGTAACCAGCCAGCGTAAATGCCAGACTGTCAGGTGAGTGTTCATCACCTGAAGCATCAAGCTCCAGCATGCATGGACATAAGTCCCTGTCCTCCTTGACGGAACAGCCCGGGCAGGTGATAATGAGCTGGAGGACCGCAAGGACGACAAGGACATGAGGATATCCATGATTCTTAACCAGATTAGAACACATAGCTCAATGCGACCATTACCTCCGACGGCAATATGAAGAACTTTGAGCCTGAAGCCTCAGTCACTCCGCATACCGGACATTCATATACTGAATATCTGTCGAATCCTCCCCACACTCCGATGCCGAAATCAATATTGAAATGCTTACCAAGCATATATGAGTAACCTCCGGAGACTCCTGCACCATAGCGGTCGCCCTCTCTTGTTCTGCGGGATATGATTCCCCCGGAATTATACTCCTGGTACTGCATCTTACCGCCGAGCCACCATCCTGAATACACATTCCACGGCCACCAGCGCACTCCAGCCGCGTATGCCTGCTGCCTGTTCCGCGCTTCCTCCTTGCCCTCACCGAGATCAAAGGTGAACGGATTGTATTTAACTCCGGCATTTATGCTCCTGTGCCGTGCGACAGGATACGATGCCTCGACATTCAATGTGACGAAATTCATATACCCCACAAGATCAGTGGAAAGTGAGGCCTTCTGAGCTGAAGCGCCATGCGAAAAACACAGCAGCGCGACGACAGCTGCCATAAGGCTGCAGCTCCATGCGTTTCCGGATGCTCTCCAGATCAGCCTTCCTATAATATTGTTCTTCATAATATTCTAGTCGGAATAGCGTTCAAACACCTGCTGGATCACGGCAGACTTGCCCGGATATAATGCCAGCAGCTTCTTTTTCAAATCAGTACGTGAATGTATATCCGGCTGAAGTGCAGCGAATATCTGGGACTTTGTGACACCGCGCTCCTCCAGGTATCTGAAAATCTGCGGATGGAACCAGTAAGACATTCCGGAACTTGGCATTGCCCCGCCATAACGGTCATGATACATGGAGTTCTGCATGAAATACCCCCACATTTCCCCAACTTCGCAATAGCCGGCGGACGCCTCCTTCCCTGTGCCGTATGTCTTGCCTCCGGAAGCGATATATGACGACATTATGAATTCTATATATTTATCCCAGAACGATTTCCCTACCTGGGCGAAGTGGCTTGCATGAGCCATCTCATGACATGTCTCCGAGTATATGGTGGAATATTCGCTCTTCCCCTCCAGCCCCAACGTAATATCCGGGAGGAAAATCTTTATAAGGGAAGCATAGTCCCCGAGGAACTTTCTGATCAGGGAATGGTCAATGAACGCCCCCTGCCTCATCATGACGGCACTGCTGGATGACAGATTCTGGAACAGCCATATCCTGAGGTTCTTCGCTGGCCGTGCAATATCCATATCGTCCGTATCACAGCGCGTAATATAGTCATAGGCAGCATTGTTCACGACACATCTGCACCATAGTTTCCTGTCTGACTCTTTCGTAATCGTGACATCCATCCCTGACGGGTCGCCTTTGCCCAATGCAGAAGACGAGGCTGTCACCAGCACTTTATTGAAGCCTATCGCGAAACCTTTCCTGTTCTTGAAGCGGAGACGATAGCGTGGGCGGGATGAATATTTCCTGGAAATGCTGTAATATCCGTCACGGTCAGTATATGCAGATGTGAATTTCACAAACACATTGCACACGACCTTCACTTCAGCCACCCCGAAAGGCTGCCCTCCGTTGGCATCCTTGTCCACAATCGTTATACGCCCCTCCGGCTTGTTTCCTCCTGCCTTTGTCCGCGGAGCCAGCATGTCAAGGTTTCCTGTCAGTCTGAATGATTCACGCTCCACCTCGTCCCAGTCAATGCCATCAGACTTCGTTCCCGCTTCCGGAATGAAACAGTCATCAAGCACCTCGTGATATATATTCTGAGGCAGTTCTGTCCCATGAGGAAGCACTGCATACTGCCATGTTATATCATCGTCAGGCACCTCAGGGGCATGGTAATAGTCCCCGTCCCTGACAATCTGATAATCAAGAGGATGATCCATAAGGTCATAGCCCCGGTCAACGAGATCCTGATACTCCGCCTCTGTCTTCGGAAGAAACCGGACATATATATCTGTCGGGTTCACATCCACCCGCCCGGCCTTCGTCGGGTACAGGCTGGACAATGCCTTGGTGATGTTTGACACTGAATATGGATCCTCAAGTTTCGGCCCGAGCTGTATCATCTCATGCGCTACAGTCTCCGAGCCCGATTCATCTTCATTGAAAGTGTCCAGTCCTTTTTCCGAACACGCTGCCAGCCCGTAAAATGACAGGGTGGCAAGTAATGCATAAAATTTTTTCATAGCCTTCTTCATTTCTGGTTATTAAATAATTTCCAGGAGATTATCCTGAAGTCTATCAGCTTCCGACACCGCAAAATTATGAAAGGCAAAGCGTGTTCAGAAAATGAACACGCTTTTTTTATTTTTCTGCCTTTCTTGACATTACAAGGCACATTGAGTATCTTTGTCCTTAAAATTAATGACAAATAAAAATGAACCTCTGTAACAGAATCTTAACATTTTTGACACTTTTGATTATCCTTGCACCGGAAATTTCAGCGCAGGACTACTTCGAAAGGGTCAGGGAGAACAAGGACATTGCGGCAGGAGTGTATCACCCGTATCACCATGGGAACCTCACTGACACACCGGCTCCCAAAGGATACCGGCCCTTCTATATTTCGCATTACGGCAGGCACGGATCCAGATACCACACGACATTGAGCTACTTCAAGGCCGGCGCAGAAGGCCTACAGAAAGCATGGGATGAAGGCATCCTCACAGAGACAGGCAAGCAGCTGTATCATGACTTCTTCATAGTCATGGATGCCCATAGAGGCATGGAAGGAGAACTTACTCCGCGTGGGGCGTCAGAACACCGCGGCATTGCAGAGAGAATGTCCAGAAGATTTCCGGATGTGTTCCGCAGCAGAACCAGGACAGAGGTAGAGTGCATATCCAGCTTCGTGCCACGGTGCCTTGTCAGCATGGCAAACTTCACCACTGAGCTAAAGGACTGCAGACCGGCATTGCAGTTCACTTTCGACACCGGAAAGAAATACTACAAGTACATCGCAAGGGACATCGACAGCCAGGAGCTTTTCGACAAGTGCAACGAATATGAGGATTCGGTACGCAATGCAACATGCCACTACAGCAAGATGATGGAGAGCCTTTTCACTGACAGAGAGAAAGGGCTGAAGGCAGTAAAGAATCCGCAGAAATTCATCAAGTCGCTGTTCCGTGCAGGTTCAATCTGCGGGGATGTTGATTTCCTGGGAGTGGACATTTTCAAATACTTCGATCCCGACGAGCTTGCCGAACAGGGAGTCCTGCGCAGCGACAAGTTCTATGGGCAGTTCGGCAACTCGAAAGAATGGGGAGTTGTAAGCTCTGCAGCGGCTAAAGGTCTTGTCAATGATTTCGTGACCAAGGCAGATGCGGCGCTTGAAAACGGCAGCAGTCTGGCCGCTGACCTCCGGTTCGGTCATGATGTCGGCATCCTTCCTCTCTATGGCCTAATCGGCATCAAAGGCATGGATGTACGCCGTCCGATGGCTGAAGCCCACACATTCTGGACTACATACGACAGGATCCCAATGGCGACCAACTTCCAGATGATATTCTACCGCAACAAGAAAGGTGACATCCTGGTCAAGATGCTTGACAATGAAGAGGAAACGTGCATCCCGGCACTGAAGCCATTCAGCGGGCCTTACTACAAGTGGGAAGAGCTGAGGGAATATCTTGTTTCTCTCACGAAGTAACTCAGGCGTCAAATTTCAAGACAGTTTCCAAGAAAACATAAACGAAAACGCCGTGCAAGACTCAAGATTCTGCACGGCGTTTATTGGCGTTTATTCTATAAATGAGTTCTTCCCCTAGAAGAAAATGACTGTCTTCTGCTCAACAGCCGACATCAGACTATTGGCTAGACGGCTTACACCGAAACGGAATAGCTCCTTATTCAGCCACTCCTTGCCAAGGACTGCGGACACAATCGAATAGTAGCATACTGCATCCATAACGGTAGAGACACCGCCAGCTGCCTTGAATCCGACCTTGCGCCCAGTCTTTTCATAAAAGCGGCGTATGCACTCGCACATCACATAGGCCGCCATAGGGGTCGCATTAACATCAACCTTTCCTGTGGATGTCTTTATGAAATCGGCACCTGCCTCCATTGCCAGGAACGAAGCATCGGCAATGCGCTCAGGAGTAGAAAGCACCCCGCTTTCAATGATCACCTTAAGGGTAACCTTCCGTCCGGCACGCTCGCCTGCAGCATCCACAGCCTTTCTGCACGCCCTTATCTCGTCGGCAGCAGTCTCGTAATCTCCAGCCATAAACGCATTGAGCGCCAGCACAATATCAATTTCATCAGCTCCTGACTCCACAGCCATCTCACATTCCTTCGTCTTCACCTCGATGAAGCTCTGGGATGTAGGGAAGCACCCGGCGACAGCTGTCACATGCACATCTTCATCCTTGCGGCATTCCCTGACGATATGAGCCAGATTAGGATAGACGCACACAGATGCCGGAAGCGGATAGTCAGGATACGCGTCCCTATATGTATTAACCTTCTCCATCAGCCTGGTTATGGACTCTACAGTGTCCGTATTATGCAGAGAAGTCAAGTCCATGAAAGAGAAGCACTCCTTGACCACAGAATCAGAAACGACATTGTCAAGATTTGATGCAATCAGTTCAAGGCTTCTGTCGATAGATTCCCTGTCCGGAGCGTATCCGTAATTCAAATATAATTCTTTCATAACGATATATTAATTCTTTTACCTTCAATTGGTTATCAGCCCTTAATCTGCACTGTGAAGCCTTCATCCACAAGAGGCTGCACTGCACGGCCCATCTCCTCCGCAGTAAACTTCTCCAGTCCTGATGCCGGAGCTTCTCGGTCAAGCGTATATACCATCACCTCCCTAGGCCTCGTCTCACGCACAATGTCAATCCACGCCTTAAGGTTCTCCGGAGCCGCCGTATTGAAGCCCGGAAATCTCAGAAACATGGTCTGCATGATAAAATTTCCCTGAAAGATCTTCATATCCTCCACAATATCACGCACCGAGTACTCGCATGCCGGCTGGTTGATAAGCCGCACCATGGCATCCGAAGCGGCATCCAGCTTCAGGATAGGGTTATCCACCTTCATAAGTGCATCACGCACTTCCCTGCGGCAGATACGCGTAGCATTTGTCAGCACCGAGACCACCGAGTCCGGGAAATACTTGTCCCGAAGCTCCAGAGTCATATCTATCATCTCCGGAAAGTGGGGATTCAATGTCGGCTCGCCGTCACCGGAAAATGTTATCGAGTCAATGCCTGTTCCTGCAGCTCTGCATTCAGAAAGCTTGCCCTCCAGTGCCGCACGCAGCTCATCCGGAAGCGGCAGCCTGGAATCATCCCTGCCGTCCCTGTTCCAGCCGCACTCGCAATATACGCAGTCGAAGTTGCACAACTTCCCGTGCTCAGGCAAAAGATTTATGCCAAGCGAGGAACCCAGCCTTCTGCTGAATATCGGCCCGAAAACAAGTTTTTCCCGAAGCATGGCAGTACTATATTATTCGTCTGGAAGAACTGGCCACCGTAAGTCGCCCGCCTCCTGAAATATGGTCAACATGAACCAGACCAGGTCGCTTGCCAGCCTTAATCTGACCAAGGACGTTATCCCTCCCCAGGAATTCCGCACCATTCCTTGATGCCCACATCACAAGCTCTCCAAGCGGAATGTCAGGGAAATTCTCCTGAAGGCAGAACATCTCCTTCACCATATCGAGGTCATCATTGCTTGAAAGCGAATCAGTCCCTATAGTCAGTCTGATTCCTGAGGTACGCATAAGCTCGACAGGTGGCAATGTATTGTGTATAAATATATTGGAGCAAGGGCATAATGCGATGAACGGATTTCGCATCACATTCTTCACCGCCTCGATCCCCTCATCGTTCATACAGCACTCATGCACCAGCAGAATATGCTCATCGAACGGAGCAGGATGCGCCTTCTCCAGTCTGTCAATAAAATACAGCAATGAAGACTTTCCAGTGACAGGAGGCATGCTCATGCCAGCTTTCTTACGGTTTTCGTACATTGCCCCTGAGCCTGAAATCATCATATCCTCTTCCTCCTGAGTCTCTTCACTGTGGAAAGAAAGATAGCCTGATTTAAGCCCTTCCCTGGATACCGCAGTAAGAAGCTCCGGGCTCATCGTATAGCAGGCGTGAGGTCCTGGAGCAGCATCAATGCCGTAGCCGTCCGCAACTTTCTTCAGCTCCATGACATTATGCATGACAGCATCGCAATCTTCAGGTTCTGTTCCGAACACTTCCAGGAATGTCCTAGTGTACATCGGGGAAGAAGCCTTGCACTCAAATGAGTCGCTGCAGTTGCTGATATCCCCCATTGCCGAGACTCCGCGCTCCCACAAAGTCTTCATCCAGAAGTCTATATCGGCCTTTTTCTTCTCCATAGAGGAGGTATCGCGCATCTCGTTGATCTGGTCAATGAACCCTGCCATGCCAGTCCCCTTCCGGAATTTCTTATGAAGATAGGACAGTTCAATATGGCAATGGGTGTTCACCAGGCCTGGAACGACCGCTCCCTCATAGAATTCCGGTTCGCTCTCACGGTTTTCAATGACACCCGTGCGCAGCACAACGCCATTGTCATCCACCTCCACAAAGCCGTTCCTCACAGGCTCTACAGATTCGCACGTATATAGATATTCCGCTGATATTCTTCTCATTGCATTATTTTCTTGTAATTTCATTGCCCACCAGCATTGTCGCTTTCATCACGCCCGATTTCAGCCGAGCTGATTCTTTAATATGCAGCTTTTTTACGGCAGCATCCCCGACCTTCACTCCCTCTACCTTGACTGTATCAGTAACCGTTCCTGAAGAAGCAGACAGCGTATCAGATGCCGCTTTAAGCCTGAATACAGGACCGTCATACAGAGTGTCTGGCACAACACGTTCCCACGAATATATGCCGAGAGAATCGATGCTGACATGCACTGTATCAAGCCGCACCGTATCGTTCTGCTCGCCGAAATACACCGGCGCCCGCAGAAAGTCCATCGAACTTATCGCCATCCTGAGGCTGTCAGCACGCCGCACAGCCAGTTCCGCAGCACGAAGCTCGGATATCCGCCGGTCCAGAATATCCTTCGTCTCCTTGAATATCTTTCCGAAAGACTCAGGATCCTCCATATAATGCCCTACACTGCGGACATAGTCCTTCCCTGAATATCCATATCCGGCAAGTATCGGCTCATAGAAAAGCGATGTGTCCGCCGCCATTGTAAATTCCGGGTGATTCCGCAGCTGCTGATCCGCCAGCAGCATCTCTGCGTAAATCTTCGCCAGCTTATGGGCAGAAATGACCCTCCCCTGCCTTCCACAGGAAAGCACAAGGAGAGCCGCTGCCGAGACAGCACATATTTTACGCAGAAAACGCATATTATCTCAATGTCGCCCCAAATGAGTTCTGATATGTTGAGAGAAGCCTGTCCATAGCCTTCTCCACCTCATTGTCTGTCAATGTCTTCTCCTGATCCTGAAGGACAAAGTTAAGCGCATACTGCTTCTTTCCTTCCGGAATCTTGTCGCCACGATAGACATCGAACAATGTCACCTGCTTAAGTATCTTCTTAACAGCCTTATGTGCAGCCCTAGAGAGGTCTGCATAAGAAACAGACTCATCCACGAGAAGCGCAAGGTCACGCCTTACCTCAGGGAACTTAGGCATCTCCTGGAACTTGACCTTAACCCTGGAGATAAGCTTCAGAAGCACAGGCCATACAATCTCTACTGTAAATACAGGCTGTCTTACATCGAACTTCCTGGCAAGAGCCGGAGACACAGTTCCGAGTGTAGCAAATACCTCATGAGTTCCAGGAAGCCTGTACACGATTCCTTCCCTGAAGATATCGGAAGGAGCCGCTTCTGTCTCCATAGTATAAAGGTCTATGCCATAGCGGCTGCAAAGCTGCTCGAAATAGCCCTTAAGCTGGAAGTAGCTTCCCTTCTGCTCGCCAATGCGCCATGACCTGGCACCAGGACCGGAAATGAAAAGCGTAAAGCACTGATGCTCCTCGTAGGAAGCGAGAGTCTTGCCATCAGTTCCAGGAAGCTGCTGATATACAGAACCATATTCGAATGTACGGAGCGAATTTATCTGTCTGTTTGCATTGTATGCAATTACTTCAAGCCCGTTAAGAATCAATGTCTGCCTCATGACATTGAGGTCGGAGCTCAAAGGATTCACGATCTTCACGCATCTCTCCTCAGGGAATGTCTGAAGACCTGTATAATATGCGCTCCTGGTCAATGAGTTATTCATCGTCTCGACAAATCCATCTGCAACCAGGAAGTTGGAGATATAGTTTCTGGTAGCCTCCGGATCAGGGCTTGGAGTCGTGCCCACAGACATCTTCATGTGCTGCGGGAGCTCAATGTTGTTATAGCTGTAGATTCGGAGTATCTCCTCCACGACATCGCACTCGCGATATACATCTATCATATATGAAGGAGCCGCAACTTTCGCTCCACCAGGACGTTTCTCGATAAATTCATAGGTGAGATATGTCAGAATCCTCTCAATGACATCATGGCCGATCTTCTTCCCGATGAATGCCTCGATCCTGTCATAGTCCAGGTCAATGACCTTCTTCTCTATAGGTGACGGATATGAAATCTGAGTCTTGCCATCTATCTGTCCTCCTGCGATTTCCAGAATGAGCAGAGCAGCCCTTTTGGCTGCAAATGGAATAATTCCAGGATCCGCACCACGCTCGTAGCGGAATGAAGCATCTGTCTGGAGTCCCTGCGTCTTGGATGTCTTTCTGATTGAATGAGGGTCGAAGTATGCACTCTCGATGAAGACATTGACAGTATTTTCTGTCACGCCTGACTTTTCTCCGCCGAATACACCGGCAATGCACATCGGGCCGTCAGCGTTAGCGATAACCATATCACAGCTGTGAAGAGTCCTCTCCACACCGTCGAGCGTCACGAGCCTCTCCCCTTCCTCAGCTCTTCTTACAATGACCTTGCCACCTGTAATCTGGTCTGCATCAAAGGTATGAAGCGGCTGTCCGACTTCGAAAAGCACGAAGTTGGAAATATCTACAATATTATTGATCGGATGGAGCCCGATAGAGAAGAGCTTCTTCTGAAGCCACTCCGGCGACGGGCCCACCTTGACTCCTCTGATCGTGATTCCCTCATATTCCGGTGCACCTTCCGTATCCCTTACATCGACAGGAATCGCCCCTTCGCCCTCTCCATCGACAAACGCAGAAACATCAGGGTATGAGAAACGGCATGGGATATTGTTCAGCTGCATATATGCATACAGGTCACGGGCCACGCCTATATGGGACGCAGCATCCACCCTGTTCGCAGTGATTTCATATTCAATGACTGCATCGGTCTTGAGATGCAAGTAGTCCTTTGCAGCTGTCCCGATAACAGCATCTGCAGGAAGGACCATGATCCCGTCATGGCTGTTGCCAATGCCAAGTTCATCCTCGGCACAGATCATTCCGAAAGACTCCACTCCACGGATCTTGGACTTCTTTATCTTGAAATCACCAGGAAGCACTGCACCGAGCCTGGCAAAGAGAACTTTCTGGCCGGCAGCGACATTAGGGGCTCCACAAACCACTGTCAAAGGTTCGCCGGTCCCGTCATCAACCTTGGTAATGTGAAGATGGTCTGAGTTCGGATGAACTTCACATTCAAGAACTTCAGCCACGACCACTCCGGCAAGCCCGCCGGGAATCTCCTCTTCCTCCAATACGGAATCCACTTCAATTCCGATGGATGTCATCGCATCAGCTATCTGCTGCGGCGTAAGGTCGCACTCAAGATAATCTTTAAGCCAGCTGTAAGAAAGTTTCATATCAATAGTTAATTTTTATTTCAATGTATTATTTATCAATATCTTCAGGATTGAAGAGAGATGATACGAATTCACGTTTGTCAAATACCTTAAGGTCGTCGATTCCCTCGCCTATCCCGATAAACTTTATCGGAATCCGGAGCTGGTCAACAATACCGATGACGACACCTCCCTTTGCCGAGCCATCCAGCTTCGTCACAGCAAGAGATGTGACATCCGTTGCCTTGGAGAACTCCTTAGCCTGCTGGTAGGCATTCTGACCGGTAGAGCCGTCAAGTACAAGCATAACCTCATGCGGAGCATCAGGTATGACCTTGCGTATCACATTCCTGATCTTCGTCAGCTCGTTCATCAGATTGACACGGTTATGAAGGCGCCCCGCTGTATCTATCAGCACGACATCCGCGCCCTTTGCCACAGCCGAGCTCACTGTATCGTATGCGACAGAAGCAGGATCCGACCCCATCTCCTGCTTCACGATGCTGACTCCGGCCCTGTCAGCCCATATCTGCAGCTGCTCCACGGCAGCGGCGCGGAAAGTATCTGCCGCCCCCAGGACCACATTCTTACCGGCAGCCTTAAGCTTTGCCGCCAGTTTTCCGATGGTGGTAGTCTTTCCGACTCCATTCACGCCCACCACAAGAATGACATAAGGCTTTTTCGAAAAGTCAAATGGAAGCTGGCCGTTATCAGTCCCGGCATCGCCGTCAACATCCAGCAGCTTGGCGATTTCTTCCCTGAGCATCTCCGTAAGCTCCTCCATCGACATGAACTTGTCCTTCTCCACCCGTTCTTCGAGATTGTCAATTATCTGCAGAGTGGTGTCAACGCCCATATCTGAAGAAACCAGGGCTTCTTCGATAGCGTCAAGAACCTTGTCATCCACCCTGGATTTTCCTACGATAGCCCTTGAAAGCCTTTTGAAGAAGCCTTCGTTAGTCTTTTTTACACCTTTGTCAAAAATTCCCATAATCGCGATGAGCCTGCCTGAGTCTAGAACATGCAATCAGATAGCTCTCAACTGACAAAGTTAATGAAAATACATACCAAATACAAAAAAGAGACGCAGCACCTTTCAAGTGCTGCGTCCCCATGTATTCTGCTATTCTTCTTACTTCTTGTCGAAGAATTCTTTCTCTTTGCCTGCATCAACGAACTGCTCAACAAAGACGTATGCTCCGGTCTTTGGAGATTTGTCCATACGGATGCACTTTACAATGCTTCTTGCGCCTGCCTTTGCGGCGAAGGTTGCGACTGCTTTCTTTGCCATAAACCGTTCTCCTTATTATTTAATCTCACGATGAAGAGTCACCTTATGGAGGTATGGGTTATATTTCATACGCTCAAGACGCTCTGTTGTGTTCTTCTTGTTCTTAGTGGTAATGTACCTTGACATTCCCGGCACACCGCTCTCTTTCTGTTCAGTGCACTCCAGGATGACCTGCACCCTGTTTCCTTTAGCTTTCTTTGCCATAGTTGTTCAAATTAAACAAGGTTAATAAATCCTTTCTTCTGTGCATCTCTGAGAACGCTCTCGAGACCGTTCTTCTCGATATGCCTGATACCTTTGCAGGTCACTTTAAGTGTGACGAACCTCTTTTCTGACTCAAGCCAGAACTTTTTATTCTTGAGGTTAAGAGAGAACTCTCTCTTGGTGCGGAGCTTGGAGTGGGCGACATTGTTGCCGATCATTCTCTTTCTTCCTGTTACTTGACAAACCTTTGCCATATTATTGTACTTTTTTAATTTTCTGTAATAAATAGTCCATGCGGGGCTGCAAATATCGCGTTTAATTTTCTGAAATCCAAAATTTCTACACAAATTTAAAGAAGCGTCTCCAGCGTATATTCGCCGGGAAAGTCTTGCTTCTGTCCGTTGAAAGCCAGATCAATGCAGGCCTTCCGACAATGTGGTCCTCAGGGACAAATCCCCAATATCTTGAATCCAGGGAATTGTGGCGGTTATCGCCCATCATAAAATAATAATCCTGCTTGAAAGTGTACTCGTCCGTCTCTGTCCCGTTTATGAAGATCCGTCCATCTGAAGTCACCTTCAGGTCATTCTTCTCATACACGACGATGACACGCTCATAGAGAGGTAGATTCTCATTGTTGAGCTTCACTGTCACACCGGCTTCAGGAATCCAGACTGGACCGTAGTTGTCACGCGTCCATCTGAAGTTCTCCTTATACGGGAAAAGCATGAGATAAGAGTCCGGATAGTCAGGTGGATATACATCTACCTGCTCTTCAATGCTGATGACATTGGCACATCCCTTGACTTCCTCCAGCATCGCTGCCGTAAGCGGCATCTGCGGATAGCCTGGCAAGGCCTCGTCATACATCAGCTCAGAGACATTCAGTCCGAGTTTCTCAAGAGTTTTAAGATTAATTCTGGAGCCGTCAGTCACCACTGTATAGGTGGACTGGACACCAGGCCATACTTCCTGGGCAACGGAATTGATGTACACCTGGCCATTTACGATGGAAAGGGTATCGCCATGAACAGCAACACATCTTTTCACATAGTGGTCTTTCTTGTCTGACGGACGTACAATTAAAGGTCCATAAGACTTGACAGCATAATCTTTCCCGTAGAATCTGCAGACAGCATAGTAGTCATCAGCCGGAGCCTTTGTCAATACAGTGTCCCCATCAGGGAAGCCGAACACGACATAATCTCCGCGTCTCACATGCCTGAAACCCTTCAGCCGCCTGTACTTGTTCTGGATAAGTGTCGAATAGGACTCTTTCCCGAAGATGACATTATGCGTGAAAGGAATAGTCAGAGGTGTCTCCGGAATTCTTGGCCCGAATGTAAGCTTGCTCACGAAGAGATGATCTCCCGTAAGAAGCGAACTCTCCATCGAGGATGAAGGAATCTTGAACGCCTGAAAGAAAAATATGTTGATGAATGTAACGAAAATCACTGCAAAGATGATGGCATCAAGCCAATCAAGCAGCGCGTTACGCTTTTCGCCCTCCTTGTACGTCTTTTTCCAGAACAGCCACTTCACCTTATGGGTGATATGGTGGTCGAAGATGACGACAAGGCCGAAAAGCCACCAGTAATTTCCCAGCCAGATCACCCATAGCAGATAGAGGATTGACCAGAAGGCCATCCGCACCCATTTGTTATGGTATAGATCCCTCACGCTCATCAGTTAACTATTTTACCTGATTTACGATAGCCTCGAAAGCCTTAGGATTATTCATAGCGAGGTCTGCAAGCACTTTACGGTTAAGACCAACATTCTGCTTTGCAAGTTTGCCCATGAACTGTGAGTATGAAATACCATACTGGCGTGCAGCTGCATTGATTCTCTGAATCCAAAGTGCACGGAACTCACGTTTCTTGGCTTTACGGTCACGGTAAGCGTAGGTAAGACCTTTCTCATAGGTGTTTTTCGCTACCGTCCAAACATTTTTCCTTGAAAGGAAATAGCCGCGGGTCTTCTTAAGAATCTTCTTGCGGCGAGCCCTTGAGGCTACTGAATTTACTGATCTTGGCATAATTTTACAATTTCGGGATACAGTGACCGCCCGAGCGGTACTTTATGACTGCATTCCAAGTTCAACATTAAGGATAATTACATTACCAGAAGCTCTTTAACTCTCTTCACGTCAACGCTGTTAACGAGTGCGAAGTGGTCAAGATTTCTTTTCTGCTTCTTGGTTTTCTTGGTGAGAATGTGGCTGTGATAAGCGTGTTTTCTCTTGATTTTTCCCGTTCCGGTAAGCGCAAAACGCTTTTTGGCACCGGAGTTGGTCTTAAGCTTTGCCATTTTACAAAAAGTTTTTAATTAGTTATACCGGGTTCCCGGAGGCTCGCGCTTCAGGAAACCCAGCTTTTTATTTCTTCTTAACAGGAGCTATCATCATTATCATACGCTTTCCCTCAAGCTGAGGCATGTGCTCCGCACGTCCGTACTCCTCAAGTTCCACGGCGAAACGCAGAAGGAGCTTCTCACCCTGGTCCGCGAACTGGATGGAGCGTCCCCTGAAGAACACCGAAGCCTTCACCTTGGAGCCCTCTGAAAGGAACTCCTGCGCATGCTTTAGCTTGAACTGGAAGTCATGCTCATCAGTGTTAGGCCCGAAGCGTATCTCCTTGATGACAATCTTCGTGGAGTTCTGCTTCATCTCCTTAGCCTTTTTCTTCTGCTGATACAGATACTTCTGGTAGTCAAGAATCTTGCATACCGGAGGATCTGCCTTGGCACTGATCTCCACAAGGTCAAGTTCCATCTCGTCAGCCATCTTCATGGCCTGGGCGATAGGATAAACTCCAGGCTCGGAGATATTGTCTCCAACCAGACGTACCTGAGCTGCCCTGATTTCATCATTGATATTCAGCTCATTCTCATCTTTACGACGAGGAGGAGCCATGCGGGCTCCTGCGGGTCTTGGACCGGCAGGTCTTGGTGCTCCTGCAGGTCTGCTACCTGATGGCCTGGGGCCACCGAAGTGAGGTTTAAAAGGCGTTGCGATAAATTTGCCCTCCTAAAACAGTTAAATTAATACTAGCTGCTAAAGCTCTGTGCTATATGAACTTGCCGCTGCCTTGAATCTTGCGGTAAATTCGTCTATGGTCATAGTGCCCTTATCAGCCCCCTCATGACGGACAGAGACTGTATTTTCTGCAGCCTCCTTTTCCCCGACAATCACCAGAACTGGAACCCTGAGAAGTGAGATCTCCCGGATTCTCTTGCCCAATGTCTCGTTTCGGTCGTCTATTGAAGCGCGAATATCGGATTTTTTCATCAAATCGCAAACTTTTTTTGCATATTCAGTGTATTTTTCACTGACCGGCAGGACTTTCACCTGATCCGGAGCGAGCCAGAGAGGCAGGTGGCCTGCTGCATGCTCAAGAAGCACAGCGGTAAATCTCTCGATGGATCCGAAAGGCGCCCTGTGAATCATAACCGGACGCTTCTTCGACCCGTCCTTATCCGTATATTCAAGCTGGAAACGCTCAGGAAGGTTATAGTCAACCTGCACAGTCCCGAGCTGCCATTTTCTTCCGAGTGCATCTTTCACCATGAAGTCAAGCTTAGGACCGTAGAATGCAGCCTCGCCATATTCGACAACAGTCTTCAGGCCTTTTTCTGCTGCTGCCTCTATGATTCCCTGCTCTGCCCTATCCCAGTTCTCGTCAGTTCCTATATACTTCTCCTTATGATTAGGGTCGCGAAGAGATACCTGAGCCGTGAAGTTCTTGAAATTGAATGTTCCGAACACATAAAGTATAAGGTCAATGACTTTCTCGAATTCCTCCTTCAGCTGGTCGGGACGGACGAAAAGGTGAGCATCATCCTGGGTGAAGCAGCGTACACGGGTAAGACCGTGAAGTTCGCCGCTCTGCTCATAGCGATATACGGTACCGAATTCGGCGAACCTCAATGGAAGATCCTTGTATGATCTTGGTTCTGAACGGTATATCTCGCAGTGATGAGGACAGTTCATCGGCTTGAGCATATATTCCTCGCCCTCCTGTGGAGTATGTATAGGCTGGAATGAATCCTTTCCGTATTTTGCATAGTGTCCGGATGTCACATACAGCTGCTTGCTTCCGATATGTGGAGTGACAACCGGAAGATATCCGAACTCATCAAGCTTCTTGCGGAGGAAATTCTCCAGCTGAAGTCTCATGACAGCGCCTCTAGGAAGCCACAGCGGAAGTCCGAGGCCTACACGTGAGGAGAATGTGAAAAGCTCCATCTCCTTTCCGAGCTTTCTGTGGTCACGCTTCTTCGCTTCCTCCAGAAGCACAAGGTACTCATCCAGAAGAGATTTCTTAGGGAATGTTATACCATATACACGGGTAAGCTGCTGGCGTTTTTCATCACCCCTCCAGTATGCACCGGCGATGGCAGTAAGCTTCACTGCCTTGATAAGCTCCGTATTTCTGAGGTGAGGTCCACGGCAGAGGTCGGTAAAATTGCCGTTCTCGTAGAATGTGATCTTGCCGTCCTCCAGCTCGTTTATAAGCTCGACCTTGTACTCATCACCTTTCTCGGTGAAATATTTGAGAGCATCGGCCTTGGATACATGTGTACACTTGAAAGCCTCCTTGCTATGTGCCAGCTCCAGCATCTTCTTCTCGATAGCCGGCAGCTCAGCATCTGTAAGCTGCTTTCCGCCAAGGTCAATGTCATAGTAGAATCCGTTCTCAATCGCAGGTCCGATACCGAACTTCACACCAGGATAAAGAGCCTCGAGGGCCTGTGCCATAAGGTGCGCTGAAGAATGCCAGAACACACGCTTGCCTTCTTCATCCTCCCATTTCAGCAATCTTACGGTGCTGTTCTCTTCTATAGGTGTGTTCAGTCCGATGACTGAGCCTTTTCCGACAGATGTATCACCTTCAGCTTTCACTGAAACAGCCAGAACCTCGGCTGCCAGCCTTGGGCTGATACTTTCTGCAATCTGATAGCCTGTTACGCCTTTATCAAAGGCTTTGACGCTTCCGTCAGGAAATGTAATGTTAATCATAACTTACTTAATTGTGTAATAATTAAATTGGACTAACCAGTATTTACAAACCAAGTACTTGAACTTGATTAGCCATATTATTAGCCAAGACTGCAAAAATAGCAATTATTTTACAGATTATGAAGCCCCACTGCAAGCTTCTAGAACTCTGCCCTGATATTGTACTTGTTTCTCTCCGTAGAGGTACGTGAAATCATCTCGCAGATAAAGCCGGCAAGGAAGAGCATAACTCCCAGGACCACAGCTAGAAGCGCCAGATAGAACAACGGCTGGTCCGTAACCTGGCGGAAGTGCATGCCATTCGCCTGGTGCACGAGCTTCGCCACAATCATGCTCAGCGCGATGATAAAGCCGGCGAAGAACATCAGGATGCCCGTAAAGCCGAAAAAGTGCATAGGCTTCTTGCCGAATGTGCTGAGGAACCATAGCGAAAGCAGATCCAGGAAACCGTTAACAAAACGCTCCATGCCGAACTTGCTCTTTCCGTATTTTCTCTTCTGATGATGCACAGGCTTTTCCGTAATTCTCTCAAAGCCTGCATTTTTTGCCAGATACGGAATATAGCGGTGCATCTCGCCATAGACCTCTATATTCTTCACTACCTCATTCCTGTAGGCCTTCAGCCCGCAGTTCATATCATGCAGATGTATGCCTGTAATCCAGCGTGCAGTCGCATTATACAGCTTGGAAGGAAGGTTCTTGGTCAGCTTGTTGTCCTGACGGTGCTGCTTCCATCCTGAAACCACATCCCAGCCATCTTCTGTTATCATCCTGTACATCTCGGGGATCTCCTCAGGAGAATCCTGCAGGTCTGCATCCATTGTCACAACGACATTGCCCCTGGCAGCCTTGAACCCATGATAGAGAGCCGCCGACTTTCCATAGTTACGTCTGAAGCTGATTCCATGAATATGGGAATCCGAAGCGGCAAGCTGCCTGACGACATCCCAGGAACCGTCCCGGCTACCATCATCCACCATGATTATTTCATAGCTCCAGCCCTTCTGCCCGACTGTCCTGCCGATCCAGCTGACAAGCTCAGGCAGGGATTCCCTCTCATTGAAAAGAGGTACAATGATTGTGAGATCCAAAGCGTTATCCATGATTGTCAATTTCTATTTCCGGTTTCAGAAGCTGTTTTGAAATTATTATCTGAAGGTTTGAGAGGAAAAAACTTCAGGTTCGACCGTGGATTCAGGGAAGATAGCGGTGCATATCTGACCCGAAAGCGCGGGAAGAAGATGAAGGAATTTTACCTCAAACAACTTTTCAATCATTTCAAAACAACTTCTCAATGCTGGTGTTCAGTCATCCTGCCTGTCTTCAACGTCCCCGAACACATCCCTTGGAGGTATCGAGGAAGAAAAAATCCTCGCGGCGACAGTTCCGTATATGAAGCAATAGAAAAGCGTCACAAAGAAAGATATATGGGGCAGATACGTCATTACACGCTCAAGCGAGACCTGGTCACTGTCGCTCAACGGCATTGTCGCCGAATAGGTCTGCATATAGACATCTATGAGCTGGCTGACAGACTCCGGCGATACAATCGTCATATTGATCAGGTTCAGCCCCGCCACAATGATAGCCGATGTCAGCGCTGTAAGTCTCCCGAAACGGAATGAAGAGCGTGCTGTAAGCTCAGGATATTTTCCTGCGAATTTCAGCATGAAGAAGCGCAGAAGCCACAGGCAGCCGACAAACTTTGCCAGCCAGAGGACAACGTTTATAAGCGAGCCTGCCAGCCGTGAGCCGAAGCCGCCTGAGGCAAGTGCCCCCGTCAGCATCCCGGCATATATGAATACTCCAGTAAAAAGTCCCAGAAGAAGTCCTGATTTCGCAGCTTCGTTCCATGTAGTGCGAATGTCTATATCCTGTCTCATGTACAATCCTGATTATCCTGACAAAGATACATATTTTGGAAGAAAACTGAAAACGGCCGTATGGCAACACGTCCATACAGCCGCTAAAATGTGCTAAACAGCAGATACTATTTAAAATGTAAGTAAAATGCCTGCTAATATCTGTTCAGAGGACGTCCGCCAGTCATCATGTGGACCTTTCTCTTCACTTCGTCAAGAACAGCATTATGCGCCTCAAGGGAAGCCAGCTGCTCAGGTGTTCTCTCCCCTTTCGCAGTAATCGCGTCGATATGTGCAGCCGCAGACGTCAGGACTGTGTCGATCAGCTCGACGATATCCTCCATATCCTTCTCCACAAAGCCCCTGGATGTGACTGCAGGCGTACCTATCCTGACGCCTGAGGTCTGGAATGGAGAGCGGCTGTCGAACGGAACCATATTCTTGTTCACAGTGATGTCCGCCTTCACAAGTTCAGTCTCAGCGACGCGGCCGGTAACCTCCGGGAATCTTGTACGCAGGTCTATCAGCATCAGATGATTATCAGTCCCGCCGGAAACGACCTTGTATCCCTTGGAGATGAATCTTGCGCACATTGCCTGGGCATTGGATATGACCTGCTTCTGATACTCTACATATTCCGGCTGCATAGCCTCATAGAAAGCGACAGCCTTAGCCGCGATCACATGTTCAAGCGGGCCGCCCTGTACACCAGGGAATACACTTGAATTCAGGATCTGCGACATTTTCTTCACTTCTCCCTTAGGTGTCCTGCGCCCCTGAGGATCATCGAAGTCCTTCCCCATCAGGATTACACCTCCACGAGGACCACGCAACGTCTTATGAGTAGTAGAAGTCACGATATGGGCATATTTCACAGGGTTTTCCAGCAGGCCTGCTGCAATAAGGCCAGCAGTATGAGCCATGTCTATCCACAATATGGCACCGACTTCATCGGCAAGCTTCCTCATGCGGGCATAGTCCCATTCCCTTGAATATGCAGAAGCACCGCCGATGATAAGCTTAGGATGGCAGTCGTGTGCAATCTTCTCCATATTGTCATAGTCAATTCTTCCCGTCTCAGGATCAAGTCCGTATGCTACAGCATGGTAAAGAATCCCGGAAGCATTCACTGGAGAGCCATGTGTAAGATGCCCTCCCTGGGAGAGGTCAAGCCCCATGAATGTATCGCCAGGCTTCAGCACAGCCATCTCCACAGCAAGGTTCGCCTGTGCACCGGAGTGCGGCTGGACATTGGCATATTCCGCATCATAGATCTTGCAGAGCCTGTCGATAGCCAGCTGTTCGATCTGGTCAACGACCTCGCATCCTCCATAATACCTTTTTCCCGGGTATCCCTCTGCATACTTGTTCGTGCAGATGGAGCCCATAGCTTCCATAATCTGGTCACTGACATAGTTTTCCGAGGCTATAAGTTCCAATCCTTGTGATTGTCTCTCTTTTTCCTTCTTGATTAGATCAAAAATCTGTAGGTCCTGTTTCATAAAATCATGTGTTAAGCTCTGGCCGGAGCCAGCTATCACAAATATAGCATTAATAATCGATTTTTAGATTAAATTTGCATCATAATCCGCCAGAAGATATCTTCATGCACAAGAACCACCTGGCATACAGCACATTATCATACTGAAAAATAATGAAGAACAGGAAACTTCTCAATATCGAGCTCGGGCGCGTCACCCCGGAAGAATACAAGCAGCTGCCTGAATCCGGCATCACCATAGTGCTGGACAACATACGCAGCGCCCACAATGTAGGCTCTGTATTCCGCAGCGGTGACTCTTTCAAGGCAGACAAGATATGGCTCTGCGGAATCTGCGCCACACCCCCTTCCGCAGAAATACACAAGTCCGCACTTGGCGCTGAATTCAGCGTGGAATGGGAGCATGTACCCGACACCATGGAGGCGATAAGGATTCTACACGACCATGGATACACCGTGCTGAGCGTAGAACAGGCCGTCGGCTCGATAAGCCTTGACAAGTTCATCCCGGAAAAGGGCAGGAAATATGCCCTCGTGTTCGGCAATGAAGTGGATGGTGTGCAGCAGAAAGTGGTGGACGCCTCTGACGGCGTACTGGAGATTCCACAGTACGGCACCAAGCATTCGCTGAACATTTCAGTGACCGCAGGCATCGTACTGTGGCATTTCCGTGTAGCCAGAGCTATCTCACAGGGCGTATAACCACATTGAACTCATACTCGGCAGGATGCACCATGTACTTGTCCAGAGGCAGCCTTCCCCATGAGTCTATTCCGCCGACTCCCATCTCCTTCAGATTGAAGTTAACGTAGGTAGTCCCAAGAGAACGCGCATCATTATGAGCAAGAGCAAGCAGCTCCAAGGAGTGAGTTGCATTGCCGTGCTGTTCATTCGTCGGATTAGGTCTTGGCCGTGGCTCTGACAATGCAGAATCCATATCCTTCTGGCTGAACGGCAGAGCAGAGCCGCTGAAACGGACATCCGATGTGATTTCCAGACCTGTTCCCGATGCATCCGTCACCTTCAGCCACCTCAGGTCGCACTTCGTTCCGGACTCCTGTGTACGGACATAGCCATAACAGTACTGGTCCTGCACCTTTTGGGTATAATGCCCCATAATCGCGCCTGATTTCCTGTCGCAATAGTTATCCCAAGGTCCAAGCCCGTAGAAATCGAGCGTAGAGAACTCGCCTGGCATTGCAAGCTTCATCCCGAAACGGAACATGTCAGGAGCCTCTGAAAGGGAACCTTTGTCATTCATCTTTTCTGATACGCGGACTGCACCGTCAGCATAAATATGATACATCATTGTCACTGAGCAGAATTTCCCGAATGGTGCATATTCAGTCATAACCTTATAGCTGTCAGAAGATTTCTGCACATCGAAAGATACCGGACGATATTCCGGATATCGCCACATCCTGAACTTGTCATAGAGCCCTGCGCCAAGGTCATTCTCCACAGGAGCCCTGCCGAAGGACGGCATCAGCGCTTCTTTCAATATTTCCCGTCCGTCGATGAGGTAACTTGTCAATGCACCTGTAGTCTTGTCGAACACGGCCTTCCACTGCGCATACCTGTCACCCTCAGCCATTTTCGCATAAATGAATGTGCCCGAGAACACTGCATTGCCATCCGCATTCTCATATTCCGGAAGCGATGCGGAAGAAGCGGAACCGGCAGCGAATGCGAACACTGGAGCCTCATATATAGCCAGCTGATCATAAGCCACTTCATGACCGGCAGGAAGAAGACCGTCCTGCACTTTCAGGACCCAGCTGACCTTCAGATATATATCTGTATCAAGCCCGTCGGCATCGTTGAATTTCACGCAAGCCGCGTCAGAAGAAAGCGTGCGGACAGCAGCCGCAAGAATGTCACGCTTCGTAAGTCCCAGACCTACAGATACTGTCTCGCCAGGAGCGGCGTTAACATTCTCCACAACACCTGATAAGGCATCCTCGCCACCGACCTCAATAGTCCAGATCATCCTGTAGCGGGAAAGGTCAATGAAGAAGTTCTCGTTATAGACCTTGACCTTACATTCGGTATCGTCATCCATCAGCTTATCCGTCAATGCCGATGACTTCTCGTCAACCGATGTCAGGATAGAGCGGTGCTGATACCGTATCTCGTATGCCTGCGGATGCCATTTACGGTCTGCAGAAATGAATCCATTGCAGTTGAACGAACCATCTGAAGCGTCATAGTCGTTGCTGTCACCGCCGTAGATGAAGATGTGGTCGGTGCCGTATCTGGCAGGATCCACCTTCTTATATATAGCCTGGTCTTCGAAGTCCCAGATGAAACCTCCCTGATACAAAGGATATTTGCGGACGAGATCCCAGTATTCCTTGAAATTACCATTTGAATTGCCCATTGCATGGGAGTATTCGCACTGGATAAGAGGCTTTCCGGGATTGGAATTCAGATATTTTTCACAGTCGTCAGGAGACAGGTACATCGGACAAAAGATATCTGTATTGTAGTTATGCTCAGCACGTTCATACTGCACAGGACGGGTAGAGTCATAAGCCTTCACCCAGTCATACACCTTCTCGAAATTGATGCCGTTTCCTGCCTCGTTCCCAAGACTCCAGATTATGACAGAAGGGTGATTGTAATCACGATACACCATTCTCTGGCTGCGCACGAGATGAGCCGGAAAATAGTCTGCACGATGCGCCAGGGATGTCTCACCGTAGCCCATTCCGTGTGACTCCACATTGGCCTCATCCACTACATAGATACCATAGCGGTCGCAGAGAGAATACCAGAGCGGATCATTCGGATAGTGAGAAGTCCTTACAGCATTGATATTCAGCTGCTTCATAATCCTTATATCATTAACCATCTCTTCCTCGGAGACGACATAGCCCCCATAAGGGCTCATCTCATGACGGTCAGTACCCTTGATGAGAATCGGTTTTCCGTTCACCAGCAGCTGTGTATCACGAATCTCCACAGTCCTGAAGCCGAACTGGACAGAAGTGCTTTCCACAACGCCTCTCTTATCTGATGCGCTGACCTTAAGCGTATAAAGGGCAGGTGCCTCGGCAGACCATAGCTGAGGTTCCTTCACCAGACCAGATGTGCGCAGGACATGATTACCGTCTGAGTCTTTTGTCTGCCCCTTCTGGACAGCCTCATGGAATGACACCACACTGTTTCCGCAAGGGTCCATGACTTCGTAGGAAACAGAGACAATGCCAGGAGTGACGACAGATGTCAATGCCAGGTTTCCGTCCATGTCACCGTTGACATGCACATCTTCAAGACGCTTCTGCTCACGGGTATATACATATACGCCGCGGGCGATTCCGGAAAAACGCCAGAAGTCCTGATCCTCGAGATAAGTGCCGTCGCACCATCTGAAAATTTCCAGGGCGATGCTGTTCTCCCCAGAATGGATATATGGAGTGATGTCAAATCTTGCCTCCAGCTTGCTGTCCTCGCTGTAGCCAACCTCCTTGCCGTTTATCCATACACGGACATTGGAAGTCGCCGAGCCTATGCATAGACATACCTGTTTTCCTTTCCAGTCGGCAGGAATATCGAATGTATGGCGATATTGTCCTACATAATTATGCTCTTCAGGGACATACGGAGGATTGTTCTCGAAATGCCCTCTCCATGCATAGCCTATGTTGACATACAGAGGGTCACCATAGCCGTTCAGTTCCCACAGCCCCGGGACAGGAATGGTACCCCATTCTGAGTCATTGAACTGCAGGGACTGGAATCCTGCCGTCCTCTCGGCAACAGATTTGCAGAAGTTGAATTTCCAGTCGCCGTTCAGGGACAATGTCTTCTGCTGGTCAGTAACAAATGTGGCCCTCATTGGAAGGCGGTTTACCCCGAATACTTCAGGATTCTGCCAGTCTTCCATTTCTGCGGAAGACACGCCTGCAAATGCAGGGGCCGCAGACAACGCTATACCGGCTGCGATGATACTTCTTACAATATGCATATTTTAATTATTAGTTTCAGTCAATGTATGGAGCGTATGGATTATATTATTTCCATGTCTGTCTCAAGTAGCCATCCCTGGCGCCCGTCAGGAAGAGAAATATTCTTCCACTGTCCTACAGAATCCAGGACAATGACCTTCGTGCCTTCATGCAGAACGAACAAGTCTTTAGAGGAATCCATTGACGGGGAGCTCTTTACAGAAGACACCGGTTTCATTATTATCGCTCCGTCAGCACGAAGGAAAGAGCTGCGCTGCCACTCCGCCATACCGAAAGATGCAGCGGACAGCAATATTGCCACAATGCTTCCATAGAACCCTGTACGGCGCATCCATACAGATGAGCCGAGTCTGAAAAGCAGCAGAAGCGCAAGTGCGGCAGCGAAAAGCACGATGGAAAGAATCGCCCATGTCCCGGATGACGCCATATAGCAGACCTTACGGCTCCAGCTTTTCAGCACAAACTCGGGCACTGCATCTATCTTGTCCTGTATCAGCCCATTGGCGAAATCAAGATTGAATCTGGCATCACTGAATGAAGGATCTGATTTCAATGTCCGTTCATAATACAGTATCGCATGAGGATAGTCCCCAGACTTGAAATATGCATTTCCGAGATTATAGTATAGTTCCGGCGATACGACACCGACAGATTCAAGAGCTTTCCAACTCTCAGCGCTTTCCGCCCATCTCCCATCAGTATAAGCCCTGACGCCATGCTGCCATAGAGAATCCAGATATTCAGTATCGGCAGCCCTGGACATGCCCGGAAGCAGCAGCATTGCCATAATCAGCAGCATTGCCTTTCCTGCAGAATGTGCAGGCTTTCTATGCCCTTTCATAACAGAGTCAATGGATGATATAACTTTCACAGCTTCATTATAATGAGTATTCATAGCCTCGTTTCCTCCATCCGGTGAGTAGCGGGCGAACTCGCATGCGTCAAGAAGCGATATGAACCTGCCCGAAAGCTCCTCTGACACACCTGCGTCCTGAAGCATGGAAGCTATATTGTCCTTGTTAAGGTCCTCCGCCCCGATATTCATCTTGTCTGCAACAAATCCGAGCAGCGCCCGGTGCAGTTCCTCATAGAATGCAGAATACAGATTCTTCTCCAGATATCCTGCAGCCACCTTGAGCCGCCCGAGCGCCATACGTGTCGCCTTCCTGTTCCGGCTTCCGGCGACATCTGCCCGCCGTGCCTCCACTCCTTTCATCAGATACCACACGAGAGCAGCTGCCAAGAGCAGAATTCCTGCAATCAGCCAGTATATCCACGAGTCCACGAAGAATACCGTGCGGAACTTGTACGACGGCTGCCATGTCCTGATGAAGCGGATATCCTCACCAAGGTTCTTCACACCCTTACGGTCAGGCACAGCTATCTGGGATGAAGATGCAGAAGCGTCTGAAGTAGCGCCTTTCTCCACCGTGAAAGTGACAGGTGCGGCTGTGACAGTCTCGTATTTCCCTGCATTGATATCATAGTATGAGTACTCGACAGGGCCTATCGTGAAATCACCATGGCTTCTCGGAATGAACGGATATTCGAACACCTTGCTGCCTGATGTGCCGCCTGTGCTCTTGTCCGTATTCTCTGTCGTCTTGGTATCATAGACCTCCAGATCCGGAGGAAAGTTTATCTTCGGAGCTTCCAGCAATGACACGTTTCCTTTTCCTGTGACCGTAACTATCAATGATGTAGCCTCGTGAGTCTTGAGCTGGTCCTTGCTCAGCTTCGCAGAGATTCTGAAATTTCCGACACCGCCACCGAAATCTGCAGGTGCTCCTGCAGGAAGGTTACGGACATGCACATGCACAGCCGGTGTAGTAACACGCTTGCGCACTGTGGTGGTATTGTCATCGAAAAAGGCATCGAATATGCTGTTGCCTCTGGACTGTGTCCTGACATTGACAAGACATACAAGTTCGGCAGGATCGATCACAAGGTCGCCTGCCTGCTGAGGGATAAGCACATAACGGCGGAGCAATGCTGCATTGTACAGCTGCCCGTCCACTTCCTCACGTTTAAACTCTATATTGCTCGGCGCAGCAGTCTCCTGGCTCCAGAAACCGTTGAACGAAGGGAACTTGGCACCCTCAAAGCCAGCGATATCGACGCGCTGGTACAGTTTCAGTTCAGCCGTAAGAGGCTCACCTATAACCGCATTGGTATGATTTACCGTGAACTTCATGAACAGGTCGCCGGATGAGATGTTCCCTGACCGCGATGTCTGGGAACCGCCTGATGATGAGTTGCCTGAAGAGCCTGAGGAAGAAGAGCCTCCGGACAGCACCTCGACAGTGACCGTGCCCGAAGATATAGTTTCGCCCTTTATCCTGGCCGTCGCCGCAGCCAGCTCGAATTTTCCGGTCTTCTTGGGAGCTATAATATAGGTATATGTATATTGCGAAGACTTGGAGCGTTTTCCGTTGACAATGCTGACACTTGTGGACTCACCCTTCTGCGGCCCCCACACCAGGGTAAAATCATCCCCCGGAGCCCAGCTGAAACTTGCCGGCCTGTCAGAGCCTTCAATGATAAAAGTCACATTGAACTGCTCGTCAACCGCCACCATGTTCGGGGCATCCACATTTATTTTCGTCTGCGCGGCCGCGACAATGCCGGAAACCGTCAGAGCCAATGTCAATGCGATTTTTCTTGCCAATGATCTCATACCCGTCTATTCTCCTTATCAAATAATTGGTTACCAGTTCTTATCCTTCTGCCTTGCCTTGAATGCCTCGGCCTTTTCCTTGTTCACCTTGTCCTGAGTTTCCTTCTCCTTCGCCTGGATGGCTTTCAGCATCTGCTGTGCCTGCTGAGGAGAAATCTTCACAGGCTGCTGACCATTCTGACCATCCTGAGGGTTATTCTGTCCCTGGTTCTGACCATTATTGTTCTGATTGTCCTGATTATTCTGATCATTCTTGTCCTGGTTCTGGTCGCCCTGACTGTTCTGGTCGTTATTCTGATTATCCTGATTATTCTGCTGATCATTGTTCTGCCCACCACCGTTCTTCTGGTTCTCCAGCATCTTCTTCGCATAGATATAGTTCTCCTTAGCATCCATATCAGACGGATTGCGGAGCAGGGCCGCCTTGAATGCATCCACCGCTGCCTGCCAGTTCTTGCCTGAGATAGCGATATCACCTGAATTATAATAATAGTCGGCAGCATGAGCCGTAGCAGGAGCGGTTTCACGTATCCTGTCCATCACCTTGCCGGCCTCATCGAAATTTCCCTGTCTGTAGAGATTTGAAGCAAGATTATAGTTCGCGGCAATAGATGTGGAATCCTTGACAAGGGCCTTCCTGTAGTCTATGTCTGCCTCTTTCCAGTTTTCCTTTCTGAATTGACGGTTCCCGGCACGGACATCATGCCTGTCCACCTGCGCAGACATTGTCAATGCCCCCATCATGAGCATTGACACGACCGCCGCCATATATTTCATTCTGACCATTGCAATCTACTTTTTATCAAACAGATGACGCAGCATCTTGCGCTCTCCCAGAAGCATCTGAAGCACCAGAAGCCCGAGAGCTATCGCGAAGAAATACATGTACTGCTCATCATATTCCTCGAAAACGACCGATTTGAATTCCTCATCATTGAGCTTGCGGATATTGTCAATGATGGGATTAAGCCCGAACTCATCGTTCCCGGCATGCACGTATGCGCCATCCCCTGCCTTTGCTACCTCCTTCAATGTAGCCTCGTCCAGTTTCGTGACGACAATATTACCCTGCGAGTCTTTAAGAAGCCCTCCCTTCATCGGAATAGGCTGTCCCTGGGCTGAGCCGACACCTATCGTATATACCGAAATTCCCATAGATGCAGCCTCCTTTGCAGCCGCAACCGGGTCATCCTCATGGTTCTCGCCATCCGTGATCACTATAATCGCGCGGCTGTTCTCGCTCTGGGCGCTGAAGCTTCTGATACAGGTGTTTATGGCATCTCCCATGGCTGTTCCCTGTACAGGCACAGACTCGGTGGAGATGCTGCCAAGGAACATTTTCGCAGACACATAGTCCGTAGTGATCGGCAGCTGCACGAATGATGTCCCGGCGAAAAGCACCAGTCCTATACGGTCTCCGTCAAGCTTGTCAACGAGCCTGGAAATCGCCAGTTTAGCCCTCTGGAGACGATCCGGCGAATAATCCTGGGCCAGCATCGAGTTGGACACATCCAGGGCAATCATCACCTCCGCACCCTTGCTCTGATGCTCTTTCAGCTTGGCGCCTATCTGCGGACGTGACAGCCCGATGACAAAGAACATGAACGCCAATGAGAACAAGACTATGCCAGCCCATCCCTTTGTCTTGGAATAAGACGGCATAAGCTCCTTCACCAGGGATTCATCCCCGAATCTCCTTATACGCCTGGTACGGCCGTACTGAACCAGCCCGTACAATATCGGAAATACCGGCACGAGCAGGAGCAGAAACAGATATTGAGCCTGTGCAAAATATATCATAATGTCAACTTCCTTTTTTACGGCATCCTTCTCATCGCGAAACTTATGATGACCTCCAGCAGCAGGCACAGAAGAGCCACAAGGGCAAATCCTGTAAACAGTTCCTTATACACAGGGAAGCTATCTATAGTCGTACGTGCCTTCTCCATCTTGTTTATCTCGCTATAGATTTCAGACAGCTTGGTGTTGTCCGTGGCCCTGAAATAACGTCCACCGGTAGTTTCCGCAATATTCTTAAGAAGATCCTCATCTATTTCGACCTCCACATTCTGCATCTGCACGCCCCATGGGGTCATGACAGGATAAGGAGCTGTGCCGTTGGCACCTACACCTATAGTATATACACGTACACCGTATGTCTTCGCTATATCCGCCGCCGTCTGCGGGGTAATCTCCCCCCTGTTGTTAACACCATCCGTCAGAAGTATAACCACACGGCTCTTCGCATCGGAATTCTGCATACGCGCCACGGCTGTAGCAAGGCCGTTGCCGATAGCTGTGCCATCCTCTATGAGGCCGGTCTCTATCTCCTTCATCAGGTTTATCAATGTAGCCCTGTCGGTGGTCAGAGGGCACTGCGTATAGCTCTCGCCGGCGAACACGACGATTCCTATCCTGTCGGAAGGCCTCTGTGAGATGAACTCTATGGCAATGTCCTTCGCCGCACTGATCCTGTCCGGAGTGAAGTCACGCGCCAGCATACTTGTGGACACGTCCATGGCAAGGACAATGTCAATGCCTTCCGTATCCACCCGGTCCATCTTGGTGGACGAGCGAGGCCTGGCAATGGCTATGACGATCATGACCAGAGCCACTGTCCTCAGCAAAAACGGAAGATGGCGAAGAACGCTCATGACGGAGCGTCCGCCTGCCTTCCAGAATTTGACATCAGGGACACGCAGATGCGGTCTCCTACCGCTGAGTTCAATGTAGATATAATGAACCAGCATCAGCGCCGGCACAGCCAGCAGCCATAGCAGAGCAGGATACTCAAAGAACATTTCCCTCTACCTCCTTTTTCTTTCCGCCATCCTTGCCGTCACCGGACTTTCCGGCATTATCCTCCTCTTCTGATTTCCAGGTGGATGTGACGAATCTCACTGCAGAAGGCACAGCCTTGACATTGTCATCATCAGATACTGTCATCTTCGCAAACTTGACAAGGTCGGACATGACGAACAGGTTCCGCGCCTCATCCATGAGCTGCTGCGGTATATCCTTGTCCTTCAGCCCTTCGAAAATCTCCGCAGTGGTCATCTCCATCGCGCCAATCCCGAAACGGCCGGCTATATATTCCCTGAGGATATCAGTGATGCCGCTGTAGAACTGCTTCTGCTTGTCAGGTGCCCAATACTTGTTTCCGCGGAACTTGTCAAGTTTCTTGAGCGCCACTATATATGGCGGCTCGCTTGACTGGGCCGCTCCTGCCGTCTTCTTCCTGCGCATCATGAACAGGGATACGGCAAGCACGGCAATGAGAGCTGCCAGCTGTATGGCAAGTATATACGGAAGAACCTCCCTGAATGTCACAGGGTAGCGGATCTGCCCCTTAATATCATGAGGCTTGAATGAGGATGTGTCCACAGGCATTGACATGACCTGCAGTTCCTTGCCGGCAAACACGAGGGTATCGACAGTGCCGTCCGAATTCATCCTTCCTACTGCGATATCCGGAAGCCTGTACCGTCCCTCATCAAATGAGGTGATTACAAAGCTGCCCTCGATATCCATCTCGGTCCTGCGGTTACGGAGCTTCAATGTATCAAGCTTCCATCCGCTCACGACCTCGATGCTGTCCATGACACCCTGCGACAAGTCAGGCAGGCCGAGCACGGTCCCTGCCTTCACATTGTCCAGCCTGAAGCCATATTTCAGCTGGTCGGCAATAAGGACAGAATCCCGTTTCTGAAGCTGCTCCAGGAAGGCGTCACCGGCATTGACAATGCCCGTATGTCCCCCGGAAGGCGACTGTGCACAGACCACTGCGGCAGCCGTCACCGCCGACACAATGCATAATATCTTCACTACCCCTTTCATCCTGATCTATCTTCTATCAAAGAACGCCATCAGACCTTTCACATAATCAGAGCCTGTGGAAATCTCCACACTGTCGATCTGATATCTGCGCATAAGCCTGACCGCCTTCATATCGGCATCCTGTGCAGCCCTGGAATAAGCCTCGCGCACTTTCGCGCTGGATGTGTTCACCCATGCCGTCTCTCCTGTTTCCGAATCCTTGACATTGACAAGCCCTATGTCCGGAATCGTCCGTTCACGAGGGTCGAAGACCTTTATGACAGACAGGTCATGCCTTCCGGCAGCCACCTTGATGGCATCCTCATAGCGCGGACTGCCGTCACTTTCCGTATCCATCATGTCCGACAGCAGGAATGCCGTGCATTTCTGCTTTATGGCATTGGTCAGAAACTTCAACGCGCCGCTTATGTCTGTCCCTGAAGATTCAGGCTTCAGCTCAATGATCTCACGTATGATACGTAGAAGATGGCTGCGGCCCTTACGGGGAGGTATGAACTGTTCTATACGGTCACTGAAGAACAGCGCACCGACCTTGTCATTGTTCAGAATCGCAGAAAAGGACAGAACAGCAGCGATTTCCGCTATCATGTCGCGTTTCGTGCTGCCAACTGTGCCGAAGAAGCCGGAACGGCTTATGTCAACCAGCAGCATGACCGTCATCTCGCGCTCCTCCTCGAACACTTTCACGTACGGGGTGCGCAGACGTGCCGTGACATTCCAGTCCATATTCCTCACATCGTCCCCGTACTGGTACTCGCGAACTTCGCTGAAGGCCATTCCGCGTCCCTTGAACGCAGAGTGGTACTCGCCCGCAAATATCTGATGCGAGAGAGCCCTTGTCTTGATCTCTATCTTCCTGACCTTCTTCAGCAGGTCGCTTGCGGAGTTGTCCATGGCTACGGAACTATAACAGCATTAAGAACCTGCGATATGATGTTCTCTGTAGTGACATTCTCTGCCTCCGCCTCATAAGTAAGGCCTATACGGTGACGGAGAACCTCGTTGCATACTGCGCGGACATCCTCAGGAATGACATATCCTCTTCTCTTTATGAAAGCGTATGCCTTGGCCGCCATTGCAAGCGAGATGCTCGCACGCGGGGATGCGCCGTAGGAGATAAGTCCTGACAATGCCTTGAGATTATAGTCTTCAGGCGTTCTGGTGGCATATACGATATCCACGATGTATTTCTCGATTTTCTCGTCCATATACACATCGCGAACCACCTGGCGTGCCCTGACAATGTCTTCAGTAGATACTACCGGCTGAGCCTTAGGGAATTCCCCGGTATTGTTCATGCGGATAATCTGACGTTCCTCCTCTTTCTTTGGATAGGACACTACCACCTTCAGCATGAAACGGTCCACCTGCGCCTCCGGAAGAGGGTATGTACCTTCCTGCTCGATAGGGTTCTGCGTCGCCATCACGAGGAAAGGCTCAGGAAGCTTGAATGTCTGCTCCCCGATTGTCACCTGCCTTTCCTGCATCGCCTCAAGAAGCGCTGACTGCACCTTGGCAGGGGAACGGTTGATTTCATCCGCAAGCACGAAGTTGGCGAACACCGGTCCCTTATGCACTTCGAACTGCTCGTTCTTCTGGGAATATATCAGAGTTCCTAGCACATCGGCAGGAAGCAGGTCTGGAGTAAACTGGATTCTGCTGAACTTGGCATTCACAGCCTGTGCCAATGTATTTATTGCCAATGTCTTGGCAAGCCCAGGAACACCTTCGAGAAGGATATGCCCATTTGCAAGCAGGCCGATAAGCAGATTCTCCACAAGCTGCTTCTGCCCCACAATGACCTTTCCCATCTCCATTGACAGGAGATCCACGAAGGCACTTTCCCTCTGGATGCGGTCATTGAGTTCTTTTATATTCACACTATCCATTATTATGTAATTTTTAATTTCCGTCAAAAATGCCGCCAGAGCATTTCCCTATGCGCATCTTTCCTATCAATGCCGGATTCACTATCTTTGCAGGACAAAATACCGAGCAATGAATTATCGCATACGTCTGTCATACAACGGGTCAGCCTTCTCAGGCTGGCAGATTCAGCCAAACGCCCCCTCCGTCCAGGAATGTATTCAAAATGTTCTGAGTATTCTCCTGAACGAGGAAATCACGGTTACCGGCGCCGGAAGAACTGATACTAAAGTGAATGCGATAAATTATGTCGCGCACTTCGGGACAATGTCTCCTGAAGCAGTCAAAACCGACTGGCTATGCTACAAATTAAATGCCATGCTGCCTAAAGGAATTGCAGTCCATGAGGTATCCCCTGCCGATGATGATTTCCATGCGCGTTTCGATGCGAGAAGCCGCGAGTACAAGTATTTCCTGAACAGGAAAAAAGACCCGTTCATAGAGCCAATGTCCTATTTCTGCCCGTTCCAGCTGGATGTAGCGACAATGAACAAGGCGGCCGTCCATCTGCTCGGCACGCACGACTTCCACTGCTTCGAGAAAACAGGCGGAAACAACATGACTTCAATATGCACCATAACAGAAGCAAGGTGGGAGACATGGATCCCAGACCACGTGAGGATGATGGGCTACCCATATTCAGAGGGTGACTATCTGGTGTTCACCGTCAGGGCTGACAGGTTCCTGCGCAACATGGTCCGCGCCATCGTCGGGACAATGCTGGAGGTCGGCAGGGGCAAACGTTCTCCGGAATGGGTCTGCGGGCTTATCGGCACAGGCGGACGCTCCGATGCGGGGCAGTCTGTACCCGGGCATGCGCTGTTTCTCTCAGAAGTGAGGTATGACAAATAAGCGTCA
The DNA here is from genome assembly GCA_934691625.1 of uncultured Bacteroidales bacterium. Taxonomy (GTDB): domain Bacteria; phylum Bacteroidota; class Bacteroidia; order Bacteroidales; family UBA932; genus Cryptobacteroides. The sequence goes on along the minus strand of CAKUTA010000003.1, from coordinate 223,886 downwards.
CTGCCCCGCTCTGTGCTAAAAAAAAGACACATAACAGGCTAATAGATAACAATATAGGCATTTCCAAAATCATGGTATTACCGATTTTGAAAATGCCTATACAATTAATAACCAGTCAGTTAATTATCTCACATTCAACGACCGGTCTTGAGCTGTTTAAGCAGCGCCTTAGATTCCGTACTGCTTGAAGAAGTCATTGCCCTTGTCATCAACAAGGATGAATGCAGGGAAATTCTCCACACGGATTTTCCAAATAGCCTCCATTCCGAGGTCTGGATACTCTACGCACTCGATTGACTTGATGCTCTCGTAGGAGAGGACCGCAGCCGGACCGCCGATAGAGCCTAGGTAGAAGCCGCCATGCTTCTTGCATGCGTCTGTAACCTGCTGTGTCCGGTTTCCCTTGGCTATCATGACCATGCTTCCGCCATGAGACTGGAACAGATCCACATAAGGGTCCATACGGTTTGCCGTTGTAGGTCCCATAGAGCCGCAAGGCATTCCGTCAGGAGTCTTGGCAGGACCTGCATAGAATACAGGATGGTCCTTGAAATACTGAGGAAGATCCTCGCCGTTGTCGATACGCTCCTTCAGACGGGCATGAGCAATATCACGTGCCACGATTATAGTGCCGTTAAGGCTCAGACGTGTAGATACTGGATATTTGGTAAGTTCCTTAAGCACCTCTGACATAGGCTGGTCGAGATCGATCTTCACAGCATCGCCTTCGCCTGCTTCGCGAAGTTCCTTAGGGATAAGACGTCCAGGATTATCATCAAGCTTCTCAATCCAGATGCCGTCCTTGTTGATCTTTGCCTTGATGTTACGGTCTGCAGAGCAGCTTACGCCGAGGCCGATAGGGCAGCTTGCGCCGTGACGGGGAAGACGGATGATACGGACATCATGCGCAAAATACTTGCCGCCGAACTGGGCGCCGAGGCCAATCTTGTATGCTTCCTCAAGCACCTGCTTCTCAAGCTCGACATCACGGAATGCACGTCCCGTCTCATCCCCTGTCGTAGGAAGTGAGTCATAGTAATGCGTAGAGGCAAGCTTCACTGTGAGAAGGTTCTTCTCGGCTGATGTTCCGCCGATTACGAAAGCGATATGATAAGGAGGACATGCCGCTGTCCCGAGTGTCTTCATCTTCTCGACCAGGAACGGAACGAGAGTAGCCGGGTTAAGCACAGCCTTGGTCATCTGATAGAGGTATGTCTTATTGGCAGAGCCGCCGCCCTTGACCACGCAGAGGAACTTGTATTCCATGCCTTCCTCAGCTTCGATATCAATCTGGGCCGGAAGATTGCACTTGGTATTGATTTCCTTATACATTGTCAGAGGAGCATTCTGGCTATAGCGGAGATTTTCCTCCGTATATGTCTTGAAGACGCCCTTGGAAAGAGCCTCAGCATCGTCGAAGCCAGTCCACACCTGCTGGCCTTTCTCACCATGGATAATGGCAGTGCCTGTGTCCTGGCAGAAAGGGAGCTGGCCTTTCGCCGCCACTTCTGCATTGCGCAGGAAACGCAGTGCCACATACTTGTCGTTGGAGGATGCCTCAGGATCGCTGAGAATCTTGGCCACCTGCTCGTTATGTGCAGGGCGGAGAAGGAAGTTCACGTCACGGAAAGCGGCATTGGCAAGCATTGTAAGCGCCTCCGGCTCGACCTTCAGGATATCATGCCCTTCAAAATTGCCTAAAGAGACATATTTGTCTGTCAGACGATAGTACTCGGTAGTGTCCTCTCCGAGCTGAAACATTGGAGCATATTTGAATTCTACCATTGTTAAAGTTATTTTGTTGTTATACTGTTTCTAGTCAATATCTTCCACAGGGACGGACTCCGCGCCGCCACCCTGCTGCATAAGGTATGCCTTCATAAACTCGTCCAGATTTCCGTCCAGCACTCCTTGAGTGTCAGCCGTGGATATGCCTGTGCGCAGGTCCTTGACCATCTTGTACGGATGCAGCACGTATGAACGTATCTGGGAGCCCCATTCTATGCGTTTCTTGCTGCCTTCAAGTTCCGCCTGCTTCTCCTGGCGTTTCTTAAGCTCAATGTCATAGAGCCTGGAACGCAGGATCCTGAGGGCATTCTGCCTGTTATCCTGCTGCGAGCGGGTTTCAGTGTTCTCCACCATTATTCCTGTCGGAATATGACGCACGCGCACACCGGTCTCGACCTTGTTCACATTCTGGCCGCCATGTCCGCCGGAGCGGAAAGTATCCCATTCCAGGTCGGAAGGGTTTATTTCAATGTTGATGGTATCATCGACAAGAGGATAGACAAACACGGAAGAGAATGTTGTCTGGCGCTTGCCCTGGGCATTGAACGGAGAGATGCGGACAAGCCTGTGCACTCCGTTTTCGGCTTTCAGATAGCCGAAGGCATAGTCACCCTCGACTTGGATCGTGGCAGACTTGATGCCGGTCTCGTCACCTTCCATAAGGTCAGTGACCGTCGTCTTGTAGCCATGCCTCTCGCACCAGCGCATATACATGCGCATAAGCATTGCAGACCAGTCATTGGCCTCCGTTCCGCCTGCACCGGAATTGATTGTCAGAATCGCGCCGAGGCTGTCCCCTTCGTCACCAAGCATATTCTTGAGTTCCAATGCTTCCACTGCTTTCCCTGCTTCTGCGTATGCAGCATCAAGCTCCTTCATCTCTTCAGACTCCACGGCATCTTCTGCCGTCATGTCCATGCTGTCCTTGGCGAACTCATACAGGACATCCAGATCATCTGTCAATGATGATGCCTTCCCGAAGTCCGTAACCCACGATTTCACCCCGTTCATGTTCTTCATGAAAACTTCGGCGGCCTTCGGGTCGCTCCAGAAATCCGGCGCCTCCGTCTGCTTCTGCAGCTCGGCAACCTTCTTTCTCTTGGCACCAATGTCCAGACATTTCTCCAGCACCGACAGCCGTTCATGAAGTTCCTTTATCTGCTCCTGACTAACCATTATTCCACACAATTAGACTGCCCGGACACCGCCGGACAATCCACAAAGTTAATCAAATTTTCAGAACAAACAGATGAACTTTCTTTCTTTTATTTTTCTCCGAAAGTTGCTTTGAAATGTTAACCGGAATATCTAATTTTACGATAAAGTAACATTAAGAATCTGTTTGAATTGAAACAGTTTCCAATGCAAACACTTGAATTATGACCGATAAAAGACTTGAAATGTCGCCCAATATCGTAGCGGCATATCTGCGCAAGCATCCGGAGAACTTCACGAAATCTGACATTGTCGGCTTCGTGCGTTCCTATGGGATAAAGATGGTGAACTTCATGTACCCGGCCGAGGACGGGCGCATCAAGACTCTGAACTTCACAATAAACAGCCTCGAATATCTGGAGACAATACTGAGCCAGGGAGAGCGTGTCGATGGCTCCAGCCTGTTCCCGTCATTTGTAGAGGCAGGAAGCAGCGACCTTTATGTCATACCTCGGTTCAGGACAGCTTTCGTGGATCCGTTTGCCGAAATCCCTACACTTGATCTGCTCTGCAGCTTCTATGACAAGGATGGGAGGCCTTTCGAATGTGACCCGTACCAGACCGTCAGGAAGGCTGCCTGCGAATTCACGAAATCCACGGGAATGACGTTCGATGCGATGGGAGAGCTTGAATACTATGTTATTGCAGATGAGGAAGATCTCTTCCCGGGGTCCGACCAGAAAGGATACCACGAGTCTGGCCCTTTCGCCAAGCTCAATAATTTCCGCACGGAGTGCATGTCACTTATCGCACAGACAGGCGGGCAGATAAAATACGGGCATAGCGAAGTGGGCAACTTCACCCGCGACGGCAAGACCTACGAGCAGAACGAAGTCGAATTCCTGCCTTGCCCTATAGAGACAGCTGCAGACCAGATACTTCTGGCGAAGTGGGTGATCAGGACATTGGCATGGCAATACGGGCTTGATGTGACCTTCGCGCCTAAGATCATTGTCGGTGAAGCCGGCTCAGGAATGCATATCCACATGCGCATCATGAAGGACGGGCACAGCTGCATGACAGAGAACGGGAAGCTCTCCGATATCGCTCTACGTGCAATAGCCGGGCTTATGACATTGGCCCCTGCCATCACAGCATTCGGGAACAAGAACCCTACGTCGTATTTCCGTCTGGTGCCGAACCAGGAGGCCCCTACAAACATCTGCTGGGGCGACTGCAACCGCTCAGCACTTGTCAGGGTGCCACTCGGATGGTCAACAGGTGTGGACATGTGCTCCGATGCGAATCCTCTGGAGGAAAGCTGCAAGTCCTCTGACGATTATATAGTCTCCGATGCCTCATGCAAGCAGACATTCGAAATGCGCTCCCCTGACAGTTCCGCAGACATATACCAGCTGATGGCCGGCCTGTGTACGGCATGCAGGACAGGTCTCGAAATTCCTGCCGAGGAAGCGCTCGCACTGGTGAAACGGACTTATGCAGGGCTCAACATCCACACGAAAGGCTCCAAGGATTTCGCCGAGCTACCGGAATGCTGCGCTGAGTCTGCCGATGCGCTGGAGAAGGCCCGCGGTGTCTTCGAGAAGGGCAATGTATTCTCTCCGCGCATGATAGATGGCATCACCCGCTCACTCAGGTCATTCAACGATGCCGGAATGCTGGCCGATGCAGCGAAGAATCCGGCAAAGGTCAAGGCTCTTGTGGACAAGTATTTCTACTGCGGATAGTGGCTGCCGCGTGGAGCGCAATCCGCTGATAGACAAGAAGAAACGCATTTTATTACTCCGCAATATATGGAGTAATAAAATGCGTTTCTCCCTACAAATCAACATATTACACTCCACGAGCCATTCAGTATTGGAGCGCCGATGTCACGCTACTTGCGCCTGAACAGGCGGGAGAGGGATGACGCTTCGGAATTTGCTGCATTGTCCTCCCACTCGTAGCCGTTGCCCTTATAGATAAGGCTCTTGACTGAACCACCGACACGGTCTTCCTTGAACAGAAGCTTCGCGGCAGTCTTGTCAGAGATGTCATATATGAACAGTGACGCTTTCATCTCGTCGTTCTCGTCAAGATTTTCTGCGGCGATGAATATCTTGTCTGCATCATAGTTGTTGAATGCCATCTGTTTTACGATGTAGTTCCCGTCTAGTGTTATATATGCCTGGCTGTCGAAATTCTCTCCGTCATAGTTCAGACGGCTTATCTCATTCTTGTTAGAATAATACAGGACAGGCTGTATCGGATGCACAGCTACAGCTGATTCTGGTGCAATATGACCGTTCCCGCTTATTTCCTTCTCTATCGTTTCATCCATAGCAATATCCGAAGGCATAATGCTATATACATACACATTGCTGCCGTCATTTCCGACAAAAATCAGCTTCGTCGCCTCATATCTGCAATTGGAAGAAGCCTCACGGTATATACCATCGCTGCCGCTCATATACATAGGAGCGTTGATATTGAACACTTTTGATCCAGGCTGATTTCCCATAAGTCCTGACACATACTGGAGAGTCCTGGAATTCATGTCATAATAGACCTTAATCATGTCGGAGTTATCCGTAATCATCGAGCAGCAGATATCAGAGACTGACAGGTCATCTGTAAGATCCTCCGAAGCTATGAAGCTGCGCTCATCGGAAAGCCCCCACTCCTTGCCGTTGCCGATAAAATATGTAGAATTGTTCCACATCACGTTCTGGAAGCCATAAGGCACAAGAATGGCGGAAGGAGAGAAATTGCCGCTTCCGTCGAACTGAAGTTCATTTCTGACCTGCAATGTCTTGGAGTCCAGAGCATACATCTTGACAGGGTCGCCTGTGGTGAGCAGGATCTCCAGGTCAGCATCCTTGTACTGAACTTTAGTATTGGTCTTCGACACAAGGTTTGTCAGCGCATTGCCATGCCAGGACAGCGCCAGCGGAGTCTTGCCCAGCTCCAGCGTAGGGTTGTTGTCCCTGAATGCGTAAGGGCTGGCAGGTGTCTCCATCTTATCAAGGCGCTTCCATGTCAGCATGGAGCCTTCGCTTGTGCCGCTCAGAAGGAGCAGGCCCTTGTCATAAGGAGAAGTGACCACAAGTGAGAAATCAGCGATCTTCGCACCGGTCGATGTCTCCACTTTAAGGTAGCCGTTGAATGTGCCGAGGGCATCGCACTTGTAGGTCAGCACGCTGTCTGTGCAGACTGTCTGATAGTTGATGCTCCATTCGTATTTCACACTGTCCTTGTTCTCCTCCGTATAGCCGATGAACTCCACAGACGGTGCAATCTCCAGATACTCATGCAGGCCTCTCTCGTATGAGGCATCCACTCCTGTCAGATCCGCCACGTCAGGCGGGGTGATGATCTTGATCTCGTCGTTGTTGCAGGACACGGCTATAGCCACAAAGGCTCCTGCTGCCATGATCATTTTTCCCAATGATTTCATAATGTTACTGATATATTATTTGTTATACTTTCTGTTCAAGCCACAAAAGCAGCCTGCATCTGTCATGTCAATGCGACAGGCAGCCTTTCCATCGTGGAGCGTTACAGCTTATCTATCAATCACTTAGCTATTTTTCCACTCCATAGTTCGCGGAGTAGAAAAGTAGTTAAACGTCTATTTATCAGCACTTTACATTCCACGCCTCCATATAAGCGAGGCTCTGAATCTGACTAATTCTTCCACTGAACACATCATACCGGCCAGTCCGCATCCGGAAATGTCACCCCGAACTCAGGATGCCCCTCGAAATACGCCTTCACTTTCTTGAACGTCCTCAGAATGGTATACTTCATCTCATTAATATCCTGACGGGTTATCGCCCCTCCCCACAACTCAATAAATTTCTGATATTTACGAGGATTATATTCTCCAAGCCACTGCGAAAGCACAGGCCACCAGTCAGGCAGATCCAGACGGTTCGTGAAGCAGACCGCCACCGACCTGTCCTCTACGGCTCCAAGCCTGAAATCCTCTCCAGCCAGCATATTCATGGCGACCACGAATGCGGAATCCGACTGCAGCGACAGACGATGAATCGTCAGCATCACGAAGCCCGACGATGCTCCGGCCTTGATGACACCTTCTAGAGCAGGCTCGTCATAATGCTCCGGAACCCTGGCGGTAGTCCGTACCCTGTCCAGCTCTATCCTGAATGTCCTGTCATACGAGACTGGAGCTCCGATGATCTCCACTCCTATACGCAACGTCGTATCAGTCACCGAGAATGGCAGTTCGCCGAAAGAGAAATACAGCGAATCCGTCTTGAAATTTATCAGGGAATCACCCTTATACGGGAAGCTCTCCTTGTAGCTGCATCCGGCAGCAATGCCTGCCAGAATCAAAAATACTATCAGACGTCTCATTTCTGTTCCTCCCCGTTTTCATATTCGCTCTCCGGAAGCGGCAGCACATATACATTGTCCGAAGCAGCGAAATGCTTGCTGTTCACTCCGTCCATATCCAGATGGAACCGCTTGTACGTAAAAAATATCTGTCCCTCGCCCCAATACTCCTTAACATATTCCCCGACAAGTTTCTTTCTGAATTTCGCCTCAGTGTCAATGTCTTCCGCCTTCAACGGCAGCAGTCCGCGTGCAGTCACCACATTGTTCAGATACTTCAGCGCTTTCACTCTGTCGGATGCAGCATAAGCCGACTCCGCCAGGATGTAGTACATCTCAGGAATCCTTATGAGGTTCGGCCCGGGGATCTTGTCTGCCGGAGCGATCTGGTCCTCATCATAGTTCTTGTCATAGAACTTCGTGCACAGCGTCACGGTTCTGCTCCATGTCCTCCTGCTGAAATACGCCTGATATCTGTAGTCATTGTTCACGGATGTGAATGTCGGGACCTCGAACAGCGACTGGTAATTGTCGCGTACCATCAGCATTGACTCTGTCAGCCTTGTAGGATAAAGACTGCTGCGGACATCAAGATACATATTCGGGGCATTAAGCCCGAACAGACATTCCCTGCCGGCGAGATACCCAAGGAACATGCTCTTTACCTGCTCCTCGCGCGTGAAGGAGAAACCGCCCTCGAGCGCCAGCCTGGCATATCTGGAAGCAGCATCGTAATTACCTGCCCAGTTATGGACACGCGCCAGAAGCGCCGCTGCTGCATATTTGTTCATATATACGTACATCGGCGTCCTGCCTGAAATCTCCGGTGCCTCTGAAAGCAGCTTGTATGCCTGCTCCAGGTCTTCCACGACCCGGCCATAAACTCCACGCACCGTCAGCCTCCTGAACGGGTTCACAGAGAAATGGTCTGCGTAAGGAATCGCCTCGGCATCAGGCTTGTCCATACCTGGAGCAAACAGGCGCAGCATATCGAAATGCAGCATTGCCCTTACCGCCATGGCCTCGCCCTCAATACGCGGAAGCCCAGGATATGAATGTCCTGCAACATTGTCCAGAATGCTGTTCACAGAAGATATTGCATTATAGGCTCTGCCCCAGACAAGGTCAATCCGCGCCCGCACATCCTCGTCCTTATATTCAAGATCAATGGTTTTCGTCAATGCCGTCCTGCCTTCACCGTAGTCATTGAAATACAGCTGCGCGATTTCATCAATGAACCCGAAAGAAAGCTCCTTTCCATAGAGATTTCCTGATGCCATAGAGGCATAGACCCCATCCATGGCGTCGATGAAGCCCTGCTCATTCTCGAACATCTTGTCGTTATTCACGATTCCGGGAGTATCAATGTCCAGGAAACCGCACCCCTGGGCCAGAAGTGATGCCAGAAATATATATATGTACCTAAGCTTCATGATGTCATATATTTAGCGATAATGAGAACTGGAACGTCCTGGCAAACGGATAGTCGAGACCACGCTCCCTGCGGATTGAGGACCAGTTGAAAAGATCACCCGTCGATAATGATACCATCGCCCTGCGGAGATGAATCCTGGAGATCCAGTTATGAGGCAATGAATATGAAACCTTGATGGAGGAACCGTCCAGAGCATATTCTTTCGCCACGAACCTGTCTGTTACAGGAGTGGTCTCGCGTGAGGCAATGTCCTTATATTTCGCCATGTCACCGGGCTGCTTCCATCTGTCATAGAACACACGGCTGTCGGCATTTTCTCGAGGATTGCCGCCTTCCACCTTTGTGGCCAGGGTCTGGTTATAGACTGTAGCGCCGAGCCTGTAGGCAAACGTCATGGAGATATCGAGATCTTTCCAGCTGAAGGAAGCTCCGAACGAGCCGTTCACCAGAGGGGTGGTGTCGCCTGCCACATATTTGTCCTTGTAGCTGTATTCGTAGGTATAGTTCCCGTCCTTGTCAATAAACACCTCGCGCCCGTTTGCAGGGTTGATTCCAGCGGAGCGCATCACCTTCAGGGCAGTCATGGACTCCCCTTCCTGGTAGAACGAAGCAGGGAGCACCGAAGAAGATTCCTCATTCTTTTTGTTCAGGTTTTTCAGATAGTCACTGATTTCAAGAATCTTGTTCGTATTATGGCTGGCATTCATGAACAGGTTCAGGTTTACATCACGGCGCTGCAGAACATTGCCCCTTACGGAAAGCTCAACGCCAGAATTCATTATCTTGCCGAGATTTTCCTTCGCACTGCTGAAGCCGATGTGGGCTGGCTTGGATATGTCCATCACCAGGCTGTTTGTCGTATCATAGTAATAATCAATGCTTCCTGCCAGCCTGTCAGCAAAGGAGCCAAAGTCCAGACCGATGTTCCGTTTCAGGCTCTTTTCCCATTTCAGCCGAGGATTCACCATGGAGACAGGAACCGCGCCGATATTTCCATTGTAATACAGGTCCGAGCTGTACTGGTACGACAGCTTCGCCTGGTAAGGATTGAAATTCGCATTGCCCACGAAACCTATACTGGCACGCAATTTCAGAAGAGATACCTTCGACTGCTCCATGAACTTCTCCTTATGGATATTCCATCCGAGACCGAGCGAGCCGAAAGGAGCGAACTTATTGTCAGTACCGAACTTGGAGGAGCCTTCGTAACGTACCGAGAAATCAGCGAAATATCTGTTTCCGTAGATGTAGTTGGCATTGGCATAGAAGCCTAGCATACGGGACTGGTCCTTGCCTCCACCGGGGTGGCTTTCAGCATATTCTGTCGCCATGGAAGGGTGCTCCAGCTTGTCCGAGAGCACGCCCAATGCTGAAAATGAGTGGGTGTCGGACTTTGTGGATTCGACATTGACTCCGCCAGTGAGGCTGATGGTGCCGGATCTTGCCAATGTCTTTCCATAGGACTTGTTCCAGACGAGGAACGCATTGCCAGACAGGGTGCTGGATGTACCGTCATTGACATCGAAGCTTCCTTTCTTCTTCGGATCAGCGGTAGTGCTGAACTTCTGTGATTTCGGCGAATAGAAAGTCTCTCCTCCCGTCCTGGTCAATGTGTAGCCAAATGTCGCTTCAGCCCTGAAGCCTCCTGCTATGTTCCACCGCAGCTTGAACGTGTCGATGAATGAGGTTGATGAGTTGCGGATATAGCTGCTGAGCTGCTTCTCGTACAGAGGGTTGGCTGTGGCGAACGAGAGTTCCGTGTTCAGAGAGCCGTCAGAATTATATGGCTGATCGTATGGATTCAGACGCACATAGTCCGAGAAGCTTCCATAAGGGACATCCGTGGATTTCGTACCGCTGAAAGATGTGATGTTCTGGATGAAAAGCCTGGACAGGCTTCCGTAGGTAAGGTTGATACGGAGCGAGCTGCTGTTTCTTCCGGACTCGTCCATGACACCGCGGGTGGAATTTATATTTCCGGAGACATTGTATCTGAAATCCTGGCTTCCTCCGGAGAGCATCACATTGTGCAGATGATTGATGCCTGTGCGCAGAGCCAGACGTTTCCAGTCGGTGTTGACTCCTGCATTGACCCTCGCGAGCTTCTCATAATAGATTTTCTGCCAGGCGATGTCTGTACTGCTGGAGCCTGAGAAGTTTCCGTAGATTCCTGCCTGGCGCTCGTATTCCAGCTTTTCCGCAGCGTCAAGAAGCCTGTAGTCAGACAGATCTGGTACGCTCATCTGGACATTTCCGGAATAGCTTACCTGGAGCCGTCCGTATTGAGTAGGCCTGGAGGTAATGACTATCACACCGTTAGCCGCTTTCGAGCCATAGAATGATGTGGCTGATGCGTCTTTCAGGACAGATATGGATTCGATGTCTTCCGCCGGCATGTCGAAGACATAGCTTATATCCACTTCTGTGCCGTCAAGGATGAACAGCGGCACGTTGGTATTGTCACCCTCTATGAAGCTGCTCCGTCCGCGTAGCACCATGTCAGGCACATTGTTCGGATTAGAGCCGTTCTGGATGTCATCCTTGAGCTCGAAGCCAGGAGCCTGCAGCTGTATGATGTTCAACACATTGGAGTGTGTGAGCTTTTCTATCTGGTCACGTTTTATGACAGTAAGGGAGCCGGTGTAGCTGTCCTTTTTCTTATCCACGTATCCTGTCACGACCACGTCCGAGACTGTCTCGCTGCGTTCCTTCATTATTATATCATAGCGTTTCCTAGCGGGATTGACAGGGATTGTCTCGTCGCTGTATCCGAGCATCACCGCCTTGAACGAGCCTATGCCTTCAGGCAGGTCAAGTGAGAAATTCCCGTCCGTGTCAGCTGTGGTCCCCCATGTTCGCCCCTTGTCTCCGTATGCGACAATGCCTGCTCCTGCCACAGGTGCTCCGCCTGAATCCTTGACGCTTCCTATAATATGCATCAGTGCCTGCGCCCCCGCAATCTCCGGCAACACCAGCGCTATCATGCAGAGTATCAATATCTTTATATTATAGTTGCCTATGGTCATGGTTCGTCTTGTTTTCAGCAGCGCAAATTTACGTCAAGGCCATTCCACCGTCAATCGTGTAAAATTGTGATTTTTCACAGCGCGAAATACCAATAAATGATGAGCAGAGGTTTCTTCCCGTTAATGTAAATTTGTGGCCCTGAAAAATCAAGAAGATACAAGAAGATATGAATTCTACTAACCGGGCTGCTGCATTGATAATAGCAGTCATGGCTTGCGCCGCAGCTGCCGATTCGTGTACCTCCAGGCTGGAGGAAATGTCAGAAAACATTGAGACAGAAAAGCCTGCGGATGATATCAAGGTCGTTCCCGGCAGGCTCAAGGTAAAGTTCAGCGAAGGTGTGGAGCCTAAGCTGCAGATGCTTGCCGCAGCTGGCGCCACCAGGATGGAGAGGGTATTTCCCTATGCAGGAAAGTTCGAGGCGCGTACACATAAGGAGGGGCTTGACAGATGGTACAATGTCTGGTGCGATGAGGCTGTGCCCGTGACCAAGGCGGCTGCTTCGCTGGAGGATATCCCCGGGATAGAGGTAGTCGAGAAAGTGCTGCCTGTCAGAGGCATCGGTTTCGGAAAGCCAATGCCAATGCTGCCTATGGGCATCAGTTCAATGTGGCCTTATATGTCTTTCGCTGCATCTTCTGTCGGAGGTGCATCAGAGGAATTCCCTGTAAATGATCCATATCTGCCAAGGCAGTGGCATTATCACAATGACGGAACACGTACAGATGCCATCGCCGGGGCGGACATAAATCTTTTCCGTGCATGGGAGGTGACTTCAGGTTCAAATGATGTGGTGGTGGCTGTCGTGGATGGCGGTATCGACTACGACCATGAGGATCTTGCCGGAAATGTCGGCAACTGGGCAGAGCTCTATGGACAGGAGGGCGTGGATGATGACGGGAACGGCTATGTAGATGACATCTACGGATGGAACTTCATATACACCGACCGTAATCCAATGGGCACCAATAAGATCACGGCTGTACCACATGGTACGCATGTCGCGGGAACAATAGGTGCTGAAAACAATAATGGCAAGGGGGTCTGCGGAATAGCGGGCGGACATGGAAATCATTCCGGTGTGCGGATGCTGAGCTGCCAGATGTTCACCAACAACAAGAATGATGACGGGGACTCGGATGCAGCCATCAAATATGGCGCAGACGCAGGGGCTGTCATCAGTCAGAACAGCTGGGGATATGATGGGGCGACCTACCTTCCGCAGAGCTGCAAGGAGGCGATTGACTATTTCATAAAGTATGCGGGAATTGACGAGAACGGCAACCAGGTGGGCCCAATGAAGGGTGGCATTGTGATTTTCGCCGCCGGCAATGATGACAGGAACTATCTCAGCTACCCGGCATGCTACGATGAGGTGCTTTCAGTTTCCTCCGTGGCGCCAGATTTCCGCAAGGCTTATTATTCCAATTTTGCGAAATGGGTAGATGTGGCGGCTCCAGGCGGAACGTACAAGAAAGACGGACGTTATGATGATGAGTGTGCGGTGTACAGCACACTGCCTGATGACCAGTATGGCTATATGCAGGGCACGTCTATGGCTTGTCCGCATGTCTCGGGAGTGGCGGCGCTCGCGGTATCGAGATATGGAGGCCCCGGGTTCACACCGGAAAAGCTGAAGCTGTATCTGACGAAAGGTGTCAATGGCATTGACCGGTATAATCCGAATTATAAGGGTCTTCTGGGGAGCGGCATTGTGGATGCCTACAAGGCCGTTTCTTCGGATCATGGATATGCGCCGGAGCCTGTAAAGGATCTTCAGCACAGCAATACTGCCGGTGAGGTGGAGCTGACATGGACAGTTCCAGCGGACAAGGACGACGAGCACCCTGACACATTTATCATAATATGGCGTGTAGGGACATTGGACAAGCCAGACCCTGATAATCTTCCGGAGGGGGCCAATATTGTCCGTGTGACTGTAAACGGGAAGAAGGCCGGTGACAAGATGTCCTATACGCTTCTGGATATGGACCAGGACACTCGCTATTCTGTGGCCATCATTGCCGAGGATCCATGGGCAAACAGGTCTGCTGTATCCAGCATCTCTTTCGGCACCCCGGTGAATGAGCCTCCGGTGCTTTCAACGGATGCTGTACAGCCTGTGCAGGTGCTTTATAACCAGACAGTCCGCGTCATATTCAATGTAACGGATCCTGACAGCAAGGATTTCACATACGAGCTGACCGATCCGAGCGGTGCCGTAACTCCTGTCAAGGAGCAGGGGCGGCTGATTCTTGACATTTTCAACTACAGGCGCACTTCTGGTTCGTATTCGCTGCATCTGACTGTTTCGGACAGGTTCGGAGCTTCCGATTCTGCGGATCTGAAGTTCGACCTGCTGCCGGACCTTGCTCCTGCAGTGGTCAATGCGTTCCCGCCTGTCTATCTCGGTTCGCTTAAAGAGACATCGGAGATTGTTCTTTCGTCGGCGTTCGAGGATGAGGTTCCCGCGACCGTGAAATATGCATTGTCCTACGACAAGTCAATGCTTTTCCTGCAGGTGCTTCCATCTGGAGCATATAGGATAATGCCGCTGAAGTTCGGCCGTTCCGTGGTCAATGTCATTGCCACGGATGAGGGCGGCAATGAGTCATTGTGTTCTTTCGCTGTGCTATGCCGTGACGATTCCAGGGAAATCGACTTGTATCCGAATCCTGTGCGCGACGTTCTCCATATCCGCATGGGACGCAATGTCTCAGGGAAAATCAATGTTTCCGTATATGATCCTGCGGGCAGGCGTGTGGCTGACGAGGACAGCATGATTGCCCCGACAGAGCCGGCTGCCATAGATCTTTCCGCTATCGGTGGCGGAAGCTACACTGTAAAGATAACTTATGATGGAGGTTCACTGGTGCGTTCCATCGTTAAACTGTAGATGAATTATGTCTAGATATTATATGCTGGCCATAGCTATTATGGCATTTTTCTGCATGGAGCCGCTGCTGGCGCAGGAGACGGGTTCTTTCATGCGCAATCCTGCCGAGGCCAGGACAATGTCACTTGCCGGTGCGGGCATAGTATCGGCGGATGATGTGTCGGCTTTCGACAATGCCGCATTGACTCCGTTCAGCCGCGAGAGACTTTCTGTCAATGCTTCGATGCTGATGTGGATGCCGAAGATGTATAACAGCCAGATATCATATTCTGCATCAGCCAGATACAGCTTCCGTAAGGCAGGAACTTTCTACTTCGGTGCCAGGGAATTCAAGTATCCGTCTTTCGAACAGACTGATGATTATGGAAATGTGACAGATACGTCCCGTCCTGGCGACCTGGCTGTGGAGGCCGGCTATGCGTATCCGTTTCTGCGGGATTTCTCTGCGGCATTGACAGCCCGCTATCTGCGTCTCAATCCCGGATACGGTTCTGTCGCCAATGCCGTCTCGTTTGATGCCGGGCTTGGTTTCAGGCATTATTTCAATGCCGCCGGTCCCCTGACGGATGTCGCGGCTATTGTGCAGGTCCGCGATCTTGGAAGTTCGCCTGATTATGGCAATGGGCGGCGTTCTCTGCCACGCAGGGTCAATACAGGGGCTTCTGCAGGGCTCTGTGTCTCCGACATGCACTTTTTCCGTGCCGGTGCATCTGCCGATATTTCCACCACTTCGTGTGTGCATGGCGTCGCCGCCTCTTTCGGTGCAGAATATTCTTTCCGACGGATGCTGTATCTCCGTGGCGGCTACCACCTGGGCTCCAGCTCATCCGGAGAGCCGCACTGGGGTGCCATCGGATTAGGCTTACATTTCTGGAACCTCTCTGTCGATGCCGGATGGATTATCGCCACACGCACATCCCCGCTCCGCAACACACTATCCGCCACGATTTCCTTCATCCTCTAGCGCCACAGACAGCGATGCGCAGGACCGGGACTTCGGAAGCGGTCACGACCAGCTGGGATTTCGAGGCTTTTTTCGGCTCCAAATCCACGCCTCGTTTTGTAACACGTGATATATCAATAATTTACAAATCGCCCCGTGGCACCGTCCCGACTAGCGGCGACATGGGGCAGCTGCCGTAAATCATCTGGAACAGGCTGTGAAGCGGAGAGGGGTCGCCGGAAGATAGCAGCAACACGTCGGGGTGGCTGGAGCTGAACTTGGATGGCTGCCCATCGAGATTGCTGGAGCGTGACTTGGAAGGCTGTCCGTCGGAAGAATGTGAGATAACGGATGCCATGTCGTGAGATACCACAGAAGAATTGCCATGTGAAAGGGCTGGTGAGGCGCAGTGTGAGGTTTCTGGTGAAGCAGAGGCAACGCCGGGTGAAGCAACGAAAGGTCCAGCAGAAGAAGCGGTGGACTGATGCAAGGAAAGTGCAGCGGTGGCGGGCAGAAGGGATTCCTCGGACATGACGTGGACCAGCTGCCTGGCCACTGCAGGAGCAGGATCTATAAAACGGATCCCCGGGCCTGCAACTTTCTGAAGGACAGGCAGGAGGAATGGGTAATGCGTACAGCCCAGGACAATGGTGTCCGCTCCGGCATCAAGCAGCGGACGGAGGCTCGCCCTGACGACTGATTCGGCTTCCGGACCGGCGAGGACGCCTGATTCCACAAGCTCCACGAAACCGCTTCCGACATGCTCCACGACACGGACATTGTCATCCACACTGCCCTTGGTCTTGAGATACTTTGAGCCCTTAAGAGTGCCAGCCGTAGCAAGGACGCCTATGACCCCGGTGTGCGTGCCGAGTGCCGCAGGCTTTACAGCCGGCTCCATACCTATAAAACGTATGTGGTCATGACGTCCGGATGTCAATGCCAGAACCCTGTTCCGCACTTCATCCGGAACCGCTGATGACAATGCCGCAGCCGAAGAATCTGCTCCAGAGAACTCTGCACGAAGCACAGATATCGCCGCAGCAGTCGCAGTATTGCACGCCACTACAATAATATCGGCGCCCTCTGCAAGAAGACGCCCCGTAATCTCGCGTGCCCTGTCCTGAATATACTCCGGAGACTTCTCCCCGTAAGGACAATGCGCGTTATCAGAGTAATATACATATCTTTCATCAGGAAGAAGACGGGTTATCTCCCTTAGGACCGACAACCCGCCTTCTCCGGAATCAAAAATTCCTATCGTAGCCATATCCGTTATAATTGCGTGCCATCTGGCCGTACATCTGGCCAAGCACCTCAAGATAAGGAGCCCCATCGACAAGAGTCAGACGATACACGGTATCATCCACCCGATAATACTGCACGCCGCCCAGGGTCAATGTATCATAATCTTCAGGAAGACTCTGCACCAATGCTCCAGCCGGAGGGACAATCACCTGATACTGTCCGCCGGCATTGACAATATAGAACACGCCATCCTGATAGAAATAGTTCCTGTCAGCATACGCATAGCTCTGGACAAGTCCGAGACGGTTCGCAATCTCATACGAGGACATCGCGGAATTTGGATTCATCGCGATATAATTATTCTGTGCCATGATGGTCGCATTGTTCTGGGCAATAATCCTGTTCTGCTGGTCAATATAGCGGTTGTTCGAATCTATCGCGCTGAATGTGCGATAGACATTGGAATAATACGCAAAATTCACGGCAGAGAACGCGAGGTCGGCGACTGAACGGGCTATGGTCACTCCGAATGGAGGACGGCATACGATGTAATGCCCGCCATAAGGCCTGTAATAGACATCATTATACAGATAATAGTCAATGCCGAAGTAACTTACGACCTTATATCTTGGAGGAAGCACCTCAACCCTGAAGCCGAAGCAATGCGGGTGATGGTGGTCATAGAAATGTCCAGGACGATCGTATGGCATGAAGTCCCTGTCACGAGGAGGAATCCTGTGGACATTATGGTCTTCAATCCTGAAATCCATGGAGTTATCCATTCTGGCGCCGCCCCTGTTGTCAGGCTGGCGCATATTTCCGGAAACAGGACTGAGCCCGCTTCTGGTCACATTCGAGTTACGCCTGACGACACTGCCGCTCTGTGTGGAGCTGCTGCCGTTCTGACGCACTGAAGAACTGGAACTGTTCTGCCTGACGGATGATGAAGAACCATTCTGGCGGACAGTTGAGCCTCCGTTGTTCTGACGCACGGAACTGCCCGTGGCGCCTGTACGGTTTGACGCAGAAGTGCCGTCACTTCTGCGCACAGTCGAGCCCGAGGTATTCTGGCGGGTCTGGGAACTGCTTCCGTTCTGACGCACCTGTGAGCTAGAACCCTGGCGCACCTGGGATGATGAGCCGTTCTGACGGACCTGAGACGAGGTCCCGCCCTGGCGTACCTGACTGCCTGTAGAGCCTGTCCTTACCTGCGATGAAGACGAAGATGTGCCGCTGCCTCTGCGCACAGTCGAACCTGAGGTATTCTGACGGGTCTGGGAGCCGCTTCCGTTCTGGCGGACCTGTGAGCTAGAACCCTGGCGCATCTGGGAAGATGAGCCGTTCTGACGGACCTGACCGGAAGAAGTGGAACGTGAAGCAGACGTCGACCTGGTCTGCGATGAAGATGACCGGGTCTGTGAAGATGAGCCGCCGGAAGTCGTGCGGTTCTGGGTGGTCGTTGTCGTCCTTCTTACCTGGGCGTCAGCATTATCATAAGGAACAGCCAGCATTGACAACGCAGCCAGCGAAGCCAGTGCAAGATTCTTAATTTCTCTCATAGCAGTGTCATTTATAAAGGTGATATTTCCTCGAAAGTGCCTTGAAAGCCTCCACATCCTTGGTCCAGTAATCAACAATATCCGAGACCTCAAGCCTTTCTGAAAACGTTTTTCTTACATAATCCGTACCACATACCTTGTCGAACATCGCCGTCCTTCCCGAAGCCATCGTGAACGGGTTTCTCGCAGGATACAGACGATGCAATGCCTGCATCACATAGAACTGCGTAAGCGAAATCTGCGCAGCCCCATAGTCAGTATAGAAATACTGCACGCCATGTATCAGTTTCCCGCTGCTGCTCCCGGCGGTAGGCTTGTAATGAATGGTACGGAAAGCCACGCCCGGAAGACAATAGCTGTCAAGCTCATCCTTGAGGGCATCGGCATCAATCCACGATGCCGCAAACGTCTCGAAAGGCAATGTATATCCGATTCCGATATTGATGTAGCCGTAAAGTTCCCCGGCAATGCCAGCCGAAGGATAGTTCACAGCAGACTGCGGATATGGTATATTAGGAGAAGGAAGCACCCATGGAAGCCCAGTATCCGTATAAAGCATCCTGCGGTGCCAGCCCTCCATAGGGATCACTGTAAGCTTGCATTTCAGAGGCGCCTCATTTCCACGCTGTCCGCAGTTCATACCCTCCTCATTGATAAGAAGAGCAAGCTCCCCCACCGTAAGCCCATAAATATACGGGATACTGAACTCGCCGACAAACGAGAAGAAGCCGGGCTCCACGTTACAGCCCTCCACTTTTTCTCCACCGAGAGGGTTCGGACGGTCCAGGACGACCACTTCAATGCCTTTCTTCGCACATGCCCTCATTACAAGGCCCAATGTGCTTATGAATGTGTATGAACGAGTCCCTACATCCTGGATATCATAGACCATGACATCTATCCCATCCAGCATCTCCTGCGACGGCTCGCGAAACCTGCCATAGATGGAATAGACCTTAAGCCCAGTCCTTGCATCGACAGCATCCGACACTTCATCCCCTGCGTATACATCCCCGCGGACACCATGTTCAGGTCCGAAAAGAGCCACAAGCTCCACGTTTTCAGCCTCGTTCAGGATATCTATCGTAGATCTGAGATGACTGTCCACACCGCTCGGGTTCGTAACAAGCCCCACCCGGCGCCCTTCCAGCTCCCAGAAACCATGCTTTTCCAGGACCTCGATGCCTGTGCGCACCTTGTGCTCTCCGGCAAATGCAGGAAGAAACGCAAACAATGCCACCGAGAAAATAAGCAGTCTGTATTTCAATGAGTTGTCCATCAGTCTTCTATCGTTCCGATTTTCCCGGCAAACAAGATATCGCTGGTTTCAGCATTGTAGATGGCAAAAAGGAACGGCCTGTCAACATTCATTATGAATGGTTTTTCCACAGGACGCATAGAAGTAAGCCTGATGCCGGCAGATGTCACTGCAGCAGCCTCCGAGCCCTCTTCATTAACCTCAATAAAGCATTTCTGCCGGACTTCATCCACAGCCACGCCAGCCTGAGTAATCCCGCTGAAATCGGCAGCTCCTGAAAACGCCTTATGAACACCCATCTTCTGAAGCAGACTGTTCATTATCAATGTAGTATTCACCTTGAACTTAGGCAGGGACAATGCAACATCACGAGAGTCAGCACCGTCAAGAGCCTTCTTGAACATGGCAGGAGTGACAGCAGCCGCAACGCTTTCCGCATCTGTGCCATCTGCAGGCAGACAGATCACCATCCTCCAGTCACCCGCATTATACGGCAGGACCACGAACCTGGTTCCCTCCATCTCACCGCAGAGGAACTCCTTCTTGATATGCATGAAATCAGTGTTCTGCACACCGGAAGGGCAATGGAACACAGCCTTGAATGTAGAGTTGGAGTCGAACTGGTATTTCCACGGCGCCTTGAAATACAATGCATTGAGAATGAACATCATCATATCATTGCTGATTCCGTCGACAATCTCGGGAATACGCCCGGCAGTGTTGTCAGAGCACCATCTGTTGATTTCCTTGACAGTAGCAGGACTGGCGAAATCACGCTCGGCAATCTTCGCAGAATATGCACTCTCCAGAAGACTTCTATAGCCAGGAACCACCTGGAAGCCGTTGCGGAGCCATATCGAGTTCGCGCTGGAAAGCGAATATCCTTCACCTCCCTTCAGGACATCCCCGGCATACGAAGCATTCTTCAATGCAGAAAGGATCTCAGCCCTGGTATCACCGGCGGCACCTTCCGCCAGCATTGACAATGCCATTCCGGCACTGTAAGGCGACACTACTATATTTTCAGCAGCCTTGCTGCTGCCTGACACTGCAGCATCAAGCAGCGAAAGCCCGAAAGCCAGACGGCAATCTGCATTGTCCCCAGCCTGAGCCGGCAATGAGGATACTACTTCTCCGGCAGGAACATCCTCCTTCGAAACTGCATTGCCAGATGATGCAGTTTTCCTCTGGGTACCGCACGAAACCACTGCAAGAGCCGCAAGGGCAAACATTATCCGTTTCATAATCTATTTATTTTTAATTATTTTTCCATATTCAGGATCCACTTTCACAAGAGATGTCACCGCCACTGTTCCAAGGCAGCAGACAATCACCATCCAGAAGAACATCGTATAGCCGAGCCATTCCTGGAGATACCCTGCCACAGCCCCCGGAAGCATCATGCTGAGCGCCATGAAAGCCGTGCATATCGCATAGTGCGAAGTCTTGAACTCACCTTCCGCGAAAGACATCATGAACAACATATATGCCGTAAATCCGAAGCCATATCCGAACTGCTCCACTGCCACACATACGCTGATAACAGCCAGATTATGAGGCATTGCCATACTCAAGTACACAAATGTCAGGCATGGGAGCGTCATGCTCGCAGCCATAGGCCATAGTGATTTCTTCAGTCCCCAGCGCGATGCCGCCATACCGCCCACTATGCCGCCGGCAGTAAGCGTCAGCACACCTATCGTCCCATAGACAATCCCCACCGCCGATGTGGACATTGCAAGTCCACCATTGTCAGCCGAAGACAGAAGAAACGGGTTGACCATCTTCAGAAGGAAGGCTTCCGGCAGACGGTAGAGGAGCATGAACATGATTGCCAGCCATACCCCAGGCTTACGGAAGAACGACACGAATGCCTTGACGAACTCGCCTCCGGACGTCGTGCCGGCAGAGCTGACAGCCCTGTCACATGCAGGATGCGGAAGCATAAATGTATGATATGCAGTAAGAACCGCTAGAAGGACAGCCGCAAAGCCTATAGTCAGGGACCATGCAAGAGGAATATTTCCAGTGCGTTCCTCCAGAATCCCGGCAATGACGACCAGCACTCCCTGTCCGAAAATGGACGAGAGCCTGTAGAATGTGCTTCTTATCCCCACGAAGAACGACTGCCTGCCGCTGTCCAGGGCTATCATGTAAAACCCGTCAGCAGCTATGTCATGCGTGGCTGAGAAGAATGCCGCCAGCACGAACAGGATCAATGTGAATGTAAACAGTGACATAGGGACAGCTGTCCCGGCTTCCGGCGACGGCAGAGTCAGGGCGAGCAGCATGAAAGCCGCTGCCATCAGCATCTGCATCATGACAATCCACCATCTCTTGGTTCTGAATATGTCCACAATAGGACTCCACAGCGGCTTCAGTGTCCATGGCAGATACAGAAGGCTGGTGAACAATGCCATCTCACCGTTAGGGACACCCATCTTCGTGAACATTGTCACGGAAATGTTGTTGACGATGAAATACGGAATTCCCTCCACGAAGTACAATGTCGGAATCCACCACCATGGCGATCTTTCTGTTCCTGCCATCATGCCTCCTTCCTCTCATCAGTCGTCTTCCCGGCAGAACAAATGCTGCCAGGATAATAATGCGACAGGATTTCCCTGTAGCCGTATCCACGTGCAGCCATCATTGCCGCCCCTATCTGGCACAGTCCTACGCCATGTCCCCAGCCTGCACCATAAAGAGTTATAATGTCATCCTCCGATGCTGTCCCGGCATTTTCCACCTTCACGATAAACGCAGAGCTTTTCAGATGTGACTCCGAAAGCAGCTTTCTTATGACCAGCTCCTTGCCCACAGTCATGGACAGCCTGGAACCGCGGATGCGCAGGAGCGTAATTCTCCCAGAAGGTCCACGTCTGAGAGTCTCAAGACTTTCTAGCATGCCGATGTCATGCCCGGAGCGGGATGATATCAATGCAGAAAGTTCCCGCCGTGTATATGACACTTTCCACCTGAAGAAGTCCCTGGTCTCCAGGTCATAGTCATTAAGCACCTGCGAAAGCACCTCCTGATCAGCCGTATTGCAGAATGATTCAGCGGCTTCAGGGTTCTCCCCCATAATCCATCTCTCAGCCTCCGCCTCATCTGTAAGATCCGGCACAGGCGCACCTGAAGGAGTATCAGGCAATGCTGCAAGATACGGATATTCAACATCTTCCCAGCATGAGCCGAAACGCTCCATCATACCTCCGCAGCATTTGGAGAAACGGGCATCACAGATTTTTCCGTCATAAGTGAGAACTTCGCCCCACGTCTGATCTATGGATTTGCGCACATTATCCATTACAGCGTCCGTCAGTCCTTGATATCTCTGGCAATGGTCATCTGCGCAGACATCGAATGCCTTATGTTCTTCCCTGCCGTACCATTTCACGATATGCAGCTCCCCATCTCTCATGCATTCATCATCCTGCACAGACACACCTTCACCGGATATGCCATTACTGCGTTCAATTATCCTGGACATGAGCCATGAACGGGAGATCACTGCATGTGCTTTCAGGAACTCCAGCGAGGCAGTAGCCTTCATCTCTGACGATATCACGCTCAGAAGGTAGTCCTCCACGCCTATCACATTGACAGCCACCACCTTCCCTCCGTCAACAATAAACTTCAGGGAGCCTGCGAATTTCTGCGTCCGACGCCTTTCCCAATGGAAGCCGATGCCGATTGCGACACCGTATAATATGAATGTAGGTTCGGCGAACATCGTGGACATGGTCCTGGCATCGAAGACAAGCTCATCGTACAATGTGCCGTTATATGATATGCGTCCGTTGTCATAGGCAACCCTCTGCCGCCCTGCCCCGTCAGATATTATCTCGAACTCGATTTCACTGCCGGACATTATGCCCACCTGGACATTCTGCTGACCGCGTGTCAGTTTCCAGATTATCTTGTGTTCAGTTTCCTCGCTCACAGACACTTCGGACAGCATTTCCTCAAGCAGACGGGTATCCAGCTTGTCATAGTCCTCCGCCTCCGGAGCCACGAAAAAGCCTGCCATGTCCGCACAGCCAGGACTCATTGTCAGATGATCCGGGCCATCGGTAAAATAATGTGACGAGCGGTGGCTGGCACGCGCCATCAGCACAGCCCGATATTCGCCGAAACGTCCATGGGAAACGCCTGACACCTTCTGCGAAGGCCTTACCTTATACCATGCGAGAAGGTTAAACATTGGCTCCGTCTCATCCTCACGCTGCGGCAGGCAGTCCAGAAGCCTGTAGAACAGCTTTGCAATGGACTTGGATGTCTTCGCCGCAAGCACGAACACTCCTCTCGTAAACTTTCTGTAATGGAACAGCCTTGCGTCCTGCACGGATGTCAGATATTTCAGGTCACCCCCGTTCCCATCCAGGTTCTGGTCGATATCCTTTTCCAGAGGCATAATCCCGTGAGGACATGCCTGGAAATGAAAATGATCCGGAGCAGATGCGCCGCATTTCGGTCCGTTGTAGAATATCGTGAAGCCAGGATAATGTCTTGCCAAATCCGTCATATCCGTCATCCTGTGCCATATCGACTGCGGCACATGAGTGTCCCTGGCTATCACCAGGTGCTCCGGAAAAATAGGATACGGATTCACCATCATCTCGTAGCGGCGTCCTTTCCTGCCCTCGAAAGCCATGAAATGCTGCTCCTCAGATCTGTTGGCCCTGCACAGGAAACATTTCCTTGCCTGCAGTGAAGCCTTGTCAAGCTTGGCGGCAGATGAGCGGATACGCTCAGGATTATGCTGGACTAAAGCTTCCAGCCCGCCCACCATTATAGTACGGGTCTGTGCTTTCTTCATTGACCTGAAATTGGCTGCCGCCGTAGGCCATACCGACAGCTGGTCATGAACGAACTTCGAGATTATGCTATCCATTATTCCGCTCTATGTTAAGTGCGATGCGGGCTTCAAGCTCCCACGTGCGCACGCTGTCCTTATATAGATTATTCGCATTGACCCTGGAAATGTCAAGCGCGGCATCCGAGTTGCCTTCCCATCTGCGGCAGCAGTAGAGCGGCTCGTAGATACGTCCGATGCGATATTCGCGGCATATCCTCAGCCCAACGGCATAATCTTCGCCATAGCTGACATTCGGAAAGTTTATTTCGCGCAGAAGTGGAGTCCAGAATGCGCGTGGAGCTCCCAGACCGTTGATTCTCAAGGCATTGTTCTTTCCGTTATCTTCTGTCCACTCCTTATGGTCAATGATTCCAGGCGGCAGCGGATTCATATCGAAATCCGTCATTTCATACGAGCCTATGACCATTGCACAGCCTTCATTCCTGAAGACATCAATAATTTTTCTGAGCGTGGAAGAGTCCTTATATACATCGTCACTGTCAAGCTGGACTGCGTATGTTCCGCAGCGGCTGTCATGGACTGCGAGGTTCCAGCATCCGCCTATTCCGAGGTCAAGGCGTTCAGGGACAATGACATTGAGCCTCGGATCGTCAATGCCGGCAAGTATCCTGGAGGTTCCGTCGGTCGAGTGGTTGTCCACGACAATGACATTGAAGCTGAAGCTGCATTTCTGCGAGAGTGCGCTGCGCACAGCATCAGCGACGGTACGTTCCCTGTTGAAAACAGGAATTATCACCGAGGCTATGACACCGCTGCCATATTCCTGACACTCAATTACTTTATTCCCAGGATCCAGATATGCGCCAATACGTTTCAGATACGCGGTACATATTTTCTCCATCTCTATCTGGACTTCCCGGTTCCGTGGATTCACATAGTCGAACTGTTTTTCCCCGGACTTGCGGAGATCCGTCTCGACTTCAGTATAAAGGTATTCATTGATATGCACGATCTTCCCCATCCTGAGACGAAGATCATACATGGCGCCAAAACTGTATTCCTCATCCATCTCCGAAATTGCACGGATAAATGCCCCGGAACGGAACACCATCACAGGCCCGAAGTCGAAGTCATCCCTCAACGACCCTTTCTGACATTCAATGACCGGATGGCGACGTCTTTCCTCTGCACCGTCAGGCAGTGTGACAAGCTCATAATAATCTGAATATAGCATGTCCGCCATCGTATATGCAGCGACTTCAGCAAAGCGTTCCAACGCCAGGTAGCCGAAATCGCACGGATACGGCCGAGTATTTATCACTATGAAATCCTCGGTAAGACTTGCAGCAGCCTTCCGCAATTCCGCAGTGCGCAGCACAGGGCCATCCGACAGGATTCTGAATGTAGCCATAGGTAATCTGTGTTTTACAGCAACGCCTCCAGCGCTTTCCTGATTCTCCGGAATTCGCCTTCAAAATTCGGCGTAAATACGGATTTGCCGATATTTTCCTCTATCTCGTCCATTGACCAGTAGCGTCCCTCCTCCACTTCGTCAAGGTCAGGCTGAGGCGTAAAATTGCCGACAGCCGCAAATATGTTCACAAGTTCACGTTCCACATCGCTCTGGAAAATGTAGTTGCCGAGCCATATCGGATTGTACTCCGTAAATTTCAGTTCCTCGCCTGATTCTCGGAAGAGGGCCTCGCTGATGTATTCGCCATAGTCAATGTGACCGCCGACAGCTGTATCCCATCTGCCGGGAAGAAGGTCTTTCTTCATGGAGCGCTTCTGGAGGTACAGCTGGTCATAGCGGTTAAGTATATGCAGATGCACTACCGGGTGCAGAAGCATGGAGCCGCCATGGCACCACGCCCGTGAAGCCTGGGCATAGACCACACCGTTCTCGTCAATCACAGGAAGCATTTCCGTCCCGGGGGCAGGCCTGTTCTCAGGCTTGTCTGCCGTAGGCCGTGGCAGGATGACTGCCGGTGAAGCAGGATAAACCAGATCGAACATGATACTAGAGCGTGAACAATATTATAAGCTGCGCCACCAGTACACGCATGAACATTGTCAGCGGATATACGGTAGCATAGCTGATTGAAGGATAGTCTGTTCCATACACCTCCTGCGAGAATGCAAGCACTGGCGGATTAGTGGTTCCGCCGGACACAAGACCGCAGATCTGGTAGAAGTTAAGCTTGAACACCAGGCGCCCGAGAAGTATCACGCATATTATCGGGACAAGCGTTATGAGTGCACCGTAAAGAATCCACCAGTATCCTCCGTTCATTATGGAACTTACGAAGTTTTCACCTGCACCAAGCCCGACTGCTGCAAGGAAGAATGAGATTCCGATTTCACGGATCATCATATTGGCACTCAATGTGGTATATGTGGTAATCTTGAGTTTCGGACCGAAGTACCCCAGAAGGATGGCTATGATAAGAGGACCACCGGCAAGTCCCAGCTTTATAGGCTGAGGAATGCCAGGGAACTTTATAGGAAGGCTTCCGAAAATCACTCCGATAACGATACCGAAGAATATAGGTATAAGGTTAGGATGGCTGAGGCTTGCCGCCTTGTTGCCGAACAGGCCGGCAACCTTATCCATGGCATCTTCTGGGCCTACCACCAGCAGGCTGTCACCCACATGGAGATAAAGGTCTGGACGTGCTACAAGCTCGACTCCTGCCCTGAACACACGGGTAACAGAAACGCCATATATTGACCTCACATTCAGATCTCTGAGACTTCTTCCGGTGATGGATGACTTGGTGACAGTTATCTTTTTCGCCACGAGATGACTCTCCGGGCGTTCCCATTCCTTGAAGGACATCTCGATTTCATCGCCGAAGAGAATCTTCACGAGGTATTCAGCGTCAGGCGATGTTACTACCAGAAGCTTGTCTCCTTCCAGCAGCACCGTATCAGATGCCGGAGCGCAAAGCTCTCCGCCGCGCAGGACGCGGGAAATCACGAAACGGTTTCCATTGTCCCTGGTGACTTCTCCGATCTTCCTGCCGAACACAGCCGGGTTCTTCACCTCGTAGCTGGCACGGATCGCACCTGTGCCAAGCTTGCCTTCATTGTCAAGCGCCTCTTTCTCCTTGTTCAGATCCACATTGAATATGGACTTGAACATTATCAGAAGGATAATGACACCGAGCACGCCTATGGGGTATGAGACTGCGTATGCTGAAGCGATAGCCGATGACGCAGCGGCGGCAGCATCAGATGTGGCCCCCTCCGCTATCATTGCATCAGAAAGCGTCTGTTGCGCAGCTCCAAGTCCAGGTGTATTTGTGACTGCTCCGGACATGACTCCCGTCATAGTGTGAAGGTCCTCGCCTGTAACAAGATGTATGATGTATGTCATCAGGACAGCCAGCATGACGAGCGAGACTGCAAGCATATTCATTGTCAATCCGCCTTTACGGAATGAATGGAAGAATCCCGGGCCGACCTGAAGTCCGATGCTGAAAACGAACAGGATAAGTCCGAAATCCTTCATGAATGAAAGGATATGCGGATCACCTCTGAAGCCGAAGTGGCTGAGAAGGATTCCTATAAAAAGAATCCACGTGGAGCCGATGGAGATGCCCTTGAACTTGAATCTGCCTAGGTAAAGTCCCATGGCGATTACTGAAGCCAGCAGAAGAATAGTATGGGCAATCCCGGTTCCAAAGAATAAGTCGCGCATAATTATCTAGTTTACATATTGATCTTAACACAGAAAGCAGATTTGTCACCAGCTTTCCCGTCAATGAAATAAGTCACAGTGCCATCCTCAGACGCCATCCTAACCTTCTCAAGGGAAATCTGCTCCCCGGCCAATGTTTCATGGTTGAATGTAACTGTGACATCCTTGACAGGACGGGTCTTAAGTTCATCGAAATCAATGCAGTCCATCGCCCATACCACATACCTTGCATTGTTCGTATGCCCAAGGAGATCGACATCCGAGAATTCAACCTTGTGGATGCCGGCAGCCTCAGGCTCGATACCGCGCGGCATCATCACCTTATCGGCAGGCTTCTCGATAGCATTTTCATGGCAGATGGTATTCTCAGGTATCATCTCCATAACTTCCGCAGTCCGGCACATAGTCCTGCGTACCACATCAAGTATGACCCAGGAGCTGGTGCACCTTACCAGAAGTTCACCATCAGCGCTCTTAAGAGAAAAATCCCTGAGGTAGAACGGGCCGTACGGACCTTTATGCCAAGTCGCAAGCTCAATGCCTTCCCTCCAGAGCGGATGGCGCAGGAATTCAAAATGCATCCTGGACAGAACCCATGCCTTACCTTCCTTCTGAAGGTCCTCATATCCAAAGCCCAGAGCTGTAGCAGCCTGATAAGCAATCTCCTGCGCCAGATCCATGAATGCAGCAGGCCTCATCCTGAAGTTCGAGTCCACGTCATAGCATGGAACTTCGGACTCCATCACATATTTATTTTCCTCGTTATATTTTCCGCTCATTATCAATATCTGTTTTACTGCAAAATTACAAATCTTGACTGACTTTATCAAAAAGAGTGGCTGCTGAACAGAAGGCTGCCATCGATACCGGCACTCTTATGGTGGAAAAGTCCTAGCTTACGAGCATTGAAGTGAAGCAACCTTCGCTTGTGGAGCGCAATAGTTTGATTTATAAGAGATTAAGCGAAATCACACTCCCTATATTATGGAGTAGAATTTCGCTTAATTTACTTATAATCATCATATTATGCTCCACATAGACTTGCTTAATACAGCATACCGAACATCCAGAGAGGGATACGGCATCCGTAACCAGTTTCAATTCCGCCTACGGCAAGATAGCTGTCCGGAACACCTGCAATCTGTTCGAAATCTTTACCATCACCGCCCACCTCAAAAAGATATTTCCCATTTATCAGAAAATCTCCTTTTGGAGGCATTTGAACAGTCCCCACTGAAGATAGCTGGTCAATGAAAAAAGTCTCACGCATTGTCCCTACATTTATATCTGGAGAAAAGGCATACATAAGATTCGTGTTACCGAGATATATCTTTTCCGGATTCACGAGCCTCTTGTAGTTTTTCAATTCTACTGTAAGTAATTCCAATATCTCTGCTTCATCCAGTTTATAAAGCAGATTCAGCAGTGTATTCCTGGTTGTATTCATGGATGAAGCCAATTTTTCCGTATTCGGCTGAAGCGGCACATTTTCAGCTATAACCATAAACAATTTCTTACATTTGTCTATCGTTGCATAGGAAACTCTTTCCACAGCCGGCAAGTCACTTTCAACCACAACTTTTACGACATTCTGCAAAACAATGGGGAAATCCGTTCCGGCATCCCGGAAAAATGGATATACGCCATAATGAAGGTACTGGTCAAACTTCGGGAGTATCTTCGTTTGTGCAACGATATCCATAGCTATTGTGCCGTGTCCGGATAGCAGTTCATCCAATGACAGCGCCGGCAGTCTCAAGCATCCGTCATATTCAAGGAATTCCCTGAAGGACATACCTTTCAGGATATATGGAGTCTGCCTTCTGGACATATCTACTATAGAATTATCTATCTCCAGCATTGACGAACCGGTATAGATAATTCTCAAATCCTGGTACTGGTCATATAGGTTCTTCAGTACCTGGCTCCAGTCAGCATATTTATGAACCTCGTCGATATAGAACTCATATATTCCTCTATTATATAGCGTTTCCACCAGTTCCTGTAGCGTATGAGTATTAAACCAGAAATGATCCAGGGAAACATATATGGTATCATCGGGATTCTTATACTTCTCCTTTATTCGCTGAAGCATCATAGTAGTCTTTCCGACGCCCCTTTCACCTCTGATTCCGATTACTCTCGCATCCCAATTTATCCTATCATACAGATATCTTTTGAAAGACATGGATACCTGTGATAGTTTACTATGATAAAATTTAATAAGCGGAGTAATTTCTGCCAGTTCCATAATTCACGATATTTTTTCACAAATATAGAAATTCGTTTTTGCAAAAACGAAAATTAAGCTAAAATTCATTTTTATAAAAACGACATAGCGAATGCATGGAACATAATGAGGTAATTATCAATAGATTAAGCGAAATTCCACTCCCTATATTATGGAGTAGAATTTCGCTTAATCTATTATCAGCTAGAGCTTTACGCCCCACAGAGCCGTTACTTTACCACATACTGTGTCTGCTCCGGCTTTTCAACAACGAGCGTACCTGCATCAATGGCAGCCTTCTGTGCTGCTGTGACATTGATATTATTGAGATAGCAATAGATAGAGCCATACCTGTTATATGCCCTGTTTACCTGCAGGTCCTTCAATGACGGACATCCGGTAACATCTATCGTCGCAAGTTTCTCATAGCCATAAGAGATATAATATGAAGAGCTGTTCGCCATGATGGATTCAATACCTGTCCCCGAAATCGTAAGCAACGCAGCATCAAGATAGTCATAGCTATATCCTGTAAAGTCAACAGATGTAAGAGCATCATCGGCCTTAAGTGTGGCAAGATGCTGGATTCTGTTAATTTTCAATGTCTTGAGAGTCTTTACCGCTGACAGGTCAATAGATGTCGCAGTAAGACCTGCAAGAGAGAGAGATTCCAGTTTAGGGAAAGCCTCCAAACCTGTCAAATCTTTAATATTGATAGTATTCCAGGAACTTGTACTGGAAATGCTGAGTGAGGTTCCTATAAGACCTGCCTCAAGAAGTTCACACTCATCGCTGCTCTCATCGCCAAGAATCCAGCCAAGGTTCGTCAATGTAGTCCTGAGCAAAGCATCCGGAATGTTCACAAGAACAGGATTAGGGTTCTGCTGCTTGAGAGTGTAGCGCACATACTCCTTACCTTTACCTGAAATCTTCACAGTATAAGAACGGCTGGCGACAGCCGCACCCATGTGAATTTTCAATGTCTTCTCTGTCAGGCCATCCTCACCTGTTGCCCCTACAGTCTCGCCGGCATTGGTCATCCAGTCAGCCAGATCGACATTATAGTCGATGTTCGTCTTCATCTTGAGCTCGAAATCCCGGGCGTCAAGATTTGTGAACACTGTTCTGTTTCCTTCTACGAAAAGTGTATCACGCTGACTCTGGACAAACTTGACATTAACAGATCTGCCAGCACCTTTAATGGTAACCACAGATTCACGGTTCTTGAAAAGCTTGCTTTTCTTTATGGTGAACTGCTGCATTGTCATTCCGAATGCTTCGGACTTATTGCCTGGAGTGATCCATTCAGCCCCATCGCCAGAAAATTCGAATTCCAGATCAGGAACATTGGTATCAAGTTTCACATTCACCGTGCCACCGTCGCACACTATGCTGGCTTCACTATCGGAAATAAGAGAAACCACATACGCCGGAGTCGATGTGACAACGACTTTTTTTACGGCAGAGCCTGTAAACACCTTAAAAGATGCCTCCTTTGCTTCCTTGCTGTTGCTCGGATCGGCGTTAAAAGTGATGGTCGCACCATCCTTTCCTTCAGTAGCAGAAGGCGTAACCCAGTCACATAGACCGGAAAGCCTCCAGTCTCCGGAGCTTGTAACCTTGAGATCCATCGAACCGCCGTCAGGGCCGAATTTCAGAGTATCTGCCGATACGGTGATACTGTCATGAGAGACAGCCGTATCCTCTTTCTCCGCACAGCTGAACAATGCTGCTGCAGAAGCGAGTATCAATATATATTTTTTCATCTTTTATCCTCCTGTTAGAATGGTTTTGTGTCAAGAGACTGCGTGGCAGGATAATAGAACTCCGGTTCCACAAGTCTGCATCCGTACAAGCCCTCGGCAAGATTGCTGAGAGAGTTGAAGTGACCTCTGCTTCCCTGATTGTTCGCAGCCCATGGAGCAAATACCATATAATATCCATATTCACTGTTAGCAACTGACTGTGCGCCACTTACGGAAATAGAACCTCCACGTGCCATTTCCGTTGACTGCCCGGAGCAATTGGCAAGGGTCATTCCAGTCCTCGGATATCCCCTGCCGCCGTAATTAGCCACAGCAATATCCAGCCATGAACCGGCAGGAATGCCATCAACATAATCGGAACCACCCATATTACCATATTGGAAAGTCGTCACATATTTGTCCGGCATGGCTTTCTTTGTCTCGAACATAAGACGTGAGCCAGCTTCCGTTGAACTCCTTGTAAACAGCGGATTGCTGAGATCCGGAGAGTTGGAATACTCGTCATCGAAGTTCACACCGTCAAGGTTATAGGCGTAGCACATTGCAGCAATCTTCTGAGCAAAATCCCGCGCGCCGATGTCGGAAAGCTGTGCAAGACCGGATTCGTCATGGTTTCCGAGAAGACCAAGAATAATCTTGATGCCGTGCTTGCGCAGAGGCTGAAGGACCTCCTCGTTGTGGGCAAGTATATAGGTGACCTGAGGATTCGTGTAGATATAGATCTCACCTTTTTCACGGTCATAGTTTATGTTGGCAGCGAAGAGCACCAGATAGTTCACAAGGTAGCGCCCATCTGTCATCTTCCACTGAAGCGCATTCAGAGGATTGGTGTCATTGACCTCAAAGAAGAAGAATGTCTCTTTCTCGCCAGGTTTTCTTTCTGCCAGGCCATCACCTGCAAGGTTCTTCACGAGATATACGCAGTGAGACTCGCTTTTAGAGACAGAAACACCTTCAGTATTGACCTCCGCCTTGAGAGGAAGAAGGTATGTCTGGTCAGCCTCGAAGTTCACAGTGTCCAGGGCAGGAATGACCAGATCCAGTGTATATGAATTTCTGTCATCCGGAGCCATCACGATCTTGCCATCATTCTGGAGCTGTACCTTGTCAGCAGGATACAGCTTGAATGATGTCCCGTGGGCTGCGTTGTACTCATCGAGATAATCGGAATCGAATGAGATTGTCACATCGACACCCTTTTTCGGAGCCCTCGTCAGGCTGAATTCCACGGATGTGGCATAGTCAGCCTTGCGGAGTTCCACGATAGTGCTGGTCTTGCCGTTGGAGGCATCGCGCACAGCACCTTTAAGTTCTTTTACGTTTTCATACTGCGACTCGTCCAGAGAACCTATCTGGATGTCATCTGTGCAGGAAGAAAGCATTGCCCCTGAACAGAGTGCTGAAACCGCGAGTATATTCAGATATTTATTCATTGTTTTCTGTTTTAATGCTATTGTTTATGGAAGAGCCACTTTTGTCCAGCCTGGAGTCTTGTCAACAGTAAGGTCATTGCCGTTTACACTGTAGTCCTTGATCTTGTTGCCCGCGCCATCATCGAACTTCCAGTAGGCAACGAGACCTTCAGATGCAGGATCTACAGTATAGAAGTGAGTAGGAGCGTTGATTTCGTCAGCGGAAAGAGTCTTGTTCCATATCCTGACCTCAGCGATTTTTCCGTCAAGGTAACGGTCTGAAGCATAAGAGTATCCAATCCAGAAGCAGCGGGTAGAAGCCTCTGTATCTGAATGTGCTGCACCAAAGCTTACAGATGTCTTGCCACAGTTGGCAGACAGCTTCTCGACACCGTTATAATACACCTTGACATTGCCCTTGTCGAATGTTACAGCCACATGATACCATTTGTTGACATCGAACTGAAGGTCGCTGCTTGTCTGGTTTCTGGTACATGCTACCTGAAGCTGGTTGTCCGGTACACCTGCATCACCTACACGGAGGAGGAAGTTCCCCTCTATACCCATGATGGTGGAGATCTGACGGCCGAACTTATTGAAGTTCACCATACACTCAAGTGTGAAGTTGCTCATATCGTTCACGATGCTGCCATCTTTCCAGCTCGGATAGGCCCTGTTCTCGGCAAGATCAGCAACCACATTGATAAGGGCTGCCCCCTTGAATACATAATATACCGCAGTCTTTGAGTCAAGAGCCTCGATCCCCTGTACATCTGTGAGCCTTACAGGCTGCACATATACCTGGTCACGATCCAGGTCCTCAAGATTCGAGAATAAGATCTCCACTGAAGGAGAGTCTGTAGAGCCCTGGGTTATTTTAAGAGAGGACTCAGCAACCTCGCATTTGCCTTCTGGCAGAAGAACCACGCTCTCGTCATAATATGCCTGCTTATATGTGTCGAGCAGTTCAGGGGCGGTAACGACCTTAGCTGTAATGTCGCAGTCTGCCTGAAGTGCAGTGCTCATGGACAATGTCCTGGTGACATTGACAGCTGAACCTGTCTGCTTCACCAGAATTTCATCGGTCGCAGAAGATGTGTTCAGATAGAGCCTGTTATCGAAATGATGCTCGTCCATTTTCTCGCTTTCCGTCTTGCAGCCGGCCAATGTCATGGCAGCAGCAAAAAGAATGAAGCTATATTTCAATGTTCTTTTCATTGTCAACGCTTAATTAATCGGTGAAGGGTTCATTATCGCAATGGCCTTACGGACATTAGGATACACGAACTGGATGTTATAGTAGTCATTCTGCACATTCGAGATGCAGATTCCGGCCTTTGTGAACTCCGAAGTCTTCATGGCAGCCCAGTATGCAGCTCCTGTAATGGCTGTAAGTTCATTGCCGTTGTCATCCTTATCAATGAATGTCCCGTCAGTGCTTCCGTCATCCACCAGGGGGACAGTCGTCACTCCGATGACAAACCTGTCTGCCGGGATGTTGCCGAAACGGAGCGCCTGGTTCACAAGGTATGTGAACCCATATACATTCAGCTGGGATTCAGCCGGGATGATGATATAGTCCGCTCCATCGACGAGTGATGTGTCCTCGCTGAGGAGGTATTGCGGAGTACCCTCATAGAAGAACAATGCTTCCGCATTGGCTGCACGCCACTCCCTGATGCCGCCCAGGAACGCTTCCTGGCTCTCCAGCAGGGCAGGCTTGTTCTCGTCCGTCACGCTGAGGGGGTTCTGGCTCGTGAACGAGACATTGATTCCATCATAGCCGTACTTCCCGAACAGCTGGAGCTGCGAAGCCACCGCGTCCTTCACATAAGGATTCTGCGCCACAAGTGTATCCGAAGGATCGGAAGGAGTCTCCTCCTCGCCCTCTGCAGGGGCCGTCTCAGGATGTGCATCTTTCCATGCGACAACATAGTCCTTGTATGATGCGACGATGTCATCATAGCTGATCTCATAAAGGACCTTCATGCCCTTCTCGCTGCGCACCTCGTCCATCTCGCCGAGGATTGCCTCGCTGAGGTTATCAGGATTCTGGAGTATCACGTAGTCAATGCTATCAGGGAGGGCGTTCAGGTGCTCGCCCTGGCCTGCAGGAGCCGTGGCCTTGTTTGAGAACTTGGCTATGACCACCTTGTGGTCGCTGCCCCTGTACTCCCGGAGAGACCGGGTGTATGCCTCATACAGCTCCGGGGCATCCGTCTTCAGGTCCGGATATTTTATCTTGACGCTCTCCGTCTCCGTCCAGTCCGAGCACGATGCCATCAGCATCGCACACGCCGACAGAGCCACGGCCTTCGCCATCTTTATATCTTTAATTGCCATCTTTAAGGATTTTTAGTGTTAATTCTTATAATAAGGATTGTCAGGGTTACAGTCGAACCACAGACGGGTAGTCATGTTGTCGGTACCCTTCAGAAGGTTGCTTACAGCGGCCTGATAATTCTCCGAATTGGATGTTACCTCATTTGTCGGATATGCCATACGTCTGGCACCCTGGCGGGAGTCAACAATACCGTTGCTCTTGTTTCCTGCATCAGTAACAGGAATCAGTGTAGGATATCCAGTTCTTCTCCAGTCCGCCCATGCCTCGTTTCCAAGAAGCCAGTTCGCAATCCACTTCTGGATTATGATGCGCTCCTGCTTCTGTGCAACAGTCGCGCTCTCATCCCATGCCACAGTGATGTTCGAAAGAGTCCCGGCATAAGTGTTCGAGCCTGAAGGATCAGTATATGTCCCTGGAACGTTGGTAGCATCGGCAATATATTCAGCTGCGCTGCCGGCTCCCCACTGCTCGAATGAAAGTTCAATGCCTTTCTCATAGAATTCCTTGGCTGTGCCGCCCATATCATAGCCGAACACTGCGACAGCCTCGGCCTCGAGGAAAGCTACCTCTGCAGCATTGATCCAGCATACAGGATCTGAGACCTTGAGTGTAAAGCCGGAGAACTTATGTCCGATAGTTGTCTGGGCCGGGATCACAATACCCCTTCTCATTCCTACATAATCATATCCGTCCCACTCGCCCTTGGTGAAATATGCCGCACGTCTAGGGTCATTGTAGCCGTTCATATAGCATACGATATCTGCAGCCACATGGGAGTCACCAGCAGATGTTCCACATGATGTGCCATCCTCATGGATATTGACCTTGTTATATTCCACAGCCACCTTTATAGGGTTTCCGTCAGTTCCCCATGCAGAGAATCTTGCGTTCTCGTCATTGGAAGTGATGACACCTACCTCGTTCTTGACTGCAGACTCAGACATTTCCTTGGAAAGCTCAGGAGCGGCATAAGAAACACGCATCGCAAGTCTGAGTTTCAATGAATTGGCAAGCTTGATCCATTTTTCGACATTACCGCCATAGATTGCATCAGCCTCTGACGCGAAATTGTTGGTACGGTTAGGCATGAGGACTGATACCGCATTGTCAAGCTCATTGAACATCGCCTTATATACATCCTCTTGAGAATCATAAGGAACCGTAAGGCTGCCGTCCTGGCCTATCTTTGTATAAGGAATCGGGCCATAGGTATCTGTAACCCTGTGCATTGCAGCCACTTTCACGATGTCGCCGACAGCGAGGATCACAGGATCATCAGTCACCTGGTGAAGCTGCTTGTAGTTCGTGTAGATCACAGGAATGATCCTGTCGCTCTTCATGAAGACATTAGTCCAGTTGTCTGTCGGATTATAATTCGATATAGTATTGGCAAAGCCTGCATTGGCATCTGCCATATACCCTCCCTGGGTACCTCCAAGAAGGCACTCGGTGAACTGTGTGGTGTTCACATCTGGAGAAATCACACCGTTGGCCATTCCAGTAAGGGATGCACGGATGATGTACCCGTCTCTCTGCATCTCGTCATCAGAAACACCATACGGGTTCTTGTTTATTTCCTCGAAATTCGATGTGCAGGCAATTCCGCAAAAGGCAATAGCCGCCACCGAAAATACTTTATATATGTTCTTGTTCATTGTAGAAAGCCTCCTTTAGAATTTGATTCTGATATTGAAGCCGAAGTTCCTGGTGCTTGGCATCATGAAGTAGTCGATACCTGAATAGAAGTTGGTAGTAGCAGATGCCACTGCTTCAGGATCATACGGCGCCTTGTTATAGATCATCCAGAGGTTGCGGCCGACCACCTGCACAGTAAGGTCGAACAGGTTTCCGAGCATCTTCCTAGGGAATGTGTATCCGATGGAAGCCTCCTGGAGCCTCAAGTTCGTAGCAGAATATGTATAATACTGAGGGACAGTATCTCCGGAGCCGATAGCTGTGTACCAGCTGTTTGCATCGATAAGGTCAGAGCCGTTGATGAGGACGCCACCATTGTCACGGGACAATGCAGAAGCCTCAGATACGCCGTAATAGTCGAGCATAGCCTGTGTCCTGGAATATACCACTCCGCCGAGACGTGCCGTAAGCATGAAACCGAAGTTGAAGTTCTGGACCTTGAAGTCATTTCTCCATGCCATGTTGGCCTTAGGGAGCACGCTTCCGAGCTTGATATAGTCATCAATGTCCTTCTTGGTCTCAGTGGCGACATTGCCGCTGGCATCGACATAGATCTTGCCGTTGCTGTCCCTTACGAAATCCTGGCGGGAATAGAGGTCACCGAGGGTACCGCCTTCCTTAAGGATGAACCTGGCATTGCCGAGGCCGCCCATCTCCATTGCGGAAATGCTGAGAGGCTCACCGGTAACAGGATTCTTGACATCCTTTACCAGGGAAATGATCTTGTTCCTGTTCGTAGAGAAGGTATAGCTGCTGTTCCATCCGAAGATGCCCCATGTCTTGTCGAAGCCAAGTGAAAGCTCAACACCCTCATTCAGCACATCACCTGACTGGATAGGAATCTCGGAATATCCTGAACCCGTAGAAATCGCAGGATAGATAGTCTGGTTCTTCGTATGGGTGTTATAATAGGAAGCATCGAGGC
Organism: uncultured Bacteroidales bacterium; assembly: GCA_934691625.1. GTDB lineage: Bacteria > Bacteroidota > Bacteroidia > Bacteroidales > UBA932 > Cryptobacteroides. Next base: position 185,321 of record CAKUTA010000003.1, on the reverse strand, counting down.
TGAACCAGTTAAGGAAGCGCATTGTGATACCTGCCTCCCATGAGTTGGTTCTCTCAGGCTTGAGGTTCTCCACAGGATAGGCTGTCTGGGTATTCCATGAATTGCCCTTGTCCGGCCACTCATGCACCGGGTTCGCAAGCCATCTTCCGAAAGGGACTCCTACTGAAGCCCATGATGAGCGTACCTTCAGATATTCAAGCTGCTTAGGCATATTCGGGATGATCTCTGAAAGGACAACTGATGCACCCACCGAAGGGTAGAAGAATCCTTTCTGGTTAGAGCGAGGACCGGCAAGCTGTGAAGGCCAGTCGTTTCGCCCTGTGAGAGTAAGATAATATGCATTCTTGAAGCCGACCTCGGCAGAAGCATATATTGACTGAGTCTGCTCTCTCCAGCCTGACTGTTTCTTTACTGACTTGGACTGGCTAAGTGCGAACACATTGAACACATTAGGAATATTCCTGGACTCGGAAGGATCGACATTGCCGTCAGCGATAGGTCCGCGGAGGGAGAAGCTGTCAGCACGCATATCCGAGATAGAGGCACCGATGTTGCCGTGGAAGCTCCACTTGTTCCATGTCTTGTTGATATCGAGAAGGACATCAGCATATACCTGCCTGTCCTGTGATTCCTCCTGTCCATAAAGTCCATTGGTGGAATACTCGGTAAGCTGTGTATTGGTAGTAGCGTAGAACTTCTCGGTGTACTTGTTCTCGGAGTTATCGACTTTCACACGTCCGGACAATGTCATCCAGTCGGTGATATCGTAATAAAGACCTGCACTGAGGTTATACCTGTTCTTCTTGTTCTGGCGAAGGTTACGGTAATTGATCCAGTAAGGGTTCTGCATTGTCATGCCGGCATCGCCAACAGGCCAGTACTGTGTATAGATCTTACGTGAAGAATCCCACCTTTCATACATGGTGATATCCTCCCAGTCATTTCCGCGAGGGAAGAGGTATGCGCCCACAATAGGGTTGTTATAGGTACCTTGGTTCGTAAGGTTGCGGTCGTTCTGCATGATATATCCCACAGCGACATCCAGAGTCATCTTATCTTTCAAGAACTTGGTGGTGTTACGGAATGTGAAATTATATCTGTTGTAGCCGTTGTTAGGAACGACACCCTTGGAATTGACAGCCGCAGCTGAAAGGTACGTCTGGTTCTTCGAGTTTCCTGTAGAAAGCGACACGCTCTCGGTTCCGGTGACACCGGTCTGGAAATAGTCGCTGCGAGGGTTATAGCCCATATAGTTGGATGAGTTCAGCTTGTTGCCCCAGCTTCTGATTGCAGAACCCTCTGAAGAGTTCAGGTCACCTGTCCCGTACCTGTTCTGGAAAGAAGGCAGGATGAACGGATTGAAGAACTCGGTATTGCTGGAAATTGTCAATGAAGTCTTGCCTTCAAGACCTTTCTTGGTGGTGACAACGATTGCACCGTTGGCAGCAGAAGAACCATAGAGAGCGGCTGCGGCAGCACCGGTGAGGACAGTCATCGACTCGATATCCTCAGGGTTGATATCAGCTATAGGATCGGTAGCACCCTTGGAATCGAACTCTGTTCCAGCATCCCTTGCTGATGTATACATAGGAATACCGTCAATGACGTAAAGGGCATTTGAGGATTTGCTGATGGATTTCTCACCACGCATAACGACCTTTGAAGCGCCACCGACTCCTGATGAAGAGGAGTTGATAACGAGGCCTGCCACCTTACCGTTGAGAGAATTCACGAAGTTAGCGTCCTTATTCGTCAGAAGTTCTTCAGAATCAATCTTCTGCACATTGTAGCTCAATGCCTTCTCAGAGCGCTTGATACCGAGGGCTGTCACCACAGTTCCTTCGAGAAGCTGTGAATCGTCAGCCAGAGTGACATTGAACACACGTCTGCTGCCGAGAGGAAGCTCCAATGTAGTGTAGCCGAGGCACACGAACTGGAGAACCTTCGAGCCGGACATGTTCTCGTTGTCAAGGTCGAAAGCGAATTTTCCATCAGCATCAGTGCTGGTACCGTTGGTAGTGCCCTTGACAAGGATTGCAGCTCCGATAAGAGGCATCCCGGCGGCATCTGTCACGACACCTGACACCCTGCGGTCAGACGCCTGGCGGCCGTCCTTCTTAGGGGAGATATAGACATTGACTCCGTCTATCTTCCACGAGACAGGCTTTGCTGCGAACACATTCTCCAGCGTCGCAGTGATAGTCGCATTATTGACGTTGACATCGACAAGCATATTCACATCGACCCCGTCATTAAGGAATAGATACTGAGACTGATTCTCAATGGCATCCATCACCTTGCCGAGAGGAGCATTCTCCATCTTCAAGGTGATTTCCCTGGAATTCTGGGCAAACGCGCCGATAATGACGCTGAAGCTCAGGACCAAAGCCAATGAAAAACGTTTCAATGTTTGTGTAAAAAGAAACTTGTTCATTGATTATATCTTTGATTATTAGTGATTATGCAACCTTCAAAAAATAACCTGCATCATCTTAAGGGCTCTTTTCGGTCTATATCTCTTTTCTCATCAGTCATGTGCCACCGGCACACTCCTTCTTCGAAAATGGATCTATCCTTGAAAATCTTCTCTTAATCTGAAGCAGCTTATTTTTTTCATGTTACTATAAATTAATATATTGTAATTATATTAGAATTTCTGTCGTGCCTCCACCGGAAGTCAGAAGCCCTTGAAAGCATCTCCAGCGCATGGTCAACGCCGTCAGATACACGAACTTTACCTCTTGAATACCTTATCTCCGGAACCTCATTCCTATCAATGATAATCTTCACATCATAGACCTTCTCGAAACGCTCCATAAGCTTGTCGAACGGAAGATCGGTAAGATTCACCAGACCATCTTTCCAGCATATCACAGATGCCGGATCCAGCATCCTGGATACTACCAGACGTCCGTTCTCCATTGTGACGGTCTGATCCGGCCGAAGGATTACATTATCTCCGCCATCCATCCGGCTGCTTACACTGACCGAACCGCGTATCAGAGATGTCCTGAATGTCCCGCTCTTTTCATCAGCAAGCACATCAAACTTGGTTCCAAGGACCTTGATATCTGAAGCGAATGTGCTGACAATAAACGGTTTGCCCTCATCACGGGCGACATCGAAAAGGACCTCTCCATCCAGCACCTTCACATTTCTTGTCTTTCTTCCGAATACAGAAGGATACTCGACCCTTGTGCCTGAATTCAGCCACATCCTGGAGCCATCCTCCAGAGTCAGCTCCATCGTCCGGCCTGCAGGAACATATACCGTCTCTGTCTTTTCGGCGATCCTGTCCAATGTCCTGTTCCGGACAATGACAGATGTGCCGGCAAGCATAACGGCGGCCACAGCAGCGGCAGCGGCATAACGTGCCATACGCCTGAATACGGAAGGTCGCGCAGCAGCCGGCCTGACAGCCTCGGCATCATGCCCATGGACAGCCATGCCTTCGAAAATGAGATGAGCGTCCTGATATTTCTTCGCGTGACTGCCATCCGGATCATCGGCAAGCCACTCGCGTACCATGCGCTCCTCTTCTGCAGAAGCGGTGCACCTGAGATATTTCAGAAGTAGCGATGTGTTCATTTTCATGCTGTTTACATGTATGCAAAACCTTTTACCTCATTCCGCATACATTAATAAGACACACGCTTTCCGCTAATGGACCCCCAAAAAGTTAAAGTTTCATGAAAAAAACATATATTTGCCGGAATTATAAGAAACTTTATTCGACAGAATGCCGGCTCCAGGTATCACCCCATCAGACTTCGGTAAGCTGTTTATCACTTACAAGGACAGTTTCGTCGCCATAGCCAGGTCTTACGTACGTGACCTTGCAGTGGCGGAGGATATCGTATCTGAATGCTTCACGACATTCTGGGACAGGAAGAGCAGCATAGACTTGAAGACCAGGCCGGAAGCATATATCCTGCGCTCCGTGAAGAACCGCTGCCTCAACTGGCTGCGCGACAATTCGAGGATAGTCCTTGCGGAAGGCTCCATTGACCCGGACATGAATCTGCGAATAAAGTCTATGCTTTCCGAAATATCAGTCCTCGAAAGCGGAGACATGGGAGACATCTTCAGCTCCGAAGTCGAAGGCATATTCAGGAAATTTCTTGCGGACATGCCCGAGCTTTCACGGAACATCTTCATGGACAGCCGTTTCGAAGACCTCACATACGAGGAGATCGCCAAAAGATACGGCGTCACCCCACGCAAGGTCAAGCGGGAAATACAAAAGGCGCTGGAAATACTCCGCGCCTCTCTCAAGGATTATCTGCCGATGCTGCTTCTGATATGCAGCATCCGTTAAGCTTCTAAAGATCTATCTCCACGCCGAAATTGATATTGGCTATGGTATCGAACCAGTTCTTGAACGCCTGTCCACCCTGCTCCTTCGACGTATAGGTATATGGAACTATGGAGAAACGAGGTTCCAGGTAGAAAGAACAGCGCTCTGCCGCGCGGAGCTTCAGCTGCATGCCCCCCGTAAGACCACAATACCACTTGTTCAGCGTAATATCCGTTCCGGATTTTTTGAAATGCCCTGCCTCCAGACCGAACATCAGCGGCATCGAGAAGCGGTGGTCACGGGTCTTCTTCACATAGAATATAGGGTCGAACATGACTTCTCCGCGCAGACCTGCAAGATTGGACTTCTGCCTGCTTCCCTGCTCATTGTCCCAGGCGTTGCCTGAGATAAAGCCTGAAACACGGACTCCGAGCGGCCCTGAAAGCCATCTGCCATATCCAAGCGCCACATGCTCACGCACACTCGACGCCATATCCGCATCAGATGCCGACCTGCCGCCGCCATAGAACTGGGCACCACCCTCCACATCTATGAAGGAATCCTCGACAAACCACTTGCCAAAGCCCCGGTTCTCGCCATAATATACAGGCTTCCGGAAATCGAAACGGTGCGATAGACCTGCTGTCACGCCATATCCACCATCAAACCTGCGCCAGTTCCACGAAGCCCCGGGATCAATCCCGTCAGAATAGAGGTCGGCATACGGCTCAATGTTGATATTCCAGTTCCCGCCTATATTGAGGGACAGTACAAGACCTCCACGCAGGCTGTATGCCCGGCTGTTCACTCCGGCGCACCTCGTCTTATAATATCCGATCCCCTCGACCGTATATAGAGACACAGTCCTGTCCGGCCTATAGCCGCCGACGTAGGAAGTCAGGTCAAAATAATGCTGAAGTTCCGCTCCTACACGCAGGGCTCGCGCCACATCTGAATTACGGCGCAGTGTCCCCGCAGATGCGCCTATAGCCACGCTGCTGTACTTGCTCACCCGGAAGCCAAGCTCTTCACGCGCCACCGGCCCCCAGCCGAAAGACGAATACGAACGGCGGATATACTGCTCGGTCCCAGCATGGACATAGAAGAATGCGTATTTTGCAAACGGCTCATCATGAGGACGGTAGCGTTTCTGCATACTGTAGTCGAGAGCATTGAAGCCCGTCGAGTCCGCCTGACGGGCACCGGCGGTTACTGCTGCCATCATAAGGCAGGCAGCTATAGTCATATAATATCTCGCTTTCATTGTCATAACAATTTAATTTCCACTTCTGCTTTCCTCCTCGAAACGTGCCTTTGCGTTCTTATATGTATCTTCTTGGATGTCGCCATCCCCGGCAGCAATCCCGATGAAGGACTTGTCTTTTCTGAAACATGAAACCAGGCAGTCTTCCGAATACAGATCATCAGTCACATCGCCGGAACGCGCTGCCTTTCTGCCATATATTATAGCCCAGAGATAGTCGGTAAGGGCATTTTCAGGATCCAGCTCTTTCATAGCCTCCTCTGCCACGGCATCATTGTGCTTCGTATCAAGCGCAAGGTTGGCGACCACGCAGTTCAGAGGCGAACTGCCGGAGACAGCCTCCAGATTAGATGCCGCCCACGAGCGCTGCTCCGGAGTCTTTCCTCCCTTATAATAGCCTCCCAGGCACATCACATAAGCCTTGACATTCCTATACTCTGTACCGCCACCATTGTCAAGAAGCTGGCACAGCTGGCTGGCACGCCTGAAATCATACGATTTCGCAAGCATTATCATCTGGTCTGCGACAAGCGGTGCCGGGTTCACGACAGTATAGCCGTCACCGTAAGTGTTGCGTATCCTGACATTGACCCCATGAGTTGTCAGGTCAATAAATGGAGCCAGCAATGCCGTATCCACGATACCTCTCTCGATATCGGCGGCAGCCAGATTGCATGCGGCAAGCGCCCATGGCTTTCCGTTGTCCCTGACAGACTGGGTGTATGCACGCTTGTAGAGTTCATACAGCTCATCCTTGTCCTTCACCAGGTTGAAGAGACTCCAGTATTCATACAATGCAAACTCCTTCCGTCCGCTGCGGTAGTCTTCATCGTTCTGGTATCTGTCCCATATCTCCTCAGGAGTCAGCTCCCTATAAACTTCTTGAATCTGAAGATATTGCACATTGCGCAGACGCGGAAGCCTGTCAGTAATGACTGTCTTATATGACGGCAGCTTGCGGATAAGCATCCACTGCCGGTCCTGCCTTCCGGGATTCTCCTCGACAATGCGCCTGATTTCAGAAGCCTCCGAGGTCAATGAGTCAGCATCGAGTATATCAGCTACTTCAGACCATGTGGCGACATCAGCCTTCGTCGTCATATAGACACGTGCGCGGATGGCTTCAGGAAGCACGGACGCAATATGGTTCAGCGCATACTGCATACGTTTCTGCGCCAGCTTCAGGTTCGATGCATAAGGCCCGTCCGGTGAAGCAGTTCCGGTGATATGGAACTCCTTGAGGACAGCACCCTCATCTGCCACTATGTCCAGAAGGTTCTTCTTCAGAGTCTCGATCTGGCGCCACCCGGCAGTATCCGAAGCGGATATCTCTGCCTTGCCGATAGTGAAGTTCAATGACATCCTGCCGACAGTGTTATGGCGTTCCCTCTTAGGATGCTCCTTATATTGCTCAGGATCAAGCCAGAACGGTCCATCCGGACACTCAAGGAAACGCATCGGTCTGCGCACACGTGAGGAAGTGAGATAATAGTCATTGTTCCTATAGACTCCCAGATAGTCCTCGAAATGGATAATGCCCTTCACCTGATAGCTCCTCTCAGGATGCTCCAGGAAGATGGTGTCAGCCCACGGGATAATCATCTCGTGTGCTGAAAGGTTCTCATCCTTCAGGCGGTATGTGTTCAATGTGTCCAGCGACGGGTCGTAGTTCTTGCGCCGCAGCTGCGTCAGCACATATTCCTTTCCGTCCATCACCATCGGCCGGAGATAGCGGAGCGTATCCTTCGTCTCGCAGTCCACCAGGAAAGGCTGGATGATGAGACGCCCGTTAGCACGTCCAGAGAATGCAGGAAGGCTGATGGAGCTCCTTGCCTTCATCCAGTTGCCGTCAATGTCTGTCTCCGGATCCATCACTCCGATGCTCTCCCTCTTTGCCGAAACCAGGGAGTTGCAGATACGGTTTCCTACAGAAAGCTTTATATTGATTTCCAGACGGTTATCAACATTTTCCACTACAGCTTCCTGCATATCAGCCTTGAACACCAGCGCTCCTGTGGAAGCCACATATATCTGATAGTAGCCATTCTGGTCCGGGAATGTACGGGCCTCAGGCAGAATGACAGCAGAGGCATCCTCATCCATCTGCTTCTTGACATCCTGTGCCTCAGCGACAGTATTGAAGCTATATATGATGACCTCCACCTGGGTGAGGTCGATAGGCAGGTCTGTCGCCTTGTCCAGGATCCTTCCGGTCACAAGCTTCCTGTCCTGCGCCACAAGCATGGAGGGCAGCAGCATGAAAGCCGTGAAGATGGCTAATAATTTCCTGGACATCATTTTATTATGTATATGAATGTTATACCTAGGTTTACAGGGATGACGCGCCATGCCACTGCATTGGCGCCGAGAGCCTTGAGCCGCTGCGGGTCAATGTCCTTGTCATAGCTTCTGTGATGATATGCCATCGCACCTACACCGCCGGAGAACTCCACGTTCCAGCGTTTTCCCATCGGAAGCACATAGCCGGCAGTGACACCTGCTGCCACCGCATTTCCTTCGTAGGTCACATCTTTCCATGTGGTGTCATAGGAGGCGGCAAGTGCCAGGACTCCGACATATTCCCTTACAAGAGGGCGGCCCGCAATCCAGTATTTGAACTGAGGCTGGATTCCTATCACCCTGGAATCATGTCCATAAGGGTTCACATGGCCGAATACTGTAAAATCAGCACTTGTCCTCTCACCTGTGACAAGCTCGAATGAAAGGTTCGGGGTCAGGGCGGCATACATTGCGGCATTGGCCTTTACAGCAATTCTCTGGGCCGAGACACTTTCAGCATGAAGCAGAGCTATTAGAACCGCTGCTGCTGACAATAAAAAGGTTCCGGAATGTTTCATACTATCCAAGATTTTCATGTTCGGTTTCTGGACTTATCTCATCCTCCGCTCCTGGCGGCGAATAAGTCTCTGTTCCTTTACTTTACGATATTTATCATTGACTGTCAACGATCTCAGGACTAATGCGACCCGGAGTTCCGACAGGACAGGATACGGAAGCACATGCCAGTCACGGGAACTTTCGGGCAATGTGACATACTCTCCATCGGCTGTGGTATATGCATCGTAACGTGTCTTCAGGACACCGGCGGACAGCCCCACCTCCAGGTCGAGTGCAGCCCGGCGGTACTGGTACAGCGGCCTGGAGAATCCGAGTGACACGCCGCCACCGTACATCTTCCCGTCCTTGCCGTCATGATCAGGACCGAACTTGTACTTATATTTTCCCCAGTTTGCATAAAGCCCCGCATACCAGGCAAATCTGGAGACATCACGGTTACCGCGCCACCAGTACTTCAGCTCAGGTTTCACTTCCAGGAGATTCATGAGATAATTTGTCGGATTCTGCCGGTAGTTCCATCGGTACTTCACGTCGGCACCGAAAGACATCCGGTTGTACGGGGTGCGCGACAGATCCACCTCCAGACCGGCATTCGGGACAGTTAACAGGATGTCAGCGGCATTGACCCTGAATGACCATAGGTCAATGAAACGGCATCGCTCATCAGCGGAATGCAGCCTGTCCGAAGCGGACCGGAAGAATTCCGTCCCTGCGTCAGATGATTGCGCAAGGGCATCGGCAGTGACGGCCATACATAGGCACGTCGCCAGAACGGATACTGCTTTCTTCGTTTTCATCTTGGTACTATTTGTCTTGTTCTTGCTGCGGGCGGGTCATCATTTTTCTGCAATGAATGTACCTCACCACCTGTAAAAAATGTAAATATAATAAAATTTCAGAAACTGTATATCCCAAAAAAGGAAGAGCGGACAGAATGTATATTTCTGCCCGCCCCGCCAATGGATAGTGTATTATTGATATATGAAATTACACATACAGAAAGCGCTTTATGCTGCCTTTAGGTGTTTTAGCAAACGGCTCGTAATGAATCTCATACGAAGACACCGCAGAATACGCCGGAATAATCTTGTTCAGAGCCGCGACATTGGCATCCATAATCTGCGTAAGGCTCTCCGCGTCCGTCCCTGCCTCACCAAGAGCATTCTGGTCAGGGACAATGAGAGCCACCAGCTTCTCTTTCCTGCTGACAATCAATGACTCCGCCACAAAAGGCATATTGTTCAGCACCACCTCGATCTCCTCAGGGTAGATGTTCTGTCCGTTGGATGAAAGCAGCATGCTCTTGCATCTGCCCACAAGGAAGACTGTCCCGTCCTTGTCTATTGTCCCAAGGTCACCTGTGTGGAACCATCCGTCATCAGTAAATGCAGCCTTGGTAGCCTCCTCATTCTTATAGTATCCTGCAAAGACCACATCTCCCTTCACCAGAAGCTCCCCTGCGACATTCTGAGGGTCAACAGAATCTATCTTTGCCGAAACATGCTCGCTCACGTATTCTCCCACAGATTTCAGCTTATAGTTGCCGAGGTGGCCGACACTGATAAGAGGTGCACATTCCGTCATTCCATATCCTGTCACGAAAGGTGTCTTCAGCTTCACGGCAAGCAGCTGCTCGATCTTGTCCGGAATTGCTGCCCCTCCGGTCACAAACTCCTCTATGTTGCCGCCCATCCCTTCCATGAATATTGTGCGCAGCGCTGCGCAGAAGTCAGGGTTCCGCTCATAGTCATCCAGCTTCGCCTTCCCTGTCCTGCTGTTCATAAACTCCCCTATCGTGTCGTCAATCATCTTGCGGAGAATCAGAGGCACAGCGAAGAACACACGCGGGCGGAACTCCCTGAGTGCAGGCTTAAGATTGGATGGCACCGGAGGGACATAGAGCACGACCAGGTGCATACCGAAGCAGAGCGGTGCGATGGCATCGAATGTCAGGCCGAATATATGAGCATAAGGGAGCACGCTGACATAGCTGTCGCCTTCATGGTAAGGACAATGCGATGGTATCATGTCAATATTGGCGCTAAAGTTCCTGACTGAAAGCATCACGCCTTTAGGGAATCCCGTAGAGCCTGAAGTGTACATGATTGCACAAAGCTCGTCCATTCCGCGCTCCGGATAGTGAACATCATCCGGGATCATTCCGGTAGGATGCGCCTGGACAAACAGCTGGTCCCTCTGTGCATATATCTTCGCGAAATCCCCACGGGAGTCCAGAAGCTCTCCGGATCTGAGGTCAATGACACCGCGAAGCTGCGGCATCGCTGAGAAGTCCATGTCCTTATAGATGCCTTTCTCTGTGAACAGGAGACAGCTGTCAGAATGATCCACAAGCGCCTGTGCATCCCTGGCTGTATATCCGTTGAACAGCTCCACTGCCACATAGCCACCTGAGACAGCTGCCATGAATGTCTTTATCCAGCTGGCGCTGCTTCTGGCGTTAATGGCAATCTTGTCGCCAGGCTTGAGCCCTGCTGCCTTGAAATATATATGTATGGCTTCTATGTCGGCGGCCAGCTGGCCGTATGTCTCGCTCGATGTCCTGTATTCGTCCAAGGCCGGCTTATCCCAGCATCTGCGGACGGTATTCTCAAATGTCCTGATAAAGTATTCCATGTCTATCTGTTTCTGTTGTACGGCATCCTTGTACAAGATGTCTGCTGCAAATATAGACATGCCAAGTGAAAAAAGCGCATTTTCAGACATTCTCACCCTCCATAAAGCGAACAACGGGCAATGCGATGTCACTTCTGTGACATTTTTCCCGATTCCGCGCCACCTCCACGGCGCCAGTCCTCGCCGCCATAAGCGCCGCCACGCCCCATGCCGAAGGAGTGTGGAAAAATTAAAAGAGAGAAACCCGTGATGGATTTCTCTCTTTTAAGTCGGGATGATGCGACTCGAACGCACGACCCCTACGTCCCGAACGTAGTGCGCTAGCCAACTGCGCTACATCCCGCTGGATTTACCCAAGAACTCCGCGATTAGGCGAGTTTGTTTATATAAACAGCGATACCGCTCTTGAGATTGGCTGCCTTGTTCTTGTGGATAATGCCCACTTTAGCAAGTTTGTCGATCATAGCATAGACCTTAGGTGCATTTGCCTCAGCGGCAGCCTTGTCTGTAGTGTTTCTGATCGCACGGATAGCATTCCTTGTTGTCTTTGCATAATACTTATTATGCAATCTGTGCCTTTCGCTCTGGCGAATGCACTTTTCTGCAGATGCGTTGTTTGCCATTGTTTTTATTTTTTAATATTTAGTAGTGGGTAGGAGAATCGAACTCCTATTGCGAGAATGAAAATCTCGAGTACTAACCGTTATACGAACCCACCAGACTTACCCTTGCTATCTCGATATGAAATTTTAAGGGAATGCAAAGGTATATATTATTTTCTAGACCTCAAAATATTTTCCCCCAATTTCTGGAAAAATTTCATCGGGGCCACCCGGACTACTGTTTCTCATCCGAGGAGCTCTTTCCGTCAGCCCATTCGAAAGAATACAGGATTGCCTCCACCTGCCTGAGATACTGGCGCTTATCATACTTAGGGGCATACACGAACCCGTCAAGCACGATAATGTCCTTTCCGTCACGGCTATAGAATGAATGGGAGACAAACGGCCCTCCCATGAAATCCCCATAGACTTCCCAAAGGCCACGGGTCTCGGCGAACTGCCTTCCTCGGAAACGGATGAATGTCACTTCCGGCGTGGCCACCTCATTGGTAACCATATAGGTATTGTCGAACATGCCAGGAACATTCGCCTTTAAGATCTCGTTCCTGTGAGCAATGATATTCTGCTCCGTGAAATTCTCCTTATCGGAAGCCGGATACTTGTACACGAACACACCCTGGGTAGTGTACTGCTTGTCATCAGATATCCATATAAAGTCATCTGTCTTCTTGCGGATCCTGTAGCCCATCGGAAAATGGGGAGAGCCTCCAGTCATTTCCGTGACGACAGGAGAGATGTTCGGAGCCTCATATCTCTTGGAATTGGCGATCACCCTGTCCCTTTCAGCCTGCTCAATCGTGTTTACAATACGCTCCCCGTTCTCTTTCAGCAATGTGGCTGCGGAATCGCTTGACGGGGCTGAAATCTGGATCACGCACTGCGGATACGCCCACACATCATGCCTATAGACCACACCGCTCTTGCGCACATCCTGATCCACATTATATATAAGTATATTCCTATGTATCTTGAACAGATCCGCAAAGCCTGTGACAGGGACATTGACAATGGAGAACCGCGGTTCGCGCTGAGGCAGGAAAGGGTAATCCGCCGCCAGAAGATCCCTGGTCGCATTTCCAAGATTACCGTCCCAGTCGTTCCTGTCCATCACTACGATGACTTCACCGGCCTTTCCGCTCACATTAGGAAGGAGAGGCTTGTCGGAACGCCCTCCGCACGATACAGCCGCCATGACGATGGCAGCAAGTGCCAGGATTCTCGCTGCAAGATATTCAGTTTTCATATTACATTTATTTTTCAATTCTCAAATATAGTCATTTTTACCGCATTCCCATAAGCCGCCCGATATCGTTGCCGAATGCCAGGACCATGATAAGCAGGAGGAGGAACATTCCTGCGATCTGGGCGGCCATCATGAACCTGTCACTAGGCTTGTGCCCGCTTATCATCTCGTATATAAGGAACAGCAGATGTCCGCCGTCGAGCCCAGGTATCGGAATCAGGTTCATCACTCCAAGCATGATGGAGAGCAGCGCAAGCAGGTTCATGAAAATAAGCCAGTTCCAATGTGAAGGAAAGACCTGCCCTATCGCAATGAAGCTGCCCGCAGACTTGTACGCCCCAGTGCTCGGAGTCGCCACCAGTTTCAGATCCCTCACATATCCTGTGACCATGTTCCACGTATATTTTATGCCGGCAGGAATGGCCTGTGCAAATGTATATGTGCGCTTCTGCATGCCAGGAATCTGCAGAACGACGCCAAGACGGCCTGCGGTATCCACCTGCAGAGGCATTGCCAGTGTATCATTGTCCCTGACGACCTCGGCCTCTATACTTCTCCCTGCCTTGTCCGAAAGGACTTTCCATGCGTCCTGGACATATCCGACATCCGTTGAGTCAATCCTGATGACCACATCGCCATGCCTCAGACCTGAACCGGCATTGACAGAGCCTGCCGCCACCGAATCCACCGCGAAAGGAACAGCGACGCTGAACATCCCAGGGGACTGAAGGACGTTCCCGATAAGGCTATGGTCAATGTAGAGAGTCACGGTATCCCTGCCGCGGAGCACCGTAGCAGTCTTTACAGAGCGCCTTGCCAGATCCGCCTGAAGCATGCTGAAGTCCTCTGGCACATAATCGTCGAACTTGAGGATCCTGTCGCCGGTGCGGAAGCCCATCTCGTATGCCAGGTCATTGACATAGATGCGGTTATCACTGTTGCTCAGATAGTCGTTTCCCCAGATGGACAACATCGAGATATAGACCAGTATAGCGAAGATGAAGTTAAAGAGGACACCTCCGGCCATCACCATGGCACGCTGCCATGCAGGCTTGGAGCGAAACTCCCACGGCTGCGGCTCCTTTTTCAGGGAGTCCATGTCCAGCGATTCATCTATCATGCCGTTTATCTTGCAGTATCCGCCTATAGGAAGCCAGCCGATACCATATTCGGTATCAGAATTCTTCATCCTCGGGAAAAACTTCGTGAACCACCTCGAAGTCCTGGTGCTGAACAGCTTCACGCCTCCGGCATCGAAAAACAGGAAGAACTTGTCCACCTTTATGCCGAAAAGCCTGGCGAATGCGAAGTGTCCCAGTTCATGTACCACGATCAGCACTGACAGGGCCAATATCACCTGCAGTATTTTCATCAATATCGAAATCATCTATCTTATCAACTATAAAGTATCCGGGAGAGACCGTTATCTGTCAGGCGACATGCATAATTCCGAGGCCTTGCGATAGACCTCGTCATTCGTGCTGATAATGTCCTCAACCCCTGGCTCACTAACAAATTCCACGCCAGCCATGCATCGGGATATCACCTCAGGTATATCATAGAAGCGTATCCTGTCCTGCAGAAATGCCGCCACAGCAGCCTCATTCGCCGCATTCATGGCGCAAGGCACATTACCGCCCCTGCCGATCGCCTCGAACGCCAGCGCAAGACACGGGAACTTGTCCATGTCTGGCTTCTCGAATGTCAGGCACCCCAGCTCCGCGAAATCCAGCTTCCGGCTGTCAAGCGTAAGCCGCTCCGGGAAGCTGAGCGCGAACTGTATCGGTTCCCGCATGTCAGGATGTCCAAGCTGTGCAATCACAGCCCCGTCAGCAAATTCCACCATTGAATGGATGATTGACTGAGGATGGACCACAATGTTTATCTTTTCAGGTGCCATATCGAAAAGCCACTTAGCCTCGATCATCTCGAAGCCTTTGTTCATCATCGTGGCTGAATCTATTGTAATCTTAGCCCCCATCGTCCACTGCGGATGCTTCAGCGCATCGCTGCGGGTAGCTGTCGCCACCTTTTCCTTAGGCCACGTGCGGAAAGGCCCTCCAGATGCTGTAAGATGGATACGCGTCAGAGGATTGCCGGCTGCACCCATAAGGCACTGGAATATAGCGGAATGCTCTGAATCCACAGGAAGAATCGGAGCATTATGCTTCTTCGCCATAGGCATCACCACAGAGCCGCCAGCCACGAGGGTCTCCTTATTGGCAAGGGCAATGATCTTGCCAGCCTCGATTGCAGAAATTGTCGGACGGAGCCCGCTGAAGCCCACCAGAGCTGTAAGGACAATGTCAATGTCGTCAGCACGCACGAGCGAGCAGATGGAATCCATCCCCGAGAACACCTTTATGTCATGAGGCTGAAGCGCATCTGCGACCTCCTGATATTTTGATTCATTGCATATCACCACACTCGACGGAGAGAATTCCAGAGCCTGTTTAATAAGCAGTTCAGAGCTGTTATTCGCCGTCAGCAGCTCCACCTCGAACAAGTCGCTGTGCTGCCGCACCACATCCAGGGTCTGGCGGCCGATAGAGCCCGTAGAGCCTAGTATAGCAATGTGTCTTTTCGTTGTCATCAGAAATTAATGTATTTAACAGGATCTACCGCCTCGCCCTTGTACCATAGTTCGAAATGAAGGTGATCTCCCGTGGTCAATGCTCCGGTATTTCCGACAAGCGCTATCGGAGAGCCGGCGGAAACCTTATCCCCGGTCTTCTTCAGCAGCTTCTGGTTATGCTTATATACGGATACGATATCGTCAGAATGCTGTATCTGGATAGTATATCCTGAATCATCGCTCCAGCCTGCGCCTATTACAGTACCGTCCAGAACGGACATGACGACAGAGTTTGCAGGAGCAGTTATGTCAATGTATGGATGAAGAAGCGGATCATATCCTTGTGACACAACGCCTTTAAGCGGTGTAAAGAAATGTATCCCCTCTATCGGAAGCTTACGTTCACCGGCATTGTTCAGCCCGAACTGCTCCGCCTGGCGGACATTCTCGCGAAGGAGCGAATCCTTCCCGTCAAGCTGCTTTCTAGATACGGCGGTGATGGTGGAGTCACCTGCAGAGCGGCTGATGATGCTGTCTATCGCCACCGGGTCTGCGCCCTCCATGACCTTCTTCAGATTGTCAGCATAGAACATCCACGTATAGATTACATTCTGCAGCGAGTCGATCTTGAGGGCATTGTTTATGGCGGCCCGCTTGGTATGCGCATCAGGGTAGCCCGGAATAAATGTCCTTATCGGAGTAAAGGCTATCAGGGAATACGAGACGGCTATTATCACGCAGATGACGGAGATGACCGACAGGAAAAGTGTCGTCCTGTTAAACCGCATGACCCATAGCTGCTTATGTGTCATGTCGTCAATAACCGATATACGGAAGTTCTCTATCTTGGGGCCTTTCGGCTGTTTCTGGGAAGCCATGGTGCGACAGATATTAATATTTACTATCTTTGCAGGATTATGGACAGAATCATTGGAATAGACTATGGCAGGAAGCGGATCGGCGTAGCCGTCAGCGATCCCCTGCGCATATTTGCCTCTCCGCTGGAAACCGTACAAAGTGCAAAGATAATAGAATATCTTAAAAGTTATTCCGCCGCAGAAAGCATTGTCAGGTTTGTGGTCGGATACCCGGTGAACATGAACGGGAAGCCGTCCGAGGCCGCGGCTGATGTGGAGGCGTTCTTGAAGCAGCTGTCCAAGGCTTTCCCGGAAATTCCCGTCTCGCTTGAGGATGAGCGGTTCACGTCTGTGCTCGCCCACAGGGCAATGATAGACGGCGGGATGAAAGCCTCCGAGCGCAGGGACAAGGCCTCCGTGGATAAGATAAGCGCTGCCATCATCCTGCAGGGCTACCTGGACAGGACAGGCGACGCGCCGGGAGATGGCACATCTTTTGCGGCATTGTCCGCGCCTATGCCGGAGACATTGTCCAGAAACGTCTCCGGGAAGTCTAGACGTAAAAGATAGACACCTGAGAATTAATTGAATATAAAATTTAACAAATGATACAGCCTATATATTTATATGGTTCTGAAGTTCTCAGAGCCAGAGCGGAAGAAGTGGACCTCAACGACAAGGAAGGAATCGCGGCTCTTGTCCAGGACCTGAAGGATACATTGAAGAATTCTGACGGATGTGGACTTGCAGCTCCTCAGATAGGAGTGAGCAAAAGGGCATTGATAGTGGACGGGACCGGTATGACAGACGTCTATGACTATCTGAAGGATTTCAAGCGGACAATGCTGAATCCTGTAATCCTGGAGCAGAGCGACAAGGAGGTTGACTATTCGGAAGGGTGCCTGAGCATTCCTAACATCTATTGCGAGGTGCGCAGACCGGCATCAATGACCGTGGAGTATTACAATGCGGCCGGAGAGAAGGTCACGGAGACATTCGACAAGTTCGCCTGCAGGATGGTGCAGCACGAGATGTCGCACCTGGACGGCGACTTGTTCATAGACCATGTGGCACCTATCCGCAAGAAAATGATAGCCAAGAAATTACAGAACGTCTCGAAAGGAAAGGTTTCTGTACGTTATAACACTAAAATCAAATAAATATGGGTGCTTTTCATGCTTATGACATCCGCGGAATCTACAATGTGGATTTCGACAGGAACACGGCCTACAAGGTAGGCTATTTTCTGCCAGAGCTGCTTAAGACAGACAAGGTGCTTGTTGGAAGGGACTGCAGAGTCTCATCTGAAGAGATTCATGATTATCTCATCAAGGGCATCACCGATGCCGGAGCCGATGTATATGACATCGGGCTGAGCACGACGCCTATGGTATATTTCGGCACTGCCAAGTACGGATTCCATGCTTCCGTACAGATCACCGCGTCGCATAATCCTAAGGAGTACAACGGGATGAAGGTGTCCTGCGACAATGCACTTCCAGTAGGATATGACACAGGACTTGGCCAGATAGAGGCGTGGATCAACGGAAACAGACCGACGTCTCCTGCAGCTGTTCCAGGAAAGGTTCACCAGAAAGATATCCACAAGGACTATCTGGATTTTCTGCTCGGATACAAGGCCGACTACAGCGGGCTGAAGCTGGCTTTCGACCTCTCCAACGGCATGAGCACATTGTACGCAAAGGAGATTTTCGGCGACGGGCCTGAATATATCTTCGACACGATGGACGGCACGTTCCCTAACCATGAGCCTAATCCTCTGGTGCATAAGAATGTCGTCGCTCTTGAGGAGCTGGTGAAGAAGACTGGTGCCGATGCAGGTGTGATATACGACGGCGATGCTGACCGCGTAATGTTCGTGGACGAGACAGGACATTTCATCTCTCCGGACCTCATCATTGCCGTACTCGGACACTACTTCATCAACGAGAGGCATGAGACGGGCACCGTCATCCAGGATATCCGGAGTTCAAAGGCGGTAGGCGAATATCTGGAGCCGATGGGCGTCAAGATGTTCACCTGGAAAGTCGGCAGGGCGAATGCCGCCAGGAAGCTGCGTGAAATCGACGGTGTATGGGGCGGCGAGCTTGCAGGCCACTATTATTTCCGAGATTTCTTCTATTCAGACAGCGGGCTGCTCGCATCAATCCTGGTGCTGCGTGTCGTCGCTGCCATGAAGAAGAAGGGCATCACATTCAGCGAGCTTATCGGGAAGATCGCACGCTACCAGAATTCCGGAGAGATCAATTTCAAGCTTTCTGACAAGCAGGGGGCAATGGATGCGGTCAAGGAGCATTTCGAGAAGCAGGAGAAGCCGACAGCATTCATGGATTTCGACGGATACAGGGTCGAGTTCAAGGACTGGTGGTTCAACATCAGGCCTTCCAACACGGAACCTTATCTCCGTTTCATCTGCGAGGCCACTTCCAGGGAGCTGCTTGACGCAAAGGTCAGTGAAGTAAAGGAACTCCTCAAGACCAGGTTCGGAGCTGAAGTTTAAGTTTTTAACGGGTGCAAAATAATGGTTTCTGCACCCGTAATCATGTGAAGCAGAGGTGCCGGGTGCTGATTTGCCCGTTATGCACCGGAGAAAGAAATCGGACAATGACAATAAGAAGCAGAATATTGACGGCCATTGCGGCCATAGCCGGCTTGTCAGCCATGACTGGCGGAAGAATCGAAGCACAGGATACAGTAATGACCATGAGCAAGGCATCCCTGCTCGTCCCGAGACTGGCATTGCAGCCGGTCAAGTCACTGGATCCATCCTCAGCAGTTCCTATAGACACTCTTGACACGGGTAATCCCGCCGTGAAGATTCTGCTTATGGAGGACTACACCTGGAAATATTACAAGGACCCGTCCATATCTCTGCAGACCGAGGTGTTCAACAGCAACTGGAACGAGGAGCTGCCGAATCCGTACAAGATGGATCTCAAGGATCTTCAGGAGGACATTTCCATCTGGCTGGTAGATTCTTCCGAAGAATATCATTGTCCCTATCAGACGAAGGTGTATTCACCTTTTGGCTACAGGCATGGCAGACGGCACATGGGCGTGGATCTACCGCTGAAGACAGGGACTCCTGTCGTGGCAGCATTTCCAGGCAAGGTGCGTCTCTCGAAATATTACAAAGGATTCGGGAACCTGGTGGTAGTCCGTCATGAGAATGGGCTGGAGACATTCTACGCGCATCTTTCGAAACGTATCGTGACTCCTGGCGAGTGGGTGAAGGCCGGACAGGTCATCGGGCTTGGTGGCTCCACAGGGCGCTCCACGGGGGCGCATCTGCATTTCGAGACCAGGTATTGCGGTTTCGCCTTTGACCCGCAATGGCTCATTGATTTCGAAAGCGGGACTCTGCGCCATCGCCTGTTCATCCTGAAGAAGCGTTTCCTGGATGCCGGGAGCAAGTACATTCCGGAGAGCGATGAGGAGGACTACCTGATAATGAAGGAGGATTCCACATATTACGCCGCACGTGCAGCCGAGCAGGAGCTACGTGAAAAGGAGGAGGCTCGCAAGGCTGCAGAGCTGGCCAAGGCACAATACTACAAGATACGCTCCGGGGATACGCTAGGTTCCATCGCCGTAAAGTATCATACCACCGTCAAGAAGCTCTGCGCCTTGAACGGCATCACGACCCGCACCACGCTGCGCATCGGCCGTTCCATCCGAGTGCGGTAACTCCCAGCTTTCAGAGATCAGGTTGATGGAGTTCTTATCGCATGCTAGGAACAGCATGCGATAGCTACGAGATTCAGATATAAGTCACCCAGGAAGTGAACTCAGCATCACCCCTGGGTGCTATGTTTTTACACTACCCCCTCTCCACCAGCTCCAGTTCTCTTCACCAACATATCCTATTATGCATTTCCTGCCGTCATGCTTTTCATTCCCGTCCACCATCATAAAATCCATATTTAGTACCAATCAGTTATGCCTTCCAGATGTCAGTACCCATGACATTTGAGATACGCAACCAACTGATACTCAATCTCTGATACCTAATTTTGCAAGAGGAAGCGCAACAGAGCCAAGCAAGAAGCAAGCTAGTCGTGACTGTGCCACGTAGTTATCTCTAAGTACCTGATAATCAATACCAATTTTTCGCAAGATGTGGATTTCAGGCTAAAAAACGACGTCAATTCCACGTTCTATTTTCATAACACGCTTAATATCAGTATAATACCATTTAACAATGTGGCACCGTCCCGACCATACCCGGCGAGATTCTATGCGCAGAGACAAACTCCAGACAGAAGTATTAATGCCGCATAGAAGCGTGGAGCGTATTTTATTGATTTATAAAGAGTTAAGTACATTATTACTCCATATCTAGTGGAGTAGTAATATAGCTAACTTGCTGTAACTAATCCTTTTACACTCCACAAACTTTCAAGAGCCCTGCTCCGCTGCTTGATCACCTGGAATGAATCATATCACACCTCAAGTACGTAACAAAAAAAACGTTTTACAAGAAATTGAAACAAAAAGCACCTCGGAGAAATCCGAAGTGCTTTTCAAAGTGGGAGCAGAGGGAGTCGAACCCCCGACCCTCTGCTTGTAAGGCAGACGCTCTGAACCAACTGAGCTATGCTCCCAAGCGAATTTTCATTCTTGCTCCTGAACCAGGACTTGAACCTGGGACCCTCTGATTAACAGTCAGATGCTCTAACCAACTGAGCTATTCAGGAATTTAACACCCGTTGTTTTGTTTCGGGATTGCAAAGGTACAACAATTTCCGTTCTCTGCAAATTTTTTTTACATTTTTTTGCTACCTTTGTCAATAACTTTTCGCAACGGCAAGATGCCTGACGAGAAAATCTCTAAAAATCAAAGGGATACAGTATCGGAACATCGGAAGCAGATTCTGGCAGTTCCCTGGACTCAAGAAAGACTTTTAAACAAATAGCGTCATTGGAATATGGACATTGATCTCTTATCGAAAATAGTCAAGGAACTTATTCTTGACAATGATGAAGTCGCATTGCCAGGTATCGGTTCATTCGTGGCCGAGATTGTCCCGTCCGTATTTTCCGACAAGGGATATACTATCAATCCTCCATACAGGCGCTTGTCATTCAGGCAGAAAGAAGCTGCAAACGAGAATCTGCTCATCGAATTCTATGCAAAGTGCAACAATCTGGATGTGCCAACGGCGTCACGTATAATCCGCGAATTCCTGGAAGAGATGAAGCATGTCCTGGAGACCAAGAAGTCGATTATCTTCCCAGGGCTCGGCAAATTGCGTGCTACAAGAGAGAACTACTTCTTTTTCGTCGCGGATGAAGATCTGGACATCTACCCGGAAGGTTTCGGACTGGAGCCCATTTCCCTGAAAACACACGAAGAGACGCCCGCCGAAGTTTCTGCGACAATGGCGGCATTGCGTTCCATTCTCAATCCAGAGGAGAACAATGCAGAAATCACGGTTCCGGAAACAGAATCCGGCAATGCCAATGCTGTGGCCGGCAACAACGCTGACAGCAAGAACAGCAGCCCCCATGACAATGACATGGAACAAAATCCAGACAGTGACGTAGTCAGCAGTCCGGATAGCGACACAGGCAAAGAAACGGACAGCACCACGGACAATGTCACGGGCAGCGACAACGTGGTGCCAGAACTTCAGCACCATGCAAACGCAAACGATGCACTTAAACCAGATTCCGTTGACAATCAGCCCAATACATCCGCCGCCAGCGCCATAGCGGAGAACTCTGACGATCAGGTTTCAGGCATCAATGCAGACTTCGCAGATGGCATTGACAGTCCAGACATCAATGAGGAAACAAAAGCTGATGCCACATCAGAGTCGGAAAGCCACAATGAAGCCGGCAACGAGACGCCAAATGTGACACCTGCGCATAATGAGTCCATAGCTAAATACATTGAAAGCGAACAAATAGCAGATGCCGCACCATCCACTGGGACTGCTACCGAAACTGTGTTAACAATAGACTCCGAAGCTGCCGTTAAAGTAAGTGCCGGAGCCGAAACCTCAGCAGAAGCCAGCACAGCTGCTGCAGTGCAGGATACAGAATCAAAAGGTACGGTATCGCAAAACAAGGCAGCAGGCAGCAGGCGCAACGGATGGAAAATTGTGAAGTGGACAGTCATCGCTTTGCTTCTCATAGCCATCACGGCTCTAGTCGCATTCATAATCCTCGCACATATCGCCCCGGATTTCATTGACTCCATCCTCTACACGCCGGAGGAGCTTGAGATCCTGAACCTCTGAAAGGCAACATGCGCTGCCGCCAGGTGAAAGGCGGCGAAGACCCAATGCGAAGTGATGGGCAAGGCTCTAACACAATGAACCATCAATGAAGCAGTGGAGGAGAACCATGCAAAACATAGTTTCAAGACACTGCCAATAATTCAAGTGCAGGAGGACAGGGAAGAGTACCACCGATGCACAGCACAAAAGGGCTACCGTGACATCACATGAGATGGCAGTCGGGACTACGCCACGGAGAGATTCAGTAACAGGCTGACAATCAACGACATGTTTAGGCAGAGTGTGGATTTGGAGGCTAAAAAAGTCGGCAAATCCACACCTCGTTTCAGAAATTGTTATAAATCAACACTTTGCAAAACGTACCGTGGCACCGTCCTGACATGCATCACTAGGAATGGGCAGAACACGGTACAACGCACTGACGCAAGACCTGGCAGAGACACAAACACAAAACAGTTTCTTAACCACCAACGAAAACAGGCAAGAAAACAGGGCTGGAAATCGTGTAACAAATCCATGCTAGAGAACATGCCAATAAAGCAGTGCAGGATGATGGAGCAACACAATGCAACAGCAACATGAAATAAGAAATAAATAAAGTCCGATGCAGAATGAAATGCCCCAGCGCACAAAGCCCCGCGCAGCACGAAATGCGGCACGGGGCATTGTCAGAGGTCAAAGCGCATCAGACCAGCTTCTGTAGAGTCTGACCGCCTATAAACTCGCGCATAATGGAAGTCGGAGGTATCGCGGAAATCTCATCCGGAGAAAGCGCCACGATATAGTCAAGGAACTTCAGCAGGCGGATGGCTTCGGTATATGCAGGAGACGATGGGGCGATACGGCGCAGCAGCGGCTCGGCATAATACTTCAGCAGCGGCAGCTCATAGATGAGGGCAGAGTTGAACGACGCATCAGCATTCTCCTGAAATGGGAAAATGTTGCGATTCTCTCCACGGCGCACACTATGCCAGCGCATTATGGTCTCCTCAGGAGTGATTCCACGCACACGGTTATCACGAACCATACGTCTCAGAAGACGATTGTCGGACGTGGAGATATTATTGTTCTCATCAATGTTCAACGACGTCAGAGCCGAAGCATACACCCTGAAGATACGGGAATTGTCAACCTCCGGAACCATCGCTGGATCAAGCGCATGGATACCCTCCATTATCAATATTTCCTTCTCCCCCAGCGACACCCGCTTCCCTGAAGGCACAGAACGCCCCTCCCTGAAATCAAAACGAGGAAGCTCCACTTCCCTGCCGGCGAACAGATCATTCAGCTGGCTGTTCAGCAGCTTCAGGTCCATTGCCTCCAGCGCCTCGAAATCATAATTGCCGTCGCTGTCCTTCGGCGTATGCTCCCTGTCAACAAAATAATTGTCCAGCTCAATGACCTTCGGCACCATGCCAAGCACACGGCACTGAAGGGCAATGCGCAAGGACGACGATGTCTTTCCGCTGGAAGAAGGCCCTGCGATGAACACAGCCTTCACCTTGTCGCGCCGCGCATATATCTGATCCGCAATCGCGGCATACTTGCGCTCATGAAGCGCCTCCGCCAGATTAATCAGCCTGACAGCATTGCCGCCGGTTATTGCCCCGTTCAATGTCCCGATGCCATTGATCCTTATAATCGAGCACCAGTCCGAATACTCGCCCAATGTCGCCGCAATCTTCGACTGGGTCATGACCGGAATCACCTTGGAGAAATCACCCTCCGAAGGGAACTGGAGACAGAACCCCTCAGCAAAAGGGATAAGATCGAAAACCTTCAGATATCCTGTGGACGGCAGTAGCGGACCATGAAAAGTATCCGCCTGACCATCAAGAAAATACACACTGCATATAAACTTGCCTAGAGACCTCTGCAGCTCAGCCTTGTCAGGCTGGTTGTTCTTCTCGAACAATGCCTCGGCCGCATCAGCATCCATCTTCCGCTTAATAAACGGCATATCCGCAGCGACAATCTCCTGCATACGTTTCCTGATAGCGGCAATGTCCTTATCCTCAAGCTTCACCGGCACACGCCTTCCGTCCTCACGCAGCTCCACATCACAGATATTGCAGTAAAGCCCGCTAGGAAGAGAATGGTCGATGATAAGCACCTTGTCCGGATACAGCTCACGCACAGCATTCTGAAGCACGAAGCACAAAGAACGCAGATATGTACGGCGTCCGTCAGGATGGTTATAGCCGATAAACTCCACCTCATGAGACATCACCAGCTTGTAGTCCAGCTCCTTAAGCTTATGATCCACCAATGCAGCGAGAACAGGATACTCCGCCCCGGTCTCCGCATCCTTCACCGTTCCGCACACCTCATCAGAAAAATCTCCGAGCCTCTTCAGGAACGGGACCTCATAATGTTTCCCGTCATTGACAAGGAACACATTGAATTTATCAGCTTCCATATCTAAAAAAAATGCTTAACTAATCAGTTAAAAACTAATTAATGTTTTCAAAATCGCCAAACCTCTGATTTTGAAATATATTATATCGTTAATAATCAAGCATATAAGCCTCCGCGCCACACCCCAAAGCCGCCCCCCAAAAGACCGCACCACTGAAAAGCCGCGCCGTCAAATCTGCCCTGAAAGCGCCTCTCGAAGATACGGCCCTGTAACAGATGCCGGATTCTCCGCCAGCTCCTCAGGCGTGCCCTGTGCCACCACATAGCCTCCCCGGCGTCCGCCGTCAGGCCCCATGTCGAACATATAGTCGGCGCACTTCAGCACATCCAGGTTATGTTCAATGACAATGACCGTGTTGCCGCTGTCAACAAGCTTCTGCAGCACGCCCAGCAGCACCTTTATATCTTCAAAATGCAGGCCTGTCGTAGGCTCGTCAAGTATATAAAGGGTGTTCCCTGTGTCTTTCCGGTACAATTCCGAAGCAAGCTTCATGCGCTGGCTTTCTCCTCCGGACAATGTAACTGCCGACTGCCCAAGATGGATATAGCCCAGCCCGACATCTACAAGCGCCTTCAGCTTCTGCGCAATCTTCGGTATCCCCTTGAAGAATTCATACGCCTCGCTTATCGGCATTTCCAGTACATCATTGATACTCTTCCCCTTATACTTTACAGCCAATGTGTCATCCTTATAGCGGCGTCCGCGGCACTCGTCACATACGACATTGACAGACGGAAGGAAATTCATCTCGATAATCTTGATGCCCGCTCCCTTGCACGCCTCACAACGCCCTCCTGCGACATTGAACGAAAAACGCCCTGGCCCGAAACCGCGCACCTTCGCATCCGGAGTTTCCGCAAACAAGTTACGGATATCATTGAACACCCCTGTAAACGTAGCCGGGTTACTGCGCGGAGTCCGTCCTATGGCGCTCTGGTCTATCTCTATGAGCTTGTCGATGTTCTCCACCCCTGTAATCTCCCTGTACGGCAGCGGATGCATCTTCGCATTGTAGAACTTGTTCTTCAGAATCGGCATCAATGTCTCGTTAATCAGCGAAGACTTGCCGCTTCCGCTCACGCCGCTGATGCCGATAAACACACCCAGAGGAAAATCTACATCAACGTTCTTCAAGTTATTGCCTGTAGCTCCACGAAGCCCCAGAGTCTTACCGTTGCCGCTTCTGCGCACCGCCGGGATATCAATCCTCCGTATTCCCTTCAGATAGTCGAGCGTCAATGACGGCTTGACAATGACATGCTTCAATGTCTCGGCATCAGGCTTCTCCCCGCGGAGCAGCATCGGCACAGGGGCATTGAGACAGATACGTCCTCCGTTCTCCCCAGCCCCGGGGCCGACATCCACAAGCCAGTCCGCATTGTACATCGTCTCGGCATCATGCTCCACCACCATGACAGAATTTCCCTCGTCACGCAGTTCCTTCAGAGAGTTGATCAGCTTCCTGTTGTCACGCTGATGCAGCCCTATACTAGGCTCATCCAGGATATAAAGCACGTTCACCAGCTTCGAGCCGATCTGCGTAGCAAGCCTGATTCGCTGACTTTCGCCTCCTGACAATGAAGCCGTTGCCCTGTCAAGGGACAGATAGTCCAGCCCGACGTCCAGCATGAAGCCTGTGCGCTCGTTCAGTTCCTTGAGAATGTCGCGTGCAATGACATTCTCCCTGTCCGTAAGCTTCGAAGGAAGCTCCCGGAACCACTCAGCCAATGCCGACATCTCCATGGCCGCCACATCGGATATGGTCTTTCCGTCTATACGGAAGCAACGCGTCTGCTCATTAAGCCTGGTTCCATGACACACCGGACATTCTATCTTGTCGTCTATATCTTCGACAATACCCGGGAACGAGACCATCTCGGAAAGAGTGCCGTCGCCCACACGGAACAACTCGTCAGAGCCATAGACGATAAGCGACACCGCATCTTCAGGTATATCGCTGATAGGATCGTATAGAGAGAAGTCGTATCTGCGTGCGATAGAACGTATTATATCGAATTTCCTGGTTTCACGTATCCTTCCCAGGGGCACGATTCCGCCGTCAGCGATGGACACGGAGCGATCCGGGATAATGGAATCAATATCCACATTGACAATCTGCCCAAGCCCCTTGCAATGAGGGCAGTATCCCTCCGGGGAATTGAAGGAGAAAGAATGCGGTGCAGGCTCCTGAAGCGATATTCCGGAATCAGGGTCCACGAGATGCTTGGAATAATGCTGCAGCACCCCAGTCTCCATATCCAGCACTGCCACGGAACCTTTCCCGCGGCCAAGAGCCATCGAGACAGAATCCTTGACACGCTTGTCATCACCCGGTACAGGCTTCAGCTTATCCACCACAAGCTCAATGAAATGAGCCTTGTAGCGGTCCAGGGCCGTGACCGTGGAGAGATCATAAATCTCACCGTCAATGCGGACCTCCGTGAAGCCGCGTTTCCGCAGCTGGTCGAACAGTTCACGGTAATGTCCCTTGCGCCCACGTACAAGCGGAGCCAGGAGATAGCATTTCCTCCCGCTGTAGTTATGCATTATCAGACTGACAATCTGCTCGTCAGTATAGCGCACCATCTCTTTCCCCGTAACAGGGGAATATGCCCTGGACGCCCTGGCATACAGAAGGCGAAGGAAATCGAATATCTCCGTGATAGTTCCCACAGTGGAGCGGGGGTTGTTTCCCGTAGTCTTCTGCTCGATAGCGATAATCGGACTCAGACCATTGATCTCATCCACCTCAGGCTTCTCCAGAACACCCATGAAATGCTTGGCATAAGTCGAAAGGGTGTCCATATACCGCCTCTGGCCTTCGGCATATATTGTATCGAAAGCCAATGATGATTTACCGCTGCCGCTGAGTCCCGTAATCACCACAAACTCGCCGCGCGGCATATCAAGGCTCACACCCTTCAGATTATGAGCCTTGGCTCCTTTGATCTCAATATATCCGGTCTTCTTCATTATTCAGCATTGTTCTTCACCTCTGCCGGGATCTTCATCTTCTCGTAGGTCGTGGCTTCCCCGGAGCCGTTCCTGGCGGTAAGCGTCATTGACGACGAGGAGAATGACACATCATAGCTGCCTCCGCCCCACGGCGTCCCGTCAGAATAATATCCGAAAAGGGTCTTGTCCTGCAGTTCCCAGAAACCGCTGAAATGTCTGTAGCCACCGTCCTGCAACTGCTGGTACAGGCTGAAGCTGCCGTCTTTGGAAAAAGACAGATAGACTGTTATGCCATAAGGATCCTCAGACCTGGTAACAGGCCCGATATCCACAAGATGCCACTCCCCTATCACAGCAGGGCTGTCCCCCTTCTTGGAACAGCCGACGGCAAACAGCACAGACACCACTGCCGCAATTATAATTTTTCCGATTTTCATCTTATTCAATATTCTGTTGACCATAATAACTACAGCCACCCTCCGTTGGCAGCCTTGACACCTCTGGCAAGCACCGATATTGTCCTGGATATCTCCATTCCTCCCATAGCCGTACCAGTTCCTACAGCCGTCCCGCCTGCTACAGCCTTGACAGTGATTTTCACATTGCCGCTCTTCACCGGGGTCAATGTCATCTTGCCGTTCACAATCTGCGGAGCGGACTTAAGCCCGAGCACCTGCATATCCTCAGCGGAAATCTCCACACCTGTATATTTCAATGCAGAATAGACACTTCCGAAATATGGCTCCAGGCTCAATGTCTGCTCGTCCCCTACAGTCATCACCTCGCAAGGGATGCCCTCTATCTGCATAAGCAGCTTCCAGGCATCAATAGAGCCTGTCCCCATCTTGCCCTTATATCCGCTGTAGCTTACAGAATGGACTCTACTATATTCGTCATAATAGTATGTGCTTCCCGTACAATACTGGTCCACTGCATCTACCGAAGTCAGGAGCATAGCCTTGAACTCGTCTGGAGTACATCTCCTGCCCAGCTTCTTCATGTAAGAGAGCCCAAGAGCCGCCACGCCTGACACATGAGGACAAGCCATGGACGTGCCCTCCATGTAGCCATATCCGGAGCCATCGTAATACTCATCCTGAAGTTCCTGAGGCAATGTCGAAAGGATGCCGGACTCTTCTGTCGCCTTACTCAGATTCGCTCTGGTCGTGCATGCAGAATAAGAATCCCCGCCAGGTGCAGCGATATTGCAGCCCGGACCATAATTGGTATAGGACGTAGGTCTGTTGTCGCAGCCTATTGCCGTCACAGCTATCATATCCGTCATCGCTCCAGGATACCCTGCCATCGGGGCCATTTCATTGCCGGCAGCAAATATTGCCAGGCCGCCGTCAATAGGACTGCTGCTGTCACGTTTCGAATTTACGAAATACCTGTATGCATCGACCTCGGCACTGGCCTCCTTATCGCTAAGATACTCATTGTCAGACTTAACATCACCTCCTTCTATCCCGAATGAGCACTGCAGAATGACAGCTCCATGGTCCGCAGCATATTTCGCAGCCTTCGCTATCTGGGAAGACTCCCCGCCATTGTCCCCGGAGAAAATCTGGCATGACATTATCTTCACGCCATCGTTCTTTCCTGTACCGCCTGCGATACCGCATACTCCTGTGGAATTATTGTTCACAGCGGCAATGGTTCCTGCCACATGAGTGCCGTGACCGGTATCTGACTTGTCCGTCCATGTGACCCGCCCGTTGTCAGTGACGAAATTATATCCATGGACATCATTCTTGGTCGGCGAAGGATTCGTCCAGATGTTGTCCTTCAGGTCAGGATGTGAATACGCCACGCCTTCATCCACCACCGCGACGATAATTGACGGATCACCCCCCGTAAGTTTCCATGCATCAGTGACATTGACATCCGCCCCTGCAACCGAGTTCCATACAGGATTGCCATTCCCTTCATTCCTGTAGCTCCACTGGTTCTTCAGCATAGGGTCATTGAAAGCATTACCGGCAGCCTGGACAGCCATGGTCTGCATCGAAGGCCTATATGAATGTGCCCTGCGGTTTATGACATTGGTCATCCGCGTGTTGTACTGGACCTTCTGCACAAGCTTCTGTGCCGACAACGATGCAGCTGCAGCCTCCAGGGATGTCCCTTTCTTCAGCTTCAGCTCATACCACCGGTCCAGGCCAAACCTACGCTCTTCCGCCTCACGACCGGGAAATGATTCAAACAAAGGCTCCATAGACAATGCGCCAGCAGCCAGTGCGATGGAGTCCAATGTCTCCGTCCCAGCGACACCGTTAGCGACATAGACCAGAATCGACCCGGCATCTGCATTATCCGGAGTATTGATCACTTTCGTGGCATGAGAACTCTGCCCTCCTTCCTGTTCAATGTTCTCTTTCGCGCAGCTGCACAGCAATGCAGCCAGCGAAGCCATCATCAAAAATCTTAATTTCATATATACATCTATTCTTAGTTATGTGAAAGCCTCCCTCAGTTATCGTTGGCATGACATTATCCTGACACCATCACCGTTCCCGGTCCCCCAGGCGACATCCCCTGCATCTCCCCTGCATCATCAGGCAAAGTCCTGAATTTCACGAGAATTCCGCTGACAGGACGGCCGGAGGCAAAGGCTCTGACAATCTTGGTCAATGCCGCAAGACAGACATGTCGCATCTTCATAATCATGATGCCAATGCAAAATAAAGCGTGTTAAGTTACGACTAATTTTGCATTTAACGAACAGGTCCGCCAGTTTTTCATCCATTCTGCCAGCCGCTACCGCTTCCCGCGCACGCGATCGTGGAGCCCAATCTACTGATTATTAATAAAATAAGCAAATTCAAAGTTGCATGAACGACAACTTTGAATTTGCTTATCCAATTACATGTCAATCAATTACGCTTCACTCATCATTTCTTGACGGACTCAGGGATGGTGCATTTACGATACGTATATGAGTCGGTTTCATCAGGTGACGAGACCATGAGCAAGGTATCGCCATCCCGTGATACCCTATAGGAAGTGCCCCAGCTCTTGCCGTCGGAATATTGTCCGGAGACAATGTCGCCTGACAATGACCATGTCCCGGCAAACTGCCTGAAGCGCCCCTCTCCGAGCTGCTGATACATAGCGAATGTCCCGTTCCTGTCAAAGCTCATATACACAGTCACAGTTTCCGAGCCGACCACAGCACTCCTGGTGGCAAACTCCACATTCACCAGTTCCCATTCTCCGTCAATGGAGATAGATTTATCTTTCTTGCCGCATGCTATGGCAAGAGCCGCAGCAAGAGCTACAGCCAATATCCTTGTTATCTTTTTCATTACAGCCATCCTCCATTTTCGCTTTTATGGGATCTTACTATCACTGAAACTGTACGGCTGAACGCCATCCCCCCGATCGCATCATCACCACCAAGTGCCGTGCCTCCGCCGATGGCATTGACCTTCATCCTGATGGAACCGCACTTCGTCGGGTGGATATAAAGCCTTCCATATTTTATATAAGGCTTTTCAGCAAGTCCTATCGCATTTCCGTCAGCATCGGAATACTCGATGTCACCATACTCCAGGTTTATAGACGAAGAACCGAAATAGCTTGACAGGTCAAGCCACTGCTTACGTCCTGTTTCAGCTGTCAGGCATGGCGTGCCCTCGATGTTCATCATGAATTTCCAGGCATCGACAGCCCCTGTCCCCATCATCTTCCGGTATGCGCCCATGCTTCCAGGACCGATAGAAGGTGTCGTGGCGTAATCCTTGGTAGCTGAAGACAGCCTCGTCTCGAAGTCATTGGTAGAAGCCAGGAGAAGATTCTTGAATTCACTGACAGTAAATGTCTTCCCCATTTTCTTCGCATAGGAAAGTCCCAGAGCCACAATGCCGCTGACATGAGGACACGCCATCGACGTCCCCTGCATGTAGCCATAGTCAGCACCCTCCTTGTTGGTCTCGGAAGGCAGTGTGGAAAGGACCTCAGCAGCATACGATGTCCAAGGCGCGAGATATGCTTCTCCACCAGGAGCGGTGATATTGCAGCCGGGACCATAGTTCGTATAATATGCCGGCAGAAAGTCCGGACCGAAGGCAGACACACTGATGATATCATTCAATGCCCCGGGATACGCAGCATAAGGTTTGGCGTCATTGCCTGCCGCGAATATGGCTATGCCGCCGTCCAGCACATCATTATTCTTCGTGGCTTCGAAATAATGAATCGCATCCGCCTCCATGGCATTCGAGCCACCATTGCCGGCCCGATACCCCGCATCAGAAAGAAATGAGCCGGCAGTATAGCCGAATGAGCAGGAAATCACAGACGCTCCATTATCCGCTGCATATTTTATGGCTCTGGAAATAACAGACGAAGTTCCGCCCCTCTTTCCCACAAAAATCTGGCAGGACATTATCTTCACCCCGTCACCTTTTCCGCTGCCGCCTGCGACACCGCAGACTCCCTGCCCGTTACCATTGACAGCAGCAATGGTACCTGCGCAATGAGTACCATGTCCGGAATCATCGGCATCAGTCCAGCTTAACGGACCATTAGACACGAAGTTATATCCGTGAATATCATCCACATATCCGTTTCCGTCATCATCTTTCCCGTCTTCAGCCTCCTTAGCGTTGGTCCACATGTTCGCAGCCAGGTCCGGATGGGAATATTTCACCCCCTCATCCACGACAGCCACGATGATGGAGTTATCTCCAGCCGTCAAAGAGCGCCACACATCCTTCACATTGATATCAGCCCCCTTGTACACAGACCTTGCCACAGAGGCATCGCCCGTATTGATATAGTGCCACTGCGCCGGAAGCGACGGGTCATTGAATATCCTGTCCGAAGATACAGCGGAAAGGGAGGCTCTCTGAAATTCCGGGAAATACGGATGAACAATGCAGTCCGAAGCCTTGGCATAGCACATATCATACTCCACCGCCTCGACATTCCGTATGGCGGAGCATTTCCCTGCAACAGCCTCGACAGACGCATCTCCAGAGAGCCTTACAGTGTACCATCTGTCAAGCCCGAAGCGCCTTTCCAGTTCCTCCTTTCCTGGCACGGAGCTGAATACAGGTTCAATGGAGACAGCCCCCATGGCGCTAATGCTGTCAAGCAATGCCCCGTCAGGCTGCCTGCTGAACTTGAGAAGAAGCTCATCGTTCCCGGCATCCGGAGATTTAGTATTCAGAATCTTGGCAGCATTCCGAGCGGCAGTTTCCTGTTCCCGGCTGTCAGGATTCAGTTCTGCCGTACATGACGCGCACAATGCGGCAGAAAGAAGCATAAATATCAGTCTCTTATCCATATCTTAAAATATAACAGAACCTGCAGCCGTATCTTTCCCCGACTACAGGTCCATATATCAATGTTTTATATTTTTTCCAGAGGCATTATCTGGTGATTCGGGCAGATATCCTCGTGAACTTCATCTCGCGTGAGACAGAGCCCTTCCGAATAGCCCTTGCACTGAACTCTGCAGAAGAAACCTCTCTCTCTGCACGTATTCCTGCGAAGTTCATTCCCGATGCGGTCTTCTTGACTGCAACATGAGAGCCGCGGAGCTTGCCGCCGATATTGTTCAGCTTCACGGAGTAAGGTCTTGCGGAAGCCTTGCCGGCAGAGGTAAATGCGACATTGCCATCGACCTTGAAAGTCTCGACACCGTAAGCATAAGCGCCCTCAGAATCAAAGTAACCTACACAGAACTCAAATGTTCCTGTTGCCGTGTCATACTTGCTATCGACAAGTTTATCATAGAACGAGGCTGTCGGTTTGAATATCATTTTAGCTTCACCGATGTATATCATTCCATCTTCTCCTTCCGCTCCGGTAGCCTGTACCGGTACATTTACGGCACCGCTAGAAGCATCATAGGTAAATGTAAAATCCACACCATACCCCCAGTTAGGAATCACATAGGTGTTCTTGTAATTAGGGTCAACATACAACGACAGACCTTCATCCGGGTATGGAGAACCGTCAGAATTTGTAAACAGCAACGAATATTCATAAGTACCAGTACCTTTCTTCACTCTTGGAAGTCCTTCAGTAGTAACCTCAGCAGTAACCACCTTTGAAGCATATCCGTTGGATGCCCACACTACGAGAGTATAATCCGTGAGAGGAGATAGACCGGTCGCAAGGTCAGACCACCCTGTAGTATTGGCAAGATTCAGAAGACTGTCGCTTACAGACTTAGGAGCCCTTGCGATAGAATCGATCTTTTCCATATCAAGTTTCTCTGTCTGATATATACCTGCCTTCAAGGCTGTCAGATCCTTGCCATAGACATAGAACTGTGCCGAGTTCAGTTTCGAATATCCTTCCGGCTCATATCTGGACGTAAGCTCCAGACCGGCAGAGACATTCACAGCATAATTGTCCTCATCGCCCTTAGCGACATAATTAAACGTTGCCACATCGCTTGACTGGAATGCACCCTTCTCATCGAATGTGACGGCAACCACTGAATACACACCAGACTTGTCGAACTTCAATGAAACAGCACCGGACTCAGGAACTGCCTGAGACTCCTCGGTGCCTTTGGCGATAGCGTTAGCATGCCTCTCGCCGGCAGCCTTGCTGAGCTCGCCCTCATAAGCGGCATACTTGGCCTCAGCCACATCCTTTCCGAGAGTGAACTCCACTGGAATTTCACCATCCGCAGACTCACCAGACGCGATTTCGACAGAATAGTCTGTAAGGACTGCACCAGGGAATACTATCGTGATGATGCCATCATTCTGAGTGTAATTCCATCCGCCAACGCCATTGATGTAATAATATGGAGCAAGCTGGATTCCGGCAGGAGTCTTATCTTTATCGTTCTGATACATAAGCACCTTGTTGTGCTGCCATTTATCCTCCGATGCCAAACTTGTGAACCCGGAAGGATGAACGAACCATATCGGAGAGGATGGATAATTCTTGTTATAGATACCTGTATCGAAAATATTGAACGCCACAAGCCCGTCTGTTGTAACTTTCACACCCGCATATTCATCCCCAGTCTTCAGCACGCGAAGAGTCAGATATTCATCACTGTCATCCGAATATACAGCATAGGTCTCACTTGGCTTCTCCGGATCCGGATATTTCAATGCTATTCTGTAAAGATTCTTGTCCAGATCATTCTGGTAGATGACAACATTGTCAGGAACACCTCCAAACTCGAAATATCCCTCCTCGTCCCATGTGCCGACGCCAAGGCTATTCCATTTCTCACGGATAACCTTCAGGTCTATAGATGCAGGGTTGCTGCTGTATTTTGAAGCATACAGAGGGTCATCAATCGAGAATGAGACAAGGTAGGAATTTCCGATCCCGATCTCATCGAACGTGACATTGAAAGTGGTCTCAGTCTGCCCATCCTCGAAAGTAATAGGAGAATATACGAACAGGCCGCTGGTATCCTGCACAGTGACAGGAACAGTAATCTCGCCAACGGCATTCTTACGCATCACGGTAATAGTAGCGGATGTAGGGTCCGCCGGATCCAATGTAAGATCGACAGCATCCTCCTGAGCCGGAAAATACACTCCGAAGCATCCGTCAACATCCTTTTCACCGGGCTCCACCACCTCTTCCTGGCATGCAGCCAGGGCAAGGGTCAATGATGAAAGATACAGTATATTTTTAAATAACTTATTCATAATTCTGTAATTTTAATATTAGTCCGTAACGCCGTCCCTAAGTTCAGGATTCTGATCCTGTTTTGGCTGTGAGCCTTCCCTGTTATCCTCGATGGAAAGGTTCGTGTTAAGCTCGCTCGTCGTGAACCTAAGAAGCCACCAGCCATCGTCAGCGGTCATGTTAAATCTGAACGCCGCAGGCATATTGGTGCTTTCAGCATTGTCGTGGAACCTTACAAGAGGCTTGTTAAGGCGCCTGGTGTCAGAGCTTGCGAAGCCCTCGCCCCAGAGTTCCACACGGCGCTGGAACCACACCTCGTTCTCAAATGTACGGCCTGTCGCATCTACATTATATGCAGGGTCGCGGTATGTATTCACGAAATCGCTGAGGACCTTCTTGCCTTCTTCCTGCTGTCCACTTCTATAGAGAGCCTCGGCACGGATAAGGATCATCTCCTCAACACGCATGAAAGGCCAGTCCTCCTCATTGGTAGTTCCACCGACAGTGTACATACCGAACTTCACATTTGTATAAGGCTGGAAAGCCATCTTCTCATTGGTGATTTCGAGATTGGACAGCTCCTTCCCGGACTTGCCATTCCATGAGACCTTATCCAGAAGCGGTGAATACAGATCCTCATCCACCCACCATCCTTTACGCACATCTGTAGAAGGGATCTTGTTATACAGCAATGTATTGCATCTGGAATAAACCTGGCAGGCCGCCGAATATGAATTTCCGGACAGGGAACGGAGCCATGCACTTGAAGTTGCCGCAGGCTCGCGCTGCGCCTGATCAACAGTCATGTCATATCCCCAAAGCCAGTTGTGATCCGAGATATTATAGAATGACGGAACCGAGACTTCGGCAATAGTAGCAGGAGTATATCCTTCTGCTGCCTTCTCTGCATCTTCTGCTGCCTTGGCCCATTCACCCATATCCAGGTACGCCCTTGCACGGAGTCCGTAAGCCACCTGCCGGTCAATCTTCGACTTGTCAGGTCTCTTGTAGCCTTCAAGATTATCAATCGCATAAGTAAGGTCATCGACAATCAGATTATAGACTTCCTCGACGCTTGCCCTAGGATTGCTGGCAAAATCAGTCGTGCTCTCTGTAACGATAGGAACGCAAGGCTTGTCCTTGGCTATCTGGTAGTTGAACTGATAATACGGAGCAAGGTTCAGATAGGAGAAGGCGCGTATGGCCCGCGCCTGCGCCACAATATATAGGACATCCTTAGCCGTATTCTCATCTACATTGTAGGAAGTAATCACAGTGTTCGCAAGAGCGATCTCATTATACGCTGAAGCGTATCTGATATAAGGGTTGGCATAATCTGCATTTCTGGATGTCAGCTCGCCACAGACACTGAACCAGTTATAGCCGCTGTCCGAAAGCACCATATCGGCCCCCTCAATGTCATTAGAAAAAGCCATCATTATGAAAGCGAAATCGTCTGGACGTTCGTCCTTAAATGAATCCAGGCTCAATGGCTGACCTAGCTTCACATACATTCCCGAATATGTAGCCTCTGCTCTCTGCGGAAGTATCTCATTGATTTCCTTGACCTGATCGGCAAGGATAGTCCCACCCTGCGGCTGCAGGTTATTCAAATCTGAGCAGGATGCCAATGCCACTGCTGCAGATGCAAATATTGTATATTTTAAGATTTTCATGTCGCTTCTCCTTTTTAGAATGTAAGTGTAATACCTCCAGTGATATTTCTCAATGCCGAATATGAACCACTGTTAAGACCTGATCCCGAAGTATAGGAACCGAGTCCCATAGAGTAGCGAGGATCGACACCCTTACGCGCAGTAACTACTGCAAGGTTGTCACCTGTGACATATATTCTGATGCCGGCTATCCTGATCGCATCCATCCATTTCTTTGGGAACGTGTATCCGAGGGTTACATTATTAAGGCTCAGATAATTGGAGCTTATAAGATATCTGTCGATTGCAGACTGGCCTTCTGCTGTGCTGCCATCGAGACGAGGCACGTCAGTGTCAGTATTCTCCGGAGTCCAAGCCTTCAGGGCATCCTTATGCCATGCCGTACCTGCAGATGAGGATGTATGCATAAGTGCCTGGTAAGTACCGTCATAGTATCTTCCTCCGAGCTGATATGAGAACTGGATGGAGAAATCGAAGCCGAATGCATTGAGCGATGTTCCGAAGCCTCCGTAGAGCTTAGGAAGAACAGAGCCGCACTCGAACCTGTCCGCCTTGTCGAAGTCTGTAGTCGTAGTCACGTATTCGTTTCCAGCCTCATCCTTGGCCTTGCAATAGTACATTGCCTTTCCTGTTTCCTTATCTACGCCTGCATATTTGTACATGTATGCCTCATAGAGTGAGCCGCCGATCTTGTAGATATAGTTCGAGCCCTTGATACCGTTCTCCGAAACGCTGTCATCCAAAGCAAGAATCTTGTTCTTATAGTGGCTGAAGTTGGCGTTCCATGTCCAGGACACTTTCTTGGTATCAATGATCTTTCCATCAAGGGAGATCTCTGCGCCGTAGTTTCTGATGGAGCCCACATTGACAGGATAATAACCGGTAGGGTTTCCTGCAGAAAGAGGCACGTCCTTATTATAAAGCAGGTCTGAAGTCTTGCGGTTGAAGTATTCCACTGTACCATTAAGATAGCCGTTGAAGAGTTCAAAGTCTGCACCGACATTGAAAGAGTGGGATGACTCCCAAGTAAGTTCATCATTGCCCTTATAAGTGAGGGTCAATGAATATTCGCCTGTTTCCTCATTGTATGAGTGAGAATACTGATCCGAATATGGATAATATGTCGTACCCACTCTGTCATTGCCCTGAAGACCGTAGCTGGCCTTAAGCTTCAGCATATTCACCCAAGACACATCACTAAGGAATGATTCCTTGGACATAAGCCATGCTGCACCCACGCTGCCGAAGTTGCCCCAGCGGTGACCAGGAGCGAAACGTGAAGAAGCGTCACGACGGAATGATGCGCTGACGAAATAGCGTCCGTCGTAGTCATACTGTGCGCGGGAAAGAATACCTTCAGTCATATAATCGGCTGTCGCTGAATTGACAGCGCGGTTCTTCGTTCCGTCGGCGTTGTTCAGTTCTCCGATAAGCGGACTGAAAAGGTGATCGTTGCTTCCTGAGAATGTCTGTGATTTAAGCTTGTACATCTCGAATCCTGCAAGAATATCGAAATTATGCTTGCTTCCTCCGAAATCCGTCTTGTATTCAGCGAGATACTGGGTATTTACAGTAAACACCCTTGAACTTGACACATATACCTGTCCATCGACTGAGCTTGCTGAACCGAATGGACTATAAAGATAGTTTGCCCTGCTGTTGTCGCTCATGAATCCGACATTGGCAGTCAGCGAGAGCCCTTTCACCGGAGTAATGACACCACCGACTTTCCCGGTAAGGACATCACCGTATATCTGTTTCTTGTTCACCTCATTATCACGGACAGCATTTCCTTGGAAAGACGCACGCGAGAAATTTGTCTGGTTGGCATCATATACAATACGGCCATCTTCCTTCATAATCTCGTGAGTTTCTGCATCACGGACATAGAGAGGATAGATAGGGGCCATCATGTTGGCTGTATAGAACACATTGGTCGAAGAACCGTATGACGAACCATAAGATGCAACCTGCGAATCAGAGTGCGCATAGCTTAGGTTGGTAGTGAACTTCAGCCAGCTCTTTGCCTGATAGTCTGTATTTATACGTGCAGTATAACGCTTGTAGCCAGAATTGTTCACGATACCGCCATCATTAAGGAAGCCGACACTTCCAAAATAAGAGAAGCGGTCCTTGGAGCCTGATACAGAAAGATTGTACTCCTGGCGGAATGAGCTGTGGAACACCTCGTCATACCAGTCATCAGGTGTGTACCAGTATGTGCCGTCTGAATATCCGAGGGTGGCGTTAGGGTTCAGCTTGAAGTTGGTACCGATAAGCTTTTCCCCTTCAGGAACAGTATATACGAGATACCCGAGACCGCCGTTATTCTTGTCCAGGAGGTATTTGTCCGCATAGGCATAAGCCTCTGCAGATGTCTTCCCGGCATAGATCTGAGAATTGTACATCATTCTGTAATGGGTCTCATAGTACTGGCCCGGATCCGTGATCACGTCATACTGAGGGATAAGGCGGGAGTTGGAGCCGAATCTTGCATCGAACTTCACGGTAGCGTCCCCAGCCTTTGCCTTCTTGGTAGTGATGAGAATGACACCATTCGCACCGCGGGCACCATAGATGGCGCTTGCCGCTGCATCCTTGAGGACAGACATTGACTCGACATCGTTAGGGTTGATGTCAGAGATAGAGCCGTCGTAAGGCATGCCATCTACAATATAAAGAGGGTTGTTGCTGGCACTCATTGAACCTATACCACGGATTCTGATAGTTCCGCCGTTGGAAGCAGGGTCACCGGAAGATGAAATAATCTGGACACCAGGGGTTGTTCCTGCCAATGCGGATGTCACATTCGTAGCGACACGGTTCTCGATAGTCTCGGCCTTCACCATGGATGCAGAGCCTGTAAATGAGCTCTTGGTGGCTGTACCATAGGCGACGACGATGGTCTCGTCAAGAAGTTCCTGATCAGATTCAAGCCTCGCATCGACAACAGCCTTGTCACCTACAGCAACTTCCACAGACTGATATCCGATGGATGAAAATACGAGGATTTCACCTTTACTTGCAGAAATGGAGTACTTTCCGTCAGCATCCGTGCTGATTCCGTTCATTGTACCCTTTACTACGACAGATGCAAACGGTATCGCTTCGCCCGTACCTGCATCTGTAACGACTCCTGACACCTTGAAGCTCTGGGCATTCGCTGCCACAGAGAGTCCAAGCATCAGGACTGCCGTGAAAAGAAGACAAATCTTTTTCATAAGCATATTGATTAGTTTAACATAAATATTTTATACATGCGCGTATGTGCCATACGCATTTTCCGCTCGTCATCAGCGGTGTTTTCTTAAGCACTTGCTGCAAATATGAAAAATGTATTTTTAAAATGCAACACTTCGTAAAATGCTATGAATGTGCATATTTACGATTTTTATAACGTTAAATTAATCTAGATTATTTTTAAGTTTCCTTAATTCATTTAAAAATATTAACATAGGGGGGGGTAGAAATTACGATTCTTAACATGAAAATTTTTCAAAAAAGTTTAGAAACTGTTAAAATTCATGCCGAAAAGCTCTTATATCTACGGAATAGTTTTAGAAGCTGTTTTGAAATCTGGCTGGAATACACAGATAGGCATAAAAACCTAAAACATTAGGCCATAACGGATCAAGCATTCCCAAAACAGGCTTGGCAGCTATCCCGGGAATGCTTGATTTATTAAGAATACTTTAGAAGTTATTTTTTCTCTTCCGATGCGAAGAACTTATACTGGAACAGAATGAGGTAGAATGCTCCCACTGTCACACAGCTGTCCGCGAAATTGAACACTGGCTCGAAGAAGCGCAGAGGATGCCCGCCAAGGAACGGCACCCATGACGGCCATGTGGTGTCGATGAGAGGGAAGTAGAACATATCCACCACCTTGCCGAACATCACAGGCGCATAGCTGCCTCCAAGCAGCGCCACCTCATAAGGGGTGGACGCTGAGAATATCTGCCCGTAGAGCAAACAGTCTATGATGTTTCCGAAAGCCCCGGCTGTAATAAGCGTAAGCCCTACGAGCACACCTGTAGGCACATGAACGTAAGCTACAGAAGCATTGTCTTTCCCGGCATTGACCTTTACCTGATGTCCCTTGCGGTCCAGCCGGGTTATCCACCAGCATAGGAATCCGAAAAGGACAAGACGGAAAAATGTGAGGACGAACTTGCCCGCCATCCCGCCGAACTTCATGCCGAAAGCCATGCCCTCGTTCTCGATAAACAAGATCTGAAACCAGTCGCCAAGCACATTGAAATGCTCGCCGATTGTCATGTTGGCCTTGACCAGGACCTTTATGACCTGATCAATGACCACCAGCAAAATTCCTATGATAAGCAGTATTCTGCCTCTAGAGACCTTCATACTACTTTCCCTTGTTCATCTTCTCCTTGGCCTCCACCGTAAGAGTGGCATGAGGGACAAGACGGAGACGCTCCTTAGGGATGAGCTTTCCTGTCACACGGCAGATACCGTATGTCTTGTTCTCAATGCGCACCAGCGCAGCCTCGAGGTTCTGGATGAATTTATACTGACGCTGAGCAAGCTGGCTAGCCTCCTCACGGGAGAGCTGCATGGCACCATCGTCCTCTACTGTCTTGAAAGACGGAGTGGTATCCTCTATATCATTGGTACCGTTATGCATAACGACACGCCTGAGAGTATTGTACTCGGCCTTCGCCTTCTCGAGCATTTCAAGAATAATCTTCTT
This sequence comes from uncultured Bacteroidales bacterium, assembly GCA_934691625.1. Taxonomy (GTDB): domain Bacteria; phylum Bacteroidota; class Bacteroidia; order Bacteroidales; family UBA932; genus Cryptobacteroides. Next base: position 143,319 of record CAKUTA010000003.1, on the reverse strand, counting down.
GAACTCCTCAAGTTCCTCATCACTGTAGCGGGTCCTTTCGGCTCCCTGCATATCCTGTCTGTTATCTTCCATAATAAAAGCTCTATTTTGCAGCTCTCGTATATAAGCCCGAGCCGCAGGTTATCCTATAATCCGTATGTGTCAGGCACCTTTACGGATCACTGAAATTCTGATGACACCGTCGTTCCACTCAGTCTCGACAGCACCTGGCACAGCATCCTGGGCAGGCTTCAGCTCCACTGAAAGCGCAAGAGTCTGTGCCGCAACATAGTCACGGTATGATTCCAGGGCTCTGGAGATCTCGTCATGTGTCTCGCCGTCAGCGTAAACTGTCACATCCACCTTGTCCGTGACATCGAATCCGCTGTCCTTGCGGATGTTCTGGATCCTGTTCACAAGCTCACGTGCGATACCTTCATTCTTAAGCTCATCGTTCACCTCTATATCCAGAGCCAATGTGAGAGGGCCGTCAGATGCCACAAGCCATCCAGGCATATCCTCTGAAGATATCATATAGTCTCCAGGATTAAGGATGACATCACCGCCTTCAAGCTTCAGGCCGTATGATGCTCCTGCCGCCTCAGCGTTCTGGATGGCATTTATCTCCTGCTGGGAGATACCTCCGAATGCAGCAGCTATTTCCTTCATCCTCTTGCCATATACCTTGCCGAGGGTCTTGAAGTTCGGTTTTATCTTCTTGGTTATGATACCGGTAGTGTCGGAGATGAATTCAGCCTCCTTCACATTGACCTCGCCGAGAATCAGGCTCTTGACTTTCTCCAGCTGCTCGCGCACTTTGTCGGAGATGACAGGTATCACAAGCTTGGAAAGCGGCTGACGGACCTTGATATTCACCTTGCGGCGAAGGGCAAGCACCATGGATGATGCCCTCTGTGCAAGCTCCATGCGCTCCTCCAGGTCCTTGTCGATGACTGCCTCATCATAAGACGGCATGTGGACGTAATGTACAGACTCCTCCCCGTCAGGAACAAGGTCGAGATAGAGCTGGTCCATATAGAACGGTGCGATAGGGGCGCCAAGTATGGCGATATCTTTCAGCACCTCGTAAAGTGTCTGATATGCTGCGAGCTTGTCCTCATTGTCCGCGCTGCCCCAGAAACGCTTTCTGTTAAGGCGGACATACCAGTTGCTCAGGTGGTCGCATACGAAATCCTGGATCATGCGGCCTGCCGAGGTCACATCATAGTCCTCGTATGCAGCCTCCACATCCTTAATCAATGTGTTAAGCAGCGAGATAATCCATCTGTCGATTTCAGGGCGGCGCTCATAAGGGACTGCCGGAGCCTTAGGGTCGAACTTGTCCACATTCGCGTAAAGCGCGAAGAATGAATATGTGTTGTAGAGCGTACCGAAGAATTTTCTCCTGATCTCATCCACGCCCTCCTCGTCATAGCGGAGATTGTCCCAAGGCTGCGCATTGGTGAGCATGTACCATCTCAATGCATCCGGTCCGAACTTGTCGAGCTGCTGGAACGGATCCACTGCATTGCCAAGACGCTTGCTCATCTTGTTGCCGTCCTTGTCGAGAACCAGACCATTGGAGATCACACGTTTGAATGCCGGCGTGCCGCTGATCATCGTATGGATAGCGTGAAGGGTGTAGAACCATCCGCGTGTCTGGTCAACGCCTTCGGCAATGAAATCGGCGGTGCAGCCGAACTTAGGCTGTCCAAGAGCACGCAGTCCTTCCTGAGCATAAGGCATTGAGCCAGAATCGAACCATACATCTATAAGATCGCTCTCGCGAACCATCTTCTTTCCGGAATCGGAAACAAGGTAGATTTCATCGACATAAGGGCGGTGCAGGTCTATCCTGTCATAGTTCTCCTTGCTCATGTTCTCTGGATCGAAGCCCTTGTCCTTCAGAGGGTTCGACGGCATGATGCCAGCAGCGACAGCCTTCTCTATCTCGGCATAGAATTCCTTAAGGCTTCCTATGCACTTCTCCTCCTTTCCGTCCTCGGTGCGCCATACAGGGAGCGGTGTGCCCCAGAAACGGCTGCGTGAAAGGTTCCAGTCCTGGATATTTTCCAGCCACTGTCCGAAACGTCCTGTACCTGTAGATTCCGGCTTCCACTTGATAGTCTTGTTAAGTGCCACCATCTGGTCCTTCACAGCGGTAGTCTTTATGAACCACGCATCGAGAGGATAGTAGAGCACTGGCTTGTCGGTTCTCCAGCTGTGAGGATAGCTGTGCACATGCTTCTGGATTCTGAATGCGCGTCCGTCCATCTTCATCATCATGCAGAGGTCGATATCCAGCGTAGGCGCGTCCTTCAGCAATGTGTCATCAAAGGCGTTCTTGACGAAACGCCCTGCATATTCCTTGTATTCCGGAGCCACATGTGTAGCCACATATTCAGGGTCAAGATCCTCAAGAAGGCAGAAGCGTCCGTCATGATCCACCTGCGGCTGAGGGTTGCCGTTCCTGTCCAGCACCATCATCGGCGGGATTCCGGCGGCAGCAGCCACCTTCTTATCGTCGGCTCCGAATGTAGGGGCGATATGGACAATACCAGTAGTGCCTTCATCTATAGATACATAGTCACCTGAGATAACCCTGAAGGCATCTCCCTCGAGCGGCTTGAACCAAGGAATCAGCTGGTGGTATCTGATGCCCACAAGCTCCGAGCCCTTGAACATGCCGTCCAGCACCTTGAACGGAATGAGCTTGTCTCCAGGCTTGTAGTCGTCAAGCGACAGCTCGGCAGCCTTCGGGCTGAACCATTCCGACACCAGAGCCTTGGCTACCACGTAGATAGCCTCTGAACCCGTATAAGGGTTGAATGACTTCACCCTGACATACTCGATATCCGGGCCGACGCAGAGCGCCGTGTTAGAAGGCAATGTCCAAGGGGTTGTAGTCCATGCCAGAAAATATACCGGCAATGTCTCCAGCCCGAAAAGTGGCTGCGACTTGGCATCCTTGATAATCTCGAACTGCACCGTGGCTGTCGTATCTGTGACATCCTTGTAGCAGCCAGGCTGGTTCAGCTCGTGCGAGCTCAGTCCGGTACCGTCAGACGGAGAATACGGCTGGATGGAGAAGCCCTTGTAAAGCAGCCCCTTCTCGTAGATTTTCTTAAGAAGATACCAGAGTGTCTCTATATATCTGTTGTCATAAGTGATATAAGGGTCGTTCATGTCCACCCAGTAGCCGATGCGCTCGGTCATGTTCACCCACTCCTTGGTATATTTCATGACTTCCCTGCGGCAGGTGTCATTGTACTCGGCTACGGAGATCTTCTTCCCGATGTCATCCTTATGGATGCCGAGCTTCTTCTCCACGCCTATCTCCACCGGCAGCCCATGGGTATCCCATCCGGCGCGGCGGTTCACCTTATATCCAGTCTGTGTCTTGTATCTGCAAATGGCATCCTTGATAGAGCGGGCCATAACATGATGAATGCCCGGCATGCCGTTAGCTGATGGCGGTCCTTCGAAAAAGATGAATTCCGGAGCGCCTTCCCTCAGTTCGAGCGATTTCTCGAACGCATGATTCTTCTTCCACCTGTCCAGCACTTCACTGCCGACAGATACCAGATTCAAGCCCTTGTACTCTTTGAATGTCATAGTTTTTATGTATTTTTGCAGTTTGCAAAGTTAGTAATTTTTTTATGCAATGTGCACATTGGATATCATATTGTCAATTTGTCTGTTGGGAGCGGCCATACAAGGCATTGTAAAAGGCTTTACCGCACAGATAGTTGCATTGGTGTCCATCATCGCCGGCACATGGGTGGCATTCAAGTTTTCCGGGCTGCTCTGCAGTCTCGCCGGTCCCTGGCTGCACATCTCCGGGCAGATCCTGCATGTGATCATGTTCATCCTCATTGCGGCAGCTGTGATATTCGCGCTGCATCTGCTCGGAAAGATCATCCGCGCCAGCATAAAGCTGGTGATGCTCGGATGGCTTGACAGGCTTCTCGGTGCGGTCTTCGCGCTGCTGAAGGCGACATTGATAACAGGAATATTGATAATGCTTTTCAATACATTGAACACCAGCTTCAACATCGTGGACGGGCAGGTCCTGGACAGGTCCGCGCTCTACACCCCGATAAAAAGGATCGCATACGGCGTGTTCCCGTATTTCAAGGAGCTTCTGTTCAAGCAGTAGGAAACCCAGACAAAGAAGATGGAAAGGATATTGTTCATAGAGACTTCTACAGCTCTCTGCTCCACCGCCCTGTCGGAGGACGGAAAGATAGTGTCCACACGCGAGAATGCGGACAGGCAGCATGCTTCTCTTACCGCGCCGTTCATCAAGGAGATGCTTGACGAGAAAGGGATTACAGTCAAGGACTGCAATGCCGTATGTGTCAGCATGGGCCCTGGTTCATACACGGGGCTCCGCGTCGGAGTATCCACAGCAAAGGGACTATGTTTCGGTGCAGGGCTTCCGCTGCTCGCTGTCGGCTCCCTGGACACGCTGGTATGGCAGGCTATCGGGGAGCATCTTCTTCCTGAAGGTTGCAGGTATATCGTGCCGATGATAGATGCCCGCAGGATGGAAGTCTATACAGCCGTATTCACTCCGGACGGGAAGCAGGTTTCAGAGACCGAGCCCAAGGTCATCGACAATGAGAGTTTCGCCGGCATCCTCGCCGAGGGTCCTGTGCTGTTCATCGGCGACGGTGCAGGAAAATGCATGGAGACTATCAAGTCTGACAATGCCTGTTTCGTGCAGACCTGCCCTAAGGCGGCATCAATGCTGATTCCGGGGAGCCGTCTGCTTGCCATGAGGAAGTTCGAGGACGTGGCATATTTCGAGCCGTTCTATCTGAAGCAGTTCATCCCGACAGTTTCAAAAAAGAAGATTATCTAGCCACACCAGTATCGCGTCCCTATGTTTTAATATACTAATTATCAGTATGTTAAAACGTATCTCATGCATTCACTGGGTTTTCTGTGCAGCCATAAATATTTATAGCTCAAATAGTTACACATATTCCAATTCCGAAGTACATTGCCGAATATCCGTCGGTCGGCCAAAAAACATTAACTTGCGAGCTCAAACTAGAAAGAACATGATTAACAACAACTTTTACACCGCGCCGGAACTCACGGCCATCGACATTGACCTTGAAGCTAGCTTCTGCCAAAGTCCTTCAAATGACAATTCTATTAACTTTGCCCCTAACACGATCTTCGGGGATGAGGAAGAAGAGCTCTAACACGAAATCTGAATTGAAATGAAAAAATTTATTTTTGGAATAATAGCCCTTGTTGCGGCAGTGTCATGCGGCAAGGAGAGTCTCCCAGATGTGTCTCCGAAAGGGGAATCTGCTGTTCTGACCATTCCGGGCACTAAAGTCGGCATTGACGGAAACAGTTACGCGTTCGAGAGTGGCGATGTCATTGTCGCTGTGGCATCCAACGGAAGTGTCGCCGAGCTTAAGAACAGCGATGCTGCTGTCACCAAGTTCAGCGGCGTCTTCAGCAAGCCTCTGGAGGACAGCGAGTCCATCAGCCTGTATTACAACTGCTGCAGCACCGAAGGTAACATCAGCTATGAGCAGAACGGAAAGCCATGGCTTCAGGCTGCAAATCAGACATATAGCAGAGGTTCTGATAACAATATCCAGATTTCCGCGGCTCTTGATGAGCCTTCCGGAGTGCGTGCCGTCGCTGTCACAGCAGTTTTCGACGGGACCGTAGATTTTACGTCACGGGGGGGCTCAATTTCCGGATTTGACGGAAGCGAGTTCACAGGAGAAGCCACCGTAAGCGGGCTCACGCTGAGCGATGACAATGCGCATACCGTATTCGTCAATGTTCCGAAAGGACTGACCGGCGGTTTCTGGCTGAAGTTCCAGAAGGACGGCAAGGCAATGTACAAGAGCTACGCTTCCGACAAGACCATCGACAGCAACATTAAAGTCAATGCGTCAGAGTTCGTTCCGGTCAATGTCACTTTCGATGTCAATGTCACAGGGTTCGCTACGTCATACAGCTATTACGTAGCGAACGAGGGCATCGATGGAATCAGCGCCAAGGATGTAGCCACCGCCAATGCCACCGCCAACGACTGGATAGGTGCCGGCGAGGCATCCTACAACATGAAAGCCGAAGGCATCTCCTCCAAACTGCTGCAATTCGTCTCTTTCAATCTTGTCGTAGATGGCGACAGCTTCACCTACTCTGGAGAAGAGAACACCGCAATCAAAGTAGATGAGACATCTGGTCACAACATCTGGGGACAGAAAGATATCCAGGCTACCGTAATCTACAAGACCATTGACGGCACCGAATTCACCGGCTCCGCCACAATAACCAGACACATCACCGGTCTGCCGTATGCCGCTAATCCTCCGAAGAACAGCGGTGATAATCCGTGGAGCAGTAATTACCAATGGGGATTAAACTCAATATCATTTAATGAGAGCAATGTGACTCTCTCTGCAATATCAAAAGCGCCAAGCATAACATCAACAGAGTTCCATGTTCCTTCGGACATAGATATTGAAATAGCGACACAAGTATCAGTAACCTTTAAAGAAATTCTATGGAAGATTAGAACAACAGAATATCACGTTATTGTGAATAACGCCACAATCATCAAACAAACTGATGAATGTAAAAACCTTATAATCAAAGGAGATGGGACTTTTACTACGAACGGTAACACGATAACATGTAAAAGTACATACGCAATGACTGGTCCTTCAATAGATCTTTATTCAGTCAGTGCAAACTACAGATAATGCAACACCTCACACAATATCAGCGGCGGAGCACCAACCATGGCGCCCCGCCTTTTTTATGCTCTGCCCAGATCTAGCACTCCACCATCTCCGTCACCCCACAACATGACATAATCAATTATCCACTTCCTCACACCGTTCATCACAGAATCGCCTACTCCCTTACACAACAGTCCATCGCAACGACCTCCCGTGACGTATAACACCCTAACCCACAATTAATTAACCACTTTTCCACTCCACAAAACAGAGAGTAGCATCTCACCCAATCACCTACCAATCACCGCATTACGTTCCACTATATCCTGCCCGCTTGCCGTGCCACTTGATAATAAGCACTGTAAGAAAAACAAGACAGGCATCTATCCCGAATTGGTATCGGTCTTTTATTTTTTCGAAACTTTCCCAAGAAGATTGCTGCAATCAGAAAATTTTATTTACCTTTGCACCGTCATTTGATAAAAGCAATTGTAAGAAAACAAGACAGGTATCTATCCCTAATGGGTACCTGTCTTTTATTATCTTAGAGGGGAGGTGCTTGAACAAAGAGGAATTTTCTTTCACCGCTTACAATATAAATCAAATGACAAGAAGAAAACACCTAATTTTTGCTCAATTCTCCATTGGAGTGGAGATCATCAGACTTGTCTGGGTGAAATCATATAAACGGTTCCGCTTTGGCAGGATTGAACGGGTAAAAGGCTTCTATCGAAGATATTAGGGAATCCACGAGTCTGCCTATAACCTCGTGCCGATAATGGCACTCTACTCTATCCCCTCTTTTTATTAAGCCGCATAATATATTAAAAAATCACGCCACAGATGAACAGCTAGCATAGTCAAGCGCTTCGCCGAGCTTGATGGGCGGCTCGCTCGCGCTTGACTTTTGACAGTCCATCCTATTTTTGTCCAAGTGACCAATAAACTCCCATGGAGCATAACACCATAACACACAGACAATTAACCAATTTTCTACTCCACAAAATATGGAGCAGAATTTCATTTAATTCTTTATAAATCACCACATTATGTTCCACGCCTCACATCCTCACCGGCGCACCAGAACTGGGCATCATCTCCTCCACCATTTCCCCACACCGCTCATCACAAAATCACCTACTTCACCTCGCACCACCGCCATCCCAACAACCTCCCCTACTCTCATCGCGGGACGATGCCACGGCACGAAATGGTATCACACAGACGTTCAACAAGTTATAAAAGCACAGCGTGGATTTGATGTTATTTTTCAGCACCAAATCCACGCCATAAGCAAAATCACTATTGATTATCAAGAACTTAACAATAATCCCGTGGCACCGTCCCGCATGGCGAAAACGCGGAAACCATGTGCCAACACTGAAAAAAGCTGTCTTGGGAAACTGATTCAGCCCCTTACAAATCCCTAATGTCTGCATTGAACACATTTGAGAATTGTAAGAGGCTGATATCAGTATTTGTTTTCTAGATAGACAAGGCAGATCATGCAGCTCATCTGACCGTCCAGAAACATTGTTCTAAAGCCTGGAGGACAGGAACTTGCGGAGAGATGCCGCATCCTTCACCTCAGGAGCATTGACCAGGGCACCATCCACAATGAAATAAACCATCGGGAGACTGCCGACATTGTACAGCCCCAGAGTCGAGCCGTTCACATCACAGACATTGACCCATGGAAGCTGCTGGCTCTTGACTACAGACGCCCACGCAGCCTTGTCAGCATCGGCAGACACGCTGTAGATGTCGAAACCCTTAGTATGATACTCATTATACACAGGCTTCATGACACCCTGGTTGAACATCTTCTGTGCAGCATCCGAAGAACTCCAGAAATAAATCATCACCACCTTGGAATCAAGGCTGCTGAGCTTCACCTTCTTCCCGTTCACATCGGCAAGCTCGATATCAGGATACGAAGCCTGACCTGCAGACTGGATACGCGCATTGAGAGAAAGCATCTGCTGCCTCCTGGACGCCTCCTGCTCCAGAGCCTTCACATATTTAGACTCAGGATATACAGTCTTCAGCGAATCGCACATATTCCTGAAATGAATGGCATCAGTAACCTGCCCGAAAACAGGAAGACTACCGCCTATTGTCTGATACAGCACAGGAATAACCGTGAGAGAATGAGAGTTCTGGAGAATATACTTCACACGGCTCCTGTAATATGCCACATACTGCGAAGATATATCCTTCTTCAGCTGCCCTGCCTCGGCAGACAACGGGTCCAGATCATCCAGACGGGCAGAAGCGGTCATGAACTTGTCCTCGAAATCAGCCTCGTCCTTCTCCACATCCATAAGTTTCAAGGTCTCGTCGGACCCTGTAACAGAATATGTCCCAAGAGTATCGGCATTGACATTGACCTTATCCCCACGCTGAAGAAGCATTGAAGCTATTCTGGTATCGCCGTAGAACAGATATATGAACTCCGGCTGCCCTGCCTCAATGGATGTCCTGTAGCTGAACTTGCCATGGGCATCAGTCCTGACCGTATCCAGCACCTTATACTTGTTCACATCCAGAAGCTTCACAATCACCTCCGAATCAGGAGCATCAGCGAGCATACCCTCAATACGTGCAGACCGGCAGCATGACGTAAAAGCAGCCGCAGCCATGACAGCCGCAGCTATGCAATTTCTATAATTTCTCATATTCGGAGAAGATTGATGATGCTATTTCCCTGAACTCATCTTCAGACAGATGCAGTTTCTCTTTTCTGAAATCAATGTCGCTCTCCTGCTGAAGCGGAACCAGATGAATATGTGTATGAGGAACCTCCAGCCCGAGCACACAGACACCGATACGCTTGCACGGAACAGCAGCCTGGATAGCCAGCGCCACTTTCTTCGCGAACGCGCACAGACCGAGATAGGTCTTGTCATCCAGATGGAAGATATAGTCATCCTCCACATTCTTAGGAATAACCAGCGTATGCCCCTTTACAAGAGGATTGATATCCAGAAATGCGTAGAAATCCTCATTTTCAGCCACCTTGTAAGAAGGGATCTCCCCCTTGGCAATTCTAGTGAAGATAGTCGCCATAGCCTAGAGTGTTATATCCAGAATCTTGAACTTCATAACCCCGGACGGGACATTCGCCTCGACAATCTCCCCCTTAGAATGACCGAGAAGAGCCTTCGCGATAGGTGTCGTGGAAGCAAGCTTGCCATGAGCAAAGTCAGCCTCGGTCTCACCAACGATAGTGAACTCCATGACCTTCTTCATCGCAATGTTCTCCACCTTCACCTTATTCATCATCTGCACTTTATCCGTGCCGATCTGAGACTCGTCGATAACCTTGGCGTTGGCCACGAGATTCTTCAGGTTTGCAATCTTGAGTTCAAGCAATGCCTGCGCATCCCTTGCGGCATCATACTCCGCATTCTCGGACAAGTCGCCCTTCTCCCTCGCCTCTGCGATAGCCGCAGAAATGACAGGACGCTGTGCAAGCGAGTCAGCAAGATCCTTCTTCAGCTTGTCAAGACCTTCCTGGGTCATATAATGAACTTCTGCCATAATATTAAAGTTTTTAACAATTCTTTCCGAAACCGTGTCCGCCACCTTGACGGCAATCTGGACAGGCTTCTTCTCAATAACTAAAAAATGAGTCCCGCCAACCGGCAGAACCCTGATATATTCTATGCAAATATAGTCAATTTTCTGACAACCCGGTCAAAATTCCTTGAATTTAGGGTTCATTATCGCCGTATAGATAACCAGCTTTTCCGGATCAATGCGTTCTTTATCAGAGCATTCCACGGTTTTTTCTTCACCGATGGCCCCTGCTGCAATCTCCCCCATGTCCACCTGCGTCCTTGACGTGACAGGCTGCTTCTTCGTGACCGGCACAGGCTTCGGAGTGGCAGCTGCTACGGCTGGCTTGCCCGTACTATGCACCGATGCGCCCTTACCGGACTTTTTCTTCTGCACCGTTGACGCAATGCCCGAAACGACAGGAAGCCCGATGCAGACTATCAGCCACAATATGTCGAAAAGATCCATAGCTGTTATCTCCTTTCCGTAAAGATACGCATTTTTCGCTGTTTTCAAAAACGGTTCAGAAACACCACATCACTCATGCGCCCCTGCCAGCCAGGCCATGCATAATGCACGATCCCTGTCAAGCTGCGAGGCCAAGAGAGAGAAGTCATTGAACTTCACCTCATTCCGTATCTTCCTGACAAATGACAGACGTATATCCAGACCATATATGTCATCATTGAAGCCGAATATATTGGTCTCGATGGTAAGGGCATTCCCTGAGCCAAGCGTAGGACGCACGCCTATATTGCACATCCCGTCATAGACATTTCCCAGAGTCTCCACCCTCACCAGATAGACGCCGTTTCCCGGAACCATTTTCAGAGGCTCGTACAGCTGCATATTCGCTGTCGGAAAGCCGATGGTATGCCCGAGCCTGTTGCCGGAGACGACCACGCCATAAAGCTGATACTGATACCCGAGCATCGAGTTCGCCATCTCTATATCACCAGCCGTCAGCACCGCCCGTATCTTGGTCGAGCTTATGACAATACCTGATTCCGTGACGAAGCTCTCAGGTCTGATAACATCCAGTCCCAGGCGCTGCGCAATCTCCGCCGTCTCCTCCGGAGTCCGCATATCGGAACCGATACGGTTATCATATCCTATAAGCACAGCCTTGCCTCCGAAACGCCCGGAGATATAGTCCCTGAGATATTCCTCGGTCGTATGCCGGCAGAACTCCCTAGAAAACGGGAGAACCTCGATATGCTCCACGCCGATACTTCTTATCAATGCCTTCTTCTCATCCATGGACGTCAGCAGCCGCAGATTGCGGGCATCATCCTGAAGGACATTGCGCGGATGCGGCCAGAATGTAACGACCATGCTTCCGTCATTACGCATCTTCGCCTCCTGGACGAGCTGACGTAAAATAAAACGGTGCCCAAGATGGACACCGTCAAAAAATCCGGTCGCTATAACCATCTCACAAGTCCGAAGTCCTGTCTATGAGGCAGAAGCGGGTTCTTTGGATAGATTCGGGTGGCCACCTGATACATTCCTGTTCTCTCAGGGAGAATGGAAGTCTGGTACTTGACCACGCCGCCCTTCACCTCAACGACATTGAAATCACACTTGTCCTGGATATGGAGCTTGCCCTTGCTGTCGGAAACGGCGAACAGCATCTCCACACCGATATCCTCAGGCTTCAGGTCGCTGATATTGAGAAGGACCTCCGCCTTCAGGACATTGTTCTGTGACAGCGAATATGAAGAATCAGGCTGGGTATATGAAATGACCTCGATATTCGGCCACTCCCTGCGCACATGCTTCTTCCATGCCGCGATCTCACGCGCAACCTTATAGTTATCAGCGATAAGGCTTGCCGCACGGACGGACTGCGGAGCATAATACTGGTTCACATAGTCGGTAAGCATCCTGTTTGTGGTAAAGTTGCATGCCACCTGAGCCACAGTGTTTCTGATATACTCGATCCACCCCTCCGAATGGCCTGTAGCCTTGTCCACGTCATAATATAGAGGAGCGATCTCGTTCTCTATAGTCGTATAGATAGTAGCTGCGTCCAGCTCATTCTGGTAATTCTGATCATCATAGGTCTTCTCGAGAGGCAAAGCCCAGCCGGCGCCCTTCTTGTATCCCTCGACCCACCAGCCGTCAAGTACGGAGAAATGCATCACTCCGTTCATTGCAGCCTTTTCTCCAGATGTTCCGGAAGCCTCCTGCGGCCTTGTAGGATTGTTCATCCATACATCCACGCCCTGTACAAGCCTCTTTGCAAGAGAGATGTCATAGCCAGGCACGAACACTATCTTCCCGATGAACCTAGGCTGCTTGGAGATTTCCACGATCTGACGGATAAGGTCCTGTCCCGCCTTGTCTGCAGGATGAGCCTTTCCCGCGAACAGGAACTGCACAGGCATCTTAGGATTGTTCACGATGGAATCAAGCCTGTCAAGGTCGGAGAAGAGCAATGTCGCACGCTTGTATGTGGCGAAACGTCTTGCAAATCCGATTGTAAGAACATCGTCGCGTAGCGTCTCCTTGATCGTGACCACCTGTCCTGGAGAATAGTGGTTTGCCACAGCCGGGTTTGAAAGCTTTTCCTTGACCACGTCAATAAGAGTCTTCTTGAGCACCTTCCTCGTATTCCATATCTCGTCATCGGAAACCTTATAGATTCCCTCGAAGCATTTCTTGTCATAGTGATGAGTCTGGAATTCCGGGCCGAACACCTTGGCATGAATGGCCTTCCACTCCCTGGCAGCCCATGTAGGATAATGCACTCCGTTAGTCACATAGCTGATATACAGCTCCTCCGGAAGATATCCAGGATACATGTTGGAGAAGATTTCCTGGCTCACCTTTCCGTGAAGCATGGACACGCCGTTGACATTCTGCGATATATTGGCGGCAAGGATGCTCATGGAGAACTTCTCGTTCACATCAGAGCCGTTCAGCTTGCCGAGTCCCATCATTGTCTCCCAGTCGATCTTCAGGCGCTGCGGATAATGTCCTATATACTTGCGGAGCATGCCCTCGTCGAAAGCATCGTGGCCTGCAGGAACCGGGGTATGGGTCGTGAACAATGATGATGCACGCACAACCTCCAGAGCCTCAGGGAATTCAAGATTGTCATTCTGGATATATTCGCGAAGACGCTCCAGACCGATGAATGCCGCATGACCTTCATTGCAATGATACACCTGAGGGTTCAGCCCCAATGCGCGTAGGGCGCGGACACCGCCGACACCAAGAAGCAGCTCCTGCTTAAGCCTGTTCTCCCAGTCGCCGCCATAAAGGTGATATGTCACCTGACGGTCCTCTTCAATATTGGCCTCATAGTCAGTATCAAGCAGATACAGGTCTGTCCTGCCCACAGCGACCTTCCATATACGGGCTGTGATGGTACGGCCAGGGAATGCCACGCTGGCGGTAACCCAGTTGCCGTCCTTGTCCATTACCGGGCTTGCCGGAATCTTGGAGAAGTTCTGCGCATCATATTTAGCCACCTGGTCGCCCTGCGCCGAGAGTACCTGTGTGAAATATCCGTAGCGGTAAAGCAGTCCGACAGCCACCAGGTTCACATTCATGTCGCTGGTCTCCTTCAGATAGTCGCCGGCAAGAATGCCGAGACCGCCCGAGTAGATGCTGAGGGAGGAATCCAGGCCATACTCCATACAGAAATATCCGATGGAAGGATCCTTTCTGTCCGCCTTAAGCGCCATATAGTCATTGAACTCCTGCATTACGCTCTGGTACTGTCCCATAAAGGCGGCATCCTTGCTGAGGTCATTGAACCTCTTCAGGCTCACAGTGTCAAGCACAGCCATCGGATTATGACCAGCATTATGCCAGACCGCAGGGTCAATGGCCTTGAACAATGATTTGGCACTTTCATTCCAGCACCACCAGAGGTTCTTGGAAAGAACCTCAAGTCCGCTCAATGCGTCAGGCAAATGCCTGGTCACCATAACACTCTTCCATGAAGGTGTACTGATAGGAAGTTTTTCGTATGTCATAATTGGTTTTTCTACTGATTCAGGGAAAGCTCCGTTAACTGCGACCACCTTGTCTATAGCCTTTGAGTACGCCTCCTGATAATATTGTATCTGATTTTCCCACAATGCGATAGAGGAAACATCCTTCGCATTGTCCATATATTCTTCACGCTGGTCATCCATGAGCAGTGCGATCTCGCGGATTCGGTCCGCCACAGCATCCACAACTTCGAAGTAGTTGCTGTCGTTACGCTCCACGACCTTGATTCCAGGATGTTCCTTGTTGTAATGGGTGTCCACCCAGAGGCCGAAACCGGCAAGGGTCGTCGTCAATGTAGGGACACGGAACGCAAGGCTCTCCAGCGGGGTATAACCCCAAGGCTCGTAGTATGACGGGAACAATGTGAGATCCATTCCGATGAGAAGGTCATAGTATTTCATGTTGAACACGCCATCCGCACCGTTAAGATATGACGGAATGAAATACACCTTTATATTGGATTCTGAAGCATTGTCCAGCCCGAGATCCCTGAAACGTCTTGTTATCTGGTCATATTCAGGGTTCATAAGGTAGTGGGACACCTGCGTCCTGTAGTCCGCGCTGCCGTTTCCGGAGAGTTTCGCCACGAGATCGCGATCCGCACCGTTATGCCCGGAAGGGATCATGATGAATGCATGAATCTGCTTTCCGCGGAAATCCGAGTCCTTTATCTTGCCTACGGCATCAATGAAGACATCAATGCCCTTGTTCCTGTACTCATAACGTCCACCGATTCCGATAAGGACCGCATCTTCAGCCACTTCCGTGCCTGACATTGCCGCAGCCACCTGCCGCAGCCTTCTACGGGCGGCATCACGTTTCTGCGAATATTCCTCGTCCGTAGAAGGGGTAAAGCTGTTCTCGAATCCGTTAGGGGTCACCACATCGACAGGGCGGCCGAGGAAATGCTCACATTCCCTGGCAGTTATCTCGCTGACAGTAGTGAACACATCGGCATTCTCTGCAGACTTCCTTTCGAGGGAATACATAGCCATGACATTGAACTGACGAGCCTTCTCATCTGCATTGTAGGACTCCATAGAGTCATAGAGAGGCATGTTGTTTCCCGCCAGGCAGCGTCCCAGCACAGTGGCATGCGTAGTGAACACCGTGGCGACAGGCAGCTTCTTGTACTTCAAGTAGAGCACGCCCGCCCCTGTCTGCCACTCATGGAACTGAGCCACGACCTTGTCTGAAGATGAGAGGAAAAAGCTATAGTAGCTCTCTATCACCTTTCCGGATACATATCCGAACAATGCAGACTCCTTATAATCCCAGTTTCCGGTAATGGAGTCCACTCCGAAAACTTCCCAGTATTTGCCGAGAATCCAATCCTGCTCGGTAAGGAACTGCTTGAAATCCACCAGTATGGCAACAGGATTACCAGGTACGTTCCATCTTCCTATTCTCATTCTGAGGCCACTCTTCGCAGCTTCCAGACGCCAGTCCTGCCAGAGCTGCGGATCTTCCTGGAAGTCCGGATTTGCATCCGTATCCATCCACACGTCAGGACCGATAAGAATATGATGCCTATTCAGCTGTGATTTGAGGAAAAGGGATTTGGTGGCAATGACGGTGTAAATTCCGCCCACCTTGTTGCATACCTCCCAGCTGACCTCAAACAGATAATCAGGTTTGTTCAGTTCTTTCGTCATTATTCTTCAATCTTCTTTTTTACGGATTTTCCTGCAGGTTTAACAGCCTTTGCTGTAGTCTTCGCAGGTTTTTTCACCGTCTTCCGCCCTGCCTTGCTTTCTGCAGACGGTTTAGCAGCAGTCTTCCTCACCGCCGCAGTACGCTTTCTGACAGTTTTTTCAGGTGCCGCAGGTTTTGCCTCCGGATTGACTTCCGAGTCCTTTGAAGCCGCAAAGTTAGCAACTGTTGCGGAATATTCATCATTTACCCTGATAATAAAATCACTCAAAACGTTCATATAGTTTATGAATGCCTCGTAAGGAGTGTCGTAAGGGTTGAAATATTTATGTACCTCCCCGTCGGAGAAGAACTTGGTGCACATATAATAGAAGTGGTCGCTCTCCTGAAGGTGCCCGAATTCATTGAACATGTCAGGGCTGTTTATAAGGGCTATCTTCTCATACAGTCCATAAAGCTTGTTGAACGCCTCCTGCTGAAGCTCATTGCCGAGCCATGCTGTGACATCGCGCTCCTCATCAGCCCACGAGATAGGCTCCGGAACTTCGAGCTCGGATACAGGCTTGCAATGCTTTACGACTTCCGAAGGTGTGGCGAAAGTGAATGTCCCGTCCTTTGTAACTGCCTCAGGCAGATACTTCATGAATTCGAAGATGCCTGTAGATGCGCTCTGATGCTCCCCGAATGTCTCGTAATCCATGAAGAGGTTTATGACATCACCGGAAGCTGCCACCTCGTTCTTCATCCATGCCAGGAACTTGTCTCCCGTAAGCGGCCATTCTTTCCATCCCCTGTCGGAGAAACGGAAAGCGATATCGTCGCTGAACTCATAGTTCCTCAGCAGGAGCTTAAGCCTCGGCTGTCTCACGTCTGAATATACGAAATCCGGGCTGCGCCATGCAAGAATATGCTTTGCTCCTTCTGTCAGCATAGTATGGAAACCCATGTCATATACCTGGGCACCTATCGAGTCCGAATAGATAAGCTCCGTATTTCTGAATGTCACAGGGGTGACACCGAAATAATGCTCTATGGCTTCCTTGTGCTTCAGCACCTGATGCCTGAATTCCGCCTCCGATGCCAGCGAGGCAAGAGAGTGGTAATATGTTTCGCAGAGGAATTCGACGCACCCTGTATCGGCAAGCATGCGGAAGCTGTCGATAGCTTCCGGGGCATACCTGTCGAACTGCTCCAAGGCAGAGCCGGAGATGGAGAATGCCACCTTGAACTCTCCGTTATATTTTTTTATAAGCTCGAGCAGAAGGCTGTTCATCGGCAGGTAGCAAAGGTCGGAAACCCTGCGGAGGATAGTCCTGTTCGTAAAGTCATCATAGTAATGAGAATCCTTTCCTATATCGAAGAACCTGTAAAGCCTCAGTCTTGCAGGCTGGTGAATCTGGAAATACAGGCACAGACTTTTTTTACTCATATCTCTAGTTTTTTACTTTATCACTGATTCATAAACGCTTTTTATCTTGGCAGCGGCGTTGTTCCACTTGAGGGTGTTCACCTCATCATAGCCATATCTGGATGCGAACTCCGCAAGAGCAGGATACTGCAACAGAGCATAAATCTCGTCAGCCATGGCATCGACATCCCAGAAATCCACCTTGAAGGCGTATTTCAGGACCTCGGCAGCGCCTGACTGCCTGGAGATTATGGACGGCACCCCTGAACGCATTGCCTCCAGCGGGGATATGCCGAATGGCTCGGATACTGACGGCATCACATAGACATCCGACAGCGCGAACATCTTCTGGACCTCCGCACCACGGAGAAATCCTGTGAAATGAAACCTGTCTGAAATCCCGAGCCTTGCCACCTGACGGATGGAACGGTTCATCATGTCACCGCTTCCGGCCATCACAAAACGGACATTGTCGCATTTCTTGAGCACCTTGGCAGCTGCCTCAATGAAATATTCAGGACCTTTCTGGAACGTGATACGTCCGAGGAAGGTGACAACTTTCTCCTTCACACCCCTCTCGGCCCTGACTTCGCTTCTTCCGCTGAAATCCACCGCATTATGGACTGTAACCACCTTGGAAGGGTCTATCCCGTACTTGGTTATGACAATGTTCCTGGTCAGGTCGCTGACGGTTATCACCTTGTCGGCAGCCTCCATTCCACGTTTCTCTATATCATAGACACGGGTGTCGATATTGTTGTCACTGCTTCTGTCGAATGAAGTGGCATGCACATGCACCACCAGCGGCTTCCCCGAAAGGCGTTTCGCAGCAATTCCTGCCATATATGTAAGCCAGTCATGGGCATGTATGACATCGAACTCACCCTTATGCGTCATGGCAATGGTTCCGCCGACCATGGCATATCTTGCCACCTCCTCCATAAGGTTTGAGCCATATTTTCCGGAGAACTTGTATGTGCGTCCATAATGTACCGAGAAATCACGTACCTGACGTTTCCTGTCCTCCTCCACCAGCGCATGAAATTCCTCCGGATCCAGGTAAGGAACCATATTGGTGCCGATATGTACGAACTGCACCTTATCCAGAAAGTCATCCACATTCATGGAGCCGGTCATCTCTATAGGCACATCGCTGGCATTTATTATGTCAGCGGCGTTTCTGTCCTCGTCGCCTGAGGCTGAAGGCATCACAAACATTGTCTGAACCCCGTTGTGAGCCAGTCCCTTTACAATACCATAGCAGGCTGTTCCCAGTCCGCCGGCGATATGTGGAGGGAATTCCCATCCGAACATCAGCACTCTCATTATCTTTTCTCCTTATATTTATTGATCAGACTTTCCACATAAAGAAGAGCGGACGTGCTCATTGCCGAAGAAATGGCTCCGTGCGGCTCATGAGGAGGATCTCCGTCATACAGTTCGGAGAAGGTGCCGACACCATGCTTATAGAGGTCATCATAGAAGCCCTCAATAAGTCTTTCCGCACGGCTGCAATACGCCGCTCCATGCATTCTGAACTTGATGCGGGCATAAGGCAGCAGAAGCGCAGGCCATGCGCATCCCTGATGATAGGCAGAGTCACGTTCTCTCTGCGTGCCTTCATACACGCCCCTGTATTTCATATCCCTAGGGGACAATGTCCTTATTCCCCGGGATGTGACGAGCTCCCTGTCCACGACATTCATTATACTTCCAAGGACAGAATCGTCCACCGGCTGGTGGAACACAGCCATAGCGAAGAGCTGATTAGGGCGGACATCCGTATTCTGACCATTATTATCCACATAATCAGCCAAATATCCCTTATCAGGCATCCAGAACATCTTCTGATAGTTCTCCTTGACAAGATCCCGCACAGGTGTCCAATCCTCAACGAATCCGCTGCCCTTCTTACCGTACTTGCTTTCCATCTCTATGGCGAAGCAAAGCATGTCATACCAGAAGGCATTGGTCTCCACCTGATATCCGGTTCTCTCAGTCACAGGATATCCGTCCACATAGGCGTTCATCCAGGTCAATGCCGTCCTGTCCTTCTGTGCCCATAGGAGGCCGTTTGGCTGGAGCGATATCTCCTTTCTTCGGCCAGGGGCATAGCTTTCTATGACTTTCTTGACGACATCTCCGTATTTGTCCCACACCTTTTTCTCCGGGACCCCGGCATTAATATATTCCTGCAGCACAGGAGCAAGCATCAGAGGGGCCTCGACCTGGGTCGTCCTGGAGTAGAAACGTTCTTCATTGTCCGCAATGAGGTTGTCCAGGATCTCCTCGAAATCGGAGAACCGTCCGGTACAGACGGCAAGTCCAGGAAGAGAGAACAATGTTTCCCTCAGCAGTCCGGTGTAAAGCCATGAAAATCCTGCCGTTATCCTTTTCCGCCCGTTCCTGTCACATATCAGCAGGTCGGCACAGTGAAGAAGCTGGTCATGATAGCTTCCGATTCCCCTCATGCCCTTCAGCACAGAATTGAACTTTCTGGTTATCACTCTCGGATTCTCCTCCTCGACAGAGGCCGAGAGTATTATCGCGTCACCTTCCTTCATCTTCATGATGAACGAACCCGGGACGAACAGGTCTTCCTTACATTCGAATCCGCGGCGTGCTTCGTCGGAATATGTGATGCCGTTATACCAGTACGGCGAATACTTGAACCCGAAATCGGATGTATTCAGCTGAAGGTTGAGATCAGGGAAGCCCTTGTACATATTGAAAGACACGCCGTTCCGTATATCTTCGTAATCTGTGCGGGCTTCAGGGTTCTGCTTCGTAAGGCTATGGATGTTCCTGAACGCCAGGAAAGGCTTCAGGTACAGCTCCACCTCGGCAGGCGACCTGCGCAGCTCGTAGCGTATCATCACCTGGTCCTTGTCAGGGACAAGCATGATGCTCTTGACAAATTCCATCTCGCCCACCCTGTAGATGACGGAAGGTATCGGATCCGCCATGAAATCCACGATATATTTATGCCCTCTAGGCTCGTAGATATCCCCGTAGCAGTGGATGCCCAGGTTGAACATCTTCCCGTTCACCGAAAGGCTCTCGTCCACTGACGACAGCAGCATATACTTGCCGCCTCCGAAATTATCCACAGGTACTCCCAGAAGGCCATGATAACGTCTTGTGTTGCACGTGACAATGGAGGTGTTGCAGTAGGCACCTGTCTTGTTTGCGCAGATGATCTCCCGTTTCAATGAATACGACAGATTCACAAGCTCAGCCTTGTTGAATTTCAGAAATGCCATATTATCCTATTTATTCTGTTTCACAAATATAAGCGCACACCGGCTCGGCAGATAAACTGTCAGGTCCGTATCCGCGTGATGAAGTTCTCCGGTCATTAGTCTAGCGAAGCCGTCATAGCGCTTTTCATCAGAATCAAGCACCAGCTTCCAGTCCCCCGCAGGGGCTTCAAAAGCATATCCGGAAAAAGATCCGGAAGGATTGAAGTCGAATGCAAATATATAATTTCCACGCCGGAATATCAATACTTTCTTTTCCTCATCGGCCCTGATCAGCTCTGGCTTGAATGCAAGCAGCCCGGAATCCCGGAACAGGTGTATCATATCCTCATCGAAATTCATGAGATACTTATATCTCAGGTAGCCGGGGCGGCACAATGACCACTGTCTCCGTGCATATTTATATGACCATCCGTTTCCGGCCCTAGGAAAGTCAATCCATTCCGGATGTCCGAATTCATTGCCCATGAAGTTCAGGTACCCGTCTCCGGCTGTCGCAAGTGTGACCAGACGGATAAGCTTGTGAAGTGCAATGCCCCTGTCCACCACGAGACTATGGGAATCCACGTTCATTGCAGTGTACATCTCCTTGTCCATCAGACGGAATATCAATGTCTTGTCACCGACAAGCGCCTGGTCATGGCACTCCGCGTAGCTGATGGTCTTCTCGTCCTGCCGCTTGTTCGTAAGCTCCCACCAAATCTCGCCCATGCTCCACTGCTCATCGCTTTTCTCCTTCAGCCACTTTATCCAGTGGTCGGCGATGCCCATGGCCATGCGGAAGTCAAAGCCCATTCCACCGGATTCGAAAGGCGCGGCAAGTCCAGCCATACCGCTCATGTCCTCGGCGATGGTTATAGCGTCAGGATTGAGCTCTTTCGTAAGCATTGCTGCGAGCGCCAGATATACCACGGCATTCTCGTCCACTCCATCATTGAAATAGCTGTCATATCCTGTGAAGTCCTTGCCCAGCCCGTGGTTCCAGTACAGCATGCTTGTCACACCGTCGAAGCGGAAGCCGTCCAGATGATATTCCTCCATCCAGAACTTGCAGTTCGACAGAAGAAAATATTTCGTCTCAGATTTGCCATAGTCGAAACACCTGGAGCCCCATGCAGGATGGCGTCCCTGGCTGCCCCTATAGAAATACAGGTCCTCTCTTCCGTCAAAGAAGCTCAGCCCTTCAGCCTCGTTGTCCACACTATGCGAATGCACGATGTCCATCACCACGGCTATACCGCGTGAATGAGCATCGTCCACCAGGCGCTTGAATTCCTCCGGCGTGCCGAAGCGTGAGGACAGGGCGTAGAAGTTCGACACCTGGTATCCGAATGAGCCGTAATACGGGTGTTCCTGCAATGCCATGATCTGCAGCGTGTCATATCCAAGCTCCTCCACATGGGGAAGGACATCGCGTCTGAAATCCTCGAATGTAGCGACCTTCTCCTCCTCGGAGCTCATGCCTATATGGCATTCATATATAAGAGGATGAGGTCTTGGACCAGGGCTTCCGTGTTTCCACACATACGGTTCCGCAGGCTCCCACACCTGAGCCGAGAAGACCTTGGTAACAGGGTCCTGCACGACCCGCCTCACGTATGATGGCAGACGTTCGCCGCCTCCGCCCGGCCATTCGATGAACAGCTTGTATAGCTCACCATGGTGCAGGAACATTGCCGGAAGGCGGATTTCCCAGTTTCCTCCGCCAACAGGCTCCAGCGCATAGGCAGAGGTACGTTTCCAGTTGTTGAACTCACCTATAAGATATATACGGCTTGCATTCGGGGCCCATTCACGGAAGATCCAGTTTCCGCCGGCTTCCCTGTGCAATCCGTAATAGAGATGGTTATTAAGGCCCTTCGACAGGGACCCGTCAACGGCGATTCTGTCGTGCTCGGCTTCAATTCGTGCATGCCTGGCGTCAATCGCATCCTTGTACGGGGCGAGGTAAGGGTCAGTGTCATATATCCAAGAATGTCGTGCCATAATGAATTTCTACATTGTGTCCATAGTATCTGCCTTATCCCTTACTGAACGAAGGTACGCCCGGCATGAGGCAATAAGCTCGCCGGAGCGTTTAACGTATCTGTCAATGTCGTCAAGCCCTGTTGATGGGTCCTCAACTTTCACCGCGATTTTCTCCAGTTCATCGACAGCTTTCTTATAATCGAATTTATCCATATTCTATTTCTCTGTTTTGCAGGAGTTTATTGTGCAGTCCAGCCGTCCGTCGGCAAACATTACGGTGACATTGTCCCCGGCCTTGCTTCCGGAGGCGCTTTTCATTACCACGCCTTTTCCGTCCAGCACCAGCACATATCCCCTGGACAGGATCTTCCGTGGATCCGCGCCGAGAATCCGTGCTTCCAGCAGGTCGATTTCCGAGGACATGAGCGAGACCTTGTTCAGGAATGCCGTCCTCAGACGCGAGCTGTATGATATAAGTGACTGGTCTTCAGCTGCGTATATATCCAGAAACACATCTGCGAGAGCTGTCGGTGTCTTCACATATTCCCACGCCGTCATGTCACAGATATGATAATCCTGGTCATGCCCGACAGCTGTCAGCACCGGTACGGGGCATCTTGCTATCGCCGCCGCCACTTCATAGTCATCGAAGCATGCAAGGTCCAGCTTTGCGCCTCCGCCTCTTAATATCAGCACGGCATCGTACGACGGGCTTGCCGAGGATGCCGCTGCGATCGCTTCCGCAATGGATGATGGGGCGGCTGCTCCCTGCATCACAGCTTCAAAGAGATCCGTATGGTAGACAAAGCCATATTCATTTTCATGCAGATGTCGCATGAAGTCCCTGTATCCTGCGGCATCCGGGGCAGATATCACGGCGAGCCTGTAAGGGAGCGGCGCCAGCTCCAGCTTTTTCTGCCTGTCCAGGAGTCCTTCACGGCGCAGCCTCTCAATCGTTTCCTGACGTTCTCGCTCCTTGTCTCCGACAGTGTATTCAGGGTCAATGTCATCTATTATCAATGAGAGGCCATACAGCTGGCTGTAGCTGACCTGCACATGTACAAGGACATTGATTCCTTCCTGGAGAGGTATTCCTGTGACAGACTGAAAATATGGGGCGAGCATCCTGAATTTTGAGCCCCAGATGATGGCCGTGGCTTTCGCCACCAGTCCCGAGGGGGATGTCTGAGAAAGCTCCAGGTAGCAGTGACCGCCAGCCCGGGCCTTGACAGCGCTGATTTCAGCCTTCACCCATAGTTTAGAAGGGAAGGAGTCCTCCAGCACGGTCCTCAGGTTTGTCTGCAATGTATATAAGTCTATGACATTCCTGTCCATATTCCGTATTCTTTGAAACTGTTTTAAATTATTATCCGAAGGTTTGATTGGAAAAAGCTTCAGGTTCAACAGAGAATCCGGAGAAGATAGCGGTGTCTATCTGCCCTGAAGACTCGGGACGAAGATGAAGGAATTTTACCTCAAACAACTTTTCAATCATCTCAAAACAGCTCTTTGTCATTAATCATGTATTCCTTCAAATTTACGATTGCTTTTGGTCAAATCAAAATCGGCAAGCGGTTTATTTGCCAAATGAGGCAAAAGATAACAAAACATTCACAATAGGGTGTCCGGTCTCATGTTTTTTGTTATCTTTGCAAAGCTTTTTGTAAAAATATATAATTAGAACAGTTTTACAGAAACTTTCACCCGATGAAACCGAACATGAAAATCTCCAGCGCGAAATTTGCGGGCAGCAGCACGCAGATATCGCAGAAACCGGCCAGGAAACTGCCCGAATTTGCTTTCATCGGAAGATCCAATGTCGGAAAATCCTCATTGATAAATATGCTTTGCGGAAACGGAAAGCTTGCCATGACTTCCGGGACTCCTGGCAAGACCAGGCTGGTGAACCATTTCCTCATAAATGACAGCTGGTATCTCGTGGACCTCCCTGGCTACGGCTTTGCAAAGCTTCCTGACAAGGAAAGGGCCAAGCTCCAGGATGTCATCCGTGACTATCTGAACCATTCGGAGGAGATGGTCATGCTGTTCGTACTTATCGACATCAGGCATGACATCGGCAAGATAGACATGGACTTCCTTAATGAGCTTGGAGAAAGCGACATACCGTTCGCCATCATCTTCACCAAGGGGGACAAGCTGGGGCCTGTGGCAAGGGCGGCACAGCTGGAGCGGGACAAGGAGCAGCTTGGCGAGTTCTGGGACGAGCTTCCGCTCTGTTTCGTGAGTTCATCAAATACAGGGCTCGGCAAGGATGAGATTCTGGACTATATAGGGATGGTGCTGAAAGAGCAGGATGGGCCTGCAGAGGTTTCACAATAGTTCACCGGACGCAGCCGCAAGATACCAGAGAACAAACCAATATTTCAAATAATGAACACCGAACACAAAATGGAATTGTTTGCCTGCAGGGCCTCCAGAGACTTTGCCGCAAAGGTCGTTAACGAACTGAACAAACTACAGCCGGAAGGCGAGGGAACTATCCACCTCGGAGATTCCGAAGTCACTGTCTTCAGTGACGGTGAGTTCCAGCCGTCTTTCACAGAGAGTGTACGTGGAGCCACAGTCTTCGTGCTCCAGTCCACATTCCCGCCGGCAGAGAACCTCATGGAGCTTCTTCTGACAATCGATGCAGCCAAAAGAGCTTCAGCCTACAAGGTTATCGCTGTAATGCCTTATTTCGGATGGGCAAGACAGGACAGGAAGGACAAGCCTAGAGTGTCAATCGGGGCAAAGCTCGTAGCCAATCTTCTGTGTGCCGCCGGCGTTGACCGCATCATGACATGCGATCTCCATGCAGACCAGATCCAGGGCTTCTTCGACATTCCGGTGGATCATATATATGCAAGCAAGGTGTTCATACCTTACCTGAAATCGCTTAACATAGAGAATCTTGCGATTGCAGCTCCTGATATGGGAGGTGCGAAGAGGGCCAATGCATACGCAAAGGATCTCGCCTGCCCGGTAATAATCTGCCACAAGTCCAGGGAGAGAGCCAATGTCGTCGCTTCCATCACCGCAATCGGAGAGGTCGAGGGCAAGAATGTCGTTATCGTGGACGATATGATAGATACCGCAGGGACATTGACAAAGGCTGCTGACATCCTCATCGAGAAGGGTGCGAAGAGCGTGCGTGCCTGCGCGACCCATGCGATTCTTTCAGGACCTGCATACGACAGGATTAATGCTTCCAAGCTTTCCGAGGTGTATGTAACTGATACAATTCCTCTTACGAACGATCCGAATGTGGACAAGAGCAAGATAAAGGTGGTGTCAATGACAGAGACCTTCGCAAGAATCATCCGCAAGGTCTGCGACAACGAGCCGATCAGCCCTGAGTTCATCTTCTAGCACATACGCGGGCATGGCGCTCCGCCGCAGCACATAGCTGTTCATCGTGGAGCGCAAACCATTGCTATCCAATAGATTAAACAAATCTCTACTCCAGAAAGCTTGGAGTAGAGATTTGTTTAATCACTTATGGCTCATCCACTTATGCTCCACGGGCACCCTGCGTATCTGGGTGGCGCTATGTTCTTCTTCGAGCGCCGTGTGCATATCGGGACGGTGTCATACTGCCGGGTTCTCTGAATGTCGGAAACGAGTCCATGAACGGTGTCCGGGAGCGATAGCAAAATCAAACCTCAGAAGACTTTAAGAAGTTGTTTTGAAATGATTGAAAAGATGTTTGAGGTAAAATTCCTTCATTTTCTTCCCGAGTCTTCAAGTCAGACAGACACCGCTATCTTTTCCCGAATCCCCTGTTGAACCTGAAGTTTGCCCTCTCAAACCTTCAGATAATCATTTCAAAACAACTTCTAAAAATTTAGTTGTATATTTGCAGAATCATTTCAAAACAGCTTCTAAACAGGACAGTCAGCATGAAAGTATTTCTGGCAGCATTGATAATTATCGGATTCGGGGTCGCCGGGATGTGCTTCAACATCATATTCCGCAAGAACGGCCAGTTCCCGCAGACCGATGTTGGCTCCAACGAGAACATGAAGAAGCTGGGCATCAGATGCATGAGGGAGGAGGATGACGAAAGATTCTCCAGGATGTACAGCAAGAAAGATTCCGATGCATCATGCTCCGGGACATACAGCGATGCCTGCATAGGGTGCGGCCTATACCCTCTGGAGAAGAAGGCCGAGGACAAGGGCAGCCGCCCTGAATAATATGGAAGCCCGGGATACGGGAAAAACAATCTACTCGTGAGAGAAGATATTAAAAGATGTAACAAAAGATGAGTCTAGTAGCAATTGTAGGACGCCCTAACGTCGGCAAGTCCACACTTTTCAACCGCCTCGTAGGCATGAGGCAGGCCATTGTAGATGAAACCGCAGGCGTGACACGCGACAGGCATTACGGCAAGTGCGAATGGTGCGGAAAGGAGTTTTCTGTGGTGGATACCGGAGGTTACACATCCGGTTCAGATGATGTATTCGAGGAGGAAATCAGAAAGCAGGTGGTCATTGCCATAGAAGAGGCGGACTTGATATTGTTCATGGTGGAGGCATCCACAGGCATAACCGACTATGACTCGGAGATTGCAGACCTGCTCAGAAGAAGCGGGAAGCCTGTGGTCGTAGCTGTCAACAAGGTGGATTCCGGGGAGAAGGTTTTCGACACGTACCAGTTCTATGCACTCGGCCTCGGGGAGATATGGAGCATATCTTCAGCTAACGGAAGCGGCACGGGTGACCTTCTGGACGAGATGCTGAAGAGGCTGCCGGAAGATACGGAGGCTGAAGATGAGCACCCTGGAGTGCCGAGAATCACCATCGTCGGGAAGCCGAATGTCGGAAAGTCTTCCCTCACCAATGCTCTTCTCGGGGAGGACAGGAATATAGTGACTTCCGTTGCAGGCACCACAAGGGATTCAATTTCATCATACTACAACAAGTTCGGACATGAATTCATGTTTGTGGACACTGCCGGGATCAGGAAGAAGAACAGGGTCAACGAAGACCTGGAGTTCTATTCCGTGATGCGTTCAATCAGGGCTATCGAGCACAGCGACGTGTGCATCATGATGATCGATGCAACTACCGGAATGGAGGCGCAGGACATGAACATTTTCAATCTTATCAAGAAGAACCGCAAGGGATGTGTGCTCGTGGTGAACAAGTGGGATCTTTTCGAGAAGGAAAGCAATACGCTTGCAGAATACACCAAGGGACTGAGGGCTCGTATCGCTCCGTTCAGTGACGTGCCTATCATTTTCACTTCTGTGCTGAAGAAGCAGAGAATCATGGATGTGCTGAATGAAGTCGCCCATGTATGGGACAATTATTCGCGCAAGGTAAGCACCTCGAAGCTCATGGATGCGATGCTTCCTGAAATCGAGAACTACCCACCTCCGATGTGGAAGGGCAAGCTGGTGAAGATCAAGTATATGACCCAGCTGCCGACACGGTTTCCGGCGTTTGCGTTCTTCTGCAATCTGCCGCAGTATATAAAGGATCCGTACAAGCGGTTTCTAGAGAACAAGCTGCGGGAGCATTTCGACCTCACCGGCTGCCCGGTACAGATGTTTATGAGACAGAAATAAAAGAAGGAGCTACTCCTTCTTTTATTTCTGTCTCTCGAGAGAACTTTAATTTCCCCCTCTGTCCCCCATTATGGGGGATGTGGGCCTGGCGGCCGACGATGGCCAACGATGCCCATGCCGCTCCTTCTTTTATTTCTGTCTCTTGAGAGAACTTGATTTTTCTTGTGGAGCATAATTCTCTGATTAATAATTCATTAACTATTTTTCTACTCCAGGAAGCACGGAGTAGTATTTTATTTAGTTCATTATAAATCAGATTATTACGCTCCACGCACCAGTTTTCCGTATGTACAATAGAGCTGTTTTCACACCTAAAAAGCTAAGCCGGAATTGGTGCAGTGAAAAAAAACGGGCCGCCCAGAAATGAGCAGCCCGTTTTCAATATATCCGAAAGCAGATCCTTATACACGCTGGCCGTATGAGCGGTCGGTGGTGTTCACTGTGATAACATCATCCTGGTTGATGAACAGAGGAACCATGATCTTGGCACCGGTCTCAAGTGTGCACTCCTTGAGGGCACTTGTGGAAGCGGTGTTGCCCTTCACAGCAGGCTCTGTATATGTAACCTTCAGGGTAACGTATGTCGGAAGCTCGCAGGTAAGGCATCTCTCATCATCGACCACGAACATCATTTCCACATGCTGTCCCTCCTTCATGAGGTCGGCATTCTCCACAACATCCTTTGGAAGGTGAATCTGCTCGAAAGTCTCCTCGTGCATGAAGTTGAATCCGTCCTCATCCTCATAAAGGAACTGGTATGGACGTCTCTCCACATTGATTGTATCCACTTTTGCTCCAGCGGTGAAAGTATTCTCAAGGATACGTCCGTTCTCAAGGTTACGGAGTTTAGTCTTTACGAATGCTGGCCCCTTTCCCGGCTTCACATGCTGGAAATAAACAAGCATGCAAGGTTTGCCGTTGAAATTCAGGTACATTCCGTTTTTGAAATCAGCTGTTGTTGCCATATAATATATATAAAATTGTTTCAGTCAGACATTTGACGGCGCAAATTTATGAAAATGCCGGCAAACTG
The DNA here is from genome assembly GCA_934691625.1 of uncultured Bacteroidales bacterium. GTDB lineage: Bacteria > Bacteroidota > Bacteroidia > Bacteroidales > UBA932 > Cryptobacteroides. The sequence goes on along the minus strand of CAKUTA010000003.1, from coordinate 114,152 downwards.
CAAAATTTTCAGCAGAAGAAGCTGTTATGAAATTATTATCTGAAGGTTTGAGAGGGCAAAACTTCAGATTCGACCAAGTCTTCGGAGAAGATAGCGGTACCTATCTGGCCTGAAGAGCAGGGAAGAAGATGAGGTAATTTGTAAGCGGAAAAAACAAGTATCTTCAGATTAAGAGAAAATAGACATAGAAGCCTAGACGCTGTTCAGTGCAAGGATACGGGCTGCCACTGCTCCAAGAAGCCATTTAGGCGTGGATGTCGCCCCGCAGACACCAGCGCAGTCATCCGAGCGGAACCACTCAGGACGTATCCCGTTCTCATCATTGACATGATACGTCCTGATATTCAGGGAGCGGCAGAGATTGCACAGCACCTTGCCATTCGAGCTCTCGCTGCCTGAGACGAAGATTATGATGTCATGCCCCAATGCAAACTCCGACAAGCACTCGTGTCTCTTAGCCACCTGCCGGCAGATTGTATCATGCACGGTCAGAAGACCTGTTCCGCGGAAACGTTCCACAGAAAGCTCATGTTCACGGGCCATCGCCTCCAGCAGGGCACAGCATATCGCCGAATACTCAGCCGGGCTCTTCGTAGTCTGCGAGAATATCTCCACAGGACTGTCCAGACGTATCTTGCCAGAGGACAGAGCATCTGTAAACATATCCATGTTCTCTATCACAATGGCATCCTCATCCACCTGCCCAAGCAGTCCGAGAACCTCGGCATGCCCGACCTTTCCGAAGATTATTATCTGCCCGCCTGTATCCTTGACACGCGCATACGCCTCCCTGATACTTTTCTGCAGATTCAGCACGACGGGGCAGGTGCAGTCAATGATTTCCAGACCGAGCTTTTCAGCCAGCCTGTATGTGGATGGAGGTTCACCATGTGCACGGATAAGAAGGCTATCCCCTGCATGCAGCGACATCATGCCGTCAATTCCGATTGTCACCAGCCCAGCCTTGCCGAGCCTTGACAGTTCAGCCTCATTGTGAACTATCGAGCCGAGAGAATACAGTTTCGAATGACCGGCATCCGCGAGGAACTCTCCTGCACGGCTCACAGCCCGTATCACTCCCCCGCAGAACCCGGAATCCGGATCGATTTCCACAGAAATTGCCATAGCTCCTACTCTCCGAACCTCTCCTTTACAAGATGGCGGATCCAGTCCATCTGATCCTCAAGGGTCATATCCGTATTATCCAGGACAACCGCATCGGGAGCCTGCCGCAACGGGGATGTCTCCCTGTGTGAATCTATATAGTCGCGCGTCTTCAGATTCTCAAGGACCTCATTGAAGTCAGGATTCTGCCCGGCAGCCTTCATCTCCTTAAGACGGCGTTCCGCACGTACATTGTCCTCAGCCACCATAAAAATCTTGAGGTCGGCATCAGGAAACACAGAAGTCCCGATATCACGTCCGTCCATCACGATGCGCTTGTTCCTGCCATACTCCACCAGTTTCCTGTCAACGTATCTGCGCACCTCAGGAATCACAGCCACCGGGCTGACATGGGACGATACCTCGATGGTACGGATTTTAGAGTCAACGCATTCACTGCCTATAAATGTGTGGCTGCCTTCCGGAGCATATTCGAAATGGATGTCCAGTGAAGGGAGGGCCGCGTCAAGAGCAGGAATGTCAATGCTTCCGTCAGGAAGAACCATGCCATGTTCCATCGCATACAGCGTCACTGCCCTGTACAATGCGCCTGAATCCAGGTAGAGGAACGAGAATTCTTTCGCTATGAGTTTGGCAAAGGAGCTTTTGCCTGTGGATGAATATCCGTCTATTGCTATGATTATATCTGGGACGTGCATCAGTTCGGTCGGTTTGTGGCAAAAATAGGATTTTTTTATTTTTCCCGCAATATTTTCAACTGCTGTATCTTGTATGAGTCCTGCTTGAACGTGACGAAAATAGTCACTTCGAATGACTCGCCCCCCGCACTGAGGCGTCCTATGGCATATTTCATATTGGAGCGCCCTGCCGTATGCGTGATATCGAACCCTCGCGGGGAATAGCTGTCGAAGAATGACTTGAGAATCTGCTTCGCCTGGTTCCTGCTGGAATCACTGGTGTTGGAGATTATGGATATCTCCAGGCTGTCGTCAAACCATGCAGACAGCTTCTCCGCGTCACCGAGACGGATATATTTGGCTATCGGAATGAAAACGTCATATCCCTCGCTCTGCGCACAAGCCCTGTGGCCGCAGCATAGTGCAGCCACTACAGAAACGAATATCAGCAGTTTATCTATCTTCATGTTTTCCGTCATTATCATTCAGCCGGGCATTCTGTTTGCAAAATCCGAGCCGCGGACACAGGAAGCCGTTCTGGAATGACCGGGAAAGCCATGATCCCCCCCTCAAACCTTCAGATAATAATTTCAAGACTGCTTCTAAAATTTCATTATCTTTGTCATGTGTGGAGAAATTACAGATGAAGATAACATTGATAACCGTCGGAAAGACAGATGTGAAATGGGTGAAGGAAGGACTCGAGTTGTACACTGGGCGCCTTTCCCATTATATACAGTTTGCAGTCAGCGAGATACCTGAGCTGAAGAACGCATCGTCTCTCTCCAGGGAGCAGATCAAGGAAAAGGAAGGCGACCTGATCCTTGGCATGATACGCCCGGCGGATGACGTGATCCTGCTGGACGAGCATGGAAAAGAGTTTCGTTCCATCGAATTCGCCTCGTATCTCCAGAACAAGATGGCGAGCAGCGGGCGTAACATCGCATTTGTCATAGGTGGCGCCTACGGCTTTTCAAAAAAGGTATATGACCGTGCAAATTCAATGATGTCCCTCTCCAGAATGACGTTTTCGCACCAGATGGTCAGGACCATCTTCACAGAACAGCTGTACAGGGCGTTCACCATAATAAAGGGGGAACCTTATCACCATGAATAGCGGGATGATAAAAAACAGGACAATGCGGTTTCTCCGCTCGCTTGCAGGAAAGAATGCAGGACTGATATTCTTTGCCGTCGCGGCATTGACAATAATCGCGAACATATTCCTGAACAGGAGAGCGGACTTCTCCGAATTTGCCGCACGACATTTCACCAGTTCAGTGAACAGAAGGTTCAGCAAGCTGGAGTCATACATGATGACTGCGATTTCGGAATCCCCCGCAGAATGGCTGAAGCTGGACGGACTCCCGGAGGACATGGTCGTGTACAGGTACGCAGGCGATTCGCTACAGTCATGGTGCAACCAGTTTTCGCTGGACAATGACGATATCGGCGACCGCGTGGTGGTGCAGCGATTCACCAATCTCAGGTACAATCTCGTCTCGCCGCTTTCCGATGCGGACACTACTGTAAAGTTCATGAACATCGGCCCCAAATGGTATCTGGTCAAGGCAATGCAGGGGCACGGAGGGTGTAGGATAATCGGAGGGCTGGAGATACGGAACACCCTGGACACCAGATCAATAAATGGTGTAAATCCCAAGTTCAGGCTTTCCGACAGGTTCTCGCTGCAGCCTATAAGCTACAGCGGGGGCTCAGTCATCTCCGTAAACGGCTACCCGCTGATGAAGATAATCCAGGAGACGACGAGGGTCATGCCTATCCTTCCGGATACAACAATGGTATGGTTCTCTGTGACGTTCCTCATTCTGGGCATCATGCTGTACCTGCATTTCAACAGGAACCGGCATGTGCTGTGCATGTCCTTGGGAGCATTGACATTGATATTCCTGGCCTTCTACTTTTTCGGCTACGGCATGCAGGGATCATCATCCCTTTTCTCGCCGACGATCTACGCGGACGGAACGGTATTCTACTCATTGGGCGCAGTCCTCATAATAAATCTGTGGATAACCCTTGTCTTCTTCTCCATCTACATGGTAAGGCGCGATCTTCAGGAATACATATTCGAGAAGAATGCCGCACGCAGAGCCGCATGGCTTACAGGTATAACATTGGTTATCTGTGTATTGCTGCTGTGCTACATCACCTGCACATTCCGCAGCCTCATCCAGAACTCCAATATCGGGCTTGAGCTGTACAAGATTACGCAGCTCGGAAGATATACATTATATATATACGCATCATACCTGGCATTGGCGTCAGTCATACCACTCGCCCTGCAGGTGATAAGGGTCCCTGTGCATTATCTTTCCGGGCCGAAGTACAACATGTTCTCAAGAACGGGGCGTTCCATCTTCTCGCTTCTATGCGCTGCATATTTCCTGAGCATGTTCTCCATACTTGGAAGCGAAAAGGAGTACGGACGGGAGGAGATCTGGATAAACCGCTTGTCGATAGACAGGGATCTGGGGCTGGAGCTGCAGCTGCGAGGCATCGAGAAGGTCATAGAGTCTGACAATTCCATACCGGAAGTGATTTTTGCCACCAGGGACTACAGGGTCATATTGAACAGAATAACAGAGACTTACATGAGCCGTATATCCAAGGATTATGATGTGAGCCTGTACCTGTACAAAGACAAGACATCTGACCCGCAGGTGCTGCGTTTCATTGATGAACGAATTCTGAATGGGGAACAGATTGCAGCAGATTCGCGTTTCTGCTACAGCCGCAATGCCAACGGGCGTGCCCAGTACGCAGGAATGTTCGTCTATTACACGCCGGACAAGGGGTCAATGAAGATGCTTCTCGGGATCAATTCGAAAGCGGACCGTGAGGAGCGTGGGTATTCATTCATACTGGATTCCGGGACACCTGGCTCTGTAATCATACCGCCATTATACTCATACGCCAAATACATTGACGGGAAACTGGTAAGCTATAAGGGCGATTATCCATATCCTACGATATTGACAGGAAAGTTCAAGGACGGCGGCAGGACATTTGACTCCGACAGGCAGACAACCGGATCCTATGTGCATTTCTTCAGCAATGTTGCACCAGATGAGATGGTGATTCTGTCGCGCCCTAAAAACAGCATCCTGCAGTACATTCTCGCTGCCAGCATCATATATCTTCTGTCCTATTTCTGGATAAGCCTGTGCGCGTGGAAGCGGAAAAAGCGTGGAGATTTCGAGAAGAACTATTACAAGTCCAGGGTAAACACTGTACTTTTCCTGTCGATGCTGACAACGCTTGTCACAATGAGTGTCATCATGGTGTTCTTCGTCTATAAGCGCAATGATGCCAATGTCATGAGGCTGATGAGCAGCAAGATTTCCACCATCCAGTCGCTGATGGAGAACAAGGCCAGATCACTGCATTCGTACAGGGACATGCCAGGAAACGACATGGCTGCAATAATTGATGACATAGGAAGCTACACCCGCTCCGACATAACATTGTACAGCCCGGGAGGCAAGGTGTTCAACACAACGGCGCCGGAGATTTTCGAGAACATGGTGATAGGTTCCAGGACCAATGATGATGCGTACCGGAACATCATGTACAACAACAAGAGGTACTATATCCACAAGGAGCATATCGGGGGACGGAATTTCTATACGATGTATGCGCCGGTGTTCAATGATGAAGGCAAGGTGCTGGCAATCCTGAGTGCACCATATACCGATTCAGGCCTTTCTTTCAAGACCGATGCGATTTTCCATTCGGTGTTCGTCATGGCAGTATTCTTTATCCTGCTGATAATCACCAGGTTCTTCACCACACGCGTGGTGGACAAGATGTTCAGGCCTATCATCGAGATGGGACGAAAGATGATATATGCGAGAACTGCCGGACTGGAATATATCATATATGATAAGGAGGATGAGATTTCCGGGCTGGTAAGGGCGTACAATCTCATGGTGCATGACCTTTCAGAATCAGGCAAGCAGGTGGCGCAGGCTGAAAGGGAAAGGGCGTGGAGCGAGATGGCACGCCAGGTGGCACATGAGATCAAGAACCCGCTGACTCCAATGAAGCTGCAGATACAGAGGCTCATACGTCTGAAGAACAGGAACGACCCGAGCTGGGAGACCAAGTTTGACGACATATCAAGGCTTGTCCTGGACAGCATAGATGTCCTCACGGATACGGCCAATGAGTTTTCTACTTTCGCGAAACTGTACACCGAGGAGATGGTGCCTATAGATCTCGACAGCATGGCGTCAGACCAGATCTCCATGTTCGATGACAAGGACAATATCACGTTCCAGTATTTCGGGCTTAAGAATGCGCTAGTGATGGGGCCTAAGCCTCAGCTGATACGTGTGTTCGTGAATCTGCTGACCAATGCCGTACAGGCAATCGAGAACCAGCAGACTGAAGACCGTGAGGCAGGACTGGAGCCGCATCATGGGCAGATTATCCTTTCCGTGAGGAACAGCACGAAAGAGGGGTTCTATGATATTGTGGTGGAGGACAACGGTCCTGGAATCAAGGATGAGAACAGGGGCCGTCTGTTCACGCCGAACTTCACCACGAAGAGCAGCGGTACGGGGCTTGGGCTGGCGATCTGCCGCAATATCCTGGAGCGTTGCGGAGGCGAGATCTTCTATAGCCGTTCGTTCTCGCTTCAGGGGGCATGCTTCACTGTCAGATTCCCGAAAAAAGGGCAGAAAGCGCAATAAGAAGCAGGACAATCTAGAACAATATTTGCTATATTGCGCAGTGGCATGGAACCCTCGCACAGAACGGACACCGGGACAGTGGTATCACCTTAATATATTGATTAACATTTAAAGTAGTAGTGAGAATGAAGGGATACCGATGTTAGAGCCTGAAAGGCGGCAGCAAGTCCCGCTCCCGAGGAGAGGGATTTAGGGTGTGGGTAACGTGGATAAAGCGCAGGGGCATGGAGCCCTCGCACAGAACGGGCACCGAAACAGTGGTATCGCCTTAATATATTGATTAACATTTAAAGTAGTAGTGAGATGAAGATACTTATAGTCGATGACGAAAGAGCCATCAGAAATTCATTGAATGAGATTCTTTCAGACGAAGGATATACTGTGGATGTGGCGGAAGACGGTCCGACAGCCATCGAGATGGCCGAAAAGGAACGCTATGATGTGATTTTCTGCGACATCAAGATGCCTAACATGGAAGGCACCGAAGTGTTGGAGAAGCTGCGCAAGGACGGCATTGATTCAGCGATCATAATGATATCAGGGCACGGGGACATTGACACGGCCGTAGAGTGCATAAAGAAAGGCGCCTTCGACTTCATACAGAAGCCACTCGACCTCAACAGGATTCTCATCACCATCAAGAATGCCACAGAACGCACACAGATCATAACAGAGAACACAAATCTTAAGAAGAAAGTGTTCGGCCAGCAGATGATCGGCGAGTCCGCACCGATAAAGCATCTGAAGGAAATGATCGAGAAAGTGGCACCGACAGACGCCCGTGTGCTCATCACCGGTTCAAACGGCTCGGGAAAGGAGCTTGTGGCAAGAAGCCTGCATCAGCAGAGCAACCGCAGCTCAATGCCTTACATCGAAGTGAACTGCGCAGCCATCCCGTCCGAGCTCATCGAAAGCGAGCTGTTCGGCCATGAGAAAGGAGCATTCACTTCAGCCATCAAGCAGCACAAGGGAAAGTTCGAGCAGGCTGACGGAGGGACATTGTTCCTGGATGAAATCGGGGACATGAGCCTGGCGGCACAGGCAAAAGTGCTGCGCGTGCTGCAGGAGAAAAAGCTCTCACGTGTCGGCAGCGACAAGGACATAGAAGTGGATGTCAGGGTCCTCGCAGCCACGAACAAGGATCTGCGTGCAGAAATCGAGAAAGGCAACTTCAGGGAAGACCTGTACCACCGTCTGAGCGTTATCGTGCTGCATGTTCCGTCTCTTGATGACAGGAAAGATGATATCCCTCTGCTGATCAATTATTTCAATGCCCAGGTCAGCACCGAATCCGGGATGCCGAAGAAAGAATTCTCCCAGGAAGCCATCAAGATGCTGCAGGAAAAAAGCTGGACAGGAAATATCCGCGAGCTGCGCAATGTAGTCGAGCGTCTGCTGATCCTCGGAGGCAATCCTGTCTCACCGCAGGATATCCGCGACTATGTGAACATAGGATAACATCGTGGAGCGTAAGCCCTTGATTCATATCCAGTTAAACAAAATACTACTCCAGAAAACCTAGAGTAGTATTTTGTTTAACATTCTAACAGTCAGCCGATTACATTCCACACACAAATTCTTAAATGGCAGCCTGCCCGGCAGCAGACTTGGCGGCGGCACGTGCAGCCTCAAGCTCGGCATGCTCATGGCGGGCCTTTTCCACGGCAGGTGAACGCTTCAGCACAAAGCCCGAACTCAGGTACTTCGTGCGGACATCCTCATCATTGGCAAGCTTTTCAGGAGTGCCAGACTGAAGAATGGTACCCTCGTAAAGCAGATATGCACGATCAATGATAGCCATTGTCTCGCCGACATTGTGGTCAGTGATGATCACACCTATATTCTTGTACTTCAGCTTGGCGATGATGTACTGGATATCCTCCACAGCAATAGGGTCCACACCTGCGAAAGGCTCATCCAGCAGAATGAATTTAGGGTCAATGGAAAGCGCCCTGGCAATCTCGCAGCGGCGGCGCTCACCTCCGGACAGCTGGATACCGAGACTCTTGCGGACCTTCGACAGGTTGAACTCGTCAATCAGCGACTCCAGGCGCTCCTGCCTCTCCGCCTTGGTCATATCGGACATCTCCATGACCGACATGATATTGTCCTCGACGGACATCTTCCTGAACACGGAAGCCTCCTGTGGAAGGTAGCCGACACCTTTCAGTGAGCGCTTGTACATCGGCAGGTCTGTAATGTCCTCATCATCGAGATAGATCCTTCCGCCATTCGGAACAATCTGCCCTGTAATCATATAGAAGCTGGTGGTCTTGCCGGCGCCATTAGGGCCGAGAAATCCCACGATTTCTCCCTGCTGAACTTCCATGGACACGCCTTTCACGACAGTCCTTACACCATATTTCTTAACAAGATTTTCGCAACGGAGCTTCATTTTCGTAAATTTAGAATCTATTTAACATCCAGGTCGAAATCCTTCACCAGATTACCGATTTCCTCGTTTCCGGCCATCATTGCCTTCGCCTTGTCTTCAGGCATGTATATCTTTTTCTCCACCTTATCTTCAGGGATGACTTCCACTGCAAGCCTTACCTTCCTAGTCCCAATGGATTTCTGCAGCTTGTCCTCCAGCTCTCTCAACAGCTCCTGCTCCACCCAGCTCTTCTGCGCCAGGTTCATGACATAGAACTCCAGCAGCTTATAGTCTCCCATCGGCTTGACCACGACCTTTGTTGTCGCCAATGTGGAATAAAGACGCGGACGTGCCTTGTACTGCTCCGGAAGCAGTTTCCAGTGCTCGAAGACTTCCTTGTCATCAGGAATCCTGTCAGTAAGATTTTCCGAGGCGCTCTCACCTGACGATGCTGTATGCTCCTCCTTTATGGCATCCAGAGAAAGGGCTGCCGATTTGGATACACGTTTTCTGCGTACAGGTGCCGCATGTGTTTCCTCGGCAGCTGCGGCATCAGCAGAAGCAGATGCTGCGGAAGGTACGGATGGCTCTGGAGAGCCTGCCGGTTCAGAAGGCTCTGAATGAGCCTGAGCCGAAGGTTCCGGAGCCGCAGGCTTCGGTGAAGCGGCAGGCTGTAAAGCCTGTGCAGATTCCGCAGAATGTGCAGGAGACTGCGCTGCTGCGGTCTGAAGCTGCTGCGATCTCTGCTGCGTGGCAGGTGCCTGAGCAGCAGGGCGCAGCGATACAGGGCCTCCCGTAAGGAAGCACAGCTTCATCAGCGCAAATTCTATATGCAGACGCGGATTGATGCTTTCCTTATATCCTGACTCGCACTGCGATGTCACTGAAAGCGCGTCATAAAGGAACTGCAGCTGGCAGCGGTCCGCCTGCTCCTTATATTTCAGCTTCAAGGAATCCGGAAATTCCAGCAGGGCATCCAGCGCACCGTTCTTCGCCACCATCAGGTTTCTGAAATGTGTGCTGAGCGAAGACACGAAGTATAAGGCATTGAAGCCTTTAGACAATATCTTGTCACACTCCAGCAGAGCTGAGCCATAGTCATTTGCAAGCATCGCCTCCGTAAGATGGAAGCAATGCTCGTAGTCCAGCACATTGAGGTTCCTTATCACATCCTCGTACTTCACATCCGTGCCGCAGAAGGCAACTGTCTGGTCGAAGATTGTCAGGGCGTCGCGCATTGCCCCGTCCGCCTTCCTGGCTATGATATGAAGAGACTCGTCATCAATGCTGATGCTCTCCTTTGTCGCTATTCCGCGCAAGTTCCTGACAATATCAGGGATGCTGATACGGTTGAAGTCATAAGTCTGGCAACGCGAAAGGATTGTCGGAAGTATCTTGTGCTTCTCGGTAGTGGCAAGAATGAAGATGGCATGTGCCGGCGGCTCCTCCAGCGTCTTCAGGAATGCATTGAACGCGGACTGCGTAAGCATGTGGACCTCGTCAATGATATATACGCTGTATTTCCCTACCTGAGGAGGAATCTGCACCTGGTCCATCAGCGTCTTGATATCCTCGACTCCGTTGTTGGAGGCGGCATCAAGTTCATGGATACAATATGAACGGCCTTCCTGAAAGGACACGCACGACTCGCAATGTCCGCAAGGCTCCATATCGGCAGTCGGTGACGCGCAGTTTATTGTCTTCGCAAAGATTCTGGCAGCGCTCGTCTTGCCCACGCCCCTCGGGCCGCAGAATAGATATGCGTGTGCCAGCTTTCCCCTGACAATGGAATTCTTCAGGGTCCTGACAATGTTGTCCTGCCCGATAAGATCCTCAAACGAATCCGGGCGGTACTTTCTCGCTGAAACTATGTATTGCGAATTTTCCGGCATAGCAATTGGCATTCTGTCCTGCGCATGCAGCAGCGTGCAAATCAGGACAATCTCTACAAAGATATACATAAATTTTGTAACTTTGCTTTTCACGCAATGACTATCCGCCGCATTTAGCAGGAGCATGACGCGGATGTCATATAAAACATATTGATGATGAAAAAGTTCGCTATATTCATTACGGCATTGATGATGAGTGTCAATGTCTTCGCGCAGGCACAGATCACGACCAGGAAGGAGAAGCTCAGCGATTTCACGACCAGGACAATGAAGGTGGTCCTTTCAGGGAATCATTTCATCGACCATGTATTGCGCGAGGCTTTGAACAACACATGGAGCCTGTCGCCGTTCGAGTTCTGCTCCATGGATGAGTTCAATGCGCTGAAAAACAACGAGGAATATTACTTCCTGCTGCCGGTGAAGGTTAAGTACAAGAAGGAGAGCGCCCCGGGCATAACAATGCTGACTATCGTGAAGGGCAAGACCTCCGCAAAGACTGTCAATGACATGGTCGAAGTGGTAAGCATGCCTGTCTGCGCCGCAGACTTCCCGTCAGGACGTGAGGCGGCAATGCTTCCGGGTCTTGTGGATATCATGCAGGGCTATGTGGCGAAGTCACTTCATGGCAATTTCTCCGGCATCAGTTCATACGTGACGCCTCTCGGAAAATCTTCAGGGCGCAAGGCCGTGATAGCGGAAGACGATATCGCGCCGCAGGTGGACTCAGCATTCCGTGCAAAGATGAAAAGGAAAGGCATTGACATAGAAAGCGATGACGAGGCGGACAGCCTTTTCCTGGCAGGCGACAGCAAGACATTGATAAGTTACATTGTCACTCCAGACGAGCCACATAAGGGCGCAGTCTGCTGGAAGATTCTCATTGATGCGAGAACTCACGAGCTTTTCTACTACAAGAAGCATACGGTCACAGGGGAAGAGAACTCCGGCTTCCTGAAGGGCGACCTTAAGAAGATTGCAAAAACAAGATAATCAGCGCACTATGATTACAGGAAAAGCGGAGTGCGGTATCAGGTATGCGGTAAAGAGAAGCGGCTCGGCGGTAGCATACTGTTCGCTGGGCATCAACTGCGGCACCAGGTCAGAGGCCGGGTTCCACAGCGGGATAGCACATTTCACAGAGCATACGCTGTTCAAGGGAACGGAGAGCAAAAGTTCCTCTGTCATAAATGGTTATCTCGACAGGCTCGGTGGTGAGCTCAATGCGTACACGACCAAGGAGGAAATCGTGCTTCATGCGACAGTGCTGAAGGAAGACCTGCCAAAGGCCGTTTCCCTGCTCATGGAAATCGTCACATCAGCAACATTCCCGGACAATGAAGTGGATACAGAGCGCGGTGTCGTGATCGATGAGATAAAGTCATACAAGGACAGTCCGGCTGACGATGTCTATGACAGGTTCGAGGAGAATCTGTTCCATGGGCATCCGCTGTCAATGCCGATACTCGGGACTGTCAGGTCTGTGAAGGCTACCACGGCGGACGAACTCAGGCGTTTCGTCAAGGAGAAGTTCGTTCCAGGCTCAATGGCTTTCACTGTCGTGGCCGACATTGACGAGAAAAGGATGGAGGCTGCGGCGCTGAAGATGTTCAGCAAGTTTTTCGAGGACAATGCACCTGTAACGGACGCGACCTCCAGGCCCGCCTCTGTGGTGATGGACAATGTGTTCAATGATGTGCTTAACAGGAAGAATCACGAGGCGAATGCTGTTGTAGGTGGCTTCGCCCCGTCATTGTACGAGATGAGGGCGCGTAATGCCACAGTGCTGATGAGCAACATATTGGGAGGCCCGGCGATGAATTCCATACTGAACAGCGTGCTGAGGGAGAAGCATGGCTGGGTCTATGGCGTGGAGAGTTCCTATACCCAATATTCGGACACTGGAATACTGGCAATATCTCTCGGCTGCGAGAGGGAGAACCTGGAGAAATGCCTAGGAGCAATAAGCCGTGAAGTGGCAAAGCTGCAGGAGACGGAGCTGTCGGAGAGGAAGCTGCATGCAGCCAAGAAGCAGCTGCTCGGCCAGCTTGCCATAAGTTCCGATAATGGCGAGGCGCAGTGTCTCAGCATGGGGAAGAGCCTTCTCTCCTATGGCATGGTGCCGTCATCCGAGGAGACCAGGCAGCAGATAGAGGCTATCACGGCCGCGGAGATACGTGACATGGCGTGCCGCATTTTCGCCCCAGGCCGTACCAGCACTCTCGTAATGCTATAAAGTGCATGTTTTTATTAATCGCTTAAGTATCAATATCTTAACGTTTTCCAAAATCGGCTCATACGCTATTTTGAAAAACATTAAATATTTGTAACTTAGCTAGTTACGGAAATTTAGAAAAATAGCCCATCTCCCGAGGAGAGGGTAACACGGGAGCATGGGACACAGGCTGCCGACAGACGCCATAAAGGGAATACCTTTCCACACATAATCAGACATAAATTAGTAGTGAGATGACCACTCCGCTGGAGAAATACATTGACACGCATTGCTCGTTCAGCAACGATGCCCTGGACTGGCTTGAGCGCCAGACAAATATCAGGACAAACTACCCAAGGATGCTTTCCGGGCGCACCCAGGGGGCTTTCCTGTATATGCTGATGCGCATGCTCGCCCCTCGCAATGTCCTGGAAATCGGGACATTCACCGGATATTCGGCAATCTGCATGGCTCTCGGCATGCCAGAAGACGGGCACATTGACACACTGGAGATAAACGACGAGCTGGAGGACCTCATCCTGGAGGGATTTGAAAGGGCTGGCGTAGAGGACAAGGTCTCGCTCCATATCGGCGATGCCCTGGAGTTCATGCGCGGACAGGAAGGAAAGAAGCTCTACGACATCACCTTCATTGACGCGAACAAGAGAGAATACCCTGACTATTACAGACATGCATTGGCATTGACCCGTTCCGGAGGATTCATCCTCGCCGACGATGTCCTGTGGGACGGGAAAGTATATGCCGAACATGTACCGGAGGACAAGCAGACGGCGGGGATCGTGAGCTTCAATGACCTGGCGGCTTCAGACCCTGAAGTGGAGACGGTCATTCTCCCTATAAGGCATGGTCTCAGCATAATACAGAAGAAATAATGGCAACGGCAGCAATAATATGCAACGGGGAATTTCCGAAACGGGGATATCCGCTATATCTCATAAAATCAGCGGACTATATATTCTGCTGCGACGGTGCCGCAGCTACATATATGCGGCGAGGTGCAAAGATCCATGGACATGAGCGGCTGCCAGATGCCATCATCGGTGACATGGACTCGCTGCCGGCATCGCTGCAGAAAAGATTTGCAGACATCCTGGTACATGTGGAGGAGCAGGAATACAATGATTTGAACAAGGCATTCCGCCATGTCCTGGAAAAGTACCATGATGTGGACACCATCCATATACTTGGTGCCGGAGGCATGCGTGAAGACCATACGATAGGCAACCTCTCATACCTCATGGAATACGCGAAAGAAATCAGCGGGCTGAAAGCCCCTGAGCTGCTGGCAGGGCTGAAGATACCTGAGGAGCTAGCTGTAGATATGGTATCCGACTGGACTACAGCATTTGCCATGACCGGCAGCGGCTCATTCTTCCCTGGAGAAGGGAGGGAGGTATCCATCTTCTCACCTGACAGCACTCTCAAGATCACGTCACAAGGGCTGAAATGGCAGACATCAGGTGTGATTTTTGATAACTGGTGGAAAGCCACACTGAATGTGGCGGACAGTGACAAGGTCAGGCTTGAGTTCAGCCATCCTGCACCGGTGCTTGTCATATTGAATTAAAAATTGTCTCCAAGACTGTTACTCAAATAACTTACAACAATCAAAGGCTTATGCTAAAAAGAATCCGTATCATTCTTGCGGGAATAGTGTTCATCCTGTGCACGTTCCTGTTCCTGGACTTTTCCGGCCTGATGACCAGATGGTTCGGCTGGCTCGCAAAAATCCAGTTTCTTCCGGCGGCATTGGCTCTTAACGAAATCATTGTCATAGTGCTGCTTCTGCTGACGCTGATTTTCGGAAGGGTATATTGCTCTATCATCTGCCCTATGGGCATTTTCCAGGACGTCGTCATGGCGACAAACAAAGGCTGGAGGAAACGCCATAAGAAACAGTTCAGCTGGTCTCCCGAAAAGAAATGGCTCAGATATGGCGTTTTCGTCATCTTCATTGCCGCAATGATTCTGGGAGCCAACGCCCTCGTAGCCTTGCTGGCTCCTTACAGCTCCTACGGGCGTATCGCCCAGAACCTGTTCGCTCCAATATGGATGTGGGGGAACAATCTCTGCGCCTGGATTGCGGAGAAGGCCGGCGGCTATGCATTCGAACACAAGGAAGTATGGATAAGAAGCCTGCCGACATTCATCATTGCATGTGTGACATTCATTGCCGTATATATCCTTGCCGCCCGCAACGGAAGGACATACTGCAACACCATCTGCCCGGTAGGGACGCTGCTGAGCTTCTTCTCGCGTTTCGCCATCTTCCGTCCGGTGATAGACAAGTCAAGATGCAAGACATGTCACCTCTGCGAGAGAAATTGCAAGGCAGCCTGCATTGACCTGAAGGAGCACAAGGTGGATTACAGCAGATGCGTAGACTGCTTCGACTGCATTGACACCTGCAAGTTCGGGGCTATGAAGTACAAGCCATTCTGGAAAGCATCAGGCAAGGATTCCGGTGCTGCAGGCAAGGCTAAAAGTTCTGCTGAGGCCAAGAAGGGAGTGGCCCCAGGAAGCGGTGACAACGGCAGACGGGCATTCATCGGAACAACAGCATTGACACTGGGTGCATTGACACTGGGTGCTCAGGAGAAGAAGGTGGACGGAGGGCTTGCAGCTGTCATCGGAAAGAAGATCCCTGAGAGGACAGTTCCTCTGGTGCCGTTCGGAGCGTTAAGTGTCAAGGAGTTCTATCAGCATTGCACCGCCTGCCAGCTATGTGTCTCACAGTGTCCGAATGGTGTTCTGCGTCCTTCGACGTCGCTGGAGCATCTGATGCAGCCTGAGATGTCATACGAGCGCGGATGGTGCCGCGTGGAGTGCAACAAATGCTCTCAAGTCTGTCCGTCAGGCCCGATCAAGGCATACAGCATCGAGGAAAAGACGACAATGCATATAGGGACGGCGAAAGTGGATCTCGACCTATGCGTCGTGAACAGGGACGGGGTATCGTGCGGCAACTGCGCAAGGCATTGTCCTTCAGGGGCTATAATGATGGTCAGGAAGGATCCTTCAGACAAGGATTCGCTGCGGATTCCGGCAGTGGACGAGAGCAGGTGCATCGGCTGCGGGGCTTGTGAATTCCTCTGCCCGTCAAGACCATTCAGTGCAATTCATGTTAACGGACTCAGTGTCCACAGGAAGGACTAGCGATATGGATAGAAGAGATTTTCTTAAGTCTGCCGGAGCAGGGGCTCTTGCAGCAGGGACGGCAGCATTGACAGGATGCTCGTCTAGGGTGTCCGGAAACGGGGGCCAGAACAATGGGGACGCCATGATGGAGATGAGAACCAGCCCGAAGAACGGCGAGAAGGTGTCGCTGCTCGGCTATGGCTGCATGAGGTGGCCGATGAAGAAAGGTGATGACGGGAAGGACCATATCGACCAGGAGGCAGTCAATGAGATGGTGGATTATGCGTACAAGAACGGGGTCAATTATTATGATACGTCCCCGGCATATCTTCAGGGGCAGTCGGAAGCGGCGGCCGGCATAGCATTGAGCCGCTATCCTCGTGATTCATATTATGTTGCGACCAAACTGTCGAATTTCAACAATTCGTCCAGGGAAGCGGGACTGAAGATGTACCATGACTCTCAAGAGGCTCTGCGGACCGATTATTTCGATTATTATCTGCTTCATGCCATCGGCACATCGGGGTTCAAGGGTTTCGAGGACAGGTATGTGAACAACGGGCTGCTTGATTTCATGCTGAAGGAGCGCGAGGCCGGAAGGATCCGCAACCTCGGGTTCTCTTTCCACGGGCGCAAGGAGGCTTTCGACCAGTTCATTGCGCTGCATGACAAGTACCACTGGGATTTCGTGCAGATAGAGATGAACTATGTGGACTGGGAGCATGCAAAGGCTCCGATAAATATCAATGCCGATTATCTTTATGATGAGCTTGCGAAAAGGAACATTCCTGCGACCATCATGGAGCCGCTCCTCGGAGGAAGGCTTGCGAAGCTTCCTGAGGCAATCGCCACGAAGATGAAGGAGCGTGAGCCGCAGATGTCCATCGCTTCATGGGCATTCCGTTTCTGCGGTTCATATCCGAATGTGCTCACTGTGCTGAGCGGCATGTCGTCCATGGAGCCGCTTATCGAGAATGTGGAGACTTTCAGCCACTTCAAGCCCTTGAACGATGAGGAGATAGAGTTCCTGAAGGAGATTGCGGACCTCATGGAGAACTACCCGACCGTTCCATGCACAGGATGCACATACTGCATGCCATGTCCTTACGGTATTGACATTCCGACGATTTTCCGTCATTACAATGATGCCGTGAATTCCGGAGATATCGCCCAGAGTTGCGAGCAGGAGCATTTCCAGAGGCTTAAGAGGCGCTATCTGGTCAGCTACGACAGGGCTGTGGAGACAGTCCGCCAGGCAGACCATTGCATCGGCTGCGGCCAGTGCAAGCCGCGTTGCCCGCAGAGCATCGACATACCGCGTGAGCTGAGGCGCATTGACAGATATGTTGAGAAACTGAAGCGGGAGACATTGTAGATTAACAGATAATTCGTATATTTGCAGTCCTGTCCAGCGGATAACCGCCGCGAAGGCAGGACCGACTATGGAGAGATGCTCGAGTGGCTTAAGAGGCACGCCTGGAAAGCGTGTATACCCCTAAAGGGTATCAGGAGTTCGAATCTCCTTCTCTCCGCCTAAATCCCGCAACCCGCAGAAAATCATAGACTTACACGATTTTCCCAAAACAAACGGGACAAAGACGGGACAAGCTTTTTCATTGTACGACACCCTTGCGGAGCTGTGCAAAGAAAAAAAATGTTATTTTCTCCCCCAGTTCCTTATATAGAGTATATACCGCCTAAACTGACGCAAGGCAAGATATGGTATATCTCCTACAGCTGCAGACAGCCTTCAACTGGTAAAATGAAGCGGATAAGAATCAAGCTGAACCGCATCGTCTCAATAAATGAAAGAAAAAGAATCGCAAGGGAATTGATGGCCTCCCTGGATCTGAAGCTCAAGATGGGCTGGAATCCTTTCGTGGAAGCGACCGCGCCAAACGGATATGAAACGATGTCCAGCGCATTGGACAGATTCATCAAGGTGAAGGAAAAGGAAAACGAGGAGAATTCAATGAGAAGCTACCGTTCTTTCATCAAGACTTTCAGGAAATGGCTAGACGAAAAAGGATATAGCACAGAATCATATTATGCATGTTCGTTCTCAGAAGCAGATGCGATATCGTTCATGGACTGTATAGAATCTTCTGTATCCCCAAGGACTTACAACAACTACCTTCTATTCTACAGGACGCTTTTCAACTGGATGAAGGAGCGGAAATACCTATCAGGAAATCCTTTCGACAATATCAGGAAGAAGTCTAAGAGACTGACGGCAAAGATGCGGAGAATGTTCACCCAGGAAGAGCTCGACCGGCTTATCGCCTTTCTTGAGAAGGAGAATATACAATACCTGGTAATCGTATTGCTGTGCTATTGCTGCTTCATAAGGCCAAAAGAAATTGCACTCCTGAAATGTGGCGACATCAATATAGGGAGGCAGCTCGTACACATCCGGAGTGAGATAGCGAAAAATGACAACGACTCATACAGGACGATCCCGGATTCAATGGTCAGATACTTGTCTGAACTGGACTTGTCGGTTCCAGAAAATTATCTTTTCAGCCATAATGCAGGCTATGACTTCAGACCAGGGGCAAAGCCGGTAAGTTCACGTAAGCTGGCCAAGTTCTGGAACGATGTGGTTCGCCCGGCTTGCGGGTTTCCAATGGAGCTGCAGTTCTATTCCCTGAAGGACACCGGCATCACGAACATGGTAAGCTCAGGCATCGCCCTTACCTCCGTTCAGCAGCAGGCTGATCACAGTTCCATCGCGATGACTTCAATCTATGTCGGCAAGAACCGCAGAAAAGCTGCCGAGGACCTGAAGAACGTGGATATTATAGACTGAAAAAGCCCCCGGATTTCTCCGAGGGCCGTGGCCGTTGCCTGTGTGCAATAATCAAGCGAACTTTATGGCCGTAAGTTCCTTTGCGAAGTGGTTCACACCGTTCTGGATCTTGTTGATCGTCTTGCGGCTCGGCTTGCGTCTTCCGTGAAGATAGTGGCCAAGCTGAGCCTGGCTGACTCCTGTGAGCTTTTCAAGACCGGAAAGGGAGAACACCCCGGCATACTCTGACAAGAAACTTGCTGTGTCATAGTAAAATTCAAACTCAACATCCGCAGCCTTATGGCCTTCCTGCTCATAGCTTTTCTTCATCCCTTCGTATACCCCAAGAAAATCCTTTATGGTATCCTCTACGGTCTTACCTTCTCCTATACAGCCGAATTCGAGTGGAGAATCTTCAATATATGCTGAATACCCACACTCGGCTTTCTCGATAAATACCTTAACCTTAATTTTATCCATATCAATATCTCCTTAATCAAGAGGGGGGGGGCTATTTAAGCCCCGCATCCCTCAAAATTGATTTTAATGTCCCCGTTGCGACCTCCTGATTCTTGTGGTTGCTTGTCGTAAACTTTCTGTTTGTTTTTGGGCTGAACCACACAGGATGCCCACATTGCTGCTCCCCGGTGGGGTAACATCCGAATTTGAGCAGTTTCCTTTCTAACTCGCTATATTTCATAGAGCACCTTGATTATTGCACTACAAAAGTAGGAATTTTCCTACATTTTACCAAATTTTTCTATCATTTTTTGTAACTTTTTTCTCATTTTATGAAAGCAAAAGCCCCCGGAAACGAATCCGAGGGCCGTGACTGACACCTTGTGAAGCCTACCAAACAATCACGCAAATATGGCGTCAAGATCTCTCGATATGTTCTGGAGCCCCGTGCGGATGCGATCCTCCTGTGCCTTTCTTGGCTTCGTCCCGTGTGCGTATGCCCAAAGCTGTTTCTGTGAGATTCCCGTAACCTTTTCAAGGGTGGCCAGAGAGAACCACCCCTTACTGAGATAGAAATCCATAAGACTCAAAGCATCGACGGTATAAGTTATGGTGAACTCCCCATCCAAGAACTCAGGATACTTGAACCCCTCCTCTTTAGCCGTAGCCTTATAAATTTCCATCTGCTGAAGCATATCAGCCTTGGCTTCTTCAATTGTGTTGCCCATACCAGAGAATATCTCGTTCTTGCAATAGATGGAATATGTTCCGTCTGAAGCTCTCTCAATAATTGCTGAAATCTGTTTCATATCATTCTGCGTTTTTGGAGGAAAGGGGCTTATTTAAGCCCCATATCCTTGCTAATCTTTTTTACAAGTCCCGTTCCCATTTCTTTGGATCCGTGGTAAGGGACGGGATAAGTTCTGGATCCTTTCTTGTAGATTACGTGGCTACCTGCTTTCCTTAAGTATGTCCAGCCATTTCGTTCTACCCATCTGTGAAATTCATCCGACTTCATATTGCGTATTGTTCGGTATTGCAAAGGTAGTAATATTTCTATTATTGACAAAATTATTTAATAGAAATATTACCATAATATCTTAACCATAACATCTGTCAAGCCATCAGCTTTTTCATATTCTCGCGAGATGGTCATTTCCTGACGCCAGGAAAATCATAGCTTCATGAGCAGCCTTTTCTGTTAATCCATAATAGAACGCCACCGATTGTGGCCACGAGCCACCAGAAAGCATCCAGGCGGAGCCGCTGCCACGCGGTCAGTGGTTTATCCACCTTGACTTCGCGGACATTATCAATATACACCGAGTCCACCCTGCAGCGGTAGATTGTATCATGAAGGAGCCTGTACCTGTCAAGGATTCTCTCGACATACTTATACACAGTATCATTCTTCTCACGGAGAAAGACAGAATCCCGCTTATAGACGGAATCCACCTGCACATTGCTGATATAGGCAGTGTCACGGACATATACGGTTTGCACTTGCGTCTTCAGCGCTCCGCACGATGCCAGAAGCAGAACTGACAATAGAATCAGCGCATTCCTCATAACCGTTCCCCCTTATATCTCCAGTTATACAGAATCTGTCCCCTCTGTTCGCTGTTTAACTTGTGGCTGAAATGAACGAACGTTGGGTACAGAATCATCTGGTCAAACGGAAGACCGAGACTGACGGCCATTCTTGCCAGCTCCGCTGGATTCTCAGCCGCAATGTCCGCCGCCTCTCCCTTGACGTGCTGGCTCGTCGGCACTCCGCCCACAGCAGCATTCAGTTTCTCGCATCGGTAGCCGCTGTTGATATGCAAAGGCTTTCCACAAGCGTCACGCAAAGGCTGAAGCACGTTCTCCACAAGGGACAATATCGAATCCCTCACCTCGAACGAAGTTATGACATTGCAGATGCCCTTCTTATCCGCAACTGCGCTTGTCTCGAACTCCTTATAGCTAAAATCTTTACTTATCGTTCCCATCTGTCAATTGTTTTTCATTTGATTTCTGTCCACTGCCGAATGGAGGCTGCCGCTTGCCGCAGCCGACCTCTGTGCACTTTATCACCGAAAGATATGCCACCTTCGAGCTCAGTTTATCATTGCTGTCACGAAGCACTCCAATCTGGTTATACAGGCTGTCCAGCTTCCTGTCCTTGCGGTCGATGTCCGCCTGCATAGCCTCCTTCTCATTCTTGTACTCCTCGACGATGATCTTCCACTGGTCAATGCTCTTGCCCACATTGTCCAGCACGGCAGAAGTCTTCCGGTCGCCCAGCAGGTATATCGCCGTGAACGCCCCGGAGGTTATCAGCGTCATTATTATGCTTGTCCAGTCCATATCATTGTCCTCCAAGCCTGTCTGCCCATCTCTCCGTCCAGAAATGCCCATACTCCTGCCCATGCGCCTTGCAGTCATGAAGCCATGCGTGCATAAGTGAATTGAGACCGATGAAAATCAGATACAGCGGCCCGAGCATCCTTGATTGCCTTGTATGTCCATACTCATGACGGACAGTGGCTATCTTGTTCGTATTGAGGAATCTGAATTCCCCGAGAGTTATGCTGCCCCGTCTATCCGGATTGAAGAAATACACAATCCTGCCGTCACGATAGTCGTCAAGGGTTCGCTTGCTATAGCCGCCAAGAAGAAGGCACAGAATGCCTAGAATGTTCTGCGGCAGCTGCCACATCCAGGAAAAAACACGCAGCAGCCTTGACCATCTTTTCATTTTGTCTAAGCTTATCATAACTATATTGTTTAATTGTTAATCAATAGAACCAGAAGTAGTTATCATATTCGTTCTGGTTGATGAAATCTATCCTTGACATGTCCGGACAGTACATTACCTCACTGAATTTTATACAGCTGTCGTATGAAACAGTCTGCCCCTCAACAAGAATAGCATATTCCAATGTCGTCACGTTAACAACCGCCTCGTCATTATTCGGCTGTATATAGCTTACTGTAGTAGTATAGTTATCTATGTTCTCGACATCAGACAGCGATGTGTCATCTGTAGTGGCGAACTCAAGGCTCTCAGGTATGTCATCCGCGTCAATCTCTATTATAGCACTCTGTTCGAAAAGATTGATAGAATCCTGGGCACCATAGTTATACTCCAGCGTCTTCACAAAGTATCTGTTTCCTGATGAGCAGTTCAGAAATACACCGATCAATCCATAGGAACTGATATACTGGTCGGCATTCACATATAAAGTGCCCTCGAATGATATTGCTTTCCTTCCAAACTCAAATACGATTGTGGTGTCATGTGAATCGAAGTCACAGGCAAACACTTCAAGAGCATCTTTGCTGATAGTCGGTTCGTTAACAATGGTATTACCGTCATCATCTGTGACTTCAAGTGAAAATGAAGCTCCGGACATTGTTCTGTAGAATGCCTGTACATTGTCATAGTCATCCCAAGAAATTTCAGTTCCGCTGTTTTCGGAGATGGTAATCTCATAGCTGTTGCATGTAAATGATACAGTATTTGAGCTGTTATCATCAGTCAGCGTGAATGTAAGATTCTTGCCAGAGATGCTGTCTATTATATCATCAAGGTTTCCGACGCAGAATGAACCGCCTTTCAGCTTAAGTGTCTTATGCGTAACTGAAGGGATTTCAATCAGCGATGTGCATACTATTGTGGCAGAAGTTCCTCCGTATGATGCGTTTATTGACTCAGCCAGATTGTTCGACGTTGTCGCATAGTCACCATTGTCCACACACTTGAATATGGGCGTCCATGACGCTTCCGGTTTGCCATCTGATGAGATGCCGAAGTACAGCTCGTCATATTCACACAGGTCACCCCAGCTTAAGTCTTCGTAGATTCCCTGTATATCCGACTTGGTGTAGTCGGACACGTCTATCTCTATCTTAGAGGAAGATATCCATGCTATCTTTCCATACTTTGCGTAGTACTCCACACTGTCCTTGCCGTCACCGACATAGATGGTCTTGCCCACATACGATGCAGGTACAGCGGTCCCGGTATATTGAAGGACAATATGAGTGCTGGAGGCAGCTGCCGCTTCCTGCACCACGGTAAGTGTTGCGGTCTTTCCGTTTGCTGTCTTTGCGGTAATTGTATATGTCCTTTTGTTCCCAGCGTTCTTGGGCACAGTTATATTTATAATCTGTGAACCTGTACCTTTTACCGGAGAAAAGCTGAAGCCTGGTTCTGCTGTTGCCATATCTTTTACATTTTTTAATTGGAACCCCGGAGAGGTATCACCCTCTCCGAGATTAGGAAAGACCCTAGGCGAGTGTCCAGGAGTCGTTGGAGTTGAGCGTAACGGTCTTCGTACCGCCTGCAGCGTCGAATGTGATTGTGTTCGGGCTGAAGTTGATATAAGACGTTGACGCCTGCTGTGTGAACGAGATGTCCCTCGAGCCTGTCTTGCTGCCCTCGCCGGCACAGGAGAGAGTGACCACAAAGGTTCCCCTCTCTGTGACACCAGGGTTCACCCCGACAGATACCATGTGAAGATCCTCGTCAAGGTGGAAGCCGGTGCTTGCAGTCTTCACAGCCACCTTGACACTTGTAGGTGTATCAAGAACACGTATAGCGCCTGAGGTATAACCGATATTCTGGCTTATCTTCGTGCTGAGGATATAGTCCTGGCCGTCTGCGGAAAGCGAAACAGGTGTCGTCTGCATGATTGTGACATCGCCGTATCTGGTGATGGCATTGAGACCTTGATAAACCTCATAGGTCTTTGTTGCGCTCTTCGAGCCTTCACCAGCCCATGTTACGGTAAGTGTCCCGACCTTTGTCCTTGACTTTACAGTTGTGCCGAGGGTGGTAGCGCTCACCGCCGTGCTCCATGAAGCGGTGACAGAACATGAGAGAGATGAACCTGATGTGTAGGTCTTTGTCTGTGATGCAGTTGCAGCCTTGATGGATGCAC
Organism: uncultured Bacteroidales bacterium; assembly: GCA_934691625.1. Classification (GTDB taxonomy): domain Bacteria; phylum Bacteroidota; class Bacteroidia; order Bacteroidales; family UBA932; genus Cryptobacteroides. The sequence goes on along the minus strand of CAKUTA010000003.1, from coordinate 89,823 downwards.
GTGTACCTCCTGATGCTGGAATATCATCGCTTGCAGCCGCATAGTCGCCTGAAGGAACAACATCTCCGTATGTCACTGTATTGGCCTGCTGGGTAGCCTGTGCCTTGGCTGAGCCGTTGGCCTCCACCTTGCTTCCGCCATAGGCTTCATCATGTGTGAATGTGCAGCTGTAGCTCAACGTGACCTCTCCGGATTTTCTTGCCGCGCCTTCTGTCGTGCCCCTGCCTGCACATTTAAGACGGCCTGTTGCGCCGTCAACAAGCGAGAAGTAATTCTCCGTTGCAAGAGAGTATGACATCGTGAACACAAACTTTCCACCGTCAGGGGCACTTGTTGAAGTGGAGCCGGATGAGTATGTGAAGGTAAGCGGCACATTCGATGTCGGGTCTATAGTCTCTGAGCCCGCTGCAGGCACGTTAGGATAGCTGAACGCTATAGTACCTACGGTGATGCCCGTCACGATGTTTGCATTCTGCGTACACGTAGCTGAAAGTGACTTGCTTGTTTCTTTTGCACCTCCTGCATTGTAGGATGCGGAAGGCGTCCATGTGCCGGTGAATGTCACCATGACAGAGCCTGAGGTTCTCTCGTTGCCGATTTCTGTACCGCGTGATGTGGCAGCAAGCACACCGCTGGAGGTATCCACCCCTGTAAATCCGTTCTTAACCTCATCAAGCTTGAAGCTCTTCCCTACAGACAGCGAGCCGAATGTTGCAGAAGGCGCTGTTGTGGATGTCGAGCCGGATGTGAATGTAAATGTCACGCCAGGTGTCGGGGCGAGAGGTGTAGCACTTGTTCCACCTGCCGCAACCTTTCCGTAGCTGAAATTGCTTGCGGCAAAAGCTATGCTGCTCACATAGTTTCCAGCCTGCTGAACAGCGGCTGAGGCTGTCTTTGTCTTTCCATTCAGCACAGCCTTGACCTCTACAGTCGTAACAGTTGTTGTATTTGAAATCTGTGTGCCCTTGCTTGCAACAACGTACTCTCCAGTTGTCTTGTCAACCTTCATGTTTGCATCAAGCACGTTAGGCTCGCTGTAGGATAATGTTGCACCGCTCGACAAAGTTCCAGCACCGGAGGTTCTTCCATTCCATCCGTATGTCTGGGAATATGATACAGAAGGCTTGGCTGTTCCTCCATTTGCTGCAGCAACGCCATAGCTGAATGCCGAGATTGTGATGTCAGAATATGTATAGTATCCGGCATTCTGAGTGATTGTAGCCTGTTCGGAAGATACCTTGTCGCCGTTTGACAGAGTGAAGATATGCTTTCTTGCAGCCAGGGTCTGGTTCTCCGGAATGCTGAATGTAATCTTGAAGTAGTATTCTGCATCCTTTCCGTATGTCTCGGGGACTGACGTGTTTATGATGCCGTTCCAGTCAGCAACGGCTGCATAGGTGGATGAACCGTCGCTGTTGACCGCAAGTGTGGCTGTCACGCCTGAGATTACAGTCGCAGTTGACGCAATCTTCAGCACAGGCGAGTTGGATGTGCCCTCGATTGTGACCGTGTTGGCCATCATAGTACATGATTTCGCCGTCTCCCCTGTCTTGAGCGTGATATAGACGGCATGTCCCGTCTGTGTGACAGGCAGCGATGCCGACGCATTCTTTGAAGTTGTACCTACCACGGTACCGCTTCTGTCATTCCTACCTGTATGGGCTGTCGCGACAAGGGTTATCTCCTTGTTGTTGCTGCCCTCCTTAGGAGTGACCTGTAACCAATTTGGAATTGCCATAATCTGAAAAATTATTAAAGTTTAACATCGAGTTTCCAGTCAGTGTTGGAAATCACACGTGTCTTCTTCTCTGTCTCGTTCTTTGACGTGTCCATCGTGACACTGCTGTCGGAGAACTTTATGTCGTTGCCGACTGCCTGCTGCATAAGCAGGTTCCTGAACATGCTCATATCAGAACTCCCCCCATACCGCATAGTTGTTGAGAACGGATATGACATACGTCTTCTCCTCCTTCACCACGGGCGGCTCCCCGTTTATCCATTTCACGTCAGAGTCCGCAAATATGTTATACTGATTGCCCTGCATGGCCTTAAGGTAGTATATGACCTCAAGATTTTTCGACGGGTTCGCTGCGACCGTGAAGTTCTCTATAAGAAGTTGCTCGACCGTGACCATTCCGCCGAACTGCCTCCATTTTCCAGTCGTCTCGTCGCTGTCGTTGAGCCTGTCGAACTTGTATGTGTTCCTGTCCTCCTCGCAGAAGGAAAGGTGCCCGTCGTCTAGGCAGTATTCAGGATAGGCCTTCATGGCGGCGATGGTCTCGAACCTGTCCCTTGCGAAGTTCGGAAGGGAACCCTGGTAGCTGAAGTTATCTGTAAGAGCTGTAGCCATTTCCTATGAGAATTTTTGTGTTGAACTTGTGATTGTGACAGAGTTCTTGAGTATGTACAGGTAATACGCCTCAGAGCCTATCTGAATCTCCCCATGCTCGTATGCCGTTATGTTCTCGAAGCCGCTGCCGTCCTTTACCGATGACACAAGCCCGAAAGTCTTCGGATATGCATACACAATCTTGGAATTAACGACATCCGACACGGTTATTGACGTCTTTCCTGACACAATGAGCTTATTCATTGCAGCCACCATGCCTAAGGTGACAGTATCTTTCGTATAGGTGTCGGCAACCACTCCGTAGTATGTAGGAGCATAGAACCTTATATACGCTGAAGCCGTCTTTGTGACTCCATCTTTAGTGCATACCACTGTATATGTCTTGTCAGATGCGACAAGCTCCTCGGTGTATGATGTAGATGACACGTCCACAGCCTTGCCGTTCACAGTAAGCGAGTCAGGCACGATGGTGTCGTCACCCTGTCTTATTGTCCATCTTATCACCACCGTATGCGATGTGCCCTTCTCGTAGGATGCGGAGCCCGATACGGACAGTGTAAGAGGGAACAGTCTCTCGTTTATCTTCTTCAGAGCCGATGCCACGACACCGTTCTCTATCCCGTTCTTCGATTCCGTGTCGAGCGCATCGTCAATCACCGGAACGTCAGTTTTCGTGATGAACACGCCGTCGTTCTCGAACTCGGACAGCTTCGTAGGACGGCCAGTGATATCGGACCAGCGGACAGATGAATATCCTACAGAAGATGATATCTCGTAATCTGTCTTGACATCTGAAGCTCCGCTCCAGAGCATTATGCCGGTTTCCACAGGGTTATGCACTTCCTCAATATCGTCAGGGAATCCATCGGCCAAAGAGTATTCCGTCATGACCATCATCAATTTTCCTAAACCAAGAGGTTTCCGTGACAATGGCAGAAAAACCTTCAAAGACATGCCATCCTCCGCGAGCCTGCATAACACCATATTATCGCCATTTCTTTCAGCCACGATTTTAGAGCGTCCATCCGGAACGAAATATTCCAGACGCACATGTTCTGGTATCGCCACCTGCCCACCGCCATCATCAGAATTCTCCGGCCTTTTCATCGTGACCTTCAGTGTCAGGTCACTTCTATAATGCTGTCGTTTCATATATTGTAATCGTTATTTCTATCTGCGTAGTGCCATTTGAATTTCAGCGATGACAGTTCCCCCTCCGTCAATTTCGTGTCATTCTCATCGACAATGATTTTCCGCAGCTGGCCATCTTCATAAATATATCGCTCGGCACTCCCCATGAAATCCAGCCAGAATCTGGCAGCAGAACGAGAAGCAATATACCCGCTGTTCTGCTCATAGTAACGTACCGCATCATTGCTCAGTTCGCTTTCAACCAGTCCGTTGACAAAAGTCACAACTTCACCATCGGAAGACAGCTCGCGGTTTCCTGTCGCATATATAGTATCAAGTCCGCCGTAGATATTCCGGAACAGATATGTATGATGCAGCCCTGTCTTCAGCACAAAATCCTGCCGTCCGCCATCCGTAGCAGCCTCCCCATCTTCCGTCTTTTCATGGTAACGCACCCACGCCGACCAGCCTGTGATGGTCTCATCCTCAAGCCCTGCCTTGTCAGCTGCAGCACGGATCTCGCTGTACGAACAGAAGGATTCCGCCAGCTGGGCATCCTTTACAATGACCGTAGTCTGTCTCGGCGAAGGAAGCGACACTGTCCTCGGGCCGGAGCAAGCGAAATATATTTCCGCCATCAGCTCTGTAGAAAAGCCCAATGCAAGACGCCTCCATCTGAAAGTGACAGGCTCAGCTCCATCAATATATGTCGCAGCCTGAGCTGGACGCCTGGTGAGCAGGTCATAACTTTCATACTTTCTGTCAGATGGTTTCAGTCCATACATTACCTGATGACTCCAGGAAAGGTCTCCGGCTGATATGGTAACAACCGGAAGACCCGCAATCGCAGCCATAAACCCATGTCGTCCGGAAAACAAGTCTTCCATGCAAGCCTCCAGTATTTCGGACAGGCGCAATACTATGCTACCATTGACAGGCGTTGCCTTGAAGCTCACCCTTTCCGTAGAATTCACCGAGACAGATATCTGTACAGCATTCTTACCGGCATCTGTAATACGCAAATCTCCGGCACTTTTGCTGAAAACCACCTCTCCGTCACTATATGCATCATTGATTTTCATATCGCCTGTTTTCTATTGCAAAAATAGGCAGACGGATATCTATGGAAAGGACACGGCCATGAGACATTCAGACATCATAAGAAATGAATTCTCCGCGTGTGGAAACAGCATCAGAACCTGCACTGAATGTCAATGTCAGTTTCTTGACGACCCACCTTCTGCCTCTAAAGCACACAAGCCTGTACATTCTGAAAGAACTGATATCCAGAACCGACAAATCAAGATCCGCAGTAACACATTGACGGTCCCGGGATATCCAGGAGGCAAAGTTCTTATGGTATTCCTCCCAAAGATTATCCGGAGACAGCAAGCACTCATTGTACATGCCTGAAAGCTTCGGGAGCGCCACACCTTTAAGCCTGTCCTTGCCGTCAGCACCGAGCGTGTATCCGGAATCAGACATCTGACCGTCATACACATATCCGATATACGCCTTGGAATCTCTTTCAGAATCAGCCGAAAGTGGCGACACCAATGGAGCAACCCGATATCTAGCCTTATTTCCAGAATACAGCACATCGGGGATCACACTTACCGGAATAAGATCCGCCGTCGCATCAAAAGATGAAGCATTGTCATCAGCCGAAGTCTCACGTTTTCCTACATTATGGAACACCATGTCCTCCAGATACACTTTATTGCCATTGGCGGAAAAATATTTTCCCGAGTATATATCTCCGGTAAGCTTATTTCTGGCTGGAGAATAGTCGCCATCTCCAGCTGCAGCCAGCACCTCCGAATAGCCGATTGCATCAGTTATCTTATCATCGGCAAGCTCCTTTGACAATTCTGAAGAGGAATATGAACTGGTACTGTCATCAGAGAACCCGAACACATACCGGCATCCACTTTCCGGTACAGCAGTGAAACTATCAGCCACCTTTTCATCCCAGTCTTCAGGGGCAGCCTTTAAGACATCATCAAATGTCATGAACTGCACTTTCTCTCCATCATAATAGATGGAGGCGCACCGCATCCGCGCAAGGTTCTTGACCAGCTCTGCAAGCGACATGTCCGGCAAAGTCTCAGCAATATCAAACGATGAGCTCTTATACTGGTCCATCGTGTCCAGCAATCCATCATGAAGCCCTCTCCACGCTGTCTTGAAATACCGTATTGACACCGAGTATCGCCCTATAATTGACAGAGGTGTAAAAGACGGAACATCCGTCCACGAGTCGGCAATGACCGACAGGATCCTGTCCACGTCCACCACAGGCATAAAGCGGTCATACGAATACACCTTGTCGAATGCATCCAGCGGGCTGTTAATATATTTATCCGGCACATCCACCTGCTCGACATTGCCGTCCTTATCCTTATACACCGATTTCGCTACATATTCAGGATCTATCAGCAGAGGTGTGCAGATACCTGGCTCATTGCCATAAACAATCCTGGCCATGACACTCGGGCATTCTTCACCTTTATATTTCAGTATATCCAGCTGCCAGATCTTCTTTTCCCACTCTGTCTCGACATTTCTTCCGGAGAAAGTATAATTCAATTTGCCGTCATCGATGCCGTCATATTCCAGCACCCCAAAGAACAGCGGAATTCCGCGGACCTCAATAGATGCAGATATCTTTTTCACTGACGGCTCCAGCATCATAGCTGCCAGATATCCTAGGGCCTTGCAGTTCCGAGGTGTCGGCAAGAGCGCTATCGACGTGCTGAACGGCACTGGAAGATGGCTGTCGTCCAGCATAGGGTTCTCATATTCGATTTCAAATTCCGCCGACGGGTCAATGTCGAGAGACACCCCGCCATCTGTGATTATTCTGATCATAGTCTTCCCCTGTTCTTGAATCTGTTATACTTCTCTGTCTGCTCCACGATACCGTTCTTTCCAAGCATCGACACATCTGCACGTATAGGACTGCTGAGCCTCCTGTTCAATGTCTCGATAGCTTCTAACAGCCGGCTATTGTCCGTTTGCCCACTGACAATGACCTGCTGCATCCCGTCAGGCTGAGTACTTCCTCCGGAAGCTCTCGCCATGGTGACGGACAGAGGATAGACAGCATCGAAGTTCAAGTCCTTGAGCGTTCCGTTACGCCTGGCCGTCTCCAATGTCGCAAGGAACGGCTGCAGGGACGGATTCGCGAGGCCGGCGGCGGGAATGACATATTCGCCTCCGTTCTCCCCTACCAGCACTGTAGGAGACGACACGAAACCGCGCTTGTCAGGTGACAGCCTAGCCTTGAACTTTTTTCCGTCCTGTTTCCTGGTCGTGTTCACGAATCCTCCTTCCTCGGCTCCTGTGGTAACAGGGGTGGCCGCTATCATTGCTGCCTCTGCGGCACCCATTGCACCCATAATCGCCGCCGGAGCGATACCCCAGGGAATTCCCCACTCGGCCAATGTCTTCGTGACTCCGAGTGCAGTGTTGATAATCGCCTGCGTGAGTTTCTGGGCCTTCTGGCGCTTCGCCTGCTTGAGTTCCATCTGCTCCTGATATGCATCCTTCTCGTTTTCCAGAGCCTCGACTTCAGCATTGTACTGAGCCTCACTGATAAGCCCTGCATCCAGCCGTTTTTCCAGGGACTTTTTCTTCTTATCGTTCTGTTTCTCGTAGTCTTTGAACGACTTCTTCTCCTTGGCCGCCTGCAGCTCCGTAGCCTGAGACCAAAGGCTGAACATATCGCTGAATGCGCCCTCCAATGACGATACCGTTGTCTTCAGATCTTCCAGGCCAAGTTTACCATTTTCGATATTCTGGAACAGCTGCTCCCATTCGTCCTGACTTACGCCCAGCATAGAGCCTCCGCCAGCGCCCTTCCCTTTCGCCTTGGTCTCTGTCGCGGAATCGGAGCTGCCATCATTCTGCGAGCCGGAGAGCTCAGCCATCGTCTTTCGGATTTCCTGCAGTTTCAGTTTCAATGCGTCCAGGCTTCCGCCGTCAAGCTTGATGAAGTCAGGATTGTCCCCGGACTGTATGATTTCTTCCAGCTTCGCCTTCAGTTCTCCGAGATATTTCAGGTCAGTGCCGGCGAGCTTCCGGGCTTGCTCTTTTTTCAATGCGGCAAGAGCATCGCCAGTGGCCGTACTTGCGGCCAGTTCCTCGGCATTCTGCGCCTCCATCGCTGTCTTCTCGATGCGGTACTGCTTCTCGAGAAGGTTTATGGCATCCTCGGTGCTCTTCTTTTTGTCCGCGGCATCTTTGGCTATCTGTGTCGCCTCAGCTTCAGATTCGTCTTTCTGGAGCTTTATCTGCTTGTCAGACAGCTGGGACTTCAGCGCCAGAAGCTGCTCTCCTGAATCCTTGCCTGATGCTATCCTGTTCTGAAGTGTGAGTATTTCCAGTTCAAGCACCTTCTTCTGATACTCCTCCTCTGACTTTATATCCCCCTGCCTGTACTGTTCCTTCAAGTCATACAATGCCTGAAGATATTGGCTGTCCGTACCCAGCGACCATTTGCCTCCGGACGATGGCGAACCGCCTTCCGGGCTGGTTGGAGATGTTGTCCCGGCGGGCGTGGTTTTCTTCAATGTCGGCCCGATGAAGTCAGGGCTGCTCTCGTCGATACCCGAGGATGTCGAGCCATACAGCCCGTTTATCTTCGCCTCGTCACGAGCTGCATTTCTGACACTCTGGAAAATGCGCGATAGTTCTTCCTCTATCGCCTGCTTATAGACATCTACATTGTCATAGACCTTGTCACCGAAAGAATCCACTCCGACCGCTTGGAGCTTCTCCTTATGATAATTCAACCCCGTCGAACTGAGAGCGCCATAGAAATTACGCCCAGCATTCTTCTGCATCTGGGATTTCTTGCCCATGTCGGTCTCGGATTCCGCCGCTTTCATCGCTTCTCGATAGTCCACGACAGCCTTTGTCACCGCCTCTATCTGCTCAGTGCTCAATTTTGATTTATTCCATTTTTCCAGAAGCCCCGTTATCGTGTCCGTCGCTTTGCTGGCGGCGTCCGTCAATGAGCTGAAAATCTTAGTCTGCGCCTCTTCCATCGCCTGCAGCTTTATCTTGCGCTCTAGTTCAGTATTGGCAATCCTCAATGCGGCAGCCACTTCCTCGTTAGATGTCTTTTCCGTCAGAAGATACGGAAGGTAGTCCCCGAAACGCTCGTTCAGTTTCTTGATGGCATCGGCGCGTTCCTGGGAACCCATCTTCGCATCGGTCACGGCCTTTCCCATCCTTTCCAGGGCATTGCGCTCCTGCCCGATCTTGTCGATGGTCTCCGTATAGGCTTTGTTCAGTTCGCGCTGGGCTTTTTTTGCTTCATTTGAGGCTTTAATGTGCTTATAAAGAGCATACACTCCTACTGTCACCAAACTTGCCACAAGTCCTATAGGATTCGATGCCACTGCTTTACCAAAAGATTTTAGGGCTATACCCGCAGACTTGATATTCAATGCGAGCAAATTCTTTGCGGCCGACAACAACATTGTGGCCTTTGTCGCCCCCACAAGATTAGCCGCTTCCAAAGCCAGAGCCTTACGATTCTCTGAACTCCAGAAATGCATAAATTTCATGAGAGCCAGTTTCGCCGCTTGAGCTTTATTATAGGCAATTATGGCTATTGTTATGGCGACAAGCCAACTCTTATATTCTATCGCCATACCCACAGCAGCTGAAAAGACTTTCAGCCCTTTATTTGCAATCGTCAGACCTTCCGACATCGCCGGGTTCAGTTTCTCGCCAAGGCTCACGACATTCTCCAGGATTGCCTTCTTCTGTTTCTCCAGTTCCGCCGTCAGGGAGGTGTTCTTGACTGCAAACTCTTCCGTCAATGAAGTCCCGGCAGTGAAAGCCTTGTTGGCGATTTCCTGCTGCGAACGCAGTTCATCGGTATGCTTTGACAGGGAGCCGAGAACCGTGGCCGCCCTCTGTCCGTTCAGATGCATCTCTTCCATCGCGGCCGTAACAGACGCAAGACCGCCCTCTCCTCGCTGCATTCCTTCCAGGACTTTCAGCAGGGCTTCATTCACGTCTGTCTTCAACAGCTCGGAGAACTCCTTCAGAGGCACACCGGCTATCTGCGCAAAAGTCTCCGTCCGCTTGAACATCGCCATAATCGTCTGGCCGATGGCCGTGGAGGATGTTTCAGACTGCTGGCCGTATTTGTCGAGAGTCGCCGCCAGGCCGAGGATCTTGTCTATGCTGATGTCCGCATTCGGCGCTATGCCGGCAAGCCTCTTGGAGAAGTCCACGATATAGCCTTCATTAGCGGTGGAAGCCATACCGAGTTCATTGATGGCGGAACCGACCTTGAGCATCGCCTGTTCTATGCCGTATTCGTCAGTCAGGTTGAATATGTCCGTCATCTTGCCAATGGCGGTGATTGCTGCCTCGGCATTACCGCCGAGGTCCTCTGACAATGCGACATTGATCTTGTCGGCTGCTCTTGCGAACCCGAGCAAATCTTCCTGCCCCGTTATTCCGAGCTTACCGCCGGCACGGACAAGAGCCAGGAGTTCATTCTGAGGTGTCTTCGTGTCTATCTGCTTAAGGCTGTCGCTCAGTTCCAGGATCTCATCCTTTGTAAGGTTTGTGGTCTTCATCGCATCGGTCACAGCCTCATCATAAGAGAGGAAAGCGTCACGAGCACCGGTAAACTTATTGAATACATTTTGAACCGCCCCTATTGCGCCATATATGCTCACGACATATTTGCTGATTTTGTCAGCCCACTCACAAGTGGTGTAATGGACTGCCTTGGCCTGATCCGTGAGTTCCTTCAGCCTTGTCTTGGTCTGCTGAAGTGTGCGGTTCAAATTCTTCCAATTCTCGGTGCCAGGAACAGCTTTGGACAAAGCTGCATTTGTGAGTTTTATCTGGTTACGAAGTTCTGAGATGGTTTTGTTCTCAAGAGATATTCCGCTCTGAAGATTGTCGAACTGCTTACGGCTTTCCTCCAATGATTTTTTCTGGTCTTTCAGAGTCTGGTTCAAGGCCTTGTACTCTTTCGTCCCGTTCTTGCCGGCAGCGGACATAGCCTGAAGCTGCTGATTCGTAGCCTTGATAGAAGATTCCGTGTCCCTTATAGTCTGTTCAAGTTCAAGTATGCGCTTGCGCCCGGCATCACCATTTACGATGATGTTCAGCTGCAAGTCCTCATTCCTTATCTTTCCTGCCATAACGTTATGATTTATGGCACAAAAATAGCCCTCCGAAGAGGGCTAATAAAGGACATCATCTCTGTCTTCTAATCATAAAGCAGGAAAACAAGACTAGCGAGTTAAAAGCTATTGCTATGAGTATTGAAAGCCATAGAAAAGTATTCACATCATCAGAATAGGACTGTGGTATGATATCCACATTATAACGGTCCCTAAGAATAGAGACGATTTCAATCTCAAATATAAGCATACCAAACCAGGAGCCAAATCCAAGCGTCCAAAGATTGCGATTTCTTTTCTTTCTCAATTCTTCCTCCGACAATAGCTCATCTCCACCATCCCTATCGAATTTCGGATCACATATAAGGAGTAAAAATGAGATTAACAACAAAAATGTGGCTATCGCTACCAAATAATCCAATGCCAACAAAGTGCACGCTATCAGCAAGATTATGCCTATAATCTTGCCTACGCCACCAAACATCCACTTAAAAAATGCAAATAATTCGTCCATAACATGCTCTATTATAGATTATTCATTTCTCTTTGCCTGGCGACATTGAGGATATCGTGTTCAAGTTCCTTGCTGAGTATGGAGGACGATGCCTGATCCAGTGCAAGCCAGCTCCGGTTCATCTCGTTGAACTCACTCTTCAGCTGGTCCGTGAAGCCCCTTTTCTCGTCATCCGTGCGCCTCTCCCATTCCGTGCTCTCGTTCGCGATGCGGAAAAGTTCCAGACGCGCATTGACGATTACATTGTCAGCCTCGACATTGAAGTTTACAGTGTTACTTGCGACACCCTGTGCCATTGTTGCATTAGTGTAGGACATAACTAACGTTTTTTATAAAAATCCCCCTGCTAAGGCCTGTCCTACATACCCGAAGCCTTGCGGCAAAGTATAGTCACAGCTTTCGCTTATGACGGCCATACAGAGGGAAACTTTCTGTAATAATGTGTTATCTTTTTCTGGGAATATCTCTATGCCGCAGAAAAGAAAACATCAGATATGTAGGACGCCACAAAGGTACACAACTTTTCCGTATCTGCAAATAAAATCCTATATCGTCGTAAAAGAATCATCTACAGGTTCAAGACATTACGGATATAGTCATCAAGCAACGGACCGACATTGTCAAATTCGGAAAGGCCCTCGAAATCCTTATCAATCTGCTCTTTCGGCGTATTCTCAAAATAATGCTTCAGCTGTTCAACGTACTTATTCGTTCATAATGATCTTTATTTCAGCTTATGACGCAGAAAGCCGCTTAACATACTCCTTTATATGAGCCATCTGGCTCATCGGAATATTGCAGAAACCCAACTTCTGTTTAACGACATCCACGCCACGTTCTTTAATCAAGCGACCAAGCGATGTGTTAAGGAACATTGACGGCACAAGCGTTATTCCATTAAAATCCAAAACAATCCTTGCGTCATTGTCGAGATTATCCAGCAAGACACTATACAACCTGTCCCCTGCATCTGGATAGTTTACACCTTGCATAATCTCTGAAATATTTATTCGATAATCCATAACCAACTAAAAATTCAAATCCATAATCGTTGTTTCATCAATATCTTCATCACACAAATGAGTCAAAGATATCGAGTATAGGAGCAATGTACCATAAAAATTTTCCTTTAGAGGAATCGTTCGTTCTGAATCTGAACTCACAACCAATGCTACGCTATTACTGATAATCCATAAATCATCATCAGGAGTACAATATCCTCTTAAATTTGACAACCCCAATCCAGCATTGTGATTAGTAGAATTTATCGTAAACGTTGGCTCCAAAGCTTTACGGATGGCATCAGCATCATTCAACTCCGGAAGAACGGTTCTAACAGAATTCGGCACGCCTCTACCAAAATCACAAACAGCCACACTTATCCGTTCTTCATTCCTGTCATATTCAACAAAAGAGAATGCATTTCCCTCACAATCAGAATGATCTATCACATTATAATACGCCTCAGTCAAACTTCCGGAAATAGGGCTCAAGTCTTTATGCTTAAATCTCGTCGAACGGAAATAATCACCAACTCTAAGTGCGTGTGCATCCATTTCGTCTGCCTTGATTTTCCACAAATTCAAAATATCCGTATTAGACGAAACCACATAGCTTTCATTCTGATTCCAGTATTTTGAAAGTTTCAATTCCGTTTCCAGAAACCTTCTAATCTCGTCTGAAGCATTAATTTGTACTGGGCATTTATGACGACTACAACACTCAATGAGACAAGCGAGCGAAGTAATATGCTCCGGATGAATATCACATTTCTGCAAGTTCTTATGCAAAACAACACTCAATCGGCCTACATTACCAAAGCAAACAGAAGCTCTTGCCTTTATTATGGCAGAAATCCATTCCAACCTATCGGTATTCGTCAATGTTAATGTAGCATCCATCGCAGCATATTAACTCCAAACATCGCAAATATACTTAATTTCAGCGATTTGACAACTAACAAATGTTAGAAGAAATGTCAGATGCCGCTTCCCGGCTGCTTGCGGATGCTCTCGGCCACATCGTCGGTGAGGTCGTACATTAGGCGGGATGCGATGGAGGAATATGCACCGAAGATGTAGCGGTTATGAATCTTTCTGTTGCTTCTGGTCGTCCTGGAGCCGTGCCGCAGTCTCTTCATGTCAAGGAATCGCTCATAATCCGTATGCGTGAACGTCAGCTTGCCGTCCATATCCGCACCGCCGGACACCGTGATGCCCCTGTCATTGAACAGCCTTCCGGAATGGAACCGCACGGCACGGCCTATGGCAGATCCCTGGGAACTCAGCATCCGCCGTCCCTCCTCCTCCAGGACATTACGGACAAATCTTTCTTTCACGCCCATACGCTAGAACCTGAATGAAAGTTCAATGCTATATCCGCACCAGCCGCCGAAAAGAGAGCTCTCCGGCGTGATGTCCACCGATGCCAGCTGAAGCCCGGACAGCAGTCCGCAATTCCCGGACGTAGCATCATCGGCAATCCTTTCCAGAACCGCATCTGCAATGGCGGCAAGCTCCACATACTGCTCATTCTCCCGTTCTTCCGTCTTGCTTGTGCCAAGCCCCTTGTCAAGTACAAATATCACGGTGCTCAATATAGACGTATATCCATCAGCGTCGCCAGACTGCTTGCATTCAGACCTGGCCACTACTATCTGAGGACCTGAAAGCCTCGAGAGCTTGGACGTCGCATCAGCCTGCGCCGTCGTCATCACGGATTTCAGCTGCAATATCTGCCCGCCATCATACTCCCGTCTGAAGGTCAATGCCGCCAGATACTTATCTAGCCTTATTATTCTTGACATTCTGCTCATAGCGCTTTCTCTCTTTATAATTGTGCCACATTATGCCTATTATAGTGAACAGAGGCTGCTCTTCCACCTGCTCCATCGTCCCGAGACTCTGCTCCTTCGCTATCTCCACCAGAAGATCATACCACCCGAACGACGGCCCGGAAGACTCGCCATCACCGGAGAACAGGAGACGCATATCAATGATTTCCCCGTCAATGCAGACTTTCTCCTCCTGCAGATACTTCAGGCAAGCGGAGAACCACATCATTATGAGATTCTTCTGCCAGGATTCCATCCTGGCCACGATGCAGACATCATCCGCAAATCCGCCAGAGGATACAGGACGAACTCGCCGCCCCGCCCGATTCTCCTTCAGCGATGGCTTTCTGTACAGAAATGCGATGCACTCGTCCAGATCGCCGGCATTATGGCTTACGAAAAACGTGTTCAATACAGACGAAGCGTGCCTGAACTCTCCGAATGTCAAGTCATGCAGCATATCTCCAGGGCCGACAAGCCTGGAAAATCCCACTTTGACCTCAGGAAGAGGATTTCGGACCGAATCGAAACTTAGCCTGCTGCTTTCAGCATCGAAAAGCCATCCAAGGCAGCGCTCGCACAACGAATACAAGTTCTCGTCCTTTCTCGTCACAGCCTCCTTGTCAGCTGCCGCAGCCCCGACCTCCCAGGCCGTGATTTCCAGACCGAGGAAATAATACAGCACTCGGACATTGAACTCAAGCGGGGATTTCCCGGCATTGACGCAATCCTCGAACAGCTGGAACACATAACAGATTTGAGACGGAGTCATTTCGTCCCAGGATGCAGGGATTTCCGCCTTGTGGCCGATCTCGAATATCTCTATCGTCGTCATACGGTCGTGCAATACTTCTTACGAGGATCATTCCTAGGCAGCAGGCATCTGGAGCCGCTTCCGGGACTCAATATGTTCCTTATATCATCAAGGATATCCGATTTCTGTTTCTTCAGCTTGCCGAGATACCAGTCTATTTCGGAGGAAGAAGCCTTGTCGCTTGCCTTGTTTCCCTGATATGTAGGCGAGAAACGTCTGGCAATTTCCAGCGGGAACACGGCCAGCGACCAGCGCTCACCAGCCATTATGACCGATGACAGCACTGCCGCACGGATAGCCAGCGACTGCAGAGGCTGGCTCCCATCCCCTGTAAGGATCTCGTCCCAAGATTCCCCGAAATACTGAGCCAGTTCATTGTCCTGTTCCTCTATCACGAGATTCTGAAGCATATAATAGACATAGTAACTTCCGTCTATAGGATAGACCGCCTCAAAATCCCGCAATGACTTCACGATGGACTTTCTTATGCCGGAGCGGACGGCCGATGTCATCCACGCTTCCACCTTGTTTTCCTCCAGATACGAATACAATGCGTCAAGCGCCCTGTAGTACCTCTCACGCATCGCCCTGTCGTCACGGTCCACCATCCACTCGAAAGGCATCTTCTCGTTGTCATCCATCTTCACCTTCCGTCCAGTGGATTCGTGAGACACCGAAGACAATGCCGCATAGCGCATTATCGCCAGGAATGCCACAGGCAGCCGTACCGTATTCAGCAGAGCATCATCCGAGCCACTCTGATAAGCATCCGATGCAGCTTCCATAACAGCATCGCCGACACGGCCACGGACCTCCCTGATAGCGAAATCAATCTCCGTGCGAATCAGCCTATATGGAGAAGAAGCATACCATTGTCCGGTAATGTTTTCCAGTTCTTCCGAGCCACGCCCGTCTTTATCGAAAAGTATCATAATCATTGATTTTTAACCCTTGCCGATGAAGTAAGAGCATCCTCCGCTTCCAGCTGCCTATGATAGAACGCCAGCTTCAACCCCTTGCCCGGGAAATTGAATGCGATGGCCTGGTTTATCGGCTCCAATATCGCACTCGATGCGATTTCCGTGTCTGACAGAAGGAACAGCTTGAACGCATAGAGAAGTTCCGAGCCTGATGCAAGCTTGCCGTTCACCATCACATTGGAAAGAGAAGGATGCAGCCCCATTCCGGATGTTATCGCGGATGTCGATGCCTCGGCGATTTTCAGCTGGCTCTCGACGAAATCCTTGATCTTCTGATCCACGGCCGTGATGCTCCACTGCGCACGGCTCTGCCCTGTCTCTGAAGGCACATCGACTGTATAGAAGAACTTGCCGGCATTCTCCTTGCCTGACAGAACCTCCGTGACACTGTCCAGGAGCTTGCTTGTCAAGTCGCTTATCTTATCCTCGATCTCTGCGTCTGACCACTCCGGGTGCTCCATCCTCAAGGCGTTGCGCTTCTCGTCCCAATACTCCTTCGGAGCCTGTATATGATAGGCTAGGTTTATTCCGTTGTCCGTCACATACTTGAATATGGACGGAATCTCAGAACCGCGTATAATCCAGCGCAATGCACCCCAATAGGACGGCACCGAATAGAAGTCCCTGGAGAACGAGTATGTATGATTGTAAGAAGCGGACGCCGCATATCTGCCCGGATCGCGCCTGTCATACACAGGATAGACACGGACACCGGTGCCAATGCAGGAATGTTCAAAATCGCCCACGACAATGTGCTTGACATCAGCGATATTCCGGGTGTCAGTCCATTCAAGGCGTGCATTCTTGGCCGGGATATGTTCCAGATAGGCGATTCGCTTGTCCGCGCCTATCCTATGGCCGCGTGTGAGATACTTCGCATCGAAAAAGCCCTTGAGATGAAGGTAATCCGTCATACAGCCCTTGATATATGACACATAGTCCCAGCCATCGAGCCACGACTGGATATCCCGGTCCTCGACCCACTTGTGAATTATCTTCCCGTTCTCGAATGCCAGCTGCGCAAGATAGACACCCTGACCGAACAGAAGCCCCATCTGTCTCTCGAGAATACCGGGGCCGAGATTGTTCCCGTCCAGAACGTCACGCAGCCTGGACGGAAGCATATTGTCAGAACCATACGGGATAATTTTCTGACCGCATACGCTCTGCGGCATATATTCCCAGTTACGTTCCTGCGCCTGCCATAGAACGGCATCCAGTCCTCCGTCCCTCCTGTTGGACAACGTGAACGCCCTCCCATCGTCCAATGTCTTTATCCAGGTATGTTCAGATATCTTCGCTTTCATAGCAAAATTGTTTTTTCTCCCTCGAACGTCATCAGCAGAGGCTGCCAGAACTGCCTGTATTCGCCCGTGTCCAGGTCAATGTATGATTCCATCATCTCAGCATTCTTGTTATACGCGATGCTTTCCCTTTCCCGGAGACGCCCGTGACGGACTTCCACGACACCGTCACTCGTGCCCCTGCTGCTGTTGTACGACATAAACGTGAAGCTGAAGCTCTCGCCGACGGCTGAAAGCTTCCTCATTCTGTCTATCGCTTCATAAACGTTCATGGGGCAAAGGTAGCCACGGAGCGCCCGCAAATAAAGGACATGCAAGTTTCTGAAGTTCATATACAGACCGCCGATCTTCCGGCAAAAAAGCAACGTAAAATCGTGACATTACGTCACTTTTTCACGCATAACAAGCTAAATACGAGACGACTCCGCTGGAATCAAGCCCGAAGCGACTATTTTCTGCCACAGAAAAGCCCGGCCGCGCTCCGGAAAGGATGCGATTGCAAACCGCACCCAGGGTGATATATGGCGAAGCCGAGGTGGAATGACGCTATCGGCAAAGCGGATCTCCTGCAGAAGCAGACGGCAGTGGCTTTCCTCTCGCTATCTGTCTAAGAGATTTGGTCATAACAAGATACTTGAACGAGTCGGACGGATTGGTGGAACGTGTAGGCAGCAGATCGACAGGGAGCTTCTCGGTGCTCTTGTCCTTATAGACAATGCCGGACTTGACTTTCGTCCTGGCATTCTCGAGCGACAGCTTCAGATACTTGGCAGCCGAAGCGTCGATGCGCACCACCGGAAGCCGTCTGTTTGTCTCGGCGAAGAGTTCCTGCATAAACGCATACTCCTCTGGCTGCGGGATATTGCCCTGGCCTATGGACATCAGCTGCACCACCCATCCAGTACGTTTTCCGTCGGCATACTCGATGGAGCGTTTCAGCTTGCTCACCTGGTCTTCCCCCACCGACTTATACGCATTGCCGGCCCTGTCATAATAAAGCCTCAGGATCCGGCTGCGCATAGGGTCGAAGAACTTCAGGAACTTGGTGCCAAGATCCGGGACATACTCAGGAGCCAGCGTGTGCAGGAACTTCACCACCCGTATGCAGTCCCGGCATCCCTCCTTGCAGTCCTGTGCTATGGACATCGAACACATATTTCCGAAATCCACTCCTGCTGTAAGAGGTCTGTCCATATCCAGATACTTCAGTACCCGGCAATCCTCCGCATCCATTATTCCCAGTCCTTCATAAGCATCCTCGTCGATTCCGTCGAAATAGAAATTTCTTTCGGACAATGCAGTATAGAACCGGTCGCCCGACTCCAGCGACGGCTTCATAGACAGTATCGCCGTGTTCAGATCCGGAAGCTGGCCGGCGATGGCATCGGAGAACCACTGCTCCGTAAGGATGTCAGCATTGATATAACTTGAAGCCTGCATAAAGAATGTGCGCGACTCCGGCAGCATACGGAGTTCCTGCCACCTAGCTCGCCAGAGATCCGCCATCCGGCACTTGTTCCTATACTCGTTCATATCAGCCGCTTCTCCTGTCTTCACCCATTTGTCCCGGGCTGCCACACATTCCTGCAACGCCTCATTGTACACCAGTCCTGCACGTATCACGGTCAATATAGCAGGGACATTCATATTCCTGGCATACTTCAGGACCCAGTCATATTCCCCGACGTGCGAAGTGTCAGGCATATCAGTAGTGAAAGAGAAGCCTCGGTAATACACGCTGCGCCCATACTCGGCGCGATAGCCTCGCACCGCCTTCAGAAGATTGGCAATCTTGTCTTCCCGGAAATACTTCACCTCATCCCCGAACACATACACATAAGAAGCTCCGGCCAATGTCGATGGACGGTCAAGCGAGCCGAAGCGGATATTGGTCCCCGTGTAGAATATGATTGTTCTCTTGTAGGACACCAGCTTATTGAAAGGTTTCCAGAAATGCGGTTTCAGCCAGCCAGGCAGATCGGCCTTCTCTGCCTCCGTAAACTGCGGCGGTTCCTTCTCGACGACATAATGGACTCCTTCTTTCAGCCCCTTGCGCTCAAGCCCCTCCAGGACCGCAGGAAGGATATTGGCGGAAAGGTTATTGAACGTGTCGGCCACCCAGACGCAAGGAGCGCCAGGCAGCTCATAGATGACATCGAACAGACGCTCAGCCTGGATGTCAGTGGTCTTGGCGGAACCTCGTCCGAGAACTGCGACACACTGGCAAGCCGACACCAGAGACGCTATCTGTGCGAACTTGTTCTGATACTGCACAGACGCTGATTCAGTCCTGGCAGTATTAACTTTCTTCCTGTACCCCATTGTTCAGCATTTCTTCCACATTCATATCCGTGATGCCGGCCTCCATCTTCAGACGCTTCTTCACCGTCTCCGGAGCGACAAGTCCCTCAATCTGCCTGCCAAGTTCCTGCCTGTTCACCGCTGGCAAGCCTATAGCCTCCGGTGTCAATGACAGGACACGGAAAGGCTTGACATACATTTCCGCAGGAAGCCTTGCTGGGTCGTCCTTGTCAAGCTGCAGCGCCCTGGCCTTATTTGCGAGAATGTTGGCAGCAATCTCGTAATCCCGGGAAGTCTGCGCCGCATCTCTGGCAGCGATGTAGAGAGCATCGAACTGGTCGGCAATCTTGTTACGCATTGCCTCCTTGGAAATTTTCCTGTTGCAATAGAACATCTCGGTCGCCTCGCTGTACATATCCGCTGCATGGTCATAGCTAAAACCGAATGGCGGTGATGTCAGGAACTTGATTGTCCTGCGTTTTCCATACTGTCCATCGAGAGAATATATAAGTGTGAGAATGTCCACATATATCTGTTCCTTCTCGCTCAATGTCCCTTTTGAGCCTGATGCGATATAGTCCTGGATGCGCTGGAACGCCCCGTCTTTCTCAGAGCCGCCGAACAGATCTAGTTTCGAGACCGAGAATGAACGGTCACGGACAATCTCGGCAAACTGCTTCAGAGAATCAGCATCCCCTCCGGCGGCAAAACGGGCGACCTTGATTTCCAGCTCCGCCCTTCTCTTCAGCCGTCCGCGGACTACCGAATCGTATAGCTCGTCAGACTTGTCAGCGACCCTTTTCTGAAATTCATCTGAAGACAGGCCGAGGTATCTGGCGATATCTTCATCCGGCCAGCCGAGAGTCGCAAGCCAGCTCACTTTCTCCGCAGAAGTCATTTCCTTCTCCTTATTGTTTACCTGATCTTCCATTGTATCCTTCGATTATTCTGTTCACTTCCTCCAGTTCTGCCTCCTTGGCCTTCATCCGTTCTTCTCTCTGAATTTTCAAGTCCGGCCTGTCATTCTTCTTCATCTCAGACTTCACGCGCCATATCGCCCCGATTAGATTCTTCTGACGCCGGAAGAGTTCCGACACCGTCATCTTAAGCAGAGCTTCCCGGCGTTTCGTCTCACCGAAAATCGGATGTCTTCCGAGCACGGAATGATGCTCTTTGTAATACTCGAATTCGGAGCGGATATTCCGATGCCGCGCAAAACTTTTTATCACTTTTTCTGCTGTATCATAGCAAGTTTCAGCTGTCGTGCACTGATACAGATCCTCGTGCGCATCGACATAGCTATGCCACGCCGTTATCATATCAGCCGCCAGGATTTTCAGTTCGGCAGGGCAATCGTCATCGCCGAGGAACGGCCACGTCTTTCTGAACTTGTTTCCATACTCCTGGCTGAGCGGCACGGACGACAATCCTGGCACCTGAATATCATCCTCGGCGAACCGCTTCAGCCTTTCGTCCATAAGGTGCCGGAAGCGAGGAGACTTGCGAATTAGAGCATCCAGCCACTTGTTCGGCGCATATATGCCAAGAAGCCGAAGTCCTTCATTGACCTCGGCTCCCTGACGAATCCATCTGTCTATCTCATTCATTCTGGCTAAGCAATGTGTTCTCGATGAGGGAGCTTATTGCCTTGTACCCCTCCGGGCTCGCAGATATGAAGCGTTTCCTCACAAGCGCCTCCATCACCACGCTCTCGCAAGGGTTGCCGCGGAGAACAGGCGTGATGAAGTTCCCATAAGAGAAGCCGACTTCTACAGGATAATGCCTGTAAGTATCGAAATATGTATGAAGGAAAGCCTCATCGTCCATTTCTCCAGCGCCGGCAAGATGCTCCACGAGAGAGGCCTTGCTGAACTTCATCGGCACACGGCTGTCATACTTTCTGTCGCCATAAGCGGTGGTATAGACATACGGCACTGACAGTTCATCCAGGTCTATAGGCTTGCAAGGAAGCACATTGGCTGGCACTATAACAAAGTCTTCAGCGATATTCTCATCAGCAACAATTTCAGCAAGCTTCGCCTGAAGACTCTCGCCATCAGCATACGGAAGAATCTTGAACGGAAGCGCCGTCATCCTGCTCCATACCTTCCTCATCTGTTCCTCCGTCCCAGGATAAGCCAGAACAGCTATCACGGCCTGAGGCTCCACTTCCGGAGTCTCAGGTCTTGTCTTCTTCGCACTCATAACTAGGCTGTCTCAGAAGCGGCCTTGGCAGCATCGGCTACGGCCGGCATCGCTCCGCTATAGTCACCGGGAAGGAACTTGTCATTCAGTTCCTGCTTGAATGTGAACTTGCGCTTGTTGGCCTCGTTGTTGCCAGTTCTCTCGGCGCTCAGGAACAGTGGATTGCACTTGCGTCCGAACATCTGCACCTTGCCGTTGGCAGTGCCGTCACACTCCTTGACAAGAATGACGACGCCCTTGTTCATAAACGCCTCCGTGAATCCCTTTATCGCAGAACTGTTGCCAGGGTGCTCGAATGCGACCCCCTGCTTCACTCCGCGTGCGTCAGCGTCGCCGGAATACTCCTCCGTTTCCTCAATTGTGGTCGGAGTGCCATATATGACTACTGCCTTGGCTTCCTCGTTGAGTTCGAGATCTCCCTTCATCGCCGGATTGCCGACCTCTCTTGTCGGTTCGGTCTTGATGTCATCGACATCGACGATAATGATGTCTGAAGACCTGGAGACGGCACATCCTGCACCGTCACCATTTTTAGGTATGCTTACTTTCGTGTACATATTCTTGAATTCTTATAGATTACGCAGTCTCGACCGCCTTGTCCTGCTTCTGCTCAGAATGTTCGCTGGTGGCCTTGCCGTTCTCCCACTTGTCACCCAGCTCGGTATCCCCAGAAGAAATCGCCGCTGAAGGATCATATCCGTCAGGCACGGAAGCGTACACAGCCTCGGCAATCTTGAATCCGGTGGAAAGAGAGTACTCGCCGAACACCTTCACATCGTAGTTCGACTCCTCGATCTTGTTGATGCAGCTTTCGGCCTTGCTGTAGTCCACGAGCTCCACGAAGTTCTCCTGCGGTGTCGCAAAGATGATCTGAGAGTTGTACATCGACTTGAGCGGCACGAGGTGGAAGTTCGTGAAGCGGATCGCCCCGTCAGACTCCACACCCGTGTATTTGCCGTTGATGGCGAAGTCCGCCCTCTTGTACTTGGTGAGGAGCTGCTCGGAGCAGAACACTGTCACGATGTTCGCGAACATTCCGGAGATGGCATCCACGAAGTTGTTCACATAGTCGAGAAGTGCCTGGTCGCTGAGAGTCATCGGATTCTGAGCATTCTTGTAGAAATTGATCTTGCACTTCGCATCCTTCTTGCCTTCCACAAGGATAGTCTCGAAGCCGTCCATAGAGTTCTTGGCAGGAGTTCCGGCAGTGCCGTCGGTAACGGTGCCGGCATCCACGAACTTTCCCTTCGCAATCATCGACAGCGTGATGTCGTCAAGCACCTTCGGCAGGATGTGATTCTCGATGATATACCTGGTGACAGGCATCTCGGCCATTGTCTTGCCCTGCTCGTAGAGGAACAGAAGCCAGCTCTTCAGCACCTCGGCAGGCTGGATGAGGACATTGATCTTGTGCCTTCTGTACGGAATCCTTATCGGGGTGAACTTGGCAGCGCCTTTCGGTGTCCATTTCGGAGTGAACTGCTGAGACACCTCGGACATAATGACGGCGGATGCGATATAGTCGGTGTTCGACTGCACACGTGTCATATACTTTGCGTCCGGGAATCCATTGTAGATTCTCTTGGTGAGAAGTTCAAGCTTCACCTTAGGAGGCATCACAGACTTGAACTCGGCATTGAGGTCGGTGACGTCAATTGTGGCATCGTCCAGGGCTCCGAATGCCAGAGGATTCACGGAGTCAAGGGCAGCGGCCACCATCTTGTTGTGGCTTGCCGCCATATTGACGGAGAACACAGGCGCCGAGTTCTGCGCCCCTGCCTGTGCAGCCGGTTTCGGTTCCGGCTCATCCGCAAGTGCGAGGACATTATTCTGAAGAGTCTTGATCTGGGCCTTCAGCGCGGCGGTAGCCTCCGCCGTCTTAGCCTCGACAGCCGCATTGAACAGATCCAGCGCGGACTCGCTGTCGTCCTCGACATCCACGCTTTCCAGCTTTGCAAGGAACGGCTCGCCGTATGTCTTGCGAATAGTCTCCCTTTCCTGATCCGTGAGAGAGACCTTGCCGTCCTTGACTTCCAGCTGAGCCTTTCCGAGAAGACGGGCCACAAGCTGACCCATCTTGGAGTTTGATAATGATTTCTTATTCATCTTTAGAGAATTTGGTTACGAATTAATGCCGGCCACAGCCATCACTGCCTCGGCGGTTTCCCTGAGTGACTTCTGTGCGTCCGCCATCCCGAGACGTATGGCATCGGCCGTCAGGAACATCTTGCCTGACAGGACTCCTTTCTCGCCCTTCTGTATTCCAGGGCGCCCGGCCACCACATCATCCTGGAACATCTTCACGTGGACGGAAAGTTCCTCCTGGGCCGGAACGACATTGCCGGCAAGAGCCTGGCGATATGCGTAGTTCTTGTCTTCTGATTCCTGGGCGTACACTGTCACCCACTTCTCACCGGTAGCGGGATTCGGTGCGGAGTTATCCAGGAACATATAATACGCGCCGATGGAACCGACCTCTGAAGTCTTGTTGTCCATATAGATAGCATCGCACTGGGATGCTACCCAGTATGCGGCGGATGCGCATACATCACAATGCACATATATAGGCTTGCCGGCAGCCTGAAATTTCCTGATGGCAGCGACCAGCGGCGGAACCGCATTGCCAGATCCTCCGCCGGAGTCTATATCCAGGACAATGCCGACGACATCATCATCCTCGGCATAGCCTTCGATATATTCGGCCAATGTCTGAGTGCCGTCAGATGCGCAGGTGTCGTATTTCGTCATCGTGCCGTGAAGCGGTATAATCATCACCTTCTTGGCTTTCTTCCCCTTCGATCCAGAAGCGTCCGTGTCAGAGAACTCCGTCATCTCAGGGCTGACGGCATCCATCACAATCGGAGACTTGGAAAGGAACTCGCGTGCGATACGCATAAGTTTCTCCGGCTCGGAAACGAACCAGAGACTCTGCATAATGTCACGTGCCAGCTCAAACGTGTTTACTTTCTTCATACAGATATATCTTCTTTATCTGATGCGAAATTACGAAACACGCCACGTCATGAAAGGACAACGGCCCTAATCAGCCACCGTCTTGTACTTTGCCGAGATTTTTATCTGCCCGGAGATCTTCACATCGAGACGAAGCGGAAGATCCTCAGAGCCTAAGGCATCCATACCGCCATCGCAATAGAACACTTTCACCGCCAGCCTATGTTTCAGAATCCGCACCGGGGATGCCAGCACGGCAGACAATGTCACAGTCCGGAGCATCCCTTCATCTTCCGCCGTGTCCTCAATCACCGCGGATGCGCTTGCCGGCACCAGAGGAAGCACGATTTCCTGTGCATCCTGTTCATCCAGGCTCCGCGCCGTCAGCATATCAATTATCCGTATCATTTCCCCAATCCTTTATAGTTAATAGATTCATCTATGTAGTAAGCCTTCCTGACCAGGCGTTGGCGGATAGCCTCATAAGCCGCCTGCTCCTTCCTGTACACACGTTTGTGCAATGCATCGAAGCAATCGGACGAGAACAGTTTCCTGGATATTATGAAAGCGTCCACGATATCCTTCTTCTGGAGCCCTAGCGACTCGCCCTTACGGTAATAGCCCGTGAAATCCAGCTCGAACACTGCCGCCAGCGCCATATTAAGCGACGCTTCATCTTCAGGATTGAAATACACCCATTGCTTCTCGTAGTGTCGAGTGAAAGCATTGACCGGGAGACGCAGTGTGACAATATTATCCTCTGTCCTCTCTGGAATCGGCAGAAGGCTTCCGTGCAGATGCGCCAGGAGCAGCTTCCCGAATATGTCAGAACGTACTTCGAGACTGCCGTCCTCTTCCGCCGGGTAGAGATACGACAGGTAATCCGCAAGAACAGGCGTACTTGCCCTAAATTCCACATACACCATATAACAAACTGAATTTCAATGCAATATACAAATTTTCCCACACATTATCAATACCCAATGCTACCGCTCCTTGACATATATGGGCACGCCAGTGCGGATATACTCCTTCAGGATTTCGACCGTAGCGCCACGGACTATGCTCGTGCAGTATTTACCCGCATCCTCGCCTAACTGAAGCTGGAACAGAACCTGCCTCCCATACCACAAGTCCCTCACGGTCGCCAGCCGCATACCATCCGGTACGCCGTCATATTTCCAGACGGGGAAAGACCTCCCGTTATAGGAAATTCTCACGTCTTCTACGATCTCACCTTTAGCCATAGTTTTATAGTGTTTTACCAAATTTCTACTTCTGACGCACTTTTTTCCGAAATAATCTGACGCACTGACGCACTAAATATAAATAACTGATATTCAATACATTTAGTAGGTCAAATCAATCTGACGCACTTTGACGCTCAAAATAGCCAAAATCAGCCTAATTCATTGATTCATAGGCGCGTCAGAAGATTTCAACATAAATCATCATTTTGACCCCTCCTGCGTCAGCAAAACCAAAATGACCCAATCTGACGCACTAAACTGACGCACTAGAACTATCTCTATTTCAATTATTTATATTCTCTCTTCATCTTAGTGCGTCAGATGGTCAAAGAAAAAAGACAAAAAGTATATGAGACGAAAACCAGCCGTCACGGGACTGAAAAAAGAGGCCATGAAGACCTCTCAAGGTTTCTCCGGGGAAACGGCCTAGAAAGGCGGCTTCCCTAAAGCTTCGTCTGGAACAGCGGCGGCGTTCTGACCCACGGACGCACCTTCGGTAAGAGTGCCGTCCTTTCTCGTGTCAATGTAGAAGAAATATACATCTTCATAGTTCACCTTACGGCGGATGTCATTACGCTCCCGCTCCGACTGCGTCGTCATAAGGGCTTCAGGATTAAAGTCCCAGTCCTTATATGTACAGTATTGGATAAGCTTCATCTTGAATGACTTCATCTTCATCAGCAGGGCGTACTTCGGAGGCAGCGTCGACTTGTATGCCTCGAACGCCTCGTCCTTCTTCACAAGGCAGTTCAGGCGCTCCTCTGTAAACCAGTCCTCCGCCCAGAACAGGAACTCGTCCGAGAGGGCCTTCTGGAGGATTCGCTTCTCGATGTCACGCATCGGAGGCTGTATGCGCACCTGAAGCTTCATCCAGACGGAAATGCAGTTCAGCATAAAATTGTAGAACTTGTTCATCTCCTCCGGAGAATAGTCAGAAATAAGGTTGGAGCCGAACTCCGTGAGCGGGCTCCGCTCCTTCAGGCCACGCTGCGGATCGTCTGCGTGATAGTAGTCAGTGAAAGCCACGAACCAGGTACGGCGACGCAGCGAGGCGTCAAAATTTCTTATGGCATGATTGGACGTGAACACCACTTTCGGGGAATCCTTGAAGTCGATGGTATATGATGCCACGTATTTGGCATTGACCACCATTTTTCCGGTAATCATCGGCATGAACTTGTGCAGATCCACCGTATTGTTAAGGTCATCAATGAATACATTGTCCGTGATTCCTTTCTCCACACCCTGCAGCAGGAAGTCATATTTTCCTGGCTGCAGGTTCTGTCCGTCAATGAACAGCTGCTTTCTCATCTGCTCGATGCTGGACGCATACAGAGACTTTCCCGTTCCTCCGAGATGAGTCCCCTCGTCGCTCTGCTCGGTCTCCATACAGAACACGGCATAAGGCTGACCGGCATTCTTGTGTTTCGTCATCAGGAATCCCAGGGCCATCACCTTGTTTATGAAATGCAGGTCGTGTTCCGCCTGCTCGTCCGGACTCAGAGGAATGCCCAACTCCTCCTTTCTCCAGTACGTACGCCCGGTATTATAGACGTAGCGCATAAATGTCAGGTCATTGCGCATTATCTTGAGCCGATACTTGCCGGCATCCCCTAGAGCGTCAATTGACTTCTTATAAAAGAAATACTCGGGGGATTGGGGGACGGACGCTTTCAGCTGTGCCAGCAGGGACGCATATTCAGGCGTGTACTCGATATCGAAGAACGGCGACTCAGGCTTGAAGTCGTGTTCCAGAATCTTGCTCTTATATATCATACACGGGCACTCGGCCGCTTTCACCTCCTTCACGCCGTCAGCGGATATGCGGAAGATGCCGTTCCTGAAGAAGAAATGATCCGAAGACTCGCTCCAGCTCTTGAAGTTCGGCTCGGTCACCTTCAGCTTCTCCAGACTGGCAAGCCGTATCTGGTTGCTCCTGTAGATGGTGTTGGCCAGCGTCTGGGAGTAATACTTAGGGTGGGTCTTCAGATATTCCAGCAGATAACTCGACACGGTCGATGCTATCGCCTGTTCATCTATCAGAGTCACCACATTGTCGCGGATATGACAGAACGTGTATCCTTTCGCATTGGCAGAGGATGCGATGCGGTAGAATCCTCCAGCCTGAAGGAATGAATACAGCTGCTCGTTGTTTATGTCGAACGTGAAGCCAGTCTTGGCGGGCTTCACTGTCCAGAACTTCAGTCCCCCGGAGAGCTTCACAAGGTCACCGAACAGCTTGTATGGATTCTGGTTTTCAGGACGGCGGAAATGCACGAAGAAGTCTTTCGCATCCTTGCAGGGCTTGCCCTTGCGGTCACGATAATTCCTCAGCTCATTAGGAAGCTGGATGATCTTCAGATCGAGATAACGGAGCGCCGTCTTGTACATATTGGCGATTCCGGTCTCGTCGATGTCATACAGGATATAGATATTCTCGGCCAGCTGGCTGAGAAGCCCCATCTGATACTCAGTGAGCTCGGCCGTCTCGCTATTCGGCCAGCAGACGTGATAACCGGCATCAGCGCCACGGACATTCAGGGCGTCGGACGGCCCGGAACAGATGATAAGCTGCTTCCATTTCATCTGCACCTCCTCGCCTCCTTCCTCGTCCGCTTCCACCTTGCCGGGGTATATCCCGTTCTGGGCTTTGGCGTATGCCTTCAGAAAGTCACGGTCGCCGAAGAAGAAGTCCTCAGGTTTCTGGCCATAGTACAGAAAACGGACATCGCCCAGAGGCTGATATATCTTGCCCCAGGCATGGCCATCCTTGCCAGTCTTGCCGTAGTCATAGAAATACATCGGGTAATTGTCATTGCCCGAAATCTTGTAGCTCTTGCCCTTCTTGTTGGCTGCCGTGATATAATAGTCCAAAGGCTTGAGGCAGAGCTGCTCGCAAAGCTCCTTCGTAATCCTGTAGCCGAGCCGGTCAAGCTCTTTCTGCGTAAACTCGCCAGAAGATCTTACCTGGATAGTGATGGTCGGCTGTCCCGGGACTTCCTCGATGTCAGGGTGCGGCACGCTGTTGTCATACGCACCCTTGTTCTCCAGGAGTGCAGGAGCGAACTTGCGGGCAATCCATTCTATTGCCTGAGGAAATCCAAGCCCCTCTGCTTCCTGAACTATCTGGATTGCCGTCCGCGCCTTGTTGTCGGAGCCGCCCTTGTCCTGCACGAACCATATCCCGTCCTTGCAGAACACCGTGGCCGACGGATTCTTGTCGTCCTCCCTTATACGGAAGTTCCTGCTTCCTGAGCCTCGGAAACAGGCAGAGCTCTGAGGATAGTAATGCAGGATCACCGCCTTCCCACCGTCAGTCGCCTCGAATATGTCTTCTTTGCGTATCATAGCTGCTGTTCTCTAATCATACGAAGCATCTGCTCCGCTTTCCTGATAGTGAATTCCTGGCCGCCACAGAGAACCCTCAATGTCGTGGCCGCATCGATCAGATGTCCCAGCCCTTCGGCCAGAATCTTGACCTCCTCCGGACGCATCTCGAAAATAGACATCCGCCCGACCCTGTCAGTATCTACATACATAATATCAATAGTATTATTTCGTTATCACTACGGCCATTGTCCCGATGCCTGTTCCCGAATTTCTGAACGCATTTTCCTCAATCTCGAACACACGGCCACCGACTGCATCAAGCCAGGTCCTGAAATCCGTGCACACTTTTTCCTGAGCGAACTGCCAATGCCTACTTGTAATCGCAGCCAATGTTCCACCCTTAAGAAGACAGTCATACATTCTCATCACGTGCCTTATATCCTGATTGCCGGAAAAGGGAGGATTAGCAAGAATGAAATCATATTTCATGACATCAGCCTTGGTAAAGTCTTCTCCTATAAGCCGGGCACCTTTCACTGCCGCGAGTATCTCCCTATTCTCAGGCATCAGCTCATAGCAATCCACTATCGCCTCGGGGCACGCTCTATGAATCGCCTTGACTATAGCCCCGCGCCCAGCACTCGGCTCCAAGATTCTCTTATCCTTCCCTATTGCTCCAGCCAATGAAACCAGCCAGTCGGCGACTTCAGCCGGAGTCTCAAAGAATTGGAATTCCTGAGCCAGATTTACACGTCCTCCTTCTTTTAGAAGAGAAAACACCCTTTCGGCGTTGAAGTCAAAAGTAAATCCCTGCACCTTTCCTCCAGACCATTTTCCGCCAGCATCTTCTACCCGTTTTTTTACTTCGAGATATGTCTTTTTTGCAAACTGGACTTTCGGCAAATACAATATATTGTCCTTCAGCTCACATTTCTTCAAAATATCTTCGGGGCTTAGGACTGCGCCAGAATCTTTTTCACGCACCGGCTTATTGCAGTCTTCAGCATCAGGCGCAAGCAGTTCATTGAATTTTCTGATTATATCATTGCTGGCTGAAGTGAACGCGGCCACCATTTCCAACATCGTCGTAAAGAAGTCAATATCAACATGCCCCGTATGGTCAAATATATCCACTTCATCGAAATCCAACACTAGTTTATGAAGTTCAGCCACGCTACCACGTAACATTTCTATTAAAGTCTCTTTTTTGCTCATCATTACTGCGTTGTAAATAGATTCTGGTTATTTCAATATTTCCATGGCCTAAAAGGTCGGCAAGCTGGACTATATCCTTATTTTTCTTTAGAAACATCTTCGCAAAGAAATGCCTGAAGGCATGAGGGTGCATCTTTTCTTTAGCTATTCCGCAATGTTCTCCCCAGTTCCAGAGTCTTTCCGACAGACCTCTTTTAGAAATCACCATCCCAAGTCTGGAGACAGCCAAAGGCCCGCTTTTATGGCTCTTGCCAAGATACTCGGACACCTCCTGCCGCAAGGCTTTCTGAAAGAAGAATTTTCGGTACTTGCTTCCTTTTCCCTTCAATGTAACCTCCCCCGCAATGATATCTTCCCACCTGAATTGAAGGAACTCAGACACCCTCGCCCCGGTCGTAGCCAATGTCTTCACCCAGAAATAATAGTCCCGGTTCGGCAGAGTCCTCAAATACTCCAGCAATTTATTATATTCCGCCTCCGTCGGGACATTTTCCACACAAAGACTTCGCTTCATTTTCGGTCTTTTAAGTTCCAACGGAGCTTTGATAAATTTAGAAAAGCGTTCCAATGCCGTTATTCTCAGTCTAATCGTAGATGGTGCGAAGCCTTTGTCTTCAAGAGTCCTGATAAAACGTCTGCAGCTATCCATATTCAGGTCTTGCGCATAAGAGAAGAACTGCTCCAGCGATGTCCTGTATATATCCACGGTATGGACAGAATAGTCATTATTCTCCTGCAGATAAGCGACAAACTCGTTCACCGTCTTCTGATTCTTTTCCGATATCTGAGTTTTCACATCGAGAGGTGTCACAGTCTCTTTCGCTTTCCTATACCCGATTTTCAGAAATGACAGCATATCGCATATAGCTTCGCTCGCAACAGGATGGCGAGACAGCTCCGCAGCATTCTTTCGTCTATATGCCAGATACCCCCTTCGGCTGACGACTTCGGCATTTTCCATAAAATCAAAAGTGTATTTCAGATAACGCCCGATAGTGTCATAGTTCTTTCCGGAGCGATATAGATACGCAACATATCTGTTATATTGCGACTGCCTCTTCTCTTCCATATTACTTACTGATTATCAAGAAAATAAATTGAAAAAAATCTTGAAATATCTTTTGTTATTTCAAGATAAATGCGTATATTTGTATTGCGGTTCTGATGAACAGAATCGCAAAAGAGAAATCCGAAACGCTTGAAAGGAAGTAGGAAAAAATCTACCAAAGTCTTAGAAGTATGACTGCCAAGTTTACACTCAAGATTTGGAAAATCAGATTCACGATAGAAATCGCAATCTAATTTACCAACGGAGGCTGAGAGATTCAGCCTCCCCTTTGGTAGATGGCACAAATTTACAAAACAATATGGAAAACAAAAACTCATCATCTTCTTCTGATTCTAAAGGTTGGGGCGGAGCCCGCTCCGGTGCCGGGCGCAAAGCCATTCCGCACGGCAAGACATATAATTTCCGTTCTACTCCTGAAGTAGATGCCATCCTGGCCGCCATTGAAGGCAGCAAGGTCAAGTACATCAACGATGCGATACTCTTCTACTCGAAATCATTGAAATAATCCTGGGTGCCCGGTCCGCCGGGCTTTTTCAGTTGCTACTCCCTGAATGCGAACCTTGCTATGTCGTCATCATTGAACCTGGTGCCTGCCTTCAGACGATGGATGGCGTTGAACACCTTCAGCGCTCCCCCATCAGCCTGACTTCTGTCCACACAAAGCATCAGAAGCTGGATAATCTCCGCTGAACTGTGATTAAAATCATCAAAAGCCTTCACGCCCAGGCTCTCGAACGTGGCATCCGTGATGAACTTCTGCAGATCCCTCTCGAACCAGTAGCTCGCAGCCTTGCTCTTCTCCGCGTAATTCCGGAGACCGGAAATGAGATTATCATTCCCGTTAGGCTTCGCATCAATGCCCATACCCCTAAGTTCAGCACGTATCAGTTCATTGGTTCTCGAGGTCAAAAGTTCAAGAGCATTGGCCATAAGAATAGCCAGCTTGACCATATCTGGCAGCTTCGAGCTCGCCACCCTCGCCCAGGCCTTATCCCTTAACTCCTGCTGGTACTTCTTTCTGTTCCTTACCGCCTCCTCTCTGGAGACGGTTTTCTTAATCGATGTTGTTATCATTGTACTCAATGTTTATCTGCCGGAGGACCGGGAATCGAACCCGGCTGCTGTCCAAGTTTCGGCGGTGCACCATATCCGCCCTTCCTCCGTTTTCCCCGGCAAATGACTATCCAGTGCAAGTCCGGGGAGCCAGATACGCACCGGGACCGATGCGTGTCCAATCCACAAAAACTAATGGTTATCACCGTCCTTGCCCTCACGGGTTCGTCCGGCCTTTCTTTTCTCCTCATCGTCTTTTTCCCAGAACGCATTCCCAATCAGGAAAATGAAACAGAACATCATCAGTTTCGCCAGGTCACAATGCCTGGAATCCAGAAAGAAAACTGCGAAGGCCAGCAGCGTCATCACCCAGCCCATTATCCTATATCCGCTCATATCTATTGATTTTGAAATCTTCTAAAATCAGCCTGGCGGTGCAGCCGTTCTCGATGGCAGCGACCTTATAATCCAGATGAAGCAGCGCCCGGTCATCCACAATGCTCTCGTACACCAGCGTCTTGCCAACATCGATTCCTACCATAGACGCTGGATTACTCGGGCAGATATTTCCTACCACAAGACCAGGGATCTGAAGTACCTTCTCCATTGCCGGAGAGTTCTGAATCATAAGGTCCACCTGCATCGCCATAGCTGATAACATTAATATCTAACTGTTCTTTACAATCCTGTGTATGGACTGTGAGCACATCCCGTATTTCACAGCCAGGATCTCCTTGGCCTCCCATCTCGGCGCACCACGCCGGAGCATTATCCTGAACTCGGATTTGATTGATTTGTTGCGCTCTTTCCTCTGCTTCTGTCTCATATTTTTTCACTATATTTACCGCGTGTATCTAACATTTGTTATAACATTTCTTCTAACATTTGTTAGATGGTGCTGCAAATATAAGAGCATTGTTCATAATATACAAGAAAATTATGAACGATTTTCAGAATTAATTATGCAATTGCTATGGAGAATGCTATTAAAGAAAGACTTATAGATTTCATACAAACACAAAAAATTAGCATTCACAGGTTCGAAAAGACTTGTGGATTGTCTACCGGCTATGTCAGGAATATGAGAAAATCTATATCCCCCGAGAAATTACGGAGCATTGCTCATAGTTTTCCCGTCCTCAATCCTGGATGGTTAATGACCGGAGAAGGAACAATGCTAAGAAATTCTGTCGGAGACAACAACTCTGGGGTTGTTATTAATGGGAACAATCAGCTTAATAATAGCCCTATTCACAATGACAACCGCCAATATTACTCGGACTCCCCCGACGTGCTGAAAGCACAGATCGAGCTTCTGGACGAACGTATCAAGGAAAAAGACGCACAAATCAAGGAAAAAGACGCACAAATCAATAAACTTTTATCAATACTGAGCCAGAAATAAAAATGGAGGGAAATATGAAAACAGAGACAACAAAATCTAAAACTGATGTTCAGAAACCAAAGACACAGAAAAATGAAGAACAGCCAAAGAGAAGATTCAGCAAGACCTACGAAGCAGCTCTGAAACTCAAAGGCAGTATAATAGTGAACGACCCCACCCTGTTTTTCACCTAGCAGAAACGCATATGAGATACCTCATAGATACAAATATTTTCATATACACTGCCACGGATGTAGATTCGCTAAAGAAAGATGCGCTATCAATAATACAGGACTACGACTCAGAACTATGTATAAGCGCCGTATCGGTCCGCGAACTTATCGTCGCATTTAGACACAAAGGGTTCAATACAAAGAGATGGAAAACTCCAGAGGAGCTTGTCAAGTCCATAACCGATGAGTTCTTCATCGATGTGCTGCCCGTAGGCCTAGACGTAATGAAAACATACGCAAATCTCCAGCTGAACGAAAGGGAGGGGCACCACGACCCGTGCGACCACCTCATCATCTCACAAGCATTGACAGAACACCTTCCTCTCATCTCCAGCGACCGCCGATTCCTCTACTACCGACGCCAGGGCCTGGACCTTATTTTCAACAACTAGTGCTACCGCCCTCATGCAAAAAAAACAGGGGAAAATCAGGCCTGAAAATCTAACAAATGTAAGATGATTTCGGGACATACTTTCGTTCTAAAAGTCGCCAAACAATTAGCGGAGAGTTAGTTACTCTCCCTTGTGCCGTGTCGCAAACGGGACAAAATTTCTACATAAAACGATTTTTATAAAATTTTAAATAGTTGAGTATCAAGGATATAAAAAATTTTAAGTCAGAAAGGAGAATCTCCTTCTCTCCGCTGAAATTAAGTTCCAGATTCTTGATTATTAAAGAGTCTGGAACTTTTCTTTTATATAGGAGGCAGGGGCTGACAAAAGCCAGGCACGAGCGAGCCGTTCATCAAGCTCGGCGAAAGCGCTTGATCTTTAGCCGCCGGAGGTCGTATATTCAGGCAACGGTGCCTCCATGTCGGGACGGTGCCACGGTGCAATTTCTAAACATCTGATAATCAATGGCAATTTCACCCAAGGTGTGGATTTCGAGCTAAAAAAACAGCTCAAAATCCACGCTCACGGACACCGGCAGCCAATCCACAGCATTCCACGGCAGGCACATGGCGTATCCTTCAGACAGGAATGTAGGGCAAAACGCAGACAGCCGGAAGATGTTTTTCAACTGGCTGCATCTGGCAGGACAATGTAGAGCATAACAACTTGAGCCTCAGAGATATAGACATTTTTCTACTCCACGTTTCATGGAGTAGAAAATCAGTTAGTTTACTACAAATCAGAAAGTTACATTCCACGGAATGCGGTGCTGGACACAGATATACACGAGAGGTGGCACACAGACAGGCTATCGGCTGCAAGGGGATGGGAAGGAAGAAGATGATATCGATGCTGAAATGGAAATGCAAAAATTTGAAAGAGAAGATTAACCGGATGCCACGTGAAAGCGGAACTTCTCCACGCCTAATGACTGGTTTCCAGATAATGTCGCACTTGCTTTTTGACTCTGCCCTTCATTTCTTAACGGCATAAAGTTAAAGAATATGCAGTTTTATTCTTACCTTTGTATGTTTATATATATGGCGGAGAGTCCGCCAGGGAAATGGGGACAGCAACAGAAAGCAGGCAAAGGCTTTTCACATGCAGGCAAGCCCCTAGGGACAGCAGGCCGGAAACACCTGCAAAACAAGAATTATTATGGCATTTGACAGACGAGGACGTAATGGCGGTAATCGCGGGCACGAAGATTCCAGAAGGAGAAATGATTCCGGACGTGGAGCCGGAAGTAAGGGCGGCAGCTTCTTTAGAAAAGGCCGCAAGGATGATGATGACAATCAGAGAAAAGACTATCCCGAGTACACCGGGACTGTCCAGATGACAAGGGATGGATTCGTCTTCGTCAAGGTTGAGGACATGGAGGACGATATCTACGTCAGACAAGGCAAGACCAAGGGCGCCCTCAACGGAGATATTGTCAAAGTAGCCGTCACCAAGGAAAAGACAGAGACAAGAAGGCAGGAAGGGGTCGTCCTCGAAATCATGGAGCGGTCACGCAAGCCTTTCGTCGGAGTCCTCCACGTGATAGGACATCAGGCATGGGTGCTCATGCAGAGCCGTGTCATGCCATACGACATCAGCATTGACATAACCGACATGGAAGGAAGACCTATCCACCGCAGAAAAGGCACCGTTCCGGAATCAGGATATCTGAAGGAGCTGGGAGACGGTGAGTTTGCGGTAGCTGGGGTCACCGAGACTGTTGACGGCAAGGCTCAGGAGCTGAAGGTTCGCAGCGGGCTGAAAGTGGCAGCCCTGGTGGACAGCTGGGACAGAGGTGAGCCGAATCCGAAAGGGCATCTGGTGGACGCGCTCGGAGAGCCTGGTGAAAACGACACGGAGATGCACTCCATCCTGGCAGAATACGGGCTTCCATACAGGTTCGAGCCGGATGTCGAGAATGCAGCAGACAGCATCTCTGACAAGATTACACCTGAAGACATGAAAGGCCGCAGGGATTTCCGTGACACATTGACATTCACAATAGACCCTGAAGACGCCAAGGACTTCGACGACGCACTCTCGTTCAAGAAACTTGACAACGGGAACTTCGAGGTCGGCGTACATATAGCAGACGTATCATACTATGTGACACCTGGTTCCGTAGTGGACAAGGAGGCACAGGCACGCGGCACATCAGTATATCTTGTGGACCGCACCGTACCCATGCTTCCGGAGAAGCTTTCTAACAAGCTCTGCTCGCTCCGTCCTAACGAGGAGAAGCTGACATTCTCTGCCGTGTTCGAGATAACACCGCTGGCAGGCATCGTCGGGCACTGGTTCGGCAGGACAGTCATAAAGTCAGACTACCGCTTCGCATACGAGACCGCGCAGCAGATTATAGACAATGGGGAAAAGTCCCTGGACATGGATCTCCGCGGCGGCACAGACGGCATACACGCGGCTGTCAAGGACCCGATTCTGGAGGCATCGCCGGAAGCAGCAGAGCGCAGAGCGAAAGAGGCAATTGCCAATGCTGAAGTAGAAGCGCCAGAGAACAATACCGAGGTACCTTCGGGAGATTCCTTCGCGGAATTCAAGGCGGCAGGACGTTCAGAGGCAATGATGGGAGAAGGTGTATATGAGGGCTGTGCAATTCCACGGGAGCTGAAGGAGGCTATCCTGACATTGCACAAGATCGCATCAATCCTCCGCAAGCGCAGGTTCGCGGCCGGGGCAATCAGCTTCGACCGTCCTGAAATGAAAGTGGAAGTGGACGAAAAAGGCCGTCCGATACGTGTATATCAGAAGATATCTAAAGAGGCCAACTGGCTCATCGAGGAGTTCATGCTTCTCGCAAACCG
This sequence comes from uncultured Bacteroidales bacterium, assembly GCA_934691625.1. Lineage (GTDB taxonomy): Bacteria > Bacteroidota > Bacteroidia > Bacteroidales > UBA932 > Cryptobacteroides. The sequence continues at coordinate 52,528 of CAKUTA010000003.1, read as the reverse complement.
CTCCGTAGCTGAGTTCATTGCCACAGGCGGAAAAATGAACGGTGTGGCAAAGAAGACCGCCAAGACATTTGTCTATCGTATCCATGATGTTCCTAATGTGGAGAAAATCGAAGGGCTGCGCCAGTTCGCAGGAAATTTCGGATACCACATGGAGGAGGCTGACGACAGCAGAAAGCTTGCCAAGGCATTGAACGGACTCCTTTCCGAGGCGAAGGACAAACCCGAATTCAGCGCGATAGAGATCCTCGCCCTGCGCTCTATGGCGAAGGCATGCTACAGCACCGACAATATCGGGCACTATGGCCTGGGATTCAAGTTCTACACGCATTTCACATCGCCTATACGCCGTTATCCTGACACAATGGTTCACAGGCTCCTGCAGATGTACCTCGACGGAGCAGACTCCCAGAGCAAGGCATATTACGAGGACCAGTGCAAGCATGCTTCAGAGCGCGAGGTAATCGCCGCCGAGGCGGAGAGATCCAGCACCAAGTACAAGCTCGTGGAGTTCATGCAGGACAAGATCGGCGGAGAATACGACGGCCACATCTCAGGTCTGACAGAGTGGGGAATGTATGTGGAGATCGAGCCTACCAAGATAGAAGGAATGGTCGCGCTCAGGGATATCCAGTCCGACTTCTTCGAGTTCGACCAGGAACATTACCGGATCATCGGCAAGCGTTCAGGGGTAATCTACAACCTGGGCGACCCAGTGAAGATACGTGTAAAGGCTACAAACCTGGAGCAGAAGCTGCTCGACTATGAGCTGGTGGAGACAGGCAACGAGGACCGTCTAAGCCATCATGAAGACATCCCCGGACAATATGAGGAGCGTCTCCCGGCAGCAAAGGTGTTTGACAGAACCACCAGACGGAAGGATGCAGACCAGCGCGGAGGGCGCGCCGAAGACAGACGCACAGGAAGAGACTCCGACAGACGCGGCCGCGGCACACGTGACGGAGAATCCGGACGCGGATTCCGCAGCCAGCCTGACGACGATTCTCCCAGGCGCGGCAGATCCGGGGATGGAGATGAGCCGCGTCGCGAAAGACGTTTCCGGGACAATGACGGAGAAAGGCCATCAAGGAGTTTCCGTGGTGATACCGGAAAAAGGTCTCCACGCGGAGAAGAAGACGGCAGAGGCCGCAGGACATACGGGAACGACGCAGAACCACGTGAAAGGCGTTCAGGAGACAGGAGATACAGGCACCAGGCCGAAGACAATGCTTGGGAGAATAAGCCGGTTTCTGAAGAAGCTAGGCAAGTAGAAGTTCCTGTCGCGCAGCCTGTTTCCGAGACAATGCCTGAAGAAAAGCCAATAAAGGCAAAGGCTCCGAAGCCTGCAGCCGGCGAGGGCGACAAGGCAGCACGCAAGGCAAAAGTCAAGCAGGCTATAAAGCTGTCCAAGGCAAAGGCCGGAAAATCAGCTAAAGCCAAGACGGACAAGACAGCCAAGGCCCCGAAAGCGGTCAAGCCAAGAAAGAAATCAGAATAGCCTTTCATTAGCTCATTGATTTGCAATTATTTAACGTCTTTCAAAATAGCATATATGGCGATTTTGAAAGACGTTAATATATTACAGATTAATCAATTAGCGCAAAAGTCCGTCTAGATCTTTCCCTGAATAGAATCAATCGTAAAGGTGCCGTCTATTTCAGGAACAGTAATCTTGCCAAGCATCATTGACATAAAGAAATCGTATATCTTGTCCGGTGTCAGCTGCGCTTTCTTTCCTGATGCATCCAGCCCAAGATCATACACGCCAAGGAGCTGAGTACCGAGGCTGGCAGCAGTCAGAAGAAAATGATTCTGCATCTTCTCCCAGTCGATAAGATCAGCAGCAAGAACTTTCCCGACCACGGTATAGTTACGCACCGAAACCTGGCGGTTGTCAGAGGTCAATGTGCTCTTAACCTCGTCAGTTTCAAGGTTCATCTTGATCTTGCCTGAATTCGCGGCAGGGGCAACACCTCTGTACAATGCACCCAGATCCGCCAGAGCCAGATTTGACAATGTCGTCGTGGCAGGATTATAATTTATAGGCTCCAATGAGAACGCACTAGGAAGAAGAAGATAGTTGTCTCCTTCCATCGAGACGCCAGGAGCATTGAATGTACCCACAATGCAGCTGCTGAGGGAAAGCTCCTTGTTCGCAAACACGCCGCCTACCACGACGCAGTTCACCAAAGTGATTTCATCGGCAAATATGCTTCCGCCTACGAATGCGTTTGTCAGCCTCACTTCCCGGGCATTGACATCGGAGAGCATCATCACCTTGCATGCCCGCGCGTGCGACACTATTGACTCCACGGCACCTATGCTCTTCTCAAATTTGACTGTACCCTTCGCCCCGCTGCCAATATAGATTTCAAGCTGTGCGAATGCGGCCCCACGGACATCCACATCACCATCCTCAACCTCGATCTTATGTCCATAGACCGAGCCTTCAATAACAGTATCGGCCTGTATCATGACATCCCTGTCCAGCTCGCCGACATTCCTGGGCAATATCGAGCCCTGCACCCTATTGGAATTCAGGACTATGTTTTCCCTGTCGAATTGTATATCTTTCAAGTCTTTCATCTTACTTTGTCTTTATTGTTTGTATTGCATGTCCATTGACCAGGCCGAGCATTGTCTTCAGTACCCTTTCATCCATATCTTCAGCTTGGACCATGCTGTTCAGATACGACATCACATTGCCATAGTCATCGGGAGTCATGTCCTCCCACAGGACGTCATTCGACCTGAAGTCCGACAGCAGCATTGAATCAATGCCTTTGCACGATGGCTGATAACCGTCTCCAGTCCCGTAGATTCCGGAGACTCTGCCCTTGTCGGGCTCTATTGACTCCGAGTACATTACCGGCAGCATGATATTTTCACCCTCGCCAGGCTCCAAAAGCATATCCCTCACGGAATTGGCAAGTCTGCAGGCTCCCTGCAGATAGGCATTCGCCTTATCCAGAAGAATATTGGCCTGCTGCTTCACATGAGAGCATGACAGCATTGTCTCGAGCATGATGTTCTCATTCGCAGATATCGTGGAGATTCCTAGCAGATCCGTATCAGTGTTCCTGTCTATAACCTTCTGTGCCGTGTCTGCAAACTGGAAAGCCCGCTTATCCAGGACCTCGATACGTGATACAGTCTCCTTATCCAGGTCCCCGAAGATTTTCGAATAGCGCCTCGTGATCCTGTTATAGTCCTCCTGCATCTGGGAGCTCTTGGCAAGGCAATTATCCTTATGCCCGATAAGCGCCACGAACAGCGCCTCACACTTGGAAGCCAGTTCTTTTATCTTCTGTGAGAGATCCGCCCCCACATAGTCAAAGAACCCCTTGACAATAGTGTCGGCAATCTTTGAAGAAGCCTTCTTCTTGGCCTCCACCTGTGCCGCTTCAGTTGCGACAACGGCTGTGGCAAGACCGCCAACCGAATTGTTGCAATGTGCGACACTGGCATCGAAAGCATCTGTATCGACATCGATTGTGATATAGACAGGCTCTGACCCTGAATAACTTACAGAGCCGCCATGTTCGCTGGCAGGGTAGCTGACAGTGCCCGAATAATGAACATGGCCCGTATAACTGCGCCTATAACTCATAGTCCCCCGGATTCAGCTGTTGAACACCCTTGGTCATATTGAACATCTTGGAGATCTCGTCCTTGACGCGGTCATCCAGCTCGGAACCATCCAGGATGCCGGCGAATTCAGCTTCCACATTAGCCATATCCTCAGGATTGATATCCGACCACGAGCCCTTCAATATGGACGTCACCGAATGTTCCCTTACGGAAGCATCTATCTTCTTGTCTATAGCCTCGTTACCGCTTCTGGCGACATAATAGTTTACGGAAGGGGTTCCTACAGCCGACGTTGACTCCACAATGGACACAGGCAGATAGACATCCTCGACAGAGTCGATCTTGTCATCCTGCATGGATGCCTCCGTCTTCCTGGACTGGATACCCGAGTCCTTCACATAACCGGTAATGACATCCAGTGCATTCTCCGCATCCGCCTTCACCTTGGAAGAAGCTATAAGCTGGGCAGACAAGACGGATTCCAGCTGGTTCGTCGTGAACAAGGCCGAGTTCAGCCTCATCCTGTTGTCCGCGAGCTTGACATCCCTGTCCACCAGCTTGAACACGGGCCGGTCAAGTTCAGCGACCCGCGCCTCAAGATTGCTGTTGATAGACTTGAACAATTTCGTATAGCGGGCGGATATCATGTTATAGTCATTCGTCATCCTGGCCTGGATTCCCTTAAGTGCAGCCGCATACTGTCCTAGCTCGAGCAGCTTGGCCTCAACCGTACTCGTCAGCTGTGCAATCTTCTGGGATATCTGAGCATGCATCATGGAATAGAATCCCTTGTTCACATTCTTGCACACATGCTCCGCCCCTTCTTTCTCGGCAGCAATAACCGCAGTCTGCATTGCCACGACTGCCCCCGAGACCTTGTTCACATTATGTGAAACACTCTGCATCTCCGCAGCCATCGGAGAAGTGTCAACGGTAAAACTGAAATCTGCCATAATCTTTAATCATTGTTGTCTGTCTCAGGCTCATCGGCATCAATGCCATTGTCATCCGTGTGAGTAACCTGCGCATTCTCAACGGAGCGGATCTCATCCAGTGCCTCCTTCGCCACGGCATTAAGGTTAACGCCGGCATACTCGTAAGCCTTCTGGTCAACACTCGGCTCAGGCGGCAGCTCGGAAGTCTGCGCCAGAAGCGGATTTACCTCAGCAAGCGGCTTGCGCCTGGCATCAAGAGAGCCGACATTGTCCGCAGCCACAGCCGTATCCCTGGCCTTCTTGTCACGAAGCGAAGCATCATAATACTCGACATAACCGAACTTCTCCGCCCTGTCATCAATGTCTTCATGGAGCCTGTCCATATATTCAGAGAACTCCTTCTGGGTCTGCGCCACCTGCTGCGTCTGCGCCTGATACCCGGCAAGGACCTCCGCCGAATTATCAGATGTCTCAGTGACAGCTGATTCAAGAGTCTGCTGCGCATTCATGCTGGCTTCCGTCTTCTTGTAGGCGGCAAGCGTGTTGTATGCGGCACTATACTCGGAGAGGGTGCTGCGCATCAGATTTATGATATCTGCAGCCTCTGCCCTGTTACGTCCATAGAAATCTTCCGTGTCCTGGTGCCACTTGTTCAGATAGCTGAGCTTCTGGTCCTTGATGTGGTTGTAAATCTCCATGCGCTCTTTACGTGTATCCTTCAGCAAGTTGGAGACGATAGGGGCAATGATTTCGTACTGAATCTGGTTGACGCCGAACGGAACATTGGTACGGCTGCCGTCATCTGCCACCCAGCTCATGGAGCGCAGATCAAGCCTGACCTTCGAGCTGTTCCTCAAGTTGAAAGGCTTATAGCTGTAGTCAACCGACTCATAGTCGAACTTTTCATTCCTTATACGCTCGATCTCCTCGGCCTCCAGGACAGGAGAATAGAAATTGTATGGAGCCTTAAGTATATTGAACAGGATCTTGTTGGAATAATCTACAAGCGTGCCGGCAGAGGATATCTTCCTGGCTGCCGTTGACTGGACAGTACCCGCCATGTCGGCCATAAGTGTCTTGAGGACGCTATCGACCTGCTCGGACTGGCTGGACAACGCCTTCCTTGTCTCATTTAGCTGGTTGAACCTTTCTATCTCACCGTCAAACTGAGATGTATCAAACACATTGAACACCGGGGAGCCGTCCACTTTCGTCGCGGCATGCTCCTTAAGGAACCTGGCATATTCCGTGTCAGGGAACACCACAGGAAGCTCGACATTATACTCCTCGACATTGCCAAGGCTATAGGAGATGGTACGAAGCGTCCTGTCCAGCTTCCCGAAATAGTCATTGAAGTTGATTTTCTGGATTGAACGGGACATGTCACCAGTATTGACAGTCTCAGGCTCCCTGGAAGTCTCGACTATAGGGGCCGTCTTCGTAAGTTCCTGCAGGTCAGATACAGCATCATTGATAAGCTCGTTCTGCCTGATAACCTGGAGAGTGAACTTCTCGTTTCCGGTGACACCGCTCTGATCCACGATGAAACTCTTGTCATTATATGCGACCCGCTTTGCCACAGGCACATAGGCGACCCCCATCTTCGTCACCCTGTAATCGCGGAAAATATTCCTGTGCTCCTCCCTGTATTCTTCTATCTCCCGGTTCTTCTCATCAATGAGGGATTCAAATTCCTTGACCTTGGAATTCTTCACAAGCGCCACAATAAGCCCTACAATGGTCCAGCAGAATACCCAGCCGATGGTTCTGGCAGTCTTCGCCTGGTTCTTGTCATTGTCATATTTATCTATCTGGTATTCAGCATCCTTGATCTTGCGTTCAAGCCTCTTCTCCTCATTGACAATCTTCTCTGCCGCGGACTTGTAGTATTCAAACAGGACTTTTGCCTGATCCTGGTATATATTTGCGGAATCATTGAAAATCTTGCCTTCCATATCAGTATTGTCTTTTTCTTAGTTCAACAAGAGCCATGCATTCCTTGAACTCGGCATTAATCATATCCGCAGCCTGGGAGGAATGTTCTATCTGGTCAGCTATGAGCTGGATCTTCGAGCTCAGCCGGTCCTCAAGAGAGCATGCGACTGCATTGTCCGAAGCCGTGATATACCGTACGGCCTCCCTCAGCGCGCTGACATTCTCCAGATAGGCTTCGCCATTCCCTGTCCTGCAGCTGATTTCCAGGAGAGATATCCTGTCTGCAATGTCCTTGAGCCCGGCTTTCCTGGCTTCAATGTCGGCAGATGAAGCGTTGACATTCTTCCTGATCACATCGCCGAGAAAGAAAAACATAAGCAGGATAAACAGCAGAATGACATGCCCTGCCAGGCAATAGCTGAACTGCCATCCAAACGCTATCGACAGTATGACCAGAGCAGCTGCTGCAGGTACATAGAGCCACACCGCATACCACTTGAGCCCATAGCCGGAACTGGAGCCAGCGACATGTCCGACAGTGCCGAAGATATCGAAAGTCCTCAGAAATGCCACAGCATATATGATGCAGCAAGCCACAATGTTAAGATAGAACAGGTTTTCCTTCTGGCAGTCTTTCAGGAAAAGGAAAAAGGCCGCCACGATAATTCCCATTCCGCCAATGAGGAACAGGGAACTGATGATTTTAAAAGATTTATCCATAATGCCTATTTTACTTTCAGTCCACAATTAGGGCAGAATGTCGCGCCCCGGGTATCAGCACCGCAGCGAGGACATTTGTTTTCAGACAATGGCCTGCCGCAGTTCGGGCAGAATGCAGATCCAGATGCCACCACAGCATGGCAGTTTGGGCATATATTGCCGGAAGCAGGTGTCAGCGGAGACCCGCATGTGACACATCTTGTCGAGTCAGGGTCGTTGTCAGCTCCGCACTTAGGGCATGGGTTATATGGTTTTCCACAATGAGGGCAGAATTTCTTGTCTGATGTATATTTACTGCTGCACCTGGAGCAATACACTTCCCTGACCGCAGGCTGTGCAGGAGCAGGCTGCCCCTGCTGACCACCGCCATAAGGTGAAGGTACCGGCTGTCCATATTGAGGCACCATGACTTCGGCTCCGTTTCCGCCGCCGATGCCTCCGAACATTCCTGCCATCATCACTGCGCCGAGGATGCCTCCACCTTGAGAGTTTCCCACAGCCTGCTGCGCAGTTTCGAACAGCTTTCCTTGCTGCCACGTATGTCCGGAAATCTTCTGATGCGTCTGCTGGTTTATTGCATCCTGCGCCATTCGTCCTGCCTCGGAAGACGTATCAATGCCGATAGTGGTGACATAGAACTTCGACAGACGGCATCCGAATTCATCAAAGAACGGATTCAGTTCAGGCTCAAGAATACCGGAAATGTCCGCAAGATGAGCTGAAATCTGGTTTATTCCATATCTGTTCGCATCGAACACCTTAGTTATGAGGCTCTTCGTCTTCGCAGTAAGCTCTCCACTAAGCTGCTCCGTAAAATCATCGACAGTGACTTTCACTTCACCGTCAGCATTCGCCGGGAAGCCCAATGCGAGCTTAAGTACAAGCCTCTCCGCATCAGATACCGTGATACCATATTTGCCATGAGCCTCAATCGGTATCTGCGCCTGGAATGTCTGGTCGAAAATAGGGAAATCCTCAATCCCCCAGTCCACATCCTTCGGCGTAAGCTTGTTCACAAACCAGACCTGCACAGTCCATGGGTTCTCCCCACCAAAGGGAATGCCATAGAAAGCCCTGAGGATAGGTATGTTAGGCGAATCCAAATCATACTGTCCAGGTCCGAATTTCTGCGCCCTGGTGCCATTGACCACAACTACCGCCTCCTGCGCCTCATTAACCTGGAGCTTTGAATACTTGCTGATGTTCACTTCAGGATGGCGGTAAGCCAGAACGCCTATCTCGCCGGACCATTTAATGAAATCAAGGATTGATTTTCTCATAATATGGATATTTATTGTATATACAGATAATCGGCTAGTTAAACCGATTTCAAAGATACGAAATCATCTGATTTTTCAATCAGAAAAATGAATAATCTACAACTTCCGACATAAAATATCAAAATTCGTGTCTCCAGAAGGAAAATCAAGAAACAGATTCTAAGAATCAGGCATGCATCTTCGCAACCAGGCTGTCCGCCGTCCCCCCCCCTATAAATTAGGCGACCGCCACTTCCGCTCGGCGTGGAGCGTAATTGGCTTAGTTGCGTTCCACGGACTACTGAACATACTTCGGCTTTCGGGCGTCGGACTCGCTCGGCGTGGACGAGCGGCTTTGGATTGTAAGACAGATGATGAAAACTGCTTTATAATCATTTCAAAACAACTTCTAAGAGTAAGCGTAATTTTCATTATATTTGCAGTTTGTTTATGAAAGACTAACAAATTCAAGAATATGGACAGAAAAGTTCTTCTTATGATTCTGGATGGATGGGGAGAAGGAAAGCATGACCACTCCAATGCCATCTACACAGCGGGCACACCTTTCATCGACTCGCTCAGGGCAAAATATCCTATGAGCCACCTGCTTACATGTGGCGAGGCTGTAGGACTTCCTGACGGACAGATGGGAAATTCAGAGGTCGGTCACATGAACCTCGGCGCAGGACGTGTCGTATATCAGGATCTCATGAAAATCAACAAGACCTGCCGCGAGCACAAGCTCCTGGGCCGGGCAGAAGTAAAAGGCGTATATGACTATGTAAAGCAGAGCGGCAAGAAGCTGCACCTCATGGGACTCTGCTCAACAGGCGGCGTGCACAGCTCTCTCGACCACTACTACGAGTTTCTGAATGTCGCCAAGGAATATGGACTGGACAATGTCTATGTTCATTGCTTCATGGACGGCCGCGACACAGACCCGCACAGCGGAAAGGGATTCGTGGCTGACCTCGAAAAGCACATGGCTGAAAGCACCGGAAAGGTAGCTTCAGTATGCGGACGTTTCTACGCAATGGACAGGGACAAGAGATGGAACCGCGTGAAAGAGGCGTATGACCTGCTCGTCAACGGACAGGGCGCAGCATTTACATCAGCTACAGCAGGAATCCAGGCATCATACGACGCCGACGTGACAGATGAGTTCATCAAGCCTATCGTGGTAACCGATGCGTCAGGCAAACCTCTCGCAAAAATTGAGGAAGGAGACGCAGTGATCTTCATGAACTTCCGTAACGACCGCGCACGCGAGATCACCTCTGTCCTCACACAGCAGGACATGCCGGAAGAGGGTATGCATACCATCCCGAACCTCTACTACTGCTGCATGACCCCGTATGATGCAGCTTTCAAGGGACTGCACATCCTGTTTGACAAGGAGATTGTAAAGGACACCATCGGAGAAATCGTATCCAAGGCAGGACTTCACCAGCTCCGTATAGCAGAGACAGAGAAATATGCCCACGTGACATTCTTCTTCAACGGCGGCCGCGAGACACCTTTCGAGAACGAGGACAGGATTCTGGTTCCTTCTCCGAAAGTGGCGACATACGACCTCCAGCCGGAGATGAGCGCACCTATCGTCACCGAGAAGCTGCTCGCAGCCATCGACACCGACAAGGAGGATCTCATAATTCTCAACTATGCGAACGGCGACATGCTGGGCCACACAGGTGTATATGACGCTATCTGCAAGGCCGTAAGATGCATCGACGGCTGCGTGGAGAAGGTCGTTACCGAGGCTATCAAGCACAACTACGTGATTATCATCACCGCAGACCACGGCAATGCAGATCACGCAGTAAATGATGACGGCACGCCGAACACAGCTCACTCGCTCAATCCTGTGCAGTTTATAGTCGTCAATGCCGGAGACGCCGTCAAGAGCTTAAAGGACGGTGCCTTGTGCAATGTGGCACCGACAATCCTGAAGCTGATGGGAATTCCTCAGCCTGCCGACATGGATGCCGAGCCGCTCTTCTAGTCTAGATATAGCACACATTATAGTTACCGGGGAGTCTGAATAAGGCTTTCCGGTCATTTTTTACTAACTTTGGAAGCCCGCACAAATGTCGGGCACGGAAAGACGGGATGGGCGTTCATTCAGACAGATTCTACACATTGCTGAACCTGGTCACGGGCATTGTCACTGTAATAGTGCAGTTCGCGACGAGCTTCTTTCTGTCCCCGTTCATCGTGAAGGCGCTGGGCACGGAAGCCAACGGATATACGCAGCTGGCGGCAAATTTCGTGATGTATGCAAGCCTGATAACCACCGCATTCAACTCGATGGCATCAAGGTTCGTCTCCGTGGCATGGCACCAGGGAAAGAAGGACAAGGCAAGGCGGTACTGGTCATCGGTATATGTCACCAACATTGCCCTGATAGCCCTGCTGCTGCCTCTGGCGATACTGGTGACACTCAGGCTGGAGCATATCATTGTCATCGAGAACGTGGACATGCTCGACGTGAGGCTCCTGTTCGGATGCGTGTTCGCCAATTTCTTCATCGGGCTCATCTCCACGCTGTATTCCATATCAATGTATGTGAAGAATGCAGTGTTCTACAGCAACATGCTGAACTGCATCAGGACCATCTGCAACGCCGCCCTGCTGCTCGTAGTGTTCAGCTTCCTGCCTGTCAGGATATTCTATGTATCAATGGTGGCTGCAGTCCTGAGCCTGGCGCTGCTGCCGTTCTATGCCCGCTGCCAGAAGAAGCTCCTGCCCGAGATTTCATTCAGTCGCAAGGACTTCTCGATCAAGGCGGTCAAGGAGATGTGCCTTTCAGGCATCTGGAACTCAATAAACCAGTGCGGTCACCTTTTCCTGACAGGTCTGGACCTGCTCCTCTCCAACTGGTTCATCTCCCCCCTTGCAATGGGCCTGATCGCCGTGTCCAAGACCATTCCCTCTGCAATCATCCAGCTGGGCTCCACCATCAACAGCAACTTCTCCCCCTCAATCACACAAACATGGGCTGGAGGCGACCGCATGGAGCTGCTCCAGGAGCTGCGCATGGCAATAAAGCTGTCAACACTGATACTGTCCATCCCTATAGTCACATTCTGCTGCCTGGGCAGCCAGTTCTATGCACTATGGCAGCCTACTCTGGATGCACGGACATTGACCATCCTGTCCTTTCTCGGATGCATGTCCTTCATCCCGCTGGCAGGCACGCAGATCCTGTTCAATGTGTTTACCGCCGCGAACAAGCTGAAAGTTAATTCATTGTCATTCCTGATAACAGGAATTATCAATGTAATTATCGTATATGCAGGACTGAGGATATACCCGCAGTACGGCATGTACATCATCACAGGGACCAGCTCCATCCTCACAGTACTCCGCTCCATGGTCATCATACTGCCATATATATCCAAGATACTTGGGCTTAAATGGTACACATTCTATAAGGATATAGCTGTCACGATGACATGCTGTCTGATAAATCTGGTCATAGCTGCCATCATCATACGCATCATCCCTGCTACAGGCTGGGCTGCAGTAATAGCCGACGGGGCGGTGATAGCGGTACTGTCAGCGGCGGCAGAAGGATACCTGCTCCTGACCAGGAGCCAGAGGAACAGGGTCGTTGAACTTATAAAGCATTTAAGATGAAAAAGATATTGCTGTTCAAGATTCCGATGTCAATATGCGACTTCAGGTGCAGCTACTGCTACATCGCGCAGCGCCCAGTACATTTCCAGGGGGTACAGCCGGAGTTCAGATATACACCCGGACAGGTGGCGGAGGCTCTGTCAGTCAAAAGGCTTGGCGGACCGTGCTTCATGAACTTCTGCGCCGAGGGCGAGACTCTGCTGACCAGGAACCTGGACAGCTATGTGAAAGCACTTGTGGAGCAGGGGCACTATGCCGAGATCGTGACCAACCTCAGCATCACGGAAGCCCTGGAAAAATTCCTGTCATGGGACAGGGAGCTGCTTAAGAGGCTGGAGTTCAAGTGCTCGTTCCATTATCTGGAGCTGAAGAGGAAAGGATGGCTGGAACGCTTCGCCGACAATGTCCACAAGATATGGGCGGCAGGGGCATCTGCGAACATCGAGCTAGCGCCTTCTGACGAGCTTGTACCGTATATTGACGAGATAAAGGAGTTTTCAATGAAAAACTTCGGCGCACTCCCACATCTGACCATACTCAGGAATGACAGGACAGACAGCATTGACTATCTTACAGGCATGAGCGATGACGCGTATGCCGCCACCTGGAGCCAGTTCGGTTCGGACTTCTGGAGCTTCAAGCGCACAATATTCGGAGTCAGGCAAAAGGGATTCTGCTATGCAGGAGCATGGTCTGCCTACATTGACCTTACCACAGGTGAAGCCTCAGGATGCTACGGGCACGCCAGGCTCGGCAATGTATTCGCCCATCCTGAAAAGCCGTTTCCTGAAAAGGCAGTGGGACATTGTCCTTCAGCGCATTGCTATAACGGGCATGCGATGCTGAGCATGGGACTTATCCCGCATCTGAACGATGTGCATTATGGGCAGCTGCGCGACAGGCAGAAGGCAGACGGAGGAACATGGCTGCAGCCTGAGCTCAGAAAATTCTTCGACGGCAAGCTGGAGGACAGCAACGATGAGTATTCCGCCGCCAGGAAAGCCATCACGCCATGCATAAGGCTGGCGGACAGGGCATTGGGCAAAGCTGGCAGAATCCTGTCAGGAAAAGGAAGGAAATCATGAGGCACGAGAATGTGATTTCAGGGCTGAAGGAGACAGTACGCAAGGAGATAGCGCCACTGATAACCGGCGACTATGTCCTGTGGGGACTCCCCTACTACCCGAACATCGGCGACACGCTTATATGGGAAGGCGAGCTGGAGTTTCTGAAGAGCATCCCGCACAGATGCATCGGGACATGCAGCTGGGACGACTATGCCGTGCGCCCGCTGAAAAAGGACACTGTAATCCTGATTACAGGAGGAGGATATTTCGGCGATGTATGGAGGAAGGCCTGGGACAATGTCATGGAAACCATAGTGCATTATCCTGACAATCCGATAGTTATCCTGCCGAATACGATATTCTACGAGAAGCCTGAGACTATGAAGAAGGATGCCGCGCGTCTTTCCGGGCTGAAAAAGCTTATAATCTGCGTAAGGGACAATGTTTCGCTCTCCATCGCCAGGGAAAATTTCAGCAATGAGGTGCGCCTGGTGCCGGACATGGCATTCTGCATATCCTCAGGCAGGCTGGAAAGATGGATGAGCAGGGAGAACGGGCGGGCACTTCTGCTGAAACGCATTGACAAGGAGATCGGCAGCACCTGCGAGATTCCGTCAAGTGAGGACATCGACATACGCGACTGGCCGACAATGGATGCTAAGCCGAAGCTGGCGGATATGATTTTCGGCAGGGTGCACAGGATGAGGAAGGAGGCACGGCAGAGAGGCAGCAGGCTCGCTCCTGCCGCGGCATGGCTCGAGAAGGCCGTCGCATATTGCATATACCGCCCCCACCTGATACGTACAGGAACAAGGTTCATCTCCTGCTACCATGAGATATACACCACAAGGCTCCATGTAATGATTCTGGGCATAATCCTGGGGAAGCAGGTGCATTATATCGACAACAGCTACGGCAAACTCGGCTCATTCTACAGCACCTGGCTCACGGAATGTGATAACGTAAACAAGTTCAAGCGATGAAGAGAGTTTCCATAATAGTCCCTGTCTATAATGTCGAGCCGTATATAGAAAGCTGCCTGCGCTCAGTGATGCGGCAGACATATAAGGGAGAGATAGAGTGTCTGGTCGTGGACGACTGCGGGCAGGACGGAAGCATGGCATTGGCCTCCAGCCTGATAGAGGCTTACAGCGGACCCGTGCAGTTCAGGATTCTGAGGCATGGAAGGAACATGGGGCTTTCTGCCGCCAGAAATACAGGAATAATGAACGCCTGCGGCGACTATGTATATTTTCTGGACAGCGACGATGAAATCACGCCTGACTGCATCAGCATGCTTGCAGCACCGCTCGAGAGCGAAGGATATGACTTCGTCATCGGAGGCTACAAGGTGGCAGGAGTGAAGCATAAGGTTCCGAGGCTGAGCCTTCCTGACGGAAGTTCGCTCTATGGAAATGACATCATCAGGGCATACTATGGAAGGGAATGGTACATGATGGTGTGCGGAAAGCTGTGCAGCCTGGATTTTCTCCGACGTAACAGACTGATGCTGAGAGAGGGACTTCTGCATGAGGACGAGCTGTGGAGTTTTCAGCTGGCGTGTCTCGCCAGGTCAATGCATGTGGTGAACATGGAAAGCTACATCTACAAGATACGCGAGGGGTCCATAACAATGAATTCCGATACAGGAGTGAAGAGGATTCTCGCGCTGGCCGACATCGTCAGGTACATGACAGATTTCATCCTGGAGAAAGGGATACGTGACAGATACGCCTGCCTGAAGATATTTAACACTCTGAATGTCCTGTGGAAAGCGGCAGGGACAGAACCAGGAAGCCTGCAGGCGATACAGCACGGACGGATGGAGCTTTCACGTATCCCCTATTCCTGGAGAGCCAGAAGCTGCATGACCGGACTGCGCAAATTCATACGCAATGCCTACGTCCTGCTGCCTGTATCATTCTACGCCACCTATAACCGCATAGTCGCAGGCAGAGGCTAGCCTCTTACCCCGAAACGGCTCTTCAGCGATGTATAAAGGCGGTATGCGGCGACATTGCTGCGGATGACAAGGGACAGGGCGACATAAGCCTCCACCATGCGTATCTTCCAGATATTCCGGAAGAAATACTTCATATTTATTTCCCGGTACAATGCGCAGAACTCCCTGAACGGCAGGCAGTAGAAAGCCTTGAGCTTGGCGAGTCCCTTCATGGTATAAAGAGAACGGCGCCGTATGCAGGCATTGCCAGGGACCTTTTCCAGAAGCTCTACGCAGAGCTTTATGGCATCCAGGCTCTTCCGATATCCTGAACGTGTCAGGGAGCTGCAGCTGAACCTGTCATAATAATAGTGGACTCCACTGCAGAAAGCGCATGTCACGCCTCTTATGAACAGGGAATGGCACACGTATGCATCCTCGGCTGTTTTCAGACCTTCCGGAAAGCACAATCCGTAGCGGTCATATACACTCTTGAGTATAAGCTTGTTGCATAGAGAATGTGATATCTTTCCCCCTGACACTGCCCTGGCGATACGCTCCGCAGACCAGCCGTCATTGCATTGACACGAATACTCCCGCCTGTTCCTGTACACCATGCAGAAGTCACAGCATACCACATCAGCTCCTGAACGTACAGCGACATCATGGAGCCGTTCCAGCCAGTCAGCATCCACCCAGTCATCAGGGTCGAGATGTATGAACCACTTTCCTGAGGCAGCATCCATTCCCGCCTGGCGGGCAGAAGCCACACCACCGTTCTTCTTGTGAATGGCACGGATACGGGAATCCTTAGCCGAATACTCATCGCATACGTCCCCGCTGCCGTCAGTGCTGCCGTCATCCACAAGTATCAGCTCATACCGTGTGAATGTCTGTGCAGCAATGCTTTCGATGCACCTGCGCAGGCATTGTCCTGCATTATATACAGGACATACGACAGATATTTCAATGTTTTCCGGCATCATGAAGCAGTGAGGTATAGATATCTGAAAGCCTTGACATTACATGCTCAGGGTAGAATGGCTCCACTTTCCGTCTGCTTGCATTCCCCATTGCCTCAAGCTCGCCAGCAGGCATTGACACGATACGTTCCAATGCATTGAAAATGGCATCCTTGTCCCCAGGAGGCACGAGTATCCCGTTGGACGAGTCCACGACTTCCGGAATCCCGCCGACAGGCGTCGAGATGATGGCGTTGCCATAGCTCATCGCCTCCAGAATAGAAATCGGCAGCCCTTCATTATATGATGTAAGTATCAGTGCATCAGAGCGAAGGAGCAGTTCAGCCTTCCTGCCGCCGGACACGAAGCCTTCATACCGCACCATTGATGACAAGTTTTTATTGTCAATTTCATCAAGCAGCCTCTGCACCTCCCTGTTTCCGCCGATTCTCAGGAGCATTTTTCCATCCAGGCACGCCCTGTGGCAGTCTATCGCATCCAGGACATCGAAAATACCCTTGCGGTGGCCTATTTCCCCGAGAAACAGAAACTCGCGCGGGCCAGTACCCTTAGCAGGTTTCACAAAGTGTCCAGCAGGTGGTTCAGTTATATTGTTAAGAACCGTTATCCTGCCGCCGGCGTCAGAAACTCCTATGCCGATAAACCAGCGTTTCCATGAATTCGACAGGACAATGAGTCTGTCCACCCGGTTCAGCGTGCGGAGAATGGATTTACGTTTCCGTCCTGCGGCAGCGAACCAGCTCTCGAAGCTGGATGCGTGGCTGTGCAGTATAACCTTGCAGCCAAGCAACCGTGCCATCATGGCATAATACTGATGGTTTCGGAAGGAGCCTCCTGCGGCAGTATGTATATGCACGATCCTTATATCTCCGCCGGACAGCCTGTTCCACAGAAGCATTGCAGACATCTTCAGCAGTCCGCCCAGATCATAGCGGAGTTTGTCCACGAACCTGGAGCTGCGATGTGATGCGATGAACCTGAATGTCTGGAAATACGGCCGGTAGTAGCGCAGGACAGCTGCGATGCCGCCATGGGCGGAGTCATTGAAATACTCCCCTATGACAAGCACCTTGCCGCTGATGCCTTCCGGTATCATCACATTCATGGCCTAAAAATGAGAAATGCCAGATATCCGAAGCCCATGAGCAGAGCCAATGCGAATGTTGACATGACAAGCATCGGCAGCATCGGGTCAAGAGCTCTGTCCTCCCGTGTCCATACACCGCGCAGATGTATGATATAGAGAGGCAATGTGATGAAGAACAGCCAGTGCCACGGGTCACTGAAGCGCATAAGGTTAAATGCCGTCAGGCACAGCCAGCCTCCGGAAATAAGTATTGTATGATATATCCTTGCTCCCTTAAGACCTAGACGCAGAGGTGTCGTCACACGCAGGCCTGCATCTGTCTTCATATCGCGTATATTATTGACATTCAGAACTCCCACGCTGAAAAGCCCGATCGCGGCAGCAGGCAGGATGAATATCATCGACGGTATCGTATGAGCAGCCACGAAATAAGAGCCCAGGACAGACACAATGCCGAAGAATATGAACACGGAGATGTCTCCGAGCCCCCTGTAGCCGTAAGGATTACGCCCCAGGGTATATTTTATCGCCCCGCCTATCGCGGCGGCACCAAGCAACATGAGGCATATAGGCTCAATCTCCAGCAACGTGCCGAAAGAGACCTGAAGCATCAGAAGTCCTGAGAGCACACAGACAACGGCCATAACCACGATGAAGCGCTTCATGTCGCTTATCGTCAGCCCTCCCTCTTCCAGAGAGTACTGCGGACCTTTCCTGTTCTCACCATCCACCCCGCTGATGGTGTCGCCGAGTTCGTTGCAGATGTTGGACAATATCTGCAGGCATACTGTAGTGAGCATTATGAGCAAGGCCACTTTCCAGCTTATGCGGAAGTCCGCGGCTGCAAGCATGATGCCCAGCACGACTCCAGCGAGGGAAAGAGGCAATGTCCTCAGTCTCATTGATTTTATATAATATGATATTTTTCTCATCATTGAAGCTTTTTCGGGAAAAACACTTTAATGGCGACAGAGAGGCCATGCATTATGGCATACAGCAGACCCTGGCTCCGGCAGTCATACAAGAACTGCTGATGCGGCGGGCATCCGTCAGGAGCATACAGATATGCAACCCTTTCTCGCAGCGGATAAGAGCGGTCACGCCATTTATGCAGAGTATGAGGCCTGTCGCACGTGCAGAGAATTCCGGGAGCGACCACGCGGACTACATTTGCCTTCACGGCACGCACGCCATAGTCCAGGTCACCATACGAGTGCTGATAGTGCTCATCCAGGTTTCCCAGAATCCTATAAACATGCGCCGGCACCAGGACAAGCTTTCCGTCAAACGTATAGCACGGGACAGGTATCGTTGGATCAGGCTCGATGAGCTTCCCGGAGCGGCTTCTGCCTCCATAGCTAAGCACACCTGCGGAGTCCTCCGCCGATGCTGCAACGATAGCCCTGTGCCTCAGGAATGTCGAGGTCTCCATGAGGCAGGCAAGAGCCCCCTCCTTCATGCGGGTGCGGACATTGAGCCAGAGATAGAAGTCCTGGCCGTCTTTCGCCGCCTCCTCCCATGCGGCATGCATCCCCATGTTCCAGTACAGGCTGCCGCTGCCGCGTATGATATGTGTCTGCGGATATGTTTCGGCCACGGCTTCTGCAGTCCCGTCCGTGCAGCCGTCATTCACCATATAGACAGAGAAAGAGTACGCTCCGTCGCCTTTCATCGAGTCTATCTGCTGATAACAGCTGTGCAGGCAGTCCAGAGTCTGTTCCAAAGTATTATGGACTGTCAGAAGTACCGCCACCTTCTGCATTATGAATCAAGTTTAAGCACCGCCATGAACGCGCTCTGAGGCACCTGTACGGTTCCTATCTGGCGCATACGCTTCTTTCCTTCCTTCTGCTTCTCCAGAAGCTTGCGCTTTCTGGTGACATCTCCTCCGTAGCACTTGGCTGTCACATCCTTACGGACCTGGCGGACAGTCTCGCGGGCAATGATTTTCGCCCCGATTGCCGCCTGTATCGCGATGTCAAACTGCTGGCGCGGGATAAGGTCCTTCAGCTTCAGGCAGATTTTCCTCCCGAATTCATACGCCCGGTCCTCATGGATAAGTGTCGAAAGCGCATCAGCAGGATCGCCGTTAAGCAGGATATCCAGCTTCACCAGCTTCGCAGGACGGTAACCCTTTATATGATAGTCAAATGAGGCATAGCCCTTGGAGATGGTCTTCAGCCGGTCATAGAAGTCGAACACTATCTCGGACAAAGGCATCTCGTATGTCAGTTCCACCCTGTCTGCCGTGACATAATGCTCGCCCATGAGTGTCCCACGCTTGTCGATGCAGAGCTTCATTATCGGCCCGTAGAACTCCGTGTTGGTGATTATCTGCGCCCGGATATAAGGTTCCTCGATACGGTCGATCAGTGTCGGAGCTGGAAGTCCGGAAGGATTGTGGACATCAATGCACTCGCCCTTGGTCGTGTAAACCTTGTAGGACACGTTAGGGACTGTCGTGATGACATCCATATTGAACTCCCTGAAAAGCCGCTCCTGGACAATCTCCAGATGCAGCAGTCCCAGGAAGCCGCAGCGGAAGCCGAATCCCAGAGCCATGGAGGACTCCGGCTCATAGACGAAGGAGGCATCATTCAGCTGGAACTTCTCCAGCGTCGAGCGCAGCTCCTCATATTTGTCCGCCTGCACAGGATACATTCCCGCGAAAAGCATCGGCTTCACCTCCTCGAATCCGGCGATAGCCTCCTTGCATGGCCTTTCCACATGCGTGATGGTATCTCCGACCTTGACCTCGGCAGCAGTCTTGATTCCAGAAATGATGTATCCCACATTGCCGCAACTGACTTCTTGTGTCGGAGACAGCTTCATCTTCAGCACACCGATTTCATCGGCGACATACTCCTGTCCGGTATTGAAGAACTTGACCTTGTCCCCTGTATGAAGGGTGCCGTTCTTTATCTTATAGTAAGCAATGATACCTCTGAACGAATTGAACACAGAATCGAAGATCAATGCCTGCAGAGGAGCATCTGGATCACCTTCCGGTGCCGGGATCTTTTCCACGATGGCATCCAGAAGCGGAGGTACACCTTCCCCAGTCCTTGCAGACACATGATAGACCTCTTCCGGCTTGCATCCAAGAAGCTCGCATACCTCGTCGGTGACGACCTCCGGACGCGCCGCATCCATATCGATCTTGTTCAGCACAGGGATAATCTCCAGTCCATGCTCTATGGCCTGATACAGGTTCGATATAGTCTGCGCCTGGACTCCCTGTGTGGCATCCACCACCAGCAGAGCACCCTCGCATGAAGCAATGGAGCGGGACACCTCATAAGAGAAGTCCACGTGACCAGGGGTATCTATAAGGTTGAGCACATACGGCTCCCCCTTATAGCTATACTCCATCTGGATAGCATGGCTCTTGATGGTGATGCCCTTCTCCTTCTCCAGGTCCATATCATCAAGCACCTGATTCTCCATCTCCCTGGCGCCCAATGTCTTGGTAAGCTCAATCAGTCTGTCGGCCAAGGTGCTCTTACCATGATCGATATGCGCAATTATGCAGAAGTTCCTTATATGTTTCATTCGCCCTCCTGTTTCGGGGTGTCCTCATGGGCAGACGAATCTGCCTGATCAAATTCCGCGTCCTCGTCCGGAAGGCTTGATCTCATCAATGCGACCAGACTAAGCTTAAGCTCATGGGAGACATTCTTCTCTCCGCCTTTCTCAAGTTCATCCACAAGATAGTAGAGGAACTGGCATGCACGCTCGAAATCCTCGCCGGCATACTCGTAGAACTGCATGTAGAAGCCTGCGGTCTTAAGGAGCTCATGTCCCATACGGGAACCAAGCTCGGCAGCCTTTTCAGGTGCGCCTGCAGCCAGATAGTCTGAAACCATGTTGACCACCATGTAGTCGTTGGTGTAGAAACCTAGCGGAATAGACTCCAGCGGCCATACATTATCAGGCATAGACTCCTGACACTTGTCAAGGATCTTCAGTGCCCGCTCCTTGTCCCCTATCTTCAGCAATGCATTCGCCGTAGCGACGAACAGCTCACGCTGAGGAAGAACGCCAAGGAATGTATAGTAGTTCTGATAGTCAACATCATAGTTATCCTGCCTGATGGCTTCCCATGTAAAGACATTCATCATCTTGTCATAAAGCTCATCAACATCGACAAGCCCCGGATCTGCAGATGAAATCCTGTTCTTTATAGGCACCAGCTTGCTCGAATAGCCCTCATACATCAGATAGTCCTTAAGTCCGATATTGAGGTCACCGCCCTGGCTGAGCACATTGATAGGCCTGTCCCACTGATAGTTGGAGAGGAGATCCAGCATGAAGAGCTCCGGCTTGGAGATGTAGTTCTTGCCTTTCGGTATCTCCAGGACGATCTGGTCAGGAATCATATCCGCGAACTTCGGGCTCACGATGCCTGACTTCAGAGCATTCTCCTTATTGACAGGGATGCTGATTTTCCTGGACATGATATAGTCCACAGTCTTGCCGTTCTCCAGCACAAGCTTGGCATCAGGATGCTTGAATACAGTCATGACATCAGAAATCGGGATAACCTGGTTCCTGGAGTCAGATATGTATATAAAGTCATTTGTGCCATACAGATACTGTTCCACACCGACTGTCAGCGGCAGAGGCTTCGATTCGTTGCATGCCCACTTCATCTGCCCGATATGCCAGTCTGTTCCGAGAAGCGAGGTATTGACAATGCGGACATCCGGACGGATGCTTTCCACCTCCTGCGCATACCAGAGAGGGAATGTATCGTTGTCGCCGTGGGTGATAAGGATGCCCTGAGGGCCTACAGAGTTCAGGTAGTTCTTCGCCATCTCCACCGATGTACGGCGGTTGCTTCTGTCATGGTCATCCCAGTTCTGCTGAGCCATGAGCGCAGGCACGCAGAGGCATGCCAATGTAAGGACACCGGCAGTCGCGACAGGGTACTTGTTCTTCAGCGCCCCGCCTATCCAGTGGAACAATGCCATTGCCCCGAAACCGATCCAGATGCAAAATGCATAGAACGACCCGGCATAGGCGTAGTCACGTTCACGAACCTGATAAGGCGGCTGGTTCAGATAGAGCACGATGGCGATTCCTGTCATGAAGAAAAACAGGAATGTCAGCCAGCAGCCCCTCTTGTCCCTCTCGAACTGGAAGAACAAGCCGAATATTCCGAGAAGCAGCGGGAGGAGATAGTAATGGTTCTTGCCCTTGTTGTTTTTCAGGACATCAGGAGCGTCGCTCTGGTTGCCGAGACGCATCTCGTCTATAGGCTTGATTCCACATTCCCAGTTGCCATAGAAGATTTCTCCAGGACTAGGGCTGTGTATATCATTCTGCCGCCCGGCGAAGTTCCACATGAAGTATCTCCAGTACATCCAGTTCAGCTGGAAGTCGAAGAAGAAATTCAGATTTGCCCAGAATGAAGGCTTCTTATAGTCGGCTCCCGGTATGACACGGCCTTTCCCGCCGGTATATGATTCATAGAACTTGATGTACTTCTGGTCGCCACCGTTCCACATTCTAGGGAAAAGCATCTTTCCTGCAGGTTCATACACAGGATCGGCAGGGCTTTCCACATGCTTGTACTTTCCGTTGACAGGAGCCCAATACTTCTTGGTCTCGAGATGATAAGGCGCCCCATAGTACTGCCCATAGATAAGAGGAGTGGTGCCATATTGCTCACGTGACAGGTATCTGACAAGTGTGAATGCATTGTCCGGCTGGTACTCGTTGGTCGGAGGCATCACATTGGAACGGATAACCACGATTGCGAAAACGGAGAATCCTATCACTATAGTAGTGAAGCTCAGCAGGATAGTGTTAAGCAGAGCCTTTCCTCTACGGTATGTCCAGAATGCGCCCCAGAAGCAGAGGGCAAGCAATGCCACCATGAAGAACGTGGCTCCGGTGTTATACGGCAGTCCGAGGACATTGACAAAGAACAGGTCC
The DNA here is from genome assembly GCA_934691625.1 of uncultured Bacteroidales bacterium. GTDB lineage: Bacteria > Bacteroidota > Bacteroidia > Bacteroidales > UBA932 > Cryptobacteroides. Next base: position 29,433 of record CAKUTA010000003.1, on the reverse strand, counting down.
GTGTATGCCGCCCATTTCGGGAGATACGGTATGATGATGAACAGGAGAACCGCAAGGATGACCACGGAAACAAGGAAGATCTTCACATATTCTCCGAAAGTATAATGACCGTTCTCGCGGCGTCTGTAGTAGAACAGGAACACCAGCACCGGAATTGTCAGCAGGTTAAGCAGATGCACGCCAATGGAAAGTCCCATGAGGAATGATATCAGCAGAATCCACCTGTTGGCGTATGGCGTGTCAGCCTGCTCGTACCATTTCGTCATCGCCCATACGACCAGTGCCGTGAACAGTGACGACATGGCATAGACCTCGCCCTCCACAGCCGAGAACCAGAATGTGTCTGAAAAGCAGTATGCCAATGCGCCGATAGCACCGCTTCCGCATATAAGTATCGCCTGGCTTACGCTCCATCCGCCATCCGCTTCAGGCTTGCCCGCAATGCGCTTGGCGAAGAATACGATTGTCAGATACAGAAGGAATATTGTCAGAGCCGAACACAGCGCGCTCATCGAGTTAACGGCAACAGCGGCATGGCTGCTGTCCGTGAACATTGTAAAGAATCGTGCAATCAGCTGGAACACGGGATTTCCAGGAGGGTGTCCGACTTCCAGCTTGTATGATGATGCGATGAATTCTCCGCAGTCCCAGAAAGAGGCTGTCGGTTCGATGGTGGAAAGGTATGTGACGGCGGCTATCACGAAGACGACAGCCGATGTTATACCGTTCCAGAGTCTGAACTTTTTGTTATCCATAAATGAATCCTAATTTCTATAGTACTCCGAACTAGCAAAGATAAAACAGATTAGCTATCTTTGCAAAAAAGATATTGCCAATATGATAGATAACGACTGGAAACAGCGCCTCGGGGTCGTCTATTCCACCAATCCTGACTTCAGGTATGAGCAGGATGAGAAGACGGAAGCCACGACATTGCCGCCGGAGAAGCAGAAGCTCATCGTCACCATAGACAGGCGGTGCAGGGCAGGCAAGCAGGTCACGCTCGTAAGCGGCTTCATCGGCAGCGAGGCTGACCTGAAGGAGCTTGGCAAGACGCTGAAGGTGAAATGCGGTGTCGGAGGGACTGCGAAGGATGGAGAGATCACCATTCAGGGAGATCTGCGCGACAAGGTCACTGCACTTCTTACGGCGATGGGCTACAGAGCCAGACGGGGGAACTAGCAAGGCATGCCGGTTTCAGCTTACATAACATCGGTGGATACGCTGCAGACAAGACCTGCGGTAGAGGCTTTCGTGCAAGGCAGCCTGCCTTCAGGAGCGGAGACAGTCCAGGCAGCTGCGCAAGCCGCCGACCTATGGGGAACATCACCTCTCAACTGGGGGCTCATGGCTCTGTGCATAGTCCTTATACTCCTGTTTATGAGGCGTTTCATATCAGTAATTCCATACATGGCGGGCGGTATGGCCAGGTGGCGCGAGATTGTAACCATGGAGGGCAACATGCGTCTGAGCAGGGAGCGTGATTCGGTGGCGGCAATCGCCGTGCTGATAACCTGCGTATGCATCTCCAGGCTGGATCTCTTCCAGGCACAGTTCATACGTGCCCTCGCACCGGGGATAAAGACATTGGCAGTCATCGGTGCAGTTCTGGCCATATTGCTGGTAAGAGGTCTGATAATCATGACATTGCCGTCACGCAGGATGCGGGGAGATTCTGCGAAGGCTGCAGGACGTGCTGCATACAATCTCATCATCCTGATTTCCGCATGGCTACTTATACTGACAGTTATATATTCAATATCAGCACAGTACATAGAATTCAGCCGGAAAGCGGCAATAATAGGTTCAGGGATTTTATGGTTTGTGTTTCTCATCAGAAAATATCAGATAATGGTGTCCGATGATGGTCATTTCATCGCATTTTTGTATCTTTGCGCCGTTGAAATTCTGCCGGCTGTGATGTTGGTGGTTTCAATGTTTTATCTGTAGGGGCGTTTGTTTGGGAAGTGTGCCCTGCAAAAAAGAAGAAGTTGATAAGCAAATTATGGCAATTAAGAAGATTTTGATCTCACAGGAGCAGCCGATGAACATTGCTCCTTACGAGTCGCTCAAGGAGAAGTATGGTGTACAGATAGATTTCATGCCGTTCTTTCTGATTGAACCTCTTTCTTCCAGAGAATTCAGAGCCCAGAGAATCAATGTACTGGACTACACAGCAATCGTTTTCTCTGCCAGACATACGATAGATGCATTCTTCCAGCTTTGTGAAGAACTGCGCGTAAAAGTCCCTGAGACAATGAAATATTTCTGTACGACAGAGGCTGTGGCCATGTATCTGCAGAAGCATATCGTCTTCAGGAAGAGAAAGATTTTCTACGGGACAGGTACACCTGCATCTGTACTGGAGCAGATAGGCACCAAGCACAAGGGAGAGAAATTTCTCATAACAACTTCCGACTCAAGCAGCAACGAGGCTCTCAAGAGCTTGTTCGACGCCCAAAAGCTTGACTACAGCACAGCAATATTCGTGAAGTCTGTTCCGCAGGATCTGAAAGGTGTCGATCTGGCATCATACGACATGATCGTAGTTTATAACCCTGCTGATATAAAGTCATTGTACGAGAACTATCCGGATTTCAAGCCGGAGAACATCAAGTTCGTGACATTCGGCAAGCTGATTGTCAAGGCAATGGAGGAGGCAGGTCTTCCTATCGAGATCAAGGCCCCTACCCCTGAAGCTCCGTCTGTAGCGCGTGCCTTGGACCTGTATCTGGAGTCTCATAAGAACGGCTGATGGTCAATGAAGTCCGTAACACATTGAAAAAGAAGGAGAGGCTGTCCTCGAAAAACGGTCTCGCCTCTCTTTTTGCGAATGGACGTTACGGCAATGCCGAGGGATTGAGATATTGTTTCAATGCCGGCAACGCTCTGCCGTATAACAGAATAGTGGTCTCGGTACCGAAGAAGTGCTTCAGACGCGCCGTGAAACGAAATCTGCTGAAGCGCCGCATACGCGAAGCATACAGGCTGAACAAGCAGCTCCTTCCCGCATCCATGCCGGAGGGCGGAACCGATATCCTGTTCGTCTACAGTACCCGGGAGATCATGGATTTCAGCGCCATACAGTCTTCTGTAATTACGGCGCTCATATCTGTATCCGTACGCAGAAAGCCTGCCGGCAACGTAGCGCCAGACCAGGGATAATGTGATATGGGCAATGGTTTTGACAGAGGCAGCAGGGCTGCGGACATCGTGAAACGGATTTCAATATTTCCGTTCATTATCCTTATCAAATTCTATCGCGTCTGCATCTCGCCATATAAGCCTCCCACATGCCGTTTCACTCCGACATGCTCAGAATACGCCATGCAAGCATTCCGCAAGTGGGGGCCGTTCAAGGGCCTGTACCTGACAATACGCCGTCTGCTGCGCTGTCATCCGTGGGGAGGTTCCGGCTATGATCCTGTACCATAGGCATATTTCCGCTACAATCCTGCTCCAGCCAGCCCAAGTCACGTTCCGTGCAGATAAGATGTCCGGTGTTTTACGAGGAGAGTAGTTTTATCAAATTACTGATTATAAAAGAATTAACTATTTTCAAAATTATGGTTTATCCAATTTTGAAAATCATTAATTCACTATGTAGCAATAATATAGCATAATATTTGCAGATATTGTCTAACAACTAATAACCATTTATGCTATGGCAAAAAATCAGATGAAGTACGAATGCCTGCGCTGCGGGTGGATTTACGACCCGGCGGAAGGCGATCCTGATGGAGGAATCAAGCCAGGGACACCATTCAAGGATATCCCTAACTCGTGGAAATGCCCGGTCTGCGGCGCCACCAAATCAGATTTCGCGGAATATCCTGAGGACTGATTTCCATTGATCCTGGAGGAACTGATCAATGGAAGTTCGCTTCGTTCATCACGTCAGGCTTGCGCCTGACACCCGTTCACAAAGCCACGAGCAGCTATGCTTCCATTGCCCAGCCTCCCCAAAAAAAATCAGCGGCACGCAATTCATGGTGCCAGACAACGAAAAAGAGCCGCACGGAATACCGTACGGCTCTTTTTATATCTACAGAGTAAATTAGTCTGTGAGGGAAAATCTTCTGAAAGCGAGGACTTTAGCATCCTTGTCTGCAGTGCGGATGTAGTCGAGGACTGACATCTTGTTATCCCAAATGAACTCCTGATCCTCGAGGGTCTGCTCCTTGAAGAACTTCTTAAGCTTACCCTTGGCGATGTTCTCGAGCATTGCCTCAGGCTTACCTGCCATCTTCGGATCTTCAGCGATCTGCTGCTTGTACATTGCGAGCTCCTTCTCTACAGTCTCCTTAGGGCAGTCAGCCTCGGAAACAGATACAGGATGCATTGATGTAACCTGCATTGCCACGTTCTTGCCGATCTCTACAGGAACTTCCTTGCTGAAAGCAACGATAGAACCCACCTTGGAGTTGTTATGAACGTACTGTGCAATGTATGGAGCCTCGAGAGTCGCATAGTAAGCAAGCACATGCTTCTCTCCGGTCTTTCCTGTCTGAGCGGAAATCTCCTCCTCTACTGTGTAGCCGTCGCCCATCTTCACTGACTTGAGAGCCTCGAGATCTGCCGGGAATGCTGCAATAGCGGCATCTGCGATAGCATTAGCGAGTTTCTTGAAATCAGGAGTAGCGGCAACGAAGTCTGTCTCGCAACCGAGGCATACAAGGATAGCCTTGCCACCTTCGATACGGACAACGACAGCGCCCTCGGTAGTCTCACGGTCAGCTCTCTTTGCTGCCACGAGCTTGCCTTTTTCACGGATGATCTCAACGGCCTTCTCGAAATCGCCTTCAGCCTCTGTAAGGGCCTTCTTGCAATCCATCATGCCGGCACTGGTCATCTTACGTAATTTCATTACGTCAGCTGCTGTAATCTGCATAGTAAAATAGAGTTTAAATTATTCTGCCTTAACTTCTTCTGCTGCAGCTGGAGCTTCAGCAGCCTCTACAGGAGCGGCCTCAACAGCCTCATCTGCGTCTTTTGCACCTTTACGAGGGCGGAGCTTCTTCACAGCCGGTTTCTCAGCTGCCTCATTAGCTGCCTCTTTCTCCTTCTCGAGCTTCCTTTCGTCCAATCCCTCCTGGATGGCAACGCAAAGAGCATTGGTGATATACTCAATAGACTTTGCGGCATCATCATTAGCCGGAATCACATAATCAATAGGGGTAGGATCGCAACATGTATCAACCATAGCGATTACCGGAATATTCAGACGGTTTGCCTCTTTAACGGCATTTGCCTCCTTCTGTATGTCCACTACGAAAAGTGCTGACGGGAGACGGCTCATATCCTTGATGGAACCGAGGTTCTTCTCAAGTTTAGCCCTCTGACGGTCAATCTGAAGACGCTCACGCTTTGCGAGCTTGTCATAAGTACCATCTTCCTTCATCTTGTCGATGGTATTCATCTTTTTGATTGCCTTACGGATGGTAGGGAAGTTTGTAAGCATTCCGCCTGGCCATCTTTCGGTTACATAAGGCATATTGACAGAAGCGGCCTTCTCTGCGATGATATCTTTAGCCTGCTTCTTGGTTGCAACGAAAAGAATCTTGCGGCCTGAGCGTGCAAGCTCTTTCATTACCTCTGCAGCCTCGTCAATCTTGACGATACTCTTGTGCAGGTCGATAATGTGAATCCCGTTCCTCTCAATGAAGATATAAGGAGCCATCTTAGGATTCCATTTCCTGGCAAGATGCCCGAAATGTGCACCTGCTTCGAGTAATTCTTGGAAATTTGTTCTTGGCATTTTTAGTGATGTTTCTTTTGTTACACTTTCCCTTCAGGCTGTAGCCATAGCCTGTCGGGCTCTTTTCATCAATCCGGAAGCAGCGGCCACCCATGACCGGTCTTCTGGATTTTCCGCAGTCACGGCAATCCTCAGGCAGCTTGCGCAGAATTCACATCCTGCACCAGATCCGAAGATTTGTAAACCTGACTGTGCATGTAAATCAATGTGTCCGTAAGATTAACGCTTACTGAACTGGAAGCGGCGACGTGCACCAGGCTGACCAGGCTTTTTCCTCTCGACCTCTCTTGAGTCACGGGTAAGGAATCCTGCAGATTTGAGTGCAGAGCGGTAAGCCTCCTTATCGACCTCGCAAAGTGCGCGGGCGATACCGAGTCTCATAGCCTCTGCCTGACCTTTGATTCCACCTCCGACGAGGTTTGCCTTGATGTCAAACTGACCTGCTGTGCCGGTAACCTCGAAAGGCTGGTTTACAATGTACTGGAGAGTCTCGTCCGGGAAATAGACGTTGAGCTCCTTACCATTGATGGTAACCTTTCCTGTACCTGCAGCAACATAAACACGAGCCACAGCTGATTTACGTCTTCCAAGGGCGTTTACTGTTTTTTCCATTTGCTCTGTTTAAATTTCGTTCAACTTAATTTCTTTTGGCTGCTGCGCCTGGTGCGGATGCTCCGGACCTGCATAGATGAACAGGTTATTGATGAGCTTGTCACCAAGACGAGTCTTAGGAAGCATGCCTTTGACAGCCTTCCTGACCAATTCCGTAGGTCGTGTGCGAAGAATCTCCCTTGGCGTGGTAAAACGCTGTCCACCAGGATATCCCGTGTAACGAGTGTAAACCTTGTTGGTCATCTTCTTGCCTTTGAGAGCCACCTTCTCTGCATTGACAACGATAACATTGTCACCGCAGTCAACGTTAGGTGTGAAGCCGGCTTTGGTCTTGCCACGGAGGACAAGAGCGACGCGGGCTGCAAGACGGCCAAGTGCCAGATCGGTAGCATCAATGACGACCCACTCTTTGTTTACAGTTGCCTTGTTAAGGAAAACTGATTTGTAGCTTTGTGTGTCCACTGTCTTGATCTTTAATTGGTTAATAATAAAATTTGCGATCCCTACACATTATAGGGGTCGCAAAGGTAGCAATAATTTTCCAAACCACAAAATATCATTGAAAATCAGCAGAAATCTGTAACTTTGCAGCGATATGAAGACATTGAAAATATTCCTCGCCATCATGTCCATGGCGATATCAATAAAGATGGAGGCACAGGGCAGCACATTCATTTCAGGGCTCGAGGGAGGATACTCCTTCATAGCTGACAAATGCGGCACTGCCGGAAAGACGATGTCCTTCAGCACATCCGGAAAGACCTTCAAAGTGCTTTCGTTCTACTATGACAGCAGCACTGTCACGGCTATGGAGGACGAGGCCGGGAGACGGAGCGTGCTCTTTATGGACGGAAAGCCGAACATGGCTGTGTCCACTCCTGGGGCAGACTATCCGAAAGTAGGGTTCCAGGGTGGCAAGGAGCTGAAGACCAATGAATATGCAGTCGGCCCGCATGACTTCACAGATGACGGGCAGCCTGAACTTGTCATAGGAGTGCGTTCAGCGTCAGGTGAAGGATTCGCTATATACGTGTTCGGATTCACCGGCGCAGGGTGGAAATGCATGGGAGAGATGGTTACATCCGGACATGACATCAGGTTCAGCAAGGTGTTCCGCCAGACTGTGACAATAAAGGATGCAGCGACAGGTGTCCTCTATACGTGGACCTGCCACGATGGGCATTTCGACTTCCTGTCCAGCGACCACGTGAACAATCCGGGGAGCCTTTATTGACATCCAGCCTGCAGATGAGCTCATCATCCTTCGGTCGGGACGGAACCATGGTTCAATCTCCAAGCGCCTGATAATCAGATAAGTTTTTACACATAGCGTGGATTTCGAGGCAAAAAACAGCCCCAAATCCACGCCGTTATTTTATAAAACACTGATCACCAGCGCAATACACTTAAGCAGTGTGGCATCGTCCCGACAAAATCCGGGACGGTGCCACACAGGAAGCGTTCTCGGAAACAACAGCTACTCCCGGCTGAACGAGTACGGACGCGCAGAAGCCGATACCGCACGGGTAGTGTCAGGAGATGAAACCATCCTGAAGTCCACCTTTGCACCGGCCGCAAGCTCATCGTATGTCAGATATGTACGGTCAGCCACCTTTCCGTTCACACGCATTGACCCGACATAGAAATTCTCGCGCGAGTTCCCGGAAGCATTGATTTCCACAGTCTTGCCCGAAGGCAGGGAGATCCTGACATTCCGGAAGAGCGGAGTGCCGACGGCAAATTCACCTGACGCCGGGCATACAGGGTAGAATCCCATTGCCGAGAACACATACCAGGCAGACGTCTGTCCGTTATCCTCGTCTCCGCAATAGCCATCAGGGGCGGCAGTATAGAACTTGTCCATCACCTCGCGGATACGCGCCTGGGCTTTCCAAGGCTGTCCGCACCAGTCATACAGATAGATGAAATGCTGAATAGGCTGGTTGCCGTGGGCGTAGTTGCCCATGTTCATGACCTGCATCTCGCGAATCTCATGAATCGGGAACCCGTAGTAGCTGTCATCGAAAAGCGGAGGGATATTGAACACAGAATCCATCATCTTCCCGAACACCTGGTCCCCGCCCATCAGGTCAATGAGTCCCTGCGGGTCATGGAATACAGACCACGTGTAATGCAGGCTGTTTCCCTCAGTAAAGTCTCCGCCCCACTTGAGCGAACTGAACGGGCGTGAGAAGGTCCCGTCCTCGTTACGTCCCACCATAAGCTTATATTCAGGATCATACAGGTTTCTGTAGTTCAATGCGGCTTTCCTGTAAGGCGCCAGCTCCGCCTCGGACTTGCCGAGAGCCTTGCCGAACCGCCAGATGCACCAGTCATCGTAAGCATATTCCAGAGTCCTGGCAGCATTCTCATTGATGCCGACATTGCATGGAACATAGCCAAGGCTGTCATAATACTCCCATCCAAGGCGCCCGGTGGAGCTGACCTCCGGATGCACGCCATGCGCATCGGACACGACAGCATCCCAGAGCTTTTCAGCATCATATCCGCGGATACCGTTTATATATGCATCTGCCACCACGGATGCCGAATTGTTTCCGACCATGCAGCCGCGATGCCCGGGGCTTGCCCATTCAGGAAGGAAGCCGCTTTCAAGATATGCATTGACAAGCCCCTCCTGGACTTTCACGCTCTGCTCCGGATAGACGAGGTTCATAAGCGGGAACAGGCTCCTGAACGTGTCCCAGAATCCCGTGTCTGTCGTCATGTGGCCAGGACGGACCTCGCCATTGTATGGGCTGTAGTGAACCCTCTCGCCGGCCGCATTGACCTCCGAAAGGTCGCGGGGGAACAGAAGGGTACGGTAGAGGCAGGAATAGAAAGTCCGAAGACGGTCAATGTCGGGGTCGCTCACACTTATACGCCCCAATGCGCTGTTCCAGCTGTCGCGGCAGGCAGTCCTGACTTCATCGAATGTCCTGTCCCCTACCTCCTGGAGATTCAGCTCCGCCTGGTCAATGCTTATGAACGACGATGCCACTTTCAGCCCGACCTGCTGGCCGCGGCGTGTCCTAAAGCCGACAAGCGCCATGGCATGGTCAGCCTCCACCTCCTGCGCTCCGGTAATCTTGCCGTCTGCTATTGTCTCCACCGTCTCAAAAGGGGTATCGGAGACAATCACGAACCAGTTATGGAAGTTTTCCGGAACTCCGCCATGATTGTTCTTCACGTATCCGACAATCTTGTTCTGCTCCGGAATGACTTTCACATAAGAGCCGCCAGCATAGCCGTCAACCACCAGATAGGACATGTCCTTCTCCGGATAAGTGATACGGAACGCCGCAGCACGTTCAGACGGGGTGACCTCCGCAACGACATCGTGTTCTGCCAGATATACCTTATAATAATATGGTGTAGCGACCTCCGCCTTATGTGAGAACCAGCTTTCACGCTCATTCTCATCGAAGACCGGTCCTGTGGTAACAGGCATGATGGAAAATGCTCCATAGTCATTTATCCACGGGCTCGGCTGATGCGTCTGCTTCAGGCCGCGGATCCTGGTGGCAGCGTACTGGTAAGTCCAGCCGTCCCCATTCTTCCCTGTCTGAGGTGTCCAGAAATTCATTCCCCATGGCATCGCAACTGCAGGATAAGTGTTTCCTGCAGACAAGGCATAGGTGGATTCGGTCCCGACAAGGGTGCTGACATAGTCAACCGGGGATTCCTCATAGTCAATGCCTTTGCCGCAGCATGCCATAAGTCCTGCAGCAGCCACTGTCATGGCCAGTGTTCTTTTCAATGTTCTTGTTTTCATTAGTGCTATCTGGTTTTTACGGACACCATGCTACGATGTCCGCAAGTTTCGCAAAGTTAATAATATTACAACTATTATAAAGACACATGAACAAGGCATAAAAAACGTTACTGAATATCCTAAAGGATTACATTTATGCTCTATTTTGCCCTTGCCTGCTTAATCATAAAGGAATAATGCCGATATTGCGCATGCAACAAACAATAGGTACATAAATGATTTCATGAGCCGTGTCCTGGCCTCGTGAGTTTGAACAGATCTATCGTTTCGAACTTATTTGTAATAAAATATGAAAATTTTATCTAGCATGTCTAAAGGCCGCACCGTCATGGCAGCCGCCTTCGCAGCAGTTTTATGTCTGGCTGCCTGCAAAAAGGAGAACACCCCGGCAGATCCGGAACCATCAGCAGAAATCAAGAATCAGATCGAGTACAGCGAAGAACCGCTTATCAGCATAAAGTCCGTAATCTACGAGGCAGGTGCCGACAACAGCTATTCCTTCTATCTTTCCCCAACAGAGGGCATAACAAATATCGCTGGCATGCAGCAGGCTGCCGACTATGTATTCGTGAAGACAGCATCAGTCAAGGGCGAGGTTAACACAGAGACGGAGAATTTCGAGATCTCATACAAGGATATAACAGCAAAGAAGGGTGCACTGGACGGCATCAGAAAAGCCGCATTGTCAGTAAACCTGCTTTCCAGGACTTCTGTTGAAATCTCGGCAGATGTCATCACAGCAGAGCGCAAGCCTCTGTTCGTCCGCTACAACGGAGCATGTGCAAAGGCATTGGCCGACCTCAGCAACCAGGTGGAGCTGAACCAGGAGACTACCACAGCTATTGCAAGCTCTACAGCGTGGAGATACAACCTCGAGGAGACATCAGTATATAGCCTGTATGAGCAGAGCAATGTCAGCAATCCGGCAGATGCCACTCCAGTCCTGACAATCAAGATCTCTGACGATGCAGACATTGACGACATCATAAATCTTGACCTTTCAGCTGTTTCTGCAGATGAGCTGGCCATTTCTTATGGGGACATTGTCCTCGGCACAGGACGCAAAGGAACATTGACAATGAGCACCGATGAGGATGAAACAGAGCTTACAGTCCTCATGGATGCAACAATAGGCGACAACAGGATCCGTGTGACCTACACCGGAGTTCCGGCTAAAGGTTACTATTCTTCTGACAAACTGACTATCAAGACATCCGCAGGCAACGTAGAGAGCGCACTTCCTGTAGTGTTCCGCCAGAAATCAGGTGAGAATTATGTGTTCGCATTCGGCACAAATGACAAGGCTGCCGCAGCTGCTGATCTTGCAAGCGGTGACTATGCTGTAAAGGTGGTTATCCCGGCTTCCGCATTCGATGAGGATGGTGAAGCAGATGCAGATTTTACGACAGCGAAGGCTGAGCTTTATTATTATCCTGCCTACGCCACACTTACAAGCGAAAAAGCTGAAGGAGAAATATCTATCGAAACTGTTCCAGGTGCAACTGACGGCAAGATCTACTTCTATGTAACAGCCTCCCTTGCTTCCGGAGAGACTCTTACAGCTGAATACTACGGTGTTCCTGTTGACGGCGAGATTCCGGACCTCACTCCGGTCAAGCCTGTCGAGCCGAAGATTCTGATTACCGATGAGAGCGGCAAGGAGCTTCAGAATATTGCTGTTACGGCAATGGAGGTAATGCATTGGCCTTCTTTCTACGATAGCGCCATGTCAACACCTATTGATGCCTATGTATTCTATTTCAGAAATGCCAACACCCCTGCATCTGTATCAAAATACGATAGAAACACTCCTTACTTCGTGCTTGCGGCAGATCAGTTGAATAAAACAGACCTGGATCTCACAACAATCAAGAGCGAGGCGAAATGGGCATTCTATTTCATGGGCAATGCAAATCTGGTTGGATTCAGCGGTATGACATCATACGGATACGGTTCTGATTTCGAGCAGTGGGGGCAGCCTAAACATCGTTGTCCAGACAATGCAAAACTGACTGTGACTAAAGACGGTAAAGAATGGTACTTCAAATTTACAATGGTTGACTATGGCACATTCACACTGCTGAACACTTCAACATACGCGGAAGAAGATATGGTTACAGGCACAAAGAATGTTGTAACAATCGAGTGGAAGGGTACCGCAACAAAATATACTGGCTCGGATAGGAACGACATGACCGATGCAGACTATTAGTAGGTTTCATGCAAAAAAGGAGAAACAAACTAAAAAGTAATTATACACACATTTAAGGTGATGCAGCTGCCCTATGACATGAAAAAGCCATGGGGCGGCTGTATCGATGCTAATTATCTATGTTAAAAAAAATTGCAACAGCCCTGCTGGCTGTTATCGGACTATGCTCTGCTGTCCACGCACAAGACGTGGAGGTGAAAGGTACCGTGACAGACCAGACCGGTGAACCGGTGGTAGGTGCCTCCATCATGGTGGAGGGAACTACCAACGGAACATCATCCGATGTGGATGGTGTCTATTCACTCAAGGTGCCGTCCAATGCTACATTGACGGTATCTTCTATCGGATTCCAGGACCAGAAGATCGTGGTCAATGGAAGAACTCAGATTGACATTGTCATGAGAGAGGATTCCCAGTCACTCGACGGAGTCATCGTAGTGGCATTCGGTACGGCGAAGAAAGACGCTTATACCGGTTCTGCGACAGTCATCAAGTCCGATGACATCGCCAAGAGCCAGCAGTCCAACGTGGCACAGACATTGGCAGGAAAGGTGGCCGGTGTGCAGATTGCCAACACTTCCGGACAGCCAGGTTCCAGCCCGTCAATCCGCATCCGTGGTTTCAGCTCGCTCAATGCCGGCAATGATCCTCTCTGGATTGTCGATGGCATGCCTTACTCAGGCGACCTCAACAACCTGAACCCTAACGACATCGAGTCCATGACAGTCCTGAAGGACGCCGCATCCAACTCGCTCTATGGAGCACGAGGCGCGAACGGTGTCGTGATGGTGACCACGAAGAAGGCGAAGTCCAAGGACGCCATCATCAATGTAGATGCCAAGTGGGGTGTAAACTCCAGGGCAGTAAAGGACTACGACTACATAAAGAACCCGGCTCTCTACTACGAGACTCAGTACAACGCATTGAGGAACTACTACCTCAGCTCAGGGATGAGCGACACAGAGGCTCATGCGAAAGCAAACAGCGTAGTGGCAGGCTCCGCAGACAACGGCGGTCTAGGATATCAGATTTTCAATGTCCCTGACGGACAGGAGTTCATCGGAATCAACGGCAAGGTGAATCCAGCCGCAACACTCGGACGAAGAATCGTATATGGCGGCGAGGAGTATTATATCCAGCCCGACGACTGGACAAAGGCGGCATACCGCACGTCACTCCGCCAGGAGTACAATGCCAGCGTAGCAGGGACTTCAGACAGGATCTCCGCCTACGCCTCTTTCGGATACCTGAAGAATGAGGGTATCGTGTACAACTCAGACATGGAGCGTTATACCGCTCACGCACGTATGGACTATCAGGCAAAGTCATGGCTGAAGCTCGGGACTAACGTGAACTATTCGCACTTCACATACAACCAGATCAGCGACAGCGGAGAGAGCAACTCCTCAGGCAACGTGTTCGCGTTCACCACAGCTGTCGGCCCGATCTACCCGCTCTACATCCGTGACGGCGAGGGCAATATCCGTTATTCAAAAGACGGCATCAAGCTCTACGACTACGGTAACGGCGACAATGCCGGCATGGTACGTTCCCTGTTCCCTAACAGCAACGCCCTGTCAGAAACCCGTCTGAACAAGTCATTGTCCGAAGGCAACGCATTCAACGGCACAGGCTTCATCGACGTGACCTTCCTTAAGGACTTCAAGTTCACATTCAACGGCGGTGTTTCTCTCGACGAAACCAGGATGACCTCCACCAGAAACCCTTGGTTCGGCCAGTTCGCCAGCGAGAAAGGTATGGTCTCCAAGGCTCACCAGAGACAGTTCGACGTGAACCTCCAGCAGATTCTGAACTACACCCACCAGTTCGACAGACACAATCTCAATATCATGCTCGGACATGAGTCTTATGCTGCGAAGACATACTACCTTGCTGCAGGCAAGAGCCACATGCTCACCCAGGACAATGACGAGCTTGCAGGTGCCATCATTGACACGCAGAATGCAAACTCATACCGCTCAGAGTATTTCAATGAAGGCTGGTTCTCACGTGTAATGTACGATTTCGACAACAAGTACTTCTTCTCAGGTTCATTCAGGCGTGATGCTTCATCCCGCTTCCATCCTAAGCACAGATGGGGTAACTTCTGGTCACTCGGAGGAGCATGGATCATCAACAGGGAGAACTTCCTCAGCAGCACATACGACTGGATGGACAACCTCAAGCTGAAGGCATCCATCGGTTCGCAGGGAAACGACAATATCGGAAACTTCAGATATACAGATACCTACACCATCGAGAATGCCAACGGAATGGTCTCCACGGTATTCAATTCGAAAGGTTCCGAGAAGATCACATGGGAGACAAACACGAACATAAACACAGGCCTTGAGTTCAGCTTCCTGCATGGAATGATCTCCGGAGGCGGCGAATATTTCTACAGAAAGACTACTGACATGCTTCTGGCATTCCCAGTAGCTCCTTCAATGGGATATTCTTCATACTATGCCAATGTAGGAGATATGCGCAACAGCGGTGTAGAGATGGAGTTCAACTTCAACCCTGTCCGCCGTGAGAAAGTGCAGTGGAACATCAACCTCAACCTGACCCACCTCCGCAACAAGATCACGATGCTCCCTGAAGAGCGACGGACAAAGACTGTGGATGGATACTCCGGATTCGTGAGCGGTTCCACGTTCTACGGCGAGGGACTTCCGATGTACACCTTCTACATGAAGAAATATGCAGGAGTATCCACAGAGGGCAAGTCAATGTGGTACAAGGACGTTACAGATAAAGACGGAAACGTGACGAAGGAGACTACCACCGAGTACACCTCGGCGTCGGACTATCTCTGCGGAAATCCTATCCCGGATCTGTATGGAGGATTCGGAACAGACCTCAACTTCTTCGGATTCGACTTCAGCATCGCCTTCACATACCAGATCGGAGGCCTCGCATACGATTCAGGATATGCCGCAGCGATGTACTCCCCTGCCAACAAGTCCACCGGACAGAACTGGCATAAGGATATCCTGAAGGCATGGAGCAAGGACAATACCTCCTCCAATATCCCGCGCCTTCAGTATGAGGATCAGGATCAGAACGCGTCTTCAGACAGGTTCCTTACTGATGCGAGCTATCTGAATCTCCAGAACATCAACTTCGGATATACTCTTCCGGAAAGGATCACCAAGACTTTCGGCGTGGACCGCATCCGCGTATATCTGTCCTGCGAGAATGTATGGTACTGGTCAAGGAGACAGGGATTCGATCCCCGCTACTCTTATAGCGGTTCCACTTCACAGGCCACATATTCTCCTGTGAGGACTATTTCAGGTGGTATCAACCTTCAGTTTTAATGTACAGCATGAACAACATATTTAAATTAGCAGCTGTCGCGGCATTCTCCGCAATACTGGTGAACAGCTGCATCAAGGAAGCGACACCGACATCTGTCGCTATCCAGAAACAGGTGACGCTGGAGACATCCATCGAGGGTATTCCTGCGGCACTTGTGCAGGCTGGTTCCACAGGCTACGATCTGCCTTGGGACTTCGGCCTTCCGGCAATCCATATCGCCACTGAATCAATGACCGGTGACCTGATAGTTTCCGGTAACACGGGCTATGACTGGTTCTCCCAGTGGGGCAGCAATATTGCCCTCGGTTCCGAATACGCCGTAGGCGCATTGACATGGAACAATTACTACAAGTGGATCATGGCAGCGAACAATGTCATCAAGCTTATCGACACTTCAGATTTCTCGACTCTTGATGATACGCAGAAGAAATATCTCGGGTTCGCTTATGCATACAGGGCAATGTTCTACTTCGACCTCGTGCGCCTGTACGAGTTCAAGAAGAACAACTACACCCAGGCTGACAACGTCCTCGGGCTTGGCGTGCCGGTAGTGCTTCCGGAAACGACAGAGGCGCAGGCAAAGAACAACCCTAGGGCAAAGGTATCAGACATCTATGACAATGTAATATTCCCTGACCTTGACAATGCAGAGAGCCTCCTTGCCAGCTACAAGGCTTCTGACAAGTACAGCATCAGCCTCGCAGTAATCTATGGCATGAAGGCAAGGGCTTATCTGGAAAGAGGGACAGCTTTCGAGGATGCCACTGACAAGGACAATGCCACAAAGGCATACACTTCTGCAGCAGAATATGCACGCAAGGCCATCACAGCAAGCGGATGCACACCTCTGACACAGAGCCAGTGGGAGGATCCGGTGAACGGCTTCAACAGCGCATCTTCGAACAATGCATGGATGTGGGCACTTGCACTTCCTAGCGAAAGCGTATCCAACCTGATGTGCTTCACTGCACACATGAGCTCGGAGAACAGCTGGAGTGCATACGGATATGATACAGGACGTGCCATCAACCGGAACCTGTTCAACAGTATCAATAACTACGACTTCCGCAAGCATTCATGGCTGGCTCCAAACCGCGAATATGCATACCAGAGCTGCCGGGAGGACGGAAAGAACTACTTCAAGAACGAGCTGAAGGACTACACGAACATCAAGTTCCGTCCTGCCCAGGGCAACTACAAGGAGTACAAGGTCGGCGGTGCAGCAGACCACTGCATGATGCGTGTCGAGGAAATGTATTTCATCGAGGCTGAAGCCAAAGGCCACCTTGACCTCGCGGAAGGCAGGAAGCTGCTCAACACTTTCATGAACAGCTACCGTATGACAGATGGCGTGGAATATGACTGCTCAAACAAAGCTACAGACACGAAAAATTTCATCAACGAGCTTATTCTCCAGAAGCGCGTCGAGTTCTGGGGCGAGGGCATCATCATGTTCGACATGAAGCGTCTGGACATCTCCTCAAAGCGAGGCTATGTCGGCACCAATGCCCCGGCATCATACAGACTTAACTGCGAGGGCCGCGCACCTTACTGGAACTTCGTGATTTCCAGAGGCGAGACGCAGAACAACCCGGCCGTAGCATCCCAGAACAATCCTGACCCGTCCAACAAGGTCGAGCTCTGGAAAGGTTAATCTCTAGCACATTGAAAGATGAAACTACTCAAATATATATTATGGATGACCATGGCAGCCGCCGCATTGTGCAGCTGCTCTGAAGAGGAAGAGTATACTCCAGGAACTCCCGAAGATGAGAGCACCTACGGAGTGTACTTCCCGTCCCAGACGACTTCCACTACGGTGGAGCTCGCCCCTCAAGAGAAGACAAAAGTCTCCTTCCGCCTCCGCAGAAAGAAGACAGACGATGAGATTACGGTTCCTGTCAATGTTTCTGCAAGTGAGAAAGGTATCTTCGTTCTCGATCCAGTCGTATTCAAGGCCGGTGAGAAGGAAACATATATCACCATCAATTTCCCGGCAGCAAAGGTCGGAGTAACATACGAATGTACCATCAGCATTGATGATCCTGAATATGTGACAGTTTACGGCCCGCTGGAGACAAGCCTCACATTCAATGTGACCAGGGCTGAATGGAAGCTGCTCACAAGCGCTGACGGAAAGACCACGACAGGAAAATGGCGCGATGACATCATCTGCAGCCTCTATTCACTCAGCGGCAGCAGCTTCAACCCTAATCCTGAACTGAACGTGGAAATCTACGAGCGCGAGGACAAGAAGGGCTACTACAGAATGAAAGTCTATGGAGGCAATACATTCATCCAGGCTTTCTCAGGCATGACCAACATAAAGATTGCCGAGAACAAGGATGCATATACATTCGTGGATGCACGTGACCCGCAGAAAGTCTATCTTCCAGTCCAGACTACAGGCATGACCTTCAACAGCGACAACGGAGAAATCTCTTTCGGCTCATACGTTCCTGAGAACTTCTCTCTGGACGAGTCGGCTGCACAGTACGGAAAACTGGAGAACGGTGTCATCACCTTCCCTGCCAGAAGCATCATGGTGACTCTGTCTAGCATCAACGGCGGCTGGTATAACGGCAACACCAATGGCGCCACACGCATCACCCTGCCTGGCTACAAGGCAGCAGAATATGCAGTGACATTGACCAAGGGCAAAATGGAAGCCAATGGCATCCTCTACATCACTGCCAAGCTCTCTGATGATATAAAGACTCTCAAATATGCGTTTTTCGATGGAGTGCTGGATGAAGGCGATGTAAGCCTCAAGGCCCAGGATCTGAATGAAGGAAACATCAAATTCAACGGAGAGCTCAACGATGAGATTGACGGCAAGACCCAGAAGACTCTCACCATGGGTGTCAGTGTCGGAAAGACAGGACGGTACACCATGATCGGGTGCGGCTACGATAAAGAGAACAAGATGCAGGTCTATACATCCCTGTCATTCGGATATATCGCCAAGGGTGACACGAAATCTGTAGTCCTCAATTTCGGTATCGAGCCTACTCATGACTATGCCGGAGAGGGCATCACACCTGACAATTCCGGAAAGCTCTATGCATACGGCGAGGAGATAGAGTCATTGACCTACGGCCTGTACAAGACCTCCAGGATCAAGAATGCCGATCTTGACAAGCTTCTGGACAACTCAGGGCGCCAGTTCACATCCGAGCAGCTTAAAGCCGTAAACGGAAGCGGATTCAGCTCAATGGTCACAGGCCTTAACGGTGACAGCGACTATACACTCGTAATGCGTGCAAACAACGGCTACACCACCTCTACATCTGCTGTGACATACAAGACCACAGGAACATTCAACCCTGGACTCGAGACATTTATCTATAACGAGTTTACAGAAGAACAGCCTAGCGTAGAGTACCTCACATCTACCACGTGGAATTATTACGCCATAAGCTACCTCGATGATGAACCTGTACGAAGGAAATTCGATTCTGTCACCATGGAAGTGAATACGAAAGAGAGCGGCAACGGGGAATACTGGCTGAATGTACATGGCCTTCAGGGATTCAAGTTTGACGAGGGAGGCTCAATCTTCGGCATCTATCTCCCGACTACAAGGAATTCAAACCTAACCCCATACAATGGAGCCATCATGTTGCTGTCAGACCAGCAGAACACTCTCGGCATAAAGAACGACGAGCTGGTATTTACCGGATTCATGGCTGAAGAAGACCTTCAGAACATCTACGGAAATACAGCCATGCTGTTCGGGCAGGTCGCAGACGGCTATCTGTACTGCGTGCCTAACCCGGTTTTCCAGATGCAGGGCTACACTTTCAGCTACCTGGCAGCTATCGGAATGACCACATACAATACGTATGCACTCATGACAGATATGATGCTTGTAGATCCGACCAAAGATATGGGCGGCATCTCCAGCGCAGCTCTAGAGAATATGGCGAAGCTCCGCAAGCAGGCGCTCGCAGGATTCTCTGTAAAGATGGCGAACTATGTCGAGCTTCCTCAGTTCAACAGCGAGGTCGCCGTTCCGAACAGCTTCGGTGAAGAGCCTGCTGTAAACCTTGCTTCAGACCTCATTCCGGCTTCAGCTCCGGCAGCAAAGCCTGCAAATGTGAAAGTGGTAAAGGTCAGCAATGGAGAAAGCGGATACGTAGATAAGGATTTCAGGTTCGTCGGTGTACGCGCCTTCTAGTCAACAAAGATAACATATATGCAAAACAATAGAATATTTCTAATATTGACCGCTCTCATGATGGCATCCTGCAGCACAGAAGCTCTGCAGGAGCCTTCAGAAGGGCCGTCACAAGGCACAGTATCTCCAAAGATCTGCAACACCGCCGAGGATGCGGAGAGCGGGATGCTGATTGTAAAGTTCAACGAGGATGCCATTCCTGCTATCGAGAAGGCAGCCGCTGAGCGCATTGCCACGAAATCGGCAGGAGCCGCATGCGGCATCGACAATCTCGATGAAGTTCTTGACGAGCTCCATGCGATAAGCCTGGAGCGTGTATTTCCTGTCAGCAAGTCAAGCGAGGCGGAGACACGTGCTGCAGGGCTTCACAGATGGTATGTCATCCGTTTCGCTGAAGGCCAGGACCTTAACGAAGCTGCCGAGAGGCTTGCCTCTGTAGCTGAAATCAACAAGCTGCAGTTCAGCGCCAAGCTATGCAAGGCCTCGGACGATACTGTCTATCCGTTCAAAGGCGGGGCAGTAAGCCAGGCCCCGGGAATGATCAAGTCCGATTTCAATGACCCGCAGCTGGTATGGCAGTGGCACTACATCAACAATGCGGACCAGGCCATCGCGACAACAGCCCGCAGAGGCGCAGATGTTGATGTGGTGGATGCATGGAAGCTCACAGGCGGCGACCCTAGAGTCATCGTCGCAGTGCTTGACGAGGGCGTGAAATACACTCATCCGGATCTTGCGGCCAACATGTGGGTAAATGAAGGCGAAATCGACGGAGACGGCATTGACAATGACGGAGACGGCTATGTGGATGACATTCACGGATATAACTTCGTGGATGACGGTCCTATCACATGGAACGTTACCAAGAACGTGAGCGGGGTGCCTCAGAGCGACTCCGGTCATGGTACACATGTCGCAGGCACAGTAGCAGCCGTGAATAATAACGGCATCGGCGTGGCAGGTATCGCCGGAGGTACAGGAAAAGGTGATGGCGTGCGGATCATGTCATGCCAGATTTTCTCAGGGACTGTCTCCACCAATGACTACAACACGGCAAAAGCCGTAAAATATGCTACTGACCATGGGGCATCCATCCTCCAGTGCTCATACGGTTATGCCAGCTCCAAGTTCACATCAGATGCACAGTTCGAGAGCCAGTCTCCACTACTCTGCGAGGCTCTGAGGTACTTCTTCAGCAAGAAGAACTGTGATGCTATCGACGGCGGACTGGCAATCTATGCAGCAGGAAACAACGGTGCCAACTGGTCCAACTACCCTGGAGGATACAGGGAGTGCATCTCAGTTACAGCGATCTCTCCAGATTATCTGCCGACATACTACACCTGCTATGGACCGGGATGCAACATCGCGGCTCCTGGTGGAGAGACTGTCGGATTCGTGGGCGGAGAACGTGCAGGAGTGCTCTCAACTGTATGCTCCGAGACCTTCAACGGCGAGGACTATGGCTATATGCAGGGCACCTCGATGGCCTGCCCTCATGTGTCCGGTGTAGCCGCTCTCGGTCTTTCCTATGCACTTGCCAAGGGAAAGCATTTCACAAGGGACGAGTTCACGTCCATGCTCCTGACCTCTGTAAACGACATTGACTCAAGGCTGGAGGGCATCAAGACCACAGGAAAGAAGATCGACCTGGAAGATTATGTCGGTCAGATGGGCACAGGGCTTATCGACGCATACAAGCTGCTCATGCAGGTAGAGGGAACATCTTGCGTGACAGTGACCGCCGGCAAGGAGGAAAAAATCACATTGACAAACATCTTCGGCGGATCAGCGAAGAATCTTACCTATACCGGAGTATCAATGTCCACTGAAGACATGAAGAAGCTCGGAATCGGCAAGATGCCTGAGATGATAGACGGGCAGCTGGTATTCACATGCCTGAACCCAGGCACTGCTCGTATCACGGTCAAGGCTATAGGCGGCGGCACTAATCTCGGTTCCAGCGAAGCTACCGGAGGAAAAGAAATCACTAGAGAGTTCTCCATTGTTTCACGAGAGTCAGCCAACAAAAGATGGCTATAAAATATATGAATATGAAGAGCATTAAATTTATCATATCCGCTATTGCCGTCATGGCATGCTTCATCCTCTCAAGCTGCTCAGGAAATGACAGCCCCGAGGTCAATAATGCCGTGGTCGGAGAATGGCATCTCATCAGCTGGTCCGGAGAACAGCCTGATGGCTTCGACGTATATCTTGAGCTCAAGGCTGACGGCAGTTTCAATATCTGGCAGCATCTGGACAGCTATACTTATGAGCATCTGAGCGGAACGTTTTCAGCCGGATCCGATTTCATCAGCGGATGCTATGATGACGGAGAATGCTGGAATTCAGGCTACAATTTCACAGTAAGTACTGACGGCAGCACACTGACCCTGACTTCAGACGCTGGCAGCAAGCTGGTAAGCGTCTACACCCGGGCTGAGATTCCTTCGGAATTCAGGAACTCCCCTGCCTCGAAGTCCAGCACGAAAGCCTCCGTATCAAGAATCCTGTAATATCTTTATAAAATGAACATTATCAAGAAACTTCTATGCCTGGGTCTAGGATTGACAGGCATATTCCTCACAGGCTGCAAAGAGAACGAGCAGGAAGGGAATACGAAGGAATTCAACATTACGGTGAATTATGTCGATACCTTGTGTACTTATACGGCACCTCTCAAGGCGGAAGCCGGCGAGACTGTCGTAGTGGAGGCGAAGGTTATCAGGCAGGACTCCACGCACATTGCATTCGTGACTGCCAACAGCATAGCCTGCGAAAAGGTTTCCGGCGATGAGCTCGAGGCTTCATATTCTTTCGTGATGCCAGAGAAGGATGTGGAGGTAAGCATAATAGTCGTGGAGAACGAGCCTGACAACTACCGCATCTACTATCGTGAAGCAAATGACACATGTAAAATTTCCGGTCCGGAATGGGGACCTGTAGGTACCGACGTTGAAATTACATTCACTATGAGTGAAGGCTTCGGCGCACTGAAGGTCGGAAGCGCGACATTCAATGGTGAAGCCTGCGAACTCGTATCAGAACGAGTAATAGACAACGAGTACACATTCAAGTTCAGGATGCCCGCAAAGGACGTGACCATCGATTACAAGCTCGTCGAGGATATGCATCTCATCACGGTAGCTCCTGCGGAAAACTCTTACATCACCATGCTTAACAGCAGCAGCGACTGGTACGCAGACCCTATCGTCTATGACGCATGGCTCGGCTATTCTGTCAAGTTCCTCTACGGCGGAGCCCTCGGATACACCGCAGACCTTAAAGCTGTGACAGAAAGCGGTATCGAACTGGAGGCCACATGGCTTGAAAGCGACGAGACCGCTCCGGATGGCTGCTGGATGATCGAGATGCCTGATGAGCCTATCACGATATCGACTGTGGCCCATGAAAAGACCGACTACATCGGCAAGCCGTTCACAGGCACATACAAGGGCTATCAGATCATCGTGGGAGAGAACAACATGTTCAAGTCCTCGACTCCGACATTCACTCTCGACATGAGGGGCAACACAGCTTTCTTCGCGAAATCCACAGATGATAACAAGTTCGATTTCGACGGCTGCTACGAGTTCAACGAAGAGAACAACACATTCTCATATCTGCGCGAGTATAGTGACAACGGATATGGTGAAGTAGATTATGGCGTAAGCGGTAAATGGTTCGAGAATGGTGATGCCTTCACATATATCACCAATCTCCAGGTTCCTAAGCCGGACTATGTGAAGTATTATTTCGTAAGCAAGGATGACTTCGATTATTTCTGTGCTGCTACAGACCAGTATGGTGTACGCTATCTTGCTGAAATAGACAAGAGTGGAGTCAAGAGCTGGTACTATATCGAAATCCAGAGCATGAAGGCCACCAAGGTCGCTCTCAAGTTCACTTCCGGCTCTACCATCGCAGAGGCTTGCTCCGCTGTCGCATACGACGGAACGACACCTCTGTTCAGATATGACCATGCCTCCGCTTCCAGCAAGCCGGCATTCACAATGAAAGGAAACGAGGCCGGTACATACAAGGCTGCCGACGGAAATGGAGCAGATCTTGTTCTGGATGGATTCGGCAATGTGAGCGGAGCATCTAACGGCACATATACCACAGACAGGGATGTAATCAAGACGAGTGACAATGCTTCATATATCATAAACCGCACAGACATGACCTACACGAAGGTCTCAGCTGCAGAATGGACAGGAAGCAAGACATTCATCGGAGAACTCGCAGGAGCCGGTGTATATAATGGTAGCAGAGGTGCAGCCAAGATCGAGCTTTATCTTGATAGGACCTATGAAGGTGCTGTCAAAGGAAAAGCACGTATCGTCATGACAGCTAACGGAAACAATCTCTACAGCGACGACGTGGCATACCTGTGGAATTCTGAAAAGAACCAGATCGTCCTTTCCGGACTCTATGTCGGAAGCGGGCACTCATCAGGTTCAAGGCAGGATGTTACTCTGAATGTTTCAGATGACCTCAAGTCAATGACATTCGCCGACCGTGAGGTATTCCACTCAAGCTCAAGCAACAATGACCGTTACATCGAGCTGAAGAACATAGTTCTGAAAGCTCAGGACTAATATGCAGTTAGACATAAGTGAGGGGCTGTTCCTTGAACGGATCAGCCCCTCACTTTTATATATAGACGCCATCAGTGGGTAATCAAATGCCAGCACCGTACAGACAAGCAAGTCAATGCTCCATATTCTTTCACTGCAACGAGATAGAGCCCCCAGAGCGTGTCCGGACAGATAAGAGATAGACCAATATTTTACAGCCCGAAGTATCTCTCGAAGAATGCCTGTATCTTCTCGATGACGGATTTCTTCTTCTCCTGCCTGTTGCCCCCGCCAAAGCGGGACATAGGAGGAAGTATCTTGTCAATGTCTGTTCCGGTGGTTCTTACCTGCCCATCCCGGAAACTGTTGTCGATAAAAGTCCTTGTCTCCTGTGGTTTGAGATGCTCACTGTCTATAATTTCCTTCAAATCCTCACCTTTACGCTGCTCAACAAAGTCTTTCCAGCTCTTCTCAACATCAGTGTCGGCATTCACACTGCCTATAAAGTTCTCAATGAGTTCCTTCTTGCTCCTGAGCTGGATGCTTGACCCTATGGCCTTGGAGATGTTGACAAGTATCTCCTTGTTCGTGCAGTTGCTGTCGTGATACTTCTGGACAAGAAGGAGAATATAGTCAATGTTTATCTCTACTTGCCGTATAAGCTCTGTCTCAAACACAAGGTCATCATTTATGTTCTCCTTGTCGCCCGGTCTCCGTCTTCTCCACTTCTCTTGAAGGTCAAGGTAATTGCTCTGGTAATCCTGCAACTGCCTGTCAGTGATTATCTCCTTTCCCTCGAACTGGTCAAAGGTGGAGAGTATGTTGATGGATTTGAGCAGGCTTCCAAACAGGGCCACGAACCTCCGCTCCGCTTCTTCTCCCATAATGGCTTGCCCATCCGGGAACTCATTTTGCAATTGCTCAATAAGTTCCTTATAGCCATAACAGTGCCTGCCTTTCTCCGTGTCGTATCCGTCATAATAAGACAGGAAGTCTTTCAACACCACAATGCTGCTTGCATCCTTGTCCCCGAACAGGGCAATGGCATCATCAGTAGCCTGCTGAAGATCCCTGAAACAGACTATGTTGCCAAAGGTCTTGACGGAGTTCAGTATCCTGTTCGTCCTTGAAAATGCCTGTATCAGTCCGTGCTGTTTCAGGTTCTTGTCCACAAACAGGGTGTTGAGCGTGGTGGCATCAAAACCCGTGAGGAACATATTCACCACTATCAGCAAGTCCACCTGCCTGTTCTTCATTCTCAATGACAAATCCTTATAATAGTTCTGAAACTTGTCAGATGATGTGTCATAGTTCGTGGAGAACATCTTGTTATAGTCCTGAATGGCTCCTTCAAGGAAGTCCCTTGACTGCTGGTCAAGCTGCGTGGTGCTCTCCGGGTTCTCTTCCGCGAGTATCCCATCAACTTCTTCTTCATTTGCACCATAGCTGTATATGGTGGCTATCTTCAATCTCTGTGCTTCCGGAATGTTTTCCTGCTGCCTTTTGAATTCATTGTAGTATGCCTTGGCCATAGGAATGGATGCCACTGCAAACATAGCATTGAAGCCGTTCAGCTTCTGCTCTGTCTTGTGTTCAAGAACCTCGGCACCCTTTCTGGCACTTGCCACCTTGTGAATGTCATCCAGCACCCTGAAAGAATAGTATGAACTTCTCTTTGTCTTCTGGTCGAAGTGTTCAAGGATATACTTCACAACATTTGATATCCTTTCAGGTGAGAGCATAGCTTTCTCCCTATCTATGGCAGAAATCTGTTCATCATTGATACGATCCTTCTCCTTTATGGTGTTCACATAGTCAATCCTGAACGGAAGGACATTCTCGTCATTGATGGCATCCACTATGGTGTAGGTATGGAGTTTGTCCCCGAATGCCTGCTGGGTGGTATTCAATCTCATATCCCCACCCGTCCCTGCATTCTGCGCGAAGATAGGGGTGCCTGTGAAGCCGAACAGATTATATTTCTTGAAGTTCTTTGTGATGGCACTGTGCATCTCCCCGAAGTTGCTCCTGTGGCACTCATCGAAGATTATCACCACCCTCTGCTGGAATACAGGATGGTTCTTATTCTTCTGGACAAAGATGGAGAGCTTCTGGATGGTGGTGATGATGATGCGGTAATCGTGATAACCGCCGCTTTTGTCCCTGTTCTCCAGCTGCCTTTGGAGCACGGCGGTGGAAGTGTTCCCGTCAGCCGCCCCCTCCTCGAAGCGGTTATATTCCTTCATAGTCTGGTAGTCAAGATCCTTCCTGTCCACGACAAAGAGGACCTTGTCTATGTAAGGAAGCCTTGATGCCAGCTGTGCAGTCTTGAAGGATGTGAGTGTCTTTCCGGAGCCTGTGGTGTGCCAGATGTATCCTCCACCCTTGATGCTGCCATAAAGCTTGTAGTTCTCGGCAATGTTTATCCTCTGTATGATCCTCTCCGTGGCGGCAATCTGGTATGGCCGCATCACCATAAGCATCTTCTCGCTGGTGAAGACACAATACTTTGTAAGGATGCTGAGCAGGGTATGCTTTGAGAAGAATGTCTTGGTGAAGTCCAGGAGGTCTGTGATGACCTTGTTGTTGCTGTCAGCCCAGAAGGACGAGAACTCAAATGAGTTGCTGGTCTTCTTTGACTTGTTCCTACCGCCTGTCTCCTGCTCTTTGAGATGATTGGCCCTGGTGGTGTTTGAGTAATACTTGGTGTTCGTGCCGTTGCTGATGACGAATATCTGCACATATTCGTATAGCCCGCATCCTGCCCAGAAACTGTCCCTCTGGTATCTGTTTATCTGGTTGAAGGCCTCTTTGAGCTGGACACCTCTTCTTTTGAGTTCAATATGCACAAGGGGAAGTCCATTGACAAGGATGGAGACATCATACCGGGTGTCATAGTTCCCGCCCTCCTCGACATACTGGTTGATGACTTGGACAAAGTTGTTGTGGATATTGTCCTTGTCAATGAGTTTAATATTCTGGCTTTCTCCTGTGTCCCTTTTGAGAACCTGGATATAATCATCCTGTATTTTGGCCGTCTTGGCCACAATATCATCGTTCTTGTTCGCTATACACTCACCGAAGAACCTGGTCCACTCATTATCTGTGAAGTGATAGGAGTTGAGCTTTTCCAGCTGTGAGCGAAGATTTGAGATAAGGTCCGCTTCCGTGTGGATAGGGAGATATTCATAGCCCTGTTCCCCAAGGAGCCTGATGAACTCCTTTTCCAGATCGACCTCGCTCTGATAGCTTTCCGCAGGAGTGACCACGTGGTCATACTCCGCGACCACAGTATACTCCTGGCTTTCTGCAATGATATTGTATTGTGTCATTATTATGCTTCTTGTTTTCTGTTATGCTCCCTTTCTTTTGAAAGTCAAAAGCTTGTCCCTATAATACTCGTACTGTTGCCTTCTTTTTTCCATCTCCGCCGGAAGGCCAGAAGAAAGGTCATTTGCCAGGCGGTCGAAGCGGTCAAGGATGGAGACAATCTTATGCTGGTCTGCCAAGGAGGGAACAGGAACTTCATATTCCAGCAATGCGCTATTGGATATTGAAGGATAATTGCCGAGTGTAAGGTTGTTTGATAAATATGTCTTGAAATTACTAACAGTCAAGGAAAAGAACAAAAACCTTGGTGATAATATCTTTTTATCAACTCTCAGCACACAATATCCAGTACTGCATATATCGCCATTATATTCGCTTGGAATTATGCAGGCTCTCATTTGCGTTGGCCTAGTGGTGGCAAAAATGACATCATCCTCTTGAACAATTTGTTGTGCTCGACTTGGTGCGGACATCTTATCTATTTCTATTGCAGAAATAATGCTGTGTGTTTGGATATCAACGGACGACAAATCGATATATCGGTATCGCCCTATCGTAGATTTCCATTTGATATTACTAGTCTTCATGCACACATCCTTCAATTTCATCCATCTTACTTCTGCTTGATACCCCCCCCCTATTGAAATTCAGGAGGTTATCAAGATAATAGTTATATTGTAACTTTCTTTTTTGCAATTCTGCTTGCAATTCTGCTTGCAATTCTGTAAAAGTATCCAGTATCCTTACAATCTCCTCCTGAACAGGAAGTGGCGGCACGGGGATTTCAACATTCTCAACAGTGCTTCTATCTATTGTCGGCACTCCTCCCACCCTCTTTTGACTGGCGAAATAACTTTCTTTCGGGCTAAGATAGTAATATACATATTTGTCATTCAGGCGAGCCGAATGACCTATCCAGAAACTACCATCTGAGCACCAGAAATCATTATCACAAAACTTTACCCCACCAATTCCTCCTGTATTCACGACAATAGTAGTATTTCCTTTCACATTGAACTGAGAATATTTTCCAAGCGGAGTATCTTTACTTCCGTGATATACATAGTATTTTCCATCCTCCGACAACTGTGTCTTTGTCAATCGTTTTCCTCTATTGACACTCAAAATATCCCCCAACCGAATATATTCCACCCCGTCAGGACAGTATTGCTGTATCAGTTCTTCCAACTTACTCATAGCATCTCATTATTGAAGTTCAGCAATAATCTTGTCAATCTCGGCCCTCAACACATTCTCCCTCTCCACAATCTCTGCAAGTTCTGCATTGAGCTTCACAATATCCACCTTCTCCCTTGTATCCTCCTGTTCAACATAGGTTGAGACGGACAGATTGTAGTCAGCCTTGGCTATGTCATCATTTGCCACAAGCTTGCTGACATACTGCACATCCTTTCTGCCTGTGAAGAGGTCAAGGATATGCTGGATGTTTTCATCAGTGAGCTTGTTGCTGTTTGTGATCTTGATACATTCCCTGGTGGCGTCAATGAACAGGGTGTTGTTGTCTTTCTTTGCTTTCTTCAAGATCATAATGCAGGTGGCAATACTGGTCCCGAAGAAAAGGTTGTCCGGAAGCTGGATGATGCAATCCACAAAGTTGTTGTCAATAAGATACTGCCTGATTTTCTTCTCTGAGCCACC
>CAKUTA010000002.1 GCA_934691625.1 uncultured Bacteroidales bacterium | reverse complement strand
TTTTTGTATTGCTTTTTGACCCTGACAACACCGTAGGGCTAGCCCTACGGTGTTGCACTTCTATCTTGAATCTTCGAAACAATGACGGGTGCAGATCGCAGTGAAATGCACCCGTGACACATTATTTTAAAGATACAAGGTGCAAAAACAACATATTTGCACCCGGCACCCCGAATATTCTAGATGATACCCTGGGCGAGCATCGCTTCAGCCACCTTCATGAAGCCGGCGACATTCGCTCCCTTGACATAGTTTATATAGCCGTCAGGCTGTGTGCCGTACTTCACGCAGGAAGCATGGATAGCATCCATGATGCCATGAAGCTTCTGATCGACTTCCTTTGCTGTCCAGCTCAGATGCATAGCATTCTGAGTCATCTCCAGGCCGGAAGTGGCGACGCCGCCTGCATTGACAGCCTTTCCTGGGGCGAACAATATCTTCGCCTTCTGGAAAGCCTCGATAGCCCCTGGCTGGCAGCCCATGTTGGAAACCTCGACACAGCACCACGTACCGTTTGCGATAAGCTCCTCAGCATCCTCCCCGGACATCTCGTTCTGGAAAGCACATGTCATGGCGATATCGCACTTTATGCTCCACGACTTCTTTCCAGGAATGAAAGTGGAATCCGGGAACTTCTGGGCAAACGGAGCCACGACATCATTGTTTGAAGCACGCAGCTCAAGCATGTAGTCAAGCTTCTCCTGCGTCATTCCATTAGGATTATAGATGCATCCGTCAGGACCAGAGATGGCTATCACCTTGGCGCCAAGCTCGGTAGCCTTCACACATGCGCCCCATGACACGTTTCCGAAGCCCGATACGGCGACAGTCTTGCCCTTTATATCAAGGTCGGCCTGATGATGGTGCAGCATGTGCTGCAGGAAATATACCGCGCCGAAGCCTGTGGCCTCCGGACGGATAAGCGAGCCGCCGAAAGGTATGCCCTTTCCTGTCAGCACACCGTTATGCTCCCTTGTAAGCTTCTTGTACATGCCCTCGAGGAAGCCGATTTCACGTCCGCCGACTCCGATATCTCCAGCAGGAACGTCCATGTCCGGGCCGATGTTTCTCCAGAGTTCCAGCATGAACGCCTGGCAGAATCTCATGATCTCCGCATCGGATTTCCCCTTAGGGTTGAAGTCTGATCCTCCCTTGCCACCGCCCATAGGCAATGTGGTAAGCGCATTCTTGAAGGTCTGCTCGAAACCGAGGAACTTCAGGATGGAAGGGTTCACAGAAGGATGGAAGCGGAGACCGCCCTTGTAAGGTCCGATAGCATTGTTGAACTGGACACGGTACCCGGTATTTGTCTGCACCTCCCCCTTGTCGTCAACCCATGTCACACGAAAAGTCAGCATCCTGTCCGGCTCCACGAGACGCTCTATGATTCTGGCGTCCTCGAATTCAGGATGCCTGTTATAGACATCCTCTATTGATTCAAGCACTTCACGTACTGCCTGGAGATATTCTTTTTCAGCAGGGTACTTGGCCTGAAGCCTGGCCATTATTTCTTCTGTTCTCATTGCATTATTAGTTTATGGGTTAATATTTTTGAAAATTGTCTAAATGTCGTGGAACGTTATAACCTATAAATCAGTCATTTAGATATTTCTCCACTCCGAAATATATGGAGTAGAATTATAGTCAAACTATTATCAATCACTATTTTACATTCCACGTAGAGCCGCTATGAAGCAGCTCATCCACAGAATGCACGCGGGCACTTGCCCTCACGCTGTCCACCTGCTTCTGCACCTCGTCATCATACGTTATGTCTTTAACATCACGGATAACGCCCAGAGCCACAGGGAAATCAGGCCCCTTCATGTCGGCAAGCATGGTCTGGAGACCAAGATTGTCCTCAGTCGGGTCATGCACCAGGATATCGTCACGAGTTATGCCGTTCTCCCCTATCTTCACGACTTTCAGCTTCATGCCGTCCATTACAAGCCCCTTGTCATTGTCCTTGCCGAAAAGCATTCTCTCGCCCTTGCGCAGCAGGATTGTCCTCTCGGACTTGAACTCACGGTCGGACAAGTCGGCGTGAGAGCCGTTGTTGAAGATCACGCAATTCGTCAGGAACTCCATGACCGATGTCCCAGCATGGCGAGAGGCTGCCAGCATAATCTCCTGGTTCAATGCAAGTTCGGTATCCATGCTTCTGGCAAAGAACGTACCTTTCGCACCGAGGACAAGGCTGCCCGGGTTGAACGGATGCTCCACAGTGCCGTAAGGAGAGGTCTTGGTGATGGCGCCAAGCTTCGATGTCGGGGAATACTGTCCCTTGGTCATGCCATATATCTGATTGTTGAACAGCATTATGTTTATATCGACATTGCGCCGTATCGCATGGATGAAATGGTTTCCTCCGATGGCAAGAGCATCGCCGTCACCGCTCGCCTGCCAAATGCACAGCTCAGGATTAGCCACCTTCATTCCAGTGGCAATCGCAGTGGCACGCCCATGGATGCTATGGAAGCCGTATGTATTCATATAATATGGAAGACGCGACGAGCAGCCGATGCCGGAAACCACCACGACTTTCTCCTTGTCAATGCTTTTCTCCTCGCATACAACAGGAAGAATCTTCTGCAGGGATGCCAGGACAGAATAGTCTCCACATCCAGGGCACCATCTCACCTCCTGGTCGCTCTTGAAATCCTTGAAAGTATATTTTGCCATGATTATTATGCTTTTTCCGTTACACTCTTAACAATATCCCTTACAAGGAACGTCTGTCCCTGCACCTTGTTGCACTGCAGGTACTCATGCCCTGGAGCCATCGTCCTGAGATATGCGGCGAACTGTCCCGTATTAAGCTCGCAGACAATGATCTTCCTGAATCCGGCGAACACTTCTGCCGTATTTGAAGGCAGCGGGTCAATGAAATCAAAATGTGCGAAGCTGACATCATGCCCATCAGCCCTGAGTTCCTGGACTGCAGCGTGGATATGTCCGTAGGTTCCGCCCCAGCCGACAAGAAGAATGTCTCCCGCAGCCTTGCCATCCACCTCCAGAAGCGGCAGGTCACGTGCCACACGTGCCACTTTCTCAGCACGTTCACGAACCATAAGCTCATGATTGTCAGGATCATTTGAGAGCACTCCGGCATGGTTCTTCTCCAGACCGCCTACACGGTGCTCATAACCCTTCATCCCCGGAACAGCCCAGTCTCTTGCCAATGTCTCAGGATCACGTCTGAAAGGCTTGAAGCACCCTTCCGCATCATGAGCATAGCGAGGATGGATTTCCGGGAAATCGCTCATAGCTGGCACTTTCCATGGTTCAGAGCCGTTCCCGAGGAAGCCCTCTGAAAGCAGCATGACAGGAACCATGTGCTCAAGTGCGATCTTCGCGGCAGTAAACGCCATGGTGAAGCAATGGGCAGGCGAATGGGCAGCCATAACCACAAGAGGGCTCTCGCCGTTGCGCCCGTAAAGCGCCTGGTTCAGATCCGCCTGCTCAGTCTTGGTCGGCATGCCGGTGCAAGGGCCGCTCCTCTGCACATCAATGACCACGAGAGGGAGCTCGGTCATCACGGCAAGCCCCAATGCCTCTGATTTCAATGAAAGGCCAGGACCAGAAGTCGTCGTCACTGCCAGGTTCCCGGCAAATGCGGCACCTATTGCAGAACATACTCCTGCAATCTCGTCCTCGGTCTGCATTGTCTTGACACCAAGACCCTTATGAAGAGCAAGCTCCTCCAGTATGGCAGTGGCAGGCGTGATAGGATACGAGCCGCAGAACAATGGCAGATGCGCCTTCTCGGCAGCCGCGATAAGTCCCCATGCAGCAGCCTGGTTTCCGGTGATGTTCCTATATGTCCCCTCCTCAAGCTCTGCCGGTGCCACATGATAGGTGTCAGGTACAGCCTGGATATTGGAAGCGTAGTTATACCCGTCGAATACCACCTTTCTGTTCGGTGCGATCATCTCCGGATGCTTCTTGCGGAACTTGCTCTCAATATAGTCATATACATATTCCAGCGGGCGGTCGTATATGAAGCATGCCATGCCTAATGTGAACATATTCTTGCACTTGTGCACCGCCACAGCATCAAGTCCGCTGTCCTTCAGACTGTCTTCCGTAAGCCTGGTGATAGGGGCGCACAGGATTGTCCTGTCCTCTATATGAAGTTCCTCGAATGGATTTCCGGTAAACCCGGCCTTCTTCATTCCGAGCTCATCGAAAGCATCCTCATTGACCAGGACCATGGCGGTCCGTTTCAGCCATCTGGCATTAGCTTTCAATGCGGCAGGATTCATCGCGACAAGCATGTCGCAGAAATCACCAGGAGTACACACCTTATGGTTTCCGATATGCACCTGGAATCCGGAAACTCCGGCGACTGTACCTTTCGGAGCACGTATCTCGGCAGGATAATCAGGGAATGTAGATAGACCATTTCCATAAATTGCAGACATATTGGCGAACAATGTGCCAGTCAGCTGCATTCCGTCACCGGAGTCTCCGGCGAAGCGTATCACAACGTCATTAGCGTCGATGACTTTATGTTGCATTCCTTTAAAATATTAAAGAATATTATGAAGTTTATGCAAATCTAATAATAAAAACGTTAAAAACATAATAATCTATAAGAAATTTCGCCGCGTACAGACCTCTGAAACGTAAAACGGGCGATATCATGAAGATACCGTCCGTTTTCTATTCTGTATATCAGGCTCTACTGCTGCTGTGCCTGGGCCTGAAGCTCCTGCTGGAGAGTTTCCAGTGTCCTTCCGGCAGGAATACCGAGAGCCTTTCTCGCTGCTGGAGTAAGATCCACACTCTGTGAATCATCCACATAGAGCATCGAAGACTTCTCGAACACATAGATATATCCGCCTTCCTTTGCAAGCTTCTCTACGACCTCCATAGCTTTCTGCTGGATAGGAGCCATGAGCTGCTGCTGCTGCTGCTGGAGCTCCTGCTGGATGGACTGGTCGAAATCCTGGATCCGGGTCTGGATATCCTGGAGTTCCTTCTCCTTGCTTTCGCGGATCGCAGGAGTCCATGTGGAGTTCTTCTGCTGATACTGCTGGTACTTGGTCTGGAACTCGTCAGTCATGCTCTTGTATGTATCCTGAGCCTCCTGCTGGGAAGCTGCCATCTGTGCCCTTGCAGAGTCAGCCGCCGGGGTAAGCATTATAAGCTCATTGAAATTAACATGCGCAAATTTCTGTGCTGAAGCCGACAAAGTCATAAATGCCGCAGCTGCAATCAAAATAATTTTTTTCATATCGATAATTTTTTATGTTTTTATGCTGTTCTAGAACTGCTGTCCGATAAGGAAGTGGAACTGTCCCTTTCCGTTGGTCTTGTCATCGAATCCGTAGCCCCAGTCGATTCCGAGAAGTCCAATAACAGGTAGATACACCCTCACACCGACACCGGCAGAGCGCTTGATCTGGAACGGATTGAAATCGCGTATGTCAGACCAGCAGTTACCGCCCTCAAGGAATACAAGTGCAAATATAGTGGACTGCGGCTGCATTACAATAGGATAGCGCAGCTCGACAGTGAATTTGTCATAGACATTTCCCGCATAAGAATATCCGTTGGAGCTATATGCAGTGGACTGGTACGGGGTCAGGGAGTAGTTCTCGTAGCCTCGGAGCGCAATGACTTCCGAACCATAAGAGTTGTAGCCGGACATTCCGTCACCTCCGACAAGGAAGCCCTCGAACGGAGAGTAGCCCCACTTCCTGTTATAATATCCGAGATATCCGAACTGAGCCCTGGTCATGAGGACGAGATCTCCGATAAGCTTCGTATAAAGGGAGCCCTTGAATGTCCACTTATGATATTCAATCCACTTGTACCTGTCCTGTGAAGACCATCCGTCATAGTTTATATCACGCCAGCTGCCGACTTTCGCAGGATTTCCGTTCGCATCCAGGACACCCTTGTCCTTACGCCTGAACAATGAATACGGAGGTGTCACCTGAACGGAGAACGAGAGATCTGAACCCTGTCTAGGATAAATCTGCTGGTCGGTGGAATTCCTTGACAGCCCCAATGTGTAGCTGAGGTTATGAGATACACCGTCATCGAAGATAAAGTAGTTCGAGTACCAGTTTCTCAGCCTATATGTCTGCCAGCTCAGCTGGTTATAAAGCACGAAATAGTTGTCAGGCCATTTCAGGCGGTTTCCGAGTCCTGCAGAAAATCCATATACCTCGAACTGCTTGTCATTGTTGAGGATGTTCCACATGAGATAGGAGTTCGTCTGACGGCTGTAATATGCGGAAAGACTCAATGATGTAGGCTTCTTGCCGAACAGCCATGGCTCCACAAAGCTTGCCGAGAGCGAAGAGTAATATGTACCGCTGGTCTGAAACCTGAACGAGAGGTTCTGGGCATCTCCAAGCGGAACAGGCCTCCATGCGCTCTTGTCGAACATCCGCCTGGTGGAGAAGTTGTTGAAGCTTACACCCACAGTAGCGACGAACGTCCTGCCGCCCCATCCTCCGGAAAGCTCCAGCTGGCTGGAAGGCTTCTCTGTGACATTATATACAATGTCCACTGTACTGTTAAGCTGGTCAGGGATGATGGAATAGCCCTTCGCCGGATCTGTTATGGCCTCAGGATCGAACTGCCCCAGTGAAGCGATTTCCCTGATAGATCTCTCGAAGTCACTCTGGCTGAACAGATAGCCAGGTCTGGTGAACACCTGGCGGCGCACGACGCGCTCATTGGTAAGGTCATTACCATTTATGATGATATTATTCAATGTTGCCTGCTTGCCTTCGGCAATTCTCAGCTCCACATCCACGGAATCGCCTACGACATTCAGCTCCACAGGCTGGATATTGAAGAAGAGATAGCCGTTGTCACGGTAAAGCTTGGACACATCCACATCCCCCTGCTTTCCGCCGCCCTGAAGACGTTTCTCCATCGTAACTACATCATACACATCACCTTTCTGTATCTGCAGAATAGAGTTCAGCGCATCTGTCGTATATACGGAGTTGCCAGTCCAGGTAATATTCCTGAAGAAATATTTCTTTCCTTCGTCGAATGTGAAGTCAATGCCCAGCCTGCCAGGCTTTACAGTATAGATGGAGTCCTTCAGAAGCCTTGCATCCCTATATCCGGCCTCATTGAACGTGCTGATGAGGGATTTCTTGTCATTCTGGTATTCCTTTTCATTGAATTTCTTGCTGCTGAAGAAGTTATATATCTTAGCAGACTTTGTCTTCTTCATTGACTTGGCGAGCTTGTAGTCACTCACATGCTCATTGCCGATGAAATTGATGGTCTTTATCTTGATCCTAGGCCCACGATCCACGGCGTAGTTCACACGGATAGCATTGCCGATGATAGTATCCTTCTGCACCTGAGGCTCCACCTTGACATCAAGGAAGCCCTTGCCCTGATAGTATCTCTTTATGATATCCACAGAGGTCTTGGCCACATAATCGGAATATTCTCCTCCACGCTTGAAGTTCAGACGCTCCTGAAGATCCTTCTTCTCGCCACTCTTGACGCCTGAAAATGTCCATCTGGTAACTCTCGGGCGCTCCTTTACGACAAGCTTCAGGAACACGGAATCACGTGACGGTGAAAGCGAGTCCACATAGACTGCAATGTCCTGAAAATAGCGCTGCATCCACAGGCGGGTCACGATAGAAGATATGTCGTCACCAGGGATCGTCACCTCCATCCCTTTCCGGAGCCCGGTCTGCTGCAACACCTTGTCGTTGCGGAAGCCTTTGTTCCCCTCAACGGAAATTCCGCCCACAATGTATTTGTGCGGGTTATTGTAATCTACCTCTATCGAACCGCTCTTCTGCTGCCCGAATGCCACGGACTGCATCAGGAGAAGCACAGCCAGGCAGAATATCCGATTAAAAATCTTCATTCTTCTTTTAAGAAAGTGTTTTATAAGAAGCTGTTTTGAAATTATTGAAAAGTTGCTTGAGGTAAAATTTCTTCATCTTCATCCCGGGTCTTCAGGTCAGATAGGCACCGCTATCTTCCCTGAATCCTCAGTCGAATCTGAAGGCTTTTCCTCTCAAACCTTCAGACAATAATTTCAAAACAGCTTCCAAATTCTGACAAATATACGCTAATTATTTCACTTTTCCATAACGGCGGTCCCTGGACGCATATTCAGCAAGGGCCGCAGCAAAATCATCCTTCCCGAATTCAGGCCACATCTTCTTGACAAACAGCAGCTCCGAATATGCCCCCTGCCACAGCAGGTAATTGCTTATGCGCTGTTCTCCGGATGTCCTGATTATCAGGTCCGGATCAGGAATCCCGTCAGTTACGAGGTACTTCGAGAATGCCATCATATCCGTAATGCTGTCCATATCCTCCCCCTCATGCTCCTGCGCAAACTTTTTCGCCGCCTGGAAGATGTCCCATTTCCCGCTGTAGCTTACAAACAGGATAAGATCCAGAGTCGTGTTATCCATTGTCTTCTCCTCCAGGACCGATATCGCATGGCGCAGCGCCTCAGGCAGCCTTTCCAGATTCCCCAGCACCCGGAAACGGACGCCGTTCTTCATCAGTACTTCCACCTCTGAAGCGATGGCATCCATCATGAGATGCATCAGATAGTCCACCTCCTCCTTAGGACGTCCCCAGTTCTCTTCCGAGAATGCATAAAGCGACAGGTACTTCACACCGGACTCGGCAGCGGCCTCCGCCACTACACGGACACTTTCCACGCCTTTCTTGTGCCCATAAACCCTTTCATGCCCCTGTTCGCGGGCCCAGCGCCCGTTCCCGTCCATAATTATGGATACATGAACCGGGATTCTGTTGTCTCTTTCCATCTTATCCGATTAGATTTTAGAAGCCGTTATTGCGGATATCCTCACCCCAGAACAGCTTGCTTACAAGAGCCTTCACAAAGCTTGACTTCTGAAGCCGGATACGTTTTAGCGAAAATTGTGCCATAGAGACCAGAAGCTCCACAGTACCGTCAATCCGCATTGTCCTGTTGTCCATTGTAAGCACAGCCGACCCGTCCCGTGAGATTATTGAGATGCCGATACGGCTGGTTTCAGGAACGACCAGAGGACGGACATTAAGGTTATGCGGTGCAATCGGGGCTATTATCAGGACCTTCGAGTCAGGGGTACAGATAGGGCCTCCGACACTCAGGGAATATGCTGTGGAGCCTGAACTTGTGGCGACAAGCAGCCCGTCCGCCCAGTATGCCGGCAGAGGATTGCCGTCCAGCGAGACTTTCACGCCCAGCATTGCCGCCCCGTCCCTGTGGACGGTTATCTCGTTCAATGCATAAGGCCAGAATTCCCCGTCTGTCTTCAGACTGCCACCGCTGGCCGATACCGACAGCATTGTTCTGTTCTCCAGTTCATACTCGCCATTCATAAGGGCTGCGGTGATATCCTCCGGCCTGTTTTCCGACAGGAAGCCGAGACGGCCGAGGTTTACGCCGAGAATGGGGACTCCGGAATCAGCGACGCGCTTGGACGCGGACAGGAATGTCCCGTCCCCTCCCACGCTCAATACAGCATCCGTGCCTGGTCTAAGGTCAGCCCTGGTGCAGATGCTGTACAGCACGGCTCCCGCATCCTCAAGTTCCTTCCGCATACGGAGATAGCCGGCATCCGATGCCAATGCCTTATTCTTTATATATATACCAAGAAGCATTTCCAAAGCTGTGATTATTCAGGAACTTCAAAATTAGCACTTTCTTTAGAAACATGAAAAAATAATTTGTTTCGGATGACAGATTTTATTATGAACAGAATCAGCCAGTTGAAACAGGCGAACCGTCAGCTGCCAGATTCTCTTCTGAAACAGGATTTTACTTTGCGGGACGGTGCCACGGGGCTATCGCTAAATAGCTAATAATCAGTGGAGGTTTTATCAAGGGCGTGGATTTCGAGATAAAAAATGGTGCCATTCCCACACCCCGCACTCTTAACTATCAGCATATCAATATTATGACATTACATACCGTGGCACCTTCCCGACAGCTTCAGGATGATGCCTGGGAGTGCACTGGGGTCACACGGCTGATGAGAAAGGCTGAAAAGGATGACAAAGGCGATGCGGGGCATTTTTTGAATGTTTCCTGCAATATTTCCGCAATAATATTTATTTTTGTCCTGATTATTTAAGAAGGCATATCATGACAAAGCTGAGCGTAAACATAAACAAGATCGCGACCCTGCGCAATGCGCGTGGAGGGAACATGCCGGATGTGGAGAAGGCGGCATGTGACTGCGAAAGATTCGGTGCCGAAGGAATCACAGTGCACCCGAGACCAGATGAAAGGCATATAAGATATTCAGACGTAAGGGCAATCAAGCCCATCATCAATGTAGAGCTCAATATTGAGGGAAACCCGATACCGAAATTCATAGACCTTGTGGATGAGGTCATACCGGCACAGGTGACTC
Source organism: uncultured Bacteroidales bacterium (assembly GCA_934691625.1). GTDB lineage: Bacteria > Bacteroidota > Bacteroidia > Bacteroidales > UBA932 > Cryptobacteroides. The sequence goes on along the minus strand of CAKUTA010000002.1, from coordinate 419,547 downwards.
TTGTTCCTGATGCCGCAGACGCCATCACCTCGAATGCAGGATGGGACACGCTGAAGAACAAGGACTTCCTCACGGATATATGCAGGGAGTTCAAGTCCAGGGGCATCAGGACTTCCATCTTCATTGACCCGGATCCTGCGATGGCGGAGGGGGCAGCCGCATGCGGTGCCGACAGGGTCGAGCTATATACGGAGGCATACGCTTCCGGCTATACGGCAGGAAGGGAACAAGCCATAGCGCCTTACCTGAAAACAGCAGAAAGGGCAAGGGAATGCGGGCTGGACATCAATGCAGGGCACGACCTGAGTCTGGAGAACCTGGAGTATTATATCCGTACCATACCGTGGACGGCGGAAGTCTCCATAGGACATGCTATAATATGCGACGCTCTGTACATGGGACTCGAAAAAACAATTCATGCATACCTGTCGAAGATTAAAATATTTTAGTAACTTTGCATTCCATGTGCTTGTGCGCTGATGCGCCGCATAAAAGATCATAAAACAAATTAAGATAAAGATGAAAAACACACCATTGATTCTCAGCGTCATAGCGCTTGTTGCCGTGGCCGTTCTCGGAGTAGTGACACTTTCAGGAAAGAAATCCGACACTGGAAGCGCTGACGGGACAGTGTCCGCAGCAGCGGCAGAAAGAGGCTCCATCGTCTATTTCAACCTCGACCGCGTACTTTCCGATTATGACATGGCAAACGACCTGAGGTCAGTTGTCGAGTCAAAGGCTCAGGGGATCCAGGAAGAAGTGAACAGAAGGGGCAACAGCCTCCAGAAGGATGTCAATGACTTCCAGGACAAGATCAACAAAGGACTTCTCACCCGTTCAGTTGCCGAGGCCCAGGGCCAGAAGCTTGAGCAGAAGAGAAACGACTTCAATGACTTCGCTAACCAGAAGAACCAGGAGATTGCTGAGGAGCAGCAGGTCATGATGAACAATATCGGCGATGCCATCAAGCAGTTCCTTGACAAATATGCTGCCGACAACCATTATTCAATGGTAATCGCCACTTCAGGTGACATTCTTCCATCCCCTGTGGCTGCAGCAGACAGCACTCTCGATGTTACCGATGACATCATCACCAAGCTCAACGACGAATATGTCAAGAGCAAGTCGAAGAACGCTTCGAAGAAAGACTAATATAACTGAAGTGTGAGAATCGCAGTCTTATCCTGCTTCTATCCCTTCAGGGGAGGTATTGCCCAGTTCAACGCAGCTTTATACGCAGAACTGGGCAAAACTGATATTGTCAGGGCCTACAACTTCAGCAGGCAGTATCCCGATTTTCTGTTCCCGGGCAAGACACAGTATGTGACTCCTGATGATGAGGCGACACCTGTAGAGAGCACAGCCGTGCTGGACACGGCCAACCCTTTTTCCTGGATAGGTGCAGCACGGAAAATCCGCAGATGGAAACCGGACGTGCTGATAATGAGATACTGGATGTCCTACTTCGCCCCTTCCCTGGGCTATGTCGCAAGGCACGCGGGAAAAGGATGCAAGGTCATAGGAATCCTGGACAATGTGGTTCCGCACGAGCAGAGGTTCTTCGATACGCCATTCACGAGATATTTTCTTGGAGGATGTGACGGATTCGTGACAATGTGCGACGCCGTCACAGAGGATCTCCTGAAGCTGAAGCCTGGAGCCAGATACATCATGCGCCAGCATCCGCTGTACTCGCATTTCGGAGAGAAGCTTACACGCATCAAGGCGGAAGATGCGCTCGGGCTGCAGCATGGAAAGAAGAACATATTGTTTTTCGGCCTCATAAGGCAGTACAAAGGTCTGGATATCCTCCTGGAGGCATTCTCGAAGCTGGATGAAAGCTATCAGCTTATCATAGCCGGGGAGCCTTACGGATCATTCGAGCCGTATCAGAGGATCATCGACAATATTCCGGGCAGGGACAGGATACATATCTTCCCTAAATATATAAAGGATTCGGAGGTGAGGGAATACTTCTCCGCAGCTGACGTGACAGTCCTGCCCTACAGAAGCGCCACCCAGAGCGGTATCAGCTCCATCTCGTATCATTTCGAGATCCCGATAATCGTGACAGATGTGGGCGGACTGAAAAGCACTATCGGAGATTCAGGCACAGGAATTGTCGCTGAACATGCAGAACCGGAATGCATCCGGAAGGAAATCGAGAGGTATTTTGCCGAGCCTGCAATAAGGCAGGAGTGCATTGAACGAATACAGAAAGAAAAACGCAGGCTCTCCTGGTCAGCTTTCAGCAATGACCTCAGAAAGTTTGCCGAGGAATTATAAAACGAAGAAGATGAGAACAAACATTATAGCCGTTTCGGCATGTTTCCTATGTCTGGCGCTTTCTGCGGAGAATGCCGTGGCCCAGACATATACACAGACGCCTGTCACCATTTCCAATGAAAAGGTCAAGGGCAGCGACGGCAAGATATACTGGTCGCATGTAGTGCTGGAAAGACAGACATTGTTCTCAATCGCGAAGGCTTATGGTGTCACTACAGATGATATACTCAAGGCCAACCCCGCCCTGGATCTGCAGCATGAGGGACTGAAGAAGAACTCCATCCTGCTTATCCCTGTAACAGGCACATCACAGACATCTGCACAGGCAACGGCATCTGCCGCACAGGGGAAGCCCGAAACCAGGAATGAAGATAAGAAGGATGACGGCAGCTACACCATCCACGTCACCAAATGGTACGAGGATATTGACGATATCGCATATAAGTATTCCATCCCGAAGGACATTCTGATGAAATACAACGGGCTAACAAGCGAAAAGCTCAAGAACAGGCAGAAGCTTCGCATACCATCAGCAGCTGTGGTGAAAGCAATGAGTGCAGGCAAGGAGACGTCCAGGGCAGAAGATAACGCGAAAAGCACAGGTGCAGAGGCTGCTGCGGCCAAGGATGATAAAAAGCCGGCAAGGAAGAATGACGTGCAGGAGGAGCTAGCCGCGCCTTCAGTATGGACGAATGTCAACGCTCTTCTGATGCTGCCGATGAACGCATCTTCCTCACCAAGCGAGAGCAACATGGACTTCTACAGCGGTGTCCTGATGGCCGTGAGGGATCTCGGGAAACAGGGCATCAGCACCGACCTCAGCGTCTATGACGTCGCAGGAGGAGCAATGCCGATAACCACGGAGCGCCTTAAAGCCAGCGATTTCTGCATCGGCCCGGTAAACAAGGACGGAATCGGAAAGGTGCTATCCATTGCTCCGGAAGAAACTTACGTGATCTCGCCACTGGATCATAGGACTGCAAACCTGGTCCAGGGCCACAGCAACATGATACAGGCACCTACAGCCTTGCATAACCAGTATGCAGATCTTCTCGACTGGCTAAAGAAAGAGAAGGCATACGGCGACAAGGTCATCATAATAAGCGAGAAAGGTGCATCAGGGCAGTCCACAGCGCTAATGAGCCAGATGATAGAGAGCTCCGGAATCGCACATACGAACTACTCCTATGCTATCCTTCAAGGCAGGAACGTGGCAAATGCATTGACATCGGTCATGACTTCAACAGGTATCAACAGGGTAATCATAAACTCCGAGAGCGAGGCATTCGTGAATGACGCCGTGAGAAATCTTGACATGCTCGTATATAGGAAATACAATGTCGTCCTGTACAGCCCGTCAAAGATAAGATCCTTCGAGACAATAGATGTGGATAACCTGCATAATCTGAAGACACGGATATCGACGGCATATTATATCGACTACGACAACACTGCCGTAAAGAAATTCCTCCTGGAATACAGGGCGTTATATAACACAGAGCCGACACAGTTCGCTTTCCAGGGATATGACCTGGCATATTTCTTCATATCAATGAAGGCAAAATATGGAAATTCATGGATGGACAAGGTCGCACGCCTCGGAAACTGCACTATGATGCAGACAGACTTCATGTTCAGGAAGACTGACGGTGGAGGATATGTGAATGAAGGGGTAAGGCGGATCGTCTATGGCCCCGACTATTCAGTCAGGATAGTGAAAAGATAAATAATCAGGCATTATCCCCAAGAAGGGACTTCGCATTTGCTACGGCTTCAGGGGTAACTCTGGAGCCGCTTAATATTCTGGCGACCTCCATAATGCGCTCCTCGCCTGAAATTCTCCGGATTGTCGTCACAGCCCGGTCACCATCGAATGATTTCTCCACGATGTAATGCGCATTGCCCTTTGCCGCCACCTGCGGCAGATGCGTTATGGCAAACACCTGCATATATGAGCCCATACTGCATATCATTGCCCCCATCTTGTCGGCGACACTTCCCGATACCCCCGTATCTATCTCATCGAATATCATCGAAGGCATGTTGGTGTACCTCGCCATCATAGCCTTAAGGCACAGCATGATACGCGACATCTCGCCGCCGGACGCACACTTGGCGACATCTACCGGAGCCTTCCCCGTGGATGAGAACAGGAATGATATGGAGTCTGCACCGTCAGGACCAGGTTCTCCAGGCTGCAGCACGACTTCAAATATGGCACGGTCCAGTTCAAGAGAACGGATGGAGCTGCATATTTCACCGGCAAGCTCAGGCGCAGCTGCCGCACGGGCATCATGGAGCTTCGCGCAGGCATCGGACAACTCGCAGTCCTTCGCCTCAATCTCTTTCTGCAGTGCGGTCCTTCTGGATTCAAGGACAGAAGTATCCGCCAGTTCTCCAGCCAGCTTGTCCCTCAACGCTATCAGCTCTCCGACATTTGCGCATGAATGCTTCTTCAGGAGGTCATACAACATTGACAGCCGCTCCTCCACAGTCTGAAGCCTTTCATTGGACACATCCGTTCCGGATTCCATAGATGATATATCGGAAAGGACATCATCAAGCTCAAGCCTGGACGACTCTATACGCCCGGACAACGCAGCCGCCGATGGGATAAAGGCTGAAATCCTGTCCAGAAGCCTGGACGATTCCTTCAGCATTGAATCAATGGAGAGCCTGTCCTCCTGGCCGTCATCTGACGCAGGATTGAAATAGTTCTCTATCTGATACAGGCTTGTCTTTATCTCTTCAGCATTGGCAAGCTGCTTCTGTTCCGCCTCCAGATCTTCAAGCTCGCCGTCCTTCAGGGCCGCTGCCTCAAGCTGCGAATATTGCGCCTGGTTATAGTCCTGCTCCGCATTCATCTTTGCCAATGTCTCTGATACCGAAGCAAGCTCCTTCCTCATCGCGGAAAGTTCAGACCATGATCTGCGGCATGCAGACAGAAGCTCCCCGTCATCGGCATAACGGTCAAGCATCGACATCTGGAACGCCTTGTCCCTCAGCAGCATCGTCTCATGCTGCGAATGGATGTCGATAAGCCTTGAGGACAATGCCGAGAGCACCTTCAGCGGCGCTGGGGAATCATTCACGAATGAGCGGGAACGTCCGGAAGCATTGAGAACTCGCCTGATTATCAGTTCCCCGTCAGAAGAATCGTAATCAATTTCGTTTTCCTCGAGGAAAGCTTTCATGATGCCATCGCTGTCCTTCATCTCGAAGACAGCTTCCACCACGCATGTATCACCTGACGCCCCTATCACAGAAGCGTCGGCCTTGGAGCCCAGCACCAGGGACAATGCACCGAGAATAATGGATTTTCCGGCGCCAGTCTGTCCTGTAATAATGACTAGACCCGCAGGAAATTCAATATCCAGCGAGTCTATCAGTACATAGTTCTTTATGTGCAGCTCCTTAAGCATAGTTCAGGATTATTCTTCCGCAGACTTCTTCTCTGCAGCTGGAGATTCCGGCTCCTGATCATGCTTTGCCATCCTGTATGTAAGCTCGTTATTTTCGAATTCCGCAACGGCTACAAGCACAGGCTTAGGCTGTCTCTCATAATATTTGGAGATCTCGATCTGCTCGCGGTTCTCGAAAACCTCATCCATTGAATCGCGGTCGTTCTTGAAATCCTCCAGTTTCTTGTTCAGCTCCTTTTTTTCTGCCAGAGCGATCTGGTTCGCTCTCTTGTACAGAATCACTACTGTCTCATAAATGTTTCCTGTAGGGGCTGCAAGATACTTCACATCCCTTGTGATAGTGTTCTGAGGTACGTTCTTCTTATCCATTTCTTTTCTTTGATTATAACCAGGGACTAATGCTCCACGGCCTTCTGCAGGCCTCCGATTATATATACACCGCCCGTCGCGGCAAGGTTTCATTATTTTTCTTTTACCGTCTCAGAAGTTTTCCCGGCAGACTTGCGGGATTTCTCCGCCTCTTTCCTTTCCTTCTCGAAAACCTTCTCCTTCACGCCATCAGGCTCATCTACGCCGACATATTTGCCCAATGCCTTCTGTGCCCTGGCATACAATGTCTTGAGCTCCTTCGTATATGGAGAGTCCTGTATCTCGCCTATGAAGTTCAGGTAGTCGTCAATGAAAGTCATATATCTTTCCTTCTGCCTGGAAGGCACACTCAGCTGGGCATACTTGTATGATGACTTAGCAATATAATACAGGATGTCCTCGCGGTAGATATTGTCAGCATTGTCCTTCAGCGTATTCTTGAACGCGACCCTGGCCGCCTTGTAGTCCTCCATATTATAGTAGAGCCGTGCAGCCTCGAAAGCTTTCTTGTCAAGACGGTCATGGAGGTCCTTGAGCATCGCCTCGCACTCTACCTTATGAGCATCATCGCCATAGTCTTTCCTGTACTCGGAGATGGCGCTGATGGCGACCTTCGTAGGAGTCTGGTCCAGCTCGTATCTCAATGTGGATTTATACAGGCAGTCAAGCCTGAGGAAACGCGCCTCCTCGGAGAACGGGCTGCGCGGAAAATTGGTCACGAAACGCGAGAAGTTAGCCTCTGCCGTGACATAGTCCTTGAACCTGTAATTGCTGAGACCCCAGTAATACTGCACGGTATCATCCCTTTCCGTACCGTCGGTAAGCACCGACATTGATTCGAACAGGGAAGCAGCTTTCTGGTACTTGCCTTTATCGAAGTACTGGAATGCAGCCTTGTACTTGGCATCTACATCATTGCTGGACAGCAGGGTATCATACTGCGACTTGCAGGAGACCGCCGCCAGCACCGCGACTGCGCCCCAGACTGATTTTCTGAATAGATTCATCTTATCTTCATTTATGTTATACAGACTTTCAAGTCTGCGCCTTTTCATGTTGCCCTTCCCTACCCTTTAAGGAATCTTTCCACATCCAGGGCGGCACGGCATCCTGAAGCAGCTGCCGTGATGGCCTGGCGATAAAGCGGATCCTGCACGTCACCTGCGGCAAACACACCCTCAACATCCGTGGCAGAAGTCTTGCCACGTGTGATTATATAGCCGTTATCGTCAGTGGAAATCCATTCCTTGAACAGGTCGGAATTCGGATGATGTCCGATACCAAGGAAGAACCCGTCTATGGCAATATCAAAAACCTTACCATCCTTTCTCTGAAGCCTTGCGCCAGTCACTCCCTGCTCGCCACCGAGGATCTCCTGCGTGTTGCAGTTCCACAGGACCTCGATGTTCGGGGTATTCAGCACACGCTCCTGCATGGCCTTAGATGCCCGGAACACATCCCTGCGGACAATCATATAGACCTTGCGGCATAGTCCGGCAAGATATGTGGCCTCCTCGCATGCGGTATCGCCGCCACCGACGACTGCGACATCCTTCTTTCTGTAGAAGAACCCGTCACATGTCGCGCATGCAGATACTCCAAGCCCCTTGAACCTCTGCTCCGAAGGCAGGCCCAGATATTTGGCTGTGGCACCGGTAGCTATTATCAACGACTCAGCCGACAGTTCCCGGCCCTGGTCATCCGTCAGCCTGAAAGGCCTGGAGGAAAGATCCGCCGTGATAATGCGTCCAGGGCGTATCTCCGCCCCGAACCGTGCCGCCTGGGCCTTCATTGAAGCCATAAGCATATTGGCGTCCGTACCATTCTCGAAACCAGGATAGTTCTCCACCATAGTGGTAGTCGTAAGCTGTCCGCCAGGCTCCATTCCCTCATAGAGAACCGTCTGGAGCCCAGCTCTTCCTGTATATATGGCTGCCGTATAGCCCGCTGGACCGGAGCCGATTATGATGCACCTTATATTTTCCATCTGCAAGTCAGAATATTTCCAATCTGCAAATATAGACGCAGTTTTATTTTTTTCAAAATGTAGTTCGTGCCAATTTCCCTGACAATTCCACAGGTAAGAATCTGTTTTGAAATTATTGAAAAGTTGTTTGAGGTAAGTAACCTTCAAAAAAAATAACCAGCCTCATCTTAAGGAATCTTTTCGGCCTGACTCTTTTTTCTCATCAGTCATGTGCCACCGGCACACTCCTTCTTCAAAAATAGAGTTATCCTCGAAAATCTTCTCTTAATTAGAAGCAAGTTGTTTTTCTTCAGGTTACAAATTTCTTCATCTTCATCCCGAGTTTTCAGGTCAGATAGGCACCGCTATCTTCCTTGAATCCTCGGTCGAATCTGAGGTCTTTTCCTCTCAAACCTTCAGACAATAATTTCAAAACAGCTTCTAAAAAATGAAAAATTAAAATTATTATTGGTTATCAAGGAAAAAAGCGCTAGATTAGCAGAAACCGTAGAAGATACGGGTAACAGATAAACGCATGAACAAACAGACACACAAGGCTCCGACAATGGAGGAGTTCAGACGCCTGCTGAAAAAACACAACCTGAAGGCAACACAGCAGAGACTTGCTGTCCATAAGGCAATGCTGACGCTGGGACATGCATCCGCCGACATGGTCACAGAGGAAATCAAAAACGAAGGCATCACGAAAGTGACTGTCGCATCAGTATATAACATCCTGTCACAAATAGCAATGCTCGGAATCTACAACTACAGGATGAGCTCCAACAACAAGATGTACTTCGACGTCAACACATTCAAGCATATCCATCTTTACGACCACGTGAACAACACGTTCCAGGATGTGATAGATGACGAGACGATAGAATATGTGGAATCCAGGCTGGCCGGAAAAAAGTTCAAGGGATATCATGTGGAAGATATAGACATCCAGATCATCTGCCGGCCAAGCAGGTCTTACAACAGAAGCAGCAAAAGCAGCAAGCTCCAGGAGGCCTGATTACTCCTTAAAGAACCATGAGACATCACCTGACTATTCTTTCAATGGCTATAGCGGCCATCATTTCCATGACTGCCTGTGACAAGGAGAACAGCAGCATACTCACATGCGGCTCCATGGGCTTCGTGTCCGGAGAGTCGCAGATAATCACAGACGAGGGGCAGACCTTCATCCTCACTGGAGGGAAGGAGATGCCTGAAACGGAATTCGGCACCAGGGTCTATGCATCTGTGACTCTAACAGAATGTATCAGCGAGCTTGAAAAAGTATTCAATGCCAAGCTCCTGGGATTCTCCATACCTGTGTGCAGCGTCCCTGTGGACGGTTCCTCCGACAATGAGGAGACCGGATGGGATGATGCCATTTCCGTTGCCGACGCATGGATTTCAGGAGGATATCTCAATGTAAACTGCTCATGGATAGGCATACGCGATTCCAGGACAGAGCAGAAGACAGCACTCGTATATAACGGTACCGCCAGGGATACTGTCTTTTTCTCCCTCGTGCACAATTCCATGAAAGAGGGGCTTTATCCTGATTCCGCAAACAAGCAGGACCTGGTAATCATCAGAAACAAATTAGCCACGTTTCCGATCCAGGAACTTCTTCCCGGCAGAAACGTGACCATAAAGCTTATGTGGAAGTGGCACCGGAGCGACGGGCAATATATCCACCCGGAAACCGAGAACCACTTCGCCTGCTATTCCCTGGCTGACGCCGCTGCGGCTTCAGCATCTGCTGCACTCTCTACAAAAGCTATAATCTCGCCTTTGACCACCTTGCTCCCCTGAGTTCCAGTGACAGCGACGACACGTCCGTCCACAGCAGGGACCACATCTTCCATTCCATAATAAGTCTGGACATAGCCCATTGCCTTCCCGGCCTTCACTTCTGTGCCGGCTATAGGAGCTGTGGAATCGTCATCCACGTCAAGCTGCCACATCAGCTGTCCCTTTGCAGGAGCCTGCACAGGAACGGCATGAGGATACTTCTGCGCATATTCCTCGACATTGAACTTAGGCATCTCCACTACAGGACGCACCACATTAATAGGAGCCCCGGCCTTTGCCTTAAGGTCATTGAGCTCAGCATTGAACCTTTCCTTTGCAACTCCGCTCTTATAGTCGCGGTACTGCCTCTCGTGCATTGCAAACTCGAACAGCTCTTCCTGATCCTTTCCTTCATCCCATCCTTCATCCCATCCTTCATCCTTCATCATCTGCCTGAACTTAGGAAGCTCGTCAGGATACATGTCCTGAGGATTGCCAGTATAGAATTCCAGGCCCTTGGCTTTAGCCAGGTCAACAATTTCCGGAGCTAGCTTGCCAGGAAGCTGTCCCATACGTCCAAGAATCATGTTCCAGGTATCCTTGTCTATGGTAGTCCATCTAGGCTTGCCGTTAAGGACATTGAGAAGATTCATGAGGGATGTGTTCTTGACATACTGGCTGAACGGGGTGACGAGAGGAGGATATCCAAGTCTCGGCCATACATACTGAACTTCCTCGAACAGCTTGACCATCAATGTATCCAGACTGATTTCAGGACGCCCGTGCGCACGTTCCGAAGCATTGATCGCCGCCTGGAAACCTTTCAGGTCGGACATCATCGATCCCATCATTCCTCCTGGCAGACCGCATCCGACAAGAAGTGATGACATCAGCTTGTTGGCAGGATTGATCCAGTAGCCCAGGAAATCATCAATGAACTTCTGTGTCAGGCGGCGCACCTCCATGTAGGCATCCATATTGAGATCCTTGACAAGGAAGCCGTCCGCACGCATCATCTCACGGATGGTGATGACATCAGGATGGATCTTGCCCCATGACAGAGGCTCTACTGCGACGTCCAGATAGTCCGCACCGGCACGTGCCACTTCAAGCATTGACGCAGGAGAGAATCCAGGGCCTGTATGTCCATGGTACTGGACCAGGATATGAGGATATTTCTTCTTTATGCAGCTCGTTAGCTCGGCAAGGAATGTAGGGCGCCCGACGCCTGCCATATCCTTCAGGCAGATCTCATCACAGCCGTACTCCACGACCTTGTCCACAACACCCATATAATATTCAACTGTATGGACAGGTGAATTGGTAATTGAAAGCGCCACCTGGGAAATCATGCCCGCCTTTTTGGCGAACTCCACGGACAGCTTCAGATTCCTGTGGTCGTTAAGGCCGCAGAAGGATCTCGCAATATCGGTTCCCTGAGCTTTCTTGACCTTGAACATCAGTTCCCTGATGTCTGCAGGAACCGGATTCATTCTCAATGCATTGAGACCACGCTCAAGCATGTGTGTCTGGATACCGGCCTTATGGAACGGCGCAGTCCACCTGCGGACAGCCACATTAGGGTTTTCTCCGAACAGAAGATTCACCTGCTCGAAGGCACCGCCATTAGTCTCCACCCTGTCGAAGCAGCCCATATCTATGATTGCCGGAGCGACCTCTTCAAGCTGGTCAACCCTCGGCACATATTTGCCGGCAGACTGCCACATGTCCCTGTAAACCAGAGAGAACTTTATTTCTCTTGCCATTTATTATCTGATATTATAAAATTATAACTGTCCTGCAAATATAATAAGAAGTTGGTTAACGCTGGCTATGAAAGAGCCTGATTTTTGCCGTGCCAGAAGTTTTTCTGGTGCTTTTCATGCCAATTTAAGGTAAAATATCTTGCATTATAAAAATTTATCGCTATCTTTGCAATCCTAAACATGGTGAGCGTAGTTCAGTTGGTAGAGCGCCAGATTGTGGTTCTGGTTGTCGTGGGTTCGAGCCCCACCGTTCACCCCTCCAAAACGGATAGTCCTCATAAAAAGGCTGTCCGTTTTTTTGTAACCAAATGAAGAAAATGACTGAAAACTACAACAAGACTCTCTCATCTGAAATGAAGGAGAAGCTGTCCAGGATAAAGCACATCGCCCTGGACATGGACGGCACGATATACATGGGAAGCAGGCTCTTTCCGTTCACCCCAGGGTTTCTGGAGGACATGACCAACGCCGGCATCGGCTACTCGTTCCTGACCAACAATCCGACAAAATCCGTCGCAGACTATCTGCATAAGCTGGAAAGGCTCGGAATCAAGGCGGACGAGGATAACATGTACACCACCTCCCTTGCCGCCATTGACTATATAAAGGAGAAGTATCCTGATGCAAGGAGACTTTTCATGCTCGGCACGCCAAGCATGGTCAGCCAGTTCAGGAAAGCGGGCTTCGAGGAATGCAGCGATGATCCTGACGACGTGCCTGACGTGCTCGTGGTGGCTTTCGACACGACGCTTACATATCCAAGGCTATGCCGTGCAGCATGGTGGGCAAGCCAGGGAATCCCTTATATAGCCACAAATCCTGACCGCGTATGCCCTACAGACCAGAGGACAGTGCTCGTGGACTGCGGCTCGCTTCAGAAATGCATAGAGCATGCGACAGGACGCAGGCCGGATATCGTTCTCGGCAAGCCTGATCCGACAATGCTGGACGGCATAATGCACCGCCATGGACTGAATCCTGAAGAAATCATCATGACAGGCGACAGGATCTACACAGACACAGCGATGGCGCACAATGCCGGAGCAGTGGGAGTGCTGGTGCTTTCAGGAGAAACTACGCTGGAGACCGCACTGAAGGTGGCTGAAGACGCCAGGAACAATCCTGCCCCTGAATTCTTCCCTCCGGACATCATAGTCCGCGACATCAGGGAGCTCGGAGATCTTATTCTCGAGGCAAAAGGCTTACGGAAAAGTTAAAAATCTTCTCATTTTATTTAAAAATCATAAAAATCCGTATGGGTGCCTGGTCACTTATGCGGATTTTCCGTTTCATCAGGCTATATTGTGGCCATAATGCTGACGGGATTCAGGAGGTCCGAAGCGCACATTTTTTGTTAAATCATTAAGTATAAGCGCATTAACATTTTTCAAAACAACCATATACACTATTTTCAAAAACACTAAATAACTACATATCAATAAGTTACAAGCAATATTAAAATACGGAAAACGAGTAAAAATATGGTGAGAACAGTCTCGTCAAAGTCATCTGGAGACAACCCGTCGACATATTCTTTTGCTGCAAGACGAAAAAATTTCTAAAACCGAACATGATGAAACTGAAAGAAATCAATGAAGAGGAGAGACCGCGCGAGCGACTGTTCTCGAAGGGAGCGCCCGCCCTCAGCAATGCAGAGCTCCTGGCGATCCTGCTGCGTACAGGATATGGGAAAAAGAATGTTCTGGAAATCTCCATGGAGCTTCTTCATGACGCAGGAAGCCTTACAGGCCTGTCGTCAATGTCGATAGACAGGATGATGGAGATACCTGGCATCGGAAGGGACAAGGGAATAACCGTCTCCGCGGCTTTCGAGCTGGGGCGGAGGTTCGCCTCCGAGAGTTCCATGCCGGCAAGGGCGCCGATAACAGAATCAAGGCAGGTCTATGACATCATGTCACCTGTCCTGAAGGGGCTTGACCATGAGGAATGCTGGATATTATACCTGAACAGATCCAACATCGTGGTGTTCAAGGAGAAGATTTCTTCCGGCGGGCTGTCATCCACTGCCATAGACACCAATACAGTGATGCGCAAGGCGCTGGAGAAGAAAGCCGACGGCCTTATAATGGCACACAACCATCCGTCAGGCAATCCATATCCGGGAAAGGCCGACATGCTGGAAACGGAGCGCCTGAAGAAGGCTTCAGACGCTTTCGGTATATCACTGCTGGATCATCTGGTGATAGCAGACGGATGCTTCTACAGCTTCGTCGATGAGCGTGTCACCACTATATGATTATTTCACAAGCTCACAGATAAGGGTGGCAGAGGTGCACGACAGAACCTTGACATTCACGTAGTCACCCACATTGAATACACTGATGCCGTCAGCAGACATTGAATCAGATGCGAGGAGTGCCGGGAACACGCACATCTTGTTGGTGGAAGTGCGGCCGCAGAGCTCCTCGCCGCTACGGCGCGAGACACCTTCGATGAGGACCTTGAATACCTTGCCCACATCACGGCGGTTGCTCTCCAGGCTCAGCTCGTTCTGAAGGGCGATAATCTCGTTCAGACGGCGTGTCTTCTCCTGTACAGGGATGTCGTCAGGATAATTACGTGCAGCCAATGTCCCCGGGCGCTCGGAGTACTGGAACATATAGGCATAGTCATACCCGACCTTGCGCATGATATCCAGCGTATCCTGATGATCCTGCTCCGTCTCACCGCAGAAGCCTGCGATGATATCCGTGGTTATGGCGCAGTCCGGCATGGCCTGGCGGATCCGCGCGACTCTTTCCAGATACCACTCCTTAGTGTAGCGGCGGCGCATCTTCTCAAGCATAGCATTGCTGCCCGACTGCACTGGAAGATGGATATGACGGCAGACATTGTCATACTTTGCCATCATATCTATCACCTTGTCGCTGATATCCTTAGGATGGGAAGTGGAATAGCGGACACGGAGCATCGGGCTGATTTCGGCGACCATTGAAAGGAGATCCGCGAAGTCAACCTGCTTCTGAGGGCCGTCCGGGTCTTTCCATAGATAGGAATCCACATTCTGCCCCAGAAGCGTAACCTCCTTGTAGCCCTTCGAAAAGACATCACATGCCTCCCTCACGATAGTGTATGGGTCACGGCTACGCTCGGCGCCACGTGTATAAGGCACGACGCAATATGAGCACACATTGTTGCATCCACGCATGATGGAGATGAATGCGGAGACCCCGTTCCTGTCTATGCGGACAGGCTCGATGTCGTCATAAGTCTCCTCACGGGACAGCTCGACATTGATCTGTGGCCTGCCTGGGGCAATTCTGGAGAGAAGCATAGGAAGTGAACGGTAGGAGTCAGGGCCTGCAACGAAGTCCACACGTCCGCTGTCGAGCAGCTTGTCCTTAAGCCTCTCCGCCATGCAGCCCACGATGCCTGAGACCACGCCTTCACGCAGTTTCTTCTGGCCGTAGAACTGATCAATGCGGCCCCAGATACGCTGCTCGGCATTGTCCCTTATGGAACAGGTGTTAGCCATTATCACGTCGGCATCGTCCATATTCTCCGTCCTGTCGTAGCCTGCCTTCTTAAGTATTGAAAAAATGACTTCGGTATCATTCACGTTCATCTGACAGCCGTAAGTCTCTATGTACACTTTCTTGTTTCCCATCTCCAGATTTTTTATAACATGCAAAGATATGACATTTATTAATTTTTCACTATTTTTGTAAATCTGACCTCGCACAAAAGAGGATTGGCAATTTGAAAGGATGAAGAGAACAATATTAGCGGCAATCATAGCAATTCTTGCAGCATGCCTCACAGGCTGCAGCAAGGCAGGTGACATAAAGTTGACATCATGCGACCTGGTATCATTGTCCCCGGCAGGACTGAGAAGCATCGACGGTATTGTATCTGTCGGGATACACAATCCAGTCTGTGGGTTCAAGGTGACAGGGGCAGGCGGAAAGGTCTATTATAAAGGAAGCGAGCTGGTGAATTTCACCGTGGACGATTTCGATGTCAACGGGAAGTCAGACGGAAAGTACAATCTCACAGGACATGCATCACTGGCCAGTGGAGTATCACTCCTGTCCGTGCTGGGGCTGGCAAGGAACATCAATGCCGCAGACTACACGGTGGATGTCTCGGCGACAGTTAAGGCGAAAGGGCTGCATAAGACCATCGTCCGCAACGGGATCCCGCTGGAGAAGCTGATGGAGGCCGCCAGGTAAAACAAGAGAGAATATGAAACGTACAGCAATCATTATCGGGACATTGCTTATTTCTGCGATAGCTTCGGCACAGGGCAGGAATGAGAATATGGTGACAGCGGATTCGCTTGTGTACAGACAGGCAGCCGCAGTGGACTCATCGCTTGTAGGAAAGTCCATATTCAACATCCTTAACTCCGGCAGCTACGGGACAGGTGATGTCAGGATCCACCAGTCCCAGGCAATAGCCAGCGCCATGAAGCAGCATATTGCCTCGAACAGTTCACGGACATTGAGCGGATACAGGGTCAGGATATTCTTCGACAACAGCAAGAGCGCAAGGAGCAGTTCCGAGAACGTGATGCGGAGCTTCCAGGCAGCTCACCCTGGAGTACCGGCATACAGGAACTACCAGAATCCGTTCTTCAGGGTCGTTGCAGGAAACTTCAGGACCAAGTCCGAGGCAATGGAGTTCCTTCAGAGAATCAAACCGACATACCCGTCCGCCATCGTGGTAAAGGAGAATATCGGCTTCCCTGCAGCGGACAAGGAACACAATTATGTCGTAGATACGGTCACAGTGTCAAGACCGGCCGTCACCCTATAAGACCAGGAGAACCATGCTGAAACAGGAACTAGGACTAAAACAGGTACAGAAGCTCTCCCCTCTTCAGATCCAGACCATAAAGCTTATCGAGCTGCCGGTCCAGGAGCTGGAGCAGAGAATCCGCAAGGAACTGGAGGACAATCCGGTACTTGACGACAGCGCTCCTGAGAGCAAGGATGACGACGGAGACGATCAGCCGCGCGAGGTATCGCTTTCCGACATAAAGGACGATGATTCCATTCCGGAGTACAGGCTTCATGTGAACAACTACGGAAAGGATGAGAAGCCGCAGTACAACACTTTCTCTGTGAAGGAGAGCTTCACGCAGAGCCTTATGGACCAGCTTGGTTTCCGGGATCTGGACGAGCACCAGCATGATGTGGCGGCATTCATAATCGGAAGCCTCGACGATGACGGCTATCTGCGCAGGGACATTGACAGTATCGTGGACGACCTGGCATTCAGGATGAACATCACGACCACCAGGGAGGAAGTCCTGGACATGCTGCATATCATCCAGCAGTTCGACCCGCCGGGAATAGGGGCAAGGGATCTGCGCGAGTGCCTGCTCATACAGCTCAAGGGGATGAAGCAGAGCGCGGAAGTCATCAATGCTGAAAAAATCCTTACCGGATACTTCACGGAATTCTCGAACAAGCATTTCCAGAAGATAATGAGCAAGCTGAATCTCTCCCAGGATGAGATGAAGGCCGCAATGAACAAGATCGTAAAGCTCAATCCTTCTCCAGGAGGGCAGATTGATGACTCATACAATGACCAGGCGCAGCAGATTGTCCCTGATTTCATCCTCACTCTCGAGGACGGGGAGCTGAAGCTCACCATGCCGAGATTCTCGATTCCGGAGATACGCATCAACAAGAAATACGCTGAGCTGCTGATGGACGCCGCCAACTCTTCGGAAAGGCAGAAAAAGGAGGCCGCCACATTCGTCAAGCAGAAGATGGATTCCGCGAAATGGTTCGTGGAGGCGCTGAAGCAGAGGCACAATACCCTGCTGAGCACAATGCAGGCTATAGTGGACTACCAGCATGACTACTTCATGGATGGTGACGAGTCGCACTTGAAGCCGATGGTGCTCAAGGATATCGCCGCAAAGACAGGATTCGACATTTCCACCATCTCCAGAGTGGTGAACAGCAAGTATATAGAAACGCATTTCGGCATTTTCCCGCTGAAATACTTCTTCTCCGAAGGCCTGGAGAACCAGCAGGGAGAGGAGGTTTCCACAAGGGAGCTGAAGAAGGTGCTGCAGGAATGTGTAGATAAGGAGGATAAGCATAAGCCTCTTACAGATGACGAGCTCGTAACGATAATGAACGGCAAGGGATACAAGGTCGCGCGAAGGACTATCGCCAAATACCGCGACCAGCTGGGCATACCGAAGGCACGTCTCCGTAAGGAGCTGTAATAAATATTACATCATCATGGATAAAAAATATATTCTCGCCCTGGATCAAGGGACAAGTTCTTCACGCGCCATCATCTTCGATCATGATGGGCATATCTGCGCAATGGCGCAGAAAGAGTTTCCTCAGCATTTCCCGGGAGCAGGGCTGGTGGAGCATGACCCTAAGGACATCTGGTCTTCAGAGGCCGCTGTAGTCGCAGAAGCCATCACCACGTTAGGCATCAACGGACTGGACATTGCCGGAATCGGCATCACCAACCAGAGGGAGACGACTATCGTATGGGACGCCGAGACCGGTGAACCTGTATATAACGCCATCGTCTGGCAGGACAGGAGGACCGCATCCTACTGCGACAGCCTCAAGGCACAGAACCTTACACAGTTCATAAGGGAGAAGACAGGACTTATCATAGATGCATACTTCAGCGCCACAAAGATACACTGGATTCTGGAGAACGTTCCCGGAGCAAGGGCCAGGGCAGAAGCCGGAAAGCTCCGTTTCGGGACAGTGGACTCATGGCTCATCTGGAACCTCACGAGAGGAGAATGTCATGTGACGGATGTGAGCAACGCATCCCGGACGATGCTTTTCAATATCCATACACTGACATGGGACGAAGATCTTCTGAAACTGTTCGGAATCCCTGTGTCAATGATGCCTGAAGTACATTCCTCATCTGAGATATACGGATACACCAAGACTACAATCTTTGCTCACAAGGTTCCTATCGCAGGAATCGCCGGTGACCAGCAGGCTGCGCTTTTCGGGCAGATGTGCACAACACCAGGCTCCGTAAAGAACACCTACGGCACAGGATGCTTCCTGCTCATGAACAGCGGGGAGAAGCCTATCATCTCATCGCACAATCTTCTCACTACAGTGGCATGGAAAATCGGGGACAAGGTGAACTATGCGCTGGAGGGCAGCATATTTGTCGGCGGCTCTGTGGTGCAGTGGCTCCGTGACGGCCTGGGAATCATCAAGTCCTCATCAGAGATAGAGGGGCTGGCAATGACCGTTCCAGACAATGGAGGGGTATATTTCGTACCGGCATTGACAGGTCTCGGAGCACCATACTGGGATCCGTATGCAAAAGGCACAATCTGCGGACTTACAAGGGGCACGACAGCAGCGCATATCGCCAGGGCTGCCCTTGAAGGAATCGCATTCGAGACAATGGACATCGTGAATGCTATGGAGCAGGATGCCGGAATAAAGCTGGCCGAGCTGAAGGTGGACGGCGGAGCATCCAGGAACAATCTCATGATGCAGTTCCAGGCAGATCTCCTCGGCACCAGGGTCATCAGGCCGAAGGTGACAGAGACCACGGCAATGGGTGCATGCTATCTCGCCGGACTCGCCACAGGCTACTGGGGCTCGCTGGATGAGATCAAACGTCAATGGAGTTCGGAGAAGGTATTCGAGCCGCTTGCACCTGCGACCAAGGTTCATGAGCTGAAGGAAGGCTGGGCCGATGCCATCAGGCGTACAATTTCAGGAAAAGAGAAATAGCACTTAGAGAGACATGGAAATCACATTGCTTACAAAATGCGTGTTCGAGTTCATAGGGACACTCATACTTGTGCTGCTCGGTGACGGAGTATGCGCAGCCTGCACGCTGGAGAAATCAAAGGCGAAAGGTGCCGGATGGGTGGTCATCACATTGGCATGGGGATTTGCCGTAATGTGCGGCGTGTTCGTGGCAGGCCCATATTCCGGTGCTCATCTGAATCCGGCTGTCACTCTGGGACTTGCGATAAGCGGAGGCTTCGCATGGAACGCCGTGCTGCCATATATAGCAGCACAGATGCTCGGAGGATTCTGCGGAGCTCTTCTGGTCTATGTTTTCTACTATGACCATTTCAATGCCACCACACAGAATCCGGAGGGAGTTCTGGGAGTATTCTGCACCATGCCTGCAATCGAGCACAAGAGCGTTAATTTCCTCAGCGAGATCATCGCGACATTTGTCCTGGTGTTCTGCATCCTGGCGCTTGGGACTTCCGGGAACACGGCATCGTTTGGCGGAACGCCAGTCACCACCGGAGGACTCGGTGCATTTCCTGTGACCGGGCTCATCATGGCACTTGGCATGTCACTTGGCGGTACCACAGGATACGCCATGAACCCTGCCAGAGACCTCAGCCCGCGTATAGCACACGCAGTACTGCCTCTGAAAGGCAAGCGTGACAGCGGATGGGGCTACAGCTGGGTCCCTGTTCTTGGCCCCCTTGCCGGAGCCGCAGTCGCTGCCGGCATATATCTGCTTGTTTACTAAGCCTTTCCATGACAGTCCTGTCAGCCATATTCTCCATATTCCTGGTGCTGATGATTATCGGCACCATCATCGTCATCATATTCGATGACGGAGATTCTTCCAAGAAGATTGCATGGCTGCTGATTATCGACCTCCTGCCTATAATCGGGCTGATTCTGTATTTCATGGTCGGAATCAACTTCAGGCAGTCATGGTATTTCATGAGAAAGCACAGAAAATTCATAGAGATTTTCGGTACACATGCCAACGAAAAAGTGCACCGGCTGCTTTTCGGGCATGAGAAGGACAGCCTGGTAAGAAGCGAATACAAGACTCTCACAAATCTCCTTGCCTCTGACGGATCCACCTGTGTCACTGATGGCAACGGGCTTGAGATCATCACCTCAGGGCACAGGAAATTCGAGCTCCTGATGGAGGATCTCCGCAATGCGAAGGACCACATCCACATGGAGTATTTCTACTTCCGGCAGGACAAGGGCAGCCAGCAGATAAAGGAGATGCTGATGCAGAAGGCCCGTGAAGGAGTGAAAGTCAGATTCATACACGAGAACATCGCCAACATCACCATCCGCCCGGGATACTACAACGAGATGAAGAAAGCTGGAGTGGAGGTCGTGAAATTCACAAAGCCGAGATGGCCTCTTGTCAACCTGGTCACCCAGCTCAACTACAGGGATCACAGAAAAATCGTAGTAATCGACGGGAAGATCGGCTATACCGGCGGCATGAACATCAGCGATGACTATTTCGTAAGGTGGCGTGACACGCACATGCGGATTACCGGAAACGCTGTCGCAGGGCTGCAGTACAGCTTCCTCAACACATGGATCACAGCTGACGGGGAGATAGATGAAGATTTCTCACGCTATTTTCCAATGTGTGCCAGCCTGCCGTCCCAGGAGGGTTCATCAGAAAGTTCTGCGGACATTGCCATTGCGGATAATATTGACAATGAAAATGAGACCGAAGGAAATGGGATAGCCGAGGTGCTAAAGAGGACTCCTATCCAGAGCCTTGACATGAATTTCAGGCTCAAAGGAAAGGATAAGCTGATACAGATAGTGCCTGACGAACCTGAATCCAGATGGCCACATATCCACATGGGCGCGGTCTGGGCTGTGCAGAATGCCAGGAAATACATATACATACAGACCCCGTACTTCGTGCCGCCGGAACCTATGCTGCAGGCGCTGCAGGCGGCAGCTCTCAGCGGAGTGGACGTGCGTGTCATGGTGCCACGGAAGGCGGACCTTTTCTTCATGGGTCCGGCCAACAGGTCATATTTCAGCGAATGCCTTGAGGCGGGAGTGAAGATATATGAACGTTCAGGAAGATTTATCCATTCGAAGACTTTTGTCAGCGATGACTATCTTTCAGAGATTGGCTCGGCAAATATGGATTTCAGAAGCTTCAACCTTGACTATGAGCTGAATGCCTATGTCTATGATGTTACAGCAGCCAAGGTGAACAAGGCTATATTCCTGAAGGACATGGAAGCATCGAGGGAGGTGACGCTGGAGGACTGGATGAACCGCCCGTGGTATCAGAAGTTCGGGCAGAAATTCATAAGGCTGTTCGCGGCGCTGCTATAGCGCTATGCATGAAGCCCGTACAGGCGCCTATAGATAGCTAGTACATATCTTCGGAGCGGCAGATGAAGCCATAGCCACACTTTCATACGGGAGGAGCATGAATACGGATCTACCGGCACAGCTCCTTTCCTGAGTATCCTCACGGCCCGCCCGTATATGTCACACAGGTGGCAATGCTCTTTCGAGACCGCGCCGTCACCACGTATTTCTGCGACATCTGCATTGATCTTCAATATCCTGTGCAATATGAACCGTCCGTCATAGCGGAAAAGGACTATATCCCCCGGAGCAAGATTCCGTGTCCTGTCGGCAGGTTCGAGCACGACCGCGTCCCTGTCGCCGCGTATAAACGGCAGCATGCTGACGCCTTTCACAGGAATCGTTACATTATGCCCGTCGCGAAGCATACGGAGGACTTCCCCGAAAAATATTTCATTGCTGATAATGACTTTCTCCATATAATGCACGGCATGGCACCAAGGCAGCCGTATGACAAATTTACAAAAAAAACATTACCTTTGTATTCTGCGCGTCCTGATTGGCAGGACATCTAATAACTATCGGAAATGAGAATCAAGGAAGGTTTTGTGCTCAGGGAAATCTGCGGAGAGACCATAATCTCCGGAGAGGGACTTGACCAGGTAAATTTCAGCAAGCTGATAAGAGTCAATGAGTCCGCGGCTTTTCTGCTAAAAAAGGCTGGGCATGATGAGTTTTCGGCAGAGTCATTCGCCAAGTTGCTCTGTGAAGAGTACGGAATCCCTGAAGAGACCGCTGCCGCAGATGCAGAAGCACTGTGCAGAAATCTTGTCAAAAGCGGAGTGGCTGAAGAATAATGGGCGAGGTCAGGCATTTCAGGACAGGCGGACTGGACTTCAGCATTGAGCTGGACAGCCCGTGGAAATTCATGGAATACACTGTCCCTGTGGCAGAACGAATACGGCGTGCTGCAGCAGGAGAGGTTCTGGAGATTCTTCCGACAAGGGCAGGCGATGATATTCCGGAACGCACACTGGTGAAAGACAGGAGCGAACTTCCTGAAGAATTCGACGCCAGGACTCTGGATTTTTCCCAATATGAGCCATTTGCCGTACGGGAAACGGCAGAGGAATTGTTCAGGCTGAAGATTCTCGGCACAAAGCCTGACTGGGCGGAGGAGCTCAGAGAGGCTGACATGATAATGGACGTCACAGACATCATACCCGGCTACAGGATATACCGCCATGGCACAGATACCGTCTATGAGTTCCTGAGGGAGAACGGGAGCCAGAACGGATTCATGCTGGTTCCTGAGGACTGTCACCGGTACGAGTTCGCAACCGCCGGAAAGACCGGGCCTTATGCAACAATGTCGATGATCGATTTCGCGACAAGAATCGCCTGCACATACAATGTATCCAGGCACAATGCTCTTATGGTCCATTCATCTGTTGTCAGCCTGGAAGGAGAGGCATACATGTTCCTCGGGACAAGCGGGACCGGGAAAAGCACGCACAGCCGTCTGTGGCTGGACAATATTCCCGGTACGGAGCTGGTCAATGATGACAATCCGATAATCCGCATTGAAGACGGGAAGCTATATGTCTATGGCACGCCTTGGAGCGGCAAGACACCATGCTACCGCAATGTGAAGTGTCCTGTCCATGCCATTGTCAAGCTGAACCAGGCGCCCGAGAACAGGATATCACGGCTCAAGGGACTGAATGCGTACACAGGAATCGCAGGTTCTGTATCAAGCATCCGCTGGTCACGTCAGATAATGGATGACATCACTTCCATGCTGTCCAGGATTGCCATGACCACGCCATGCTTCTCGATGGACTGCCGTCCGAACAGGGAAGCAGCAGAGGTGTGCTGCCAGGGAGTCAGCGCACCGTGGAGCGTATCTCACTAATTTATAAAGATTTAGCTATTTTTCTACTCCATAAATCACGGAGTGGAGAAATAGCTATCAAAGTAACTCTCAGAGCTTTACGCTCCACATAAAACTCGCCTATAGGCTACCCCCCCCCAGATTGCCGCAGATAAGCAGGAAAATGAACCAGTAATCCTTGAATACCTTCCTGAACACTGCCAGGGCACGCTGCATCTCCGATGCCACGTGACGCATGGATATCCCGTACTTCTCAACTATCTCCTTATAAGACAGGCCATTGATTTTCACGTCAATAAACACATCATAAGTCTGTTTCGGAAGGATACGGCGGCATTCCTCCAGACAGCCTGAAAGGTCTGCATTGAACGCGGTCTGCTCGGATGCGATGTCTGAAAGTATACTGATATTCTCAGCCATTATGGCAGATGTCTTCATATTGTCGCGTATCCTGGCCTGGTTACGGGTCTGCCTCAGATGATACAGGCACTTGTTAAGAACCACCCTTGAAAAATACCACCTGACATTATTCACTTCGATAGTGGACATGTTCTCCAGCAGATACAGAAGGCTCTCCTGAAACACATCCTCGGCCTGTTCCTTGTCATTCAGGTAGGACAGCGCAAGAAGAACATAGCTGGACTTGTTCCTGTTCAGCGACATGAGTTCTTCTGAAGTTATCCTATGAAAGGCTCTTTCTGTCATAATTCCTATTCCAAGACCATTGCCAGCATACAAAATTAAAGCATTTTTAATGATTTCGTAAAAAATTTCAAAATCCGGTGTAAGAATCCGTTTCTGAAGCAACTTATATATGTAACGCTTCCATGGAAGCATGGCATAATTAATAGATGGAACAGTTCACACAAGATGACCTTTTCAGGTTCTTCAGAGGAGAATTCACTGAAAATGAAACATATAGACTGAACGGCTGGCTGGAGTCAGACGAAAGGAACCGCGAATCATACCGCAAGGCTCACAAGGTTTTCGATGCAATGCTTATCGGTCATGAAAGCATCGGCACCGCCGCCAGGACAATAAGGCATGCCGGACGCATCTTCCGTCTCGCGGCAGCTCTAGTCGCCAATGCAGCCGTCATCACAGGCCTGTTCCTTTTCGCAAGACATTCTGTCAAGGAGGAGTTCAGCGAAAAGCTTGCCAATGCAATGACGACTATTGAAGTTCCTGCAGGACAAAGGTTTGACCTGGTGCTTGAAGACGGGACAAAAGTAAAGATGAACTCCGGCGCTGTTCTGAAGTATCCGTCATTGTTCCGTAAGAATTCCAGGGAAGTCAGTCTCAATGGTGAGGCATTCTTCGAGGTGGCACATGACAGTGCACGCCCGTTCACGGTACATACCTTCGCTTCAGATGTCTCTGTTCTCGGAACCAGATTCAATATTGATGCCGACCGCGGGACAGATACGTTCTCGGCAGTTCTTGTGGAGGGCTCGGTAAAAGTGACCAGCACCTCGAATCCTTGCGAATATATCATAATGCAGCCTTCCGACATGGTATCGCTCGAAAACGGGCATCTTACATATAAAGGCCATTATTCCCCTGCTGATTTAAGCTGGACTGAAGGCATTGTCGTACTGGACGGCCTGGATTTCGACACCCTCATAAGAAAACTTGAGAAGGCATACGGTGTGGATATCGTAATCGACAGAAAGATAGTTCCTTCAATGGAAGGAATCACAGGAGAGCTCCGTATATCTGACGGTATAGACCATGCCATGAAAGTCCTTCAGCATATCGCATCGTTCAGATACTCCAGGGACCAGATGACCGGAGTAATACATATCCGCTGACACTTACATATAACAACCGTTCCGCCTCACAAGCATACCACAAGACAACAGCTAAAACATTTTACATACATTATTAATTTCAAAAAACATGAACAAAAGACAAAGTATTCTGCAAAAAATGCGCGGTCTGCTCTGTTTTCTTTTGCTCTCTGCATTGACGGTAAACATAAGCGCCCGTCCGCAGACAGACACAAGAATAACACTGAAGCTCAATAACGTCACACTGACGAGAGCCATGAACGAGATCAAGCAACAGTCCAGATTTCTTTTCATCAACAAGGGTGTAGATGTCTCCAGGACTGTAAGCATCAATGTCGAGAATGAAGTCATCGGCAACGTATGCAAGGCATTGTTCACACCTGTAAATGTCGCCTATACCATTGAAGGTGACAACATTATCATCACTAACGAAGGTCAGCCGAGAGAAAAGTCACCTGTCACCATAACCGGTACCATCAAGGACGCATCAGGGCATCCTGTACCTGGAGCCGGCATTGTAGAGAAAGGCACAGGCAACGGAACAGTTACCGACATTGACGGCAACTATAGCCTCCGCGTGTCGGACAAGGGTGTGACTATAGAGGTCAACTGTCTCGGATACCAGCCGACTTCATTCGTGGTCGGCAATGGAACAGTCTATAATTCTGTCATCAGCGAGGAAGCTCTTTCGCTGGAAGGGACTGTCGTCACGGCACTCGGTATCAGGAAAGAGGAGAAGTCCCTTTCATACAATGTGCAGAAAGTCGGCGGAGACATCATCAACACAGTGAAAGAGGCCAACTTCGTCAACTCTCTCCAGGGCAAGGTGGCAGGTCTGCAGATCAACCAGAGCGCGTCAGGAGCCGGCGGTTCCACCAGGGTCGTGATGCGTGGTCTCAAGTCCATCACAAGAAGCAACAATGCTCTCTATGTGATCGACGGTATCCCTATGCCGGACCTCAGATCCTCACAGTCCTCAGGTATCTATGAAACTCCTGACGGAGGTGATTTCGAGGGAATATCGAATCTCAACCCTGAGGATATCGAGTCAATGTCGGTCCTCTCCGGTGCTTCTGCAGCAGCGCTTTACGGTGCACAAGGTGCAAACGGTGTGATTCTCATCACCACCAAGAAAGGCCAGGAAGGCAGAATCAGAGTTAACTTCTCCAACAATACCACCTTCTCATCGCCGTTCGTGACTCCGGATTTCCAGAACACCTACGGCACCGCTTCCACAGAGCCGGCAATGAGCTGGGGCAACAAGCTCGACACTCCTGCATCATATAATCCGCTGGACTTCTTCCAGACTGGTTTCAACACTACGAACTCCATCGCGGTTTCAGCCGGCAATGAGCGCTCACAGACTTACGCATCCGCAGCGACATTAAACTCACGCGGTATCATCCCCAACAACACCTACAACAGGTATAACTTCACAGTCCGCAACACAACCGAACTTGTCAAGGACAAGCTCACCCTCGATGTAAGCGCCAGCTATATGCGCCAGTACAAGCGCAACCCTACCATCCAGGGTCTCTATCATAACCCACTCGTAGCCACTTATCTTTTCCCGCGTGGAGATGACATCACCAAGTATCAGATCTTCGAGAGATACGATGCCAATGCCGGCTACATGAAGCAGTTCTGGCCGCTCGAGTTCATCGACGGTGTGGAGAACCCTTACTGGGAGACCAAGAGGGAGCTGTTCGAGAACACAGCACACAGATACACCCTTTCGGGAACATTGAAATGGAATATCACCGACTGGATGTTCGTCACAGGACGTGCCCGTCTGGACAATACGACAATGAACTACACACGTAAGATCTACGCATCCTCCAACAGGCTTTACGCTTCCGAGTTCGGTAACTATCAGGATAACACCATCATGCACAACAACTTCTACGGTGACGTCCTCCTTACCATCGACAAGAAGCTTGTGGATAACAAGCTCGCCCTGACAGCCAATGTCGGTGCCAGCCTCGTGGATGACAAGAACAAGGCTTCCGGTTTCGAGGGACATCTCGCTACAGTAGCCAACAAGTTCTCTGTCTATAACATCAGCATGACACACTCCCAGACCAGGCCTATGGCTGACCGCTGGCACGACCAGAACCAGGCAGTCTATGGGACACTGCAGCTCGGCTGGAACGGAATGGTCTATGTTGACGGGACTGTCCGCAACGACTGGTCTTCTCAGCTCGCCTTCACTCCTAAGCAGAGCGTATGCTACTACTCGGTCGGACTTTCAGGTGTGATCTCATCCATGGTTGACCTCTCCAAGGCAGGCATTTCCTTCCTCAAGGTACGTGGCTCATACTCTACCGCAGGTAACCCGCCTGAGCGCTTCATCACAGGTGTGAACACCCCTCTCAGCACAGGAGGAAACATTTCTTCCGACACTTATGCGCCGGCGAAGAACCTCAAGCCGGAGCTTACCAAGTCTTATGAGGCCGGTCTTAACGTGAAGTTCCTCGAGGACATGTTCGACCTCGATGTGACATATTACAACGCGACGACATACAACCAGCTTTTCCAGTATGATGCGGCTCCTTCCACAGGCTACAAGAAGGCATACATCAATGCAGGTAAGGTGAACAACTACGGTGTCGAGCTTTCACTCGGCTTCAAGCACACATGGAGAGAGTTCTTCTGGGGCTCTACCGTGACATGGTCAATGAACCGGAACAAGGTGAAGGAGCTCGTACCGGAAGGCACTCTCGATGTCACAGGCAAGCCTGTCAATGTAGATGAGGTAAATATGGACTATGGCGGATACCGCATGAAAGTAAGGAAAGGCGGCTCAATCGGCGATTTCTATGTGACAGGGCTCAAGACCGACGACTACGGCCGCATCTACGTGGATCCTAACACCAACACTGTGATTCTCGATCCCGACACATGGATCTACGGCGGCAACACAGAGGCCAAGGCAAGGCTCGGATGGAACAACAGTTTCTCATTCAAGGGAGTCAACCTGTCAATCCTCATTGACGCAAGAATCGGGGGACGCGGAGTATCTGCCACACAGGCTCTCATGGACAGGTTCGGAGCATCACAGGCTTCAGCTGACGCCCGTGCAGACGGCGGCGTCTGGATTTCTTCAGACCAGAAGATTCCTGACGTGAAGTCATTCTACGCAAACAACGGTAACGGAATGTCAATGCTTGCGAACTATGTATATAGCATGACCAATGTACGCCTCAGAGAGGTTTCCCTGGGCTATGACCTGCCGACATCATGGTTCAAGGACAAGCTCGGAATGTCAGTCTCCGTAGTGGGACGCAACCTCTGGATGATCTACAACAAGGCTCCATTCGATCCTGAGCTCACAGCATCTACCGGCACCTACTATCAGGGAATCGACTATTTCATGCAGCCAAGCACAAGGAACATCGGCTTCAGCGTTAAACTTCAATTCTAAAATTCAGAACAATGAATATCAATATATTTAAATACGGACTTGCAATCGTGGCTTCTGCTGCGGCTCTGGCATCCTGCACCCAGGATTTCGAGAGTTTCAACACGAATCCGGACGCTGTGCAGTCTGTGGATGTAAAGTCTTACATCACCACAATGGAGATGGATGCAGTCATCCCATGCAGCGATGAAGGTGCTAACGAATTCCAGCGTGCATGCAACCTCATGGGAGATTCTTTCGGCGGATATCTGGCACCTATCCAGGCCTTCAACGGAGGTTCATACACCTGCACGTATGATCTGAACGGTACAGACTATAACAATGTTCCTTTCAGCGTTGCTTTCACTAATGTGATGCCGGCATGGCTGAACATCAAGTATGCATACGATAACGGAAACATTGACGAAGGCTCATGGGCTATCGCGGAGGTCATCAGAGTCATGGCAATCCAGCGTGTCACCGATATTTATGGGCCTGTTCCGGTTTCACATTTCGGAGAGGATGTAAACCCTTACGAGTCACAGGAGACTGTCTATAAGAACCTGTTCAATGACCTGGACAAGGCTATCGCCATCTTGGAGCCTTACGCTGCCGCTGCAGCAGGCTCATCAGCTACACCTCCGCTCGGAGCGGTAGATGCCATCTATGCAGGAAACTATATCTCATGGCTCAAGCTCGCCAATTCCGAGAAGCTCCGCATGGCAATGCGTGTGCGTTTCGTGGAGCCTGAGCTTGCACAGAAAGCTGCAGAAGAAGCTGTCGAATCAGGCGTGATGACAGCTGCATCAGACGGAGCGAGACTGGCATCCACCCAGACCATCCAGGTATTCAACCCTCTTGAGGAAGTCTGGAATGCATATACCGACACGAGGATGGGCGCTACTATAGACGCATACATGAACGGCTATGAGGATCCTAGACTCAGCGCTTACTTCAAGGAAGCTACCGTAGAAGGTGGCGGATATCATGGCGTACGCAGCGGTATAAGGTCAATGCAGAAAGTAAACTATCTGTCGCTTTCCGTTCCTAACGTGGCAAAGAACACCCCTGTCGTATGGATGCTCGCTTCTGAAGTGGCATTCCTCCAGGCAGAAGGTGCATTGCTCGGCTGGAATATGGGCGGAACCGCAGCAGATTTCTATAACAATGGCATTGCCCTCTCCTTCCAGGAGAATGGTGTGAGCGGTGCAGAGGCTTATGCCGCAAGCGAGAAGGCCCCGACATCTTTCGAGGACAAGAACACGGGCTACAGCAAGAACAATGCTGGCCAGCCGTCAGTTGTCACGCCGAAATGGGATGAAGACGCCTCTGCAGAAGTCAAGCTGGAGAAGATCATCACGCAGAAATGGATTGCAATGTTCCCTAACGGGCAGGAGGCATGGTCCGAGTTCCGCCGCACGGGATATCCGAAGGTCATTCCTGTCGTCAACAATCTCAGTAACGGTACCATTGACAGTGATATCCAGGTCAGAAGGATGACATTCCCGAGATCCGAGTATGCAAACAATGCTGCTGAAGTGAAAGCCGCAACAGCTCTTCTAGGAGGAGCAGACAACGGAGGAACAAAACTCTGGTGGGACAAGAAATAAACATAATCATTGAACAATATGAAAAATATCATAAAATATTCTGTCGCAGGCCTTATGGCAGCATTCTGCATCGCCGGGTGCTCGGACTGGGTAACTCCTGAAAGGGTCATAACCCAGACGCCGGAGAAGCAGTCCCCTATCCTGCGTGACAATGCCTACTACGAAGCTCTGCGTGCATACAAGCAGACTAAGCATAAACTCGCTTTCGGGTGGTACGGTTCATGGACCGCAACCGGAGCGTCTTATCAGACAAGGCTTCAGAGCGCACCTGACTCAATGGACATTATCTCCATCTGGAGCCAGTGGCATAGTCTTACCAAGGAACAGCAGGAGGATATGAGAGCTGTCCAGGAGATCAAAGGGACCAAGGTGACATACACCATCTTCCTGAATAACCTTCCTGATGAGTTCAAGGTGAACGGAGAGACTACCGATGAAGGTATCGAGACCTGGGCGGCAGCATACTGCCGTGATTCCATCGCAAAATATGGATATGACGGTATCGACATTGACTACGAACCTGGCTACGGTGCTGTAGGTGAGTTCGTGGGACACGACAACGAGCAGTTCAAGAAAGTGATTCTTGCAATGAGCAAGTATGTCGGGCCTAAATCAGGGACTGGCAAGCTCCTAATCATTGACGGTGTGCCTTATGCCGTACATGCAGAGCTTGCGGAGTACTTCGACTACGGTATCGTACAGGCTTATCAATCAAGCGGATACACCGACCTGCAGAGCAGGTTCAACCAGGCTTATGCCAAGGGCTGGAAGCCGGAGCAGTATATCTTCGCGGAGAACTTCGAGTCATATTGGAAGAACGGCGGCGTGAACCATCGCACAAGAGAGGGCGAGATAGTGAACTCACTGCTCGGAATGGCGAGGTTCAATCCAACCCAGGGTTTTGCAGGCGGCTTCGGTGCTTACCACATGGAGTATGAGTACGGACGTTCCGACATGCCTTACATGTATATGAGGAAGGCCATCCAGGATGTAAACCCTGCAGGCGGAGCGATGAAGGTGAAACTTGACGGAAACTCATTTATCACAGCTACTGCCCTGATGGGTGATGACGGACATCCGACTGACAAGATCAGCTCTGCAATCAAGCTGAACTTCGCAAGGCCTCTCGCTGAGGACGTGACATTCAAGACTTCCATTGACAATGCTCTCGTAGCTGCCTACAATGAGGAGAATGGAACTTCTTATAAGACCCTGGATGCCGGCCTGGTAACTCTTCCTGAAATCTCTGCCAAGAAGGACACCACCGTGTCTTATGAAGCGTCAATAGGCATTGACCCGACAAGCCTTACCGAAGGCAAGTACCTTGTGCCTGTAGTGATCGGACTTCCTGAAAATGGTGTGTACATATCAGCGGAGACCCCTCTCGTGAGATATATTCTCGTGAATGTCGCTGAAATCAACATGAACTTCGATGCCACTGAAGTGACTGGAGAGAAGATCACTCCTACGGACGAATGGGATTTCCATTGCTATCAGGGCACCAATGATTCCGGAGCCAATGGCGTATGGAACGAGAATGCGAAGAAAATGTTTGACGGTCAGACAAATACCGGAGCCTGGTATGCAAACAGCGCTTCCTACTCATGGGGCGGTGGCGGAAACTTCATCATCACCATGGACAAGGCATACACAGTTTCCGGATTCCTGTGGTACATGTACTACTCTGACGCAAATCCTGAGATTATTGACTTCACATACAGCGAGGACGGCAAGAACTGGAACAGTCTGCTGAATGACAACTCTTTCGTGCCTAAGCAAAGCAGCACCGTATACGCCAAGGTCTTCCAGTTCGCAAAACCTGTCAAGGCAAAATATCTCCGAGTTTTCGTAGGACCACTCAAGAGCGGCTACACAAGCATGAGCGAGGCCGAGGTCTATACACCAGCTAATTAATTACGAATATGAGACTTAATAAGATAACCCTGTTTGCAGCAGCTGCTCTCATGGCAGCCTGCACGAATCCGGTGAAGCCTTACGATGCCATCTACATGACAGACGCACAGACAAGCCCGGACAAGTCAATCACCATTGACATCACGCCAGACGGGACTTCACTCACTGTATCATCTTCGGTCAATGCGACCGAGGATATACAGGTGGAGATCGCCGTTGACACGACTCTTCTCGAAGCATATAACACCAAATACGAGAAGAACTATCTTGCCGCCCCGAAGAACAGCTTCGAGCTCAGCACCACGAATGTCACCATCAAGGCCGGGCATAACATGTCCGATGCTGCAGAGCTGACAATCAACAGTATTGCTGATTTCAAGGAGGGAAGTACATACTGCCTTCCTGTGACCATCAGAAGCACCAGCGCAATGAAGGTGCTCGAACCATCAAGGACATTGTTCGTGGTTCTCAAGACCCCTGTCATAAGCAAGGCCATATATCTGGGTTCCAACATCTACAAAGTTCCTTCATTCCAGCAGGAAAGCTCTCTCGCAGCTCTTCCGCAGGTAACAATGGAGGCCATGGTATATGTCGAGAGGTTTGCTTCATCAGACCCTTACATCTCATCCATCATGGGTATCGAGGGAATGTTCGGTGTACGTTTCGGTGACGTGAAAGTTTCTCCAAATGCTGTGCAGATCTGCCATGACTCTTATCAGCCGGCTGCAGAGGGACAGAAGTTCGACACGAACAAATGGTACCATGTGGCAGCTGTCTGGAGCGGTTCATCTTTCGACATCTACATCGACGGCCAGTATGCTACAGGAGTTCCGGTAGCTGGCGAGACCATCGACCTCACCAGCAACAACTCGGGCGGATTCCAGCTCGGCGCTTCATACGGTGGAGGACGTCCTCTCTACGGCTACATCGCCGAGGTGCGTGTATGGACCAGAGCCCTGAGCCAGAGTGAAATCGCCAACAACATGAACTACGTGGATCCTCATTCCGAAGGCCTCCTGGCTTACTGGAGGATGAATGCCTACGAAGCAGGTGAAAGTGGCGGCAACATCGTCAAGGATGAGACCGGGCACGGTCATGATGCGACGGGTTCGGCAAGTACCCCTAAAATGATGGACACCAAGTGGCTGTAATCTAATATATCTATGAGCAAAAAGGCTGGCCCGCATATCGGGTCAGCCTTTTTTTATAGCAGAGCCGCGTGGAGCGTAATGCATTGATTTATAAGTACATGACCGATTTTCTACTCCACAAATCATGGAGTAGAAAACCAGCCATCATACTGATACTCAGAGCATTACGTTCCACGAACTCAGAACGTGGCATGGAAAGTTCCGGACAGGGGCATTAAGTTCAGCACTCCTCCCCTGTCGGGACGGTGCCACGGGGCGATTTCTAAATATCTGATAATCAATGGTGCTTTTGCTCCAGGTGTGGATTCGAGCTAAAAAATGGCTTCAAATCCACACCATACATTTATAACTTATTGAATATTAGCATAATGACATTTCCCGTCGTGGAACCTTCCCGCCGCATTCGATTTGGCTGTTGCCCTTTCATCACCCGAAACACTATTAATCTCGGCATAATTAATACTCTACTCTGTTTGAATTCAAAAAACAATTCTTATATTTGCAATGACTGATAAGCGAGTCTGTTTATCATTTATTCCAAAACAACATTTTTAAACATCAGGCATCGAAGACGGAGACAGAAACGGTTGCCGACACCGTTTTGTCCAGAGACGCCGTTTTTTAACAGTTTCGCCATCTCCGTTGCCGTAAAACAAAAAAGTATGCGACACTTGATTATTGCTGCGTTTTACAAAGATGATGCAGACAAGGAACCGATATATCGTGTTCCTGTCAATGTAAAAGAGTTTCCGAATTATGATTTCGTTAAAATCTTCGGACTTTCCGGGTATGGTGAGGCCAACGGCTATTTTGATTTCCGTAAAGAAATCTCGCTGAATGATCTGTTCGACTGGGTCGCAGATGAATATGAGGAGGAGCTGATGATGGTGCTCAAGCGCCTGGATACTCCTGGAAAGATTCAGTTGAGAGTTATTGAATCAGAGTATGTTTCAAATGCTCTGCTCGCAGAAATGATGATATTCGATACTGCTGTCAAGTTCACAGGTACAGGAGTAATGTCAAGAGTGGAGTTCGAGGATACAAAGACTCACGGCACAAGGTTCCATATTCCACTAAGCAGCTTGAAACAATACTTCGGGGTCCTTACTCTGTATGAAGTCATGGAACGGATGAAAGCATTCGGGACAGGGCAATACTTCAGCACCGAAAGTTTCAAGGATTATTTTGAATCAGGCATTGATGAAGCCGTGTCTCTCATATCGGAAGTATTCCGTGGGAAAAGAGACCTGGACGGAAATCCGGATATTCTTCACTCGTTAGCAGTAGGCGTGGCAGGACATACCAAAAATGAGAAAATAGCAGGATTTCTTCATGATGTGGTGGAAGATACAGACATCACCTTCGATGACCTCGACGAATTAGGCTATTCCACCGAGGTAATAGATGCATTGAAACTTCTGACACATGACAAGAAACTTGTGACGTATGAAACTTATGTACGGAACATCATATCTTCAGGAAACACTACAGCTATAAATGTGAAGGTCAATGACCTTCGCAACAACATAGCAAGAGGCGAAGCCGGACACCACATGCGCCTGGAGAAAAAGCACAAAGCTGCGTTGGAACTGATACTTGCATCATTAAGGCACGATAAAAAACATACTATATCTGAGGGACAATCGACAGCGGAAGAATCTTAGAATCTATCGAATTCTGATTGAGAAGCTTCAGAAGGAGGAGATTAATTAATCAATAATCATTATATTTGTGCACCAATAAACATCTACACAATGTCTGAGAATAGCACTAAACTAACGGATTGGCACAAACTGAAATTCGCCAGTACCGAAAAGGCTGGTCCTGACAAAAACTTCAGATACGAAATGTGGATTTCACCTACAGACAGTCCGAAGAATCCACTTATTGCCATCGGTCTGAATCCATGCGGGAAAACAGATGACGAAAATTTCAGCAGAACTACCGACAACCTGCGCAAGATCGCATTCAACAACAACTATGACGGGCTTATTATCCTGAATCTATGCCCCATCATCACCGAAAAGGCTTCAGACCTTGCATCGGAAAAAATGGAGTTGAAAGACATCGCTCATCAAGAGAATCTGAAACATATCCGCAATATCGCTGAACGATACAAAGATTCAGATGTCCTGCTATGTTTCGGGAAGGCAATAGTAAAGCAGGGTCTTACAGGATATTTCAAGGATATCTGCGATGCCTTGTCATGCACAAACGAAAACCGAAGGTTCCTAAGGTTGGATGCCACAAGACACAACAAGCCATACGCCAATCCGCCTCATCCTTCCAGGATATCGTCTATGGCAGCACTCGTTCCGATGGATATAGCGGAGTATTGCTATAAGTTGCGTGGAGCGTAATGCGTTGATATATAAACAAATAACCGATTTTCTACTCCACAAATCATGGAGTAGAAAATCGGTTATTATGCTGACATTCAGAGTATTACACTCCACAGACTCAGAACGTGGTATGGAAAGTTCCGGACAGGGGCATTCAGTTCAGCACCACGTTGGGGAAATATTCGATGAATAGTGAGCGGGCACGATCCAGCTGCTTAGGCGTGTTCAGCGGGACGTCCTTCAGCTTGTAGTCCTGCCCGATGCTTTCGTACTTATGGACACCAAGGGTATGATACGGAAGGATCTCCACGCGCTGAAGCATGCGGAAGCTTCCGAAGTGCTGTCCCAAGGCGCGGATATCCTCCTCGAAATCGCTGTAGCCCGGAACCAGGACGTAGCGGAGCCAGAAAGGCTTGCCATGTTCCTCCAGCCAGGAGGCAGTACGGAGGGTTACGGCATTGTCCCTGCCAGTGATGGCACGATGACGCTGCGGGCTGAATTCCTTCACGTCCAGCAGCACCAGGTCAACAAGCCCGAAAAGTTCCTCGACATGAGGATTCCACACTCCGCCGTTTGAATCAAGGCATACATGTATTCCATTATCCTTCAGCATCTTCACCAGCGGAATCAGGGCTTCAGCCTGGGCTGTAGGCTCGCCTCCAGAGAAAGTCACTCCCCCTTTCCTGCCGAAAAACGGCTTCTGGCTCAGCGCCATGTGCAATATCTCCTCAGGCGCTGTCGGATGACCGCCATCAAAAGCTATCGTATCAGGATTGGCGCAATACAGGCAGCGGAACGGGCAGCCCTGAAGAAAGACGACGAGCCTGAGACCAGGCCCGTCGTAAGTCCCCATTGATTCGTATGAATGTACATTGATATTCATATTTCACAAGGTTTTGCTGATTATCAGCGAGTTACAAATCCCAAAGTACGACATCGCGACATTTGAAATATGTAAGTCATTGATAATCAATGACAGCATATTACATTGACTGATGGAATGTCCTTGCGATGACCTCCAGCTGGTGCTCACGGCTGAGCTTGGTGAAGTTCACGGCATAGCCAGACACACGGATCGTGAGCTGCGGATACTTCTCCGGATGCTCCATCGCATCCTCCAGCATCTCACGGTTAAGGACATTGACATTAAGATGGTGCGCCCCCTTGGCGAAATAGCCGTCCATCATTGTCACGAGATTCTCGACACGCTCCTCAGTGGTCGGACCAAGCGATTTCGGCACGATGGAGAACGTGTTGCTGATACCATCCTGGGCATCATTGTAGTCAAGCTTGGCGACAGACGAAAGCGACGCGATGGCTCCGTGGCAGTCACGGCCATGCATCGGATTCGCACCAGGAGCGAAAGCCTTGCCCTTCTCGCGGCCGTCAGGCGTGGCTCCTGTCTTCTTTCCATACATCACATTGGAAGTGATAGTGAGGATGGACAATGTCGGCTCAGCATTCTTGTGTACCGGGAGCTTCTTCAGTTCACCACTGAAGAAATGTATAAGTTCCTTAGCTATAAGGTCCACACGGTCATCATCATTGCCGAAGCATGGATACTCTCCGTCTATCTCGAACCCGTCGGTAAGTCCCTCCTCATTGCGGTGAGCCTTAACCTTGGCGAACTTGATAGCCGAAAGCGAATCAGCCGCGATGGAAAGCCCTGCGACACCGTATGCGAGATTGATCTTCGGATCTGTATCAATAAGCGCCATCTGGGAGCGCTCGTAATCATACTTGTCGTGCATATAGTGGATGATGTTCATCGCCTCGTTATATACACGCGCCACCTGATGCAGCACTTTCCGGTAGTTCGCCAGCACCTCGTCATAGTTCAGCTCGTCGCTCTTCAGTGGCTCGATGCCCTCGACCATGACGGTGCCGGTATTCTCGCAGCGGCCGCCGTTTATCGCCAGGAGCAATGCCTTGGCGAGGTTGGCCCTGGCCCCGAAGAACTGGATCGCCTTGCCAACAGCCTGATAGGAGACGCAGCATGCGATGCCATAGTCCTCCTCACCCCGGATCTTTCGCATCATCTCGTCATTCTCATACTGGACTGAGCTTGTATCCACAGAAACCTTGGCGCAGAAGTTCTTGAAGCCCTCAGGAAGCGATGCACTCCAGAGCACGGTCATGTTCGGCTCCGGTGCTGGTCCGAGGTTATACAGAGTCTGGAGGAAACGGAAAGAAGTCTTCGTCACCTTTATCTTGCCGTCATTATATCGTCCGCCAAGAGCCTCTGTAACCCATGTAGGGTCTCCCGCGAAAATATCGTTATACGACTGCATCCTGAGATGGCGCACCATCCTGAGCTTCATCACAAACTGGTCGATAAGCTCCTGTGCGAAGGTCTCGTCTATGAGCCCGTTCTCTAGGTCGCGATGGATATAGATATCCAGGAATGAAGACACATTGCCAAGTGACATGGCGGCCCCATCCTGCTCCTTGACAGCGGCTAGATATCCCATATACACCCACTGGACAGCCTCCTGCGCAGTTTCGGCAGGACGCCCAAGCTCCAGGCCATACATCCCGCCCAGCTGCTTCATCTCGTTCAATGCCTTTATCTGCTCTGCAACTTCCTCGCGGAGATTGATCTTGGCATCCGTCATCGGACCTGTAAGATTCTTGAGGTCCTGCTGCTTCGCCTCGATAAGACGGTCAAGTCCATAAAGAGCTATACGCCTGTAGTCACCGATGATACGTCCCCTGGAGTAATTGTCCGGAAGACCTGTAAGGAAGCCCAGTTTCCTGAATTTCAGGATCTCGTCAGTATAGACATCGAAAACCCCGTCATTGTGCGACTTGCGGTAATGCGTAAAAATCTCCTTCACCTTCGGATCAAGCTCAACCCCGTTCTCACGGCAGGCCTTCTCGACGACCCTCCAGCCTCCGAAAGGCTTGATTGCACGCTTGAGAAGCTCGTCAGTCTGCAGGCCCACGATAAGTTCGCTGTCCTTGTCAATGTAGCCGGCGGCATGTGAAGTAATGGTGGAAATTGTCTTAGGGTCAATGCTTCTGACTCCCCCTCTTTCACGTTCCTCTTCCAGAGCCGCAAGGCATTCGTCCCACAGTTTTTTTGTACGGGCTGACGGCCCCTGAAGAAAAGAAGCATCCCCCTCGTATGGAGTGATGTTGCTGTAAACAAAGTCAGCGACATTGATCTCGCTGTTCCAGAGTCCGTCTGAGAAATTGATCTTTGATTTCATTCGTTTTATTTGTGATTACGTCACTTATTTTGAACTTTTCAAATTCCGTGGCGCTGTGATAACTTATGCAAAGATAAGCAAATCTTAAGCCAGCTCCAAATCCAAGCTTAATATTTTTATGTTTATAAAGCGTTTAAGTTAAAAATTTTAATAATATTTAACGTTTTTAGTAAATATTGAAAGCCATTTTTAGTCAGATACTGAAAAACAGGCACCAATTAAGGACATACAGGGATGTTTTCCTCGCAAATCCATCATAAAACGCCCATTCAAGAAGTTGTCTTGAAATTATCGTCTGAAGGTATTTTACCTCAAACAACTTTTCAATCATTTCAAAACAGTTTCTAAGAAGCTGTTTGAATTTTATTCGACAGAAATTTTATGAAGGATTTCCGAGGAGAGTTTTCCCGAGATTCTGGAAAGGATAGCAGGAGCCTATCAGACTGAGGAAGGCCGGGAAAACCATACCGGAAAGACTCATAAAAAACTTTTCGACATAAATTCAAACAGTTTCTTAATTTTGTACAGATAAATCATACGTATGGTACAGGACATCTTGAAAAGACACATATTCTCCGTAATCTTTCTGCTGAGCCTTTTCAGTGTGCATATAGCGGCACAGGAACGGTCATATATGGAGCAATTATCGGTAGATGAAGGACTTCCGCATACAGATGTCTCTGCTATCGTGCAAGACGGCGATGGGTTTATCTGGATTGGAACATATTCCGGCCTCTGCCGGTATGACGGATATGAGCTGACAGTGTATGATGCATCGAACTCCATTCTGGAAAGTTCACGAATAAGATCATTATATCTTGCTCCGGAAGGTCTTCTCTACATAGGGACAGAAACTGGTGGTGTCACGATATTTGACACGGTAAAGGATGCTTTTGTGAAGACGATAAATGTCCCATCCAATTATGTCAATGGAATATTTCCTTCTCATGATGGAAATGCAGTGATAATCTGCACAGATGACGGCATATCAGAACTGTCATGCCATGACGGCATATATGACCTGTCGTCCCGTTCTCTAGGGAGCGCGATATCTGTATGCCGGCAAATAGACTCAGAGAACCTGCTGCTTGGGACACCGTCTGCTCTCATCACCTTCAACAGAAAAAGCGGCAAGACAACGTCACTTAAGGATATTTTCCCTACTTCCTTCCTGCCAGTGGAATCAGGACTTCTCGTGACTTCATACGAAGGATGCTGGATATTTGACACTGAGACATACGCATTGACGCAACTCAACACATGTGCCAGCAGGGCATCATGTGCAGACAGGAGCGGCAATATATATGTCGGCACAGTAAAGGATGGCCTGCTCTGCTATGACAGTTCTTTACAGGAAACAGGCAATTTCACGGCAGGCCTGAGCAAGACTCATGAGGTTTCATCTGTCTGCTGTGACTGTTCGGACGTTCTGTGGGTAGGCACGGTTGGCGGCGGATGCTACAGAAGCAACGCCAACAGCAGACGGTTCAAGCTATTCTCGCTGAGCTCTGAAGGCGAGGAGGAACAGATAGTGGCAATGATGGCGGATGACAAAAACAGATTATGGCTGTCTTCCAGAGATGGACAAGTGGCTGTAATGTGTGGAGACGAAATCACGCAAATCGACAAGCGCTCGCTTTCAGTGTTTGAAGGAAGGACAGTGTCTGCTCTCTGGCAGAGCCACGACGGTGCAGTATGGGTAGGCTCGTGGGACAGAGGTGTCGGAATAATACCTGCCTCAGACATAGAGCGGGCCGCGAAAGGTCTTCCCTTCAGGCTGGAAGTTCCGCATAACCTTCCGCCGCTGATGAGCATCTATAAATTTGCGGCAGATTCATTCGGGACAATGTGGATAGCAACCGGAGACGGGCTCTACCGTTCCTCCGACGATGGCATTGACAATCCCGCCGGAAGCAGGTGGGACTGTTTCCGCAGAGACCCTCTGGACGAAGCATCACTTGCAGATGACTGTGTGACGGATCTGCTGATAGAAGAAAGCGAAACTGGTGAGACCGTGTGGGTGGGCTCACGCTCGGGACTCAGCAGGATCGATGTCGGCGATGATGGAAATGTCCGGCATGTGTCAAGAATACGGATGAACCCCGATGACGGGGCCGGCGAATTCATATCTTTCATATACAGGGCTTCCGATGGGAGACTATGGGTGTCAGCGCTGGGGCTTGGATTATGCTGCATGAAAGACGACGGAAGTTTCTCCATATACGACAAGACCTCCTGCCCGGAGCTCCCGAACAATGAGTTTGAGTCGATGCTTGAAGACAAGGATGGCAATTTGTGGATAGGTGGTTTCGGGCTAATCCGGTTCTGTCCCAAGACAGGGAACATCGCCTGCTTCACACGGAAAGACGGACTGCAAAGCAATGCATTCAAGATGTATGATGCCGTGCTGATGCGTGACGGAAGGATGGCTTTCGGCGGAATAAACGGGTTCAATGTATTTGATCCTATGGAAATAATAGGCAATGCTGACTCCTCGCAAGTTCAGATAACGTCTCTGACAATAAACGGGAAAGCTTTCGCAGACGTTCATGAACGCACATTGCCCATCCGAAAGGTCAGGAGCATAAGGCTCGGCAGCCGCAGCAACAATCTACTTTTCCGATTTTCCGCCATGCATTTCGCCCGTCCGGAGCGGAACCGGTACCGGTACTGCATGAAAGGTCTTGACGAAAGCTGGCACATCACCGACGGGACCGCACCCTTCGCCTCATACCTGAGTCTCAGACCGGGAAGATATACATTTACTGTCTATGCCTCCAACAGCGACGGATTGTGGAGCGACACACCGGCATCCGTGAATGTCAGGATTCTTCCGCCATGGTATATATCTGCCGGTGCGATGATCTTCTATTTTCTTCTGGCCATTACGGCTATTGTCATCACCGTTGTCCTGATACACAGGCGCAACGTCAGACATCATCAGGAGGAACTTGCAGACAAGCTTCGCGAGGAACAACGTGAACGAAATGAGAACGAGCTCAAGTTTCACACTGACTTCCTGCATGAAATCCGGACACCACTCACATTGATAACTGCGCCTATAGAGGAGCTGCTGAAGAATCCGAATCTTGGAAAGACTACACTGAACCGGCTGCAGCTTGTGGATCAGTCTGCAAAGATTCTCCAGAAACACATTGAATCAATAACAGATTTGAGGCGATATGACAACGGTGAAGTGCGGCTGCATGTCGTCGAAATCGATTTCTCCCGTTTTGTAGAGGAGATCTGTCTTCTTTTTCAGCCTATCGCAAAAACACGGGGATATGAGTTCTCCGTACAGGTAAACCAGTTAAGCCAAAAAGTATTTATAGACAAGGACAGCATCGAGAAAGTGATACTTAACCTCATGTCGAATGCCGTGAAATATTCCCCGGACAGAGGAGGAGATATAAAGGTAGAAGTATCGGAATGCACTGACAGTGAAAACCGCCAAGGCGTGCAGCTGACTGTATCCAACCTCGGGATAGGTATTCTTCCGGAGGATCTGCCATTCATTTTCGACCGTTTTCATCAAGGCAGCAACAACGACAGGGGTGGAATGGGCATAGGCTTGTCTATAAGCCGCTCTGCCGTGCTGTCCCACTCCGGAAAGATCTGGGCCGAATCAGTGCCTGGAGGCATAACCTCGTTTTATATGTTTCTCCCATACGGCTGCACACAGTTCACTCCGGAACAGATAGACCGTGAATACGAGAACAGCGACCATATCTCCAACTACGATTCGATTGCAGAGTTCCGCACAGCACATGCAGGAAGCCATGCAGGCGTTGAACGGGAGCATCTGGTGCTTGTCGTCGATGACAGCGCAGAACTCCGAGAATATCTGAACCAGCTGCTTTCTACACGATATAATGTAATCACCGCACATGACGGTTCTGAGGGGTATGAAAAGACAATAGCCGAACAGCCGGATCTTGTTCTCACTGATATCGTGATGCCGGGAATGAACGGATTGGAACTTTGCCGAAGAATAAAGGAAAATAATGTCACATCACACATTCCTGTCATACTTGTCTCCGCACGTGATCTGCCGGCCTACAAGATGGAGGGTTACCAGATGATGGCTGATGACTACATCACAAAGCCGTTTCATGCTGAACTCCTGATTTCGCGTATCGACAACCTTATCCGCCAGCGCGAATGCATGCGC
Source organism: uncultured Bacteroidales bacterium (assembly GCA_934691625.1). GTDB lineage: Bacteria > Bacteroidota > Bacteroidia > Bacteroidales > UBA932 > Cryptobacteroides. The sequence continues at coordinate 376,408 of CAKUTA010000002.1, read as the reverse complement.
CAGTCTTTCCGCACAGCGATTAAACTTGAGCCTTCGGCAGTGACTGCAACTCCGGTTGATGAGAAGTTCATACGCAGCTGCATAGACAATATAGAGGAACATATTTCAGAGCCGGACTACGGTGTGGACGACCTCTGCCAGAATATAGGATACTCCCGCCCGCAGCTATATCGTAAAATCAAGTCAATAACAGGAATGTCAGCAATCCAGTTTCTCCGCAGCATCCGCCTGAAGAGGGCCGCACAGCTGCTTGCGTCTGGTTCCGGAATGACAGTTTCAGAAGTAATGTATGCAGTCGGATTCAACAACATATCTTATTTTTCCAAAATCTTTTTCACTGAGTTCGGCACTCTTCCCAAGGACTACGGAAAATAGTTTTTTATAAAATTGCGGAAATATGAACGATTTGTAAAGTCGTTTCGTGGCATTCGTGTCTAAATTGCATCCAGAAATACAGAGTCGCCGCATTGCAGTGATTCCGGACAGATAACAACTAATACCAATATTGATATGAAAAAGATTTTTTCGTTGGCTGCTCTTTGCAGTCTATTTCTGGCAGTTTCCTGTAACAAGTCAGAAAGTGAAAAGGATTTCAGTTACAATGCTCCGTCCGAGGCAGTTCTAGGGCAAAGCGTAAAATTTGAGGATCTGTCCATTGGCGTGACTTCCCGGGAGTGGACATTCGAGGATGCGACACCTGCAAGCTCAGCTGAGGCTGTTGTCAATGTCACTTTCAACAAGAGCGGTGACAAGGCCGTAAAGCTCGTCGTCAAGTTCAGTGACGGCTCACAGGAACAGGCTGATCTCACCGTAAAAGTCCTCGGTTCCCTTTCCGCCGACATCAAGGCAGCAGGCCTCACACCTAAGGGATGCGCCAAGAAGGGGTCTGAAATCACTTTCTCTCTTGACAATGTGGTAGGCGAGCCGACTTCCTACAAGTGGACATTTCCGGGCGGCACGCCAGAAACTTCTACCGAGGCTTCCCCTAAGGTCACCTGGAATAGCCAGATCGACAATGTCAAGGTCACATGCGAAATGACCAGAGAAAGTGACGGCGCAAGTCAGATTGTCGAGACCAGCATAATCGCAGGCAACTACCCACTCCTCAAGCAGAAGGATGAATATGACGTATTCGGGTTCGACGGGACAAAAGATGTTCTTCCGAACTGGATTGCTTATGCCTCTGACGGAGATCAGAAAAGCAAGATAAGCATTGTGGACGGCGGCTCCAATTCCGCAAAGTGCATGAAGGTAGATGCCTCGACATATATGTATCTTCCAGGACAGGCAGGGCAGGGCTTTATCGATGTTTTCCACCGCAACAACTGGACAAACAACTGCTCTATGGAAGTCGGCAAGAAATACATCCTCTCATTTGACATCAAGGCCCAGGCCCCGGATGTCTCGACTTTGACAGACCTCACCTCTGCATTCCCTGAAATTGCCAAGCAGAACAAGGGAGAGCTCGGAGCTGTCATGGAGATCGCCTGGATTTATTGCTGCACTCCAAGTGAAGGGCTATATGACTCACTCCGTGACATGTACACTTCTGAAGACTGGAAGACTGTCTTCGGAAAAGATTATGTCTCCCAAACTTCCGGCGACAAGACACTCCATGAGTTCCGTTACACAGCTCTCACCGGAGAGAAGCAGGATCTCAGCGATCTGCATTTCGTGAACCTGATTGGAGCAGATTGGCAGACACTCACATCGGAGTTCACACTGAAGGTAGATGGATATAATGACGGCGATGTGTTCAACAACTGCTTTATATCTGTAAGATGCGCCGGTTATGGTGCCGTATTCTTCCTTGACAATTTCCGTATTGACGAGGTGGAAGAATAAGAAAAATAATCAAGATCAGTTATGAAGAAGATACTTGCCTCTCTGATGCTATGGGCATCAGTGGGAGCTGCGGCTTTTGCTCAGCAGATAACGGTCACCGGCAAAGTGACCGACAGTAAAGGTGAGCCGATTCCTTGGGCCAGCGTGTACGAAAGCGGCACGAAGAATGGAACGACCACAGATGACGACGGAAAATATAGCATAAGTGTAAAGTCTGGAGAATCGGTGCTTGTCGCATCATTCATAGGCTATCAGGACAAGTCGCTTCCGGTTTCAGGCAAGTCTCTTCTGAACTTCGTTCTCGAGTCGGATTCCGAGATGCTGGAAAATTCCGTGGTGATAGGCTATGGTACAGCACGTCGCCAGGACCTTACAGGCTCGGTGGCATCAATAAGTCCGGACAAGCTCGAGAACCACGTCATGTTCTCCGTGGATGATGCCCTCAAAGGCGGAGTCGCGGGGCTCATGGTCTCATCCACCAGCGGCCAGCCAGGAGCTGCATCCAAGATGCTCATCCGTGGAGCGGCCTCGCTTTCCGGCTCCACGTCTCCGCTCATTGTCGTGGACGGTTTCCCTCTCGGCGACGTCGCCACTTCCTCAGGGATGGGTATGGCAGGCATGGACTCACAGATGAGCTCGCTCGCTATGATAAACACAGATGATATCGCATCCATTGAAGTGCTGAAAGATGCATCCTCGACTGCCATTTATGGAAACCGTGGAGCAAATGGAGTCATCATGATCACGACCAAGAAGGGGAAAGGCTCATCCGGGCGCATCCAGTACAGTGGCTATGCCAGCTTCCAGCAGCTTCCGAAGAAGCTTGATGTCCTGGATTTCAAGGGCTATGCAACAATGATGAACGAGAAGACTCCGGCCTACCTCCTTTTCTCAGATACAGACGGAAACCTGCGCAATTTCGAGTTCGACAAGATAAAGACAAAGGACTGGCAGGACGAAATCTATCGCACAGGCTTCATCCAAAATCATAATCTTTCGATGCAGAACTCAACTGACAAGACAAATTTCCTTGTCAGCGCATCATACATGCAGAACCAGTCTATTATCATCTGCACCAACTGGAACAAGCTCACAGGCAAAGTCAACATCGACCACAATTTCTCAGACAATCTCAAGGTGGGTGTAGATCTCAACTATAGCCGAATAGTCGATGATGGCGTGCCGACATCCGGAGGAAACGGGACAGCCATCGGGACAATCATGGATGCCCTGATCTCCCAGCCGTTCGACCTCACAGATTCTGACACCCAATCCTATTTCCGCAGGGCAGGAGTTCCGGAAACTGAAATCGAATCATATCTCAACACCAACAAGCAGAATCCTGTGACGATGGCCAATGATATCAAGATGAAGAAGATACTCGGCCGTACCATTGCTAACTCATACGTTCAGTACACCATAATCCCGGATCTCGTCCTCAAGATCACCGGCGGCCTCGACAGCTATGGCCTTGAGGAAAAGCAATATTACCCTAAGAGCACACCGAGAGGCCAGCTCTATCAGGGACAGGCCTGCATGGCAAATATCTCAAGTTTCGGATGGCTGAACGAGAACACTCTCACATGGTCACCTACATTTGCCGAGAAACATCGCCTGAACGTCATGGCCGGCATGACTGAACAAGGTTCCCGCAGCTATTATATAGCCACGGAAGCGTCATCATTCGACAATGAGACTCTCGGCTACAACAATCTTCAGATGGCGAAGAACTTCACCTCATACTCATCAACAAGCAAAAGTTCGATGATGTCATTCATCTTCCGGTCGAACTATGCCTACAATGACCGCTATATCGCCACATTCACATTCCGCCGTGACGGAACATCCACCTTCGTGAAGAACAAGTGGGGCTCATTCTATTCCGGAGCATTTGCATGGAATGCGAAGCAGGAGCCGTTCCTCATTGACAACCGGACGATCAGCACGCTGAAGATCCGCGCGTCTCTTGGCGAGGTAGGAAATTCAAATGTCCCTACTTCAGGCTCATTTGCCCAGCTCTACAACACAAACACAGCTTTCGGAACGGATGTAAGCATCGGCCAGTCCCCGGTGACTCTCGCCAATGAAAATCTGACATGGGAAAAGACACTTGAATATAACCTGGGAATCGAATACGGCATGTGGAATGAACGTATGCACATAGATCTGGACCTCTACAACAAGACTACCCGGGATCTTCTTTTAGAGGCACCGGTGCTCAATATTTCAGGCTACCCTAAAGCCTGGCAGAACATCGGAAGTATCCGGAACATGGGAGTCGAGCTATCGCTCAGTGCAAACCTCATCGACAAGCGCGACTTCCAGTGGAGCATGAACGCCAACATGACACATAACAAGTCGAAGATTCTTAGACTCGGTCAGAGCGGAGCTCCGATATATCTGGGCATAAGCTGCCTTACAGACCAGAATGCCGTGATTCTCCGTGAAGGAGGAAGCGTCGGAGAACTCTATGGATACAGGGCAACAGGCCTATACCAGCTCGACGAGTTCAATGCGGCTACCGGCTCCACCGGGAAAACAATCTATACCCTAAAAGACGGAATTCCTAGCCAGGGAGTCGGGGAACAGCCTGGTTCCATAAAACTTGCAGATCTTGACCAGAACGGAAAGATCGATGATGACGACCGTGAAGTGATAGGAAATTTCCTTCCTGACATCTACGGCGCTTTCTCCACGACATTCAACTGGAAGTCGTTTAACCTTTATCTCGGATTCCAGTATTCGCTGGGCAACGACATGTACAATGCGAACTACGTGATGACGGCATCCTATACCGGTGACGGATCCAACCAGATAGGGAGGTGGCTGAACAGGTGGACAACGGCGAACCAGACAAATGACCCGCTGTACTATTCCCAGATTCCGACGAAACTTGTCTCTTCGGCATACGTCGAGGATGCGTCTTTTCTCAGGTTCTCGACAGCACGTCTGACATACTCACTTCCCGCGAAAGTTCTCAGCCGGACAAAACATGTAGAAATGTGCAAATTCTATGTCTCCGCAGACAACATCTATACCTTCACCAAGTATTCGGGCTATGACCCTGAAGTCGGAATCAGCCAGAACTCGGCGTCCGCAATCCTCTCGCAGGGATTCGACTACGGGAACTTTCCACATGCCAGGACATTTACATTCGGTGTCAATCTTTCATTCAAATAGGAGAAACCAGGTATGAAAAGATATATATCCATATTTTCCGGAATTGCGGCCATCTTGTTTTCTGCCGCTTCCTGTGATTTTCTTGAGACCAAGGTTGAAAGCAACATAACGACTGACAACTTTTTCCAGAGCGCCTCAGATTTCGACATGGCGCTGACAGGTGTTTACTATACTTTCGGTTCTACAGAGTGGAACGCACAGCACCGTTATGGCAATTATTTTCTCGGTTTTCTATATTTCGGGCGCGTCGGCACTGATGAGGCATGGATTACGAGCGGAAACAATGGCGAAGAAGCCATAGGCAACTATACATACACACCTGACAACATCTTCGTCGAGAAAGTCTGGTTCATGCAGTATCTTGGGATACAGCGTGCCAACATCGTTATTGACAGGCTCAACGCCTATTCCGGAGATGGAGTGTCCGACTCCGAGCGCTCACGCATACTAGGCGAAGCGCATTTTCTCCGGGCATGGTTCTATTTCCAGCTAGCCCGCTACTACGGCGAAGTCCCGCTCGTGCTGAATGAGACCACCGATCTGTCGAAGCTTAACACGAGCAAGGCTTCTCTTGCGGATGTCTATGCCCAGGTGATAAGCGACTACGAGAGAGCCGAGGAGCTGCTCCCTGAGACCAATACGGTGGGGCATGCCTACAAGCTGGCTGCCACTGCACTTAAAGCCAGAGCATACCTCCAGATGTCTGGAGAACCGCTAAATGATGTTTCCGCTGCCGCGAAGGCCGCAGAAGCATGCCGCACAGTGATAAACAGCGGACGTTTCGCACTTGTGACGGACTTTTTCTCGCAGTTCGACGGGATGCATGAACATAACAGCGAATACATCTTCGATGTCGAGTTCGACAACACCGTCAGCAACAACCGCTACGGCGGGCAGGTCGGCACAAATGAGGGACTTCCGAACACGGAGAAACTTTATACGACGCAGGTGCGTACATTCCCGGACATGTATGAGAGATGGGATGATGGAGACCTCAGGAAGACTTCCATAAACAAGGAGGGATATATCGTATCAAAGGACGGTGTCGGCACTATCATCTATAAAGACCCGGAAACCGGTGTAGTGACATACGAGCGCAGCTATTTCATCTACAAGTTCCGCCATTCGCTTGACAGAAGCGTCCGCGGCTCGAACTGGGTGGAGTGGAACAATGCCATCAATTTCCCTATAATCCGTTATGCCGATGTACTCCTCATGCTCCCTGAAGCCGAGTACCGCGCTACAGGAACGGTTTCCGCAGACGCATGGGAGGGGCTGAACCAAGTACGCAGACGTGGCTATGGTAAGAATATATACACTCCAGATCCGGATATTGACCTGGTGCAGGGGAACCTGACATACACAAATCCTTATGGGACACTGGCCCCGGTCCTTGCCCAGATTCTTGACGAACGTCACTGGGAACTTGCATTCGAGGGACACCGCTGGGCAGATCTGGTCCGCTTCGGATGCCTGCAGCAGGTGTACCACGATGTCCTTCTCCACGATGACTTCTGGACACAGTACTATGATCCATATCGGGACAACTGCAAGGAAAAGCATTCGATATTCCCTATACCGCAGTCTGTCATAGACTCTTCCAATGGCGCCATTGAACAAAACCCGTTATGGAAATGAAAAGGCATCTTTTGGCATTATCAGTCCTGGCCGCATTGATGCTGCCGGCATCCTGCATGAAAGAGAACACATCAGGTGAGGACACGCCTGATGCTCCCGATACCCCATCAGTTCCAGAAGTGGAATGGACTGATGTCAATGACTTCATTGCCAAGAGTGAAACTCAAACGGTCGCACAGCCTGAGGGTACGTTTATGCGAGGTTACTGGCCTGACGGAAAATTGATTCCTGTCAAGAAAGGCAATACGTGGCAGCTTTTCTGGGGAGAGGCCACAGATGCTCTCACAAATGCCTCAACGCCATATCCGGAAGATCACATTGAATATCTGACCGGCGACAGCAAGGTCTGGGGAAAAGAATTTTCGCGGATAGATGGATTCAATGACGGAGGCTCATGGTTCATCGGCATATTTCCTCTTGACGGGGACGGGCATTATGCCGGTTTTTTCCATGCGGAAAGTCACTGGCCAGGAGACGGCATAGCATACAAGTCGATAGGTGCCGTATATTCAGATGATTTCGGAGTTTCATGGCATGATCCCCAGCAGATCATCGTGGACGAGACAGCTAAGCCCGAAGCTCCCGAATGGTCAGGACTTGGTGACGGCTGTGTCATCTGGGATTCCGTAAATGCACGTTATATCTGCTACTATCAGGCAAAATCCACAATAGGGCAGAACAACCTATGCATGGCTGCTTCATCTGACAGCCGCGGAGCCCCAGGCACATGGAAAAAATGGGACGGAAAAGATTTCACGATCGAGGCCTGTGATCCAGAAACAGGACTTGGCGGAAAGAATGTCGCGATTGCAGATCTACGCCGCGTCGCAGGAGCGAACCCTTCCGTAATGTGGAACGACTTCTTAAGCAAGTGGGTTATCGTCTATGCCGGATGGGACAAATGCGTATATATGTCGTTCAGTGACGACGGAATCACATGGGAAATTCCCCAGAAAATTCTCGGAGATGATGCCCCTGCATGGTATCCTAATCTGATAGGACCGGACGGAGACCTGGCTGGAGGAGAACATGTAAAGCTCTACTGGTCTCATAATCAGGACAGCCAGGGGCATAGGGACATTGCTTATTGTTGGATTAAATTCAAGAAAAAGATATGATCATGAAATATATGTGGAAACTTTCAATAGTTGCAGCGTCAGCTCTGGCTCTTGTCAGCTGCCGCGAGACGATTGACATCGCTTTCGACCCCACAGTGCCAGACTATACTCCAGTTGTCAGAGAAATACTGAAGAGCCATCCAAAAGGTAATGTGTCTCTCCGTTTCGGAAATGGCTGCTACCCTTTCTATCCGGAAAAGGCAGAATCGGAGTTTCTGAATGTTTCCAACAATGATAGTGGCGAAAAGCGAGTGGCATTCCTCATGAAGGACATGAAAAATGTCCATATCACAGGAGATGGGACTGACTTCATGTTTCATGGGGCAATGGTGCCATTTGCAGCAAAGGGCTCCAAGAACCTGCACATTGAAGGAATCTCGATTGACTATGATTCGCCATGGACCTTCGAGGCGGAAGTCCTGTCCAATAACCCTGCGCAGCACAGTTTTATCGTGCGTGTGTTTCCTGACAGCAGATACAGAATCGAAGACGGACGCCTGTTTTTCCGTGGATATGACTGGGAATATCCTATGGGAGAGAGCATAGTCTTCGATCCATCGACCCGCAGGCCTTGGTATGACACCGCAGCTTATGAGCATGGATACTGGTCCGGCGAGATGGGTGCACGTGAGATAGAACCTGGAATAGTGGAGTTCACGCGGCATAGTGCAAGAGAGGTTCCTCCTGTCGGCAGCATCTGGGACGACAAGGGCCCGACAAAGCTCAACCGGCTCTACCCTGCCATTGTAATGCTCTGCTCACAGGATATTGTGCTTAAAGATATTCATGTCTATCGAAGCGGAGGTATGTCTCTTATTGCGGAATATTCTTCAGACATACTGGTGGACGGATTCTCCACTGCCGCTCATGAGAATTCTACGCGAATGATCACCTCATCCGCTGATGCCACGCACTTCGTAAACTGCAAGGGTACCGTCACATTGGAGAACTGCCGTTTTGAGAGCATGCTTGACGATGCGACCAATATCCACGGAATCTATATGATAGTGGATAGCCTCATGGCTCCGCGCACCGTCCGGGCATCATTCGGGCATTTCCAGCAGGAAGGGAATCATTTCGCTGAGCCGGGAGATATGATGCGGTTTGTCGATAAGGCGACTCTGCGGCCAATCGGACTGGGAAAGCTTATCAGCATAGACAGGACTGACAGAAAAGCGTATATCATTGAAACAGAATTTGACATCACCAGTCATGATGTTCAGTCCGGTCTTGCGATAGAAAACGTCTCATGCAATGCATCGGCTGTCATACGGAACTGCACCGTTCAGTTCAACCGTGCCCGCAGCCTTCTGCTTTCGACTCTTGGAGACGTTCTTGTGGAAAACTGCAATTTCCGTTCTCAGATGTCCGGAATAAATATCAGCGGTGATGCAAACTTCTGGTTTGAATCAGGCCCTACAAGGAACATTGTCATCCGCAACAATTGTTTCGAGGACCTGGCAATCGGAGGCAACGGCCCAATGCCTGTTCTTATGGTCGATCCGGTGATTCCCGTGAAAGGAAGCGATTTCTTCTACCACGACAGGATTGTGTTCAGCGGGAATCAGGTATCCACCTTTGACAGCCAGCTTGTTTACGCCAGAAGCGTACGGTCAATAGAAGTCTCCAACAACAAGTTCATTGATTCAGGCAACTATCCTCCACTTTTCCCGGGGCTTTCCGCGATTGATCTTCAGTCATGCGGAGAGGTGAAGATTTCAGGCAATGACTTTTCTCAATGGAGGAAAGATGCGACAGTCAGCCTGCACAACTGTCCGGAAGTAGATGACGACTCCGGACTAAAAGAAGTTGATTGCCCTAATCCTTATTTTGAAAGAAGGTAATATATGGGAACATCTCATGCACTTATTACTGCGGCGATGCTGATGACGTGTGCGTCAGTATCGCTTTTCGCACAAAAGATGGAACCGGATACGACACTGATGTTCGCCGAACGGGACACGTGTGCATTGTATATGGACATTTATAATCCCGACCCTGAAAAAGTCTTTTGTGATGACGGGAGCCAGCGTCCGACCATCATCCATATCTTTGGTGGCGGATTCATGGACGGTTCCCGTCATCAGGAATGGCTGCGGCCATGGTTCAGGGAGATGAATTCGCGAGGCTACAGAATGATATCTGTTGACTACCGTCTCGGGCTCAAAGGGGTACGAGGTATCACCCAGTCAGAGTTTACCGCGCTGCTGGACAAGGCAATAGATATTGCTGTCGAGGATCTGTTTTCTGCCACAGCATATCTTGTGAAGAATGGTGCGTCGCTTGGTATAGATGCACATAATCTTGTCCTGACAGGTTCTTCAGCAGGAGCCATCACCGCACAGCAGGCGGAATATGAGCTCTGTAACCGTACTCCAGCCACTTCAGTGCTGCCTGCGGATTTCAATTATACTGGAATCATGGCATTTGCTGGAGCAATCCTCGTAGATGGGACTTTAGAATATCCTGAGAAGCCTTGCCCCATAATGATGTTCCATGGTACAGAGGATGAGCTTGTCCCATATACTATTATCCGGAATGGAACTGTGTCATTCTGCGGGCCGTGCACGATTCAGAAGGCTTTGGAATCTTCTGAAGCCGCATATAGGTTTTACCGGTTCCCCGGGATAAATCATGCCGTTGCAGGCTATATGCCGCAGACTGTCGATAAGCAGGTTGATTTCATAGAAAGGAATGTAATGCAAGGCTCACACGAATGCATTGATGCTGAAATCATTGACCCATCACTTCCGACTTATGTGACAGAAAATCCTAATGGCCTTTATGACATACAGCCTGACACGGCTTCTGAGGTGGCAGTATGCCTTTCGGAAAACTGCCCACGCTGGACTATCGAATCTGACGGACGAGGGATCCATTGGGATGCTTCCAGAGGACTTCCACACGAGGATCACATCGAAATGAGCGGAGAGAAAGTATCATGCGTACTTCGCTGGGGTGTTTCTGCAGACCGCTCCTTCCATAGCGAGAAGTCTCTTGTATTCCCGATGCTGCGCACGATACCGAACAACACTCATGCTTCGATGAATTTTCGCATCGCAGTGGATATACCATCATTGCTTGCAGTCAATGGCCGCAGCCTCATTCGCGAGAGGGTGGATAGCGTCCGTATAAATGGCATGGTGGAAGTCACGAGCCTCTGGTCCAAGACAAATGATTTCATCGGAACAGGTTCCGGCAATATCGAGACTGCCTGCATTCAGATGACAAGGACGTTATTCCCGTCAACGACTCTTCCAGCCGTCTATGAACGCTTCACACTGAAAAACGTCACCGGTGACAATCTTCTTGTGACAGTACCAAAGTTCTGTCAGATATCATCTACAGACCATTATGCCGGAGTGGATGGAACATATCTTATCAGAGCTGAAATCAATGGCGACGGCACAGCATGGATAAAGCCCGGAGAAGAACGCACATTCACTGTAATCTATCAGGCATACCGTGAGGGCGGCATTGTCACGGCTCCATTGCTCGCGGGAACAGAGCCTGTGACACGCACTGTCCCTGCCGAGTCTCCTCTGCATCCTGACACTGAAGCTGAATTCGCTGCACGCCAAGAGTTTGTACGAAAGCTTGGCTCCGAGCTCATTCTGGAGACCCCGGACACTGTCTTGAACGAGATGTTCAGGTTTTCCAAGATACGTGCCGACGAGAGCATCTTCAGGACCAAGGGAGGCCTGATGCACAGCCCTGGTGGAGAAAGCTATTATGCTGCAATCTGGGCGAATGATCAGGCAGAGTACATAGCCCCGTTCTTTCCCTATCTTGGCGATGCCAACGGAAACGAGGCTGCACTCAATTCGTTCCGGCATTTCGCACGCTTCACCACACCTGACTACAAGCCGATACCAAGCTCGATAATCGCCGAGGGAGATGATATATGGGATGGATGTGGGGACAGGGGTGATGCAGCAATGATTGCCTACGGCGCATCGCGCTATGCTCTCGCAAGAGGTGACAAGTCTGAAGCGGTGGAACTCTGGCCGCTGATTCAATGGTGCCTGGAGTATTGCCGTCGAAAAATAAATGCAGACGGTGTCGTGGCTTCTGATACAGATGAACTCGAAAACCGTTTTGAGTCAGGAGATGCCAATCTCTGCACCTCCACGCTCTACTATGATGCTCTTGTATCAGTATCATATCTCGGAAAGGAAATCGGAGCAGATTCCTCTGTAATAAAAGATTATCTTCGCCGATCAAAGGCGATGGCTGCTGCAATAGAAAGTTATTTTGGAGGAATTGTATCCGGCTACGAGACTTATCGTTACTATAAGGGCAACACCCTCCTGCGTTCGTGGATCTGCATGCCGCTGATTGCGGGCATCAGCCAACGTGCAGCAGGAACTTCCGCAGCTCTCACCGGGCCTGAGCTTATGACTGAAAACGGGTGTCTGACAGAGCAAGGAAGCGATGTCTTCTGGGACAGGGCGACACTCTATGCTCTTCGAGGCATTTTCTACACTGGAAGCACGGACAAGGCGCTTGATATCTTTCATCGTCTTTCCGCTCGCCGCCTTCTCGGGGAACATGTTCCATATTCTGTCGAGGCATGGCCAGAAGGCTCCCAGAGACATCTCTCGGCTGAAAGCGGACTATACTGCCGTGTCGTCACAGAAGGGCTCTTCGGCATCCGCCCGATAGGATTCCGCAGCTTCAAGATGAACGTCAGCCTTCCTTCCGGATGGAATGAAATGTCTCTGAAGCATATTCGCGCGTTCGGTGCAGATTTTGACATCACTGTCATCCGCATAGCGGAAGGCCGTCTGAAGGTGACTGTCAAGGAACACCATGCAGATGGAGAGAAAGTTCATGATTTCATGCCGAAGGACGGTCAGATTTCTGTAAAACTTTGATTACATTTACATCATGAATGAATTAATGAAGCATATCCGCCGTTCTGTCATTTCTGCGATAGCGGTTTCAGCGCTCTGCGCATGCGAGCATGAAGACATCCCTGACGGCATGATTATCGGGCACAGCCCCAATCCGGATCCTGTCGAGGTCACCCCTGTAGCACGCGACGGATGGGACATCTATACAGGCCCTAACTACCGATATGGCCCGTCAATCATAATAAACGATGATAATTCCATAGATATCTGGCTCGCTGCACCTGGCGGTTATTATGGAAAGAATGTCAACCTGCACGTGTCAGACAACCAGACGGCAGCCAAGCTAGGCACGGCTGGAGTATTTGCACAAAAGTTCACAGCAGACGAGCCTTTTGGATTCATATCTATCCAATGCCCATCATGGGGCAGTGCAGCAGAAGGATTCACGCTGAGAATCTTCGAGTGGGACACTGACTACGCCACTACGGTCAGCGGAAATGCCATAGCCACAAAAACATTCATTGGCTATGCAGATAACGCATGGCTCAGCATCTACAAGAGCGACAATGAGGACTATACCGAGACATTCCACGCCGGGACTTATCTGTGGGTGATGGACAGAGGCACCGCTGATTCAGGAATATACAAATGCCCTGACACAGGCTCGTCAGGAAATACTGCCGCTGTTTCGTATGTCAATGGACAAGTGACGGACGGGCAGTTCAAATGCAGGATAACGTCCGACGGATCAGGAAAATACTATTGGGACAAAATCACATGGCGCCATTCAGATGACAATGGCCGCACATGGACAGATGAGACTGACGCCTTGCTTCCTTCTGACGGCAAGCGAGATGCATTCTCGGTCTGCGACCCTGGTGTCGCGAAATGGGGTGACTACTATTATATAGCTTATACCTCTACAGAGGAGCCTAATGGTTATGATAATGACCTATATATTGCGAGAGGCACATCACCTGCCGGCCCATGGGAAAAATGGAGCGGTACAGGATGGGGTGACGACCCGCAGCCAGTCATTGATTATGAACCTGCAGAAGGACATGCAGGACAGGTTTTCGGTGCCGGAGAGCCATGCATTGTCATAAAGGACGACATCGTGTATCTATACTACTCATTTAATGATTATCTTGCCGAACTGGATCGCCAAGGCACAACGACCAGGGTGACCACGGCCTCAGCGAAGGATGCCGACTGGCCGGCCCATCTGGAGGACAGAGGAATTGCACTGGACAAAAGCAATATATATAATCCGGATCACACAGACGTAAAGTTTGTCCAGATGAGTCAGAAGTTCATAGCTATACACGCAGAAAGGCGTAATTCCGACAACAGCCGCATCAGAATCTGGGAATCCGAGGACGGAATAAACTTCACCAAAGGAGAGACCGTGCAAGGCGACCTCCGCAAGGGTGTAATCAATGCAGGCATGAGTGGCGACGGATGCGGTCATGTCCGCACCGGGGTCCAGCAGTTCATCTGTTACGCCCATAGCGATGCGCCACGTGAATGGGGACGCTGGTACACATGGTTCCAGCCTATGGACTGGATAGAAACATCAGCAGAATAGCAGACACACAAGGAGAGGCATTGAGAAAAAACGGGCTTCAGACATTTGCATCCGCATTGATATTCATGATATTGGCCGCCAGCACATTGAATGGTGCCGGCAGGACAGGCGCAGCTTCAGGGAAGAACATTGCAGGAGGCGGTGAAAGCGGCAAGGCCAGTCCAAAGGCAGGCTATTCCTTCGTGCCGCTGCCTATGCTGGCATACGATGCCGCAAAGGGAATCCTGTTCGGGGCAATGATGAACATCTACAATTTCGGCGACGGCTCATCATATCCAGACCCGCGCTGCAGCTGGTATCTGGAAGCATCTGGATACACAGGAGGCAGCCAGACATACGTCGCCTCATTCGACTCGGGAAAGCTGCTTCCCCATGTAAGGTTCAATGCTGCCGGCAGCTACTTCCGCGACAAGGCAATGGAATTCTTCGGGTTCAACGGATACCAGACCAGATATGACACATCTATCGAAGACGGGTTCTATATGTACGGGCGAGGAGGCGCGAACTTCAAGGCTGATTTTACAGGTCCCATCTGCAGAGGCCTGTACTGGGATGCGGGCTATCATTTCAACTACCTCACTGTCAATGAATACAGTTCCAGCAAATACTCAGGGGAAGAGACGCTGTTCGGCCTGTACAGGAAATGGGGAATACTCGGCGACGACATGTCAGGTGAAAAGTTCTCTTCCGCCATCCGCGCAGGCATAACGTACGACTCCAGGGATCATGAAGGAGTCCCGGGCCGTGGGCTCCTCGCAGGCTTCCATCTAATTACAGCTCCGAAATTTCTTGGGTCATCCGACAGCTATGTAAAGTTCAATGCCTCATTCATACAATACGTCCCGATCATCTACAGCAAACTGACTTTCGCGTATCACATTGACTACCAGGATTTCATCGGCAAGGCGCCATGGTATGTCCTGCCGTTCTATTCGCCAGGAGGGCCGAAATATGACAATGTTCATCTTGGAGGCACGCGCATAATCCGCGGAATGAAATATAACCGCACGACAGGAACAGGCGTCGGGTATTTCAATGCCGAGCTACGGTGGAATCTCTGGAATTTCAATCTGTGGAAGCAGGATATCGGGGTCATGCTGAGCGGATTCTGCGACGGCATCCGCGTATTCCGCGGCTATGACATGACCAATGTGACAGGCTATGCGCCAGACCTGTACAGTTCATTCACCGATACAGGGACACACGACCGATTCCATATATCCGGAGGAGGGGCATTGAAGATAATCCTGAACCGGAACTTCGTACTGAATATCGAGTGTGCACGATGCGCATCCCGCAAGGACGGAACCTGGGCATTCTATCTCAACTCAGGCTTCTATTTCTGACACAGCCCATATCATGTCCGCGGGAGCGGAATTCCTACAGATGAACGTGTTATAAGAGTAGGTGCCAGCTCTATCTGGGTGGTGCTGCGGTTGCCTGACGCTATGCACTCGAAGAGCAGTTTCGTCGCCAGCTTCCCCATCTCCTCCGTAGGCTGCCCGACACGCGTTATCGCAGGGGTCATGTAGTCCATATAGATATTATTGTCAAACGCCACGATGGAAATATCCTCCGGGATGCGCAGACCTGCCTCGCGTATCGCCTTGACAGCCCCGAGCATGATAGTGTTGCTCAATGCGAAGATGGCCGTGGGCCTGTCCGCCTTGTTAAGCAGGAGCTTCGTCTCCAGATAGCCATTCTGCGCCGAGAACTCATTGCCAACCACTATTGCGCGTTCCTTGATACCGGCCTTGTCCAGCGCGGCAAGATAGCCTGACACACGCTTCCTGTTCGGCAGCGACGACACCACGCCCTGGATACAGGCGATATCGGAATGTCCGTTCATGATCAGATGCCCTGTCGCCTCCACACTGCCAAGATAATTGTTAGTCGTAATGTACGGAAGCATTGACGTGGAGAAGTACCTGTCAATCAAGATAACAGGAAGGAACTTGCGGTTTATCTCCTCGAAAAGCACCGGATCATCCCCGCACGGGACTGCGATGATGCCGTCAACCTGCCTGGACATGAGTGACGAGATCCCTGCCTTCTCGATTTCGGGATTCTCGGCAGAATCCACCACGATGGTCGTATAGTTCCTGCGCCTCGCCTCCTCTATCACTGAACTGGCGATATCAGCGAAATATGGGTTTGCCACTGACGGGAGCATCAGCCCGATGGTATCAGTCCTGTTTGTCCTAAGATTTTGCGCAACAAGATTCGGGAAATAGTTGCTTTCCCGTGCCGCAGCCAGTATCTTCTCCCGTGTCTCCGGACTAATCCTGTGCTGATCAGCCTTTCCGCTAAGCACTCTGGATATGGTCGTTATGGAAAATCCTGTCTTGGACGCAAGGCCCGCAAGTGTCTCTTTCATGGTGGTCATCTTTAGTGTACTGCGCAAATATATGAAAATAGAGCGCAATATTGAATCGTTTTTGCGCCAGAATTTCACCGAAATATATAGAAAAAGTTGCGAAAATACGGTATTTCTTTGCGCACAGCCCCTATATTTGCTAAAACGATTGCGCAGGGGCAGGGTGAAGGGCTGAGCAAAGGGCTGAGTGATAAGAGGGATAGTGCAACTTTCCGTTAATTCATTAACTGTCAATATATTAACATTTTTCAAAATAGCGTATATGGCGATTTTGAAAAATACCAAATAATTGCAAATCAATAAATTAACAGATTAAAGTATCACCTATAATAACACAACTGATGACAAGACACAAGATTCTGGTAATCGGAAGCAGCAACACTGACATGTCGGTGAAATCAGCCAGACTGCCCAAGCCTGGAGAGACGGTCCTGGGCGATGATTTCCGCATGGGACCTGGAGGAAAGGGGGCGAACCAGGCCGTCGCTGCAAGACGCCTCGGCGGGGATGTCACCTTTATATGCAAGCTAGGAAAGGACATGTTCGGGGAGCAGGCATTGTCCCACTACAAGGCATGCGGGCTCGACACCTCGCATATCCTGTATTCCGGCAAGCCTTCGGGAGTCGCCATGATTACTGTAGATTCTCATGCCGAAAATTCCATAGTCGTAGCGTCCGGTGCCAATGCAGACATCAGCGAAGCCGACATCGATGCCTGCGCAGATATAATAAGGAATGCAGGCATCCTGCTCATGCAGCTGGAAATCCCTATGCCTGCAGTGCTCCGAGCAGCAATCATCGCCCATGAAGCGGGAGTACCTGTCGCACTCAACCCTGCACCGGCAGCCGTCCTCCCTGAAGAACTCTTGAAATGCACCTCCATCATTGTCCCAAATGAAACAGAAGCCGCATGGCTGACAGGAACTGATATAAAGGACACGCAGAGTGCTGCCGAAGCTGCACGAATATTCAAGGCAGAGGGAGCAGGCAGCGTGATAATCACCATGGGTTCGAAAGGGGCCCTGGTATATGACGACGATGCAGTCATCATCCCTGCCAGAAAAGTGGAGGCTGTCGATACCACAGCCGCCGGGGATACGTTCTGCGGAGCTTTGTGTGTAGCTCTCTCCGAAGGCAGGACATTGCGCGAAGCTGCATTGTTCGCGACAGCGGCATCCTCGCTCGCGGTGCAGAAACCTGGAGCCCAGGATTCCATTCCTTCCAGAGATGAAACTGATGCGGTTCTGAATGAAAGACAATAATAACACCATAATACTATGAAACTAAGACACTATGCTGTATTGCTGCTTATAGCGGCCACAGCGACAGGATGCAAGGATGACACTCCGGAACCGGTACCTGTAGCACCGATTCTGAAATACATCGTCATGCCTTCGGAAAGCAATTCGATTCCGGGAACAGAAGTATCCATAGAAGGCAGAGGATTCTCCGCCGAGGACGTCTTCACATGCAAGTCCCTGGACGGAGAGAAAGACTTCACTTCCGAAGCCGTCAAGGCAGACAACTATTCAGTCACCATCAGAGTTCCGCAGGAAGCATGCGGGAACTATCAGGTATCCGTGACCAGGAACAATCTCACCACGACGCTTCAGGAAAAGCTCTACGTGGCATATATAATAAATCTCCTGAGCATCGAGCTTCCGTCAGGCGTGCTCAAGCCTGGACAGTCCATAACCGTCAAGGCAAAGGGACTCGCAGAGGGAGATGAAATCCGTATGGAATCATCGTCATACCCTGCCGGGGCCAAGCTTTCCGTCAAAGGTACTTATGCGGACAATGCATTGACATTCACACTTCCGGCATCGAGCTACGGAGAAAACACATTGACAGTGGTAAGAGGAAAGAGAGTAGGTGCGCTGGGCAGCATAAAGATCGGCGTGGACCTGTTCGCGAAGACAGCCGGCGGCATTGTCTTCTACACAAGCGACAACGGTGTGCATGGACTTGCAGTCCACACAGCAGCTCTCGGCGTCCCTGCGATGAACTGGGGGCCAAACATCGGAAACAGCTTCGCCGTCGGCTCCAGCCAGGAAATCTACGAAGGCAAGAACAATACAGCCAAGATTGTGGCAAAAGAAGCGGAGGCGAAGTTATCATATACCTACACTCACAGCACGCCGGCAGAACTATGCGTAAATCTGTCCAGCGAGCAGGATGGCATAACCTATAACGACTGGTTCCTTCCTTCTCTGAAAGAGCTTATCGAACTGTTCAAGGTCAAGGCCTCCGTAGCTGAAGCAGGATTCACGGTGCCATACAACAACTACTGGACATCCACGGAATACGACTACAGCGGAGGCTGGCTGTGGGCGATGTACTATGTGAACTTCTACGAGGCGACAAACATCGTCTATAACGGATGCGACCGCACAGGCTGGGCTATCGGCACAATGGCCATCAGGCAGTTCTAGATTTTATTTACCAGAAAATCAATCACATGATGAAACGTATAATAGCAATGGCACTCATGCTCATCTCTAGTATCAGCATGATGGCACAAGCAATAAAGGTGACAGGTTCCGTCAAGACCGAGACTGCGGAGCCACTTGTCGGGGTAGCTGTCACGATAAAAGGGTCGAACACAGGCACGACCACAGACATTGACGGTATCTACACCCTGGACGTACAGAAAGGGGCGACTCTCGTATTCTCATACCTCGGAATGATAGACAAGGAGGCCATGGTGAAAGGCGGGCACATGGACATTGTCATGAGCTCCGACTCATACTGGATGGACGAGGCTGTCGCCATCGGATACGGCAGCGCGAAGAAGAGCGACCTGACAGGCTCTGTGGCTTCAGTCAAGCCCCAGGATCTAAAGAACAGCAAGGTGGGAATGGCATCCAGCGCACTTCAGGGCGTGGCAGCCGGAGTACAGGTGACTTCAGGAAACCTCAAGCCTGGAGCTGACGCAGGTATAGTCATCCGTGGCGCAGGTTCAGTGAACGCAGGCACGGAGCCGCTGTACATCGTCGATGGCATGCCGGTCTCCGGTCTTCAGGACATTTCCACTGCTGATATCGAGTCCATAGAAATCCTCAAGGATGCATCTTCAGCTTCAATATACGGCTCGCGAGGCTCCAACGGCGTCGTGCTTATCACCACGAAGCGCGGTGAAAGCGGCAAGGGACGCATCACGTTCAGCGCCATGGCAGGTGCCCAGAAGATGCTGAACAAGCAGGACATGATGAACGCGCAGCAGTATTATGACCTGGTGAACAAGTCAGGGCAGACCTACACATGGACCACTGAAGAGCTACTGCTTCTCAGCCGCGGCGAATCTACAGACTGGCAGGACGCGGTAACGCAGACCGGAAGCTTCCAGAACTACAACCTCTCTGTATCAGGAGGTTCAGAGAAAATATCGCATTTCCTAAGCGTGGACTGGTACAACCAGAACGGTGTGATCAAGAATTCATCATTCGACAAGCTCACGCTCAGGTACAATATGGATTCATACATCAAACCATGGCTCCGTTCAGGCGCAAGGTTCAATATCGTGTATTCCAACCTGCGCAACATCAACGAGGACCACGACTCAGGCTACGGCACCATGTTCAGCGCCATATCCTCGCAGCCTACCGCGCCTATCTACGGTTCCGACGGAAACTACTTCGACGGGTTCCTTAATACCAAGGCAAACCCTGTAGCCATGGTGGACCTTCTCGACAAGAAGACCAAGAAGCTCATGGCAATCGGCTCCATATATCTGGAGGCCGAGCCTGTAAAAAATCTCGTGATACGAACCGAGAACGCTGTGAACTACACCACCTTCCGCGTGAACCAGTACGAGGACGGGCGCATGGGCCAGCACTATGCGAAAGACGGATATGCGTCAGTGATGGCGAACCTGAGCACCTACATGCAGACAGAAAACACCATCACATACAAGATGGAAATGGGCAAGCACAAGTTATCCGTGATGGGCGGCTTCTCAGCATCACACAACACATACGAAGATGCCACAGCCGTATCCAAAGACCTGAACTCGATTACAAGATATAACAATCTAACCGCAGCGAAGAACCACGGGCCGAACTCATCATGGGCATCAGCCTCCACTCTCGTTTCGTTCTTCGGGCGTCTGACATATAATTTCAACGAAAGGTATCTTGCGACCGTGACAATGCGAGGCGACGGTTCCTCCCGATTCGCGCCCGGACACAGATGGGGTTTCTTCCCGTCAGCGGCATTCGCCTGGAGAATCTCCGAGGAAGGCTTCCTTAAAAATGCAAGAAACGTGAACAATCTCAAGCTCCGCCTCAGCGCCGGACGCCTTGGCAACCAGAATATCGGAGACTACCAGTTCGCCGCTCTCGTGAGCGAGGGAGGTTATTTCAATGACTATGTCTTCGGAGGAGAGAAGGCTACAGGTGCGGTGTACAGCTCCATCTCAAACCCTAGCCTGACATGGGAGAAGGCAAATTCATTCGATGCCGGTCTCGACTTCGGATTCTTCAAGGGACGTCTTTCAGGAACACTCGAGGCCTACTACAAGAGGACCAGCGACCTGCTCTGGACTGTTCCCCTGCCTTATGAATCAGGATATGTATCGTCATTGACCAATATCGGAAAACTTGACAACAAGGGTATCGAGTTCTCATTGAGCACAGTAAATATCAACCACGAAAAATTCCAGTGGACAACATCATTGAACTTCACCTATAACAAGAACAAGGTGGTCGAGCTTTACGACGGCAAGCAGGATGTCGGCAAATGGATTTTCGTGGGACATTCCCTCAACGAGTTCTACACTCTCAAGTCTGACGGCATCTGGCAGATGACTGAAGCCGAGGAGGCTGCCAGGTACGGATGCCAGCCAGGCGACAGGAAAGTAGTGGACCAGCAGAAGCAAGGCGAGGACGGATATGGAGTCATCAATGGTGACGACCGTGTATTCTGCGGACAGAGCACACCTACATGGTACGGCGGAATGTCCAACACGTTCTCTTATGCAGGATTTGACTTCACAATATTCATCAACTACGCCGGAGGGCATAAGATCAACAACTCCCTGCTCCGCTACCAGAATTCCTACAACACATGGGGCAATATGAGCGTGGACTACTACAACAACTACTGGACAATAGACCGTCCGAGCAACAAGTATCCTGCTCCACGTATAGGAAGCGCATACTCCAACGGAGACGGCACCGATGCCAATTTCCAGAAAGGAAACTATCTGCGCATCAAGAATATAGAGCTGGGGTACACCCTGCCGTCCAAGATCACGCGGGCATTCGGCGCATCCAGCCTCAGGCTCTATGCTTCCGTACAGAACCTCTACACATTCACGGCATTCACCGGATATGACGTGGAGGCATGGGATACCACCAACACCTACCCTGGCGCACGCGCCTTCATCGGAGGTCTGACATTGTCATTCTAAACCATCAATAGTGAATTGCAACATGAAAAAGATATTATCAATAATCTGCTGCGCAGGAGCATTGTTCCTGACATCTTGCGAGAGATTCCTAACGGAAGTGTCCAAGAGCTCGATCACGCCTGAAAACTCGTTCACGACGGCGACAGACTGGAACAAGGCACTCACCAGTGCATACGCGATGCTGCAACTTGTGTTTGTCGATAAATACACCATCACCCTCAACGAGTTCGGGACAGACGAAGTGCAGCCGTTTGACCTCAGCTGGGCAGCTTATACCGAGCTAATGAACTACACCTTCAATTCGTCGCACGAGTTCCTGAGATGCCACTACATCTGGTCCTACGATGGCATAAAGAGATGCAACACCATCATTGACATGCCTGAGAGCACCCCTGTCGGAAGTGATGAACGGCAGCTCATGATCGCGCAGGCGAAGTTTCTCCGCTCCATCTACTATTTCGACCTCGTGGCGATGTACGGCGGAGTGCCGATGTGGACTTCCGCATCTGTGGACAAGAAGCAGATCAGCAAGCCGCGCGAGGCTGCGGACAAAGTATATGAGTTGATTGTCAAGGACATGTCTGAGGCGGCGGAAGAGCTTCCGGAGAAATGGGACAACCAGACGGACAAGGGCCGTGCAACAAAGTATGCAGCTTACGCCCTCCTCGGAAGATTCTATCTCCAGTGGGGCAAGTCTCAGGAAGCATTGGACGCGCTGAACAATGTCATCGGAAAATATAGCCTGTACAGCAGCTATGCGGATATCTTCGACCCTGCCAACAAGAACCAGGAGATCGAAAATATCTTCGAGGTGCAGTTCAGCCATTCCGGAGCATGGGGACTCGAAGGCAGTATCCAGTCCAGCTACTGGGGGCCACGCGGAGGCGGCGGACCTACAGCAGGAGCATTCGGATGGGGCGGATTCGGTCCTACACAGTACCTTTATGACAGCTACGACAGCAATGACAAGCGCCGTACAGCATTCTTCGCCACTGAATACAAGGGCATTAAGCAGGAACCTCCATGCATAATGAAGTACCGTGATCCGAACTACGGTAATGAAATCGAGGACGACGACTTGAACTATATCATGATGCGCTACCCTGACGTGCTGCTCATGAAGGCAGAGGCATTGAACAATCTCGGAGACAGCTCCAACGACAAGTACGAATGCCTGAACATGGTGCGCCGCCGTGCCGGAATCAAGGAAATCACCGCAGCCGACGGGCTCAGCAAGGAACAGTTTGCAGATGTGATTCTGGAGGAGCGCCTTCACGAGCTCTGCTGCGAGCATCACCGCAGGTTCGACTTGGTAAGGTTCGGCAAGCTCATTGACCAGGTGAACAAGGCTTATGGTATCACCTTGAAGGAGTATAACAACCTTTATCCTATTCCTCAGCAGGCTATCGACAACAACGATGCGATGAGCGATTCGGACCAGAACCCTGGATATTAATTTTTTGCTAACTTTATCTGAAAACTGCTATATGAAATCAGTAAGACTGATACTCTCCAGCCTTTTCCTTGTGGCCGCCATCTGCGGCTGCAAGGAAAGCGCTAATGAGATGGCGCCTGTAACTGAGACGGTTACCGTCAAAGACGGAATTGTGACCAGCACCCCTTTTGAATATTACAATGCCTTCCGCAACCCGATGAAAGGCTGGAGAGAATTCTTCGGACCGGGCATAGACAAGAAGCGGGCTAAATATCCTTACCCTTACGGTTCCATCATCAAGGAGTATATGCAATGGAACATGATGGAGAATGTCGAGTCAGACGGAGTGGACAAGGTCATCGCATACAGCAACCACAGATGGGAAGGAGTCGAGGACATGAACATAAAGGTCGTGCCAAGACCATATATCGTGTGGATGGAAGCATACGAGGGCGGAAAGGAAAAGAACACATATACCGACAACCCTGACGATCTGAACGGATGGCACTGGCCAAGCGACTTTCCTCGGGAAGTGCGCTCGGATGACAACAACACTCCGAGCACTGGAGGCTATTTCGATCCGACATTCCCTGACAGGATGAAGAAGCTCATAAAGAAGCTTGGAGAGGCCTGGGACAATGACCCGCGCGTGGCTTATGTCGAGATGGGACTCATCGGAGAATGGGGAGAGCATCACGATCCGGACATCTCCACCATATTCCCGCCTCATTATCAGCCGAATCACGTGGCAGGAAGAACATGGATACCAGGAATAGAGAAAGTGCTCGGAGATGCATTCAAGGAGGCGTTCAAGAACAAGAAGGTCATGGTCCGCTATGCCTACGAGTTCAACGACTATGAATTCGGCAACTACTGGGATTCATTCGCCATCGACGAGGAGCAGGATAGAGGCTTCAATGCCATCAAGAAACTTGGCGACAGATGGAAGACACAGCCGATGGGCGGTGAAATCACCTGGGCATGGGGCAGCCTGTATAACAAGGGCTACCGCAGCCTCGAGGACTGTGTGAACAATGAGGATACCAGGCAGCTTATCATCGACCAGGTACGCGAGCTGCATACGAACCATCTTGGAGGTGTGACATGGGCAAACTTCAAGAACAATGTGTTCCTTGCCAATGCCGGTGCCATACAGAAAATCATGGGATACCATTTCGTACTGAAAGACTTCAGCTATCCTGTGCGTGTGGATCCAGGAAAGGAAGCGAAAATCTCGTTCAAGGTACAGAACACTGGTTCATCTCCATTCTACTATGACTGGCCTGTGGAGATTTCTCTGATTGACCCGCAGACGAAAGATGCCGTATGGAAAACGACATTGACTTCTCCCAAGATTTCGCAGTGGATGCCTGGCGACGACTATGACAGTGCTACGCACCAGTACAGGAAACCTGCTGAAGTCTATGAAATCAATGAGACCATAAAGATAGGGGCGGATGTGAAACCCGGGAAATATGCCATCGGCATAGCCGTCCTGGATCCTGCCGGGATGCTTCCGTCACTGCGCTTCGCTGCAATGAATTATTTCAATGGCGGAAGGCACCCTATGGGCTATGTCGGAATCGGGGAGGACATCGACAGCTACAAGATTTCCGCAACTGAGTTCGATGATATTCAGAATGACCATTCACTCTACTACGTGTTTAATAAGTAATGAGCAGAATATCAATATCTTTGCTTATCCCTGCCCTATTTCTGTGTTTTTCGTGCGGTAACAGCGGCACTGATACTTATAGCGCCAGAACAGATGGTTCTATGGTTCATGTGACGATGGCTGAATATCAGCCGGCTTTCAGGAACACGATGAAAGGATGGCGAGAATTCTTCTCGCCAGGCATCGACAGGAAAAGGGATGAATACCCTTACCCATACGGAACGATGAACAAGGAATATATGCAGTGGGACATGATGGAAAATGTCAAGTCCGACGGTGTGGACAAGGTCATCGCATACAGTAACCATAGATGGGAAGGAGTCGAGGACATGAACATGAAGATCATCCCGCGGGCGTACCTCGTATGGGTTGAACCCTGGCACGGAGGCAAGCCGAAAGACCCTTCCAATCCTGACGACCTCAACGGGTGGCATTGGCCTTCAGACATGGCTCCGGAAGACGCTCCATACAAGAATGTTCCTGGAGAATGGACCTGCTATCTGGAGAAGAAGGATTCCTTGACGCCTATAAAGGGCGGATATTTCGCCCCGGAGTTCAATGAAAGGGTGTCGTCATTCGTTAAGAAGCTAGGAGAAGCGTGGGACAATGACCCTCGCGTGGCTTTTGTCGAGATGGGCATCATCGGAGAATGGGGAGAACAGCACGACCCGGACATCACCACCTTCTGGCCACCGCATGATGAGCCGAAGCATGTCTATGGCAGAACCTGGATAGACGGAATCGACAAGGTACTCGGCGATGCTTTCACCAAGGCTTTCAAGAACAAGAAGGTGATGGTCAGATACGCTTACGATTTCAGGGACTATGATTTCGGCATCTACTGGGACTCATGGGCAATCGATGAAGAGGTGGAGCGCGGCTACAGGCAGATGCTGTCTCTCGGCGACAGATGGAAAACGCAGCCGATAGGAGGAGAAATCACCTGGAACTGGGGAAGCCTTTATCTGGATGGGCACAGATGTCTGGAGGACTGTCTGAAAAGCGAGAAAACTTTCAGCCTTATTCTCGAACAGATACGCAACTTGCATTGCAACCACCTTGGGGGCGTGACATGGGCGGACTGGAGTGATTCCCTGTTCCTTGAACGCGCCGGTGAACTGCAGAAAGCAATGGGACACAGGTTCGTGCTCTCGGATGCAGAATATACTGCAGCGGCAGATAATGGAAAGCCTGTGCATCTGGAGTTCTCGGTAAAGAATACAGGTTCTTCACCCTTCTATTACCGATGGCCAGTGGAAGTCTCGCTTCTGGATACGGACACACACGAGAAAGTATATGCTCATGTAATTGACAATGCTGATATTACCGGGTGGATGCCTGGAGAGAACTGGGACAGAGAGACAGGCAGGTATATCTCGCAAGCTCCTGTCAATCATATCAGCTGCGACTTTACTGCCGATAGAATCAAGCCTGGAAGATATGTGATTGCACTGGCAATACTGGATCCGGCCGGAATGCTGCCTTCAGTCAGGTTCGCCAACACGAACTACTTCACTGGAGGAAGAACACCTCTCGGATATATAAGCATCGGAGTGAATGGCGGGGCACCGGCTCTCGATACTGACAGTTTTGCCGATATACAGAATGACAAGACATTGAAATACATCTTAAAATGAAACGGATTATCAGAATAGCCGCATTGGCGCTTATCGCCAGTGCATTCCTCACAAGCTGCGGCAGTCCGCAGAAAGAAAAGCCGGTGAGCCTCATCCTGGACACCGATATAGGCAACGACATTGACGATGTCCTGGCGATGCAGATGATTATAAATTATGACAAGGCAGGGCTCATTGATCTCAAGGCGGTCACCATCAGCAAATGCAACAGGCACTCGCTGGAGTTTGCTGACGGCTATCTCCGCTATAACGGCCTGGAGGACATTCCTCTGGGATTTGCATACGACGGCGATTCCCCGGACGACTACTACTATCTCCTCCCTACCCTCGGCGCCACCGCAGACGGCG
Organism: uncultured Bacteroidales bacterium; assembly: GCA_934691625.1. Lineage (GTDB taxonomy): Bacteria > Bacteroidota > Bacteroidia > Bacteroidales > UBA932 > Cryptobacteroides. Next base: position 349,301 of record CAKUTA010000002.1, on the reverse strand, counting down.
AGAAGATCCTGAAGCCGCAGGTCGATACAAACAACGTGGAACCTGGTCATATTGTGCTGCGCAGGCAGCTGGCTGACGCGAAGGATGACAACAGTATTGTTCTCCTTGCAATCGGGCCTCTGACGAATATCGGAAGGCTTCTGGATTCAGGTCCGGATGAGATTTCGGAACTGTCGGGCATCGAGCTTATGGCTAAAAAGGCAAAAGCCCTTTATCTCATGGGCGGAATGTACAGCACGGACAGGATACCGGAATGGAACATCCGTGGAGATATCCCGGCTGCCCAGACAGTCTTCAGCAAATGCCCCGTGCCGCTGGTTGCAAGCGGGTATGAGGTCGGATGCGCCATACATTATCCACACGAAAGCATAGAAAGGGATTTCGGGGATACGCTCAGGAATCCTCTCACCATCGCATATTGCCATTACGGGAAGATGCCTTACGACCGCGAAACATGGGACCTGACTGCGGCATATCAGGCGGCAGAACCGGATAACACGCTGTTCCGCCTTTCGGAGCCTGGACATATCACCATCGAGGACGACGGGCTGAGCGTGTTCTCTCCTGCTCCTGACGGACTGCAGAGATATCTGATCATCGCTCCAGAGCGCACGAAGGAGGCCCAGGACTCGCTGGTGGCAAGAGTAAAAGGGACGAAAAAATAACGACGAATCTGTTTTGAAATAATTGAGAATACCATGTTTATTGTAAACAGCTACACATTGGCAGTATTGTTCTGCTTTATCACCATGATGTGCTGGGGTTCATGGGGCAACACCCAGAAACTGGCATCCAGAAGCTGGCGCTATGAATTGTTCTACTGGGACTATGTGATCGGCATGCTGCTGTTCTCGATCCTCATCTCGTTCACGATGGGGAGCTTCGGCAGTGAAGGCCGTCCGTTCCTGCAGGACCTGGGGCAGGCGGAATGGAGCAACATCTGGAGCGTCATCCTCGGCGGTGTGATTTTCAATGCATCCAACATCCTGCTGTCGGCATCCACATCCATAGCCGGGCTGTCCGTAGCGTTTCCGCTCGGAGTGGGGCTTTCGCTTGTGCTTGGTGTGATAATCAATTATATAGGAGCTCCGAAGGGCGATCCTGCGATCCTGTTCGCAGGCGTGGCACTGATAGTGGTGGCGATCATCTGCAACGGCATTGCATCCGGAAAGATGCAGAAGTCTTCAGACGGTGAAAAGGGTTCCAGCCGCAAGGGGCTGGTTCTCGCCGTGGTCGCAGGCGTGCTCATGTCCCTGTTCTACAGGTTCGTGGCAAAGGCTATGGATCTCAATGACTTCGCGCATCCTGCAGCTGGCATGCTCACTCCGTACAGCGCTATTTTCGTGTTCAGCATCGGAGTGTTCCTGAGCAACTTCATATTCAACACTTTCGTGATGCGCCATCCGTTCATCGGGGAGCCGGTCTCATACAAGTCCTATTTCGCCGGCTCGTTCAAGACCCACCTTACAGGCGTTCTCGGAGGTGCCATCTGGTGTCTCGGCACAGCTTTCAGCTATATCGCATCGGGGAAAGCTGGTGCTGCCGTGTCTTATGCATTGGGACAGGGAGCTCCGATGATCGCGGCTGTCTGGGGCGTATTTGTGTGGAAGGAATTCAAGGGCGGGCAGAAGAATGTCTATTGGCTTCTGGGTGTCATGTTCCTTCTTTTCGTGGCTGGACTCGACTGTATCATTGTTTCCGGAGGAAACTAGCGCAATACTGTTCTTTGCCCATTATTGTGTAACTTTGGAATCCGCATCAGGCGGGAACACATATTAAACGACATAATGATCATGAACCACAAGCTTTTAGCATTGGCAACACTGGCAGCGGCGGCATTGTCCGGATGCTGCGGGAAAGACTGCAAGACAGGAGAGAACTACAGAATCGAGGACGGTGTCATCGTATTCAATGAGCCTAAACCAGCTGAAGGACAGGAGGATATGCTGCAATTCGCGGCAGAACCTGTCGATACGGTAAGGGTAGGTTTCATCGGTCTCGGAATGAGAGGCCCTGGGGCTGTCACAAGATTCACATACATTGACGGGACCAGGACAGTGGCGCTCTGCGACCTGGAGAAGGATAGGGTCGAGAAAGCGCAGGAGATATTGAAGAAGGCAGGAAAGCCTGCTGCGGCAGAATATGTCGGTGCGGAAAGCTGGAAGCAGCTCTGCGAGCGTAATGATATCAATCTCGTGTATATCTGCACCCCCTGGAACATGCACGTGGAGATGGCTGTCTATGCTATGCAGCACGGCAAGCATGTAGCGGTAGAGGTCCCGGCGGCGACATCCATAAAGGAGTGCTGGGAGCTTGTCGATGTATCAGAACAGACCAGAAGGCACTGCATGATGCTGGAGAACTGCGTGTATGATTTCTATGAGCTTACGACCCTGAATATGGCGCAGCAGGGGCTTTTCGGCGAGGTTATCCATGCCGAAGGCGCATATATCCACAATCTGGCGGAGTTCTGGGACAGATATCATGACAACTGGCGCCTCGCTTTCGACCAGGCACATTCAGGAGACGTATATGCCACACATGGACTGGGCCCTGACTGCCAGGTACTTAATATCCACCGCGGCGACAGGATGGACTATCTGGTTTCCATGGCGACAAATTCAGTTGTCGGCCTGGAGACTGCGAAGAAGGACATGGGAGCAGACACTTTCGCAAACGGCGACCAGACTTCGACAATGATCAGGACAGTCAACGGCAAGACAATCCTGCTTCAGCACAATGTCTATACACCGCGTCCTTACGACAGGATGTATCAGGTGGTCGGAACCAAGGGCTATGCAGAGAAATATCCTTATCCAGGGTTTGCCTTCGAGCCTGAACAGATCAGCGGAGACGGCAATTTCGAGAATCTGTCGGCACACAGCTTCGTTTCTTCTGACGTATATGATGAGCTGATGAAAAAGTACCAGAGCCCTATCGTCAAGGATATCGAGGAGAAGGCCAAGGCTGTAGGCGGGCACGGAGGAATGGACTATATCATGGATTACCGCATGGTATGGTGCCTGAGGAACGGCAAGCCTCTTGACATGGATGTCTATGATGCAGCAGAGTGGTCATGCATCGGGGAACTGTCCGCAGTGTCTATTGCCAACGGCAGCAAGCCTGTCAGGATACCAGACTTCACCCGCGGCAAGTGGCAGAAAATCCATGGCTACAGACATTCTGAATAGAGCCTTTAGAAGCTATCAATTATATAGACATTTTCAAAATTCCAGTTTCGGTGATTTTGAAAATGTCTATTTCATTATATCTCAGCCCTTTAACTATTATGCCGTGGCTTACATGAAATCATTTCGATAAACCGGGAGCGTATGCGGCGCTTCTGAGGACCGGTAACTGTCAGATAATGATGCTTTCCAGAGGGCGTTTCCTTGAAAATGGTGCGTCCGTTTTCATCCACGGAGATTTCTCCTGCAGGAGAGACATTGAAATATCCCCTGTCAGGCTCCACGGCATAAAGCACAGCTGTAAGATCCCATGTCTGACGGCTGTACGGCATCGGCCTATACACTTTATAGGCTTCTGTCATAGGATGTTCCTCAGCCCAGCCGAAATCATTTTCTATACTTTCTGCGGGATATCTGATGCTGAAGCCCAGCTCGAATGGGGATGCCGTTATCTCTCCAGGCCATTCGGCAAACACCTTGCGTGCTGCCGGGATATCCTTTTTCACATTGTACTCCGCCGGAATCGTATCATTGAAGCATCCTGCCATGCAGCACATCGAGCGGACCTTACGTGCCACGAGTTCCCGCCCCGTGAGTTCCGAGAACTCGTCAGGACCGCTTTCCAGAAGCCTTGCCAGATTTGTGAAGAAGCCTGTGGAAATCACTGTTACAGAGGAGTCTGCGCTTGATGCCAGTATCTTGCGGTACAGTTTTTCCGGGGCAGGGAGGCTGTCAATGCTCTCTATCGAGCGTGGAAAGAGGGGCGCCCCGTTATCGCTCTTCATCCCAGCTACCGCACTGGCATAGTTGACGGCATCTGTCTCGCAGTCAGCACCTTCACGGAGTATGGCGGCAGGAATATCAGGGTAGCCGTACCACCGGTTCATGATGTCCGCATACACGGCTGGAGCTGTACCGGGCTTGTTGATGCTGAGCGCCAGCAGCTCCAGAGAGTCAGCATCCATATACTTGTAGAGCATGTCCAGAGCCATAGCATCGTCAATGTCATTGCCAAGGTCGGTTTCGAATATGACATGTTCCGGATACCTGTCAGATACAGGTTTATTCTGTCCGCAGCATACTGCACACAATGCCACGGCACATGCCGTGGCCACCATGATCACATTTTTCATCGGCTTAAACGCTGTTTCAGACATTCAGTTCAAGTTCTATAGGACAATGGTCCGAGCCTGAAATCTCATTATGGATTTCCGCACCGGCAATGCAGCCCTTAAGGGACTGTGACACCACGAAATAGTCAATACGCCATCCGGCATTGCGCTGACGGGCCTGGAAACGGTATGACCACCATGAGTATTTCACAGTGTCAGGGTTAAGCATGCGCCAGGAATCGACAAATCCGGCATTCAGAAGTTCTGTGAATTTTCCCCGCTCTTCATCGGTAAATCCGGCATTACGCCTGTTGGATGCAGGATTCTTTATGTCTATCTCCTCATGTGCGACATTGAGATCGCCACAGATGACGACACCTTTGAGCTTCGCCAGTCCGCAGACATAGGAGCGGAAGTCATCTTCCCATTTCATCCTGTAGTCCAGACGTTTAAGCCCGTCCTGCGAGTTCGGCACATACACGCATACAAGATAGAATTCTGCAAATTCCATCGTAATAATGCGTCCCTCGTGGTCGTGTTCATCAATGCCCATGTCCAGTGTCACTGACAATGGCTTCACACGGGTATATATCGCGGTGCCGGAGTATCCTTTCTTGTCGGCGTAGTTCCAGTAGGATTCATAGCCGTCGAACTCCAGGTCCAGCTGCCCCGCCTGCATCTTGGTCTCCTGCAGACAGAACACATCGGCGTCCAACGCCTTGAAAGATTCTTCAAAGCCTTTCCCCGCACAGGCTCTAAGCCCGTTCACATTCCAGGATATAAGTTTAATCTTCATAAGAATTCGGACTTATGCACTTCAGGCTTGTACCAGATAAAGCGTGTAGCCCCAAAGCGCATATTTTTAGTTAATTAATTAAATATCAACACATTAACATTTTTCAAAATCGTCACATGATCTATTTTTGAAAACGTTAAATAATTATAAATTAACGAGTTGCGTAAAAATTCACTCAAGTGTTCACTCTCATATCCCTCTCCTGCACCCATGACGGGAATATCGGCCTCCTGGCTTTCGCTTCGTCCCGACACTACAGCTACCGATAAAAACCGTCACTGCTCATCATGTCAGGCTTTCCATCGACTCCAGCCACACTGCCAGCAAACTCTGGCAGACAATGGCAGATGCCATGTCTGACGCCACGTATTTGCACTCTCAAATACCCTACTCAGGGAGATAGCCACGTTAAATCCTCCCCGTGCTCCGAGATGGCAATCTCCAAGCAGATGGTTCATGGAGCGCAACTACTTAATTCACAAATTATTAACCATTTTTCTACTCCACGATTCATGGAGTAGAAATTCATTTAATTATCTATCTATCAATCAATTGCACTCCACGACAGCTATGCACGTACTGCTGATGGGACCGCTCCACGGGGATTTCATCGCATTGTGCCGCCACTGCAGCGACCAGGGCCACATGGCGCTGAGGATAGAGACATTTCCCTTAGCTTTCCTGCACCATCTGCCACACTGCCCGCAGCCCCGGCCGGCAGCGACAGCTGCCTTTGTAAGGCTCTTATTCAAGAGTCCATTCAGCGCCGTCCTTGGTATCTTTTATTACTATGCCGAGGGACTTCAGATGATCGCGGATGCTGTCGCTGGTCGCCCAGTCCTTAGCAGCTTTCGCCTTGGCACGCTCGTCAATAACCATCTCCATCAGGCCCGCAATTGTCTTCCCTGCCTTTCCAGAATCGCCAGATTCATCCACCAGGCCCAGCACACCGTAAACGATGTCATCGAAAAGACGGAGCAGAGTCTCGATATCGCCCTTTGACAATGTCCCCTTCTTCTCCTTTTCCGTATTGATGAGCTTGACGGCATCGAAGATATGCGACAGAGCCACAGATGTGTTCATGTCATCGCACAATGCATCATAGACGCCGTTGAATATAGCCTTTACAGCATCGCTGTCAGCCGAGCATGTATCAGGAGCGACATCATCTATGAATTCACCATACTTGAGGGCATTGGCTGCATCGCCATCGGTTCCGAGGACATTGACCTGCACCCCTGCAGCGGCAGCTATTGAACGGAGATCCTGAGCCGCCTGCATCACACGGCGATAGCCCTTCTCCGCTGCCTGAAGAGCCTCATTGGAGAAGTCAAGTGTACTGCGGTAATGCGCCTGCAATATGAAGAAGCGCACGGTCATCGGGGTATATGCCTGGGAGAGAGCCTTATGCGAGCCTGCAAACAATTCCGGAAGTGTAATGAAGTTCCCGAGCGATTTACCCATCTTCTGCCCATTGATGGTGATCATATTGTTATGAACCCAGTAATGAACCCCCTGCGTACCACGTGACGCCTCGTTCTGCGCAATCTCGCATTCATGATGCGGGAACATCAGATCCATTCCGCCGCCATGTATATCGAATTCGCGCCCCAGATATTTTTCACCCATCACGGAGCACTCCAGATGCCATCCCGGGAAGCCATCTCCCCATGGTGACGGCCATCTCATGATATGCTGCGGCTCGGCCTTCTTCCACAATGCGAAATCATACGGGGCATGCTTGTCGCCCTGTCCGTCAAGCGCCCTTGTCCCTTCCAGGGTATCGTCAAGAGTCCTGCCTGAAAGCACACCATAATGATATTTCTTATTGTACTTCTCAACGTCAAAATATACGGAACCGTTGCTGACATACGCGAATCCAGCATCCAGGATCTTCTTCACGGTCTCTATCTGCTCAATGATATGTCCGGAGGCACGAGGCTCGATAGACGGCGGAGTCACATTCAGCATACGCATGGCCTCATGATAGCGCAGAGTGTATGTCTGCACCACCTCCATTGGCTCCAGCTGCTCCAGACGGGCCTTCTTTGCAATCTTGTCCTCCCCTTCGTCTGCATCATGCTCCAGATGGCCGACATCAGTGATGTTGCGGACATAGCGTACCTTGTAGCCAAGGTGCTTCAGAAGCTTGAAAAGCACATCATAAGTCACGCCAGGCCTGGCATGGCCAAGATGCGCGTCGCCATAGACTGTCGGGCCGCAAACGTACATGCCGACATGCCCCGGATGCACCGGGACGAACAATTCTTTCTTATGTGTAATAGTATTTGTCAGAAACAAGTCTCGCATAATATCTATAAATTTTATTGTCTTCGATAATCGGATAAAATTAAGAAACTGTTTGAATTTTATTCGACAGAATTTAAACAGTTTCTAAGAAGCTATTTTGAAATTATTATCTGAAGGTTTGAAAGGACAAACTTCAGGTTCGACCGAGAATTTTGGGAAGATAGCGGTGGCTATCTGACCTAAGGACTCGGGAAGAAGATGAAAGAATTTTACCTCAAACAACTTTTCAATCATTTCAAAACAGATTCTAAACAAATCCCAAACTTTTTGGAATTATCATCTTGCTAATATATGAATTTCCGCAGATAAATCCTAGAACCCGTATGCCAATACGCCGTAATCACTTGATTGTCACGACAATGGCCGCGCCAAAACCGAACTGGTCTTCCGGCGCCGGGGCATATTCGCAAGTCCACCATCTCTCATCCAGCTCCGTGGTAATCGCCTTGCGCAGCACGCCATCACCCTGCCCATGGATAAATATTATCTTCCGGCCGAGATGGCTTTCATTGCTCTCCATCACACGCCGGAAAGCATTGAGCTGCCACTCCAGGAACTTTTCCTTCGGGAGATCCTTAGGATGTTCCAATGCATTGATATGCAGGTCATAAGTAAGACACCTCGACGACTGTCCAGAGATGTCGGCATCATGTTTTCGATGAGGCATCGAACCCTCATATTTATCTTCAAGAAACACCTCACCGCCGCAGATGTAGTCCTCTATCGTGGCATTACTGCCGTCAGGAGCCACCTGATGACGGGCAGGACGCGCCAGCGGGCGCACCACGGCAGCCTTCTGCACAGTCTTTTCCTCTTTCTTCATCTTCTTTGCCAGGTCCTTGAGGGCCGAAAGATCATTCAGTTTCGCCATATCTTTCAATTTTTTCGCAAATGAGAGGGCCGACTTCAGGTTCGGCCGGGAATTCAGGGAGGATAGCGGCATCTATCAGACCTGAAAACTCGGGAAGAAGATGAAGGAATTTTGCCTCAAACATCTTTTCAATCATTTCAAAACAACTTCTAATTATCTGACAACAGATTAAAAAACTCTACTTCAGCTCCGACAGATATGAAGCCACGCCGCAGACTATCTGCGTAATTGTCTGGGACTCATGAGAAAGCGTGGCGAACATTATGCCTACGCCGAACGGGACTCCGTACACAGAAGACAAGGCGGTAGCGACAATATAATGGAACGCCCCGAAGCCTCCAGGAACAGGCACCAGTGAGCTGAGGCTCCCGGCAATCATGAGGAACAATGCGTCTGAAGCACCAAGCCCAGACAGCTTCTCCACAGCACTGGAGAAATCCGCAGACAGCATGGAAATATCCATGCCCTGGACCGCCAGCAGAACCGCCATGCTCATAAGCCAGTACATTGTCCAGACCAACACTGTGTACAATGCGAACAGCCACCATCTCTTTATCCTGAAGAAACTTGACAGTCCTCTCAACACTCCTGAAGCCAGCTGCAGCAATGATGCTACCATACCGCCACGGTTTCTCCGCTTTCCGGCCAGCCATACAGCAGATATGCATAAAAGCACAGCAGCAGCCAGTACCAGCATCCATTGCCAGCCGAAGTCAAGCCGCGCAGATAAAGGTCTCAATATCTTATCAACCAGAAATATACCTATCTTATTCCTCATCGAGAAGAAGATGAGCATCACGAGAAGAAGCAAGGTCATGACATCCACCGAGCGCTCCATGATCACTGTTCCAAGCACCTTTTCATAAGATGCGAGACGCGACGGCTTGCCGGTTTCCGAGGCGCTGTCCTGAACTACAGCCGAATGTCTGGTGATGAAGCCGCAGCGCACAAGCTCCCCGACCCTCGGCAGCACCAGATTCATGAGAAGGCCTATGTTTATGGCATTGAACGAAACTTTCCGCCTTGTGGACGGGTCGATGGGCAGCAGCAGCTCACGCCACCGGAGCGCCCTGAACCAGAACGATATGACGCCTGCAGCCATTGCCACAAGTATCCATTCCCAGCGGCACGCACGCAGGCCTTCCCAGAAATCCGCCCAGCTTATGCCACGGAATGAGAAGTAAAGCAGCACTGCTGCGAGCGCAACAGATACGGCATATTTTATCTTACTTTCAGCTTTCATAAAAAATCGTATAAAGTTACTCTTTCTTTTCGGAAAAACATCAATTTGGGGCATCCGGGCTTTCCGGAATCAAAATCATTGAATACCTTTGTCAAATATTCAGTCTCGCGCATGCAAGAAAACATTTATTCTGCATTTTATACATGGGATAGAAACTTTTGAAACCAGAGATAATAATGAAACTAAAGACAATTCTGTGTGCATTGGCACTGGCCGCGGCAGCAAGCAGCTGTATAAAAGGCTCTTACAAAAGCGAGTTTACCGCATATTGTTCATTTGAGTCCAACGACATGAAGGACTACACGAAAGACAGCATCAAGTTCGACATGGACTTCTCGCAGGGAAATGCGCTCATAGTCTATGGGAAGCGTGATGAGGACAATTCCACGTTCCTCGGAGGGTTCATGCTCACCAAGCTCAAGGACTCAAAGATCGAGGAGGGGCATATCGCAGCCAATGAAAAGTCCATATACAGCGTAGCAGCGGATACCGCAGGATACCTTTCCAATGGATGCGCAATCTTCCATGACAGCAAGAGTGAATCGACAATGCCTGAGCATGAGATTGTCTTCGCCTACAGCCAGTCCGGCACATGCTCTCTGGCAAGGATGATGGTAGCGAATACTAATTATGTCGTGAACACAGCCAAGTTCGGAAACCCAAGCCGGGGTGTCAGAGCGTTCAACAGCGTAGAGGATAAGCTAGTGCTGAAGGTTACAGCTTACGTCAACGGCATAGAGACAGGAACGATAAGCAAGACCCTGCTCAGCTACGACGAAAAAGACGGACTGAAGGAGAACATTGGCTGGAGAAAGGTTGATATCAGCAAGATATCACGTTTCGAATGGCTCGATTTCAGCCTTGAGTGCAATGTGGAGAACTTCCCTCTCTACTGCTGCATTGACGAGATGGTCGTCAGTGTTTCTGTAGAGCAGTAGTCCACAAGGCTCAATTTTTGCATATAGACGGCTTCGGCTCCGGAGATTCGCATCCGGGTCGGAGCCGTTTTTAACATATCTTTTAATCTGCTTTATGAAACAGAATCAGGACTACAAGAATGAGGCGCTGAAGGCGCTGAATGGCAACTGGCCTCAGGCGCTGGTCGCAACTATCATCATGATACTCATCACCACCGTGCTTCTCAGCCCGGATATGGGAAACAGGACAAGCCTGATGGCAGGCGGAGCGCCCATTTTCCCGGCATATCTGACCTATGGATTCAGCCTCCTTGTCATCCTTGTGCTGTTTCCTATAGCCGCAGGTTTCTCCAACAGCTTCAGGGTATTGCTTGAAACTGGAGACAACAGACTCACCAACAACACATTCTCTCTAGGCTTCAGCAACTGGCTGCACATCACCCTGGGGATGTTCGTCATGGTGCTGTACATCTCGCTCTGGTCCCTGCTGCTGATTATACCCGGTATCATCAAGGCATATTCATACGCCATGACACCATACATTCTGGTGGAGCATCCGGAACTCTCCATAAATCAAGCTATTGACCTGAGTCGCAAACTGATGAAGGGCCGTAAATTCGATTATTTCTACCTCCAGCTCAGCTTCATAGGATGGTATATATTGTCAATCCTCACACTTGGAATAGGATTTCTGTGGCTTGCTCCGTACATAGGATGCGCAGAAGCATCGTTCTATGCTGATGTAAAGACGGACAACGGCATGGATACCGTGCTGGAGACAGAAAGAGTTTTATAGGAGGCCATCAGGTACGCGCATTGTAAGTACCTGGTTCTCATCATCCACGGACAGGACGAGTTCTTCATGGAGAGGAATCATCACCTGTCCGTTTTCCGTATCCACATATAGACATGGATTCCCGGGAATGTCCTCATAATCGGTAATGATCCCAGCCTTAGTCCCGTCTTCACGGCAGAGAGTCCAGCCTTCAAGCATGGAGAACTCGCCCTCGTCATCCGCAGCGACATCCTCATAGTCTCCGGCATTAACATATACCGCCTGCCCGGCAAGCTCTTCCGCATCCTCGAAGGTATGGATATCCACAAGCCGCAGAAGCGCCTTGTCACGTCCTTTCGGGACAATTTTTTCAATAAAAAACGGAACCGGCAGTCCATCCGAATAGATGAACACCGGTTCCTGAATGTCAATGTCTTCAGGCATTATATCACGGAAGCCCACAAGGAGCTCGCCATCAGTGCCGTTGGATTTGATGATCCTGGCAGCCTGTATCAAGTCAATGTCCTCTGACATGTTGCCGGAATTAAGCTTCCTGTGCAGGTGCCTCTGCTGGTGCAGCTGCTGCTTCCTCTGCAGCCTTAGCGGCAGCAGCTTCTTCAGCGGCCTTTCTTGCAGCTTCCTCAGCCTCAGCTTTCTTCTTGGCAAGAGCCTCTGCCCTGGCCTCGTTTACTTTCACCTCTGCCTCAGCAGCAGCCTTGGCCTTGTCAGCGGCAGCCTTGTCAAGCCCCTGCTTCTTAGCCTCGATCTTGGCATCTCTCTGAGCTTTCCAGTCAGCGAATTTCTTGTCAGCCTGCTCCTGTGTGAGAGCTCCCTTGGCAACACCGCCATCGAGATGCTTCTTAAGAAGAACGCCCTCATAAGAGAGGATACGGCGAGTAACGAGAGTAAGTTCAGCACCTACTTTAAGCCATGCCAATGCCCTTTCGCTGTCAAGAACGATAGTTGCAGGGTTTGTGTTAGGGTTGTAGGAGCCGATCTGCTCGATGTAACGACCATCGCGAGGCGCGCGTGTGTCTGCCACAACAATGTGGAAGAATGCGAAATTCTTCTTACCGTGGCGCTGAAGACGAATTTTAACAGCCATTGTGAGTCTGTTTTAATAGTTAATAATAAAAACCTATGTCACCCAGCTCGTGGATAACGGCTGCAAAATTAGGTATTTTCCATTGAATTACGAAATTCCGGAACCGCGTAATGACATATTTTTCATAAACCGGCGAAAAAAGCCGAAAAAATTTTGGAGTTTCGCAAAGTATATCTATATTTGCAGTCCCAAAGTGAAAGAGACATCATTCACACATGCGGATGTGGTGAAATGGTAGACACGCTACTTTGAGGGGGTAGTGGGCGTTGGCCTGTGTGAGTTCGAGTCTCACCATCCGCACGAAAAGCGGCAGCTGATTTTCAGTTGCCGCTTTTTTCTGTACAGCCAGGTGTGCAAGGCGCAGAATAAGGGCTCAACGGAAAATAAGTCAAACTATCCGCTCTGACTTGTTTGCCATAATAGGGCAATGCAGGATGGCTCGTCTGCATTTTCACCTAATCCATTTCCTGTCAATTATCTATCGTTTTTCAAAATAGCGTATGTCGCGATTTTGAAAAACACTAATATATTGATAGTTAATCAATTAGTTAAAAACAAAAGCTAGCACACCTTTTCAAGCCCAATCCTGCATCGTGATGATGACGGCAGATGCCTGATGGCGCCCAAAAGCTTTGATGGTGAGATGATTTTCCGTATCTTTGGAAAGATATTGAATATGAATATTTTGAAAGAGGTATAGGTCATGGGGTATCAGCTGACGGAGTGGCATCTTTTTGCAGCAGGGTGTCTCGTATTCATTGTCACGGGGCTTGTGTGCGGAGCGGTAAGATGGAAGCACATGTGCAGGCCTTTCAATGAGAACGCAGGATATTTCTACCCTGCCAGAAAAATTGTATCATTCTTCTATTGCGCAATCATCCTGGAGGCGCCATATCTTCTGGCCCCTGGAGACAATGCGGTCTGGAACTACATCCGGATCTTCGGCATCATCTATTACCCCGTCTGTTTCGCGGCCCTTTTCGAAAAGTATTTCCGCGCAATAAAGGAAGACAGCAGTCTATGGAAGGCATATCTCGTGTTCCCTGCGGTATTGACTGCGGCAATGCTCATTTCCATAGCCTCAGGGCACGACGGATGGATGACATCACGGAAAGGGCTGTTACTTACCGGAGTATGTGGAGTCTCATTGACCGGCATATTGATACAGACATTGTCCTGGCTGAAGAAAGAGATCGAGCGGTTCCATAAGGACAATTTCTCCAGCGACGATGATTTCCCCTACAAATTCGCAAAGAGTGTAATCTGGGGTCCTCTCATATGGGTCGCCGCCATGTGGCTTATATTCCTGACAGGAAACAGATGGATAAAGCTGGCCTCCGATATAATCTTTTCATTCTGGATGGTGGAGCTGCTCTGCGTAATACTTCATCCTCAAAGGATTATCGGAGAGGAAGAGGCATGCGACCGTATCCACAAATGGAACAGGAAAGAGATGCTGAGCCTGATGACGCAGAGCCTGGATGAAAAAGAGAGAGCATGCACCCCCAATGACGAAGATATGCAGGAGGCCGTCAAGGGCATTGTCAATGCCATCATCTCCAGAAGATATCTGGAGCCGCATCTTCTGAAGTCCGACATACTTGATGAAATCAGCAGCGAAAGGGCTGCGCTGGCATCACGCTACATCTCGCAGATCGGATACTACAACATGGTGAACATGTTCAGGCTGCGCCATGCCGAGCTGTACCGGGCAGCACATCCAGAGGCCTCCGACGGGGAGATCGCTGCCGCATCTGGCTTCACCTCGCAGTCAGCATACAGAAAGGCAGCCAGAAGCATCCATGAGCTTGATATGAACCTGGTCAAGGACGTGAAGATATAAATACGTAGCCAGGGGAAATTCTTAGAAGTTGTTTTGAAATCATTATCTGAAAGTTTGAGAAGAAAAAACTTCAGATTCAACCGTGGATTCGGAAAAGATAGCGGTGTCTATCTGGCCTGAAGACTCTGGAAGAAAATGAAGGAATTTTACCTCAACATTTCAAAGCAACTTCTTAAAATCCAGACATCATATCTCGATACGGCATACATAGGCCGCAGGACCCTCCAGCCAGATATTTTCCGCACGGAAACCTGACGTACCGTCAGCATGCCTCAGCTCAGGAGTGAAAGTGACGGACAGATCCGAGATACGTGCCCTGACATCTATCCGCACAGGAGTTCCATGCGCACCTGAGGAATGGCGGGGAGTGGACAGCCATGTGGCAAGTGCAGACGCGACAATCCCTGTGCCGCATGCAAGGGTTTCATCCTCAACGCCTTTCTCAAACGTCCGCACCGTTATGGCACCATGCACAGCAGAGCTTCCGTCATGACAAGATATAGGGACATTGACCTGGACAAAATTCACATTCACTCCGGCAGGTGCAAAGCGCCGGTCATGGCGCAGGATCCTCCCCTCTCCTGTCACATCGTAATCCGCGACATCGTTCACGAAGCGCACAAGATGACGGGTCCCGGTATCAAGAAACCAGTCGCATCCGCCAAGCATCCCCGGGGTATCCAGTTCAGCGCCAAGAGCCTGAGAGCCATCCCGCGGATATGGAACAGCATTTTCCACATCACGCATCTTCAGCCTGACGATACGGGATTCTGTCGTGAAGCCGCCGCAAGCAGCCGTGCCCACGGAAAGTCGGGGATGGCAACCCAGGTCTGAAACAGCCTCAGCCTCCTTCGCTGTCACAATTTCCGCAACATGCTGCCCGTCAGGGGCATTAAACAGGAAATGAGTATATCCGAGATCCGCGGCGAAAGCCACTATGCAGCGCCCTCCGTTACCGCACATCATCCCGCCTGAACCATCAGAATTATAGTAGCGCATCCTGAAATCAGCCGCCGGATCACGCTCCAAAATCATCACCCCGTCAGCGCCTACGCCCGTATGCCTGTCACAAATGGCAGAAATCCACTCCGGAGTCAGGTCAATGCGGATGTCCCGTCCGTCAGCAATGAGAAAATCATTCCCTGCACCATGATATTTATAGAATGTCATCGCAGCAGGTCCTCCAGCTCCACTGACGCATCTGTCTTGCCGTCTCTGTACTTCACAATCACAGGCGTATAGACATGGATACCCTCCGCAGCCCCAGGTCCACGGCGTACAGGACGGCTTCCTGCCACGACCACAGCCCCGGCAGGAACGGCCAGACGTCCATCCTCATCCGGACGTATATATACGCCTGATACAGCATCGTAGATCGCTGTAGATCTGTTGATTATCACACCAGATCCAAGCACTGCCCCATCTTCCACAAGGACGCCCTCATAGACACCGCAGTTCCCGCCGATAAAGACATTGTCCCCGATGATTACAGGCATTGCCCCAACAGGCTCAAGCACTCCCCCGATCTGGGCGGCAGCTGCAATATGGACATTCCTGCCGATCTGCGCACATGACCCCACAAGCGCATGTGAATCAATCATTGATCCTGCATCTACATAAGCACCGATATTCACGTATGCAGGAGGCATCATTATCACTGACGGGGCAAGGTATGCGCCACGACGTACAGAGCTGCCTCCAGGAACGATACGGATCTTGTCCTCCACTGTAAACCTGCGGACAGGAATAGTGTCCTTGTCAATGAAGCTGAACTGCCCTTCCGACATGTCGGCAAGCGTTCCCAGACGGAACCCAGCCAGTATCACCTCCTTTATCCATGAGTTCACAACCCATTTTCCGTCAACCTTCTCGGCGACCCGTATCTTTCCGGCTTCAAGGTCTGCACAGACCTCAAGAAACCGCTCTTTCGTAATATCCATAATCTACAACATCTAACCGGAACACGACAGATGCACATCTGCCCGTGGAGAATAATCTATTATATATCAACTATTTAACCGCTTTCAGAGTCATTAGAATCACAACTCTGAAAACACATATACCACTATCATTCAGCACCTTACATTTCACGCTTCAATAGCCGTCCTAACAACGCAGCTGTTATTGCCGAGCGCAGGTGCGCCAATGTTACGCCTCACTCCACTATAACAGGCCCAGCCCACGCAGCACTCCGGAAAGCAGCTCCCTGGTGCTGTCTGATGCAGGCAGAAGCGGCAGACGCATCTCGTCAGAGCACAAGCCCATAAGCGAAAGCGCAGCTTTCACAGGAATAGGATTGCTCTCGGCAAAGCAGGCATGATACAGAGGCACGAGGATGTTGTTCAGGCGGATAGCCTCCTTAAGATCTGACGCAGACACAGCCCTGGTCAATGCCTTCATAAGCTGAGGCGCTATATTAGCCACCACGCTTATCACACCATCGGCGCCGCTTGCCATAAGCGGAAGCGTCTGGTCATCATTTCCGCTCAACACGCTGAAACCTTCAGGGGCCTGGCGCCTGATATCAATAATCTGTGCCACATCTCCGGATGCCTCCTTGACCGCCGTCACATTCGGTATCTCCGCAAGACGCAGTGTCGTCTCTGTCTTCATATTCGTACCGGTACGCCCAGGAACATTGTACAGAATAACCTGCCTGTCAGTCTCTTCCGCCACAGCCTTGAAATATCTGTACAGCCCTTCCTGTGTAGGCTTGTTATAGAACGGGACCACCACCAGATAGGCATCCGCCCCATGGCCGTCAAGGACGCGCATGTTATGCACAGTGCCTGTCAACGAGTTTGCTCCTACGCCTGCAACCACCGGAAGGCCATTGCTCTCCTCCCTGGCGATATCAAGAAGCCTCACTTTCTCGGCATCATCAAGGCATGGGGTCTCTGCCGTCGAGCCAAGCGGTACGAGGAAATCCACCCCAGCAGCCACCTGACGCCTTACCAGCATCCTGTAGGCATCCCAGTCCACCTCACCTTTCATGAACGGCGTGACAAGCGCCGTCCCAAGTCCTTTGAATTCCATTATATCAATGTTTTACTAAGAATCTGCTTAGAAATGATTAAAAGTTTTCGAAACTATACACTTTAGGCTTGTAGCCCTCAGTGCCGCTTCTCAATTCGTTAATTTACAATTATTCAGCATTTTCCAAAATAGCATATATGACGATTTTGAAAATATTAATATGCTGATATTTAATTAATTAACTGAAAATATATGCTTTTATGCTTGCCCACTTTATCTGGTGCAAGCCTGAAGTGCAGAAGTCCGAAAGTTTTTTGAGGTAAAATTCCTTCATCCTCTTCCAGGGTCTTCAGGTCAGATAGGCACAGCTATCTTACTCGGCTCCCCGGTCGAACCTGCAGCTTTTTACTCTCAATCCTTCAGATAATAATTTAAAAACAGCTTCTAAATTACGCATCCGAAAAAAGCTGACATCAATGAGCGTTACCAATAAAGAGTTCACGGAACTCATAAACATTCCGTGTCCTGCCTGTATCTGACAGCAGCCGCTCAGCCATTCCGGCAGCCATGACAGCACCCTCCGCAAAGCCCCGCCGCGTAAACGCCTCATGCTCAATGGTTATGCGGTCACATCCACCCTCAAATCCCACAGTATGGATACCGGCAAGCTCACCCACACGCACAGAAGCGACATCCGTCTTCACTCCCATATTGCGGTCAATGTCAGCCGCCAGTGTCTTCGCCGTACCGCTTGGAGCATCCAGCTTATGGCAATGATGCTTTTCCACGATATACGGAGCATAGCCGCCAGCCTTTGCAAGAAGCCTGGAAACCATATCGACAGCAGCAGAGAAGACATTGACCCCAACAGAGAAATTGGACGCCCAGACCAGCGGAGTCCCGCATTTCTCGAAATACGCGAACACCTCGCCGCTGATGTCGTACCAGCCCGTGGTCCCGACCACAGCAGCAGCAAAATTCTCTGCTATGAACTTGTAGTTAGCCCTGAACGCATCAGGAACTGTAAAGTCAATGCAGATGCTCCTCTTCGCTGTTTCCTTGTCGACGGACTGTATATCTTCCGTCTTTCCGGAACATGCCAGGCCCCTGGACTGCAGGACTCCTTCTATCATCCTGCCCATACGTCCGTAGCCGCTTATGAGAACTTCCATCATAAAAATAAATTCTAAATCATTATTTATCAGCATATTAACGCTTTTCAAAATAGTAAATCGTGCTATTTTGAAAATAGCTATACACCTATTAATCAGCGCATTGAGCAAAAAGCGCATCATGCAGCCGCACCACGATATCTCCGGTAGCAGCCTTGTCCACGACAATGCTTGTGCTGAGCAGCGTAGGGCTCTGTGAGGTCATATAGACTGCTGCATCCCCGGCAGCCGACAAGATCTTGTCGGAAAGCCCTGGCGTTGTCACGGCAGCATTGCCAACGACAGAGACTTCAGCCTTATCCTTATACACCATCACCCCGAAGGTGTCCCTAAGCTGCGACACAAACGCCTCGAAACCAGGTTGTCCGCTTTCCAGCGTAATGCCTGCACGCGCCTCTGACGCCCCAGCAAGCACCACTTTCACTGCATTCGCAGCAGCTGCATTGAATATGCCGGCAAGCATAGCCGTCACACCGACTATCTTTTCCGATGTAATCTCAAGATAATCAATATCTTCCTTCACTGCAACACTCTTCGGGCCAGGCTTCACCTGTTCATACGTCACTATGGAGCCTGGAGCTTCAGGGGACATGGAATTGAGCACATACACAGGAATATTCCGGCGCCTGGCCGGTTCGATTGTAAGCGGATGAAGGACACGTGCACCAAGATATGCCATTTCCGAAGCCTCGTCATACGACACTTTCTCTATCCTGCGTGTCTCCGGCACCTTACGGGGATCCGCGCTGCGTATCCCGTCCACATCTGTCCATATCTCAATGCGTTCCGCATCCAGAGCCATGCCGAAAATCGCCGCAGAATAATCAGAGCCCTCAAACCCGAGCACCGACGGGGAACCCTCCGTGGAAGAAGCGATGAAGCCCTGAGTCAGAACGACCGCCACGCCTTTCGCAGCCTCAGGGACCAGACGTCTCACATTGGCACCGGTAGCATCAAGATCAGGAACAGCAGACATGTAGCTGCAATCCGTGACAATCATCTTACGTGCATCCAGCCAGCGACAGCTCAGGCCATAGACATTCATTGCGGCAGCCACAATCTTGGACGAGAGGACCTCGCCAGTCGAGACAATGCGTGCGTAGCTGCGCGGAGACAGCTCGCCTATCTGGCATACGCCATGCGCGAAATCCGCAAGCGAGTCCAGGATCGAATTAACATCGGACACACATTCCGCCAGAATTCCCGGATTATCAGAAAGCAGCTCAGCCGCAAGCGACGTATGCCTGTCACGCAATGAGTCCAGCAGCTCATCCACTTCCTTCAGGTGCTGCGCTTCAGCCTCTTCTGCTATACTGCACAGGACACGAGTCACTTTTGCCAGGGCAGACACCACTACAAGAGGCTTGTCCGCCATCCTTCCGCGCACGATCGAGATGACACGCTCTATCGCATTCTTATCTTTGACGGATGTGCCGCCGAATTTCATCAGTATCATATCAATTCACCACAATTTCATCAATAAACAGCCAGTCATGGAACGGCATGTCTCGCCTGAACGCCTTGAAACGGACATAGCGGGCATTTCCGTTTATCACACACGGCAATGTCACATAGGACATCTCCGCCGTATCAGCAGGAAGTTCCGAATATGCCGAAGCTGCTTTCGTGAAGTTCTCCCCGTCATCTGACAGATAAATCTCCACCCGTTCAGGCAGACCGACATAATTGGTCCTCTGAGACATGAACGCAGCCCCGACATAATGTACCGGACATTGTTTCTCCAGGTCAATGATTATGTCAATGTCGCTGCAGAATCCAAGCCAGCGGCCATCGCCGTATGCCCAGTCACCGCACAGGCCGTCATTGACCGAAGCATCGCCGGCGGCGCTATATTTTTCAGCATAAGGTGTCAATACCTTAACAGGCTTGCCGAGTGCCAGATGCTGCACACCCACCGTGGACTCATACCTTGCCCCGAATTCATTGTCAATATCGAAAGGGCTGTAGCCCAGCGATTTCAATGAAGCACACATGGCAGATGCCCTCCTGCGGAAATCATCGTAATCCTTACGCGAGACCTGGCTCCATCCAGTTTCCGCCACAGCAAATGCCCGCGGATAAGCCATATACTCCAGACGTTCCGGCGACGATATATGTTCTGTCCATATATTTCCCTGGACACCAAGGAGATGCACATCAGGGACATCGGCATCGTATGAATACACCTTCTCAAGCGGAAGATAACCGCCCATCGCTTCCGGCTGATATATCGGAGCATCCTGTGTATAGTCCAGATAATAGTATGCATTCGGGGTCATGATGACATCGTGCCCGGCAGCCATCGCCTCCATGCCCTGCTCCGTACCGCGCCATGACATCACGACAGCATTGTCAGAAAGGCCTCCCTCCATTATCTCATCCCATCCAAGCATCTTTCTGCCATGAGCCTCGACTATTTTCTCCACTTTCCGTGTTATCAGGCTCTGCAGACCTGCCAAACTGGAGATATGTTCATCTTCCATGATCTTCCGGCAATGAGGGCAGCCTTTCCATGCCTGCCGCGAAGCCTCGTCACCTCCGATATGGATATATTCAGAAGGAAACATCTCCACAAGCTCCCCGATGACATCGCTGATGAAGTCCAGCAATGCGCCGCTTCCCGGACACATGTCAGATGTGTTCATGGCAGGATTCCCGTCTCTGTCAATGCACGCAAGCTCAGGGTATGCATGAATGACCTCGCGGCTATGTCCCGGAATCTCGAATTCCGGTATGATATCTATCTGGCGTTCAGCGGCATACGAAACAAGTTCACGGACATCGCTCTTCGTCAGATACCCTCCTGAGGCATTTTGGGCGCCTTTCTGAGAATACTGATAGCCGGATTCCACCCACTGGCTCCAGGTTTCCCCGACACGCCACGCAGCCATGTCTGTAAGCCTTGGCCTGGAGTCTATCTGTATGCGCCATCCGGCATCATCCGTAAGATGGAGATGGAGCTTGTCCAGCTTCATCAGTGCCATCGCATCTATCTGTTTCTTAATAAATTCCTTCCCATAGAAGTTCCTGGATATGTCCAGCATCATGCCCCTATATGGCAGACGTGGCCAGTCAGTAACGGAGCACTGCACAAGGTTTTTCCCATTCAGCGCCATCTGCCGTAAGCTCTGCAGCGCATAGAATGCTCCCTTAGGTGCAAGCGCCCTGATGCTGATGCCATCAGGCCTTACTTCCAGCATGTATGCGGACTCACGCACATAGTCCCTTTCCCCGGAGAACCGCCGGTCAAGCTTTCTGTCACCTATGACAATGCCGACGTCGGCTTTTGCCTGCTTCACGGCAGCAATCCCGGAAGACGCGATGTATTTTTCAAGTGATGCAAGACCAGCAGTATCAGCACGGCACACAATGCTGTATGACAGGCGCTCAGGCAAGACGTATTCACCCTGGCTCTCGGAAATCTCAGCAGGCGCCGGTATGATAATCTTCGGCGAGACAGCCAGCAGCAGCGTCAATATGGCAATAATCAGCTGATTCATAGTGCAATATCTTTAGTGTTATTATGTGTCAATATGCGCCTGGTCATATCCGCATACTGCCAGCATGCTTTTTCCAGCTCACTCTCCAGCACATATTCCGAAGCTGTATGTGCCACGGATATGGAGCCGGGACCGCAGAGTGAACGATGAGTGAACTTAGAAAGCCGTGGAGTATCGCTGCCGAATGCGACAGGCTTGGCAGCGTATCCGTCAAAAGTCGTATAGCGCATCGGTGTATCTCCGCCAAGAGCTTCAATTTCAACATTTTCAGACGCCATACCTGCCATCACCTCCTGTACCATACGGTCAGAAGCGAATGTGGTTCTGAAATAAATCCGGCATGTCAGCAGCGGGCTGAGTATGTTCTGCGGATTATCGGAAACCAGCCTGCTGATGTTCCATGTTGTCGCTCCAAGGTCAGAATCCACGGGAAAATCAATGCCTTTCAGCCTGTCAATCATATCAATGAAAATATCGACAGCGCTATGTCCAAGCTCCGGATATCCGGAATGGCAGGCTTTTCCCCGGACAGTGACATTGAAAGACTTGGTCCCCTTGGATGCAGAAACCATCATATTGTCAGTAGGCTCCCCGACTATAATCCATTCAGAGCCAGGACAGTCACGGTCAAATGCCTTTGCTCCGAAAGAACCGGTCTCTTCACCTGCGAGCAACAATAGTCCGAAGTCCCTGAAGCCTTCCGCTGCAAGCTGCCGGCATGCAGACCACATGGAGAAGAACTGTCCCTTGGCATCGCAGCTTCCCCTCCCTGTTATCAGGATGTCGTCTGAAACGGCAGTCCTGCCGTCAGGAAGCATTGTCCCGGATGCTATCATCCTGAATTCAGGAGAGATATAGGGCGGTACGGTATCCAGATGAGAACAGAGCAGGACTTTCGGGAGCTTTTCCATGGAATCACCGCCCCATCGGAAAAGCAGGTTCAAAGTCCCGTCCCCTACCTCGTACCGGACACACCGGCAGCCAGGTTCCAGCTCCGGAAATTTCTTTTCCAGAAACTCTGCAAACCGGCGTTCTGTTCCGCTGGTAGATTCTATTCCTAGTATTTCCCTGAACAATTCCAGTTCCATCTGCATTGCCTTCTGATCAATCATTACAAATTTAACAATTTCTGACGAACTGCTTGAGAAGCGGTTTAAATTTTCGCCGATTTCCTGATTTTTGATTTTTCCACCAGATGATGAATTGTCAGAATAAAAGGTTATATTTGGAGGTTTTGACGATAGAAAAATGGAGAATTCCTATAACAATGCAGGGAGCCTGCCGAAAATACGGCTCGGGATGTTTCAGCCTTCAGGGCATGCGCTGACATTTGAGAACATTGCCATAATCGATGACAATCTGGACATGGAGCCAGGCGACAGGAACATCGGTGCGCCTATAGACGGGCCGCTTCCGACCAAGATTCTCGTGGCCCTGTACCTGACATGCGTGGAAGGCAGCATTGACCTGACACTGAATCAGCAGAATTTCCATCTGGAGAAAAATGACGTGCTGCTTGGGATGCCAGGGTTTATTGCGGAAAAGGTCTCCCTTTCAAATGACTGCAAGGTGGTTCTGATTGCCACGTCCAACGATTTCATGACGAAATCGCCTATGAAGGGTTCCGAGACCGTGAGGAAATGGCTAATCCGGCATGGTGGTCCTGCGGTGCTGCATCTCAATGACGAAATCTGCGACACGTATGTGAACAGCTACATCTATTTCAGGAAAACATTCGAGATCTCAGAGCTGGAATTCCGTCCTGAAGTCCTGCTCAGTTTCACGCACACGGCAATGGCGTTGCTCGCCACATGCCTGATGAAGTCCGGAAGCCACAGGAGTGTGACGACAATCCCGAGGAAGAAGGAGATGATCCTGAAGTTTCTGAATGATGTCCACGAGTATTGCAGTACAGAGCGGAGTGTGTCGTTCTATGCAGAGAAGTGCTGCCTGTCTCCTAAGTATTTTGCCAGGCTTATCACTGAGTCGCTCGGGAAGAAGCCGGGTGACATAATAAAGGAGAATGTGATCCTGGAGGCGAAAGTCATGCTTATCTCCAAGTCCTATTCTGTCCAGCAGGTCAGCGACAAGCTGAATTTCCCGAACTCGTCTTTCTTCTGCAAATATTTCAAGGCAGCAACAGGCTGCTCGCCAAGAAAATATCAGCTCAACGGAGAGCAGGCCACGAAAAAGCCGGGCCAATGACGACCCGGCATATATGTCATTTCAAAGCAGATTCCAAGCCTATCGCGAGGCAGGCTGACGCGCAGGAACCTTGAACACATCGTCAGGGAATGTGGTGTTCTTGCGGATATCGCTCATCTCGTATGTCGTGCTCACACCCGAAGGCTCGTCCATTATCATCTTCACGAGTATGCAGTCGGACTTTCTGTAGGTGAGGACAATCCTTGAATAGCCACGTCTGGCAGCATTGTCAGTAGTTAGTGTAATCACATATCCTTCAAGCTTTTCCTCCACGGCAATCTCATAGTTGCTGCTTTTCGCGACTTTTTCCGGGTTACCTTTCACGCATCCGGTCAATGTCCCTGCCATATTAGCCACTATCGCATTCTTCGTAACGTCGAAGACGGCATTCTTAGGGCCTCTATGCACATAGAACTTGTTCCCGCTGGAGATTATATATTCGCCCTGCGGAGCGGTGAACCGCATCGCAAGACGCCCATCCACATTGTAATAGAGGTCCCCGTCAGCGGCGTTGGTCTTGCCCGAGGCCTTTATTGTCCTGACCTGGTGAAACTTGCACTCGATGGTCCTCATAGCGGAGTTCGCCTTCTCTATCCTGGAGATTATCGCGGATGCATCTGCTGCAGGAGCAGCCGGCATTGAAGCAGCCGGAGCCACACCTGACACGGCCGGCATTCCGGAAAGCATCCCGACTACCGCCAATGTGAACAATATCCTGTATTTCATGACTTTCAATCAATTAAGCATCTGTTATTCGTAAAGTCCTCCGTTGATGGAGATCGTCTGGCCGTTTATGTAGGCAGCCTTGTCCGAGACGAGGAAAGCGACAAGTTCTGCCACTTCCTCCGGTTCACCGAAACGCTTGGCCGGAATGGTATTCTTCAGCTCAGCCTCATCCAGCCCTTCCACCATATCGGTACGGATAAATCCAGGAGCGACGGCATTGACTGTCACCTTCCTGGCGGCGACTTCCTGAGCCAGCGCCTTGGTGGCCGCTATGATTCCGCCTTTAGCGGCAGAGTAGTTAGTCTGGCCTGGAAGCCCCTTCTGTCCGGAAAGCGAAGCCATGTTCACGATACGCCCACGCTTGTGCACGACCATCGGCTGGAGAACAGGGCGTGTGACATTGTAGAAACTGTCCAGGTTCGTCTTCATCACCTTGTACCAGTCATCCTGCTCCATCCATAGCAGCAGATTGTCGCGACGGATTCCGGCATTGTTCACCAGCACCTCGATAAACTCGTCCGGATGAGCGGCTTGCCATCCCTTGATGGCCTTTTCCGATGCTTCGTGATCGCTGACATCGAATTTCAGCAGCTCACCGGTACCGCCGGCCTCTGTCACCTGGTCAAGAGTCTTCTGTGCCGCCGCATCGTTCGACACATAGTTTATTATCACATGGTATCCTTCAGAAGCCAGACGCACGCATATTGCATGCCCGATTCCACGGCTTCCGCCTGTAACCAGCACATTCTTCATATTATCTGATTTAATATCTGTACACAGACTGCAAATTTAATGAAATTAATGATATCATAAGAAGCTGTTTTGAAATTATTATCTGAAGGTTTGAGAGGAAAAAACTTCAAGTTCAACCAGGGATTCAGGGAAGATAGCGGTGGCTATCTGACCTGAAGACCCGGGAAAAAGATGAAGGGATTTTACCTCAAACAACTTTTAATCATTTCGAAACAGCTTCTAAATGATCCTGTATCTCCTTTTCCAGCACTTCCGCACCAAGGATGCAGCCGCATGTTATTACAGCGGTCTTGGATACTCCGAGAATGCCATGTAGATTCAGGCTCTGCCCTGTAAGGAGAAGGTTCGGCAGAGGTGTCCGCGGAGAAAGGAATGTAGTCAGGGGATTATGATAGTCCTTTGACACCCCGAATGCGGAGCCGTATGGCGAAGACGTGTAGCTGTGCCACGTAAGAGGCGAGCTGAGATAGGCCTTGTCGATGCAGCTGCGTATCCCGTGAATACGTGCATCCAGAAGGTCAAGGCACTCATCCAGCTTCTTCTGTTTCAATGCTTCATATTCCTTTCCACGCGTTCCCGGCGTCATCCCGTCCCATTCTCCGATGATGCTCCAGTCCATAGGTGAGAGTATGTCAATGCAGTCTGCATATTTCCCATGAGGCTTTTCAGGAGGATAGAAGTGCACCATGATACTGTCTGTGCATTTATAGTCCGTTCCCCACAGATCTGCGCCATGCCTATGCACGAAAAGGTTTCTGTTCATGTATGGCAATATTCCCGGCTTCAGGACAATGTTCGCCGTAAACACCCCATAGGAACTCCTGAGGTTCTCCATTCTGTTGCGGAAGACTTTCTTCACCTGCCTGCAGCTGTCTATAAGCCCCACGGTAACAGCTGGGTGCACATCAGATATAATCCAGTCCGCCGTGAAATGCTCCACGTTTCCACCAGCTGCTGCGGCATCCACTCCTGAGACACGTCCGTCATCTGACACATGAATGGCATTGACCTTCCTGCCTGTCAAGATCTCGCCTCCGAGTGAGCGGAGCTCATCAGCCAGCCTATGTGCTATCAGCGCTCCGCCGCCGAGCTTTCTCCCATGGTCATAGCCGAGACGCCACGCACTGTCTATGAACGAGTTGGTGGCCTGGATATATACATACGCAGGGAGAGTGTCACGATCCAGTTCCATCTTCATCATGGAACCTGACAGTACGTCACGAAGCCTCTGGTCTGATATTGACGCGCACAGGAACTCATAAGCAGACTTGCCGAACAGCTCGAACATTTCCGAGTCAGGCTTGAAAGAGTCGAACATCCTGTCGCCTATGCGCTTCAGTTCCCTTGAGTATTCACGCAGTTCTGACTCATGTTCAGGAAAATATTCGGCAAGGCGTTCAGCGAAACGGAGATGTCCAGATGCGACAGGATATGATGTAACCTCGCGGCATTCGGCATCCGCAAATGATATTTCATCGAAGCAGTCCTTGTCCAGGCACTTCCATGGAAGATCCAGAAGCCCGAAATATCTGAATAATGTATAAAGAGGCTGCCCAGGATCCAGTCCGCCGACATAATGGAACCCTGTGTCAAAGCTGTGCGCCCTGCCGTCCGAGCCTTTGCGAATAAAGGTCTGCAGGCTGCCGCCGATCTGCCGTTCCTGCTCCAGCACCGTCACCCTGAAACCATGACGAGCCATTATGACTCCGCATTCAAGTCCGCCGAGTCCGCTTCCGATGATTATTATACTCTCTGCCATAAAATTCATAAAGACATTATTCTTCCGCAAACCTGCCGGAATCTAATTCTTTCTCTATTTCTTCAATTGAAGGTAAGCTACCATGAAAATCCTTCGGCAAGGCTTGTCCTAACTCATAGTCAGATATACCGATAGGTTTTTGAATGTCGCGCAATGCATATTCTGCCTTGATGCGGTCTTTAGTCTTACATAGCAGCAATCCGATAGTCCTGTTATCTCCTTCACGGCAAAGAATATCATCCACTGCAGAACAATAGAAGTTCAGTTTACCGATATATTCAGGCATGAACTCAGTATCTTTCAATTCAATTACCAGATAGCGATGCAGGAATGTGTTATACATAAGGATGTCAATGTAATAGTCATCGCCCGAAACATCTATGTGATATTGCCGCCCCATGAAAGCAAATCCGGCCCCCATTTCCACAAGGAACTTCTCTACATGATTAACCAATCCGATTTCCACATCACGCTCATTGTATTGATCGGTGAAGGTCAGCATATCAAAGATATACGGGTCTTTAAGCATTGACTTCACCCCATTTGCCTCCGACCCGGGCAGAGTTTCCGTGAAGTTATTAGCCAACGCCCCATGCTTGCTGTAATCGTCAAGTTTGATGGCTTCCTGCAAATAGCGTTTTGACCAGTGGGAGATGATGCTCTGCACCATATACCAGTAGCGTGCCCTAATGTCTTTGACTTGCTGCATAAGTATAAGATTATGAGCCCATCCCAGATGTTTCACAGGAAGGGTGAAATTGTATTGGTCCAATTGCGCAACCAGCGGTTGCGTAATTGAAGAAGCCACACCTTTCACCATCGTAAGATCCTTATTATATTCATTGAAGAACTGTATCATGCACTGCATATTGCGTACAGAAAAACCCTTTATCTCGGTACTGTTTTAAAAAGTGTGTCTGGACACAGATCCGTCAACTTTTAAGATACTCTTGACTATTTTGCGTTATAATTCTGCATATATCGCCCACCGATATTGTTTTCAACAATCTTGAAAATCAAGAATTTATCTAATAATATCATATAACAATGGTATAGACTCAAAATTGCATCTTGCAATTCTTGATTTGCCTCTAAATCAGTTACATTTAATCCTACATTCTTACAATCTTGTTTAGATAGATTCTACTATGAGAACAGCTATTGTTCTGATTCAAGAATAAATTTTTAATTTTACCAAAATCTATAGCCGGATTATTTTCTCTTAACCATTGCTCTGCTAATTGAGCAGACCACGCAACAGCATTTTCACAGGCTATCAAAATGTGGGATGATATTCCGATATAATTGTTTGCCATAGCCCTAATGCTGCAGGATTTTTGGGAACATCATCAACAGCTTGACAAGCAATTCCACCCATCCGAGGATCAATAGAGCCTAATGAGGATTGCTCTCCCATTATAATTTCTTTGCAAGACATTGCTATCATTGTTCCTGCTGACATAGAAATCTGTGGAATAAACGCTCTTACATCACCATTGAATATGCTCTTCAAATATGTAACAATGCTTTCTGTTGCTGCAATATCACCACCTAGAATATGAAGAATCAAATCAAGTCCTTTTGCTTTATCCAACTTATATGCAGTCGTCATGAAAGCATCTTTTATCTTGTTCATCAATCGACACATGGGGCGTATCCGGAGCTTTGAGACATCCAAAATAGTACGCAATAATATTTCAACCTGTGATAGAATGTATTTTGTTCAAATACTCTTCTCGTTTTTATCTAACTCAACCGCTGCATTAGAGTACAAGTTAACATCAACATCGGTTATTATTTCACTCCCACTAGGCATGTTTCTTTATTAAGTATGATATTTGAAGACGACATTGATTCATATTTAGATGTATCATAAATGGGAAATTGTTTATATACATCACCAACCTTTTCCCATTTGGAATAATCATAATCTGCAGAGGCTAATGTACTCATCATTTTCCTATACATATCCTGCAAAGAAATACATTTATCCTTCTTACTATCACGCATTTTTACAGATATTTATCAAGTATTGAATGTTTCTCACTCGCTGCATTTTCAATCAAAGTTCGAGCCTTAGTAATCTCCAATTCTAATGCTTCTATCTGGGATACAATGCGTTTTTGTTCATCAATATGAGGCATTGGAATTTTGTACTTCATTATATCTTCCTTATTGCCTCGTGGCATCTTAATTCCCTTTTTGTCCTCCATTACATAGTCAAAGAAAACATCTCTACGAAGCATATAGAAGATATACTTAGGAAGATATTTATTCGTGTCAGCAGATCTAAGCACGAGAACATCTTTCGAACATCCACCATCCTTGTCTGCAAACCAAATCTTTTTAAGATACGGACGAATATTAGAGATCAATATATCCTTTTGCTTATATTCGGTGATAGAATATATGTTTGCAACTCCGTCAAATGGGAAAACGCCCAACCTGTTCTGAAGCATATTATCTGTTGTAATATATGTTTCAGACTCTATATCGCTATACTTAATAGACTTAGTGACAAATGGAGCAATAATATTTAAACTATTATCATTATCTTGAATTGAAGATAACAAAGTCTCTATTTCATTTTTTTTCTGCTCTATCTGTCGGTTCAATACAACAATTCTATTGTTGACTACCTCCATTTCAACTACAATTTGTCGTTGTATATCAATAGGCGGTTTGGGGATATACAGTTCTTGTAGATACTTGTTATGTCGTTCATATTTTGTTTTATTTAAGAATTTGTTCACAACATATTCCACTACATGGAAATAGTATTTAGGAATATACTCTTTCTTGGGTTTCAATATAACTGTACCATCGGCTCCTCTGAAAAATGGTTCCTCGATAAACTTTACAATACAAGAATGGTCTCCAAACAAAACCACTGGCACATCAGTAATAGGATTTGGATTATTTGAAAATCCTGCAAAACCATCCTGGATCTCTTGAGTGTAAACAGGATATTTTCCAATCGTCAGAATTTCAGATTCTGGAACTTTAGTCAATGCCCCGTTTATTTTGGCAATTGAGTTTCGAATACGCTCATGCTCCCACTTATCACTAAATTTTACTTTTTTTTTTGATGTAGTGGATAATCTTTTCTCAAATGTGGCAGTATCAAATGTTATCATATCTACCAAAGACATACGAGAGATATGTGGTTGCATGCTCTCAGCTATAGGTGAAGTGTAATCCCCTTTAAAAGCTCTATACACATAGGTACTTGCCTTGTCCGAATTATTATAACAACTTGCATCGAAGAGGTTAGTACACTCATCAATGCTTCTACCTTTCTGTATTGCGTGAATACCTTCTTTTCCTCGACGAGTTGAAAACTCATAACCTAGGAAATGTTTTTCAATATCTTTCTCTCCACTCTTGACAATAACAACTTTTTGGGGATATGCCAAAATAAAGTACAAAAGCTTTTCTGCCTCTATACCTAATATTGATTCACATAATTTTACATCACTCTTAGCAGATATCTTCTTTTTATACTCTGCATATATTTCGTGTGTCTTTACTCTTTCATTTGGCGATTTTTGCAGCAATGTAACATAATCAGCGTAATCAAGACCAGCCCATACGTGAGCCACATATTTTGAGGCAGGCGTTTCAATGCCATTGATGGTTACATCATTTAATGTACAGAAATACGTATCAACTGCACTCTTTGTGTTTGTTGAAAAATAGTTATTCCTACGACGTAGGAATAGAACAACAGTAGGCGTGTCCGTTGCCATAAATGTATTACCCCCTAATTTCGCAATTGACACAATATCAAAGTATTGCAATATAATTTCACGAGCTTTCGTGTAAATACCATAATTGCTTAAAATTGAATCAGGTAAAATAACTCCTGCTATGCCGCCATCCTTAAGCAACTGTTTCGTACGCTCAACAAACAGGCATTCTATTTCAGAACTATTATCAGTCAATGAATTATACAATTCAAAATCTTGCTCCGTATAATAGTCACGAGTTGTCTGACGGAATGATGAAACAGAATATGGAGGGTTACTCAATATGATATCAAACTGTTGATTATCCTTTTGCCCATCATTAGTCTGCTTGCGTAATTTCCTCTTATATTCTTTGTTGCAGAAATTGGCAAGTCCATCGCTGAGAATAACATTTGCCAAACCATCACCATGCAAATAGCAACCGACTTTACCAACTTTTACAAGTCGGTAATCCTTTTCGATGCCATATACATAATCTGTAGCCCAATCAAAATGGCAATTTTGCCAATTGATAAGACGCTTTCTTGTCTCCTCAATATATTTAGAAGTATCACAATCGTTTATGAGGTCTTGTATCTCGTGCATAAACTCTGTAATAAAGTGACCGCTACCAGCTGCGTAGTCAATCATATATGGTAGAATCTCTCCATCCTTGCTAGAAAGTTTATCTGCCACAATAGAATCCAAAGGAAGACTTCTTATGATAAATTGTGCAATTGGCACAGGTGTAAAATATTGTCCAGCTTCTTGTTTGAGACCAGTAGTAAGCAACAATTCAAAGAAATCCGAAAGATACTGTTGGCGTTTATTGTAGCGAATTCTATATCCCTGAATCAACTCTACAACCTCTTTTACAACCTTTGCATTTTCTTCAAACGAAGCATTGTCATATACTTCCTTTATAGCAAATTCATTATTCTTTTCAAGACGAAGTTTGTTTACCTCTCCTAAAAGATACTGCTTGGTATCTTCGTTTAGGTTAGCACAACGCTTGTCAAAGTCCTCAGTATTAAAATCGCTAACAGTTCTATCTAAGAACTTTTTCATACCTTTTCTATAAAGGTCTGTCAAGCGAAGCTGAAAATCAACGTGGTTATCTCGTCCTTCAAACCATTGAAACTTTAATTCTTCACCATCATCTGTAGTAGTCTCGTCATAAACTTTGCATAGGAAGAGCGTAAAAATCTTATTGAAAGCATTACCCTTGTCCGAAACCACATTGTGACGCAGTATTTCAAGGAATCTGTTAAAGATGAAGCTTGCATCTTCAGCCGTTATCTCTTTCAACTGCTCCTTTGTTAATGCCTTGCTCTGGAAATTATATGGTTGTACCCAAGAATCAAAGATACCATTATCTTTGGTAAGTTTATTCCATTTCTCATAAATATCCTTAACATCACCATTGCGATAATCATCCTCAATCTTGATAATCTCATTCACATAGACAATTTTATTGTCTTTTAACTCTGATGCATATAGCATCATCACATCTGCTTTACAACCAGACAATTGAAAATAAGTGAATAATTGGCCTCCGTCTTTATGAATCTTTGCAGACTCTTTATTATACTCTTTGCCGTATGTCTTGCATTCAATAAGCATATAGGGTGTGCCATCCTCGTGATTGACACAAATATCCAATCGACCCGATGTGCCATGTCCAGATGGCCAAGTTTTTTCAAGAATGATATTTTGTGGATTATATCCTTTGCCGAGCAATCTATCAACGCACTCAAGCACTACAAAATTTTCGGGTTGTGAAAAATTTTGTGTGGTTCTACTTTCTGCTATGATTTTAGCACCATATTCAATATGTTCCGTATTGAAATCAATGGATATGACATAATTATCAAGGTTAGGATATACCTTGTGGTATATACCCTTCGTCCCATTCTTAGGAAGAAAACCTAATGTTGCTATATATTTCTTTATGTCCATAAAACCTCCATTCGTAATACAAAAATAGCAATTTTCCAAACACCAAACGCTATAGCTGAGCAATTATTTAACTACCAACTTACTAAAACACTCATTCACAACCTATTTTTAATCTTACAGTGTGTCTTAGCTTGTAGAACTATTCCCAGAACCATTCTCCGACAGGTGTTCCTCCGATATGTAGCACAAGTTATTTCGATGTTGAATTTCGCTTGACCTGTACAGTGGTATAAAACTCCGCTTACGTTCTTCAAAATATAGCGTACCACTATATTGGTCAGATTGTCCAAATAGCTTTTTCAGACTTCATCATTTTGTGTTACATTATTTTTCATGCCGCTTGCCTTTCAGCACCTTATTGCGGAAACGAGGCCATTTCATCAGCTGGCGGAACAGGAATGGCTCCAGGGTATAGGTGATGAGGATGGTGGCAGCCATGCCTATGAGCGTGCTGACTCCGATGGAGTGGATGGACGGATGTACCGCGAAAAGCAGCGCAAGAACCACAACCATAAGGACAAATGCGGAGAAGAAAATCGCCGTCTTATGGGACTCCAGCAGATTTTTCTGGCCGGTACGGGCCTCCGCCAGCAGACCTTCCATCACGAATATGCTGTAATCCACACCTATGCCGAAGATGAACGTGGAGATGACAATGTTGATAAGGTTGAACTGCAGCCCGCAGAGCGCCATGATACCTTCCACGATATACCAGCTGAAGAACATCGGCATGAATGCCAGAAGCCCCACAAGCAGGTTCCTGAATGAAAGCAACAGAACCAGCAGCACGAACAGCGACGAGATGCCGAGAATCACATTGAAATCATCATGCACGATAGACACCATCTTTCCCGCATAGTAGAACGGGTCTGCGACAATAACATGAGGAAGTGAAGCCACCCTGGCGCTGACCTCCTGGCGGTCTTCCTTGGAGACACGCACCGGTGTGAACACCAGGAATCTGCCGTCATCCATCTTCTCGACAAGCGATGTCTGGAGACCAGCCGGAAGTATGTCCGCATCATAAAGCGACCCTGCTTCATACGAGGAAGTGACCATTGCGCGGAACGGCTCGAACATTGACGGCTCCAGACCATGTCTGCGTGCAGAAGCTATGATCAGTTCCATCGCCCTATCCGCCCGGGTGACATCACCGGCATCATGCCCGTTCCAGAACTCTTTCCATGCCTCAATACGTTCATTCTGAACGCTTTCAGGCACAAAAAGCAGAGAAGCCATAGGCGAATACGCCTTGACCTTGCCCACATGCTGAAGAGAATCACAGACTGCAAGCATTGCACGGCTGTTCGCCAGAGCCTCGTCCAGGGACTGGCCCGCAGCGGCATAATATACTTGAGCATCATTGCCCATATTCTTCTCGGCATACATTGCCTCCGAGCGGAGAGTTTCCGGGGAGACATAGCCGATATTCTTCAGATCGGAGTCGAATGTCACCTTATGGGCAAACCCTACCCCTATGACAATCAGCACGATGACGGCTCCTATCAGCACCTTGCTCCTGTCATACGGAAGATCGTTCACCTTGGAAATAAATGCGAAAATCTTTTCATTCTTCCTGGTATTTCCCTTGCCGAGAAAATGAGGAAGGAAGATAAGCCCGAACAATGTGCTGGCCACCAGCGCAATAGATGCGAACAGCCCGAAATCGCGCAGCATGTCGCTCTCCGTGAACAGCAGGCCGAGGAATGCACCGATAGTGGTGATGCATCCAAGACATACCGGCGTCGCCTCGTCCCTCAGCACTGTTTCGGCATCGCCTACATACTTATAGTGCGTCAGTATATGCAGGATGTAGCTTATCGCCACACCCAGGATGATGGAGCCGATACCAAGAGACATAAGGGACATCTGTCCCTTCATGAACCAGATGCATGCCAGCGAGAAGAATGCGCCGAATGCCACCGGAATCACGTTCAGCGGTATGAACGAGAAACTTCTGAATGAAAGGCAGAGCACAATGAGGATTATCAGGAGAGATATGCCGACTGTCAATGCAAGATCCCGTTTCACGCAGCGGGTATTGCCGTAGCTGCGTACAGGAGCGCCATGAAACAGGATCTCCACATCCGGATGTGCCTCCGTAAACTCCTTGATCTGCGCCTCAATCTCGCTGACAAGAGCCGAGCTTGCCTTGGTATCGAATGCCGTGACAGCCGGCGAGACAAATGCCATCGCCACAGTGCTGTCCGCGGAAAAGAGATGGGAATCTATGAGAGTGAATCCTACCGATGAGCCTGTTCCACGGGAGAGTCCCATGGATGAAGCCAGGATCGTCCTGAGTGAAAGAGGGTCATTGGAGACCATCTGCGTAGCCATTCCTGTCTCGTCATTCATCACAGTCTCATAGTCCTCCCCCATAAGGCTGTCAACAGCTGACGGACACAGAAGCTTGTCGAAACCGCTGTAGCATGACGTGTCAACGAATGACGGAAGATGCTCCAGGACAAAGTCCAGTGCCACAAGCGGCAGGTCGTCATCTATGCGGTACAGCGCATTGTCGATATAATGCGATGCGGAATCTCTCACAAGCAGGGAATCCATGAACTCGTCGGCATACGATGCTAGCGTATATGTGTCAGACAGAGAGTCACGCGATGCGAACTGTATGAAAATCTTGTCCTTGACCTTCAGGCTGCCGAATGCCAGGCCGCTGTCTGAAGTGGCTGAAGCCGGAAGCAGCTTGGTTATATCCTCCTCGTATCTGACCTTAAGTCCGAAAAACACAGATGCAATCGACAGCACCGCCACAAGCGTCCACATAAGTCCCTTGTGTCCGGCGAAAAACCTGTACAGTGAAACGAAAAACTTTGTCATCATGCTTATTATTTATCTCCCGGCGCCATGACGGGAAAACCGACTTATATACAACCCCCTGGCGGGAGTGATTTTTTCCAATGTCTATAGAATTCCGGTTCGGACGGCTCCAGCTCTCCGGAATGAGTAGTGAACAGCTGAACACTCTCCGCCTTGAGAACCAGAACGTTATCACGCACCCTCCTTATCTCGTAGCTGAAGCAGATCTTGGCACCTGTCTTCGGCTGCCATGTGATAGTCACATCCAGTTCATCATCCACAGTGGACGTGGCGAAGTATCTGAGATGCATGTCATAGACAGGAGCATAGTAGCCGCTGTCGAATATAAGCTGGTAGCCAAGCCCCCAGCGGCGTCCGAAAGCCTCCCTGGCATCCTCCATATACTTGACATAGTTCCCGTGCCAGACCATTCTTATCGGATCCACCTCCGAGAATCTGACCATGACACGTATCGTCTCGCTTATCATGTCACTCCACTATAAAAATCTTAATCTGCCCGGAAGCTATCTTCTCGCCCCCGGAAAACGTCTCTGTCTGTACAAGAGACATGCCCATCGCCTCACCTGCCACCGTCACCCGTGTACGCAGGGACTCCCCCACCGCAGGTGTACGCTCAATGCGGAAAGACTTTATCTCTCCGATCAGTCCTATATGGGGTTCCTCGCCAGCCAGAAAATATCTGTACCCGGCAAACGCCGCTGCACTCTGGGCCGAATGTTCGATAATGCCAGGCTCAATCAGGTGAGAATCAATGCAGAACACATTATCCTCCTTCACAGAGAGCCCTGTCTCACCGCCGTCCTTACCGGCACTGAAAAGGGTATCCACCATCACCATCGGCGGACGCTGCGGTATCAGGCGGAATATTTCTTCGCCACTGGCAAGGTTCTGTCCTTCCATATCTTCACAAAAACAAGGATCACGTGTGCAGAAACGGCTGTTCTGCACACGGAAAGCCCACAAGCTACTTCATTCTGTCATAAACGAAATCGTAGAGAGCCGCGAATGTCTGGATGTGCGACACTTCAGAACCCTGGATCTTGATGCCGAAGTTAGACTCGATAAGAGCAACGAGATCCACAAGGCTGAGGCTGTCAAGCTCAAGTGTCTCCTTGATAGGCGCATCAGGAGTGATTACTGCCTCATCCACCTCGAATTCATCTGCAAGTGCAGAATTGATTTTTCCGATTAATTCCTGTTTTTCCATTTTATTTAGTTTTTTGTTTGTTTCTGTTTCACGCTTTGTCCGGCGAAAGCCATGTTTTCCGGACAAAAGCCACGAAAGTCACCGTCTGTCCGGCACGACGCCTTTTCCGTGGACAAACCATCTGGAATCCGGCACACAAGCCCAACCCTACGGATAACCTTGTGACTTAACGGCTGCCGCAGCTCCTAGCGGATGTCGCGGACGATGAGTGTAGAGTTCGTGCCTCCGAATCCGAATGAATTCGAGAGGAAGGTATCAAAATGCTTCTGCACCCGCACAGCAGGGATGAGAAGTTTCGCAGAGTCCTCGTCAGGATTCTCGAAATTCAGGTTAGCTGCAATGAAGTCGTTCTTCATCATGAGGATGGAGTAGATGACTTCGCTGGCACCTGCCATCCACATTTCATGACCTGTCTGTGACTTCGTGCTGGTCACCTCGACACGCTGATCTCCGAAGACATTGAAAATAGCCTTGGCCTCGTTAGTGTCCCCCACATGGGTAGATGTAGCATGAGCATTGATATACCCGATTTCCTCCTTGCTGATGCCGGCGCGGCGGATAGCCATCTCCAGGGAGCGGCTAGGACCTTCCACGTTAGGAGATGAGATGTGGTCCCCGTTTCCAGAAAATCCGTATCCCAGGATCTCCGCAATAATCGGAGCGCCCCTGCGGACTGCCGACTCATAGCTCTCGATAATCACAGTAGCGGCGCCGCCTCCAGGAACCAGGCCGTCACGGTCACGGTCGAAAGGACGGCTTGCCTTCTCAGGCTCGCTCTCCCTGGTGGAGAACGCGGATATTCCGTCGAAGGAGCCGACAGACCAAGGGTTCACCTCCTGGGCACCTCCGCAGACCACTATGTCCTGAAGCCCGTTCTGAATAAGCAGAGCCCCAAGTCCGATGGCATGCGAACCACTGGCACATGCTCCTGATACAGTGAGATTTATACCTTTAAGTTTAAAAATGCAGCCAAGGTTCATGGTCACGGTGCTGTTCATCGACTGGAATATGGCTCCTGAACCGCAGAGTGTGGTATCCTTCTTCTCGCGCATGATATCCACAGCATTGACGACAGGGACAGTGGAGCTGTCGTTGCCATAGAGAAGTCCGACCTCGTGGGTGTTCAGATATTCCTGATCAATGCCGGCATTTCTCAATGCGTCCCTCGTGGCACAATATGCGTATTTCGCCTGTTCAGGCATGAATACACGCTGTGAACGTGAAAGTTCCTTCTTGAGGTCAGGCACCTCAACCTTTGCCGTGAGCGCCGAACGGAAACCCATCGCCTTGCGTTCAGGGTCGAAAATGATGCCGGACTTCCCGTTGTAGAGAGAGTCACGGACTTCTTCCAATGTCTTTCCCAGGCATGAATAGATGCCCATCCCGGTAATTACAACTCTATGCTGTTCCATTTAAAAAATTATTTTTTCAGAATTTTGTCAAGACATGAGAACAATGTCTCACGTTCCTTTCTTATACGCCCCAGAGCACCCGAACGAGAAGCCTTGACCGCTCTTATATCCTGCAGAAGTTCCTTGATCCATCTGGCATAAGTCCATTCGAAAAGGCAGAGTACAGGAAAGAGCGCCACGTAGATGACCGCGGAGATGAGGCTGTATTTCACCCATGCCACGATCAATGATATCAGGCCGAGTAAAGGAAATATGAACAGGGCGTTCAATGCTATCGTGAATGTCCCGGAGAACATCCTGTCCTCTGCCTTGTCCGCGAAATATTTAGGTATAAGCCATGCCGGAAGAGCCGGCCACAGCGCAAATGCGGCAAGAGGTGCAAGTACCAGCAGAACAGCCACCTGCGCGATGATATTCCCTTTCCCCGGCACATAGTCCAGGTGCTGCTCCCTTATTCTTGCGGCATTGATATCAGCCGACAGTGCGGAGGCATTGTCATAGACAGCATGCACCCCCGCCTCATCATTCCTGGACGCCTCTGCGAGAGCCGCCACAAGTTCCCTGTCCGATTCCAGCTTCTGTGGCAGCACCTCAGGATCAAGCCCCAGGGCTTCAGCATATTTCCTCCCGTAGGAGCATTGCCTTATATAGTCTATGGAATCGTAGTGCTCCACATCATCAATGCTGAGCATCATGCCCTTAATCTGCTCACGTACAAGAGCATTGACCTCACGCTGGGCAGTCCTCGGCTTCGTCCTGTAAAGCTCATAATATGGCTTCAGCGATATCGGGGTGCCGTATTTTATCAGCATGTCGGTGCGCAGCCCCCTGTATTCAGAATAATGGTTGCAGCTCGGAAGGATGAATATCTCCTTCTCGAAGTCTCCCATCTCCGCGGCATCAAAAGCCATTTTAGTATATCCATAAGAGAATGTTCCGAGCCAGTGCTTGTCCTGGTGTCCCGCTTCAGGATAGATTACTACAGTATTTCCGTCGAGCAGGGATTTTTCCGAATCACGGAACGTGGCGCCGTTGTTCTGAAGCGCAGCCTCTCCCTCCCAGTTAAGCCGGAATGCCGGCAGAAGCCCTATGGAGCGCAGGAACCTGTCCGCTACGGGGCTGAGCGCGAACACATCCGCACGCACGATGAAATGCACTATGCGGTCTTCGATGGACATGAGGACTCCGAGAGCGTCATTAAGGCTGTTCTGGTGGTCCGAAACGACAAGGAGCGGTGTCCCATCCGCAGGTACATTTTCCTTGTTTATATAATAGGTGTGCCTGTAATATACCTTCTCGACAAGAAATCTCACATAGGATTTGAAAGCGCAGTATAGGACAGGCATCTTTGCCTTGGTCATATCAAATCTAGTTCTTATCCCGGAAAACCGGATTAAAAGCCACCTGAAAACAAGACAGGCGGACAATCGGCAAATTTAGTCATTTTTATACAATAGACAATCACACTGACGGCCGACAAAGTCGTCATTTTTCGCATTTCATTGAACACTAAATCCTTTTATCGCTCAAAACTTTGAAAAATTGATAATTTTTCGACGCAGAATTTAACAAAATTCAAATTAACATTATAAATTTGCAGCATGAAATATGGGAACATGATTTAGAATTATTTCAAAGCAGATTCTAAATACCCATAAACATAAATAAACTAAATATAGTATATATCAACTGGGGGGGGGGAGAACCGCAGCCTGCGACACCCCCGGAAAAGATGTTTTATAAGCCGTGAGACTTAATGGCATAACCTCTCACATATCGGGGCTTATCGTCCTCGCTGCAGCATGTCTGCTTCTGTCTGAAACGGCAGTGATTGCCGCTGCCCGGAAAACAGCAGATTCAGCCGACAGCATCTCCGTAAAGATATACTACCGTCTGGACAAGTACGCAATCGACCCTGCATATATGGGCAACAAATCAAGTCTCCAGCTGATCGACAGCCTTTTCAGCAGCCGCAGACGAAAGATTGACAGCATACGCATCTTCTCCAGCGCCTCGCCGGAAGGCTCAGTACCATATAACGGCAAGCTGTCTCTTGACCGGGGAAAAGCTCTGATGAGTCATATCGCCGGGATGCAGCACGCCCAAAAAGGAATCACGATAATCCCTCTCGGCTCGAACTTTCCAGAATTCATTGATGCATTGAGGAATGACAGCAGGATTCCGCACAGGAATGATATTGTCAATGAATTTGTCTGTCATCCGCAGGAGAATCCGGATATCACATACCGGAGAATCATGAAGTTCAATGACGGCGTGCCTTATACCTATATAAAAAGATATACGCTCCCATAT
Source organism: uncultured Bacteroidales bacterium (assembly GCA_934691625.1). Taxonomy (GTDB): domain Bacteria; phylum Bacteroidota; class Bacteroidia; order Bacteroidales; family UBA932; genus Cryptobacteroides. The sequence goes on along the minus strand of CAKUTA010000002.1, from coordinate 308,596 downwards.
CTCAGATATGCGACAGTAACAGTATTCTCGCAGCCGTCATTACAGCCGCTGCAGCTTCCGGAGACAAAAGCATTGACCCCGGCAAGACCGGCAGCCGATTACGGAGAACAATATTCCGGTATCCCGGTCAGAAATACCGGGACTGCCAGTGAAGGCAACGGAACGCACAAGTCCAGGCACTGGTATCCGGCATTAAAGACCAACCTGCTATACGATGCTGTGACAGCGCTGAATGCAGAGATGGAATTTCCCATATCCAGGAAGTTCTCCATACTCGTGGAGGATGTCTTCCCATGGTGGAAAGGCGGCACCAACGACAAGAAATATTGTCTTCAGATATGGTCCATGGGCATTGAGCCGCGCTGGTGGTTCCGCCGCAACGACAAGAGGGACTGGCTGAGCGGACATTTCGCCGGAGCCTATGCCATGTCCGGGAAATATGACCTCCAATGGAAGACACGTCCATGCTATCAGGGGGAATATTGGTCGGCAGGACTGACCTACGGCTACGCAATGCCTGTATGCCGATGGCTGAACATGGAGTTCTCAGTCTCGGCAGGATATGTAAGAAGCGATTACAGGCACTATATGCCGGACGAGGACTACGGGCATCTTTTCAGGGATAAGTTCAATATCGGCACCAGCTCCTGGTTCGGCCCGACCAAGGTGAAAGTATCGCTGGTTCTGCCTCTCGGCAAGGACTCGCATAATAAGCATTTCAAGACAGATTCCAGGAATTAAAGCAAATGAGACTTTCAGCATACATATATAGCTACGTTTCAGGACATGCCCTGTGCATGGCCGCGGCGCTGCTATGCATGCTGTTCACCGGCTGTCAGAGACGTCCTCTGGAAGACCCGGAATATTTCACAAAAGTAAATGTGGAGGTCAATATTGACGACCTGCAGAACGTCACCTGCGACATCTACAATCCTAAAGTACAAGTTCCTGCGATAGAACCCGAGGCGATGCATGCTATCTTCTTCAATGCATCCGACGGCTCCGTGACTACAGAAACATTCCTCTCCGGCATATCAGTAAATGAGAAAGGCCGTCGGGTGGTTTCCGGAGAGATGGCGCTTCTCCCGGGGACATACAAGATGCTCATATATGACTACGGAACTGATGCCACGCTCGTAAAGGACTATTACTCATGGGACAATGCCGTCGCATATACAGACCATGCCCCGGATATCGTCTTGAAGCAGTACGCATCCAAGAGTGAGGGTGACGGCATCGAGATATTCCAGGAACCGGAACATCTTATGGTAGCAAGGAACCCGCAGGAAAAAGTTCCGTACCATATAGGAGTCCATACAATATATGCAGAGGCAAGATCAGTGGTGGAAAGCTGGTACCTGCAGATAAAGGTGAACGGGATAGACTATGTGTCGGGAGCACAGGCAATGATTACCGGCATGACCGGATCGAATCTGATTGCCACAGACACCAGGGTAAACCAGCCTGAGACCGGGCTCTGGTTCAGGCTGCAGAAGAGCGATGACAACGGAGTCCCTGTAATATGCGCAGTATTCAACACTTTCGGGCATATCGAAAGTTCGGAGAGCAGGCTGGATATCACCGTGCTGCTCAACACGTCTGACGGGAAGAAGGTGGCAAGGACATTCGACATCTCGAAACTTTTTCGGAGCGAGAATGCTGTACTGCACCACTGGCTGCTGCTGGATGAAACCATAACGATAGACCCTCCGATAGAGGGCGGAAGCGGTTACAATCCGAAAGTGGATGACTGGGATGAAGAGCATCGGGACATAGACCTGTAAAGGCGTGTAAAACAATAGGAAAACAATCAAAAACTATAATATTACTATCATGAAAAAAGTTATTTTATTCATCGCGGCATCAGCTGTTATCGCCGCATGCTCGAAAAACGAGCTCGTACCTGCCGGAGATGCAGGAAGCGCAGAAATCACTTACCTCACAGCACCGAAGACGAAGGCAGATCCGAGCAAAGATAATTTCGATAAGAGCAATGTATTTGCTTCTTGGGCATACTACCTTCCAAGCGACAAATCATGGAGCGAGAACAGGCTCGAGGCACAGGAATATATCGTGAATTCCTTAATTTCGTATCAGACAGAGACCGGCAGCTGGAAAGACACCAGTAGCATACATTACTGGCCGAAAAGCGGAAAGCTTACATTTTTCGCATATTCTCTGAACAAGGGCGACCTCAATCTCAAACATAATGTCAGCCAGTCTCATTTCGCATGCTACAACAGCGAGGATTCATGCGGCATAAACGGACAGATCGATCTGGACGAAAACCCTAACACTGATTTTCTCGTTGCACAGATTGCAATGGACAAGAGCGGGAACGCCACGACCTACTACACCAACGGTGTTCCGACTCTCTTCAGGCACAGGCTTACAAGAATAGCCTTCACCGTGAAGAAGTCAGCGGACTATGCTAACAAGAAATTTACTCTGAACGCCATCAAGTTCCATAATCTGAGCCATGCCATGAACTACGAGCAGTTCCACAAGACCGATGATGGAAACCTCGCGGAATACGGCTATGAAAGCGGCTCCAGGACTACACAGGTTTACACCGAGACAGCCTTGCCGGTAGAATCCCTGAAGAGCACACCAGTCCCAGGCGAGAACGAAGTCCGCTACATCTACATTCCCCAGACATTCAAGGGAAAGAACGAAACCGCCACAATAGAAATCAGCTATACCGTGACGACAACCGTCAACGGCAAGGAAGTAGATGATGTTTGCAAGGAGACCATCAATGTGAAAAATTACTTCGAAAAGTGGGAAATGGGAAAGAGATACATCATCAACCTCACATTCGGTCTTGAAGAAATCCTCTGGGATCCAGCTGTCGAAGACTGGACAGATGAATCTTCTCAGGACATAATGATAGGTGCATAATTTCACGCAGTGCATAACGATGCACACCAATCCGCATGAGGGTGATACCTCATGCGGGTTCAAATATTTCAATATAAGAGTTCTATGAGGATTTATGGCCACATACTGATGGCAGCGGCCTTAAGCGCAGCCGCATGCACCGGAAAAGAAGCAGTGCCGGAAGCATCGGACAGCCAGATAACGTTCAGCATCTCCAGAGAGAGCCTCTCCGCCCATGCGGTGAAGGCTGAAAGTTCATCTGCATTGCCGGCATCATCTTCTTTCGGCTCCTGTGCATGGCTGAGGAATTCAGCAGATGCAGCTCCTACGTTGTACATCCCTGGCGAGCTGATCTCCTGCAAGGACAATGTCTGGAAAGCATGGGGTGAGAATGGACGCGAAGACCATTCCTACTACTGGCCGAAATCCGGAAGCCTGTCATTTCTGGGATGGGCCCCGTACAGCCTCATTGACAATGGATTGTCGGCTGAACCCGAGGGACTTTCATTGACAGGATGGAATACGTTGTCATCTCAGGACGACATCATTGCAGCAAGCACGGAACGCAGCTGCGAGCCGCCGCACAGCGCAGTGGCGATGACATTCGCACACGCCCTTGCCGGCCTTTCATTCATATTCAAGATAAGCAATGATCCTGCAGACAAGCTGCTCGCATGCTGGATTCAGAATGAAGACGGTTCACTCACGATTTCTGGAGATATGACTTATTCAGAAGGCAGCTTCTCATGGGCACCTGCAGAAAAGGCTGCTGCCGGCGAAAGATGCTACCTGTGGGAATGCAGCGGACTTTCTTTAGGAGACAGCGATAATGGGGCACAGGCCTATTCTGCTACCGTGACCGCTTCAGCCGGAAACATTTTCACATCAAATTCCGGATATATTCTCACAATACCGCAGAAAACAGGAGAAGACTCGCTCAAGCTGTATTTCAGGACAGCAGATGCAGACGGGAATGAGCAAGTCCGGGCCGTAGGGCTTCCGGCAGAAGATTATCTTCCGGGAAAACGGTATGAATATACGATAAGACAGGCCCCTGACCTTGCCGTATCAGTCTCGGTAAGAGACTGGAATACAAGATATTCTTCATCAGAAATCATATTCTAGCAGCGTCAGGATGAAAAAGATATTGTCATACATACTTGGTACAGTTCTATTGGCATCCGGATGCACTGACGTGAAAGTCAGCAGATCGGAGGATGAGCCGGTCTCTGTCACATTCGAGGTGTCTGCAGCTGACATTGTCATGACCCGTGCAGGGGGCCTGGAGAATCCGGATTCTCCGGAGAACATGTCTGACAGCGCCAGGCTTATAGACGGACGGCTGATGTCTCATCTGGCAGTAATGGTCGTCAAGGACAGCAAGCTGATAGCCTGCAGGGATATCAAGAAAGGTTCCGCCGACATTGACGGGAACAACGGATTCATCGGCACCGACGGGAATATCGATCCGGAACTGGATTATGCCGCTATGGCAAAAGTATCTTTCCTGCAATCAGACTTAAAAGATAATGACAAGAAAAACTTGTCATTGGGGAAGTACAAGCTCTACACAATCGCATTCCCTGCAGGCAACAGAGCAGCTGAATACTACGCAGGGACTCTGGACAAGCTGGAAAGAATCGGCGATGAACTGAAAGCCAGCGAAGACGGCCTGGATTTCAACGACATATATAACACAATCCTGTCCATCCCGGCAGATGGGGGCAGCAATCCTTTCCTCTATCCTAAAGAAGGACTATGGATGTCAGCCGAAACGGATATTGACCTGAAGCATGGACTGAACAAAGTCAGCACCGCATTGACCCGCATCGCAGCGAGGATAAGGATAGATGTGACCAACAGCAGTTCGGAGGCATTGAACATCAGTTTCCTGGAACTCGGCAGCACATTCAGCAGGAAAGAGTCATGGCTGTTCCCGAGAATGGATTATTCGCTCCATTATTTCGGCACTGAAAATGGAAGTCCTGCTACTGGCAGCAGACGCGCCATCGTCCCGTTCCTTGGCACCATAGATGAGCCGCAGACAATCGGAGGGGACTCCAGAGCCACAATTTTCGACGGATACATCAGCGAAAACCGTGATACGCAGAGTCCATTCACATATTCATTGGCAGTATTCTATAACGGGATGGAGGAGCAGTTTGAAGCGACAGGGAATCCTGTGGAGACTCTGGATGAGCTGACGGACGGAAGCAGTTTCTACATCAGTAAACATGGAAGACAGGAGTTCCTGTATCACTGGTTTACTGGGACTGACGATGACCGGTATGAAATAATGGACGCCGACAAAAGTGCAAATGAATCAGTCTTCCACTATCCGGACAGGAACTACATCTGGCAGCTGGTGCACATAGACGGCGATGCCGAAGGGATTTTCGCACTCAAAAGCCTTTCCCTGCTTCATCCATCCAAAACGTATGTCAGTCCGGCAGTGATTTCAGAAAATTCAGGCTCCGCCTTTAAATACCATGATGAGCATTCCGGGCTGTATTTCAACCTTGGAGACCACGTAAACCTCACAGATGCCACCGACCGGTGCTGCCGGTTCAGGCCGGCACTTCAGTCAGACGGTTCATTCGCCCTCCAGATGGTCACATACGACGGGAAAGACATTCTCATCACAAGAAAAATCAATAATGAAGATGTACAGTGCCCTGTCTATATGGATGTATTCGGAGGAATCAACGGGACTCGCATCGGGCTGTATCCGAATGAGAAGCCACTGGAGAACACTATGTTCCGATTCTATCCGGTCAAACTGAAAGAGAATAACATATCTACCTTGACCATAAAGGAGAACGGTGCGGATATTACCGAAATCAAGCGCAATGATTTTATCCGCATACATCTGAAAGTATCATACAACAAGAGTCTCGGACAGTTCGGATTCGAGGTTCTGCCTTGGGAGCAGAAAGCTCCGGAAACGACATTTGACTGATATGAAACGACTCTCACATATATACACCGTCATTGCCCTGATACTGTCCGCCACCGGATGCGTCAGGGAAAATGCCATCAGCCCGTCCTCCATGGATGGAGAAGGAGTTCTGCAGATGGAATTCGGAACATCAGGAGAAATCAGCATTGAAACTAAAGCTACCCTCGGTGAAACAGATGAGGGACAGATAAAGAACTTCTACGCTTTCGTGTTCGCTGCCGACGGACATCTTGCCGGCAGCCAGTTCTTCGATGCAAAAAACAGGAAAACCACACGCGAGATGGTCACCTCGTCTCTCAACAATTCCTGGTACATAGACAATACCACCTCATCAGGAAGCACCACCAACGGCATTTTCAGACTTAAATGCAACGGAGGAGACGGCATGAAAGTCTATATGCTCGCAAATCTGGACATGGATATCTTCAACGTATCATCAGATATGCTGGCTCATTCCATAGAGTATGAGCATGACCTCATGAATTTCACCGGCTATCTGGAGCAGCTTTCCGTAAACCGGAACGGTAATCTTACAATGACCGGAAAACAGTCCGGCATCGGAATCCAGGGAAGCGGGGAATCAGGAAGCATCAATGTGACAATATGCGACAAGACCATAATGCTGGGCAGGACCACAGCAAAAATAAGGTTCATATTCAAGGAAGGCAAGCGTCCCGATGAACTTGGGCATGTGATAAAAAAGTTCAAGCCGGAGAAATGGAAAGTCGTGAATGTCCCGAGGGCAACATATCTCCTGAGCTATGCCGAAAGAGGAATTGATGCGGATTCTGGGGAAGACTGCGTCAATGTACCTCCTGAGACACAACCGTCGGATTACAGCATCTGCGCTTCCGATTTCTTCGATACAGACTTTTCCTATTTCGAGGATTTTCCTGCAAACGACCGGAGCGGATTCTCATTCTATATGCTTGAAAACCGGCAGAAGCCGAAGAAAAGCTGCAACAACGTCTACCAGAACCGCAGCAGGAGCATCAAGGATGCCACCGGGCTGAACAGAGCCGTCGATGTGACATACGAGCTGGACGGGAAAGAATATAGACGGACAATGCGCATGTTCGAGTATGCCAATGATTTCTCAACATACGTTATAGTGACCGGAAAAGTGGAGATGGAGCTTGACAAGGATCCGGAGGGAACCATCCTGGGGGGAGATGTCCAGTACATAATCCACCTCGGAGACTGGAATGCAGCCATTGACAGCACTGCATCCGGGGACAGGAACGACACTTACAGCGGAGTGGACAATTTCAATGTGGAAAGAAACACTTCCTATACATACACTGTCACAGTAAATTCCGTGAACAGCATCCGGGTGGAGGTGCGCACCAGCAATGACGAATCCTCAGAATTTGAGGAGAACCAGCCAGGAGCTACCGGAGACATAACTATTGCAAAGGAGGAAATCGCGATATGCGACAGCCATTATTCCACGAAGACATTGACTTTCTCCCTGAGCAGCTTCTTCGACGAGAACGGGAAATATGCGGCGGGCAGCCTCACATGGTTCACCGAGACCCCTTTCGCAACAGGAGGACCGGATAAAGGTCTTGCCAATCTGGACTACAAATGGGTGCATTTCAGGATGAACAAGACAGATGGCGAGGGGAACTACCTGTCCAGCAGAAGGAAATACACTCCCCGCACATTCACCAGTCATAGTACTTTCCGTTCTGCAGAAGATAATGCTGAGGGGGACGGGACTCCAGGACTTGCCGGATATCATAATGACGGGGCCATGGATGTCGTGCAGCTGGTGGATTATATAAAAGGAGAGGTAATCAAATACAATGAGGGGAAAGAGACGGCATTCGACCACAAAGGCGGAGAACCGGCAGACAGGAAAATCAAGGTGACGGCTTTTATTGATGAATATTATTATCCGTCCGATCCCCTCACAGGAAAGACAGATCCGGTACTATGGAAGAAGTTCGTGAACCAGAGTGACAGAAGGCTGCACATCCTCAGCAATTCACAGACCAGCAAGGACATGGAGTCAATGATAACAGGCTCCATCGTGACCATCCAGCAGAAGCCGATCATGACCATATATTCCACAGACGAAACCAACACAGGGCTTCTGACTGCATGGGGAGCGGAAAGTGTGGATGAGTTCGAGGGGACACGTGAATACTGGAAAACCAACACACCGGAGCGCAGGAGAAATGACAGCGACTCCAACGGGTTAAGCAACACCTGCATCGAGTGGGGGCTATGCGACAACAGCTATGCCCATAATTTCATCCAGGGAATGCTGTGGTCAGATTATATGGATCCCGAGGTGGCAAACGAAGTTTCTGCCATGAACAGCGACCATAATTACCTCAGATATGCCTGCATGGAGCGCAACAGGGACAATAACGGTGACGGTGTAATCGACAGGGATGAGATTCGCTGGTATATGGCATCCATAAACCAGCTTATAGGCATGTATATCGGGAACGATGTATTGAACGATGATGTCAGGCTATATAACAAAAGCCCGGAAGACAAGAATTCGGACGATGAAGGAAAACTGCAGCAGCATGTCATCTCCAGCACAAGCTACACCCAGTGGATATCATCAATCGGAGGCAGATCAAGCAATGACCCTACAATGCTGTGGGCGGAGGAAGGTCTGTCCACCAGCCAGACCAATGCAGACTGGCAACATATAAGGAAGGCTTCTGTACGATGCGTAAGAAATCTAGGCTATCTTGACGGAAAGACCGATGAATCCTACAGCCTGAATACCGAGCCTACGGATTATCTGCAGATGGAACAGACTGTTGACGGAGATTTCATGTTCAGCAGCGAGAACCTGAACAGCATGGCGCACAGGTACTATACCTCCAGCGAGCTGGCCCTGTCCGACGAACATTCCATGGAGAACCGCCTGTACAGAAAATTCGAGATATACAGGGAGGATTCTCAGGCATTGTACCCGACAGATAACACCGCAATGAAGTTCGAGACATATAATGCTGCCATCAACGATGCCGTAGCAAGTGGCAAGCCGAATCCGTATTGCCCCGAAGGGTACAGGACACCGAATCAGGTGGAGACAGCGGTAATGCGCTATTATCTGGGCACGAACAAGCCGGCAGAAACTTTCAGCCGCACATATTGGTCCCTGGGAAGATATGGCTCGAACTCCAGCTATGCCGGCGACAGGTTCGGTTTCATCCAGAACACGTCCCTGAACCTTACTGTAAACCGCAATTCCGTAAGTAAGGTCCGCTGCATCAGGGATGTAAAGTAGGAAAGAACGGGCGGGCGGCATTGACAGCAGACCACGCCAGCACAGCGTACTACAGGAAGATTAATGCAAGGCGGTAGGTGATGAATGCCATCACCCAAGCGATGCACATTGTATAGACGCAGCATGCGACAGCCCAGCGCCATTTTCCCGTCTCGTTCTTGATTGCCACGAATGTGGCGATGCACGGGAAGTACAGCAGGATAAACACCATGAAGGACAATGCAGCCGCCGGAGCTATGTCGCTGACCAGTGCGCTCTGGAGCTGCGTATCCTCGCTGAGGTCATTGCCCCCGGACACTTTCGCCCCTTCCGAATACATAACACCGAGAGTGCTGACTACCAGTTCTTTGGCAGCGATACCGGTAAGCAGGCCGACATCCATCTTCCAGTTGAATCCCAGAGGCTCCATCGCCGGTGATACCAGCCGTCCGAGCTGCCCGATATACGAGTGCTCCTGCTGCCGGGCATAAAGCGTATCAATTCTGGATGCAAGCTGACCTGCCGTGAGAGATGCCGCAACTCTTTCAGCATCTGAAGCACCGGCATTGACCTGACTGGCGGATGTCATCTCGGAATATGCCTCCTGCGCCGCCACAAGCTCCTTATTCTTAGGGAAGTACCCCAGGAACCAGATTATAATCGAGCAGAGCAGGATCGTTGTCGCCATCTTCTGCAGATATTGCTGTCCCTTCTCCCAGGTGTGGCGCCAGATGGCTTTCGCTGTAGGAATCCTGTACGGAGGGAGCTCCATCACGAATGGCAGGTCATCGTCCTTCACAAACTTGCTCAGCACTATGGCTGACAATATCGCCAGCACTATCCCTAGCAGATATATCCCCAGTAGTGCAAGAGCGGCATTGTGAGGAAAGAACGCCCCAGCAAGCAGCACGAAAATCGGCAGACGTCCGGCACACGACATGAACGGAATGATCGCGATGGTAATCATGCGGCTTTTCCGGCTCTCTATGGCACGTGTAGCCATTATTGCAGGGACATTGCAGCCGAATCCCATCACCATCGGAATGAATGACTTTCCGTGCAGGCCTATCTTATGCATCAGCTTATCGACAATGAATGCTGCCCTGGACATATATCCGGAGTCTTCCATAATCGATATGAAGAAGTAGAGTATCAATATATTAGGAAGGAATACGAGCACACTTCCCACTCCTGATATCACACCATCCACCACAAGGTCCTTCAGCCACCCGTCGGACATGAATGTAGCCACGAATTCTCCGAACTTGCCGACGAACCAGTCAATCCATTGCATCGGGTAGTCGCCCACCGCGAATGTCGTCTGGAAAATCAGGTAGAGCAATGCGATGAATATCGGAAATGCAAGCCACCTGTTTGTCACGACGGCATCGATTTTGTCTGTCACGGTCTTCTTAGGTGTGGTCTCCAGATGAGGCTTGTAGGTCTCCGCAAGGGCGCCCTGTATGAATGCATATTTAGCATCCACGATGGCTGACTCGGTATTGCTGTGAAGGAGCTCCTGGATACGTTTCTCCTCCTCGACCCTGGCAGCGATTATCTCGTCCCTGTCCGGGAGTGCGTCAATGACCTTCTCAATATCCTTGTCATCTTCCAGATATTTGATAGCCAGATATCTGGTGGAATATTTATCTCGCAGCGCGACATTTTTCTGCAGCAGAAGCTTTATCCTCCCGATGCTCTTTTCCAGCTCCACGCCATGATTGATATGGATATGCCGCGCAAGCCTGGTATCGCTCTGCGTATAGATCTTTATCACAGTGTCGAAGAGTTCCGGAATGCCGGTCCCGTCACGGCTGATGGTAGGGCAGACAGGCATCCCGAGAAGGTATCCAAGCTGTTTCGTATCCAGGATATCCCCCTTTGCCTGAAGCTCATCGTACATGTTCAATGCCATGACCACGCGGAGGTTCATGTCAATGACCTGAGTCGTCAAGTACAGGTTCCTTTCGAGATTGGACGCATCCACGACATTGATGACCACATCCGGGACATTCTCGATAAGGTTCTTCCTGACATAGAGCTCTTCAGGGCTATATGCCGACAATGAATAAGTTCCGGGGAGATCCACCAGCACGAACTTGTATCCCTTGTACTCGAACCGTCCCTCCTTGGCGTCCACGGTCACGCCGCTATAGTTGCCGACATGCTCATGCGACCCCGAGGCAATGTTGAACAGCGAGGTCTTTCCGCAGTTCGGGTTCCCGACCAGCGCCACACGGATGACATGCTTGCGTTCTTCAGCCAGCTTGGCCATCATCCTGTCCAGAGACCATTCCTCATCACAGTCGTCAGCGAAAATCGTGTCATAGGAATGGTCATATTTCATGACTTCCTTCGCCTCGCTTTCGCCTATGACCTCTATCTGCTCCGCTTCACTGCGGCGCAACGACAGCTTATATCCAAGTATTTCATATTCAATAGGGTCGCGCAAAGGGGCATTGAGCACCACAGTGACTTTCTTGCCTGCTATGAAGCCCATCTCTATAAGCCTTTTCCTGAAACTCCCATGACCGTTGACCTTGACGATAACGCCCTGCTCCCCGGTATTCAAATCCGATAACTTCATATAATCAGCTAGCTTAGCAGCAGTTCCAGGCTATAACCCGGGACTCTGCTCCATTAAATCATATATTCAAGTTTCGCACGTATTCTAACTTATTGCGAATATTAAACTTATCTCAGAGCCTACGCAATTTTTCTTTTCACGTCACCACTCCTTACCATCGCCACAAGGGCTCAAAGGAGGTGTTTCGCAAGTGCGAAATTTAAGAAGCTGTCTTGAAATGATTGAAAAGTTGTTTGAGGTAAAATTTCTTCATCTTCTTCCCGAGTTTTCAGGTCAGATAGGCACCGCTATCTTCCCCGAATCCCCGGTCAAGTCTGAAGGTTTTTCCTCTCAAACCTTCAGATAATAATTTCAAAACAGCTTCTAAGTCATATACAAATATATAATGAAATTCACTCATTCCGCATCCCCATTTATAGGGATATGCCGCAAGTGATGCCTTTTCGGGATATTTTCGACCCTCCTGGCATCGTCGTCCATCACGATATCAGTTTTCAACTAGCTAATAATAAGCATGTTACACGACCAGTATCTCAAGATAGAGATGCCAAGACCACCATAAAAACACAGGTCCGGGCATTTCACTTTTCACATAATCACCTATCTCTCAGTTTATCACAGCTATAGACAAAAGCCAGGAGGTTCAGAACGCCAGCATTTCTCCAGACCGATTGACTATCCGTTCCAAACCGGCTCCGCGGCGGAAGAACAGGCTAAGCCTTAAAGTTTTGATTGCAATACAATTCCAAAGTTACTAACTTTGAGCCCGGAAATGGCAGCTGCACTTGAACTGGTTGTCCCCGTTACCGAGATGCATGGACTTTCTGATATGCAGAAAGAAAGATTTTAGAAGCCGCTTTGGATGTATTACCTGAAAGTGTGAGAGGATTTTAGACGTATGATATTAGCTTTGTTGTTATCCTTAGCAGCAGATTCTTTACATATAAAAGAGTCCACCATAGTTTCAGAAAGAGTAAATAAGGAAGTGCCGGCACAAGTGATGCAAGGCTCTCAGCTGCAAAGTCTTTCCACGTCCTCCGTCGCCGATGCCCTGAAGTTCTTTGCTGGCGTGCAGATTAAGGATTATGGAGGATTGGGAGGTCAGAAGACCGTAAATGTGCGTTCTCTGGGGACTCAGCACACCGGCGTCTATATTGATGGCATCAGAATAACTAATTGTCAGAATGGTACGGTAGATCTCAGCAAGTATTCACTTACCAATATGGAAGCAGTGGAATTATACAATGCCAACAAGATTTCCTCCCTCATGTCCGCATCTGAATACGCATCGGCTTCTACTGTTTATTTCACTACAAGGCAGCCTGTCAAGACCACATTGTCTGCCACCTACAAGTACGGTTCATTCAACACCCATAAGGCGTCACTGCATCTTGACTACAGGAAGTATCTATCGCTAGATGCCGAGGCAGGACATTCTGACGGCAACTATAAGTTTCATTATAAGTCCCAGTATGAGGACACCACCGGAACCAGGCACAATTCCGACATTTCCTATCTGAGATCCGAATTGTCAGGATTCTATAAGAACCTCAAGCTGCATTCCTATTTCTATTATTCAGACAGAGGATTGCCGGGAGGTATCGTGAAGAGGCTATCGGACAAGTATCAGGACGTAGGCAGAGAAGATGATCTGAACACTTTCACCCAGCTGTCCTATGTCAAGGAGTTCAGCCATCTATCCATAAAGTACAATGGACGCTATGCTTACGACAAGCTTCATTTCAACACGGATTTTCTGGAGAATCAGTTTGTACGGTATAACAACTATTACATTCAGCAGGATATTTATAATGCCTATGCATTAGCCTACCGGGCAGGGATTCTTACGATTTCCAATTCTTCTGATTTAAGATGGTCAGATCTGTCCTGCAATGTTACCGGGATGTCCTATGTCTATAGGCTGGACTTCAAATCAGTATTGTCGGCAATCCTCAGCACTGAACATTTTTCTTTGAGCGGCTCCTTGCTCTATACAAATGTACGGGACAAGTCGTCAATGAAAACGGCTTCTCCACTGAGCAGGCTCACTCCCTCAGTCCAGATGTCCTTCAAGTGGAGCCGGTTCTCATTAAGGACTTTCTATAAGTCCATCTTCAGGGCACCTACCCTTAATGACCTGTATTACACCCAAGTCGGAAGAAGAGACCTTAAGCCGGAATATACGGATCAATATGATATTGGGCTGACTTATAAAGATGACTTCCTCGATATTCAGGCCGATTATTATCAGAATGATGTAAAAGACAAGATCATCTGTATCCCGCAGGGCGGGGCATACCAATGGAGGATGCTAAATAGAGGATTTGTCTCGACCAATGGCGTGGATCTCTCTTTAAGGTTTACATATAAGTGGATTTCACTTTTCAATGCGTCCACATATCAATCAGTGCGGGACTGGACCGACCCGAAGGATGGCTCTTATGGCAGGCAATTGATTTACAACCCGAAGTTTTCAAACTCGACCATATTGTCTTTCTCATATAAGAATTTATCCGGTTCGATATCCCATATATTCTGCTCGAAACGGTACTGGACGTATGCTTCCGATGAAGATGTCCTGCCGAAATACAATTGCACCGACCTGAAGATCCAGTATTCTTTATGGAAATGCACATTGACATTCGAGTGCGACAATATTTTCAACAATTATTATGAACTGATACAGAGATGGCCTCTTCCTGCCAGACGGTATTATTTCACTTTAAAAATTAATTTATAACATGCTTAAAAAGATAACATTACTGGCATCTCTGATCCTGGCCTCCGCCTGCACAAGGGAGCAGTCGATTTCAAACGAGGTTGCCAATGTCTCATTTGAAGAGCTCCATCCTGACACCAAGGTGACCGTGACTGAAAACAAGCTGTCCTGGGAGCAGACAGATGCATATTATCTTTACAATGGGACTAAAGGCTACAAGTATCAGTATGTTTCTGACGGAGTTTTCAGCCCTGCTGAAGCGGTAAAGAAATCTGACAGCTATCAGGCTTTTTACCCATATTCCTGGGTAAAGTCAGCATCTGATGACGGCTTCTCTGTAGAATTCCCGTCAGTTCAGACGACAAAGGACGGGGTGATCACAGGTGATTCCTTCCCATTCGCCTGTGTATCTGACAACCTGAGCAATCTTAAGTTCAAGAACCTTACCGGCATCATAGACTTCAACATCAGGACCAGGACACAATCCAAGTCTATAATCAAGGCGACTCTTAAAGCGGACAGGCCAATAGCGGGAGCAGCATCAGTAAATGCCTCTGATTATTCTGTCACGATGCAAGGTTCTGCCACCGAGATAACCCAGCAGCTCAACTATTCGGTCAGCAATACCGATGCTCAGCATCTGATGTTCGTATTGCCACCTTCAGAATACAGTCTGACATTGACAGTCACGGCCTCTGACGGTTCCGAACTGACCGCCAGATATAAAAATGTCAATATCGCAAGGTCCACCATCACGACTCAGCCGATTGTCAAGGACTTCACATCCGTATCTTCAGAGGAATATGTCATTCTTCTCAATGAAGGCAACTGGCAGTCAGATAATGGCCAGGTATCACTCATACGGAATCATGAGATAACCAACCAGTGGTTCAGGAATGTAAACAACACGAAGATCGGAGATACTCCGGAAGATATCATCTACATCCCTGACAAGAATATGCTGGCGATCTCCGTCAACTGGTCCAACATAATCTATTTTATCCGGCCGGATGGCAAGCTTGTCGCACAGACCGAGAATGTGCCGAACTGCCGCCATATGTGCATTGACGACAAAGGCTATCTTTATATAACTTCCTACGCTCATGAAACCGCCCTCGGAGAAACTTATGAGCGAGGTTACGTCGCCAAGATAGACTTGAATACTTATGGCATAGTTTCTACCATTGAAGTAGGGTATGAGCCCGAAGGCATTGCCTTCTATAATGGAAAACTTTATGTGGCCAACACCGGCGGATATGCCTTCTCGGAATCGCACAGCTACGAGCATACTGTTTCAGTGATTGACTGTCTGGCATGGACTAAGATAAAAGACACAGAGATACTGACAAAATCAGGAGATCCTGTAATCAATCTTTATGGTGAGATGTCCCAGTGCGGTCCATATCTGTGCATCAATTCTCCGGGGGACTACAATTCAGTCAGCCCTGCAACTGTCATCTATAATTGCGATGATGATTCCTACAATGTAATAGAAGGCATTCCATGTACTTATAACACCACCACATTGAATAATAAGTTTTTCACTGTAGGTTCCCAATATTCGTATATTACCAATGAATATGTCTATTATACCTATACCATAGATCCGGTGACAATGGATATGGTTAAAGGTTATGAGACTTCCGAAGGAGCTATTTCAAGCGTGCCATTTGATGTAATATCAAATATGCAGAACCCATATTGTGCCTATGAAAATCCATACTCTGGGCATCTGTATGCCGTAGATGCCAAATCATACACTTCTGCGGCAGATGTATTCGAATTCGACTCAAAAGGCAATCAGGTAGGTTCCGCTCTTGAAGCTTATATAAATCCAGGGCACATGATAGCGGTTCCTTCTGATGCTGTGACAGCCACGAACAGTGCAGGACTTAATCCCGTCAAAGTGGTCAAATCACGTAAGGCCCTGTCATCCGGCAGGAATGTTTCCATAAACGATTATTATAGAGACCCGGGGAAGTATCTTTCGTATCAGTAACATATTGTACAAGAAATAATGTGAAAGCCATTGCAGTTAGCCCTACTGTTAAAGTCAGACTTTTGTACAGATTTTATTTATAGTTTATAGTTGGTTAAAGCTAAAGACAAATGAACAAAACAATCAAATTCGGATTGCTGCTTTCAGCAATCAGTTGCATCTCATGCAACAAAACTGAGATCACCCCTACCAGGTGGCTCAATGAACTTTCAGACAAGCAGGTTCAGTCCACTGCCAGATTGAGCGATTATGTAAACTCCAAGGCTGTCTGGTACAACTCGAAACTGGATTCTCTTAACAAGTATGGCTTCGAGGTGACTGCTTTCAATGCTGTGAACAATCAGATGTGGCAGGAACATTTTACCAGAACAGAAGATAATTTCTCTTCAGACAAGGCCATGTGGACCAAGGCAGGCAAGATGAATTTCTATGCAGCCCATCCGTCTCAATTTTATTTTGATGACAAGCAGGTTCTTCAGGAGAATGCCGGCACTATCTGGCCTCTTAATTACGACCCGATAGTTTCCTATGTCAAATCAGAAGAGACTGATGTCGTGAACTTTGACTTCTATCATGTCGCTTCCCAGGTAAAGATGACAGTCTCCAACAACTCTGACTGGGACGTAAGAGTCTCAGGTGAGCTGATTGCATTCTATTCCTGGGGCACTTTCAAATGGCAGGAGCCGGAGCTGCAGGATGTGGACGAATTTACCAAGTCAAAGAAGCTCAAGGCATCTTGCTGGACAACCGATGACGAGTACTTTGCCGCAGCCGCTATCGGAAGCACCGCTGGTTCCACAGAAGCACCTTTCATGAAAGGAGAAAAAGCGCAGCTTCTGGTCACCAATGTGGTGCCTTTCGTCTATGACGGTCATGAAGTGTCATCAGTACTTACCGGAACAACCACTTACCCGACTACCCGTGTAAAATTTACAGTCTATTATCAGAAGAATGGTGCAGAATGCACACCTCTTGTCTATGAGAAGGAGATAAAGTCATTCATACCTGGTGTCTGCTACAACTTTCACCTCGACATTCAGGGGGCTTATGAGCCACAGGCATTGATTTCCACTGCTACAGTAGATGATTTCACCGAAGTGACTGATGATATTGTTGTAAAGCCATGGGAGACCAGGAAGTATAAGGTGACACTTTCGTCTTCTGATGAAACTATGGGAACAGTGACAGGCGCAGGAGAAATAAAAGAGGGTGAGCAGGTTACTATCTCAGCTGTACCAAATGACGGATATGAGTTCAAGTTCTGGTCTGATGGTTCTACAGATGCGACCCGCAAGCTCACTGTAACAAAAGATATAACACTCACTGCTACCTTTGCAGAGAAGTCAACATACGATGCTCTTTACATTCTCTTTGCGGAGGCATGGCAGGCAGATGAGTCCAATGCCCTGGAAAAACAGTCAGACAACCACACCTGGAAGAAGACCATAACACTTACAGATTCCAATAAGAATTACCTCGGAGAGGGGCCAGGCTTCTTTATAGTTTCATCTACAGGATATAATTATACTGCTTTCTACGGAGGCACATCAGATGTTCTTGTAAAAGGTGACCAGAATACTTATCCACAGACTCTGATTACTGCTGATGCCGGAACATACGAGTTCACATTCAATGACAAGACACTCAAGTATTCTCTTGTAAAGGCCAAGACACTAGAGGAGTATAAAGCAGAGCTTCAGGCACTTATAACCGCTTATGAAAGTGACGATCCTAACGGTTATGACTATACCGAAGCATCACTCAAGGTTTACAATGATGCTCTCGCTGATGCAAAGCAGGCGCTTGATTCAACAGATATAGATGTTGTAAAGAAAGCAAAGGAAGCGCTCGAGAAAGCCTACAAGGCTCTGACGACAGGCTCATCTGAAGTAGAGCTCCCAGATATCGGATAACATCCACAATAGCGTAGCTGCATCATAGGCCATCACTGGCTATCAATAACTTACGAATCCCAAATGGCGAGATTGCACATTTGGGATTCGTAATTATTTTACGGAGTTCTGCACTTTAGCGCTTTAAACCATAGAGCTGTTTTCTCGTAAGCCTCCGACGAGGGCATGTTGTGATTTGCTTTCAGAATTTTTAACTTTGAGCCAACGATAACAGCCGGGAACGACGCTAGGGAACGCGTAGCAGCGTTGTGATTTGCTTTCAGAATTTTTAACTTTGAGCCAACGATAACAGCCAGAGCGTAAAATAACAATCACTTGGAATAGTTGTGATTTGCTTTCAGAATTTTTAACTTTGAGCCAACGATAACAGCTTAACTTATCAGTACGTGAAGCGAACTTCTGTTGTGATTTGCTTTCAGAATTTTTAACTTTGAGCCAACGATAACAGCACAAAGAACGCCTCATAGCGCATATCAATTGTTGTGATTTGCTTTCAGAATTTTTAACTTTGAGCCAACGATAACAGCAGAACTTCGACGAAACAGAATCAACAAACAGTTGTGATTTGCTTTCAGAATTTTTAACTTTGAGCCAACGATAACAGCTGGATAGTACATGACATGTCTTTTATCTATGTTGTGATTTGCTTTCAGAATTTTTAACTTTGAGCCAACGATAACAGCTTTTCCCGAAGTACGGACGATAGTCCGCGTGTTGTGATTTGCTTTCAGAATTTTTAACTTTGAGCCAACGATAACAGCCGAACTAATTGTTGTATATATAATATATTGTTGTGATTTGCTTTCAGAATTTTTAACTTTGAGCCAACGATAACAGCTGGATAGTACATGACATGTCGTTTGTCGATGTTGTGATTTGCTTTCAGAATTTTTAACTTTGAGCCAACGATAACAGCTAATATATGACTGAAGCACCTTAACTTCTAGTTGTGATTTGCTTTCAGAATTTTTAACTTTGAGCCAACGATAACAGCCAAAATGATACAGATTGATAAAGATTACACGTTGTGATTTGCTTTCAGAATTTTTAACTTTGAGCCAACGATAACAGCAATTGGAACTTCGGGCCTCTCTCTGCCTGTGTTGTGATTTGCTTTCAGAATTTTTAACTTTGAGCCAACGATAACAGCTCACTATACATAAATAACTAGAGCACAACAAGTTAAGGCCTGTTATCAGAAAATAAAATCCAGCAATTTCTTGCTGGATTTTATCGTTTATCTGGACACTTTCAAGATCCTATCAGGCAATCGTTTCCAAAGCCATCATACACTTATGGTCTCAAGCTCCCTATCGGAACCACCCAAATCCCGTCTTTTCGTTTATAGGCATAATCACCTGTTCCCGTAAGGATCATCATAAAAGACGGAGGCATCATTCTATCCACATCAATCTTTCCTGACAAAGCTATAAGCGTAGCAGCCCCTTCATCCACCAGCCTCTGTCCACCGAGTTTAACCTCGATCAAGCCATATTTTCCGTTGCGCAAATGGAGCACAGCATCGCATTCCAGACCATTCTTATCCCTATAATGATAGACCTTTCCATCCAGCAGTTCGGAATACACACGAAGATCCCTTATGCATAAAGTTTCAAATAGAAGCCCCATAGTGTTCAAGTCAGATAATAGATTTTCCGGCCCAATTCCCATCGCCGCTGTCGCAATCGACGGATCGACAAAGTACCTCGTATCTGATGTTCTTATTGCAGTTCTTGACCTCAGGTTAGGATTCCAGGCAGGAGCATCCTCGATAACGAACAAATTCTTCAGTGCGGAAATATATGAGGCTATAGTATCCTCCGTCATGGAGTTATCTGCATTGGCTTTTAAATCAGCATAGATTGAGGATATCGGCGCCTGCGCCCCCTGAAACCTGGAATAGCTACGCAAAAGGCGCAATGTAAATTCAGGATTGCGGACAACACCATCCACATCAGAAATATCTTTATTTGCTATGGCGTCAATATAATTCATCGACTGTCTCAATGCACCTTTCTCCGTCATCGTCAATGCAGCCGGCCACCCTCCTCGACATATCAGCCAGGCAATCTTCTCGATATCAAGCGGATTTGCATCATATGCTTCCTCTATCACACCATTAAAAAGAGCAGATAAGCTCAAGCTGCCATTCGATTCGCCTGATTCCCAGAGGCTCATCGGCCTCATTACCATCCTTGCAGCACGGCCGGTACCGGAATGCTTGATCTTTTCACGTTTCTCTTTGGGGATTACAGTTGAGCCTGTAAAAATAAACTGTCCCGTCTTAACCTCACGATGATCTACTTCAAATCTAGCCGCATCCCATAACTCTGGCGCATCCTGCCATTCATCCACCATACGGGGCGTCGCCCCACGTAACAGTAACTTAGGAGCATTCTGAGCAAGCATAAGATATGATTCCGCATGTTCAGGATCATTCATATATACAATGCTCCCAGCCTGCTGCTCAGCAGTCGTTGTCTTGCCGCACCATTTGGTGCCTTCAATTAGCACGAGTCCAGCAGCCTCAAGATTATCTTTAAGAATCTCGTCAGCAACTCTATTTTTATATCCATCCATAATTACGACAAATATAAAATATAATACCAAGACAATCAATAACTTTTAATTTTTATTCACCAAGTTGGCCGATTTTTATTCACCAAGTTGGCCGATTTTCATTCACCAAGTTGGCTATCGCATCCATAAAATTCAAAACAATTCCAGCTGAACATAGATATCCTCCGTTTCTTTTGGTTTATGTTCAGAAAATAGTTCCATGCTCCCGAACTGCTTGTCTGTTATGCACAAGATCCCGACCTGCCCAAAGTCCGGGAGAAAAGACTTTACCCTGGAGATATGAGTCCTGGCATTCTCCGACGAAGGACAATGGCGCATATAGATGGAGAACTGGAACATGACAAATCCATCCTCTATCAGGCGTTTCCTGAACAAGGCGGCATTCTTCCGCTCTTTCTTGGTATCAGTCGGAAGATCAAAAAAGACCAGAACCCACATAATCCGATATTCGCTGAACCTATCCATCACAAGGCAGGATATACAAGTTTTCTCAATTCTCCGGAAAAGCACTTCTGCAATGAATTGACCGTCTGGCTTACGGCAAGCATAAGCGGGCGTCGGATACCATCTATAACCACCTCCTTGACCGGAAGCTCCAGCAGACGCCGTTTGACATTGATCCCAAACGCCTCCGGAATGCCCTCCTCAACAATTTCCACAACGAGCCTGTCAATATAAGGCCGGTATGGTTCCATAATGTCATCAGCGAGACAGTATGCATCGTAACGGTTATGATGGTGTATTCCCAATGTCGGAATCAGTCCGGCCCCGACCAATGCCCTCGCTACTATAGCCCGAACAATCGCATATCCATAATTCAGCATAACATTGACAATATCATCATCGCCTCTCGTGAACCTAGGGTTATCAGCAAACAATGTCTTCCAATAGAACGCAGCGGCACGGCCTTCAAGATTGTCAGCATCACCGCTTTTCACAGAATCCGCCCAGATAAGCATATTCCGTGCCTCAACTCCGGAGACATACTTGAGCATTGCCGCCTGATTCCTTATCTTGCACTGGACAGTCTGCTGCCAAAGCTGCTTCTTAAGTGGCAATGAGGCTGCAATCTGTTCCGCATACCGCTCCGTCTGCACCTTATTTCCATAGAGAGGAAGCAACAGTCCTACCGGCAGATGCGACTTGTCACAAGTCACAACGGCACAATTATTCTCAAGCAATGCCTCCAGAAGTCCCTCCGTCACAGTAATCTGAGGGCAGTCCAGCACCACCAGTCCAATATCCTCTATCGGAATAGTCTTCACGACTTCCTTGAATGAACCGGCATCATCGAAGTCCGGCATATCTCCCTTGACCTCCGGCTTTCGGATAACCAGCTGCCTGAGTTTCAGCGACAGGTACGCCGGATTCCCGAAATATAAAGAACGTTTAATCATCTTTCAATGAAATTTCGCCAAGAATGCTGATAGAGACTTTACGAGGATTAAGAGACCACATTGAAGGGAAACTACGAACACGGTAGTATTTCTTCATATCTAATGCATTTTTAGAATTATCCAACTGTGTTTCATATTGAGACCTAAAATAATAATCTCTCGTTGAAAGACTTTGCACCCTATACAAATGCCCTCCTAGCGTCTTATAGTCATTCGCCGCCATGGCATCATTGAACTCATCATCCCCCATTCCGAGCACGAACATCTCATTCTGCTGCATACTCATCACAAACGTCCAGTCATATTTAGGCAGCCCGGCCGCCAGATCCTCCGGAACATTCTTGTCAATGATTTCTTCCCAAACCTTGTCTGGATGTCTTACTATAACAGAAATACCATATTTTTTCCTTTCCACCGCATCCCAGAAAGTCACAATGCTCTCCTGATAATTGCCGGCCACATCCTTATATATGGCAACATGATGATTATTACCTGGTTTCACAAAACATGCCGCATCACCATCAGCGTCTTTCTTCACCGGTATCACCTGAGACAGTCCGGTAAAACACCTGACGGATCTTATAGGGATTTTCTTTTCTTCATCTGCATACAGAATGTCAGCAAAAGCCTTTTTAGGATCACCACAAAACTCCGAGAGCCGATTCTCAACCACTTTTTTTATATGCTTATCCACAATCGCCTCCGCATCTTTAGCTTTTTTCATTGAACGCAGTGAATACTTTATCACATATTCCGGCTTATAACAGCTAGCATATTCCAGCAGAATTGTCTTTTCCTTGTCCAGATATAACGGGTCTTCAGTAAGTGACGACGCTGCTTTTTTAACATCACCACCGCATTGCTCCAAACGATCCGCCACCAACGCACGAATTCCAGGCTTGACAATATCATTGACTCTATCGAACAATTTCTTGACTGGGACATTCCTTTCAAGAGAATTTATCCTGCCATATACACTTTCCTCACTGAGAGCCCCTCTTGGAATAAGCAGCTTTTCCTGTGCGAGAAAACGCCGGCCACCCTTATACACATATCTTTTTCCAGGAGTCGTGACCTTCTTGCCAGACTTGAATGAAACAAGAATATTTCCAGCACTATCCTGAACTTCCTTGACACTAAAATGCGGCTGAGCCAATGTCCACTTATCAAGAGACATTCCTTCACCTGCCACAGCTGTTTTAGCACTAAGGTTATTCAGACGTTGGATAATGCTCTGACGGGTACTGGCTATTGTCAATGCATCTATGGCGTGATGTCTATGATCTAGACGTTTAGTCCAGTCCTTGATTCGTTCTTCCGTATGAACCTGCCCTCTATGTTCATACGACACTCCTTCAGTTAATCCTCCCTCACGATATCTAGGCAAGTCCAAAGTATGAAGAATCTCATCATATCCCCACATGCGGCGAAGATATGCGGTGACATCACCACTGGAGCCATATACATTATAGCATACTTGCTTCAATATCTCCATTGCCTTTCTGGAAATATATTGTGTCTGAACAAGCTGCCTGGCTATAAAATCTTTAGGTATCTTTTCAGCAGGTGTCAGAAGGCGATTTCTTTTCGTCAGACTTATCCTATGCTCATTAAATACAGCATCTACCCGTCTAAGATAGTCATTGAAAGCATTCTCACCTTTGCTCTTCATATAATCATACGCTGGCGTATTCGTTTTCTCTGAATTACATTTCCTGCAGGCACAAACCTTATTGGAAAACGAGTCGTCGAAAAGCAGAGCTTTTGGAATGATATGCTCGATTTCAACATCAAGACCATTGAGAAACTCGACTGCGCTGACAGGTTGACCACAATAGAAACATTTCTTTCCGGCTTCCTCCCATAGCCGGTATTTCAAAATCTTGTTCCGAGATGGTGCGACACCTAATTCCCGTATCTTATCCGCCATTTCCTCATTCTTCTTTTCCCTTTCACGAATATTTTTTGCTGTCGCCTCACGTCCTTCCCTGCTCAATTTCAGTTCGCGGGCCATTTCAATGCGGATTTCATCGATACTGCCATACTTTTTAAGTACAGCGTTCATCACATTAATCATCTGGTTAAGAATTTTTTCAACGACGGGCTGCCGCAGTTCATTTCTCTGAAGCTGAGGAATCTCCGCCAGCAGCTGACGCGAACGGTTTTCTGCGGCAGTGAGACTGCCGGAATGGTTTACACCAACGGTCTCGCACGCATCACTATACTTGGCACCGGCCATCAGGGCAGGAAGTATCTTGCGCATAAATTTCACAGATTTGTTTCCGTACCCCTGCTTCTTGAAATCAATCCTGGACAATTCCTCCAGCACAGCATCATCAGCGATCCCGAACTGACTGGTCAATGCAGACCGCTGCTCTTGCTTGTCTTCTATAGAATAGATAACGTGCCATAAACGATACAGCGGCTCTTTTTCAACTGATGGGCTTATTTCCGTTAAGACCTCGCCAGTCTCAGGATCGACACAGCTTTCGGATTTCACCAATTTGATCTGCAAAAGTTCATCTATGTTGCCTGCGCCTTTCAACGCTTTTCTCAGCGACACCTTAGTCGTATTACCTGTAAGTCCCTTGCTTACAGCCCTATCGGCAGACCAGCCGTCGCCTTTTCTGATACCGAGTATCTTATACAGATCATCTGCCTTCATTTTCTCGTGGGCATCAAGGAACTCAAATATCTTCAGACGATGTTCAAGGTCAATGTAGAACTCATCATTTTCCTTATTCGTGATGCGCAAGTTATTTATTTCCTCCCATATCCTGCATATCTGGAATACAGGAGATGATTTAGGCGCCACTTTCGGGCCAGAGATTACAATCTTACCGCGCTTGTCACGTATAGGATTATGCTCAGAGTCCAAGAAACTGCGTTGCATAAACTCGCACATTGAAACAAGATGCTTGCATGATTTAAGAGGACGCTGATAGAAGATGATTTCATTTCTCAATTCATTAATATTGAGCTCATTTAGAATTTCCGGATAAAATAGTCTCTGGCATTCCACAATCTTATCAAACTCCTCAATATACGCCGCGCGTGGAAAGACCTGTTCTTTAATACGATAGCGAAAGAACGTCCCTTTATCCGTAAGAATCATTGTTTCTTTCAGTTTCCTGGCAAAATGCTGTCCTATTGTAGCACCTTCTTCTCTTATCTCCTGATAACGTCTATTCACCTTTTGGATATAATCTCTCTGTGCCTTGTCTGCAGAATCGTCATTCTTAGAATGTCTGTAGCCACGTTTCTGATTAATATGGTAAAGGATACGTCCAATTTCCGGCAATGTCAATCGCTCACCAGGTGTCGCTGCTCTGGCGCGAAGATCCCAAAGTTCCATAACAGGCAGCTTGACAAGATGTTCATCGGGAAGCATCCCCAACATTCTGAGTTTCTCTGTCAATGCCTTCCTACGCATCTGATAACGATCGTAGCCTTTTCGGGCAGTACGTTTCTGCGTACGTTTCTGGCTTTTGGAAGCGGCATTGCCGGAAGTAAATTCATTGGACTCATCCGGAGACAATGGAACTATACGGCTTCCCATACCTAATATTTCTTTCGGATTATGTTCATCATCAACATTGATCAGGCTCCAGCCGACGGAACCGACGCCCAAGTCCAGTCCTAAAATTTTCTTCATATCAGTAGTTATTTTTTGCAATATCAGTAAAATGTTTTATATTTGCAATATTCTGAAGCAAATCACAATAAGGATTATTCCGTTGTGAAAACATTTAAGGCGGGGAAGAAATTCCTCGCCTTCTTTTTGAGTTTCCTTCACCATACATGGTTCTTCATGCCGGCAGGCGGAGGATTTCAAAACAGCTTTTAATAATCAATATAAGGGCAGCAACATAGCACACTGGGCATGCTCTTGCACACGGCCGCTTGCACGAAAGCATTTCATGACATAACCAGCTGCGGGCGTGGAATGTAATAGACTGGCCTACAACAAATTAAACGAAATACTACTCCATAATTTATGGAGTAGTAAATCAATTAACACCCTATGAATCATCACATTACATTCCACGAGCCTACTGGCAAGGCGCCACAGGAGGTGGTCGGTGATAGCAAGCTGCGCTGGCACGAGACACTGGAAAACCATGAAGCACCACTCCCTCCACGTCATGTAGCAGTACTTAGCATGACTCATCAGACACCGGGCGAAGAACAGCGAAGCGTAGGCCCTAAGCTCTGGTGCACACGAAGCCCTGATTTTCCCCTAATAGGGGGGATTGCGAAAGGGTTAACACGGCGTCACGAGACACCCGGCCGGAACCGGGTATTTACTTCAGCAAACGCGTGGAGGTCGATAAGGCGCACGGAGCGACATGGCTAGGGACAGAGTCCCAATAAAAGGACATGAACCGGAGGAGGAACACAGGCATTTGAGGCTAATCAGCAAATGCCCAGTGGCCTATGTCTGTTCGGTGGAAAAGGTTGTCGCAGCTGATACGCTCGACAGCGGCAAGAGCCTTGTCATGAGCCTCCTTCAATGTCGGTGCTGACGCAAGGACCATGAGAACCCGTCCGCCGTTGGTGACAAGTGAATGTCCGGCCTTGTCGAAAGCTTCATGAGCATCTGCGGAAGCGCCCTGCGCAGAGTCTGTCCCAAGTTTCTTCAGCGTTGTCCCCATGTGATATACCTTCACCGAAGAATCCTTCAGGCCATCGTCAATGCCTTTGATCTCAAATCCTTTCTTATATGAGCCAGGGTATCCCTTTGATGCCAGCACGAAGCCGAGCACGGCATCAGAAGACCACTTGGTCACCGGCATCGGAATATCATTTGCCACATCCCAGAAAATCTCGAATATATCAGATTCCAGACGAGGCAGGACCACCTCTGTCTCAGGATCGCCGAAACGGCAATTGAACTCGATCACCTTGATTCCGTCCGGAGTCTTCATCAGCCCGCCGTAAAGCACGCCCTTGAACGGAATGCCCTCAGCCACCATGCCGGAAGCTATAGGTTTCATGATGTGCTCCAGCGCATAGACCTCATCCTTTTCAGTTATGAACGGAAGCGGGGTGTATGCACCCATGCCACCCGTATTCGGTCCCTCATCATTGTCATAGGCACGCTTATGATCCTGAGCCAGAACCATCGGCTCTACCTCGGAGCCATTCACAAAGCACAGGAGCGAAAATTCCGGGCCTGTCAAGAACTCCTCGACCACTACCCTGCCATGACCGAACTTGTCATCCAGCAGCATATCCTTCAATGCCTCGTCAGCCTGCTCCAATGTCTCGGCAACGACAACGCCCTTACCCGCAGCCAGGCCGTCATACTTCAGTACAACAGGCAGTTTTCCGGCATTGACATAAGCAAGAGCCTCATCGTAATCAGAGAATGTACGGTATGCCGCCGTAGGGACATTGTACTTGGACATCAGCGACTTGGCGAAATCCTTGCTGGATTCGATGCGGGCCGCAGCCTTCGACGGGCCGAAAATTTTCAGCCCTCTGGACTCGAACTCGTCAACAATGCCGGCAGCAAGGGAAATCTCCGGTCCTACGACTGTAAGGTCAATGCCTTCCTGCTCCGCGAAATCTGCAAGCTCGTCCACCTGTGTATCTTCCAGAGGAACACACTTGGCCTGGCGTGCAATGCCGGCGTTACCCGGTGCACAATATATCTTTTCTACTCTGGAAGAGCGTGAAAGGGCATCCACGATAGCGTGCTCCCTTCCGCCTCCTCCTACGACCAGGACCTTGGCCCTGCGGGGAATATTGTTTTCTGACATGATAATCTCGTAAAAACACCGGCACACCACGGGAAACGGGCATGCCGGCATACTGTCTATTAATGTTTGAAATGGCGCTCACCGGTAAAGAGCATAGTGATGCCTTTCTCATTGGCAAGCTTGATGGAATCCTCGTCACGGATACTTCCGCCCGGCTGGACGATAGCCTTGACACCATACTCGGCAGCAAGGGCCACACAGTCATTGAACGGGAAGAAACCGTCAGAAGCGAGCACCAGCCCCTCCGTCATTATGTCCTTTCCTTCCTCTTTCAATGTATTCTGTGCCTCCTTCAGCGCAATCTCGGCAGAGCCGATGCGGTTCATCTGACCGGCACCGACGCCATAGGTCATGCCATTCTTCGCAACGACTATGGCATTGGACTTCACATGCTTCACAATCTTCCATGCGAACTCGAGGTCAGCAAGCTGCTCCCCTGTAGGCTTCACCTCGGTCACGCACTGTTCTGCGGCTACAGGCTTCGTGTTTATGTCCCTGTCCTGAACCAGCATGCCACCGTTCATGCTGACATACTGCTTGCGGACAACATTGTCCCTGGTCATGTCCACCTTGAGAACACGGAGATTCTTCTTGGTACAAAGGAGTTCCAGGGCATCCGGAGCGAATGATGGAGCCATCACAATCTCCAGGAAGATAGGCTTCAGCATCTGCGCAGTCTCCAGGTCAATCTCCCTGTTTGCAGCCACGATACCGCCGAAGATACTCGTCTTGTCTGCCTCATAGGCCTTCTTCCATGCCTCGGCAATGGTCTTGCCTGTGGCGCTTCCGCAAGGGTTCATGTGCTTCACGCCCACACAGAACGGCTCGTCGAACTCGCGGACAATGTTCAATGTGGCATTGGCATCCTGTATATTATTATAGGACAGTTCCTTGCCGTTAAGCTGCACGGCTGTAGCCAGGGAGAACGGCTCAGGGGTCACGCTCTTGAAGAACTTGGCTTCCTGATGAGGGTTCTCGCCATAACGCAGTTCCTGCTTCAGGTCATACTCCAGGAAAAGCTTCTCAGGAAGACCTGCCTGTGCACGCATATATGTGGATATTGCCATGTCATATTCTGCGGTATGGGTGTATGCCTTTGCGGAGAGCTTCAGACGTGTCTCACGTGTTGTGTTGCCGTCAGTCCCGATCTCGGAAAGGATGGTCCCGTAGTCATCCGGATTGCAGACAACTGTCACAGATTCCCAGTTCTTGGCTGCGCTGCGGAGCATTGATGGCCCACCGATGTCAATGTGCTCCACCGCATCCTCCATTGTCACATCCGGCTTGGCGATAGTCTCGCGGAACGGATAGAGGTTCACGCATACGAGATCGATGGTTTCAATGCCGTTGTCCTTCAGCTCTTTCATGTGCTCAGGGATATCGCGGCGGGCAAGAAGCGCCCCGTGGATCTTCGGGTGGAGCGTCTTCACACGGCCATCGCAGATTTCCGGAAAGCCAGTAACATCACTGACACTGGTTACAGGCACACCTGCCTCTTTAAGAAGTTTCATTGTGCCGCTTGTGGAAAGGATTTCCCATCCCAATGCGACCAGACCTTTGGCGAATTCTACTACGCCGGTCTTATCACTTACGCTGATTAATGCTTTCATCTAAGTTATACGTTGTTTATAAATATCATTCCTCTGCACGTCTCTCTTCCGTGGAGCGTTATGAGCTGGGAACCAGTTATTTAGGCATATTTCCACTCCTCATTCCATGGAGTAGAAATATGTGTAGAAGTTTATATATCAGCTACTTACATTCCACACATTCTCATACCTATCTCGCAGGCCGAAGGAATTCCCAGGAGCATCGTGGACTCAGCCGGCCTGGGGCCGTAAGACTAGCTGAACACTTCAGGAATCTGTTTTGAAATGACGGAAAGCTGTTTTAGGGGTATTCCTCAGGATTCTCGGTCGGACATGAATCCCCCCACAAACTTTCAGATAATTTCAAGACAGTTTCTAAAACCCGCTACAGCAGTGCGATATCTACGCCAGGCTTGTCTGTCACGTGACCGATGACCGTAGCCTTGTCACCGTGGGATGCGAGAATATCAATAGCCTTCTGCGCCTCTGGCTCATCCATAGCCAGCACCATGCCGATACCCATGTTATAGATATTGAACATCTCCCTGTGCTCGATCCTGCCATGCTTCTCAAGGAAACGGAATATAGGAAGAATCTCCCATGTGCCCTCGTCAATGTGAATGCCCTGGCCTTCCTGAAGGATGCGTGGGATGTTCTCGTCAAAACCGCCGCCCGTAATATGTGCAACACCATGCACATCACAGTTTCTGATGACATCCAGGACCTGTTTCACATAGATTCTTGTAGGTGTCAATGCCACTTCACCGAGAGGCTTGTCGCCCAGCTCCGGATATACCTTGTGAAGATCAAGCTCCGCATCAGCAAAAATCTTCCTGACAAGGCTGAAGCCGTTTGAATGCACTCCGGTGGAAGCGATGCCCACCAGCACATCACCGGCCTTGACTTTAGTGCCGTCAATGAGTTTGGACTTCTCGACGACTCCTGTAGTGTAGCCTGCAATGTCATATTCACCATCTCCATACATGCCCGGCATCTCTGCTGTCTCGCCGCCGACAAGTGCGCATCCGGCCTGACGGCATCCTTCTGCAACTCCAGCCACTATAGCTTCGATTTTTGCCGGTATGTTCTTGCCGACCGCGACATAATCCAGGAAGAAGAGCGGTTCTGCTCCCTGTGCAAGGACATCATTAACGCACATTGCCACAGCATCGATTCCGATGGTATCGTGCTTGTCCATTGCAAATGCAAGCTTAAGCTTGGTGCCGACACCGTCAGTTCCGCTCACAAGTACCGGCTCCTTGATATTCAGAGCCGAAAGGTCGAACATTCCGCCGAACGACCCTATGTTCCCCATCACGCCGGGACGTGATGTTGAAGCCACATGTTTCTTGATACGTCTTACGACATCGTATCCGGCTTCAAGGCTTACGCCTGCTTTCTCATAATCTACTGCCATATCGTAAATATTTGTTTCTTAATTCAAGTTTTTATTTTGCGGCCGTGGAATATAAGTCACTGACTTATAAATTATTAACCACTTTTCCACTCCAGGATTCGCGGAGTAGCACTTTACCCAATTAACTATAAATCAAAGTATTACGCTCCACACCTTCTGCTCTCCGCCAGGGGCCAGCTAGAACTTGCCGTCCTTGTTGGCATCCTCCAGACTCGAGTATAACGAGGTCGGATAGTTGCCGTTGAAGCAGGAGAGACAGAGGTCGCTTCTCTTTCCCGCCTCATAAAGGGCTGATTCCGAAAGGAATGCCAATGTATCAGCTTCAATGGTCTGCCTTGCCTCATCCAACGTTCTTCGTGCACAAAGCAGCTCATCGTATGTGGATATATCCACTCCATAGAAGCACGGGAACTTGATCATCGGGCTGGCGATACGCACATGCACCTGTGTAGCACCAGCCTCTCGGAGCATCCTGACAATCCTCCGCGACGTGGTTCCGCGCACAATGGAATCATCTATAAGCACAACCCTCTTTCCCGACACGATGCTCCGCACAGGAGAAAGCTTCATCTTCACGCCCTTGTCACGCATTGCCTGTGAAGGCTGTATAAATGTCCTGCCTATATACTTGTTCTTTATAAGCCCCATCTCATAAGGAAGCCCGCTCGCCTCGGCGTAACCCATTGCCGCACTGAGACTTGAATCCGGAACACCCACCACGATATCGGCATCAGCAGGAGACTCCTTGTAAAGCAGCTTGCCTGACTCCTTGCGGAACGTGTGCACGTTCATGCTCTCTATATCGCTGTCCGGACGAGAGAAATATATGTACTCCATCGCGCACATTGCATGGCGCTGGTACTCCGAATATCTGCGGCTCCGGATTCCATGATGGTCAATGGTGACAATCTCTCCAGGCTCGATATCCCTTATGAACTCAGCTCCGATGGTGCTGAATGCACAGGTCTCGCTGCTGACAACGTAGCCGTCACCGAGCTTCCCGAGTGACAACGGCCTGAGCCCATATTTGTCCCTGCATGCATAAATCCTGTTCTGAGTCATTATGACGAAGGCAAACGCACCCTCTATCATGTTCAATGCCTCCATGATAGGATAGATACGCGGCTTCTTGCGCTCATGAGGATCCTTCTTTATCAGATGCGCCAGGATCTCGCTGTCAGAAGTGGACTGGAAAAGGCTTCCACGATCCTCCAGATAACGCCTCAGCGGTTCGGAATTCACGAGATTGCCGTTATGTGCCAATGCGAAATCACCGGAGTTGTGCCTGAAAAGGAAAGGCTGGACATTCTCGATTCCTCCGCCACCTGTCGTGGAATAGCGGACATGCCCGATAGCCATGTTTCCCTGGAGCGTGGAAAGATTGTCATTGCTGAAAACCTCTGTCACCAGGCCAAGCCCCTTGACACGGCGGAGCTGTCCTTCATCATTGACAGAAACAATTCCGCAGCCCTCCTGGCCTCTGTGCTGAAGTGAATGAAGCCCGTAGTATGTCACCTCGGCTGCATTAGGCACTCCCCAGACGCCGAAAACGCCGCATTCCTCATGCAGACCACGGAAAGCCCCACCTTCCAGGCCCATTCCACCCATTATATTATCCCTAATATCCATATCTACTTAACTTCAGACATAAGTCTTTCATATACAGTCTTGTACCCCTGACCAACCTTGCCGTTGTCATGACGGAAGCGGTCCTTGTCCAGCTTCATTCCTGTCTCTATATCCCAGAAACGGGCGCTGTCAGGAGTAATGTCATCGGAAAGGATTATCTTCCCGTCAGGCAGACGGCCGAACTCTATCTTGAAATCCACAAGTGTAATGCCGATCTTGCGGAAAAGCGGGACAAGCACATCATTGATCTTCCTCGTAAGCCTGTATATCTCCGAAAGTTCCTCCCCGGTTACAAGTCCGAGAGCAAGTGCATGGCTGTCATTGATAAGCGGCTCGCCAAGATCCTCGTTCTTGTAGCAGAAATCAATCACCGGTTCAGACGGAATCACACCCTCCTCGATTCCCAGCCTGTGCGCCATGGATCCGGCAATGACATTCCTGACAATGACTTCCATCTGAATGGAGTCCACCCTGCGGCAGACCTGCTCCGTATCAGAAATCTTTTCGATGAAATGCACCGGCACCCCGGAGGCGGCAAGCACCTTGAAGATCTCGCTGGATATGGCATTGCAGTACAAGCCCTTATCCTTGATGATAGCCTTCTTTATCTTATAATATGCCGTAATGAAGTCCGTGTACTGGATAATCACCTTGTCAGGCTCATCCGTGGCGTACACCTTCTTGGAAACTCCATTATGAATCATCCTGGTCTTCTCCATCACTCACCTCTGAAATATTTAACTGCATTGTCGAAAAGCGGCTGCTCCAGGTTCGCGGCAATGTTCTTGAACAAGTTGTTCTCATAGCGCTCGGAATGTCCCATCTTCCCTAGGATCTGCCCGTTCCTGCTTATGATGCCCTCGATAGCATAATATGAGCCGTTAGGGTTATATGGAGAATGCATTGTCACACACTCATCTACAGGCTCGGCATACTGGAACGCCACCTGGCCATTCTCGAACAGTTCCTTGGCAAGCTCCTCATTGACAACGAACTTGCCCTCTCCATGGCTGACAGGGATGGCATAGGTATCGCCTATCTGCATGCCCGCAAGCCAAGGTGAATTCACGCTCGCAACACGTGTCAGCGCAATCTGGGATATGTGTCTGTTGATGTCGTTCCTGAACAATGTCGGAGAATCCTTGGTGACACAGCCGAGATGCCCGTAAGGAAGAAGTCCGGACTTGACAAGCGCCTGGAAACCGTTGCAGATTCCGAGAATCAGTCCGCCACGCGCTATAAGAGCCTCGACCGCAGCCGCAATCTTCTCATTGTTAAGAACATTGGCAATGAACTTTCCGCTTCCGTCAGGCTCATCCCCGGCAGAGAATCCGCCGCAGAACATAAGGATCTGGCACTCGTCGATATTGCGCTTCATCTCGTCAATGGAGTCGAACACGTCCTGCTCCGTAAGATTACGGAACACGCTCATCTTCACTTTCGCGCCAGCCTTGCGGAATGCCTTCGCCGTATCATAGTCGCAGTTGGTGCCAGGGAATACCGGAAGATATGCCACCGGCTCCGCGATTCTTTCTCCCTTGTATTTAAGATCTATCTTCTTGGCCTTGAACGGCTTGATGCCCTCCATACCCTTAGGGAGCAGACGCTTCATAGCAGGGGTGCTTGTCGCCGGATAAACCTTCCCGTAACGTCCGAATGCACTTTCCACCAGAGCATCCATTGAAATATTCTTGCCGTTTATACGCAGAGAGCCATTGGCACCGGAAGTCACTGTCCCAAGGAACTGAGCGTTCTCGAAATCAATGTCAGCCTCGGTCTCGAGTATGATCGAGCCGTAGCTGTAGTTGAACAGGTCATCTTCAGGGACATTGACATCCACACCGAAGGAATTGCCGAAAGACATCTTGCAGAGGCCTTCTGCCACACCGCCGAATCCGACAGCCCATGCAGAAACGGCATTGCCGCTCCCGATCTGCTCCTCAACGAATGCCCAGTTCTTCTTAAGCTGCTCCACATCAGGCATATAGTTTTTAAGCGGGGTATGCTTCACAAGCCAGAGACGGTTGCCTTCCCACTTCAGCTCCGGAGAAATCACATTGTTCGCATTCACTGTCGTGATACCGAAGGAAATCAGAGTCGGAGGGACATTGATATGCTCGAATGTGCCGCTCATGGAATCCTTGCCTCCGATAGACGGAAGCCCGAGGGCAATCTGCATCTTCAGGGAGCCGAGCAGAGCGCTCATAGGCTTGCCCCACACTTTCGGATCATGTGTCATCCTCTCGAAATACTCCTGGCAGGAGAAACGCATCTTCTCATAATGCCCTCCTGCTGCAACGACCTTGGCGCATGCCTCGACCATGGAATATGCAGCCCCATGATAAGGGCTCCACTTGGAAATCACAGGATTGAATCCGAATGCCATCATGCTTGCGGTATCCGTATAGCCGTCCGTAGGGAGCTTCTGTACAGAAACCTGTGTCTCTGTCAGCTGGAGCTCTCCGCCATAAGGCATCAGGACAGTGGAACGTCCTATCGTGGAGTCGAACATCTCTATAAGCCCCTTCTGGCTTACGACATTGGCATCGCTCAGATTGTTCAGGAGCTTCTCTTTCAATGTCTCACCGTTCACCTCCCTTGCGAAAGGATTCTTCTCCTCGACAGCGGCGATCTCGGCTTTCGCATAATGTCTTGCACCGGCACTGTCAATGAATTTGCGCTGAAGATCAGCGACCACCTTGCCGTCATAGAACATCCTCATGCGCTCCGTATCGGTAACATCCGCAACATGAGTCACTTCAATGTTCTCGCTATGGCAATATTCCATGAACTCCTTCTCGTCCTTGGCCTCGACCACTACTGACATCCTTTCCTGGGACTCGCTGATTGCCAGCTCAGTAGCATTCAGGCCGTTATATTTTACAGGTACTCTGTCCAGATATATGTCCAGGCCGTCGGTAAGCTCGCCGATGGCGACACTCACTCCGCCTGCCCCGAAATCATTGGACTTCTTTATGAGCCTGGTCACTTCCGGACGGCGGAACAGCCTCTGCAGCTTCCTCTCCTCCGGAGCGTTTCCCTTCTGGACCTCGCTTCCGCAGGTCTCCAGAGACTCCTCAGTATGCTCCTTTGATGAACCTGTAGCACCGCCGATGCCGTCACGTCCTGTGCGCCCGCCGAGAAGCAGGACAACATCTCCGGGCACAGGTGATTCACGGCGCACCTTGTCCGCCTTGACAGCGCCAACGACAGCGCCAACCTCCAGACGCTTGGCTGTATATCCCTCGTCATAGATCTCCCTTACATGCGTAGTCGCAAGACCTATCTGGTTTCCATAGCTGGAATATCCGTGCGCAGCCTTCTTCGTGATTACACGCTGAGGAAGCTTGCCGGGAAGTGTTTCAGAGACAGGCTTCCAGATATCCCCGGCACCTGTCACACGCATTGCCTGATAAACGTATGAGCGTCCTGAAAGAGGGTCACGGATAGCGCCACCCAGGCATGTGGCTGCACCTCCGAAAGGTTCTATCTCTGTAGGATGGTTATGGGTCTCGTTCTTGAACATGAGAAGCCATTTCTCAAGCTTGCCATCCACATCGACGTCAACATAGATGCTGCACGCATTGTTCTCCTCGCTGACCTCCATGTCGTCGAGCAGGCCAGCCTTGCGCAGATAGCGGCCTCCGATGGTCGCCATATCCATAAGGTTCAGTCCCTTGTTCTCGCGTCCAAGCTCCTTTCTCATCTTAAGGTAGAGCTTCAATGTGCCGTCAATCTCCTCCTTCATGAAGGACTCCTCCACCCCAGTCTCCTCAAGCTCCGTAGTAAATGTTGTGTGGCGGCAATGGTCACTCCAGTATGTATCCAGGATACGCAGCTCCGTCTCGTTAGGGTCACGTCCCTCCTGAGTGAAATACTTCACCACTTCCCTCAGGTCATCGGCATTCATAGCCAGCCCCATCTTATGGCAGAAAGGCTCCAGGTCCGCATCTGTCATCTTCGTAAAACCGTCCAGGACAGGAACAGGCTTCACGGCAGCCGCCTCGGAATCAGTCAGCTTGCTGAGGTCCTTCTCCCTGGATTCCACAGCATTGATATAATAATGCCTGATCCTGGCGAGCGTCTCGTCATCGGTATCACCTGAGAGAATTATGAGCTTCGAGCTC
Organism: uncultured Bacteroidales bacterium; assembly: GCA_934691625.1. Taxonomy (GTDB): domain Bacteria; phylum Bacteroidota; class Bacteroidia; order Bacteroidales; family UBA932; genus Cryptobacteroides. The sequence continues at coordinate 271,797 of CAKUTA010000002.1, read as the reverse complement.
TTGATGCGCACATCTGCCTTAGGATCAATCAGATGCACACAATCGACAGCAGATGCCGCCCTCTGGTCGAACTGCCCCGGAAGGTACTCCACGGCAATATATCTGGTTCCTGCCAGGTCGCACTCGTCTGACACCTTGTCCGTTACAATCTCCCCGAAGACGCTGTATCGGCTCTTCTCGAGAAGTTCCGGCGTGAAGCCGAACAGGTCATAGACATTCAGAAGCCTGAGTGAAGGGATGTCAAGCTGAAGATTCTCGTTCAGCTCCGCCTTGAGACTGGCGGCCTCAACCTGGAATTCAGGATATTTTTCAACAAAAATCCGGTAATTGTTTGCCATTGTATATTTGTTTGTCAATTTCTATTTAACGAACTTGTCCGCCCATTCTGTCCTGTAAAGGTCCAGAGTCATAGGCACATAAGTGATATGGGCCATCTTGCGCTGCGGACGCGGCTCCGTCTTTCCGTAGATATGGACGAAAACGCCCTCGCCGGCTTCGCCGCAATATGCATTGTCCCGCTTCGCGGTGTTCGACACCGGGGTCAATGCTGGATTCTTCCAGTGCTCCGCATGAGCATTGTCAACAATCTTCCACGCCGCCTCAAGATCATGCCCGAGGATGTTCTTCATAACCGTCGGAGCCACCAGAGATGGCTGCTCCAATGCCTTTCCGAGCAGGAAACGGCACAGTTCAGAATATTGCGATGATGTGCATCCCTCTATCGTATAGTGTCCGCTGTTGTGCGGTCTTGGAGCCATCTCATTGAATATAAAGTCATTGCCCCTTATAAAAAGCTCTATCGCCAGGATGCCCTTATAACCGCAGCCCTCCATGAACCTGGCACATGCGCCGGTAATCCTGCTGCAAAGTTCAGTAGGGACTTTTCCGCCTTCATCATACAGGGTCTCTGCAGGAACCACGCACAAGTCAAGTATGCCTTTCCTGTGGACATTGCGCCCTATCGGGAAATGAATTGTATTCCTGTCGTCGCGCACCATTATGACGCTGCATTCGTAGTCAAACGGCACGAATGCCTCCAGGATGCACGGGACGCGGAGCATGTCGGCCGCCTTGACGATGTCGCTCTCCTCGCGGATCACGGCCTGGCCATGTCCGTCATAGCCCAGGCGCCTGGTCTTCAGGACACACGGCATTCCGATTATCTTCACGGCATCCTTGAGCTCCTCATAGCGCTCGGCATCTGTCATCGGACGGGTGCAGACGCTATCGCATCCACATTGCCCGGAAACTTCAGGGACTTCGGCACAATCCTCGTCAGCCGAGCAGGAAGGGAGAGGGATATAATCCGGCACCGGGAGCCCGTGACGCCTGGCATTGTTCTTCTCGCGCAGGCGGTCCTGCGAGTCGAAAAGCGGAGCAATCCCCTGAGGGATATTGTATTTGCCTTCAAGGTGACGCAGAATATCACCTGGGACATTCTCGAACTCATAAGTCAGGACATCCGTCATGTCTCCAAGCTTCTCGAGAGCCTGGAGGTCATCATACGCCGCGACAATATGCCCGTCGCATTCGGCAAATGCAGGCGCATCCGGAGCCGGGTCGAGCGCATAAACGGAAGCACCCTGGCGGTGAGCCTCCTCCGCGATCATAAGACCGAGCTGCCCACCTCCGATTATGCCTATTTTTTTTGTCATTTGTTAAGATTTTTGCTTGTCAGAAAGCTAGATTTCAGCCTTGAGTACAGAATCCGTCTGGTCTTGTCGGAATTTATCCAGTTTCTGCGCAATGCTTTCATCCTGAAGCGCAAGTATGGAGGCCGCTATCAATGCAGCATTCTTGGCACCGTTTATCGCTACAGTAGCGACAGGGACGCCTCCAGGCATCTGTACAATGGAAAGAAGCGAATCCAGGCCATTCAGCGCACGGGATTTCACCGGGACTCCAATTACAGGAAGCGTGGTCATGGCAGCCACCATTCCAGGAAGGTGTGCCGCACCGCCGGCTCCGGCGATAATCACACTGATGCCACGCGCCTTTGCAGTTTTAGCATAGTCATACATAAGGTCAGGTGTCCTGTGTGCGCTCACGACTTTCTTCTCGAAAGGAATTTCGAGGGCCTTAAGCATTTCTTCGGCTCCGGACATGACTTCATAGTCACTTGTAGAGCCCATTATGATGCCGACTTTCATATATAAGATTTAGAGTATATCTGTGTCTTTTCTGCAAAAGCGACACAAATATACTCCTAATCCGCGGCATTACCAAAAGGCAGCATCGCAATATTTTCACAAAATCATTTTAGACGCTCCGGCGAGGACTTCAGTGCTTTCTTCAGGACAGGGAGCAATGCCTCCGTATAATATGTCACTCCAAGGTCAGTGAAATGGATTCCATCGACAGTGCCCTCCCTGGCCTCATCCAGAAGCTTGTCGCCATCGACATAGTATATCTTTTTCTCGCCCATCGCACGCAGTTTTTCATAAAGGGCACGCTGGGCATTGTTCTTCGACATGACCTCATTGCGCATGGTTTTGTCACGCCATATAGAAGGGAAATACGGATCTTCAACAAATACCACAGGAACATCAGGATGCGCATCCCTGAGCACCCTGAAGAACTCCTCTCCCGAAGCATTTATACGGTCTGCACTGCTGTTCGGGACATAGTCCAGGACATATACGGAAGGATGCTCCACAGATGCCATCAGCTGCGCGATATCCATATCCAGAAGCGCATTGCCGCTGAAGCCCAGATTAACCACCTCGATATCCAGGGCCCTTTCAATCAATGAGGTATGAGCCATTCCTGGACGCGACACACAGCCTCCCTGCAATATGCTTGTCCCGTACATGACCACAGGGCTGCCGCTCCTCGGGCTGTCCACATGAGGCTTGCTGATGGAGCTGGACTTGTCCACGCCGATCTCAAGGGATTCGACGCCGTCATACAGGGAAAGATACAGCATATATTCACGCTCCCGGCGTTCCATATCCTTGGCTAGGACAGCCTCTGTGACAAGGCTGCTCTTTTCAGGCCTTCCGACACCGGCAAAATACCATTTCCCGTCCTCAAGGACGTACAGGTCAATGCCTCTGATTCCAGACGGGGCCATGTGGTTCATCACATTGCCGAAACGGGACTGCCATCTGGCAGAAATGACAGGGGAGTCGGTGCGGAACCGCACATAAAGTCCAGCCGTGTTTCTGCCGAGACGCCACAGCTCCTTCCGAGTGGTATTTTCATAAGACGCAGGAAGCCTGTCATATAAGGACAATGTGGCCTGCGTGGCCTTGCCGTAGATATTGAACTCGGCAGCGTCATGGAACACTACATTTTCATCGCCTATCCGTTCTCCTGCATAAGCGGCAGATACGGACAGGAACATTGCCATAGCAGAGACAGCTATAAGCAGGATTCTGTTTTTCAGCATATTATTCGGATTTTTCAGAAGCTATCATTTCTTTCACATCGTCCCAGCGGTAATAGACTCCAGATATCGGAGAGAGCTGCGGGATCGTGCGCTCCACATCATTATACACGAATTTCACCAGCACCTCCGGAGACTTGCGGTTTCTGTAGAATATCATCTGCAGATTGGAGGCAAAAGGGATGTTCATAGGGTCGCTCCACTTTACAGGAATCTCATCGAAGGACATTGTGTCGCCAACTTCGCTCAGATGCAGAAAGCCAGCCAGCGCCATAAGCGGATAGTCATGCCCGAACTTCAGGTCCGCCGCATAGCGCCCTGTGGAAAGAGCCTCGTCGGCTTTCGTGACAATGTCATTGACCAGCGGCTCGGCCCTCTTCATCCTCTCCTTGCCGAACTCGACAGAGTTGCCATGCCTGATATACAGCTCACGGTTACTGTAGTCCCACCACTTATAGATGACATCGTATGGAAGATGCCTATATACATCAGAGCTTATTCCCGAAGAGCGTGCCACCCTGGCGACACACCAGATTTTATCCTGAAGGCGGTTCACATCACCGACGATGCACCTTCCTGCCACCGGGTCTCTAAACAGTTTCGTAAGCACCCGAACCGTATCTGTCGGAACCTCTTTCAGCGGTTTCAGCATGCCCTCCGAAATCCTGAGGTGCTCGTCGGAAGCCCCGTTGCTGATATAGCCCATTATCACATCGTCGCTGTCCATCTCTATCTGCAGATCAGGCTGGAGGCGTGCCAGTTCCCCCGTAAAGCTGGCCATGCTCACCAGGCAGCGGTGCACTGTGCTGGATTCCACGCGCACCACCTTGTTCCCTTTTCGGAAGACCTCAGGATAATTCCGATACATCCGCTCCGCAATCATGCGGTGCTCCTTCTCGCCGAGCCGTGTAAGATGCCCATTGGCTCCATGATGCACCTCCGCCACGGTTCTCGCCTCCTGCAGAAGAGAATCCCCTTCCGGAGTCAATATGCCTGCGCTGTCCGCCTTCTCCAGGATATTCACCACATAGGTGTAGTTTGACAATCCCCAGTCCGTGCGTGAGCCGTGACGGCCATAATGGCTGATATACACCGGTCTGTAGCCCTTTGGAGACGGCGTCCCCGGAATGTCTCGAAATTCGTAGGCATGAGTGTTCACCCCTGCCCTGTCGGGATCTTCCCTGAGCATCTGCATCGGCTGCACCTGCAGCAATGTGAAAATCAACAATGAAAGCATACGTAGAAAAAATGTAATCTCACCGAAGTTACGAAATTTTCCGTGATTCCGGTGAGATTGGCATAGGTTTTACTTTATCGTCACTTTACGTATAAGATAGTTCACCGTATCTGTAAAGTACAATGTACTGTCATCATAGACGAGTATTTCATACGGCTGTTTCATCTTGACTTTCAGACCGGTACCGTCAGCATATCCTGCTGTGGATCCGATGATGGTTTCCAGTGTCCCAGTAGAATAGTCTCCATCCGGACCAGGGGTGAAGCGTCTGATGCAGCTATATGTATTATCAGAGATATACATTACACCCTTGCTGTCGAAATCGAACCCGAAGCAGTTCTTTATAGTGGCAGTAAGCGGTTTGCCCGGTTCTCCATCACTCATCTCATCCGTCTTGATTCCATTCGCCAGGAAATCAGACACCTTCCCGTCAGGTGATATCGAGACAAATTTATACCCGCCGTTAAGTGTCACAATCAGATTCCCGTCCGGAGCGAACTTGCAATAGTTCGGACCGAAGTCAAGCGTTGCAAATGTAGTCCGCTTCATATCATTGTCGAACTTGTATATCGCCTTGTTGTCTCTGGCGGACACATACAGGCATCCGTCCTTTCCGGCACAGCAGTTCATAGGGCTCTTCATACCGGAAGCCACAGTCGCCACAGTATTGTCTGCCGGATTGTATTTCCTCAGCATGCCTTTAGCCTTATCTATAAAATAATAGATTCCATCCTCCCCGAAGCACCCTTGCCACAAGGCAGAGCCGGAGGACTCGGTGACATCAGCAAGAGTAGTTACCGTCAGGTCCGGAGAGATCCGTCTCAGAAGATTGAAGCCCCTATCAGTAAACCAGATGCTTCCGTCAGGAGACTTGGACAGGCCTGTAGGAAGTTTCGTTATGGCTGCCGTTCCCACGCCATCCTTAACCTCATAAGCACCACGCACTCCGACCACAGTAGATACCAGATACTGATGATCCGGAACTTTAAGATAAGTAAACCTCAACGCATCCGACTCTCCTGACGGAGCCGATATGCTTACAATGTACTCACCAGGGTTCAGCTCCGGAAGTATAATCTGGAGCTTATCCTTTCCTGCTTCCAGCACCTCAGCACGCACACCATTTATCTCCACGACATTTTCATTTCTGTCTATCGAGAAATTCCGCCCGAGAATGGTGACTATATCTCCCGGATATCCTTTCTGCGGCTCCATCGAGACAAGCCTCAGTTCAGTAACATTAGCCACATAGCCTTCATCCTTGCATCCGGCCAATGCTGCCATACAGACCGCCGCAATACCGATATTTCTTATTATCTTGTTCATAGTCATTAATCTTTAATGGTTATCTCACGGATAAGGAAGTTCATCAGGTCGCTAACATACAGCTTGTCTCCTGAAGGAGAAATGCAGATGTCATACGGCATATTGAATAAGGCATCCTGTCCAGTCCCGTCTGCTTTCCCTTTGGTTTCAGCCTTCCCGGCTATAGTACGTACTGTAGCATCTGCATAACCTGCGCTTCCCTTCTTTATGAGTTTCACAGTATGGTAACTGCTGTCAACAAGATAGATTTCCCCGGATTTCGTTATGGTAAATCCAAAGATATCACCAAATTCCGCTGTCAAAGGTTCGCCAGGAGTTCCGTCAGCAGTTCCTTTAGAGCCTTTTCCTGCAATAGTTGTCATGCTGCCGTCCTTAGCTATACAATAGAACTTACGTCCGTTTGAGGCCACAATAAGGTTTCCGTAAGGATCAAACTCCATACAGAGAGGGCCGTCAGTAAATGAGGCGAACGTTGCCGAAGAGCTGAAGTCTCCCTTAGCATATTTCAGAATTGCCTTTGCTCCACGGTCGAGCACATAGACATTGCCGTCAGCATCCAGCTTGACATCCAGAGGGTCATTCAATCCGGAAATCACTGTTTCAGCCTCTTTCTTCGACAGGTCATATCTTACGAGCCGCTTATTGCCTTTGCTTACAACATATATAACATCACTTCCAGCCGTAAGACGCCAAGGGGCATTCAGAAGATTGGAGACACCTACTCCCGGATATATGGTAGAAGTGGTATAGGTACTCATATCCATAATCTTGAGAGCATTATTACCTCTGTCGCCGATAACCATCCTTCCATCCGGCATAAACGCCAGGGCATGAGGAGTACGGTACTTGGTTTCTGCAGGTCCGCCATCCACGAATATATTCGCGTCGCTTCTCCCGGCAGCTCCGGATATTGTCTTGACCTCATAAGTATAGACTTTCTCCAGATAAGTGAACTCTGGCCCGGCAGCTGTCTTGCCTCCTACCGTAATCATCACAGGATATGTTCCCAGAGGATTATCAGGTACGATTACTACAAGTTCCTTCACGGAAGCTGACACGACTTCTGCCTGTACACCATTGAACGTAACGGCATTGTCCTGCGGATTCTCGCTGAACAAGTCGCCTTTAAGGGTAACTTTCGAGCCGGCCGAGGCAGATGACGGAGAGATTTCAGTTATCTCCAGCACAGGCTTGCGCAGATATGTGAACTGCGGGCCTTCAGCCTCGACGCCATCCACTTTCACGACCACCGGATACATTCCCTGTGGATTATCAGGAAGGACAATAACCATACGTGCCGGTTTCGCCTCCTTGACTACGGCAGCCTTGCCATTAACCGTGACAGTATTCTCCTCCGCCTTATGCGAGAAGCAGCGTCCGGTCACCACGATTTCATCGCCCTCTATTCCGGATGAAGGTGTATAGGAATATACAGCCAGAGTTTCCTTCTCCACAGGTTCGGCATATCTGAATTTAAGGCCTTCCGCTTCCTTGCCGCCAACATTGACGTTCACGGAATATGTACCGAGATCATTCGCAGGCATGATGACATTAATCCTGTCATTGCTGACAGAGACAACACTCGCCTCCTTCCCGTTCACTAGGACATTGACCTTCGCGGCATCCTCACCGAACCAGTATCCTGAGATCACGGCTTCAGTTCCGGCATTGCCGGCTTTAGGAATAATGGAGAGCAGTTCAGGGGCATGGCTGCCGTAGATGCTTTCCTTGCTGTCGCTGCATCCGGGCAATACTGCCAGCATGGCTGCAGCTATAAGTATCATGATTTTTTTCATTTTGAAGTCAGTATTAAGGTTCATCCACAGATACTACCCACGTATTCACCACAGCGCGTTCCGCACCGTCGGTAGGGCGGTTCCTTATCTGGAACACATCCGCTACCGGATGCCTGATGAGCAGCTGGGAAGAACCGCCACCGTCGAAGTTGACAGCCCAGGAGCAGCCAAGGGTCTTCATGATTTCTCCCATCTCCTCATAATCCAGGCCCAGGGACCAGAGCTGGCTTCTGCCGTCGCACACAAGCATATAGACGACATTGCCGCCAGTATAGCCAATGCATGTTCTCGGGTCTCGTCCAGGATAATTGGTCTGATCCGGAACAATCCCGTCGCGGAGCACAATCACGCCGCTGCCGGTACACTCTTTCAGGTCTTCTTTCATCGGCCTGTACTCCACGGAATCCCTTATTATCGGATGACCATCCCAGTCCACAGCCATAAAGCTGAGAGCCTGCTGGTATAGTTTAGGTGAGTATATGAACGTGTCTTTAAGTATATTGCCGTTACGGTGAATCGGCCCGCGGACATCACCGTTGGAGACATCCCAGAAATCGGCATTGACCATAGCCGCGACCCGGCGTCCAGGAGCATCCATCCAGGAAGCCATCTCCGAAAGTGTCTGAAGCTGGAAACCTGAATACACATCCATATCATACGGAAGCCCGACCTTGAAGGTCACTCCCGGCTCGTTCAGGTCAGCTTTTATAATGAACATGTGCTCCACTTTCCCGTTCATCAGCTGCACATGCACATCCGTTTCCTCGACGCCACGTGCGATAAGGAAAGACGAATCCGCATAAGTATGCGCTATGACAGTGCAACCTTCAGACAGGATGCGGCCGATTTCAGTCTTCGGGACATAGTCCGTATCAGGAGTGGTCGTCGGCAGTTCTTTCGTACATCCGGCAAGCGGAGCTAGAGCAAGAAGCGCCACTCCGATATATTTATTATATGTCTTCATCATATCTTTATTTTTCTGTTTCTTCCCCTGATGTCTCCCACATAGGGTTCTGTTTCAGGAGACTGTTCAGTTTAATATCTCTTGTCGGGACAGGGAACCTGGTATATTTCTTTTCCAGGTCAACGGTAGATTCCAGTTTCCCGGTACGTACCAGATCAAACCACCTGAAGCCCTCGCCGAACAGCTCAAGCCGCCTCTCATTGAGGACCGCATCCAGAAATGCTTCTTCTGTTGCCGGAGAAACGGCCGGGAGACCGCGGAAGCTGCGAAGCTCGTTAAGTCTGTTAAGTCCTCCTTTTGCAAGCCCGTTGCACTCTGCACTTATCAGATACATCTCGGCAAGCCTCGTAACGTAGATAGGGTCTCTTCCGGCTTCTCCGCTGCAATACTTATTGACGACATTGTTTGTCCCTTGCATATCCACAGAGCAGCCGGTCCGGCTGTCATTAGGAATAAACATATCCATTGCGGCACGTGTAGGGGCATAGGTGTATGAACCGCCAACGCTCGATTCCCTCGTATAATATAAGGAACCGCTAAGATTTATCGATGATTCATCCACAAGGTTAGCAAACGAGAAGATCTCCTCACGGTTAGCCTTGCCACGGAAAATATCATCAAACGGCGCAAGCTGGAAATTGTTATCAGCTATCAATGCCTCTGCCAAAGCCCCGGCTTCATCCTTGCGCCCCATAGCAAGATATGTCCTGGTCAGAAGAGCCTGGGCTGCCTGCCTGGACACATAGTTCTTGGATGAAAACCCCGGGCACATCTCCACAGCCTTGCGGAGCTCTTCCGCCGTGAATTCCCACACCTGTTCTTCAGTACTGCTGCCGACATCTTTGGAGGAAGGCTCTGTCACAATCGGAGCCGCACCCCAGCGGCTCGCTATGTCATAATAGAGCAAGCCTCTGAAAAAGTGTGCAACGCCGAGCATTTCATCGGTAGAGGACGACTGCTTCATCTTCTCAACAGAGACGATGAAATTGTTTACCTGGTACAATGCAGTATAATATCCGTTCCACTGTCCGCTGATGAAGCCGCTTGCCTCAGTAACAAGATCACGGATAAGGAGATTCGGTATCTGATAGCCGGAAGCTCCTCCCCTGATAAGGTCTCCGCCAAGAATGTCGAATGCGGCATAGCCGTTATTCGTCGGCTTGTTCTGCACGATGTAGTACAGTCCGGTCAGGAGCAGCTGCGCGTCGTCATCCGTGAGGTTGTCACTGGAGACAGCATTATGCGGATACTGGTTCAGCAGATTGTCACAGCCGGTAGAGGCCAGTGCCGCGATACCCAATGCCGCAGCTGCAATATATTTCAATGTCTTCTTCATGATTCTAGAATTTAAGGTTCAGGCCGAGAGTGAATGTCCTTGGCTGTGAAGGATACAGGAAGTCATATCCCATATTCATTGCAGAAAGGCTGACATTAACCTCAGGGTCAAGCAGAGGATAAGGAGTGATTATGAACAGGTTATCAGCCTGCACGAAGAGACGCAGCTTCTCGATTCCGGCCTTGCGCGTGATGCGTGAAGGCAAAGTATAGCCGAGAGAGACATTGCGGCATCTCAGATATGAAGCATCATGCAGATATCTTGTGGTTGGATACTTGGTGGAATTCCATGAATATCCGTAAATTGCCCTAGGGACCGAATTCGTGGTTCCAGGCCCGGTCCATCTCTTCTGCGCCTCGGACTTCAAAGGAGTCCATTCGCCATTGCCCAGACGATATCCGCCTGTCCACATTTCATAAAGCTTGTTGCCGTATGAGAAAGTAAAGAAGATATTCAGGTCGAATCCTTTATAGGTAAATGAGTTATTGAAGCCTCCGGTAAATTTAGGATTTGCAGAGCCGACAAACTGCTTGTCATTGGTCGCATCTATCGCTCCGTCCCCATTGACGTCCTCATATATGCAGTCTCCGGCTCTTACACCCTGTTCGTATAGAGATGCCGGGACCTCATCATCATATTGATATATGCCAGTCATCTTGATAAGATAGAAACTGCCGACTTCCTTACCGACCTTCAGCGCATGCATTGAATCCGTGGTAAGAATCTCATTGTCATCAATGAGAGAGGTCAGCCTGTTGCGGATAAACGAGATATTGAAATCTCCTCGCCAGTTGAAATCCTTCTTCCCGACATTGCCGCCGATTGCGAACTCCAGACCTTTATTCCTCATCGAGCCGATATTGCTGGTGAATGTGGTATATCCGGTAGTCGCAGCCGTAGGCTTGCTGTACAGCAGATTTCTTGTGTCCTTTATGAATGCGTCAGCTGTAAATGTCAATGCCCCTTCAAAGAATGACAGGTCTGTACCGATATCATACTGGTCAGCGACCTCCCATTTAAGATCCCTGTTTCCCTGGGAAGACAGGCCAAGACCATTCTGCCCCTTATAATTGTATCCGCCTGACGCCAGCGCCTGATATGCGTATGAGCCGATACCACCCTGGTTACCGGTGGATCCATAACTGGCACGCAGCTTGGCATTGATCTTCTCCGCATTCCAGAACGGTTCCTCAGAGATGTTCCATCCGGCTGAAACTGACGGGAAGTATCCATATCTATTCTCCGGCGCGAACTTGGATGAGCCGTCGGCACGCATTGTCAACGTGAGAAGATAGCGGTTCGAATAGTTCAATGTGCTCCTGAAAAAGAATGACTGGAGCGCCCATGAAGAAAGTCCGGTACTTATATCCGTATATTCGGCTGCTACAGAGTTCACATCAAACGCGTCTGACGGGAAACCCTGCCCGGTCTGCTTTGCTGTAGAAGTCTCGTCTTTCTGAATAGAATGTCCAAGAACTGCATTCAATGTGAATTTGTCCCGGAAAGTCTTGTTATAAGAGAGAACATTCTCCACAACCATGGATGTATATGCCTTTCTGGCATCAGTGAGAAGACCTACGCCTTTTCCATAGTTATGCTTCGAGGTATAGTGGATATGCTCCTCAGTGGACATGAAGTCTCCGCCGAAGCTGGTCTTGAAATTAAGATCCCTGGTGATATTGAACCTGACGAATGCGGAGCCGTACATTCTGAAGTTCTTGATATACACATTCTCCTCGTTCAGAATCTGGAGAGGGTTATGGTTCAGGAGCTCGCTTCCGCCCTTGTTATAGCTGCCGTCCTCATTATACGGGCTATCCCATGGTCTCTGCTCCAATGCTCTAGGAATCAGCGACGAACCGATATTGTAGCCTGTAGGGACACGGTTGTTCTTCGAATAGCTGAGATTCACGGTTGCACCGACAGAAAGCCATTTCTTTATGTCAGAGTTCACGTTAGTCTTGAAATTATACTTATCCAGGCTGTTGCCGATGAACACGCCTTCATTATGCTTAGCGTTGGCAGCCAGATAGTAGTTCGATTTTTCGGATCCGCCTGACACTGATACATTAGCGTTCCACGTGACAGCTGTCCTGAGAATCATCTCGAGCATCTTCACCTGCGGCTTGCCCGGATACGGGTTATCCAGCCGTGCGACAGAGCCTCCTGTCTGAATATTATAATTGTCAATAGCTTCGTTCATCACCTCCAGATAGAGGTCTCCATCCGCCATATCGAGCCTGTCTGTCCTGGTCAGATTAGAAATGCTGACGGAAGCATCAGCATTGACTTTCGGAGCGCCTTTCGCACCTTTCTTGGTCGTTATGATGATAACGCCGTTAGTGGCACGAGAACCATAGATAGCAGCTGAAGCCGCATCCTTGAGAACTTGAATAGACTCTATGTCTGACGGGTTCATCTCAGAAAGGCCGTTCATGGACTGAGCTCCCCACCCTCCGGCATCTGCCGAGGTGTTGCTCATAGGCACGCCATCTATCACATACAAAGGCTCATTGCCTGCTGTAAGGGAGCCGATGCCTCTAATGCTGACCCTGTTCTTGCTGCCAGGAATACCTGAAGCAGATGTGATGTTCACGCCAGGGACACGTCCCTGAAGCAGTTCGTCCGCACCGAGGACCTGCCTCGCGCTCAATTCCGAAGGCTTGTACGAGCCTATCGCAGAAGTAATATCCTTCCTCTGCATTGTTCCGTAACCTACAACCACTGATTCATCCAGAAGTGTATTATCTACACTGAGGATGATGTCAAGGCCGGTAGTCTTTGCACCAAGCATTGTCTCATGCTCCTTATAGCCCAGCATGGAGACTTTCAGCATTTCTCCCCTGGATGCGCGGATAGTGAATCTTCCGTCAATATCAGTCTGGGCTGTAGTTCCTGACTTTCCTGCCATAAGCACAGCTCCAGCCACCGGGCCTGTTTCATCCGAGACAACTCCCGAATATGTCTCCTGCCTGGATGACGGATTCTGCCGTGTCTGTACGACAAGTATTAGTTTCCCTTGATAGGTGGCCTTGGTCCCGGTTCCGTCAAGGATTTCAGACATGGTCTGCTCCAAAGAGTTTCCGGAATGTACCTGGACAGTTCTGCTCAAATCGAGAATGTCCTCATTGTAAGCGATAGAAAGTCCTGTCTGCTTCTCCACTGACTTGAAAGCCTCGGATATAGTCATCCTCTCCCGCTGAAAGCGGAGAGCCTGCTCCTGCGCCAAAACGGTATGCGCAAACAAGATTCCTACCAGCAGACAAATTAATGCTGCGGTTCTTTTCATGTTGTTAATTAATATGGATTATCAAATGCCGCAGCTATCGCCACGGTCTGTCATTTCAGGTCTGCAATTATTTCATATAGACATTATTGCCATCTATGGTATATCTCATGCCTGGCACCAGGCTGCATATCGCACGCATCTGCTCATCCAGGGTCTCCCCATGGACAAACTTCGCCGTTATCACCGCCCTGTCATATTTTCCGGATGTCACATATATATTCACCCCGAATCTCCGGCCAATGGTCTTGGCGACACTGTGTATATCCTGAGCCTTGAAGAACAGGTCCCCTGTCTCCCAGACTGTCGCTTCCGCAGGATTCACATCCGCCACATAGGCTGTACGGCTGTCTTTGCTGTAACAATAGTTCTGCCCGGGGTGCAGCTCTACCGTCTCCCCGCCCGAACCGGCAGGAACAACACTCACAGCGCCACGGCACAATGTAACATTGACTTTGTCATCATCATTGTAGGCAGAGACATTGAACCTGGTGCCATGAACCTTGACATTGACATCTGAAGTCTTCACTATGAATGGATGCTCTTTGCTGGCAGTCACATCGAAAACAGCCTCTCCGGTCAGATATACACACCTGGTGTCAGAGAACCGCTCCGGATAAAGAAGGATACTTCCGGCATTAAGGACGACCCTGGAGTTATCCGGCAGGAGAACCTCACGGATTTCACCGTTACGTGTGGAGAATTCCTTATAGTCAGCGGACGCAAGCGCCTCCATTGTCTTTTCAGCCTGATGCGCATGCCATACAGATATGGCAGGGATTCCTATCAGCAGTACCGCAGCCACAGAATACGACACGAAACGTCTGAACCATATCCTCCGTCCATGAGACGTGGGTGCCTTTTCCTGCAGCCTTGCTTTAGCCAGGACTTCATTACAGGACCTGACAATTTCTTCTTCCGTCATAGGGAAAGGCTTTATTCCAGACCACCAGTTATCTTTCATTCCAGACATAATAATTATGCAGTTTCTATATTAGTGACTTGGAAACCGCCATTATCCCCCAAAAAATATTTGATTTTTTTAGAAACCGCCTAAGAAGTTGCTTTGAGATGGTTGAAAAGATGTTTGATGCAAAATTCCTTCATCTTCTTACTGAGTCTTCAAGTATGATAGGCACCGTTATTCTCCTCGGATCCTCAGTCGGACCTGAACCTTGCCCTATTAAATATCGGAAGTATGCATTTTAGGCTTGCCCACCGTAGCGCCATTTTATCAACTCATTGATTTATAGTTATTTAACGTTTTTCAAAATAGTATATATGATGATTCTGAAAAATGTTAATATGCTAATATTTAATTAATTAAAAAAAATGCGTCTAGGTTTGTTCACGTTATTTGGTACAAGCCTGAAGTGCATAATTCCATTAAATTTAGATAATAATTTCAAGGCTGATTCGGATAGCACTAGATGAACAATGCCATTATCGAGACAATGTTCCTCAGCTGCCGCAATGCCAGCGTTATCTGGTTTTCCACTGTCTTCGGCGAAATATTCAGACGCTCGGCGATTTCAGCATTAGAAAGGCCTTCTTCTCTGGACATCAAAAATATACGTCGCCGTTTCGACGGCAGGTCTTCTACCCCTCTAAAGATCCTGGACTCAGTCTCGTACCGCACATAGTCCTCATATACAGAAGGAACTTCAATGTCCAGTTCCTCAGGAAAAGGCACAGTCACACCTCTGGATTTGCAGAAGCTAAGTGTAGCATTGCGGCTCATCCGGTAAAGATACGCGCCGAATGAACGAATATCCGGCAGAGAAGCCCGCATAAGCCATATCTTCACGAAAATATCCTGCGTCAGGTCTTCCACAGCAGGCATTTCCGTAACAATGCTTCCGATCAAGGTCTTGACTCTAGGGAAATAATAGCGAAACAGTTCCAGAAAGGCTTTCTCATCCCCCTCTGAAATTCTGTCAAGTATTTCCTTCTCATTGTCAAGCATAGCATCACAACAGCAGACATGCGCAAATATAACGATTAATTTTACTGATTCACCTTCCATCCATAACTTTTGTCCTGATTACAACTCGTTGATCCCCCTCCATGCACACCGAAGTTTTTTCGTGTCTTGTTCTGAAGGGGTTTATGGGAATGACTTGGAAATATGAAGGAATCGGCCCTCCGAGAATGAGGATCATGCAGATATATGCTACATATTTAGCTAATAATTAAGTAGTTATCTCTACTCAATCTGTTTTATCGAAATGCCAAGAGCCCTGTTTTTTCACAGGTCTTGGCACCTGAGTTTCACGCCAATTTATTAACACTCAAAAAGATACACTAATTTATTCAATTCCAGGATGGTCAGTTATTCCGAATGTCAATGCGCCAAAAATACGGAATCGAGGAAACATTTTCGTGACATCACGGAGACATTTCAGTGACAATGCAGAATGTCTGCATCCCATTGTCCAGATCCCTGGACTTAAAAATCTTCTCAAAAAAGTTAAAAATCATATATCCGATTTCAAAATCATAAAAATCTGCACTGAGATTCGTCACTCGGGACATTTTCACATGTTTTCAGAGATTTTTTTGCATAATATTGCAGCCTTGAATGACATGCACACCGGTATCTTCAACACCCTGCCGTGTCAACGATTTTGTTTAACCAGATTAAAAATTTAACTTTATGACTGAAAACATCAAGGCTAGATTCATCGACCCGATGGTCGACTGGAGCTTCAAGCGAATTTTTGGCTCCGAAGTGAACAAGGACATCCTCATCGAGTTCCTGAAGGTCATCTTCCCGGACATGGGGATAACCGACATCAGCTACATCCCCACGGAGCAGCTGGGCATCATGGAGGAGGACCGGAAGGCGGTATTCGATGTGCTGTGCAGGACCGCAGACGGCAAGGAGTTCCTGGTGGAGATGCAGAGGGGCGCACAGAGGCACTTCTTCGAAAGGGCATTGTTCTACACCTCATTCCCCATCATGAAGCAGGGACGGAAGTCATTGGCCGAGGAGGAGAAGAAGGAGGACGGAGGAAAACCCTGGAACTTCAGGCTTGACGGTGTGTTTTTCCTCGGAGTACTGAACTTCAAGTATGAGGAGGACGAGCTGACGGAGCACAGGTACAGGCTGCGGGAGGCGACGACAGGGAAGCTCATGACCGACAAGCTTGAGTTCGTGTTCGTGGAGGTGGCGAAGTTCGACAAGGGCGAGAGCGAGCTGGAGACCGACTTGGACAGGTGGCTGTACATGCTGAAGAACCTGTCGGGGCTGC
The DNA here is from genome assembly GCA_934691625.1 of uncultured Bacteroidales bacterium. Classification (GTDB taxonomy): domain Bacteria; phylum Bacteroidota; class Bacteroidia; order Bacteroidales; family UBA932; genus Cryptobacteroides. Next base: position 255,210 of record CAKUTA010000002.1, on the reverse strand, counting down.
TGGAAAGGCCGGCGGCGCTCAGGGACAGGATTTTCGGAAGGATCTTCGATGTCGCCGAGTTTGCCAGCCTTGATGACGACGACAAGAAAAAATACATCAATGCCATGAATACAGAACGCGACACTTACAATCAGATTGAATACGCCAGGGAGCAGGGAATGGAGAAAGGAATTCAGCAGGGAGTAGCTCGTGGCAAGACTGAAGACGCGATGAAGATGCTGGAGCTTGGCATTCCTGTCGAGACTATAGCTGCAGTCACAGGATTCTCTGAAGAGGAAATTCTGAAGATGAGAAATGCTCAAGCAGTGTAGATTCTGGTTTTCGTCTACATGCGGCATAGATGAAGATGCGCATCTCATCAGAGCATCCAATGGTCTGGACAAGAAACAGTTCAGCTTTTCAGAACTGAATATGTCAGCGGCGGATGAGCTGATAGAAAGAACCAGGATTTTTCATATCTTTGCAATCCCGCATATAAAGAGTCATTGACATGAAACCGAGAATGAAATCAATACTGGGCATCGGAAACGCCCTTACAGATATCCTGGCTGTGCTTCCTGACGATTCGTTTCTGAAGATGTACCACCTGCCGAAAGGCAGCATGCAGTTTGTGGACATGGAGACAGGAAACAAGATTTTCGAGAGCCTGAAGCCTTATGGACTGCACTATGTGGCAGGAGGTTCTGCAGCCAACACCATCACCTGCACAGCCATATTCGGCATGCCGTCGGCATTCATCGGAAAGGTGGGAGAAGACGAGCTGGGGCATCTGTTCAAGAGTGACGAGGAGCAGTACGGAGTAAAGACATTGCTGCTCAAGGGGAAGAACCCGTCAGGCAGGTCAATGGTGCTGGTTTCGGGGGCCAATGCGGAAAGAACTTTCGCGAACTACATGGGCGCCGCCCTGGAGATGGTTCCGGAAGACCTCAAGCAAGAATACTTCGAAGGGTACGACTACTTCCACATAGAAGGATATCTAGTGCAGAACCAGGCACTTATACGAACAGCGGTAGAGATGGCGCACAAGGCAGGATGCATCATCTCGCTTGACATGGCATCATATAACGTCGTGGAATCTAACGAAGCATTCCTGCATGACATCGTGGACCGCTACGTGGACATCGTGTTTGCAAACGAGTCTGAGGCAAGGGCGTTCACCAAGCTTCCTCCAAGAGAGGCGCTGGACGAAATCGCACGCCACTGCAAAATCGCTGTCGTGAAGGTCGGAAAGGACGGGTCAATGCTCAAGAGCGGGGATGAATATCACTATATAGAGGCATGGCCGGCAGCAACCATTGACGCCACAGGAGCCGGGGACACCTATGCGGCAGGATTCATCTATGCACATTCGCTGGGCATGCCGCTGAAAGTCTGCGGGGAGACAGGCTCCATCATCGCCGCGAAGGTCGTGGAAGTTATCGGCACGAAGATTGATATTCCAAGATGGAAAGCCGCAAAGGAAGAAATCCGTGCGCTGATTTCAGCGAACGGAGGGCTTGCCGCGGGAGAAACCAGGGAAGAAAATGTTTGATTTCATAAAGGACATATTCAGGCGAAAATACCTCAGGAAGGCTGCAAGTGCGGCCGGGACAGGACTTTATCCATTACAAGACATCAAGTCGGTATCCATAATAATCGATACTGAGGAACAAGGCTCTGACGAATGTAAGGAGAAAGCGACGGCATTCTTCAAGACGCATGGCATCCGCACCAGCGTATATTTCTTCGATTTCAGCAAGAAAGGCGAGGACGAAAGACAGACCACCAGCCTGAACAACACCATATTGCGCGGCGATCTAAACTGGTGCGGGCGTCCGTCCGCAGAGAAGATGTCAATGCTGGTGCAGGAAAATTCAGACATGCTGCTGTCGCTTGTAGATAATGCCGAATTTCCTATAGAATATATGGCAAAGTGTTCTCCTTCAAGATTCAAGATCGGGCGCAGACAGCTGAAAGGCAGGACTTTCGACCTAGTGGTAGAAGACTCGCCCACACAGATCTACACCCCGCTGCAGGCATTCAATGAAATCACAAGATATCTGGATACGATAAAACAATGAACGGATTAACAAGAAACATCATCACGGGAATCAAGGGCTTCGGAATGGGAGCTGCGAATGTGATTCCTGGTGTCTCCGGAGGCACAATCGCATTGCTCACCGGCATTTTTTCCGAGATAATCGACTCGCTTAACGCATTGATGGACCCGTCATCATGGAAACTTCTTATCCATGGGCAGTTCCGCGAATTCTGGAGATACATCCACGGAGCATTCCTGATGTCGCTGTTCATCGGAGTGCTGGTCAGCATATTCTCACTGGCAAAGCTCATGGTCTATGTGATGGATTTCTATCCGGTACAGACATGGGCGTTCTTCTTCGGGCTTATAATCGCGTCTTCAGCGTACATGATATACGACATCAAGGGCTGGAAGGTAAATGATGTATTGTTCTTCATTGCTGGAATCATACTGGGAGTGGTAATATGCACACTTTCACCTACCACCACCCCTGACAGCCTATGGTTCATATTTATCTGCGGAGCCATTGCGGTCTGCACAATGATTCTTCCAGGAATTTCAGGCAGCTTCATTCTCGTCATTCTCGGAAAATACGACTTTATCATGCAGTCCATCAACCAGATGAACATACCCGTCCTGCTGGTGTTCGGGCTTGGCTGCGTCATCGGAATCCTCGGTTTCTCCAAGTTCCTGCACTGGCTTCTGAAAAGATTCGAAAGGCCGACAATGCTGGTGCTTGTAGGCTTCGTGCTTGGTGCACTGGTCAAGGTATGGCCATGGAATGACATGCAGGCAGTCGCAGAGGGACAGATGTTACGCAGCGGAATGGAGCCGGAGGCAGCATCTGCCGCAGCAGAGCTTCTTATGGGCTCCGGAGCGCCGATGAAAGTCATTGACATGCAGATATCCGGGGCCATCATCTGGGCTATCGCAGGACTTGTCCTGGTAGCAGTGCTCGAATACCTCAGCTCTCTGCATAAGCTCAAGGAAGGCAGCCATGACAATGTATAGAAACACCCGCTGATATGATTTCCATCCATAGGCTTCTGAGCCTGGCAGCAGCTTCGGTCATATTGTGTCTCAATGCGTTGGCATCAGAGCCACAGCATTTCACATTCCGTCATCAGAGGATGGAGCGAGAGTATATCCTGTATGTTCCTGACGGCATTTGCAGCAATGCACCGCTGGTCATGGTGCTGCATGGATATGGAGGGCGTGCCATGCACAGCGGAGCCGGGATGTGCAAGACTGCCGACCGCGAAAAGTTCGCAGTATGCTTTCCTCAAGGAGCTAAGGACGGCAAGGGAAAGACATGCTGGAATGTCGGCTACCCGTTCCAGAAAGGGCTCAGGACTGACGATGTAGATTTCATCTGCAGGCTTGCCAGGCATCTACAGAAGGAATACGGATTCAGCAGACAGAACACTTTTCTCACGGGCATGTCCAACGGAGGCGAGATGTGCTACCTCATGGCCTATCTGAAGCCTGATTTCTTCGGGGCAATCGCCCCGATAGCAGGGCTTACCCTGGACTGGATGCAGAAAGAGCTGACAGCCAGACGCCCTGTTCCGCTGATGGAGATTCATGGGACAGAAGACAAGACGTCCCTATGGGAAGGAGATCCTGGAAACAAAGGAGGATGGGGTGCGTATATCGCAGTTCCTATAGCTGTCGGCAACTGGGTCAGCAGGGCTCGATGCTCATTCAGGATGGCGGATACATTGGCAATGAAAGTTCCTTCAGAACCGGTCACGGACCCGAAAAAGCAGCCGCACCAGGTAGTGCTCCACCGCTATATGGGCGGTGTCCCGGCACGGAAAGGCGGCCCGCAGACTGAAGTATGGCTTTACGAAGTCATCGGAGGCAATCACAGCTGGAGCGACCACAGTATGGACACATACGATGAAATATGGAGATTCTTCAGCAAGTGGCTCCGGTAGCGATTTCAATCAGCAATGGAAAAACGCTTCTAAAAGAAAGAAACTGGTTTATCGTAGAATTTGTCATTTTATAGTCTATTAGTGCATATTTGCTTACAAAAAGATACTTTTTCATAATTTTCCCATAAAAAAGCTAAAGTTTTCTGTTCAAATCTGCACTTTGGCACGATTATGGCTATTATGATAGGCGAAGACATAAAAAACATAAGCTAGTTTAATTCATATTGAATAAGTAAGCAGCAGCCAGTCGTGAAGACCAGCTGCTGTTTTTTTATGGCACTTTATGTCAATTGATCAGATAGCAGAATATTAGCATTCTTCAGAATTACCGCATGCGGTATTTTGAAAATATCAGATAGTTGCAAGCCAACAAGTTGCGCAAAATTAAAAGCAGCTTCCTTCACAGGGAGCCGCTTTTTACAACAATCAAAAGGATTAACTTTAACTATATGGCTTATTATCTCAATCCAATGTTGCAAAGTTACTGTGCAGCAACATTTCCGGCAATCCCTAATTATGGTTAAATTTGCACCATGAGCCAGAAAGTAAAGAACACATTGGACATCACGATGCCCGGGAAGCGGATACTGCTGCACGCATGCTGCGCCCCATGCTCGTCTGCTATAGTAGAATTCCTTGTGAATCACGGGATTAAGCCAGTTATCTTCTACAGCAACGCAAACATCTTCCCGAAAGATGAATACGACAAGCGGCTGAACGAATGCATACGGTATGCGGAAGAGACTGGGCTGGATATAGTCAATGATAGCTATGAGCATGCAGAATGGCGTGAAATCGCACATGGTCTGGAACATGAGCCTGAACGTGGAGCCCGCTGCACGATGTGCTTCCGTTTCCGCCTGGAACGCGCTGCCAGATATGCGCATGAACATGGATTTGACGTACTTGCGACAACTCTGGCCTCGTCCAGATGGAAGAACCTGGAGCAGGTGAATGCCGCAGGATTCTATGCATGCAGCCTGTTTCCTGAAGTCCGCTGGTGGGACATGAACTGGAGAAAAGGCGGTCTCCAGGAGCGAAGAAACGAAATCATCCGCGAGCACGGCTTCTATAATCAGCTGTACTGCGGATGTGAATTCAGCCTGGGGACATCACCGGCCATGATGGACAAGGCTACTTAAGCCACCCGGCAAGCTTGTCCTTCGCCACAAGATAATATACGGCGATACCGATCCAGTTCGTAATAATGAGAAGAACGATTACAACAATCTTCTTGACAGTATCGACATTGAGGTTCCACACTTCAAGAGCAGCCTTGACCGTCAGGACCAGGCCGATAATCCAGATAATGAATGCTATCATGATATAAAAAACTAAAATAAAAATAATTGTTATCAATGCATTATTGGTTTTTCATGAGCTTCACGGTATTATAACCAGGAAAGAAAGTGTAAATATACAGATTAATGCTGATACGGCAAGGGTGAGTCCATATTTTCTCCAGCCTGACAATGACGACAATAAAACTGCCGCTGCATCTCACGATGTTGCGGCAGTCAAGGTTAGAAATTCTAATATATCTATGTTAAAACAATAGGTATCAACCCAAAAATGTCAATCAGCCGGCAAGCCTGACAGAATCGGCATCTTTCAAGTCCTGAGCTAAAGATATAAACAAATTTCTTCACTTACAATTTTCAATGAGAAAAATTTTACCGGCATCAATGCCTTTAAACGCTATCTGTCAGCCTTTATAAAAATTAAAACCATATCGTTTTACAACAATCCGGCAGCAAATAAATTTTAATACTTACAGTCCGTAATAAATCAGTGCCGAATTCTTACGGACTGTAAAAATCACTAAAAATCTACTCTTTCACACACCTTACATTGCCTCCGAACCCGCGTGCCCCAAGACCTGAAGGGTCACTGAGCGCACTTCCGGTATAATATACTCCGAAGAAGAGCCTTCCGGCATTGACAAACAGGCAATTCGAGAGCCCCCAAGGATCCTTTTCCTGAGACACCCCTTCTGCTGTCCAGTAATACAGATTCTCGCAGGTATACTGAGGACGTCCGAATAGGCTAAGCATTCCGGCCTTAGGGAAGTAATTATCCTCGCAGTTCTTCCAATACCAGCCATAGCCATCTTCATCCTCAACCCAGACCTTGCCTGTCTCATTATTATCGCTATCGTAAGTGACATCGACTCTTCTTGCAGACTCATTGCTTGCAAGTTCAGCGAAAGCATTGGCCTTAGGTACTACATACCCGGCAGGGCACGGATCGAAGATGCTCTTATATTTCACATCCGTGGACGTGTTGCCCCACAGGTTGGACTCGATCTGATCCTTGGAAGTATTGTCAGGACTCATGATATACCAGTCACATTTGATACCACCGGAATATACAGAATGAATGGAAATATATGTCTCCGGGTGCTGCACGGCATATACAGCATTGCCAGGAGCGGAATACTTGACTATTGCAGTCTCGGTAGCGATAGCCCTTGAGCCCTCACCATGCTGAACATTTGCCACATTCGCAGAAGGACGAAGCTTTATAAGCTCGGCATACTTGGCATTCTGTGTATCGGAGTCATCGTCATAATGTATGGTCGGCATATCCACAAATGTGGCTGCTGACGGAAGGAACGGATCCTTTCTGCCCCACTGGTAGAACAGGCCTCTGGAATTGACCGCATCGGCAGGCTTAGCACTCAACGCTCCGAGGTTCCTGTCCATCCATACAAGCCCCTTGTCATCTGTCTTCGTGGAGATTTCCTGGTCTGTGACCCATATATGCCAGCTCCAGAGCACAGTCCCATCAGCAGCGCATATAGCGATGACCGCGTTGCCGGGGGTCTTGCCTGTAGAGAAATATATGTTCTCCCCGTCATACATAGGAGTGCCATCGATGACGTATGTGCTTCTGGTCCTGTCCCCGTCAAGGGTGGCCTCCCATATAAGTTCAGCGTATGCGGCGTTCTTTATCTCCAGGCCTTCAGCCTCGATGTATTTAGAATTGCCGTCCCCGGCGCCGTTACCCTTCACCTTTGCAGGGAAACGGTACAACGAGTTCAGAGCGGCGATGTAGCAGTTCGCTGTAACACCATCCTTCACGAGGTCTTCCGGCTCATAGGTCTGCATGATGCGGATATCCTTGCTGTCAGTATATCCTTCATCTCCGCAGATCACGGACACCACTCCATAACGCACGCCTCCTGTGGTATTCTTATCCGCGCCAATGGTGATGGCACCAGTGGCAGCATCGGCCGAAATGGTTATCCAGGTATAGTCACAGTCCAGATGCCATTCTCCATTGGTAGAGACCACAACAGTCTTCGAGCCTCCATCCACAGGAAACACCACCTGAGAGGATGAGACCTCAACCTTGCCTACCAGGACTTCCGGCTCAGTCTGCTCCGGTTCCGATCCGTCGTTCTTCGAACAGCCGGCAAAGGTCAATGTCAATGCCGCTGCTGCCATATAGAGTCCCTTCATAAGGACATTATCATATCTTTTCATGTTAATTGTCAGTTAAGTTGTCTATTTCCAGTCACTGGTAATCGCGTCATAGTCAGACAGCCCGGTACATCCTGAGAAGCACTTGGTGCCTGTTATGCGGTTATTGAAACCTCCGATGGAGTAGTATGCCTTGCGCTCGTACAGATGGATCTTATTGCCGCTGACCTCAGTATAAGGAGACTCTCCTGTAAGTCCTGTGCAGTTCGCAAAGCAATAGTTGAAAGCCCCTGCTTTCAGCGCCTTGTCAAAGAGACCGGCAGGTATGGATTTGAGGGAAGTACAGTTGATGAAGCACTCCTTGAAGCTCGCAGCCGTCGAGGCTGACGGTACAGCATCGAACAATCCTTCCGGAATGGCCTCCAAAGCCGTACATCCGGCAAATGTATCAGTAAAATAGCATCCTTTGATGTTCTTGGCGAACAGCCCGGCAGGAATAGTCTTAAGCCCTGTGCAATATTCGAAAAGATAATTGAATGTCGTAATAAGCGTACATGCCGAGAACAGGTCTTCCGGCACAGTCACAAGGGATGTGCACTTGTAGAACAAGCTATTGACATCAGCCAGCTTAACATTTTTCGCAAGCAGCCCTGATGGAACAGATTTAAGGGCAGTGCAGCCGTAGAATGCCTTCATAATCTTGGTGGCTGCAGCATTTCCGGCGAACAGCTCCGCAGGAACGGTCTCAAGCCCTGTACATTCATAGAAGATAGAATCGAAGTTAGTCACTTTCACCATCTTGGAGAAAATGCCTGCTGGAACAGTCTTCAGTGCTGTACAGCCCTTGAACGTATTTGACATAGTGGTTACAGCAGTACACTTGGCGAACACATCGGCTGATATTTCATCGAGAGACGTGCAGAACTGGAACACGCTATTCAGACCTGTAGTAGAAACTGTAGCCGGGAAGACTTCAGCCCCTACACTCTTGAGAGAAGTACAACTACTGAAGCAATATGTAAAGTTGGCATTCCTGGCAGTAATGAACCCGAACAGCTCGTCAGGGACTGATTTGAGCGCCGTGCATCCGCTGAAGGCGCTGCTAAGATTATTCAATTTAGCAGCTGCGCCGCGGAACATTTCAGAAGGCAATGATTCAAGGCCTGTGCAGCCATTGAAAGCATTGGAAAGATTGGTCAGATTAGTTGTGGAATTACCTAATCCTTCAGGAATCGCTTTAAGGCTCGTGCAGTTTCTGAAACACTCTGAAAGATTTGTCAGTTTAGCTGCAACAGGGTCAAGAAGTCCTGCCGGAATGGATGACAGATTTTTACAGCCGAAGAATGTCTTCTGGAATGATATCGAAGTCGCGTCTGTTCCCATCCCATCGAAAAGGTCTTCAGGAAGTTCCGACACATTAGACATATAAAATGTCTGATAGGCTGCATTCGCCTTCAGCAGCCCCTTGAACATCCCGCCTTTCAACGGCTTCATGAAAATCGAGCTTTCAAAGACTTCAGCAAGACTGGTAACACTGTCAAGCCCCTCGAAGAAGCCCTCCGGAAAATCCTCGACAATGGAATTCATGAACATCTGATTAATATATATTGTCTTGGAAGGATCGCAGTTCTTGAACAGACCGGCAGGAAGGTTCTTCACATCAGTAGCATAGAAAAGCCATTTGAAATCAGTAACTTTCTGGTTATTGGCAAAAAGATCGTGTTCAAGTTCCTTGCTGAGGATGCTGTTTTGAAATTATTATCTGAAGGTTTGAGAGGGCAAACTTCAGGTTCGACCGGGGATTCGGGGAAGACAGCGGGGTCTATCTGACCTGAAAACTCGGGAAGAAGATGCAGGAATTTTAACTCAAACAACTTTTTAAGCATTTATTCTAAAATTTTTGTATTAACTTTGCACTATAACAATTACGCTTTGGATTTTATATGGAACCTCCCAGTTCTGTAAATAATGATCAAAATCTGACAGCAGGGGCGCCGGTGGACGATCCTCTGTCGAAATTTTTCACAAATGAGTCATATCTGGTAGTTACCAGTCTTCCTGACGAAACGGAGGACGGTGGTTATGTCGTGTGCGGGTATTCTCCGCTCACAGGTCTTTCGTACCTTGGGACCGCCGGCTCTATAGAATCTTAAAGTACAATCAATTATGGCACTATATCTTAAAAAGGAACTTGAGAACAAGGCTGAAATAGCCGTATGGAAAATAACTGAAACAGAGGAAGAGCTCAAGGCGTTGAGTTCCACCCCTACAGACGAGATGGAGGAAATCTCATGGATAAAGAGCGAGTCTATGCGCAAGCAGAGGCTGGCGGTAAGGGCCCTGCTCAATGAGCTCTTTGACGAGAAGGTCTATCTCAGCCATCACGACAATGGCAAGCCGTTCCTGGAAAATAGAGTCACCAATATCAGCATTACACATACAGATAAATATGTAGCCGTCATCCTTCATGACACGGAAGACGTCGGTATCGACATCGAGTCCCTGGACAGAGACTTCTCGGCCGTGGAGGCGAAGGCATTGTCAGAGGACGAGATTGAAGACCTCGACGATGACAAGAGGAACGAGCAGCTCGCCATCTACTGGTGCGCCAAGGAAGCTATCTTCAAGAGGCTGTCGCTGTACAATGTCGATTTTGCGGAGCAGATCGAGATCGACAAGTTCCATCCCCGCGGAGAAGGCGAACTGGAGGCTACATTTATCAGCAAGGACGGTTACGAGGACGAGTTTGAGCTCGAATACATGACTTTCGACCGCCATATCCTGGTCTGGCTCGTCGGCTAGGCACATTTACATACTTATCCACATTTTCCGTGTTGAAAACTTTCACGGAAATTCGCGCTTAATGTGACGGTTTTTATCCTATCTTTGTAAGGTTCGCGCCTGCAAAGACGTGGCATAAAGCAAGGACTCAAGCCAATAATTTATCATGGTCAAGTATGTAGTAAAGCGCGACGGAAGACTCGTCGACTTCAACAACCAGAAAATAGTAGCCGCGATTCTCAAGGCTATGGATGTAACAGAAAGCGGCGAGGACATTGTCCTGGCAGCAAAGATCGCCGACACAATCTCCAGAAAGGAGAAGGAGAAGATGGGCGTCGAGGAAATTCAGGATTGTGTGGAGTTCGAGCTGATGAAAAGTCCGCGCAAGGAGGTCGCCAAGAAGTATATTGCATACCGGAACCAGAGGAATCTGGCCCGAAAGGCAAAGACATGCGAGATCTTCAAGGAGATCATTGATGCCCAGGCCAATGACATCACACGTGAGAATGCGAACATGAATGCAGATACCCCTGCGGGCATGATGATGAAGTTCGCCTCGGAGGCTACCAAGACGTATGTGGACGAATGCCTGCTTTCCGAGGATGTGAGGGATGCCGTGTACAACGGATACATCCACATCCATGACAAGGACTACTACCCGACGAAGAGCCTCACCTGTCTCCAGCATCCTCTTGACAAGATTCTGGATGAGGGGTTCCACGCAGGGCACGGGGAATCAAGACCGGCGAAAAGGATAGAGACCGCGGCCGTCCTGGCATGTATCTCAATGGAGACTGTACAGAATGAGATGCATGGGGGCCAGGCCATTCCGGCATTCGACTTCTACCTGGCGCCATTCGTAAGGAAGACATATAAAGAGGAAATCGATCAGCTCTCGGCTCTCGAGGGCATAGACCTCGGACATCTGAAAGATGCCCCGATCGATGACTACATAAAGCATGACCTTGTCGGCATCAAGGGCGAGGAGAGGCTGAAGCAGCACGCCATCAATATGACTGTAAGCAGAGTGCACCAGGCGATGGAGGCTTTTGTTCACAACATGAACACCATCCATTCACGTGGAGGCAACCAGGTAGTATTCAGCTCCATAAACTACGGAACCGACACTTCAGCCGAGGGCAGGTGCATAATCAGGGAGATTCTCAACACCACCTACGAAGGTGTAGGAAATGGTTCGACTGCTATCTTCCCTATCCAGATATGGAAGAAAAAGCGCGGTGTAAGCTATCTCCCGGAAGATCCAAACTACGATCTCTACAAGTTCGCATGCAAGGTGTCGGCACGCCGGTTCTTCCCTAACTTCCTGAACCTGGACGCGACATTCAACAGGAGCCTGGAATGGAAGGCTGACGATCCGAAGAGATATATGCACGAAGTGGCGACAATGGGATGCCGCACCCGAGTGTTTGAAAACAGGTTCGGGCCTAAGACGTCGGTGGGCAGGGGCAATCTCAGCTTCACCACCATAAACATTGTCCGTCTCGCCATCGAGTGCATGGGAATCGAGGACAAGGATGCCAGGATCACGGAATTCTTCAACAAGCTGGACAAGGTGCTGGACATTACAGCGCAGCAGCTGTGCGAGCGCTATGATTTCCAGAAGACTGCACTGAAAAAGCAGTTCCCGCTGCTCATGGGCAAGCTCTGGATCGGAAGCGAGAACCTGAATTCTGACGACACCATAGAATCCGTAATCAACCAGGGCACTCTGGGAATCGGGTTCATCGGTCTTGCAGAATGCCTTATCGCATTGACAGGAAAGCATCATGGCGAGTCAGAGGAATCACAGGAGCTTGGCATCCGGATAGTCACCTATCTAAGGGACAAGGCCAATGCCTACTCGGAGAAGTTCCAGCATAATTTCAGTGTGCTGGGCACTCCTGCGGAGGGGCTTTCAGGACGCTTCACCAGAATGGATAAGAAGAAGTTCGGCATCATAAAGGGCGTGACAGACAAGGATTACTACACGAACTCAAGCCATGTCCCGGTATATTTCCATTGCACACCTAAGCACAAGGCAGAAGTGGAGGCTCCATACCATGACCTGGAGCGCGGCGGACATATATTCTATGTGGAGATAGACGGGGATGCCACACATAATCCGGAAGCCATAATGAACATCGTGGATCTCATGGACAAGTATAACATCGGATACGGAAGCGTGAACCACAACCGTAACAGGTGTCTCGACTGCGGCTATGAGGATGCCACAGAAGGGCTCACGGAATGTCCTCACTGCCACGGGCATAACATCGACACGCTCCAGAGGATAACCGGATATCTTGTAGGTACTACAAACCGCTGGAACAGCGCGAAGCTAGCCGAGCTGAAAGACAGGGTGGTCCACAAGTAATGCACGTGGAGCATAATTAGCTGTATATTAGACTATTATCTATTTTTCCACTCCATGTTCTGCGGAGTAGAAAAATAGATAATCTGTTGATAATATGATGGTTACGCTCCACATCAAGATATTGTCATGAGGAACGATGAACTATATATAATGGAAGTGATGGAGCAGACCATGGCTGACGGCCCCGGGCTGCGCACTTCCATATATTGTGCAGGTTGCATGCACCACTGCCAGGGCTGCCATAATCCGCAGTCGTGGAAATTCGAGAATGGGCATAAGATGAGCATTGACGACCTGCTTCAGGTTATCAAGGATGATGACATCAGCAATGTATCATTCAGCGGCGGCGACCCGTTCTATCAGGTGGAGGGATTCACGGAACTTGCCAGGCGGATAAAGGCGGAGACAAGTAAGACAATCTGGTGCTGGACAGGCTTCACGTATGAGGAAATACTGGCTGACAGCCACTTGTCCATGATGCTGCCATATCTTGATGTGCTTGTGGACGGACCCTACATAGAGGAGCTCCGCGATACGCAGCTGCATTTCCGTGGAAGTTCGAACCAGCGGATAATACATCTCACCCCTGAAGATGACGACAATATCCCAGGGACCGTGCCGGTAATTCCTTTCAAGTAGCAGGCTGTTTCTGCCGTATGCCGCGGCAGGAAGCCGGGACAAGCATTATCTTAGAATCTGTTTTGAAATGTTTAAAAAGTTGTTTTGAGGTAAAATTTCTTCCTGAGTTTTCAGGTAAGATAGGCACAGCTATCTTCCCGGAACTCTTGGTCGAACCTGAAGTTTTTCAAGATACCATCAGACTTCATAGAGGGCAAATAATGCAGAGCCGCTGCCGGACATGGCAGCGTATGCCGCTCCTGAATCATAGAGGGACTGCTTTATGGCGGCAAGCTCAGGATGCGCCACAAAAACTGTCTTCTCGAAATCATTGACCAGAAGTTCTTTCCATTCACTGACAGACCGTGACAGCACATCCTTGAGACGCACATCAGGAACAGAAGGCTTTATTCCACGGTAAGCTTCTGCCGTAGATACGGCTATCCCTTCGGGCACGATGATCTTCAGTTCATATACGATACCGCTTCCTGTGCTCTTTTCCGCTCCAGGCTCAATGATCTTCACCGGCATATCAAAAGGGGTAAGCACTTCACCACGCCCCTCACCGAACATCGGACGGTTCCAGACAAAGAACGCACAGTCACTTCCGAGGCGTGCCGCATACACCGCAAGTTTTTCATTATCAAGCCTAAGGCCAAACATATCCGAAAGCATTGCAAGAGTATATGCTGCATCGGCTGAGCCTCCGCCAAGCCCTGCCCCCACAGGAGACGTCTTCTCCAGATAGATCTTCACAGGAGGAAGACCGAAATCATCATCAAGCAGCTTGTATGCCCGGGCACAGAGATCCTTCAGGACAGGCCAGTCAACACCATCCCTACGGGCTACTGTTATCATCAGTTTCCCGTCACCAGAGATGCCCTGTGCCAAGGTAGGCACATCATCGTCATCAAACGCATCATATTCGTCAGAAGCTGAGGCCGAGAGGTCTGTTATCCTGGCATGGTCGCCATAAAGGGCTGCGAGCCGCGCGGATGTACGGCTGTAGTCATCGCCACTGATAATCTCCAATGTATCATGTAGCTGCCTGCACGGAAAGAACAGTGTCTCCAGATCATGGTAGCCGTCTTCTCTCCGTCTGAGGACATTAAGTCCAAGATTTATCTTCACAGGAGGTTCTGTTATCATAGCAGAGGTGTGTTACTTATTCAGACAAACTTACACAAAATCCGGCGAATTTGTGTAAGTTTGTGCTGCCAATCGAAGGATTGGGACAAAAATACACCACGATGAAACATGAGATTGTCATAAGCAGCCTGGAAAATATAGGCGAGGCAGCGGCACAGTTCCTGAAGGAAACGGCAGGACATAGCATTATTGCATTCTATGCACCGATGGGAGCTGGAAAAACCACTTTCACCACAGCGCTCTGCCACAAGCTGGGGGTCAAGGAGGATGCAGTCAGTTCCCCGACATTCTCCATTGTCAATGAATATCGTACATCCGCAGGAAATTCCATATTCCATTTCGACTTCTACAGGATCAACCGGACAGAAGAAGCATTCGACATAGGGTTCTACGATTATGTTGACAGCGGAAGCCTATGCCTCATAGAATGGCCTGAAAACATCGAGGAAATACTTCCCGAGGAAACTCTGAAGATCCACATCACAGCACGCCCTGACGAAAGCCGCGTCATCTCGTGGGAAGACTAGCACGCCGCATCGCAGCCTTTTCACTTTCCCGGGGCAGATACACTGACTGAAGATATAAAGCCATTGATCTTCAGCTCCGACGGAGTGCTGTTCTTCACAAGGACCGGATACTCACCCTTTCCGTATGGTGTCAGCCCGACATAGAATGTTCCTCCAGACAGGACTGCACATCCTGGATCCATCAGGCTATATCTTCCTGGAAGACTGCATCCGGAGATGTTCTCGTCATCCTGCACATTGCGCGTAAACGTAGTGCCCGATGCCATGTCCGTTCCGGCATACGCATAGCTGTCTCCCTCCACGTAATAGTCATACACCTTTACATTTCCGCTGTATGCCATTCTTTTCCCGTCATTATCCCACAGGGCAGCCGACGTGCTCGCCCATCTGTCTGCAGAGAAATCAGCCCGGAGATACAGCTCCCTACCTGACCATAGAGGCCTTACACCTGCAATCTGGCATCCGCTCCCTGCAGGAAATCTTTTCACCTCTCCACCGGCGACCATAATGGCATAAGGATTATATCCGTCTGAATACCCTGACACATATATGGTTCCACCTATGAGCCTGACATCGGACACTTTCGGAATATCGACATTGCATTTGACTTCAGATGCAATCTCATTTTCCACAAGGAACAATGACGGGCGCTGCTCGGCAAGCCTCTTAGACGGTACCTGATAGCTGAAATACATATTTCCTCCATCCTCATACAGGGCACCTCCAGGGCTGCACTGGTCTGATATGCTTCCCATAATGAATCCTTCAGACTCTGAAAACAATGTCTCACCATTGCTGCGCAGATAGACGCCAGGTCCTCCACGGTTCTGCCCAAGCGTATATACAGTCCCGTCCTTCACAAGAAAACCGCATATCATTTCCCGACCCTTATAGCGGAACAGCTCCTGGCCATCCTTGCCAATGATGGTTTCCGCCGAAGTGCAATAGTCCGTGTAGAGATGCCCGTCTATATATCGATGCATATCAGGTGCGTATGTGACAATCGTCCCTGGACCTCCGGGAATGGAGAAGATTTTCTCCATGTCACGGTACACGCACAGCTTGAACGGCTCGCTCTCCCCTGCCGTATCCCGCTGCCAGAAATAGCTCGCATCGAATTCCACAGCGGTAAGGAATACAGACGTATCTGCCGCGCTGCTCCCGGGAATATCCTTGCCTGGAATATCTCGTGCAGGTTCCGGAAGAATTGTTCCGGATCTGGGAGTATTGAACCTTGTGTTCCCTGTGTCAAGAAAACCGCAGCCGGAGACCGCAGCCAGCATGACGGCAATGAATAATGAATGTTTCATGGTTACGTTTTTTCCGGCAAGTACGCAATAAAAAAGAAAAGCTCCGAATTCTTTCACCAAGAACTGGAGCATTTCGCCACAAACATAAGATTCTTAAAATTAAGAATCTTCAAAAATCGCCTATATACCTACACGGAAGCCAACTTCGAAATTCATCATGAGCGGCTGCTGCGTCCTGATGCTCACAGGCTGCCCGCAATCGAAATAGTACCTTATTCCAGGGTTGATATAAAGTCCGAGCTTGTCAGCAAGCGCGAACTCCACACCGAGGCCGAGACCGGCAGAAGCCTGCACCCCTTTAATCTTCTCCCTGTAGCTTATGTTTCCAGAGGATTGGTTTATCCGGTAGATATTGGCAAGTCCCTTCTCCACCGAACCTCCGGCATAGGCATAGAATTTCACCTTGGAGCCCTCAAGAATGTCATAATAGACATTCACAGGAATACCTATATAATGGATAGTGTTCTTTATGTCCGAAGATGTAACGGTCGTAGTCCTGCCCTCATGAATATTTGTATATACACCGGCAAACGTTCTCTGAAGCAATGTATAGTTCACTCCTGCACCTACGGCCCAGCGTTTCGCAAACGGGATACGGGCTGTCACACCAAATGAGAGCGGGATCATGTACCGTGAATTCTTTCCCGTCTGCTCTATATATGTAGCCTCCATGATGCCGTCACCTGGAGCCCTCATGCCTCCGAAACCGCTGAAGCCCTTGGCATTGCCGTTGCTCGCAAGCTCTCCTCCGACAGCCATCGAGATTCTCCGCCCTGCACTTTCCTCATCCGGAAGAGACTCGAAATAATCGTCCAGAGCTCCTTTCTGCAGCTCTTCCGCATCATTGCCGCCTGCTTCCACAGCATCACGGCGTTCATCAGCGGATTCCGAAGGTTCAGCAGGTCCTGTCACGGGCTCCACTTCAGGCTTCTGCTCCAGGTAGCTGACCATGGACGGATCATCGCTATGCTTCACGCCTGGATTCACCGATGCAGATGTCTGCCTCACCGGTTCTGCCATAGCAGTAAGATTATCTATATCAGCAGTTTTATCATTCTGCTCCAGATCCTGTGACGGAACCGCGGCTTCTGCTGTAATGATGTCGTCCACTGCTGTCTTCCGCCCGTCAGCCCCAGGGAAAAACATGACAAACCCCACCGCCACTGCAGCTGCCGCAGCCATAACAGCCGCAGTACGCTTCAGCCAAACTGGCAGCACGACCTTATGCTTTGCGTCAAGACGAGCAAACACCTCATCCTTCAGATGCGAAGGAACTTCCTCCTCGGCATCCGCAAGCATGGAGCGTATCTCCTTATCAAATTCACTATTAAAACCCTGCATCTCTTTTCCTCTTTATCCTGTCCTGCAGCATCGCCCGCGCCCTCAACAGCTGTGAACGTGAAGTAGCGGCACTGATATCCAGCGCCTTGGCTATCTCATCATGGGAATACCCTTCTATCACATACATATTGAAAACAGTTCTGTAGCCTGTCGGCAGCGCAGCTACGAGCTGCATAATCTCCTTATATCCGAGATCCTGGACCTGAGACGGCGAGCCGCTGCTCACATTCCATGCGGAATCCAGGTCATCGCTCATCTTCAGAGCGTCCTTCTTCCTCAGGGACATAAGTGCAGTATTGACAAAGATCCGTCTGGCCCATCCTTCGAAAGACCCCGTATCAGAGAATGAATCAATCTTGGAGAACAATGTCACGAAACCGTCCTGAAGGATGTCCTCGGCGGCTTTTCTGTCTCCCATATAGCGGATACATACAGCGTACATCTTCGGCGCAAGGCTCTCGTACAGCAGTTTCTGCGCTTTCCTCTCACCCTTTCTGCAGCCATCAATGATATCACTATATGCCGCTACTCCCATTCTCTTAAGGCCTATACTCTCTAGTTGTCCGGATAATAAGATGCAATTCCTCTACGGAATGCTGCATGGATTTCAAGAATCTTGTTCAGATTTACCGGAGCCATGTCTCCGGATCCTGCGGCGTGGTACCTTTCCATATCTGGAAATGAAGCTGGGTAGCCCCGTCTATCGTATCCACTGTACCGATTATGTCACCGGTCCTGACCTTGTCGCCAGGTTTCACAGCAGCGGTTCCAAGCTTGCAGTAGAACGAGAAATAGTTTCCGTGCTGCACCAGTACGCATTTATTGTAGCCAGGCATCACGACAATCTGCTTCACCACCCCATCGAACACAGCATGCACAGCAGCACCCTTCGCCATGGATATTGTGATGCCGTTGTTGAACGGCAGCTTGACTGACTTGAACACAGGATGATAATGCTGTCCGAAATGATCCACCACAGCTCCGTCACCAGGCCACGGAAGCTTCCCCCTGTTCTTTGCAAATTCAGCATCCAGCTTGATATCCACAGGCTTACGCTTGACAGTGCCTCCTGACTTTCCATTGACAGCAGATGCGATTATCCTCTGTATCTCCCTGTTCAGGGCATCCACCTGGCGTTTTTTGGCAGCGAGCTCGCTCTGGTACTTTGCCCTGTTTTTCTGAAGCTGCGACACGAGTCCGGCAGACTCAGCCTCCTCCTTCTGAAGCGCAGCCACATCAGCGGCACGCCTGCTCCTGAGAGCTTCCGCGTCACGTTTCAGAACTCCGAGAGAATCCATCTCATGCTGCAGTTTCTCCTTCGTGCCGATTATCTTCTCGCCCTGGCGGTTCATCTCAGACGAAAGGTTACGCAGATACCCTGCACGTCTGAACGCCTGCCCGATATTGTCACTGGCAAGTATATACATGTACCAGACCTTGGAATCCCTGTTCTTATATGCGCTCTTCACCAGACGCGAATAATAAAGCGACAATGTATCCAGCCGCGCCTGGATCCTGTCCACATCCTTCTGCTTCGCGTTTATCCTGCCAGTCAATGCGGAAATCTCCTTGTCGCTCTCCGCGACCAGCTCCTTCCTGTCGGCGACCTTCTTCCTGACAAGGTTCAATGTTGACAATGCGCTGCTGCTCTTCGCGGCATTTTCCTTCAGCTGCCTGTCAATGATAGCGATTTCCTTCTCCAGCCTTGCCTTGCGGCTCTCCTGAGCCCTGGTATCCTGCGCAGAAAGCCTCAATGGCAGTAGCATTGCGGCAACCGCAAGAACATCGATAAGCAGTCTTCCCATTATTCCTGGCCCTCCGCAGCCTTGTTCTTCGCCTGCTGCCTATAGACCTTGGCAAGGTCATTCTCCCCAAGAGCTTCAAGCACCGTAGCATAATGCTCCATGACAGTAGCGCTGTCCTTGCCTCCATACAGCATCGCATGCTTGAAGAAAGGCTTTGCCTCCAGAGCCTTGCCCTGCAGATACAGGATCCACCCGAATGTGTCGAGATATGTCGCATTGTCAGGTTCAGCCTCCACGGTCTTCTTGCTCATGGCATAGGCCTTCTTCAGCTTCTTACCTTCCACCGCCAGATAGTAGGCATAGTTGTTAAGCACCGGCGCATAGTCTGGAGCCACTTTCAGGGCATTCTCATACGCCTTGAAGGTCTTGGTCTGATCCCCGAGCAGATGGTACATGTCCCCCATGGTGCTCCACGCGGACACGCACGCGGCGCTGTCACCTGGAGCCATCTGCAGAATTTTTCCGCAATTTTCTATGATCGCCCTGTAGTTTTTCCTGTTATACTCAGCAGCATTGGCAAAGTCCAGGAAACCAGGCTCTTTCGGAAAACGGACAAGTGCCGAGTCCGTCGCAGCTATCACCTTGTCCCATTCATTCATATACAGCAATGCCTGGATATAGCTTGCCGTAGCCCCGACATTGTCAGGATATTCTTTCATCACTGTCCGGAATGCTCCTGCAGCCTTGTCCTTCCTGTCTGTCATCAGGTAATAGAGTCCTGCAGTCTGAAGAATAGAGGAGTCGGCAGGATGGGCGCCAATGGCGATATTAACAGTGGTGTCGAGCTGTTCCGTAAACGACTTTATGAATCTGGGATCAGACTGTCTTATAACGGCCTGAAGGTAGTCTGACTTGCCTGATGGCGATGCCTCAGTGTCCGCCATAAGCTGGTCAAGTGTCCGGAAATATGATGCGTAGTCACGTGTCATCCTGTATGCCTCCGCCTTTCCAAGCAATGCCGGAGCATAGCTTCTGTCCAGCGAAAGCGCCTCATCATAGTATGCGACGGCAGAAGAGTCATTGTACATACTCATCTCATAGTCCCCCAGCATTGACAGGACCTGCGGTGACGAATATTCCTTGTTATATTCCTCAAGCGCCTTGTAGGCCTCCTCGTTGCGGTTCTGCCTGGTGAGGATATTGAACCTGGTCATCACCGTGGCATCGCTCTTGCCGAACTGCGTCTCTATGTCGCCTATCGTCTTCAGCGCCTTGTCCGTCTGGCCCTGGTTTATATAGAGATTAGCCAGGCCATAGTACAGGTCACTCTTTTTCGGAAAGTCCCGAAGCAGCGATTCGTACATATCAATAGTAAGGATAGTCCTTCCGGTCATACCGTATAGCCCGGCAAGCATATATCTGTACCAGTAGTTGGTGGAATCCAGTGCTACAGCCTGCTTCAGGTCACGCTCCGAATCCGCGGCATTCTTCAGACGCATGTTGCAGAGTCCTCTGTAATACCATGCGGCATCGTTGTCCGGCGATGATTTCAATATGATGTCCAGCAATGCCTTGGCACCGGCATAGTCATCGTTTTCATATTTCTGTACGGCGTCCACAATCCTGCTGTCCGCCCTGTCTGCCTGAACGTTCCTTCCGCTGTCAGGCGTCTGTGCCAATGCTGATGTCCCGATGGCCCCTGCAAATACAAGCACTGCCGCAGCCAATGCCCTGAGTATATTGTTCATAATGATGTCTGTTTTTATCAATGCGCCTGTCACTCCAGCAATAAACGCACCATCTGACAAAATTACGAAAAAACCGACGAAAACGAGAACAGACCTGAAATCCAGACAGAACATTCTTCGGGCATTTTCGTTAATCCGCTGGCATACAAAAATATAAGTGTTTTCAAAATCAGCTGAACAGCAATTTTGAAAACACTTATCTAATTAATAATCAAGGCATTGCCTTCCAAGCCCATTTCCAGGCCATGGCAAGCTACCTGTTCTCAGCTTCCTCCACAGCCTTGAAGTAACGGTAGGAGTTCACCTTGAGCTCGCCAACAGAAAGTTCATCGCATACGATGATGCCTTCCGGATGAGCCTGAAGTCCTGAAAGAGTGCAGTAGTGTGTATAAGGTCCCTCTACAGCATCCTTGATGGCACGAGCCTTCTTGCTGCCGAAGGCAAGTATCACCACTTCCTTGGCGCTGAGCACCGTAGCAACACCCACTGTAAGGGCGGACTTAGGAACCTGGTTCACGTCATTGTCGAAGAAACGTGAGTTCACTACACGTGTGTCATAAGTGAGGACTACTTCCCTGGTCCTGGACTGGAGAGAGGAGAATGGCTCGTTGAAAGCGATATGTCCATCCTCGCCGACACCGCCAAGGAACAGGTCGAAACCTCCGGCATCCACGATTGCCTTCTCATAGGCTGCGCATTCAGCCTTGACATCCGCCGCATTTCCGTTAAGGATATGGATATTCTCAGCCGGTTCGTCGATCTGGTCGAACAGGTATTTATGCATGAATGAGTGATAGCTCTCAGGATGAGACTCAGGCAGACCTACATACTCATCCATATTAAATGAAATCACATTCTTGAAGGATACCTCCCCTGCCTTCACCATACGTATGAGCTCGGCGTATGTCTCGATAGGGGTGGAGCCTGTGCAGAGGCCTATTACAAAAGGCTCGCTGGTGCGGGCAGCTTTCTCGTTGATCTTCTTCGCGATATAATGAGCAGCCCAGATGGAGCCCTTGCTGCTGTCTTCTCTGATAACAAGTTTCATGATACTGATTTTATTAAATGATTAAACTATATAAGGACTTCTCACGCAATAGCCAGGAGAAGCCATGTTCAAATGCTAGCAAAGCTTAAGGAACACCTCGATGGCCTGATATTCAGCCATTCCGAGTTCATCGTAGAGGCGTGCTGTATTCTGTGTTCGGTCCTCTGCCCTCTGCCAGAACTCGCGCGGGTCATCTCCAGGGAACGGAACGATATCCTTCTGGGAAAGATGACGGAAGATGGCATGACGTTTCTCCACCACCTCATCAGGACTAAGAGGGACTGCCATATCTACACGGCCAAGCTCCCACTCCATCCATGCGCCTCTGTAGAGCCAGATGTGGGTATCGTTCAGCCAGTCCTCACCCTCGGCCTTCATCTGCTCGATTGCCTCCAGGGCAGCCTCTGTACATACCCTATGGGTCCCATGCGGATCTGCAAGGTCACCTGCCATGAAAATCTGGTCAGGGCGGAGCTTCTTTATCAATGCCTTGATGATGTCCAGGTCTGCCTGGGTACGAGGAAGTTTCTTCACTCCACCAGACTCATAGAAAGGCAGGTTCAGGAAATGCACATTGGTATTGTCATTGAGACCGAATGAGCGGTCTGCACCCCTGGCCTCACTCCTGCGGATAGCCGCCTTGATGGCAAGCAGCTCCTTCGGCTCAGGCTCGCCAGGCTTCTTGGAATCAATGATAGCCTTTACCCTGTCGAATTCGTCTGCAAAACCGAGCTGGTGAGCGGCGTCCATGTGCTGAAGAACCACGTCATCATGAACGGCGAGGTCTCCTGATGTCTCATAAGCCACATGGACATTGTGTCCCTGATGCACGAGGCGGATGAATGTGCCGCCCATTGAAATCACATCGTCATCCGGATGAGGCGAAAATATGAGCACAGTCTTAGGATAAGGCAATGCTGAGACCGGTCTCTGGCTGTCATCTGCGGCAGGCTTTCCGCCTGGCCATCCAGTGATAGTATGCTGAAGGTCATTGAAAACCTCGATATTGATCTTGTCATAAGGGCCAAACTTGTCGAGAAGCTCGCCGAGAGAGTGCTCCAGATAATCTTTCTGGGTGAGTTTCAGAATCGGCTTGTGAACTTCCTGGCAGAGCCATACCACAGCCTTTCTGATAAACTTCCTTGTCCAGTCGCAAGGCCCTACAAGCCAAGGAGAAACGACTCTTGTGAGAAGTGACGCAGCTGTATCGTCAGCATAGCATACGATATCAGGATGCGCCTGGAGAAGTGATGCAGGATACTCGTAGTCTGCATTGCCCTCCACGACATGCTTTACTGCCTCTGCCTTGTCCTCGCCCCACGCCATGAGGACAATCTTCCTGGCGCTCATCATTGTGTCGATGCCTATGGTGATAGCCTCGGCAGGAGTGTGCTTGAAGTCGCCGTTGAAATTCTTGGCCTGGCGCTTCCTGGACTGATAGGAGAGAAGAACTGTACGGGTTCTGCTTGAAGGTGATGTGCCGGCTTCATTGAAACCCACCTGTGCAGCCTCACCCATTCCGATGACAAGCATGTCCAGCCCCCGGATCATCTTGTCATATTTCTCGCAGTAGTCGGAAACCTTGTCCTGTGAAATGCTTCCGTCAGGGATATGGATGTTTTCCTCCTTGATATCCACTGCGTTGAGGAATGATGAATGCAGGATATTGTTACGGCTCTGAGGTTCTCCCTTCCCGTAAGGATAGTACTCGTCGATAGAGTAAACCTCAACGTTGCTGAATGATACTTTTCCTTCCTGGTACTTTCTCGTAAGCCATTTGTAGAGAGAGACCGGGGTGACACCGGTAGAGAGGCCCAGCCTGAAGTTTCTTCCCTGACAAGAGTTGATGGTGTCAATGATCGCGTCTGCAATCACTTCGCTTGCTGTTGTGGACTGGTCATATATTTCAGTCCTGATTTTCTCATAACTGTGGAGAATGTCTGAAGGGATGCCCTTCTCGACAAGACCGCCTTCTTTAGGCAATGTAAAGTGTTTCATTATGCAACTACATTAATTTTGGTCAAGCTACAAAAGTACAAATTAGTATGGATAATCCAAAGCCAGAGGGGCATGTAGTTGCTGAAAATCTTTTTTTGAAATTTCCTCACAGGAGTTTTCTCAGCTCAGCCAGGGCACATGAAATATGATACTGGACAGTCTTTGGGCTTATCATCAGCGCATCCGCAATCTCCTGATATGTCATGTGTTCGAACCTGTTCATGCGGAATATCGTCTTTCTGAGCACGGACATCCCTTCCAGAGCATAGTCGATGCTTCTGAGCAGCTCCGATGTGTCAAGCGGCATCGCCTGCTCATACTGCTCGCTCTGCATGCCTGCACGTGTTTCCCTGTAGCGGTCACGCACATTCTTGTGCTTTATGAGGTTCAGCACGGAATTATGCGTCATGCTGAACATATACGACTTGAGTGAATCCACATTGCGCAGCCCTTCCCGGCTGTTCCATACCTTCAGGAACAGGTCATGCGTGATATCCTCCGCCTCGGAAGAGTTCTGCAGAAGACTGAATGCGAAATTTCTTATGCGGGCAGCATATAGCACATAGAGGATGCCAAGAGCCTTGACATCCCCATCTGCTATCTGTTCAAGTAATTGTCTGTCGTCGTTAAGCATTACGCCCGCAAAATTAGGCAATTGTTCATTAAAATGAAGCTCTCAAGCTACCATTGTTTTACACGAACCTTATACATGTTGATATCATCAGCATTGATAATGCGGTCAGGTGACGTGCCGTTCTTGCCTGTGCTGTAACGGATCTTATGGGAGGACCAGCTCTGGTCGCCTTCAGGGATCGTGGCATCAGTGTACCATATCTCTCCTGTCTCGCCGTTATAGTTCAACGACTTGATAGCGGTAGAGCTGCTGAACAGCGACATCTCCTCGAACTTCTCGGTATCGACATTGAAAATGTATGCACGAGTTCCAGCAACTGTCAATGTGCTGTTATCCACACGCATAAGGTCATGAATACCCCCCTGCGGAGCCTTTATGCTTTTCTTCAATGTAATGGAAGGAGTATCCCCTAGCGTGACATCGAAGATTTTCACAACATCGCCTCCTGCGCCATACAGCACTTTTCTGGAATAGTCCCACACCAGGCCATGTCCGGAATAAAGGTATTCGCTCGCAAGGATCTGATTGCTCTTGCCGACGCTGTAGAGCTGCACCTGGTTATGAGTACTCGAGTCTCCGGTAGAAGTCGCCACAGCAATATAGCCTCCAGGAATATATTCCGCAGAATGCGCGTTAGGCGCCAGTGTCGTGTAAAAGAGTACCTTGCCTGTAGCATAGTCCAGCAGAGCACACCAGCCATAGGAGCTTGTCATAAGAAGTTTTGTGCCGTTATCTACGAACTTGCAGTCATCCAGATGGTCGCACCTGCTTGCAGAGAGCCCGATGTCGGAAGCCAATGTCCTGGCATCAAGTTCCCAGATAAGACCTTCCTTGTATGAGCTTTTGATAACATCGGCATTAAGCACGAACACATGATTATCTCCACAGATGACAAGCTCTGTCGATTCGCCCTCAGCAACTTTAGAGGTGCTATACTTTCCTCCGGCAGTGAGAACCATCTCCTCATTTACAGAAGATGTCATGGTCTGCCCGGCAGATGTCGTTATCTTCACAAAGATACCCTTGGACAATGTCACCGGAGCACAATATACAGGAACCATGACAGAAGCTGTTCTGCAGTCGTATGCAACAGCCGGGGTCACCTTGACAGCAGACTCTGTAGCTACAGCCGTGCCGTCTTCCGTATTCAAAGTGACGGTTCCGGCGATTTTCTCCCCGCCGTTTGCCGAAAGTTCCAGAGAAGCCACATCATAGTCGCCCATAGCAACATTGACATAAACCATACAGCCGCCAGGCTGAAGTGTAAACTGGCAACCTGAATAGGTATTGACATTTTTTCGGTCAAGTCCGAACATCACAGGAATCTCACTTCCTGTCTGCTCTGTCGGAATATCAAAAGTGACAGATGAATTGCCGTCGAATGAGATCTCGGCATCTGCCGGATACCAGCTCAGCACCTGGGTTTCCTCCCTGCTTGCAAGAAGATTGAAAAGGAACTGCGCAGATGTGCTTCCGCTGAGAAGCGGGCTTGCAGTAGCCTTGCTGACCTTTCCGTCGGCATAGAGCATAATGGCTCCCTGGTCTGAATCACTCCATTTAGGGGTGACCAGACTTCCGGTAGCGTCATAATAGCCGCCATGCGTGATAGTAGCCTTAGCTGCAAGGTTCTGCACCTTCACATCATCATCGTCCGAGCAGGCGATAAATGCAGGAACAACAAGCGACGCAGCTATGATTGAAAGTATTCTTGTCTTATTCATTTCAATGTCCTTATATATGCCGGAGCACCATGCCAGGTGCACCGGCAATGTTAAAC
Organism: uncultured Bacteroidales bacterium; assembly: GCA_934691625.1. Lineage (GTDB taxonomy): Bacteria > Bacteroidota > Bacteroidia > Bacteroidales > UBA932 > Cryptobacteroides. The sequence goes on along the minus strand of CAKUTA010000002.1, from coordinate 228,775 downwards.
ATTATTTTATACAGCAGGAACCGCAGATGTCGCCACCATGGCTGCTCCAGCTAGAGGCCCTTTCGCCTCCTACATATTTTCCGAAGAATGCACCGTTCTCACCGTTTGCACCGACAAATGCAGAGAACAGGATACCGTCAATATAGTTATTTCCGCCCATCTGCTTCTGAGGATTTGTAGAGCCATAAGTATATGATTCCTTGATAGTTCCATCCTGGTTAAAAATATACGTGACATTTCCTGCCTGTCCGGAAGTGATGTAAAGACGGTTCTCCGTATCCACACAAGGATGCGAGTAGTTAAATGCGTTTGAGGTTCCTCCAGATGCATCCTCGTGGTCATATTTCCAGATCACTTGAGTAAGATCCTTATCGAGACAATATACCGAATTGTCCTTGCCTGCCACATAAACATTTCCATTAGGAGCCACAACAGGTTCCCAGAGGTTGTTTTCAGCAACTGCGAAAGACTTCACGATAATCTCCTTAGTCTCGAGATCGAACGAGGACATTGATTTCTTTAAAGAAAAATATGCCGTCCTCTTGTCATTTCCTACCGCGAATCCGACAACATCACTGGCTCCCGTGCCGAAATCAAGTGTCTTGATTTCAGAGCCATCCGAAATATTATAGAATTTCACGATTCCATTTACAGATCCCGCGACAAGTTCATTTCCGTTCACAAGCATAGCTGCCACTCCTGTCCCGATGGAGGCTGACCATTTCTGGCTTCCGCTTACGGCGTCAAGAGCGTAGATATTTCCTGCCTGGTCTCCGACATATACTACGGTGCCATCCTTGCTTACTGCAGGAGCGGCACTCTTCATAGCACCGGCCTTGTCGAAAGACCATCTGAGTGTTCCATCAGGCTTCACACAGTAGAACTGCGTTGCCGCTGCACCGAAATAGATATCTCCCGTGACAGGGTTAACGGTAAGCATATTGTAGCTTCCGCCCACAGATGCAGGCTCATATACCCAGCTATTTTCGCCAGTCAAAAGGTCAAATGCATAAAGACATGTTACTCCATTGAATGTAATGATATATACAGTCTTTCCATCAGGAGAGAATACAGGGCAAGTTCCCTTGAATCCATTATATTTTGCAGTCATCTTCCAGTCCCTGTAGTCCACTACGTATTCACGGATCTGGACTTCAAGGGTCCAGCTCTTGTCCTTATCCCCGATATGCGCAGTAAGGGTTATCTGTTGTGTTCCAGCAGAAGATATGCCATTTGAGACCTCGGTTCCCGTCAGAATCTTTCCGTCAGGGAATGTCCAGCGGATATTTGTGGCGGAAGGATACCCTTCAGTGTTGAACGTAAACTTGATAGGCTGGTTTACAGCTGCGGCTGTCCTGTCAAGGAAATAAGGTATGGCAAGAGTAGGCATTGCCTTGATGACTGCCGGCTCTGACGCTCCTTTCGCATAGTTTGCAACGAGAGAGAATGTGTAATTGACATCATTCTCGAGATTATCTATCGTATAGGACTCCTTGTCCGCCTCGATGCTGACCTCTTCAGATTCTGCATCCGCTCCTTCCTTATAGTATGTCAATGTATAAGAAAGGACTGTAGTTGCAGGTCTTGTCCAGGAAAGGATAACCATCGCATCACTTCCCTCCCCGGCCAGATCAGCTACCGGGAATCTTGTAGTTGCAGGCTTCACAGAAGTGCTGACCGCCCCGGAAATAAGATCGCCATAGACTGCCTGCACATCAAATGTATAGGTGACATCATTTGTCAGACCGGAGACTGTGTATGTCTGCTCTGTTGTCCTCTCTGTCACCTTATCCCCGTTGGTGTAGGTGATTATGTATTCTGTAGGATTCCAGCCTTCCGGCATTGTCCAGGAGAGCTGAGCCTCCTCATCTCCAGGAACACCTTTCAGGTCAGTCACCTGATGACGTGCGGCTCCCGCCTCCGGGATATTCTCATCCCAGCAAGATGTTGCAGACAGGCAAATGCCTGCAATCGCCAATATGCTGAATAATAACTTTTTCATTATCTTCATTATTATATGTAGTCCGATTAAAATCCAGGATTCTGCCAGAGGATGGAGTTGTCATTGACAATCTCTATCTGATCCTGAGGTATAGGCAATATCAGCTCGTGCGAATCAATGGCGTAGCCCTTCTCCTTGAAGAAGTCAACTGCAAGTCCTAAACGCACGAGATCGAACCACCTCTGGCCTTCGAGCGCAAATTCCCGGCCTCTCTCGTCAGCGAGTTCCCTGATAAATGTATTCTTGTCTGCTACATCTTCAGATGTAAGCTCCGGAAGCCCTGCACGCACACGTGTCTTGTTAAGATACGGAAGGGCATCCGCTATGCGGTTCTGCTGTCCGAGAGCCTCCGCATACATAAGCACTACGTCGGCATACCTGATAAGAGGGAAGTCATTTCCGACCTGCTTCGTATATTGTGCATCGTATGTGTCCATCCATTTGGTCATAGCATACAAGGAGCTGCTGATCTGCGTATATGTATTGATGAGCGCAAGGCGATTGTCCGTCTCATCATAGAGAGCCTTGAACTCCGCAGTAGGGTTCTTGATGTCTGCGAGCACTCCGGTAGAGGTACTGTACCAGTAGCCATGGCCGTTATCATTGGTCTTATTGTAGTAAAGGGCGAAAATCATCTCCTTGTTCATCTTCTGGTTCACGTCGAAGACATCTCCGGTAGTCGGCATAAGTCCGTATGAAGAGTCTTTCAGCGCATCCTCAAGCACAGCCTGGGCTTCCGGATATTTTCCGAATGTCAGATAGACTTTCGCAAGCAATGCCTGTGCGGCAATCTTGGTAACTCTTGCCACTTCGGCCGATCTTTTCGCAGGAAGAAGACTGATTGCCTCCGTGAGATCCTCCGTAAGCCGGGAATACATTTCCTCGTCAGTGCATCTTGCGACTCTTTTCGCATCTGCCGGAGCTACCACAACGGTAGTTACAGGAACACATCCGAACACTCTGTAAAGAGTGAAATACCACCATGATCTGAGGAAGAGCGCTTCTCCACGATACTTGTCGGCATTGGCAATGCTCTTGCCCTCCATATGGTTCAGGACATCATTGCACCTGTAGATTCCGTTATACCAGGCATCCCAGATATCGCTGAGAATTCCGTTATTGGACTTTTCCTGAAAGTGATCCAGGTCATAGCGGTCCTGTGTAGAAACGGCCATCGACTCCAGCAGGCACTCATCGCCGCGATATGCCAGTTCCGTCAGGTAGAAGCCCATCTGGGTCTTCATCTTATGATAGCAGGAGTAGATACCCTGATTGAAATCATCATCTGTCTTATAGAAGTTGCCTTCAGTTATATTGTTTGACGGATACTGCTCGAAGAAGCTGTCTCCGCATGAAGACAGGCCAAGAAGCGCAGCACCGGCCAATGCTATTTTTATAATCTTGTTCATGTCCGGTTACAGATTAAAGTTGATACCTACACTGAATGTCCTCGAAAGAGGGTAAGAGCAGTAGTCCTCACCCGGCCTGAGAGCATCCGAAGATCTCTTGTTGACCTCAGGATTATAGCCAGTATAGTGGGTCAATGTGAACAGGTTGTTTGCCTGCACATAGATTCTCATCTTGGAAATGCTCGTCTTATGGAACCACTTGTCAGGCATCGTATATCCAAGGGACAGGTTCTGAAGCCTCAGATAAGAGCCATCTTCCAGATGGAACGTAGAGGTGCAGGCTCCGTTGTTACCGGAAGACTTACGTGTCGCCCTGTTCAGGTTGCCATAAGGGAATCTCTTGAGAGACTCCTTCATCATGTTGGAGGAAGCCTCCATGTTAAGCAAGTAACGTCTTTCAAGGTTCAGGATTTCATTTCCATATACGCCCTGGAAGTTAGCGGCGAAGTCAAGTCCCCTCCATCCAAGCTGCACTCCGAATCCGTAATAGAAGTCAGGCATGTAATTGCCGACGATTACGCGGTCCTTGTTCTTGTCCAGTACGCCATCGCCATCAGCGTCCACGAAACGGAAGTCCCCGACAGTGGTGGTCTCGAAATGAGGGTACGAATCAAGTTCCTCCTGGTTATGGAACACACCGTCCTGCACAAGCAGATAGTAGCAGCCTACCGGCTTGCCTACCTGTGTGATATAGTATCCTCCAGCGTAGGAGGATTCCTTTATGATAGGAGCGTCCTCATCGCCGAGGTGAAGAACCTTGTTACGGTTAAGGGACCAGTTCGCATTGACATCAAGAGAAAAATCGCCAAAAGTCTTATGGGATGTCAATGTAAGCTCAACTCCCTTGTTCTGCATCGAGCCGATGTTCATATTGGACGTTGTCAGTCCGGATACTGATGAGACAGGAACATCGAAGAGCATATCGGTGGTCTTGGAATAATAAAAGTCTGCATTGATTCCGAGAAGGCCGTTCCACAGATTCGCGTCAAAACCGGCGTTAATCTGAGTGTTCTTCTCCCAGCCGAGCTTATTGTTCGCAATCTGGCTAGGATATACACTGTTGATGACACCGTTACCCATATCATTGGTGGTAGTGCCATAAAGGGCAAGATATTCCGAGTTGCCGATCTGGGCATTACCTGTCTGGCCGACACTGACACGGAGCTTCATATCATTGAGCCAGCGGGCATTCGACATGAAGTTCTCGTCGCTGATACGCCATCCAAAAGAAGCGGCCGGGAAATAGCCCCATCTGGTGTCAGGAGCGAATCTCGATGAACCGTCACCTCTGACTGAAGCTGATACCATATAGCGTCCCTTGTATGAGTATTGAGCCCTGACAAGCCATGATGCAAATGTATATGCATATTTGTTATTATATGTATCATCCACAGACAGGACCTTTCCCTTGGTAGTACGTATCTTGTCATCGCCTACAACTCCGGTACCTTTTATCGCCGATGTCTGGATAGACTGCTTCTCTGCCTCATATACGGCTACAGCATTTATGGAGTGCTCCCCGAATCTCCTGTTATATGAAATCTGGTTAGAAATTGTCCAGTGGAAATATGAGTTCGCATAGTTGGCCGCAGTAGGTGCGGAAGGCTGGTCATAATATGCGACACCCTTCAGAGGAATATAGGACGGCCGGTAGTAGTTCCTTATATAAGAGTAATAGTCACCACCCATCGTGAGCTTGTACTCAAGCCCCTTTATAAACTCGTATGAAGCATATACATTACCTACCATGTTCAGCTTCTCCCTTACGTCATCTATTTCGAGAGCCAAAGCGACAGGGTTCAGCACTTCATTGGTCTGGGTATTGCAATAGTTCTTCTTAAGGAATCCGTTCATATCCCAGTTATATGAGCCGTCCTCATTATATACAGGGAAGATAGGAGGAGCCATCAATGCAGATGCGATTACACCGTCTCCACCATACTGGGAATCCGTATTCACATAATTCGTCTTGGAGTATGAAGGAGAGAAACTGATACCGTACTTAAGGTTGCCTTTCTTTCCATCAAGGTTTGCACGGACTCCATACCTCTCAAAGTCAGAACCGATCACAGTTCCTTCACGATAGAGATAGTTGGCTCCTATATAATAGTTGAAGCTCTTGGTCCTGGCAGAGACACTGAGCGAGTGCTTGTGAGAAAGCGCCGTGCGGAATATCTCATCCTGCCAGTCAGTGTTTGTCATAGTCCCGGTCTTGTCCGTAAGGTAAGCATTGATAAGCGGGTCGATTCTATGATATGTCTCTGGTCTTCCAGCAGAAGGGTCCGAGATAGAGCCAGTCGGAACACTGAAGATATATGAGCCGTCACGAGCTTCCTTGAACATCTCGGCAAACTCGTATGCATCAAGCATGTCTATCTTCTTGGAAACATTGGACACGCTGAACTGCCCGTCATAAGAGATTACCGGCTTCTCGCCACTGCCTCGCTTAGTGGTGACAATGATAACACCGCAGGACCCTCTGGAGCCGTAGATTGCCGCTGCCGACGCATCTTTCAGGACCTCCAGGCTCTCGATATCGTTTCCGTCAAGGTTTGCAAATGCACGTGAGTCGCAAGGAATCCCGTCAATGACATAGAGAGGGTCATTTCCGGATGTGGCAGACTGGATACCTCTGACACGCACAGTGACATTGCCGTCAGGCTGTCCTCCAAGGTTAAGGACTTGGACACCAGGCATCTTGGCCGCCATTGATTCACGGAAGTCTGTAGTTGGCGTATTGGCGAAATCTTCTGCCTTGATAGATGCGACAGATGTTGTCACATCACGCTTATTCTGCACACCATAACCTATGACTACAACGTCATCAAGCTTGATAGCCTCCTCCTCAAGAATGAAATCAGCTTTTGTCTGCTCCTCTGTCAATGCCGATGTAACCGTATTGTAGCCGATAAGTGACACTTCCAATGTGGCGGCACCTCTGACTTTAAGCTCATAGTTTCCGTCAATGTCAGTACCGGCACCGTTCTGTGTGCCTTTCTCGATCACCATAGCACCGATCACAGGCTGTCCTTCCTTATCTACGACCTTTCCTGTCACAGTTCTCGGCCCGACAGGCTGTGCAACTTTCTGGACAGCAGGCTTTGCCGTCTCGGGCTTCTTGCTGAGAAGGATTTTCTGATCCTTGAATTCCACATTGACACCAGGAAGGACTTCCTTTATAATGGTCTCAATGTCCTTATTCTCCGCAGATACAGACACTCTCCTAGACAGGTCAATGTCGGTATCCACATAGGCGAACGTGTAGGTGCTCCCGGATTCTATCGCCTTCAGAAGCTCCTTTACTGTAACATTCCTTACATTCACATTGGCAGTCTTGTCCTGCGCCGGCAAGTTCACCGACAGACACAATGCGCACACAAGACTCAATCCTATACGCGTGAACGAAGGAAGGATGTTAATGATTCCTTTCATTATCGATGTTTTTTAGTTTTGTTTTCAATTATGATTTCCGGCCCTTGGTATCTCCACCTTACAGGAAGCAGAGTCGCAAGGATATCAAGAAAATCTTCGACGGTTTCATCCCTGATAGTCATGGACATACGTTTCTCGGCAAGAGTCCCTATATTGTGCCGTATCGTAAGCTGGTACTTGTGGGAAAGATTTTCAAGGATGTCTTTCAGCTTCACATTATCAAATACAAGCCTGTTTTCGAACCACCGGCAGCAGTCCATGGCATTTACAGACGAGACTCCTGACACGCCATCATTCCAGGTGTATTTCTGATTCGGCATCAAGACAAATGACTTGTCATGCCTTTCGTCTAAAACCTGGACTGAGCCCGAACGGAGGATAACTTCAGCAGTATTAGCCGCAGGAGAACTGCATGCATTGAACGTAGTGCCAAGAACTTTAACCTGCAAGTTATTTCTCATCTTGACGATAAACGGGCAGCTCTCATCCCGTGAAACTTCAAAGTAGCCTTCCCCATTAAGATCCACTTTCCGTATGCGTCTGCCGAATCTCTGGTTATATGACAGCCAGCTGTTCTTATTCAGCCAGACTTTAGATCCGTCAGGGAGTGTGTACGAACCAATGTTCTCCGACGATGCCATAAGCACAGTTTCGCGTGCAGACCGCATGAGCAGCCCTGATGTGACAGCTCCTCCGGCAAAGAGAAACATAGCAGCAGCCGCGGCAATGCAGTATTTCCAGACTTTCCTGCCACGTTTTTCACCTCCGGGCATGCTGATACGGCCACAGGTTCTCTCCAGCAGCGTACCATTTTCCGTACTCGTCTGATTGCCAGCAGCCCGTTCCTGCGAGGATGCGTTCATTCCGGAATTATCATTTTCACCACATACAGAAGCCATAAGCCGCTTCAGACTTGCTTCCATATCAAACTCCGGTGAGGTGGAGGATACCTCATTCCAATATTCTTCCAGCAACTCCTTTGTCTCAGGCTCATCACCATGCGCTTCTATCCAGATGAAGAATTGCCGGCATAGTTCTTCCGGAACTTCAGATCCACTGAAGAAAAAATCGAAAATACGTCTGTAGTCTTCGATCCTCATTTCCCCGCCTGAGTGAATTTGTATGTGCCACTATATGAGCCTGCCTTGAGATGAACGGTTCCAGTACGAGCCTCACCTGTAGCATTTGGCTGGACGGTGATGGTAGATTCATTGACGCCTTTCGTTCCTGATGCCGGCTCGATTGTGAACCAGTCTTCGCATTCAATCGTCCAGTCGCATGTGGCATCTATTGTCACCAAATCGGTACCGCCTTCGACCTTGAGTACCGGCAGCTGCGTCCGGATAACCACCGTATCGTGGATTTCAGAGTCATTCTGCTTCTGACAGGCCGTTCCGCCCATAAGCAGAGCAATAACCATTAAGATTTCTGTTATGAAATTTAGTTTCATCTTATGTAAAATGTTTTATATAAGTAAGACAACTGAAACAGCCGATATGCTAAAAACGTTTCGTGATTTTTTTACAGAAAACAGCTTCTATCTTTTTCTGCATGTTCAGGTACACGACATACATTCTGGGGCACCACATGCTCCCTGACGGAGGAAACTGCCGCAGAATACAACTCTGCGGAGGCCTTGCCGGCGCGGTTCCTTCCCGTGCATGCCATTATCAGCATCGAGTCCACCACCATTGTGCCCTAGTCGCAGTCAGTCGGCTTATACATGCTTGTCAACTGCTGACTGGGATAATTTGTTTTCAAATGGACTTTCTTAGCCATTGTCATCTGTGTCATCTTGGATCTTTATGCTGATTGCTTTCAGTTGCTGCCAGCCGGATTTGTCCGTCAAGCGTATCATGAAATGATAATCACCAGTATCAATAGTTTCAGGTATCGGTATATCCACCTTCGCCTGATACGATTTCAGTCCTGCCGGGATTGGATAATCTTGATTGTAAACCCATGGATTGACAGGATCCTTCTTTGGGTCAAGAGGGCAGTCTCCGGCCGATGTTGAATGGGTGTGGTGATCGAAGTTGTTGTGTATTTCAATATTGTAGTTGCCTAGTTCAACGTTGTCAGTGAAAAGATAGCGGAAAGGTATGACTTCGCCTTTATGGTAAACCTGGCAGTCTATGGGCGAGGGTACTGAACCATCTATTATTTCGGGCTTCTCCATGTCCTTAACCACATCCTCATTCTCATCAGAGCATGATGCCATGAACAATATGGCACATGCTAAAGTCAATAAATATTTTTCTTTCATTTTCTTATTATTTTTCGGGACTATGTATTTCAGGATTGTAAGCAATATTGCTATTTTTTAATTCATTAGCTTACAGCTATTTAACATTTTTCAAAATAGCATATATGACGATTTTGAAAAATGTTAATATACTGATGTTAAATTAATTAACCCAATATACGCTTTATATTCTCCCACTTTATCTGGTGCAAGCCTGAAGTGCATAAGTCTGTTATTTTTTAATGACGGCTCTCCGCAGTGTTTTTCCCACTGCGGAGAGCCATCACACATTTGTTTTCATTTAACTACTTGGCTGTTATCTGAATGCCCTCCACTTCTTCAGTGGTAGAGTTACCTTCGGCATCCGTCACCGTAAAATGCAAGTGATATTCACCGGCAGGAGCATCGGCAGGAATATCAAGGTGTTCGTGGAAGTGTGCGGAGGTTTCCCCAAGATACTTACCGGTGAACTTATACACCTTTTCATATCCGGCCGCTGTATTATGCAGCTCTACTTCTATTTCCGCAATCTTGTAGGGTGCACTTATTTCAGCCTCAAGGTGCATATCTTCGCCAACCACCGCCGTCTTACTGTTGTCTTCTCCAGCTTCGGTTATGCTTATCTTCGGTGCATCGGCTTTAGGCACCTCTATTTTCAGGTCAGAAGTAAAAACGCTGCTTTGCCCCAATTTGTCGGTCACGGTAAACGTCAATTCATAATCTCCCTCAGGCGCGTCGGCAGGGATATCAACGTGTTCATGGAACGTGGTATTGCGCACACCTATATACTTGCCGTCAGTCCACGACTTGGTGAGAACCGTGGTCTTGCCGTCGGCCGAAGTGATGGCCAGGTCGATGCGGCCAATCAAGCCTTCGGCCAACAGTTCTCCTTCAAGATGAAGGTCTTTACCCGCCACACCTGTCTTGCAGTTCTCCTCTCCGACTTCAGCCAGTGCGGCTACGGGTTTGCTTACTGCCGGTTCTGGTTCATCATTGCCACACGATGAAAGCATGAATGAAATGATACTAAGCAACACCATTGTTGCAAAAACTAAACTCTTTTTCATTTGTCTTGTACATTATGGGTGATAATCACCCGGTTGATAAAATATTGATTAATAAATGAATTTTACTCCTATGAAATAACTTCTCGGAAGAGATGGGCCATAGATATAGTCGGAATCACGGTTCCAGCCCTTATCAAAGTCCTTTTGATAAGCATTGGTTATATTCTGTACACCTCCGTTAACCTGTAAGGTCAGATACTTGTATATGGGTATATCGTAAGCCACTTTCAAATTTACAGTAAAGAAGTCAGGGGTGTTCACGGCTACCGGGCTATCCACTCCCGAACCAGCATTATGGCCTATGAGCATACTGCCTGTGTAGTTCCCGGTGAGCGAGGCAGTGAGCAGCTTCAGCGGAGTGAACGAAGCTGTGAAGTAGCCGTAGGTGTTTGGTGTGCGCATCATCTTGCGATACTTCTGCTCTGGCACTTCGTCGTTCCAGCCGATGGCTTCGTCATACTTGCTCTGTTGCAGCGTTACTCCTGCTTGCAGAGAGAACCAGTCGGTGAACATGGCCTTGCCCTCAATGTTAAGTCCGAGCACCTTTGCGCCATAGGCGTTGTAACGCTCCTGTACGGTGTTGCCGTGTGCGTCTGGCTGGTCAAGCTGTCGGAGGGCAAATACATTGTTCAAGTCCGTATAGAAGCCTTCAACCAGCAAGTTTGTCTGCACATTACCAAACTTATGGTAAAGATCAGATGACAGGCTGAAGCTGTTTGAACGCTCTTCCTTAAGATTCTCGGCGAATACCGTCACCAGTCTTTCACCACCAACGACCCCTACGTGCAGATCTTCGTCAAAGGCCTGTGGAGCGCGGAAGCCGCCGGCATAGCTGATGCGCAAATTGATATTTTCGGTTGGATTGAAACGCAAATTGACACGTGGGCTGAAGATGACATGGCTTATCATGTTGTGCTTGTCGAGACGCCCTCCGACAAGGAAGCTCCATTGCTTGTTCTTCCATTCGTTCTGGAAAAATACGCTTCCGATGCGAACTTTCTGCCTGAAATCGCGATCATAGCCAAGAATCACGTCATTCAGTCCGTCATAGTTGTACTCCGCGCCCAGCGTAAGATCGGAAGGCATAAACAGCAGTTTTCCGAAGCTATGCACATATTGAGCACCGAAGATGCAGGTGAAGTCATGCGTGTCGCCATAGGCTTTCAGCGCGTTCTCTATGTCTTCGGGCGTTCCTTCACCTATGCCACCATAATAGCTGTTGCGCTTTGTCGCCTGGAACGAGAAGTAGGCACTTAGCTTGTTCTTCTCGTTTGGAGAGAAATAGTCATAATTCAGTCCGCCGCCTTGTATGTAGTGTTCAATTTGTTCAGCGATGTTTGCCTCGTGGGCAACGCGGTCAAGCAAGTTGCCGCCGCGCCTAAACTCATGTATGCCGTGATATTGCAGCGTCAGTTTTGAATACGGCGACAGTTTCAGGAAAGAGTTAAGTCCGAGAGTCTGATTGCTAAGCATAGGCAGTTCGCTATATCCGTCTCCGTCATAGTCAAACGCTTTGCGGTAACGACTCTGCCCGTAGGCGTAGAATCCGGCCTTGTTGTCATCGGTCACTAATGACACATTGACCGAAGTGGCGTTGTCAAACGAATTACTGCCACCTACCGACATGAATGAGTGACCGGCTTCGGCTGAGTTTCGTGTCGGCTCTTTCGTTATGATGTTTATGGTTCCACCAATGGCAGAAGCCCCGAACAAGGCTGAGCCGCCACCACGCACCACTTCCACCCGATCTATCATGCTGGCAGGAATCTGCTCCAATCCGTAAACGCCATTAAGCGATGAGAATATTGGACGCGAGTCAATAAGAATTTGGGAATAGTGACCGTCCAAACCGTTTATGCGCACTTGTGTGAAGCCGCAATTTTGGCAGTTGTCCTCAGTTCTTACTCCTGGCTGAAAGTTCAGGCCTTGCGCGAGGCATACAGATTGAGTGGTTTCAAACAGCCTGTTGTTCAATACATTGACCAAATTAGGAGCAAGTCGCCGCTTCGTCTCGCTGCGATTGGCCGATACCACCACTTCGTCAAGGGCCACGTTGTCCTGCTCCAGTTCAAAATTCAACTCGTGCGTAGAGTTGGCTTCCACAGTTATCTCTTTCTGCACCGTCCGGTAACCTATGGCCTTGACCTCTATCGAAAGCGTGCCGACAGGAAGATTCTTTAGATAATAATGCCCGGAGATATCCGTAGCGACCCCTATGGTCGTTCCTTTCACTTGGACGGGGATATAAGGCAGGTGCTCCCCGCTTTGTTTGTCTATCACATGTCCATAAAGATTGGCGTCTGTTCCATTCTTCTGGTTTTCGTCTGCATTCGCCATGAGCGGCATGAGCATCGCCCATAACATAAGCATCGCGAGTATAATTTTTGATTTCATATTATTCTAATTAGCTGATAATCAAATAAATAATTCATATTACCACAAAAAAACTCCTAGAAGTTCCATGCGGCCATGAGCGAAAAGTTGCGTCCCGGTTCCGGCACACCTATCAAGCGGTAATAGCTCGTGTGGTCGAAGTATTTCGCTCCGAGCAAGTTGTCACATCTTAGGGTTAGACGCAATGCTTGCTCGCCAAGCGTGAATGACTTGCCCACAGAAAGGTTCAGCACGTGGTGTCCGGGGGTAGGTTCTTCGGGAGGGACAACCCTGTTCTGGTCACCCTCCATAACGAACTCCACGGCGGCAAAACCGCCTTTCGCTTCATCCACGGCTGGTAGATTATATCGCAACTCCATTCTTGCTGACCAAGGAGTGGAGAAAGGCAGGGTGTAGCCTTTCTTTTCCCCCGACAACTGGTTGGCGTACAAATACTCACCTCCGGCATTCAGCTGCCAATCACGCAAGAAGCGGTATGAGAGAGAAGCCTCCAAGCCCCAGCGTAACACACGGCTCTGCGTGTAATAGTAAAGCTGCAGTCCTTCCTTGTATCGGGCGGTCGGATTCAGGTAAATGTAATTCGGAAAATAGTTGATGAAGGGAGTGAGGTCGGCAGTTAGTCCTCCGTGTTCATAGACAATGCCGGCATCCAACTGATAAGAAGTTTCCGGATTCAGGTCCGGGTTGCCCTTCTCGTAACGGAAGATGTTGTAGTTTATTCCATCCATACCTAGCTCTTTTGCTATTGGCATACGGAAGCTTTTGCCAAGGTTGCCTTTTAGGACGAAATCGCCCACGTGCCAATCCAACCCTACTGACCAAGTAAAGCTGTTAAATGCTTTTTGCATATTGGCTGAACGCTCCATGTACACAGAATCACCTTCTGCCACCGGTGTTTTGTACCAGTCTTTGTAACTGCGTATTTGCACTGCGCCGTGGTCGTAACGGACACCTGCGCTCAGAATGAGATTGTCGTTAACGATAAAACGGTCTGAAGAATACATGCCAAACTGCATTTGCTCGAAATCAGGCAGGATGAATCCATATCCGCCTCGTCTGTTGCGTTGGTACTCAGCATTGCCACCCGCTTGCAAGGTATGGTTGCCTGCCCTCTGGCGCATATTTACCTTAGCAGAGACAGTGTTTTTATCAAAACTGCGTTCAAGCGTATTGGGCGGTATGGGCATATAGCCGTGTGAGACAGGCTCGGAATATTCACTTTGACGGTTGTATTGCCATCCCAGATCACCCTCTAACATGCCGCCCTGCCAATGGCGTTCGGCATGGCTAGAGACGAAAAGATGGTTGGCGTTGTGGTATGGCAAGTCAATGTCACGACTTGACTTGTCATAGTCAATGTCTGATAAACGGACCTCAAGTCCGTGAGCATCGGCAAAGAAGCCACTACGGGTGTTAACGTCGGCAATACGCATCCATGTATTCCACTTGTCACCCTCGTAGCCAAGCATCAAACTGCCATCTGCCTCACGGCCTGCTGTATTGCGCAGGCGATGGTCTTTCAGCTTGATAAAATATGAGTAATAAGGTATGCTGTCGGCCGGGACACTATAATCCGCATAATCGATGAACGTGGCATTTGCCTTGTACCAAAAGCGTTTGCCACGCCCGGTCACGTGCATGGAAGCCCCCACTGATTCGTTATTGCTGCGGGCAAACACGTTCATTCCGCCAGTAAAGCGTTTCTGAGGAACACTGTTGCTCTGCAAATTTATAACGCCTCCGATGGCATCAGAACCGTAGGTCAAGGCAGCAGGGCCTTTTATCACCTCTATTTTGTCTATTGCATATTGATCGACTTCAAGACCGTGGTCATCACCCCATTGCTGACTTTCGTGCTTGATACCATTCTCAGCCACCAGTACACGGTTGAACCCCAGCCCCCTTATGCTTGGCTTTGATGCGCCTGACCCTACGGCCATGGCCTTGACGCCCGGCAGGTTTGACAGACTTTGCATCAATGAACCGCCAAAATTGTCCTCTACATAGCGTTTGCCAACGCTGACGGTGTTCAATGACGAGCGCATTTGTATGTCTTTATTGCTGCTGTTTCCTTTAACCACTACTTCAGCAAGGGTAAAACCATTCTGCATCATGCGCATCAAGCTGTCGGCAGCGGCTCTTGTCCTGACTGTATCAACAGGCGCATATAAAGTCTTAGCACTCAAACTTTCAAGCGCACAACAATGCATGATGAAGAATGGAAGCGCAGCAATTGCTATCTTCCTTTTCATCTTGATAGAATTAAATAATTAGAGATTTCGTCGTCTCCCTCCCATCCATGAAATTCCGGTATGGTAAAGGGGTTGAAGAAAGGTCAAGACAGCACGGGAGGAGCCCGTAGGAAAAAAGGCAACGTGTTCTCTTTCTCAGCTTTCGCACACGGACGAATTGCAAAAAACAAAATCAGTTGCGCATAAATATAGAAATATAATATGGCCGCTTCTATAAATGGCGGTAAATGGAAGTCACATATAGGACAATTACCGCTATCACTAGCCAATTGAGTTTGTCCGGCAACAGTAACAACAGTAAGATGGGATAATGCAATCTCACCTACATCATGAAAGTGAGTGGCTTTCACAATGGTGAGTGGCATAAGCGACAGCAGCAGTATCCACGCAATCAGAACTCTATGTTTGCTTCTTGTATCCATTTTATGTCGGCACAAAGATAAGTGATAAAATCACAATATGCAACAATGTTGCATATTGTGATTTGTGTCATTTTCAAATTATGATATTTTTATATAATTTTGCGATCGTAATCAGTTGTTTTTTACTCGAATATGAACGCAACAGATATATTGAAAGGGAAAGGTCTTAAAAAAAGTGCTCAAAGAGTAGCTGTTATCAACATCCTGCAAAAGAGCATGACACCTATGACCGAAGATGAAATAAAAACGGAAATGGGCGAGATGTATGACAGGGTTACCTTTTACAGAACCATGCAGGCTCTTTGCAGTGCAGAGATAGTACACCGCATTGTCATCGACAATACTACATTAGAATACGCTTTGAATACCGCAGAGAAAGGCAATCGGTCTCATGTGCATTTTTTTTGCATCAGCTGCCATTCAGCAATCTGCTTAAAAGATGTGCCTGTATATACATATAATCTTCCAGCAAATTACCAACAAAAAGATTGCGAGGTGCTGATAAAAGGTATTTGCCCGGCTTGTGCTAAAAAAGAGCAGAAATAATTCTCAACCATGTTAGAAGTTGTTTTGAAATAATTGAAAAATTGTTTGAGGTAAACTGCCTTCATCTTCTTCCCGAGTTTTCAGGTCAGATAGGCACCGCTATCTTCCACGAATCCCCGCTCGAACCTGAAGTTTTTTCCTATAAAACTTTCAAACAATCATTTCAAAACAGCTTCTAAAGTGACATATTTAGAATGTCATCATTTTATGTTTCGAAACTATACACTTTAGACTTGCAGCTCTCAGTGCTGCTTCTCAATTCGTTAATTTACAATCATTTATCATTTTTCAAAATAGCATATATGACGATTTTGAAAAATATTAACATGCTGATATTTAATTAATTAACCGAAGATATCTGCTTTTATGCTTGCCCACCTTATCTGGTGCAAGCCTGAAGTGCATAAGTCCGTTATGTTTTGTTGAATTTTGCATTTACATAGTTGATTTACAATAAAATAAAATCAACATCGGCCAATTGTACATTAGCAGCTTAATACCTGATCAGCATTGAACATGAATATCATCTGGCGAGGCGGTCCAGGAAGCGGTAGCTGAATGCCTCGAGGATATGACGCGGCTGAATGGGGCCGTTCTCCAGGTCGGCTATCGTGCGTGAAAGCTTCAGCACCCGAGAGAAGGCACGGGCAGACAGACTGAGCTGCGTGGACATGCGCTCCATAATTTCAGCACACTCATCCGACAACGGGCAGAACCTGGTCAGCATGTCACCTGACATCTCGGCATTAACATGGACTCCCAGTCCCGCAAATCTTGACTCCTGGATCTTTCTGGCGGTGAGCACACGGGCTGCGATTTCCGCACTTGTCTCCGGCGCATTTCCCTCCAGGCTCTTCGGCACACCCGTCGAGGAGCCTGCCGCACCGGGTCGCACTGCCTTCTGACGCTGTACCATACTTTCCGGAGGCACGGGCCTAATCGTCAGCTGGATGTCGATGCGGTCCATTATCGGCCCTGACAGCCTGGACATATAGGACTGACGCTGCGCCGGCGTACAGGAGCAACGCCCCTTTACACCATAATAGCCGCACGGACACGGATTGGATGCAGCTACAAGCATGAAGGACGCAGGGAACTCGACCTTGGACCGCAGCCGTGAAATCACGACCCTGCGATCCTCAATGGGGCCACGCAAAGCTTCTGTTATGCTGCGCGGCATCTGCGCGAACTCATCCAGGAACAGGATCCCGTTTTCAGCAAGCGACACCTCACCTGGCAGGATATTTTCCCCGTTTCCGCCACCGATTATCGCTGCCATCGACGCGCTGTAGTGCGGAGCACGGAAAGGGCGCTCCTTCATAAGCCCGAATGCAGAGGCACGCAGCCCGGAGACAGAGTATATCTTGCTGGTCTCTATGGATTCTGCAGTATCCATAGGAGGTATTATGCCTATCATAGCCTTCGCAAGCGATGTCTTTCCCGAGCCTGGCGGGCCGATCATTATTACATTATGGCCCCCTGCGGCAGCTATTTCAAGTCCACGTTTTGCACCCTCCTGCCCGACAATGTCCGAAAAATCCATATAGTCCCGCGACTGGCGCCCTTGGGGCTGTCCAGATACCGTAAAAACGTGTCCGGAAACAAGCAGTTCAGCTACATTCTCTTTCGCCTCCAGAATTTTCAGCACATCGGAGATGGTCTTCACCCCATAGATATGTATTCCTTCCAGTTCTGCTGCCTCCATGGCAGACTCCATCGGCAATATACATCCGTCGAAACCGGATGAGGCAGCATATTCCGCAATGGGAAGAGCACCAGGTATAGCACGGACCGAGGCATCCAACCCAAGCTCCCCCATAATCACATACCTGTCAAGCGCAGGAAGCTCGCATTGCCCCGAAGCAGCGATGATACCCAGGGCAATAGGCAGATCATACCCGCTTCCGTTCTTGCGCATATCGGCAGGCGCCAGGTTAATGACAATCTTACGGCCAGGGATGCGGAACCCCATAGACTGAAGGGCCGTCATAGTCCGCAGAAGGCTTTCCTTGACAGCCGCGTCAGCAAGTCCCACCAGATGAATTCCTATACCGGAGTTTATATCCACTTCCACCGTCACAGGTACCGCCTGTATTCCAACGCATTTCGCGCAATAGATATTGATAAGCATAGTTCAGATTTTTTCGTCCAATGTCGCTGAAAACAGTGTCAGGACAGGTTAAAAATCTTATATATGTGGCGGAAAATTCCTCCGTGTGGGGAAAATTTCTTAACTTCGGCGCCAGAAACACCGGCCCGCCAGGACGCTGGCGATTCACGGTTACATACAGCAGAATAATATGAAAGCCAATATTTTCAGGTCAATAGGCAGCTACTCGATGTTCCTGAGGCAGGCATTCCGCAAGCCGGAAAGACGCAGCATGCTCAGAAAACAGTTCATAATAGAGACCGACCGTCTCGTGATGTCCTCCATTGTCATAGTCGGGGTGATATCGCTGTTCATGGGAGGAGTACTCGTGATACAGACCGCATCCAACATGGAGAACCCGTTCCTGGACAGAATGCTCATCGGATACATGGTCAGGGAAAGCATGATCCTGGAGTTCAGCTCCACGATGGTGGCATTGATACTGGCAGGCAAGATGGGCTCCAGCATCGCCTCCGAAATAGGCAGCATGCGGATCACGCAGCAGCTTGACGCCATCGACATGATGGGTATCAACAGTGCATCATTCGTGGCAAGGCCGAAGATTCTCGCCGCCACCCTCCTCAGCCCGATACTTACGCTCTTCAGCTTCGTCACAGGACTCGCAGGAGGTGCGCTGATCACCTGGGCTACAGGCATAATTCCCATCGCCAAGTATTTCACCGGTATCAGATATGCCTTCAACGGCTTCTATATGGTGTACAGCTGCTTCAAGACGGCAATATTCTGCTTCATCATCTCCTCGGTGGCGGCATATCACGGATACAATGCCAAGGACGGCTCGCTTGGAGTTGGAAGATCCAGCACGAAGGCAATCGTCGCCGCCAGCATCCTGATTCTGATGTCCGACCTCATAATAACCCAGCTTCTTCTCTACTAGAAGCGCGGCAATCCGAAACAACGTCCAGATATGATTACAGTAAAGAATCTCCAGAAAAGTTTCGACGGGAAGCAGGTGCTGAAGGACATCTCAATGTCTTTCCGTCCGGGAGAATGCAATATGCTGATAGGGGCAAGCGGCTCCGGCAAGACAGTGCTGCTGAACATGCTCATCGGGCTAACCGAGCCTGATTCGGGCGAGATATGGTATGGCAATGAGGAATTCACCAGGATGTCAGCACAGGAAAAGAAGGCTCTGCACCAAAAGATCGGCGTCCTCTTTCAGGGAAGCGCCCTCTTCGACTTCAGGACCGTGCTCGGAAACATCATGTTCCCGATGGATTTCCTGACCAGCTGGAGCGAGGCCGAGAAGAAGGAGCGTGCAAGATACCTTCTGGACAAGGTCAATGTGAAAGACTCGGAGGACAAGTACCCGGATGAACTGTCCGGAGGAATGCAGAAGCGCGTGGGAATTGCACGTGCCATAGCATTGAACCCTGAATATCTTTTCTGCGACGAACCGAACTCAGGTCTCGACCCGGAAACGTCCATCGTCATTGACCAGCTGATAAGTTCCCTGACCAAGGAGCTGGGTATCACCACCATCATGAACACTCATGACATGAATTCCATACTGGAAATCGGGGACAACATCGGGTTCCTCCATAAAGGCACCATCCTATGGGAGGGAGACAGACATTCAATCCTGTCTTCAGACTGCAAGCCGCTGACAGATTTCCTGTGTTCCAATACACTGGCCAGAAACATAATACGTCCACAGAAGCATTAGATCCCGGAAGACATTATACAGATAAACCCCGGCCTGAACGAATCAGACCGGGGTTTCCTATGTGAAAATATTATTGGTAGTTATTTTTCTTCGGATCTGTGGATCTGCCCTCTATCATCTCCGGCTTGAGAATGACATTCTCCGGAGCCTTGCCCTGAATCATGTTGATAAGCACATCGACAGACTTTTCCCCAAGCTGCTTAAGAGGCTGGACGATATGGGTAACTGATGTGGAGTACAGCTGATAGATATCGCTGACATCGAATCCTATCACCGCGAGATCATCAGGAGTCTTCAGATTCATGTCGCGCATCGTCATAAGCACAAGCGCTGAAAGCGAGTATGTCGGCAGGAACAATGCTTCAACTCCCCTTGACAAGGCGTCCTTGATGATTGCAGGGACATCTTCCGATGCCTTCGCGTATGAGGTATAATGTACAGAGGCATTGTCATAAAGGTCGTTGTCCATCATTGCCTGACGGTATCCTGACTCCCTCTCCTCCAGGCTGGAGATTCCCAGCGAATAGGAAATCATCTCTATCTTCTTGTAGCCGTGGCTGATGAAAAGCTCGGTAGCCATCTTTCCGGCCTCGACATCATCCAGAAGGACCTTGCCCACATTATCAAGGCCGACGATATCCCGGTCAAGGAGAACTACAGGAACGCCTGCGTCCGTAGCCTTGCGGATGGCAGCCTCGCCACCGGCGCAAGGTGCGACAATGACACCGTCAATATTATGTGCAAGAACCGCGTCCATCACGCCTTCAAGCCTCTCCGCACTCTCATCTGAACTTGCGAAGAGAACAGTATAGCCATAGTTCTTGGCCTTATCCTCGATACATCTGGAGATACCGGCAAAGAACTTGTTGGATATGTCATTAGGAATGACTGCAATTGAATTGGAGCGGCCGCTTCTCAATGATGCAGCCGCAAAATTTCTTCTATAACCTAATTTCTGGGCGACCTGCAGGACACGCTTCGCGGTCTCGGCGTTTACAGGACAATCGAGATTTCCGTCTTTATCTCTTTTTGCGTTCATCACAAATGATACAAGCGTGACTGACACTTTCGCTTCACGAGCCACATCTCGAATAGTGATTCTCTTCATACTGAATGCCCTCTTTTTAAAACGATTGCAAAATAATTTATAGCGCAATTTAACGTTATTTTTTAATATTATCAAATATTTTTAAGCATTCACTGCCGATTTATAAGCTGCCCGGGAGGTCCAGCAGAATGGAGGAAATGAAAATCTTGTCACTTCATTATGAAACCGGGCGCCATACGAACCGCATGACGCCCGAAGGAAAACCAATTATTACAAAACGGATTCTACCCGATCATCACGGTGAGTCCTGCCATGACAATGGAGACCATGCTCATAAGCTTGATCAGGATATTCAAAGAAGGTCCTGATGTATCCTTGAACGGATCTCCTACAGTGTCACCGACAATCGTCGCCTTGTGACAGTCAGAGTTTTTTCCACCGAAATGTCCATCCTCGACATATTTCTTGGCATTGTCCCACGCCCCGCCCGAATTGGCGAGGAATATAGCCAGCACAAAACCGGCCCCGAGGCCGCCTACAAGAAGTCCCATGACACCTGCCGCACCAAGGCACAGGCCCGTAGCAACAGGGACAATTATAGCGATTACAGAAGGTAGCACCATCTCATGCTGCGCCCCCAGAGTGGAGATCTCCACACAGCGGGCATAGTCAGGGCGCTGCTTTCCCTCCAGTATCCCCTTCATTTCCTTGAACTGGCGGCGCACCTCCGTAACCATCTTCTGGGCAGCCCTTCCAACGGCATTCATGGTAAGACCACAGAACAGGAATGCCATCATGGCACCGATGAATACGCCCACAAGCACCTTCGGATTCATCAGATTCACCTGATAATATTCGACAATCTGCGGAATAGATGCGGACGCTGCATCCACCATCTGGCCACCCACTTCGATTGTCGTCTTTCCGATATGCACCAGGCCTATCTTTATCTCCTCGATGTATGAGGCCAGAAGTGCAAGCGCAGTCAATGCAGCCGAACCGATCGCGAAGCCCTTGCCTGTCGCCGCCGTCGTATTGCCCAGAGCATCAAGGATATCCGTCTTTCTGCGCACTTCCGGATCAAGTCCGCTCATCTGCGCATTGCCTCCCGCATTGTCAGCTATAGGCCCGTAGGCGTCGGTCGCGAGAGTGATGCCCAATGTTGAAAGCATGCCCACGGCCGCGATGCTGATACCGTACAGTCCGTTGCCGATCAATGATGGATCGAACGAGAACCCTGTGGCACAGAGATACGAAAGAAGAATAGCCGCAGCGATGGTGACTACCGGGATGGCGGTCGAGATCATGCCAAGCCCCATGCCGCCTATTATGACTGTCGCGGAACCTGTCATGGAACTTTCAGCAAGCTTCTGCGTAGGTCTATACGAATGGGAGGTATAGTATTCAGTGGCCTTCCCTATGATAACGCCTGACGCAAGGCCGAATACCACTGACAATGACAGCTGCCACCAGTTGTCAAATCCCAGCATATAGAATATTCCGAATGTAACCACGGCGATAAGGCCTGCACTGAGATTCGTACCACGGTTGAGCGAGGCGAGAAGGCCCTGAAGCCCTGCCCCTTCTTTCGTGCGCACCGCAAATATCCCTATGACGGAAAGTATGACTCCGACAGAGGCAATGCACATCGGGGCAAGCACGGCACGTGTCTGTCCGTCAATGTCTCCGAAGAATGCTGATGCTCCAAGCGCCATTGTCGCGAGAATCGCCCCGCAGTATGACTCGTAAAGGTCAGCGCCCATTCCAGCCACATCACCTACATTGTCGCCGACATTATCCGCGATTGTCGCAGGATTCCTCGGGTCGTCTTCCGGGATATCTGCTTCCACCTTGCCTACGATATCAGCCCCGACATCAGCAGCCTTGGTATATATTCCGCCTCCTACTCTGGCAAAGAGCGCCTGTGTGGAAGCTCCCATGCCGAACGTCAGCATTGTGGTCGTGATAGTGACCAGGGTCTGCGAGGAATCAGGTTCACCGACAAAGCATTTCAGGACAAAATACCAGACGGATATGTCGAGCAGGCCGAGGCCGACCACTGTAAGGCCCATGACGGCTCCGGAACGGAAAGCCAGCTTAAGTCCAGCGTTCAATGAACGCGACACAGCATTGGCTGTACGGGAAGACGCATACGTGGCGGTCTTCATGCCGATAAATCCGGCAAGCCCGGAGAAAAATCCTCCTGTCAGGAAAGCAAACGGCACCCAGGGATTCTGGATATGGAAGCCATAAGCAAGAATGGAGAAGAATACAGCCAGGACAATGAACACGATTGTGACGACCTTGTACTGCTGCTTAAGGTAGGCCATTGCACCGTCTCGTACGTATTGAGCAATCTCTTTCATGGTTAGCGTTCCTTCACTTTCCTTCATCATCTGATGAAAAAACAGCCAGGCGAAAAACAATGCCGCCAAAGCCGCCACTGGAACAATGTAGAATAGTGACTCCATAAACAATGGTTTTATAATTTATAAACCGAAATACTATGAAACGTTATTATATTTCGTTTCGTAAGTGCAAGCTTTCGTTTATCGCAAAGTTAGAATTTTTTTTGAATAAACATACAGTCCAAGGAAAGAAGTTGGTCGAAAACGAAAAAAAGACACCGGCGGGTTTCATCGCCAGTGCCTTCTATGTAAGTTCTGAATCTGGATTGACTATTCAGCTTTTGGAGTCTCAGCCTCTGCTGCCGGTGCTTCTGCTGCCGGAACAGCCTCAGCCTTCTTCGCACGGCTACGGCGTGTTGTCTTCTTAGCCTCTTTCTTGGAAGCCTCTGAAGAAATAGCAGCCTCGTTGAAGTCAACAAACTCGATGAGAGCCATCTCAGCGCCATCACCCTGTCTGAAGCCGGTGTGGAGGACACGGAGGTATCCGCCCGGACGGTCAGCAATCTTAGGGGCAATAGTACGGAAAAGCTCTGCAACAGCAGTCTTGTCCTTGAGATAACTGAAGACGATACGACGTGAGTGTGTTGAATCGTCCTTTGACTTGGTTACGAGCGGCTCAAGATATGGCTTGAGAGCCTTAGCCTTTGCAACTGTGGTTGTGATTCTCTTATGGAGAATAAGAGAGTTAGCCATGTTGGCAAGAAGAGCTTTACGGTGACCACTCTTGCGACCAAGATGATTGATTGCTTTATTATGCCTCATGATTACGCGTTATTCTTTTTCTTAGGTTCAATATTGTACTTGGTAACATCCATTCCGAATGTGAGCTTCATCTTGTCAAGCATCTGATCAATCTCATTGAGCGACTTGCGTCCGAAGTTGCGGAACTTCATCAGCTCTGGCCTTGAGTATGATACAAGGTCGGCGAGAGTGTCGATTTCAGCAGCCTTGAGACAGTTGTATGCCCTGACTGAGAGACCGAGATCGGAAAGCTTGTTGAGAAGAAGATGTCTCATGCGGAGAGACTCCTCGTCAAGTTCCTTGGAATCAGGAACGGCTGCGCTCTCAAGAGCGAGCTTCTTGTCATCCGTAAAGAGCTTGAAATGGTAGATCAGGATGTTTGCAGCGTCCTGAAGAGCGGCATTAGGAGAAATGGAACCGTCAGTTACAATCTCCAGGTTCAGCTTCTCGTAGTCAGTCTTCTGCTCGACACGCCAGTTCTCCACTGTCCAGTTCACCTTGCGGATAGGGGTGTAGATAGCATCTACCGGAATGGTTCCGATAGGAGTATTTTCATCCCTTTCCTCCTCTGCAGGAACGAATCCACGGCCTTTGGTGATGGTGATGGAAACCTCAAGTTTCACAGAAGGTTCGAGAGTGCAGATATGCAGCTCAGGATTGAGCACCTTGAAAGAAGACAATCCCTTGGAGATATCCTCTGCAGTAAACTCCTGTTTACCGCTAATTGTGATATTTGCTACCTCAGAGTCTACAGACTCGACCATCCTCTTCAATCTGACCTGCTTGAGGTTCAGGATGATGTCCTGCATACCCTCGATCACTCCCGGGATGGTATCGAACTCGTCGTTCACTCCCGAAATCTTAATCGAGCTGATAGCAAAACCCTCCAGAGAAGACAACAGGATGCGGCGAAGAGCATTACCGATGGTCTGGCCATAGCCAGGCTCAAGAGGCCTGAACTCGAAACGGCCGACTGTGTCTGTTCCTTCGAGCATTATCACCTTATCTGGTTTCTGAAATGCTAAGATTGCCATATTAATTCTTTTTGGGTGTTAATTTATTACTTAGAGTAGAGGTCGACGATAAGCTGCTCGTTGATGTTCTCAGGAATCTCTGTTCTAGCAGGAACATTAAGGAACTTGCCTGTAAGCGCCTTAGGGTCAAACTCCAGCCATGAGTACTTCTTTGCGGAAGCTACGCTGTTCTGGATAACCTCGAGGCTCTTTGATCTCTCTCTTACTGCGATTACGTCTCCAGCCTTCACCTGTGCAGACGGAACATTGCAGACAGCACCGTTAAGGGTAATGTGGCAATGACGCACAATCTGTCTTGCTGCTGCCCTTGTAGGAGCGATCCCGAGACGATATACGATATTGTCAAGTCTGGACTCGAGGAGGAAGAGAAGGTTCTCACCTTTCTGTCCTTCCATGCGGCAGGCTTTCTCGTATGTGTTACGGAACTGTCTTTCGAGGACACCGTACATATATTTTACTTTCTGCTTCTCTTTCAGCTGATTACCGTAGTCGGTAGACTTTCTGGCACGCTTTCTTGCGGCGCCGTGCTGTCCCGGAGGATAGTTTCTCTTCTCGAAATCCTTATCAGCTCCATAGATCGGCTCGCCGAATTTGCGGGCGATTTTAGTACTTGGTCCAGTATATCTTGCCATAGTAATTAATCATTAAAACTGTAAAATTAAACTTTACGACGGCCTTTAGGTCTGCAACCATTGTGAGGCATTGGGGTGACGTCGATGATCTCGGTGACCTCGATACCTGCCTGGTTGATTGTTCTGATAGCAGACTCACGTCCTGCACCAGGACCCTTTACATAGACCTTAACTTTGCGGAGGCCTGCATCGAACGCAGTCTTTGCTGCATCCTCGGCTGCAACCTGAGCTGCATACGGAGTGTTCTTCTTGGAGCCTCTGAAGCCGCTCTTACCAGCTGAAGACCAGCTGATAACCTGGCCAACATTGTTTGTGAGAGCGATGATCACGTTATTGAAGGTTGATGAAATATGAGCTTCACCAGTAGCTTCAACTTTTACTACTCTCTTTTTTGCTGTTGTTGTCTTCTTTGCCATAATTCATCAAGATTTATTTGGTTGCTTTCTTCTTGTTTGCAACAGTCTTCTTCTTACCCTTTCTTGTACGGGCATTGTTCTTGGTGCTCTGGCCACGAACAGGAAGTCCGAGACGATGACGGATTCCCCTGTAGCAACCGATGTCCATAAGACGTTTGATGTTCATCTGGACAGTAGAACGGAGCTCACCTTCGATTTTGTACTCATTGGCGATGAGACTTCTGATCTTTGCGATCTGGTCATCGTTCCACTCGCTGACCTTAGTGTCAAAATCGATTCCGCACTCCTCAAGGATTTTTCTTGCAGAAGAGCGACCGATACCGAAGATGTAGGTAAGGCCTATCTCTCCCCTTTTGTTGTTTGGTAAATCAACACCGGCTATTCTTGCCATAATATCTTTACTTTATTAGTTACACAACTGAATATTATCCTTGGCGCATCTTGAACTTAGGGTTCTTCTTGCAGATCACGTAAAGACGACCTTTACGCCTCACGATTTTGCAATCCTCGCTGCGCTTTTTGATGGATGTTTTTACTTTCATATCGCGAAAATTTTTATTTGTATCTGAAGGATATTCTTCCTTTTGTTAAATCATAAGGCGACATTTCAACTCTAACCTTGTCACCGAGTAGGATGTGGATGAAGTTCTGCCTCATCTTGCCCGAAATATGCGCAAGAATGACGTGACCGTTCTCCAGCTCTACTTTAAACATAGCGTTAGGGAGAGTCTCGACTATCGTCCCGTCCTGCTCAATTGCTGTTTGCTTAGACATTTAAAATACCACTTTAAAATTTAATGTTTCCGTCTTTCTCGATAAAGTCGAAGGTAGAAAGAAGTTCAGCCTTGCCTTTCCGGATAACAACCGTAAGCTCATAGTGCGCCGCATTCTTGTGGTCAGCTGTGTGTACCGCCCAACCGTTTCTAGCCAGATACACATCCTTTCTGCCCGCATTGATCATCGGCTCTATACATATTGTCATGCCATCGGTCAGTCTTGCACCATGCCCGCGCCTTCCATAATTCGGAATGCCTGGGGCCTCATGCATTTCCTTGCCGATGCCATGTCCCTCAAGCTCCCTGACAACAGAGAACCCGAAAGATTCAGCATACGACTGCACCGCGTATCCGATGTCGCCTGTACGGTTTCCATCAATTGCCTGCTCAATGCCCTTGAACAGGGAAGCTTTCGTAACATCAAGGAGCTTACGGGTCTCCGCATCCACTTCCCCTACCGGGAAAGTGTAGCAGGAGTCACCGTTATATCCTTTGTACAAAGTTCCTATGTCGCATGAGACGATGTCGCCTTCCTTAAGGACGTAGTCTGACGGGAAACCGTGGACCACCACATCGTTCACAGAGGCACAGATTGCAGCTGGGAAACCTTCAAAACCAAGGAAGCTTGGGATTGCACCATTGTCACGGATGAAAGTCTCTGCGACCCTATTCAACTCGGCAGTTGTCACACCAGGGGCCACCGCTTTACCGACTTCCGCAAGCGTTCTGGACACCAGTATTCCGTTTTCGCGGAGCAATTCAATTTCTTCTTCTGTTTTTGGCTTTAACATCTTTATACTTGTCTTTACCAGGAATTACATTCCAGAACGTCCACTCAGACGACCTGTCTTCATCAATCCGTCATAGTGACGCATGAGCAGATAACCTTCTATCTGCTGAAGGGTATCGAGAACCACACCCACAAGAATCAGAAGTGAAGTACCACCGTAGAAACTTGCGAACTGGTTATTGACACCTGCAAGCATCGCAAATGCCGGCATAATTGCAATGATAGCGAGGAAGATAGAGCCAGGGAGCGTAACCTTCGACATGATGTCGTCGATGTATTCCATGGTCTTCTTGCCAGGCTTCACACCAGGTATGAATCCGCCGTTCTGCTTCATCTGCTCTGCCATCATGTTCGGCTGAACAGTGACCGCAGTGTAGAAATATGTGAAGATAACGACGAGAAGTCCGAAAATAAAATTATACCAGAAACCAGTATAGTTACTGAGTGTTGCAGCAAGTCCCCTGGTAGCATCCCACTGTGAGAACAGAAGAGGGAACAGCATGAGGGCCTGTGCGAAGATAATAGGCATAACGCCTGCCGCATTGATCTTCAAAGGAAGATAGTTGCGGACTCCGCCATACTGCTTGTTGCCTACGACGCGCTTTGCATACTGGATCGGAATTCTCCTGACAGCCTGAACAAGTGCGATTGCAGCAACGAACACGAAGAACAATACTATAAGCTCCACAATCAGGAGAAGCACACCGCCGTTGGTGGTTGTGAGCTTTTCACCGATTTCTGCAGTAAGCGCATACGGAAGACGTGCAACAATACCGATCATGATGATAAGGGAGATACCGTTTCCGATACCGCGGTCAGTAATGCGCTCGCCGAGCCACATGACGAACATTGAGCCTGCAAGGAGAATCACTGTAGAGACAAAGTTGAATGTGAAGTTACTCCATCCGAGCTGAGTCACAGCGACGAATGCCTCGC
The DNA here is from genome assembly GCA_934691625.1 of uncultured Bacteroidales bacterium. Taxonomy (GTDB): domain Bacteria; phylum Bacteroidota; class Bacteroidia; order Bacteroidales; family UBA932; genus Cryptobacteroides. Next base: position 200,389 of record CAKUTA010000002.1, on the reverse strand, counting down.
CAGGAATCTGGTTGTGGATAGCAGCCAGATATGCAGGGCACTGGATAGCAAGAATCAGGACAGTCAGATATCTGGTGATCTGATTCATCTTCCTGCGGCCGCTCTCGCCTTCCATCTGCAATTTCTTGAAGTATGGGACGAACATGCCGAGGAGCTGGATCACGATGGATGCCGAGATATATGGCATCACACCGAGAGCGAAGATAGAGGCGTTTCCGAACGCACCGCCGGAGAACATGTTAAGAAGCCCTACAAGGCCTTCCTGGGTGTTGTTCTGAAGCGTTGCAAGACCGGAGGCGTCAATACCCGGGATCACAACAAAACATCCCAGACGATAAACGAGTACCAAGAGAAGCGTATAAACGATTCTCTTGCGTAACTCCTCTATCTTGAAGATGTTCTTGAATGTCTCAATAAATTTCTTCATTATTTCTCGATCTTAGTAGCTTTTCCACCGGCAGCCTCGATCTTCTCAACTGCAGACTTTGAGAATGCATCAGCAGTAACCTCAAGTTTAGCGGTAAGCTCGCCGTTGCCGAGAACCTTTACAAGTTCATTGGCCTTGACAGCACCTGCCTCCCTAAGGGTATCCAGAGTAATGACTGAAGTGCCGAGCTTCTCTGAAAGCGCCTGAAGAGCAGAAAGATTGATAGCAACGTACTCTACTCGAGTAGGATTGTTGAAGCCGAACTTAGGAAGTCTTCTCTGGATAGGCATCTGACCACCCTCGAAGCCGACCTTGTGCTCATATCCTGCACGAGCCTGAGCTCCTTTAGTACCACGTGTAGCAGTGCCACCTTTACCGGAACCCTGTCCGCGGCCTACTCTCTTGGAATTGTGTGTTGAACCTTTTGCAGGTTTCAAATTATGCAAATTCATCTTAGTTCCTCCGAATTAGATTTCTTCTACAGTTACGAGGTGACGGACCTTTGTAAGCATACCTGTCGTTACAGGGTTCTTCTCCACCTCTACAGTCTGATGCATTCTACGGATACCGAGGCACTGAAGATTAGCCTTCTGTCTCTTGCTCTCGCCGTTCTTGCTGACTACCTGAGTAATTCTATATTTAGCCATTTCGCTTTCTCCTATAACTAACCGTTAAACACTTTACTCATAGGCACGCCGCGAAGACCTGCAACAGTATAAGCATCTCTAAGTTCAGTAAGAGCTGCTACAGTAGCCTTTACAAGGTTGTGAGGGTTTGATGAGCCCTTAGACTTTGCAAGGACATTCTGAACGCCTGCTGACTCGAATACGGCACGCATGGCACCGCCGGCCTTCACACCGGTACCAGGAGCGGCTGGCTTCATGAATACTTCTGCACCGCCGAACTTGGCAACCTGCTCGTGAGGAATAGTAGTGTTGATTATCGGAATCTTGACAAGATTCTTCTTGGCATCCTCAACACCTTTCTGGATAGCCGCAGTTACTTCGTTCGCCTTACCAAGGCCATAACCTACAACACCGTTCTCGTCTCCGACAACTACGATAGCTGCGAAACGGAAGTGACGGCCACCCTTGGTGACTTTGGTTACCCTCTGAATGGAGACAAGTCTGTCTTTAAGTTCAAGATCAGATGTCTTTACTCTTTTAACATTTGTATTTGCCATAATTCCGATTAGAATTTAAGACCGCCTTCACGGGCAGCGTCAGCCAAACTTTGAACTCTACCATGATAGAGATAACCTCCACGATCGAAAGCGACCTCATTGATACCTTTCTCGATGGCGCGTGCTGCAATAGCCTTACCTACGATTGCGGCAGCCTCTTTTCCGCTCTTGCCTTTGCACTCTGCTGCAAGAACCTTGTCGTTTGAAGCAGCTGCAACGAGAGTTGTTGCGGTCTCATCATTAATCACCTGCACGTAAATCTGCCTGTTGCTTCTGAAGACAACAAGCCTAGGCCTTTCAGCTGTTCCATTGACGTGCTTGCGAATACGGTAGTGAATACGTCTTCTTCTTTCTATTTTACTCAATGCCATAATTCATTCCTCCTATTATTTAGCGGCTGCAGTCTTACCTGCCTTACGACGAAGCTGCTCGCCAACGAACTTGATACCCTTGCCCTTATATGGTTCAGGCTTGCGGAGTGAACGGATCTTGGCTGCGACCTGTCCGAGGAGCTGCTTGTCAGCAGACCTGAGGATAAGTACAGGATTCTCACCTTTCTTTACAGCAGCGGCCTCTGCCTTGATTTCAGCAGGAAGAAGCAGCTGGATATCATGTGAATAACCAAGAGCGAAAGTCAGAAGCTGACCTTTTACATCTACACGGTAGCCGACACCGACAAATTCCTGCTTGATCTCAAATCCTGTAGAAACACCTACAACCATGTTGTGCACAAGTGCACGGTAGAGACCATGCATTGAACGGTGTCTAGGAAGATCGGTAGGACGGGTGAACTTAACTTCTTTTCCCTCTACGGTTACGGTAATATCCGGATCCACTTTCTGAGAAAGCTCGCCGAGAGGTCCTTTAACCTTCACAACGTTGCCAGGCAGGAGCTCTACGCTCACCTTGTCCGGAAGGCTTACAGGTAATTTACCAATTCTTGACATTATCAGTTTCTTTAAAAATTAATATACATAGCATACGATTTCACCGCCGACATTGAGGTCTCTTGCCTCCTTGTCAGTGATGACGCCCTTGGAAGTCGAGATGATAGCGATTCCGAGTCCGTTCAGAACTCTAGGCATTTCCTTGACATCAGTGTACTTTCTGAGACCTGGAGTGGAGATGCGCTCAATCTTCTTGATAGCAGCCTGCTTGGTCTGAGGATGGTACTTGAGAGCGATTTTGATTGTGTTGAAAGGAGTTCCCTCTACAACCTTGTAGCTGAGGATGTAACCTTTTTCACAAAGGATCTTGGTCATAGCCACCTTCATCTTAGAGGAAGGAATCTCTACGACCCTGTTTCCTGCACGGTATGCATTACGGATGCGTGTGAGGAAATCTGCAATTGGATCAGTCATTTCTTTTGTCTTTTTGCGAACCGGCGTCTGCCAGGCAAACGCCCGATATCCGATTGTTAATAATAATTAATATAATTAATATTGTATGCTATAAAGCTTCTCTACCAGCTTGCTTTCTTTACGCCTGGGATAAGTCCGTTGCTGGCCATCTCACGGAACTGGATTCTGCTGAGGCCGAAGGCACGCATATATCCTTTTGGACGTCCGGTAAGAGAGCAACGGTTGTGAAGACGTACTGCTGAGGAGTTCTTAGGGAGCTTGTCAAGAGCTGCCCAGTCGCCTGCCTCTTTAAGAGCCTTACGCTTCTCGGCGTACTTTGCAACTAATTTCGCGCGTTTTACTTCGCGGGCTTTCATTGATTCTTTTGCCATTGTATACTCTTTTAGTTGTTATGTTTCTTGAATGGCAGTCCGAACTCTTTCAGAAGAGCATAAGCCTCTTCGTCAGACTTGGCTGTGGTAACGAAAGTGATCTCCATTCCGTGAACGCGAGGGTTCTTGTCCATATCGATTTCAGGGAAGATGATCTGCTCCTTAAGGCCGAGAGTGTAGTTTCCGCTGCCGTCAAGCTTCTCAGGGATACCGTTGAAGTCACGGATACGAGGGAGAGATACACGGATAAGTCTTTCGAGGAACTCGTACATCTTGGTAGCACGAAGAGTAACCTTCACACCGATAGGCTGTCCCTTACGGAGATGGAAGTTGGAAATATCCTTCTTTGAAGCGGTGAGGACAGCCTTCTGTCCTACGATTGCTGAAAGCTCAGCTGCGGCCTCTTCTACAAGCTTCTTGTCATGTGACTGGTTCTGTGAAGCCTCGCCGATACCTTCGTTGATGGTAATCTTCACGAGCCTAGGAACCTGCATAACTGTGGTATAAGAGAACTGCTTCATAAGGGCAGGGATTATCTGCTCCTTGTATACGGTCTTGAGAGCCGGTACATATCCAGCAGGAACTACCTGCTCTGCAGCTTCGTTTTTAGTAGATTTCTTTGCCATAATTATTTAATCTCCTCTCCAGATTTTTTAGAATAACGCACCTTCTTGCCGTCAACCATCTTGTGGCCTATTCTTGTAGGAATCGGCTTGGATGCTGTGCTCTTAGGATCAAGAAGCTGAACATTGGAAATATGGATACCGGCCTCTTTCTTGATAATACCACCCTGAGGAGCCTTTGCATTAGGTTTGGTATGTCTGCTGACCATATTGATACCCTCGACAACGACACGGTCCTTATCTGTAATCACTTCAAGGACTTTTCCTGTCTTGCCCTTATCATTACCGGCATTCACAAATACGGTATCGCCTTTCTTTACGTGAAATTTTTTCATAATGACTTGAATATTAAAGGACCTCCGGTGCCAGTGAAACGATCTTCATATAATTTTCACGAAGCTCTCTGGCTACAGGGCCAAAGATACGTGTGCCTCTGAGCTCTCCTGCATTGTTCAGAAGAACGCATGCATTGTCATCAAAGCGGATATATGACCCGTCCGGTCTGCGGATCTCTTTCTTGGTACGTACCACAACAGCCTTGGATACAGAACCTTTTTTGGCGTCTCCGCCTGAGATTGCACTCTTGACTGCAACGACGATCTTATCGCCGACAGATGCATAACGGTGACGGGTTCCACCCAGAACGCGGATGCAAAGCACTTCTTTTGCGCCGCTGTTGTCTGCCACCTGTAAACGTGTTTCCTGCTGTATCATCGCTATTTGACTTTTTCTACAATTTCAACTAATCTCCACCTCTTGGTCTTGCTCAATGGACGGGTTTCCATAATGCGCACGGTATCGCCCTCGCTGCACTCGTTCTTATCATCCTGAGCGACAAATTTAGTGGTCTTGTTAATGAACTTACCATACATAGGGTGTTTTCCCTTAGTCTCGACGGCTACGACGATTGTCTTATCCATCTTGTTGCTGACCACAACACCTATTCTTTCCTTACGAAGATTTCTTTCCATAGGGCATCTAATTAGTTCTGTTCTTTTTCTTTCTCAGTCAGGACAGTCAGCATACGTGCGATATCCTTTCTGCTTTTCTTAAACTTGGATGTATCCTCTAATGGAGAGATAGCATGATTTATCTTCATTGTGTCAAGATTTGCCTTCTCCACTGCAATGCGGTCACGCAGGTCTGCTACGGACATTTCGCGAATTTCAGATATTTTCATTTTCTTCTCCATTAAACTATTCTACATAATCCCTACGGACGATAAACTTCGTTGCGATAGGAAGCTTATGTGCTGCAAGGCGCATAGCCTCTTTAGCAATCTCAAGTGAAACGCCCTCTGCCTCGAAGAGAATTCTACCAGGAGTGATAGGGCAGACAAATCCCTGAGGATCACCTTTACCTTTACCCATTCGGGTATCGAGAGGCTTCTTGGTGAACGGCTTTGCAGGGAATACCCTGATCCAGATCTGACCCTCACGGTTCATATAACGCGAGATTGCCTGACGGGCAGCCTCAATCTGCTGCGATGTAAGCCAACAATTCTCAAGGGTTTTAAGACCGAAAGAACCGAACGCAAGCTGGCTGCCCCTCTGGGACATTCCTTTCATGCGGTTTTTCTGTTCCCTTCTAAACTTTGTTTTCTTTGGTTGTAACATTGCTGTATTACTTTAATAAATTTTCCCAAATTCCCTAAATCTTTGAGCATAAGCTGGTTGGGCGAACTTCTCCTCAATTTTGGGAATGCAAAGTTAACAAAAATATTCGGAAAACAAACATTTTCAGGAATATTTTCATACTTTTTCGACAAAATAATTTCAATGCTATCTTTCATGTTTTCAGAAAGTTACAGACATCTATAAAAGTTTTACAGATACATTTTCGACAAAGCGTGACAGAACTTTTCCGGCCGCAGCACCCTTAAGCAAATTTTATGTACATTTGCCCCGGCATTCTGATAAATGATGATGAGAAAACGGACATTGATGACAATAGCGGCAGTGCTGACGCTTGCATTGGCCTGTACCTTCACGGTGCAGGCGCAGAAGCAGCGTGCCCCGGTCCCGCCGAAAACGCCGCAGTTCCTGCAGTACGAGATCGTGGACGGCGACACATTGTACATGGACGTGCTCACCCCGTCACAGATCTCATTGTACAGAAGGAAAGACAAGGAATGGCGCAGATACTACAAGCTCGTATGGAACTTCAGCAAGACCTACCCGTATGCTCTTGTGGCCAGAAAGCTCATACATGATACCGATAGCACATTCGCCGCAGACGATCTCGGACGCAGGAAAAGGGAGAAATATGTGGACAAGGTGCAGAAGGAGCTGTTTAATGCCTTCGAGCAGCCGATGCGCAGCATGACTGTCACCCAGGGGCAGCTTCTGATGAAGCTCATCGACAGGGAGGCCGGAAAATCATCCTACTTCATAATAAAGGATTACAAGAACAGGATTGCAGCAGGATTCTGGCAGGGAATAGCCAGGCTGTTCGGCTCCGACCTGAAGAAGCACTATGATCCGCAGGGCGAGGACAAGGCCGTGGAAGACCTGGTGCAGAAATGGGACAGCGGGGAATTTCCGGCGCTCTACTTCTCGATATTCGGCGAATATCCGAAAAATGTGGAGATCCCGTCAAAATACATGTAGGATGAGCCGTCCATCCAGTCCTTCAGGACAATAAGCTCCGCGCCGCCAGGGACAGGCATCTTCACGCTGCAGTGGAAATGTCCGAAGACGAAATAGTCAACATGCGTCCTGGATGCGAAATCCGCCGCGAACTTGTACAGCGGCTCATCCTCCCCCCTGAACTTGTAGTCCATGCTCTTGGCCACGCGACTCTTCTTGGACCAGCCCTTTCCGAAGCGGAATGCGATATATGGATGGAGCAGGCTGAACAGGCTCTGGAAGAACTTCGCACGGAAGCCCCATCTCATCAGCTTGTACCATCTATGACCAGGTCCCAGCCCGTCACCATGCCCAAGGCAGAACACCTTGCCCCTTATATTGACTACATAAGGCTGCTGGAGGATCTTGATTCCAAGTTCCTCAAAGTAGTGGAAGCACCAGATATCATGATTTCCCTGGAAGAAATACACCTTGACCCCGGCATCCATAAGGGCCATAAGGGCCGAAAAGACACGCACATAGCCTTTCGGAACCACATCATGATATTCATACCAGAAGTCCCAGATGTCGCCCAGCATGTACAAGGCCTCCGTCTCATCAGCAGGAATAGAACGCAGGAAAGCGACGAAACGTGCCTCCCGACCGGCAGGATCCTTCACATCCAGCCCGAGATGCACGTCCGAGACGAAGTAGGTCAATGTCCTCTCTTTCATGCAGGCACTACATGAAGATAAAGATCGCCAGCGCAGCAACGAGACAATACAATGCGAACCATGTAAGCTTCGCCTTACGGACAATGGCTATCATTGCCTTGCAGGAGAACAGGCCCGCCACGAAAGCCCCGATGAAGCCCATTGCCAGCGGCATGGATCCAAGGCCTGAAGCAGCAGCCGGCTCGCCGAAGCTTTTCAGTATGCCCAATGCCTGCTCGCCGATAATCGGCACAAGCACCATTAGGAAGGAGAACTGCGCCATGCTCTCGCGCCTGACACCGCATATAAGTCCGGTCGCGATAGTGGTTCCCGAACGGGAAAGCCCCGGAGCCACTGCGCACGCCTGCCCAAGCCCGACGATAAACGCCTGAAGATATGAGAGCCCGTTTCGGTGTCCGTTTTTATCGGCATTTCCTCCGGACAGCCACCTCGACGACTGGTCGGAGACGAACAGCAGGACAGCCGTTATCACCAGGCATACGCCTACAGTGAAAAGATTATCTGCGAAGAGGCCCTCCACCTTGTCCTTGAAGAACACGCCCACGATGCCGATCGGAATCATTGACACGACAAGCTTAAGGACATAGTCAGTCTCATCATTGTACTTGAACTTGAAAAGCCCCTTCAGGAGATTCCATATAACAGACCAGAATATGATTATGGTACTGAGAACCGTAGCGAAATGCACCGTGACCGTGAAGTCCAGAAAGCCTTCAGCATCAACGCCCAGCAGTTCACGGAATATCATGAGATGTCCACTGCTGCTGACCGGAAGAAATTCAGTAAGTCCCTGTACAATGCCCAGAAGAAGCGCCTGCCACCAATCCATATCCTGGCCTCCTACTTATCGGTTCTGAAAACTTTCATGATGGCGACAATCTCGATGACGATTCCGCAGAGAATCACAATCGGTGCCGCAACAAGGCGCCTGAAGTCGAACATTGCATAGTTAAACACAGCCGGGTCCTTGCTTCCGCCTCCAGTCATGAGAATATAGCCGGAAATCATGACCAGAAGTCCGGCAAGAAGATATTTAAGCCCCTTAGGGGTAATCGCCATCTTATTGTTATCCATAATATCAAATAATATCAATAATAAAGTTCATCCTTTCCCAATGACACAAGCTTGTTCACCACCAGGTATGTACTGAGGACGCATATCACAAGTCCTGAGACCACGACAATCGCCATGACCAGCAGGAGCTTGTCCAATGTGAATATGTCGAACAGCTGCGCAAATTCAGAACGGACCACAAACAGGACGCCCACCAGAAGGAGCAGAGCCACAACAGAAGAGAAAAGCCCCAGGAAAGCAGCCCTGACAAGGAACGGCCCGCGGATAAATGATTTCGTGGCACCGACCAGCTTCATGGTATGGACCGTAAAGCGCTTCGCATACACCGTAAGGCGCATTGTATTGTTAATCAGCACAAACGATATGAAGAGCATCAGCAAGATAAATACACCCAGAACCATGGAGATACGGCTTAGGTTAGCATTCAGGGCATCTACAAGAGAACGCTGATAGACCACTTCATCCACGACTGGAGACTGCCCGATGACAGATTCCACGACCTTGAGACTGTCTTCCGACACATACTCCGCATTGAGCGTCACACCTATGGAGATAGGAACCGGGGAAGTCTCGAAAACCTTAAGGAAGTCGCTGCCAAGTATTTCAGCCATTTCATTCTCTCCACGTTCACGCGATATGAATTCGGTGCCATGGACGAAATTCATGGAATCCAGAGTTTTCCGAAACATAAGCGCCTCGTTTTCCGACACTTCCTGCTTCATGATGACAGAGACCTGTACATTTTCCTTGAAATAGTCTGACACGCTTCTGGTGTTCACAAGCAGCAGGCTCGACACGCCTACCAGCAGCAGAACAAGGCTGATGCTGATAACCGAGGAAAGATATGCATTCGCCAGACGGCGCCGCATCAGTTTATTCTCGCCACATGCCATAATATTCCAAATTGTCCCCAAAGATAATCATTTATCGAAATATCAAAAAAAATTCTTACCTTTGTGTCTCATATTAAATCAACTGCTGATTATGAAAGTCCTGTTCGTAAATTCCGAGATTTTCCCGTACCTGCCTGAGACTCCGATTTCAAATATCGGAAGGTATCTGCCTCAGGGAATTCAGGAAAGGAAGAAGGAAATCAGATCATTCATGCCACGATATGGCTGCATCAACGAGCGCAAGAACCAGCTTCACGAAGTCATCCGGCTTTCAGGCATGAATATCATCATCAATGATGTTGACAGGCCGCTTGTAATCAAGGTAGCTTCCATATCGTCAGCAAGGATACAGGTGTATTTCATCGACAACGATGACTACTTCAAGAGAAAGCAGCTGAGCTACGATGAAGACGGGACATTCTTCGGCGACAATGCCGAGCGTGCCATATTCTTCGCCCGCGGTGTGCTGGAGACTGTCAAGAAGCTGCGCTGGGCCCCGGATATCATCCATTGCCAAGGCTGGATCACACAGATTCTGCCGCTGTATCTGAAAAAAGCATATAAGGACGATCCGATCTTCGCATCAAGCAAGGTAGTGCTGTCGCTCTACGACGACATGCCTGGAAGGTTCAATGAGGATCTGGCAAGGCTCGTGAAGTTCGGCGACATCGACGAGAAGGACGTACCGCTGCTGGCGGATCCTACTGGCATAAATCTTGCTAAAACTGCCGCTCAGTATTCAGATGGCGTGATCATCGGTTCAGAAGACGTGGACAGCAGCCTGATCGGATACTGCAAGGAACTGTCCCTGCCGGTACTCGACTACGATGCAAAATCCATTGAGGACGGTTCCTACATCGATGCATATAACAGTTTTTATGACAGCCTTTAGAAGATGAAGCTTTCATTCAGAGCCGGTGCTGCTGCACTTGCCGGCATTTTATGCAGTTCATGCATTAACGTGGACAAGACTCTAGGGGAATCAATGATTCCCGACAACCAGCTGTACGACATATACACAGCCGAGTTCCCGATAGAAGATATAGAGCAGGACATGGCGGACAGCCTGTCCGGGTACAACATGTACAAGTTCACTTTCGGAGCGATACAGGATGAGACTTTCGGCCTCACGACCAGAAGCGCGGCTTTCACGCTTGTCCCGGTTGCAGACACTCTCGACTTCGGAAAGAACGCGAAGTTCCGCCAGTTCCATCTGTCGGCCGTGGCGGACTCCATCTCATACGCAGACCAGACCCAGCAGTATATCCTTCAGAATATCAATGTATATGAACTTGACCAGCCGATAAACTGGTCCAAGCTGAATCCGGAGATAAGCTATACCCGGAAACGCATAACAGACGGCGTGCCGGTATATCAGGGAAGCGACTCCCTGTCCATAGACTTCAGCCGCGAGTTCGGGGAAAAATACATGGGCATCACCGCTGCAGACATGGATACGATCACCAGCTACACGAAGAAATTCCCTGGAATCTTCATCACGACTGATTCTCCAGCAGGCAACGGAGGCCGCATAAACATGTTCAGGCTTCCTATAAGTGTAAGCGATGGCTCCATCTACGGCAGCTATGCTGAGCTCAAGTTTACCGCAGACTACGGAGACCGCAAACAGGTGGACACATCCTTCCTTTTCTATCTGGGGCCAATGCAGCTCTACGACCTGGGAGGAGTCACATCCACAAGCGTGACGACATACCCGCAGGTAGCGTACGACATGACGACCCATTCAAGCAGCAGTCTGGCAGGAAAGGCAGGCAAGACTGTGATGCTTGAAGGCGGAAGAGGCATCAAGCCGGTCATCAAGGCAAAACCGATAAGGGACAAGGTCCTTGCGGACATCCTGAAGCATACTGATGACCCGTTGTCAGTCGTGGTGAGCAAGGCATCCATCATACTCCCGTTCCAGTTCCCTGAAGACTATACCGAGATATGCAAATACCCTGTAGCCATCAGCCCGACATGCCGCATCGCCACAGATACCACTGTAACTTTCGCAAGTCTCACGGACTCAAGCGTATCCACAGAGGACCAGGGAGATATAAACAGGTCGCTGTGCCAGTATTCACCGGACATCACGCATCACATGCAGGAGATGCTGAAGGTCAATGATGACAATAAGATATCCAACTACGATATATGGATTCTTGCGATGGCGACAGAAACTATCGCGTCAGCAAGCTCATCCAGCAGCTCGTATAATGACGACTATTACCAGAACCTGATGTACTACAACTACTATAACAACATGTACAACGGGTACGGCTATGGCGGATATGGATACGGGTACGGCGGATACGGATATAACAGTCTGTACAGCAACTACTATAATTATGCGATGCTGCAATCCATGTATTCTTCACAGTCGTCATCATCATACGGCACGACCACGAAACAGTCGATGATGGACTACCACAGATACTACAAGGCAATCCTGAACGGTCCTGAAGCCGGAAAGAATGTGCCGATGTTCAGAATAACATACGCTGTGCCGAAAGCAGGAATTTAAAGCTAATCAGAATACAAAAAGAAAGCGGCCAGGAAATCTGGTCGCTTTTTTTTAGCTAAAGTCGTAAGTTGCTATTATTTGTTAGCTACTTTCTCTTCAACGTACTTGACAGCGTCAGCCACTGTTGCAATCTGGCTAGCATCCTCATCTGGAATCTTGATTCCGAATACTCTTTCGAACTCCATAAGAAGCTCAACTGTGTCGAGGGAATCAGCTCCGAGATCGTTGGTGAAGTTAGCGGTCTCTGTAACCTCTGACTCCTCAGCTCCAAGCTTGTCAACGATGATGGCCTTAACCTGTTTTACGATTTCTTCGTGTGACATAATTGAATAATTTATTAAGTTTATGATTATAATACACTATTCATATAACATTCCGCAAAGTAAATAAAAAAATCCGAATATACGAAACTTTTTTACCCCAAAAGGGTTTCCCGGCGTCATCATTCCTGCTCATTCCTGCTCAATTTCAGCCATATCCGCAGCCCGTTGACAGAATTGAGAAGATAAAAACTATACTTTATAACCATCACTACAGTATAGCTTGCATCTGCCGAGGACATCGCCTTGTCCGCCCACAGAAGGATGGAGAACACATTGACAAGAAGCCAGACAATCCATTGCTCCACGAAAGCAAGCGACATGAGAATCTGACCGAGGACATTGAGCACAAATACTTCTGCATCGAACAATATGAGGAAGCGGACCGCTCCTCCTGAATCGCCTTTCCCGCTCACAGCGCAGAGGATGAAATATGCCGCAGCCGTTCCTGCAACCAGTGCAGCAGCTGTAAAGGCGCCCTGACCGGCAGTAAGACGCCGCGCCCTGACCTTCTCCTGCGACGTGGCTCCACGTTTCCGCCACTGCCACCAGCCCACGAACTGCATCGGCAGGAAATAGAATGCATGGAGCGCGAAATTGCCCCACACAGGCTCTCCTCCTGGTCTGATGCTGCTGTCAAACGCCACTATGGAGGCGATGGACACATCTATCACACCGAAAAGGAATGTCCAGATGTTGCCATTCGCGGACAGCACCGTGTTCAGGACTCCCGTAAGCGCCCCGATGCTGGCAAGTGCGAGCATGAAATGCCTGGCACCAGGCTGCTGCATCTTATAGATATTTGTGACAACCACGGCTGCGAGCATGCCTGCAAGGATGAAGGCATTGAACCACAGGTTGAAGCCCCTAGATTTCATCATCATGATTATTTAACTGGTAGTGAATACGTTCTGCAAGTTCCCTCTTCCCGAGGAAATTCACCAGGTCTTCAAGAGGCGCTGCGGCAATGCGCGGTACGCTGCCGTAATGTATCAGAAGACGTTTTTCCGTCTGCTCCCCTACACCTTTTATCCGTGTCAATGCCGACTCCACCTGGCTCTTGCTCCTGAGGCTGCGGTGGAATGTGATACCGAACCTGTGAGCCTCGTCACGTATCTGCTGCAGGACCTTCAGCGCGGAAGAGTTCCGGTCGATGAACAGCGGATACGGATCGCCTACCCTTATGACCTCCTCCAGCCTCTTCGCCAGGCCCACGACAGTGAGCTTGTCTGTAAGCCCAAGTTCGGCAAGCGCCTGATATGCGAAGTCAAGCTGCCCTTTTCCTCCATCTATGACAATAAGCTGCGGCAGGTCATCCGGATCCTCCCTGAGCATCCTGGAGTAGCGGCGGTTCACGACCTCCTTCATCGAGGCATAGTCATTGGCACCTATTACAGTCTTTATCTTGAACTTGCGGTAATCTTTCTTTGACGGGACTCCATCCCGGAACACCACACATGACGCCACAGGATTTGTTCCCTGGATATTGGAGTTGTCGAAGCACTCGATATGCACAGGAGTCTCCTTCATCCCGAGAGCCTTGCGAAGCTCCTCCACCACCATACGGCGGTACTGGTCAGGATCCGTATGCTCTTTCTGGCGTATCGAATTGAACTGGAATTCCTTGGCATTCTTGACAGAGAGCTCCAGGATGGCGAGCTTATCTCCTTTCGCCGGAATTCTGAAAGTGACGCCATCCATCTCTACATCAGGCATGAACGGGACAATGACCTCCCCGCTTATCTTGCCGAACTTGGATTCTATCTCCGCAATGAACTCGCTCAGCACCGATGCAGGCTCCTCCTCGATATTCATCCGGAAGCCCAGGTTAAGAGACTGGATGATGGAGCCGCCGCGGACACGCATGAAGTTTCCGAAGGACTCGTTGGCATCAGTGACAAGCGAGAACACATCCACATTGGTATCCGCCGCCGAGGTGATCACGGACTTAGCGTAATGCTTCTGAAGGGAATCCACCTTCTGCTTGTACGCCTGTGCCTGCTCGAAGTCCAGCCTGTCGGCAGCCTCCAGCATCAGATGCCTGTAATGCTGGATAATCTCATTCGCCCCGCCCTTAAGAAGATTTACAATCTCCTCTATATCAGCATTGTAGTCTTTCACCGATATCTTGCCAATGCAGCATCCCGCACATCTTCCTATATGGAAATCCAGGCATGGGCGGAACTTTCCGCGCAGAACCGCATCGGAGGTTATCTTGTTATTGCAGGAGCGGATTCTGTAGTTCTCCGAGAAAAACTCCAGCAGATTCCTGGCATGCATCACCGAGCTGTACGGACCGAAATACCTGTTTCCCTTAACAATGCGCCTCGTCAGATAGACTTTCGGGAACTCGTCCCCTGTCACACATATCCACGGATATGTCTTCGAGTCCTTCAGCAGGATGTTATATTTCGGCTTGTACTGCTTGATAAGATTATTCTCCAGAAGCAGTGCGTCAGCCTCGGAATCCACCACGGAGTACTGGGCGTCAGCAATCTTGGAGACCAGTATCCTGGTCTTCACATTAAGCCTTTCCGGCGGGACGAAATACTGGGCTACCCTCTTGTGCAGGTCCTTCGCCTTGCCTACATATATGACAATCCCCTCGGAGTTATAATATCTATACACTCCGGGGGAATGTGGGAATAATGCTATTTTCTCTCTTACGGTCAAACCGCGTGCTATTTTACATATCTTGCCACCTCTTCCTCTATGGATCCTCCGTAAAGGCCTCTCTTTATGATGGTTCCGTCAGGTCCGAAGAGGATGATATGAGGAATTCCCAAAATACCGTAGATATCGGTAGGGATGTTCTTGGCATCCACTATCTGGTTCCATGTGACACCGTATGCCTTGGCGGTATCGATGCTCTCCTGCGGAGTCTTCTCCCATACAGCCACGCTCAGGACATCGAAGTCCTTGCCATGATACTTGTCATAGACTGCCTTCACATTAGGGATCTCGCGCTTGCATGGTCTGCACCATGATGCCCAGAAGTCCACGAGGACATATTTGCCCTTTCCTACATAGTCCGAAAGCCTGGCTTCCCTTCCGTCAGGCTGCATGACTGAGAAATCAATGAAATGCATGCCTTCCGCTGTGTTTTTCCTGGATTTGATGCCATCCATGAGTGAAGACACGAACTTGCTGTTCGCTATCACTGCCGAGTCAATGCTTTCAAACAATGTCTCCAGCGAGTCATCTGACATGTCCGAGTACACATTCTGAAGGGCGAACACCGAAATGACATTGTCCTTATTGTTCTCTATCGTCTTCATGTTGAAGGCAGTATACTTGCCGTCGAATGAATTGAAGAACTCCTCCTGGAGGCTGTCCTTCTGCTGGTCAGAGATGCCAGTGCTGTCCGCGATGGCTGCCATACGCGCACGGTATGTAGCCACAAGATCCTGATGGTCAGCTACGAAGGCATTGAACCTCTCGGTCACAGAAACCGCAGGCTTGCTGGATGTCACATCGAGGAGGCCGTCATTGAGAGCTACAGTAAGGACTGTTCCGTCTGAGATGAACCTGCCTTCTGCGTCGCCGGCGGTTATCTCGCCCAGGACGGTCTTGTCCACAGGAATCTCTATCTTGAATGCCGCGTCCTTCAGCGCTATGGTAGTGTCGATTACACCAGGTACAACTACATTGATCTCATCCGGAACGTCAGCGCCGGAGAATTTTCCTTTAAGGGTGGTAGTGCCGGAGCCTGATGTACAGGCAACTGCCACGATGGCTGCCAATGAGCCGATGATATACTTTTTCATACTATTTAACGCTATTTTGTGTAAAAGTAGTGAATAATTCCGTGATTAGCAAAGCAGGCTGTCCTCTACACCGAAACATGCCTCCAGCCCTGGGAGAGCGTCCTGCAGAGAGCATCTGGTCCGTGTCCTGCCTACTATTGCATCACAGAAGTCCTTGATTATCGCCATGTCGGCACCTGCATGTAGAGGCTTCGCGCATATCTCGCTGAAATCCTCGGTGCGGAGAAGCACGCCATCTGCGCCGAAAAGAGAGATGACACTGTCACGGGCTATAAGTCTGCCTTCGGAGAAGTCGATCTCCGTCTCCCTGCCGTCCTGGTCAATGATCCCGTCCATCGTGATCTCGATCCCGAGTCCGGAGTCCGTGCGAATGCAGGCTGTCTGCCAGTCGAACACGTCATTATCACAATGATATACACAACGGCCGTACCGCCCGTTCCGGAGTTCCGACCCGATGGCATCGTCAATGGTCCTGCCCCTGGCGACCTCGAAGTTTCCTATCCATTCTTTCCTGCGCTGATAGAGGTCCACTGCCGAATACCGGCAGCCGCTTTCTATCGGGCAGTCGATACACCTGCGTGCCGCCGATTCCGGAGCTGATTCCGGACGGTATCTGGTCAGTCCTCCACGTGAGCTGATTTCCAGATGGCTCCCGTAGGCGTCGTCGCCCATAAGCCAGAATATGAAATCCATGTCATGGCAGCATTTGGATATGAATATCGGCGAGGAATCTTCTTTTCTTGACCATAGTCCACGCACGAAGGTATGTGTCATCCTGTCGATACCCACATTGACCCGATGCCTTATGAAGCGCATTCTTCCAAGTTCCTCGCTTCTGACAATGTCCCTGATCCTGGAATAGTACGGATGGTACCGCATCACGTAGCACATAGTCGTGACTGCGCCCCGGCTGTCCGCCAGTGCGGCAAGTTCCCGGCACTGCGCAATGTTTTCTGCCATAGGCTTTTCCAGAAGCAGATCCAATCCTGATTCAAGTATTTTTCTGGATATGGAGTAGTGCGTGTCATCCCCAGTCGCCACTATAGCCCCGTCGGCCCTGATGCCGGAACTGAGAAAACTGTCCACGTCGGTGAAGCGCTGAATATCAGACAATGAATATCTTGCAGCAGCCTCGGAAAGCCGATACCAGTCTGTATCCACCACAGCGCATACTCTGACCTTGTCCGGATGGTTTTCAGCATATTCCAGATATTTCCGGGCCCTGTTTCCTATACCTATCGCACAGATGTTGACAATTCGTTCCATACCTTACAAATATAGCACAAATATGCTGAACATTAGCCTCCGCTATGTCGTATTTACCCCAGGGTAATCATCCGATATCTAGTGCAAATTTGCACTAGATATCGGATGACGGCTTGTTCTTGGCATACCGCCGGTCTTTTTCAACCCGGAACAGACATGGCTGATATTCAGTTTTGTGGAAAAATCACATAATTGATTAATTTTCAACCATTTAACATTTTGCAAGATAGTGTATGCAGCGATTTTGAAAAATGTTAATGCGCTGATATTTAACTAATTAACTAAAATATACGCTTTATGTTTTCCCACTTTATCTGACGCAAGCCTGAAGTGCATAAGTCTGTAATTAATAACTAAACATCCAATTAAATTTATAAGTCCAGCGGGAAGGTGCCACGGTGCGATTACTAAATGACTGATAATCAGCATGGGTTTTGGACAGGGTGTGGATTTCGGGCTAAAAAACGGCTCTATTTCCACGCGCCCTTTTTATAATCAACTGACACACAGTAATATACAATTTCAGAGTGTGGCACCGTCCCGACATGCCTGATAAAATCAGCAGAATAGACCATGATGATCAATCACGAAAGGCCCAGAGAAGCCACGACAAATCGCAACAAGACAGCGGAAAGCTCTGGCAGAACATGGCAGATGACCCAGACAAATCGCACCCGCAAAAAGTCCAGAGCATAAAAAGGTAGCTGGTAGATAGCCTACTACATCAATGACGGCGGGACAATGGCAACGAATAAGGCAATAGATAATGGTTATGGACAAAGGAGATGAACAAGAGCGATGGGCAGCGCTATACAAAAAAATTCCGGCAGGGATAAACCTGCCGGAATCCGGTATATCGTTGGACAAAAACTTAGTTCTTGTTCTCTCTTCTGTCTCCACGGCCTCTTCCACCACGACGTCCGCCACGGTCACCACGTGATGAGCGGCCCTGACCCTGTGACTGAGCTGAAGCTGCTGCGATGCCTGCGTTAGGAGAAAGATCCTTCTTTCCGTAAACCTCGCCGTTGCAGATCCATACCTTGATACCGAGAGCACCTACCTTGGTGTGAGCCACTGCAAGAGCATAGTCGATATCTGCACGGAATGTATGGAGAGGAGTACGTCCTTCCTTGAACATCTCGCTTCTTGCCATCTCGGCGCCGCCTACACGGCCGCTGATCTGGACCTTGATACCTTCAGCACCTACACGCATTGCGGTAGAAACTGCCATCTTGATAGCCCTTCTGTAGGAAACACGGCCCTCAATCTGACGGGCGATGCTGTCTGCTACGATATTGGCATCAACCTCAGGCCTTCTGACCTCGAAGATGTTGATCTGAACTTCCTTGCTGGTGACCTTCTTAAGTTCTTCCTTAAGCTTGTCAACAGCGCTGCCGCCCTTACCGATGATGACGCCCGGCCTTGCAGCCTGGATGGTCACTGTGATGAGCTTGAGAGTTCTCTCAATGACAATCTTGGAGATGCTTGCATTGGCAAGACGGTTTACGAGGTACTTGCGGATCTTATAGTCTTCCGCGATTTTCTCAGCGTAATTACCACCACACCAGTTAGAGACCCAACCACGGGTGATACCGATTCTGTTGCTGATAGGATTAGTTTTCTGTCCCATATTATTTATTGTCCTCCACTGTTGTTGGTTTCTTTACGTCAAGGATAATAGTAACGTGGTTGGAGCGCTTGCGGATTCTGCCGGCTCTACCCTGAGGGCAAGGACGGATTCTCTTGAGTGTACGACCTTCATCGACCATAATGGTCTTGACGATTACATTACCGTTATCCAGTTCTTTTGATTTGTCCTGATTTTTGGCCTCCCAGTTAGCGATGGCGCTACGGAGAAGAGTCTCAAGAACCTTTGAAGGAGCCTTCTTGGAGAACTTGAGAAGATCAAGCGCACGGTTCACTTCCACACCTCTGACTGTGTCTGCAACGAGACGCATCTTACGAGGAGAGGACGGAACATCCTTTACCTTTGCAATGGCGGTCTGTCGCTTAATCTCTTTCAGTCTTTCGGCCATTTCTCTTTTACGTTTTCCCATAATTTCTGATCAATTAAGCGTTTTTACTTCTTGTTGTTGCCTGAATGGCCTCTGAAAGTCCTTGTAGGCGCGAACTCGCCGAGCTTGTGGCCAACCATATTCTCGGTGACATAAACAGGAATGAACTTGTTCCCGTTATGAACCGCGATAGTGTGACCAACGAAGTCTGGAGAGATCATACTGGCACGTGACCAGGTCTTCACCACTTCTTTCTTCTTGCCGCCTTCATTCATAGCAAGAATTCTTTTTTCCAGAGCTTCCTGGATATATGGACCTTTTCTTAATGAACGACTCATAATCTCTTAAGTTTAATTCCTGTTATTTCTTTCTTCTTTCAATGATGAACTTGTTTGAAGTAGCCTTAGGATTACGTGTCTTGTAGCCCTTTGCAGGAAGTCCCTTACGAGACCTTGGATGACCTCCGGAAGCACGGCCTTCACCACCACCCATCGGGTGATCTACCGGGTTCATGACAACACCACGGTTGTGAGGGCGTCTGCCGAGCCATCTGCTGCGACCTGCCTTTCCATAAGACTCCAGATTGTGTTCTGGGTTCGATACGACACCTACAGTTGCACGGCAGGATACAAGCACCATTCTGGTCTCGCCTGAAGGCAGACGGAGAATGACGTGGTTTCCTTCACGGGCAGCAATCTGAGCGTAAGTACCTGCAGAGCGTGCCATTGCACCACCCTGGCCAGGACGGAGCTCGATGTTGTGCACGAGTGTACCGACTGGAATTTCCCCAAGAGGAAGAGTGTTTCCAAGTTCAGGAGCGACTCCTGAGCCTGATTCAATGATCTGACCTACTTTCAGTCCGTTAGGAGCGATGATGTATCTCTTCTCATTGTCCTCATACTGGACGAGAGCTATACGTGCGCTGCGGTTCGGGTCATACTCTATAGTAAGAACAGTTGCCTTGCAAGCATCCTTTGCACGATAGAAGTCGATGATACGGTACATTCTCTTGTGACCGCCACCGATGTAACGCATGGTCATCTGACCGGTGTTGTTACGTCCGCCAGTGCTCTTAAGAGGTTCAAGCAATGATTTCTGAGGCTTCTTGGCGGTGATATCGTCAAAAGCGCTGATTACCTTGTTCCTTTGACCAGGAGTAACCGGTTTAAATTTTCTTGTTGCCATTGCCTTATCCCTTAAATATTACTGTAGAAATCAATCTTGTCTTCACCGGCGAGAGTGACGTATGCCTTCTTGAAGTGATTCATACGGCCTCTGAGCATACCGGCCTTTGTATAACGGGATTTTCTTTTCCCGTGGTAGTTCAATGTATTGACTGAAGCGACTGAGACGTTGTACATCTGCTCCACAGCAGTCTTGATCTCAAGCTTGTTGGCCTTGCGATCCACAATGAATCCGTAACGGTTCAACTTTTCGCCCTGAGCCGTCAATTTTTCTGTTACTATTGGCTTAATGATAATTCCCATCTCTCAATCTTTTTAGCGGCTTACTCTAGAGGCGAGGATATCCTGAACACCGTCAACGAGAACCATTGAATGTGCGTTCATGATAGTGTAGGTATTGATCTCGTCAACAGAGATCACCTTCACCTGCTCGAGGTTGCGTGATGAAAGGTAAATATTGGCAGAGTTCTCAGGGAGCACGAAGAGCACTTTCCTGTCGCCTGCCTTGATGGCTGAAAGAATGTTCAAGAACTCTTTTGTCTTAGGAGCCTCCATTGTGAACGGCTCTACCATGACAATCTTGTTCTCCTTAGCCTTATAAGAAAGAGCTGAGACTCTTGCGAGCTGCTTGAGCTTCTTGTTAAGCTTCATATCGTAGCAGCGTGGCTTAGGACCGTGTGCACGGCCACCACCTACATAGATATTAGCTTTCAACGAACCGTGACGGGCTCCACCGCCACCTTTCTGGCGGCCCTGCTTTTTG
Source organism: uncultured Bacteroidales bacterium (assembly GCA_934691625.1). Classification (GTDB taxonomy): domain Bacteria; phylum Bacteroidota; class Bacteroidia; order Bacteroidales; family UBA932; genus Cryptobacteroides. Next base: position 179,317 of record CAKUTA010000002.1, on the reverse strand, counting down.
GTGCTGTATGAGACTTCGCTTCTGTCCTTGGTTCTTGCAGTTCCCTGACGCTGGTGTGCGAGGTACTGGATGACATCAAGGTAGATAGCGTGATCGTTCGGCTCCACGCCGAAAACTTTCTCATCAAGGACGACCTTCTTTCCGGACTCTGATCCGTCAATCTTCAAAACTGACAATTCCATAATTAAGCCTCCAACATTAGATAAGAACCTTTGGCTCCAGGTACAGAGCCTTTCAATACGAGAAGGTTGTTCTCAGGAATTACTTTGACGACCTGAAGGTTGAACACCTTTACCCTTTCATTGCCCATGTGGCCTGCCATTCTCATTCCTGGGAATACACGTGAAGGCCAAGATGATGCGCCCATAGAACCAGGGTGACGAAGCCTGTTGTGCTGACCGTGGGTAGCACCGCCTACACCGGCAAAGCCGTGGCGTTTAACGACTCCCTGGAATCCTTTACCCTTGGAAGTACCGACGACATCGACAAACTCTACACCTTCGAAGATGTCAGCAACTGTCAGGGTGTCGCCTAGTTTAAGCTCTCCGGCGAAGTCCGCCTCGAATTCAGCGAGCTTACGGTGAGGAGTGGTTCCTGCCTTTTTAAAATGCCCTTTGAGAGGGGCGCTGGCGTGTTTTTCTGTGGTTTCGTCATAGGCAAGCTGCACGGCGGCATAACCATCTTTTTCTACCGTACGGACCTGCGTAACAACACACGGACCAGCCTCAATAACGGTGCATGGAATATTTTTTCCATCAGCACCGAAAACGGAAGTCATTCCGATTTTCTTTCCAATTAATCCAGGCATTGGTTTGATTAATTAATTGTTTATTAATACTTTATCGTATTTCCGCATACTTTGCGGAGCGCAAAGATACGAATAAATTTTTAATTTTCAATCACTTCCGTGAAAATTTCTTCAAGCCTATACAACTTAGGCCTGCACCGGATAAAGGGTGCAAGTCCGAATTTATCAATCAGCTAATTATCAACATATTAGCGTTTTTCAAAATAGCGAATATGACGATTTTGAAAAATACCAAACAGTTATAAATCAACGAATTACGCAAAACTCCTTATGGCAACGTAACTCGCCATTCGTGTGGAGGGACAAAGCCTTTCTTGCCCTTACCATAGTCCTGCTCAGGGATATACGGGAGGACCATCGTTCTCGGCCAACAGGCATGAACACAGCACGAATGACAGATTTCCATATAATAGCGCTGCATGCATGAAAAATATTTTGTTTAATTTAGTGGGAAAATCATTCACACCTTATTGATGAAACCATTTGAAAGCACATTAGCTTTGGAAGACGCCGCCAAGCTGTCCGGCCCGGTAGCGTTCAATATAATGCTCAAGCCCGCAGGCTCCTTATGCAATCTCGACTGCCAGTACTGCTATTATCTGGACAAGTCGGAAATCTACGGCGGACACGAGCCGCGAATGTCGATGGAGATGCTGGAGACCGTCGTGAAAGAATACATAAGCGCCAACGAGGTGCCTGAAGTAACTTTCAACTGGCATGGAGGTGAGCCGCTTGTCCTGGGACTGGACTTCTATAAGGAAGCTATCAAGTTCGAGAAGAAATACTCTGACGGGAAGATTATCCACAACACGCTGCAGACCAACGGCACACTCCTGACAAAGGAATGGGCTGATTTCCTTGCGGAAAACGACTTCCTCGTCGGCATTTCCATTGACGGTCCTGCCGACATACATGACAGATACCGCAGGGACAAAGGCGGATTCCCGACATTCGACAGGGTTATAAGAGGCCTTATGACATTGCAGCGTTCAGGCGTGGAATATAACACGATGTCCACCGTGAACAAGTTCAGCGAGGGACGTGGGCTGGAGGTATATCAGTTCCTCAAGAGCCTCGGCAGCAGATTCATGCAGTTCATGCCGGTAGTGGAGCATGTCAAGTATCCGCTGGACGCGAAAGGAAAGGTCAACAAGAAGGCACGCCCGTTCATCGTGAACCCGTCAACGGAAGGAGCGATGCTGTCGCCATGGTCAATCAGCGACATCGCCTACGGCAAGTTCATGTGCGACATCTTTGACTATTGGGTCAGGAACGATGTCGGCCAGTATTTTGTCAATCTGTTCGACGCCACACTGGCCAACTGGTGCGGCGCCATGCCGGGGACCTGCGTACATGCAAGGGTATGCGGAGGCAATGCTGTGATCGAGCACAATGGTGACCTATACCCATGTGACCATTTTGTATATCCCGAATATCTCCTGGGCAACATCGCACAGACAGACATAAAGACATTGATGCAGTCGCAGAAACAGACGGATTTCGGCCTGGACAAGCGAGCTGCCCTCCCGACGAAATGCGCACACTGCAAATATCTGTTCGCCTGCAACGGAGAATGTCCGAAACACAGGTTCAACAGGACAGAGAATGGCGACACCGGGCTCAATGCCCTTTGCATGGGATACTTCAAATTCTTCAGTCACGTGGCGCCGTACATGGACACGATGAAGTCGCTGCTGAATGAAAGACGCGCCCCTGCCGAGATCATGCCGATGCTCAAACTTGGGCTCTTGCATTAATAAAATAAGGCAGCTCAGCATGACGGCTGCCAATACTTCATGAAATAGCAGGAGGACATGTCAGGCTCAGATAAAAATCTGTTCTGAAAATTTATTATTTTTGCAGGCGGAAGAGCACTATATGATATGGTCACGCCGCTGGAAATATTCGGGTTCCTTAAGTTCTCCATAACGGATATGCTGGACGTCCTGCTGGTCGCCCTGCTTATCTATTTTATATTCAGGTGGATACGTGATTCCGCCGCAATGAATATCTTCACTGCGGTCATCACCATCTATGTACTGCGCGTGATTGCTGATGCATTGAAGATGAAGCTCATAAGCGCATTGCTGGGGACATTCATCGATGTCGGAGTGCTGGCCGTGATCATCATCTTCCAGCCTGAGATACGGCATTTCCTGATGCGTTTCGGCAGCGGCTCCAGGTTCGGTTCCAGAGCCAGGGATTTCATGAGCAAGTTCCTCGGCAACGAGGACAAGGCGATGGACAGTGTCGCCGTAAAGGAAATCACGGAAGCATGCAGGACAATGTCAGAGCAGAAGACGGGTGCACTTATCGTGATACCGCACCGCATGAACCTGGACTTCGTCATCGAGACCGGGGACAGAATCGACGCGAAGATAAACAGGAGGCTGATAATGAACCTGTTTTTCAAGAACTCGCCTCTGCATGACGGAGCCGTAATTATTGACAATCACCACATTGTGGCAGCGAGGTGCACTCTTCCGATAACCGAGAGAACAGACATTCCTGCGAGATACGGCATGCGGCACAAGGCCGCCATCGGCATTACGGAGGAAACCGATGCAGATGTCATTGTCGTATCTGAAGAGACAGGTGAAATCTCTTTCGGACATGGAGGGACATTGACAGAAATCAGCAATATCAACGAGCTGAAGCTGAAACTAGGGGCATCGTTGTCCTCGGGTCAGGAGAAGCAGGAGGAGAAATAGGTAAAAGATTATGACAGAGGAGAGAATTGAAGCGATACTGGGATTCGACAGGATACGTAAAATCATTTCCGACAGGTGCAGCACTGATTACGCCACCGTCAGGACTGCCGAAGAGAAGTTCTCCACAGACACAAGGGAAATACGCAGAAGGCTACAGCTTACAGACGAGATGAGACTCATCGTGATGTTCGAGGAGTCTTTCCCGTCCAACGGCTATATCGACTGCGTCGGCTTTCTGGAGATTCTCGCCAACGAAGGCTCAAATATCGACCTTGCATCCCTGGGCAAGCTCAGGACAATGCTAGAGACACTGCGCAAGATCTCGATCTTCTTCAGCAATATAAAGGACGGAGTATATCCTAACCTCAAGAAGATGGCAGGAAGCATCGTCCTGTTCCCGGAAGTGCAGCAACGTATAGATTCCATCCTGGACAAGTTCGGCAATGTGAAGGATACTGCATCCGATGAACTGTACGATATCCGCAGGAAGCTGAAGGATAAGGAAGGTGCCATATCCAAAAGGATCGCCATGATTCTAAAGAAGGCTCAGAATGAAGGCATCGTGGACAGCGACACATCCGTGGTGATGCGTGACGGCAAGATGCTCATTCCGGTCAATTCAGCAAACAAGCGAAAGCTGCAGGGCTTCGTCTATGATGAATCCTCATCCGGAAAGACCACCTTCATCGAGCCGGCGGAAATCGTGGAGATAAGCAACGAGATAAGCGAGCTTCATTTCGCGGAAACCCGTGAAATCGCACATATATTATATGAGTTCAGCGACTGGGTAAGGCCATCAGTGCCTGCTCTTCTGGACGGGGCAAAGTGTATCGGCGAACTGGACTTCCTCATTGCCAAGGCACAGACAGCCCTGGATTTCGTCGCGGGTATGCCGATAATATCGGAAGAGAACGAGATGGATCTGCGCAAGGCAAGGCATCCGCTTCTGGAGCGCTCGCTGAAGAAGGACGGGAAGGAGATAGTTCCGCTGACCGTGAAGCTTACACCGCAGAAGCATATCCTGCTCATATCAGGCCCGAATGCAGGAGGCAAGTCCGTGTGTCTTAAGACCGTAGGGCTTCTTCAGTATATGTTCCAGTGGGGAATGCTGATACCTACCTCGGAGACCTCGGAGATGATGGTGTTCGACCGCATCATGGCGGATATCGGAGACGGGCAGTCCATTGACAATGACCTCAGTACATACAGCTCATTCCTGGCGTCGATGAACGACATGCTCAGCCATGCCGATTCCAGGACACTGGTGCTCATAGATGAATTCGGCTCCGGGACAGAACCTGCCGCCGGAGGTGCGATCGCGGAGGCCATCCTCAGCGAGCTGGACAGACGCGGAGTTTATGGTGTCATCACGACACATTACACTAACCTGAAGCTATACGCATCAGGGGCAGATACAGGCGTGGTGAATGGTGCCATGCAGTTCGATGCCAAGAATATAGCCCCTCTTTTCAAGCTGGAGATGGGATTGCCCGGAAATTCTTTCGCATTCGAGCTTGCACGCAAGATGGGGCTACCGGAATCCATCATCAAGGATGCGGAAAGCCGTGCCGGTGAAGAGTTTGTAGGCATTGAACGTAACCTGAGAAAGATCGCGAGAAACAGAAAGGTGCTGGATGAGAAGCTTCAGAAAATCCGCAACACAGACAAGACCCTGGAAAGCATCACCGGGAAATACCAGAAGGAACTTGAGGAAATCCGCAAGATGAGGCAGGAAATCCTGGACGAGGCGAAGCGGGAGGCTGAGGACATCGTGAAAGATGCCAACAGGCAGGTGGAGAGGACCATCAGGACCATCCGCGAGAAGCAGGCAGAAAAGGCAGAGACCAGAAAGGCAAGAGAGAATCTCCAGGGCTTTGTCAATGCCCTTGCCATGAAGAAAGAGCAGGACAAGAAAGACAGGGACAGCTATCTGGAGGAGAAGATACGCAAGGTCAGCGAGCGGCAGCAGAGACAGATTCAGCGCAAGGCAGGACGCGCCGGCGCGGATGGGCAGAAGATGAATGAGGAGGCTGAGATGGAAAGAAAGATCTCCGCATTCCGCAGCGGCCCTCTGCAGGTAGGCGAAAAAGTCCGTGTCAAGGCCAACGGGATGGTGGGCGAGGTCTCCATCGTCTCTGACAAGGCTGTGACAGTGATCATCGGCAATATAAAGAGCAAGATGCCTCTGGACAAGGTGGAGCGCATCACGTCCAACGAATTCAAGGATGCCGTGAAGTCCGCCAACAAGACAGCCCAGTCCAGTCCGTCAATGGACAGCTCCATTTCTGAAAGGAAGCTGAATTTCAAGATGGAGCTGGATGTAAGGGGCCAGAGGGTGAACGAGGCGCTGGAGAATGTCATGCACTATATCGACGATGCCATCATGCTCAATGTATCTTCTGTAAGAATCATACATGGCAAGGGAACCGGAGCCCTACGCGAGGAAATCCAGAAATTCCTGAAGGCAACGCCTGGAGTGGTTTCAGCCAAGGACGAAAGCATCCAGCTTGGCGGTTCTGGAGTGACTGTCGTGACTTTCGACAAGTAGCGGGAACCACCGTCCCGCCGGCATGCGGAAGCGGCAGAACAGCATTACCTAAGAAAAGACATGAAGGGAAGAGAAGCAGTAGGAAAGCGTGGAGAGGATGAGGTTTGCCAATACCTTATCGCCCACGGACATACGGTCCTAGAGCGGAACTGGAGGTCTGGGCACCTGGAAATCGACATCATTTCGCTGGCACATGATGGAATACATTTTGTAGAGGTAAAGAGTCGTGTGGCACCCGTGCAGGGAGAGCCGCAGGATGCCGTCACAGCATCCAAGCAGCGGCATATAGCCTCAGCTGCAGGACGGTATATGTCGATGAAGTCAGGCACGCTGGGAAGCAGTCTGGAGGTGTGGTTCGATGTCGCCGCAGTGACCTACAAAGGGGCAGATATCGAGCTCTGCTATTTCCCTGCCGCATACGTGCCCATGTATTTATAGACAACAAGAAAGAAATAATAACACAGACTATATAGATGAAAGATAATCAATACTGCGTCATCATGGCCGGCGGCCATCTGAACCGCTTCTGGCCTATAAGCAGGGAGGATATGCCCGGACATTTCATGGATATTTCCGGAACGGGCAAGTCACTGGTGAGAATGGCCTATGACAGATGCGTAGGCGTGGTGCCGGCAGAAAACATACTGGTAATAACCCTTGGAAAGTTCAAGGACATAATCAGAGAGCAGATCCCGGAGCTTCCGGAAAAGAACCTTCTGCTGGAGCCATACGCAAGACGGACAGCACCATGCATAGCATACGCCACATATACATTGCTTAAGAGGAATCCTGACGCGGTCATGGCTGCCACCCCGGCAGATATCATCATCAATGATGACACACTTTTCAGGAAGACTCTGACCAATGCCCTGGACTATGCGGAGAAGAACCCTGTATTGATGACATTGGGGGTAAAGCCGGACAGGCCGGATACTGAGTACGGCTACATCCAGGCGGCAGGCGGCAAGGAGGCATGTAACAGCGGAGAGCCGGTGAAAGTCAAGACATTCACAGAAAAGCCGAGTGCCGAGATCGCGGAAGTGTTCTACCGGAGTGGCGAATTTTTCTGGAATTCAGGTATCTTCGTATGGCAGGCATCTGTCATCAAGGAGGAAATGGAGAAATATATCCCTGAAATCACCAGGCTGTTCGACGGATGGGACGAAGCACTGGGCAGCCCGGCAGAGAAGGTATTCATAGAAAGGGCTTATACGGACTGCATCAAGCTTTCCATAGACTACGGCGTGATGGAGAAGACCGACAGGGCATGGCTATACCCCGTGCACTTCGGCTGGTCTGACATCGACAGCTGGGAGAACTACTATTCCAGCATCCGCCACAAGGACCAGGAGGGCAACATCTCCAACACAGGGCGTGAGATTCTCCAGAACGACAAGAGAAACATCATCCTGACAAGGAACAAGGATAAGCTGGTGGTGATCAGAGGGCTGGAGGACTGCATCGTGGTAGATACCGACGACGTGCTGCTGATTTGCCCGCGTGACGACAAGCAGTACAAGGAGCTGGTGAACAGTACCCGCATGCCTGGATACGATAAATATAGATAAATTTTTCATTATCATTGTATTAACTGATTTCAAGATCATTGCATTGACGATTTTGAAAAACATTAGCACATTGATAGTTAAGCAGATAACTAAAATTATACATTATGGCATTAGAACAGCAGATACAGAAAGATATTATGGAGGCCATGAAGGCTCATAATACCGTGCGTACAAATGCTGTACGCGCAATCAAGTCGGAGATCCTGCTCGCAAAGACTTCAGGGGCAGGCAGCGAACTTACCGACGGCGACATCCTCAAGCTCATCCAGAAGCTGATCAAGCAGCGCAAGGAGTCCGCAGAGATGTACGTCCAGGGTGGACGCCAGGATCTGGCTGACAATGAGCTTGGAGAGGCTAAAGAAATGGAATGCTACCTTCCTAAGCAGTTGAGCGAGGCTGAAGTGGAGGAAATCGTAAAAGGCATCATTGCCGAGACCGGAGCTTCGAAGATGTCCGACATGGGCAAGGTAATGGGGCTTGCCACGAAGAAACTTGCAGGCCAGGCAGACGGACGCACCGTATCCGGAATCGTAAAGAAGCTTCTGGCATAATTCAGAAGCTGTTTTGAAATTATCGTCTGAAAGTTTGATAGGAAAAAACTTCAGGTTCGACCGGAGATCCGGGGAAGATAGCGGTGCCTATCTGACCTGAGAACTCGGGATGAAGATGAAGAAATCTGTAAACTGAAGAAAAACAACTTTTCAATAATTTCAGAACAGCTTCTCATGCACGGTCAGAGATGAAAGTCACGGTCACCGGCCTTGACTGAAAAACGTGTACTGGATGAGAAATATTATATGTATCTCAGGAGTATGGCTCCTGAGTTTTGCTTTATGTGCCTTCGCCGGAGCTGCAGGGACAGAAAAAAGTTCCCAGGAAGAGTCTTGGCTGGCATCTGGGGTTCCGGACTCCGTAACTGTCTCGACGGAAGACCTTGCAGACAGGATAATAACGGAAGCATTGAAATATAAAGGGACACCCTACTCCTATGGCGCCAGAGGCCCACGCTATTTCGACTGTTCTGGCTTCACAAGCTACATCTACAGGAAATTCGGCTATGAACTGTCACGCTCGTCCGGAGGACAGGCTGGTGACGGCCGTCCTGTCGAGGGCTCGCTATCCAACCTCCAGAAAGGTGACATCGTAGTATTCGGCGCCAGGCGCAGCTCAGGAAGAGTGGGGCATGTGGGCATATTCATTGAGATGGACAAGTCCGGACAGGACTTCACGTTCATCCATGCGGCCACCAGAGGCGGTGTGACTATCTCCCACCTTAAAGAGCCGTACTATTCCGCAAGGTTCATGGGCGCCAGGAGGATAATACCTGATTTCATAGCACGCAGCCGTGATGACAATGCTGATTACCAGTTCGATGTGGACAATGCCTGCCTGAACGGCAAGGATGCGCTCGTCCTCGCGGATGGAGATTCCAGGATAGTTCTTCTCGGTGACGGCCAGTGGGTCTATGTCAATGCTGACGGAACATTGAGATCTCCATCGGATTCGGTGAAAATCATTTTGGAGCCATCAGGCAAATGGCAAAGTATCAGGATGTCCACACATACAATCCCGTCCCTGGCAGGGGCGCCTGGTACAGCTTCAGCCAAGGCTGTTTCTTCCTCAGGACAATCCGGCAGCCAGAAATCCGCTTCCGCCACCGATCCTGGCGACACAGTAGAGGAAGCTACATACCATACCATAAAATCAGGTGATACACTTTATGGCCTGGCACACAAATACGGTACGACAGTCGCTGCCATCTGCAGGCTAAACGATATAACGACACATACTACTCTGAAAATCGGCCGCCGTATCAGAGTGAAATAAGAAGCTGTTTTGAAATTATCGTCTGAAGGTTTGAGAGGAAAAGACTTCAGATTCGACCGAGGATTCAAGGAAGATAGCGGTGCCTATCTGACCTGAAAACTCGGGATGAAGATGAAGAAATTTTACCTCAAACAACTTTTCAATAATTTCAAAACAGCTTCTAAAATATCTTCTTATGGCAAAGCCCCGTCTCCATGTTTCTTCATGTGAAGAATACCACAGAAACGGGGCTATATTATATACATCCAGCCTGTTCAGCTATTCGCTCTTGCGGATATCCAGATGCAGCTCGTCCAGCTGTGACTGGTCGATCGTGGAAGGAGAGTCTATCATGACATCGCGTCCCTGGTTGTTCTTAGGGAATGCAATATAGTCGCGGATAGAATCGCTGCCTCCGAACAATGCGCATACACGGTCGAAGCCGAATGCCAGACCTCCATGAGGCGGAGCGCCGAACTTGAAGGCATTGATAATGAAGCCGAACTTGTATGCGGCCTCTTCCTTGCCGATTCCCAGGACCTCGAACATGCGCTCCTGAAGAGCTGCCTCATGGATACGGATAGAACCGCCACCAAGCTCAGTTCCGTTCAGGACGAAGTCATAGGCATTGGCACATACCTTCTCGAGATCCTCTTTCCTGTCGCTGTAGAACAGGTCAAGGTGCTCAGGCTTAGGTGCAGTGAACGGATGGTGCATAGCATAGAAGCGCTGAGTTTCGTCATCCCATTCAAGGAGAGGGAAATCGACGATCCAGAGAGGTGCAAACACCTTAGGGTTCCTGAGACCCAGCCTGTTGGCCATCTCCATACGGAGAACACCGAGCATTGTCTGAGCCTTACGCCTGGCTCCGCAGAGGATAAGGACGAGATCCCCGGCCTTTGCACCGGCAGCCTCAGCCATTTCCTTCACCTGCTCAGGAGTATAGAACTTGTCGATGGATGACTTGACAGAGCCGTCTGCATTGAACTTGATATATACCAGTCCCTTGGCGCCTACCTGCGGCCTCTTGACCCACTCGGTAAGTTCGTCCAGCTGCTTGCGGGTATAGTCCGCAGCGCCCTCGACAGCGATTGCGCCGATATAGTCCACAGAATCAAATACGGAGAATCCATGGCCCTTCGCCAGGGATGTTATTTCATGAATGAGCATCCCGAAACGCACATCAGGCTTGTCGGAACCGTACTTGTCCATCGCATCGTACCAGCTCATGCGCGGAAGAGGATTCGGAATGTCGACATTGAGCACATTCTTGAAGAGAGTTCTCATCATTTCCTCGAATGTGTTCAGAACATCCTCCTGCTCCACAAATGACATCTCGCAGTCAATCTGTGTAAACTCAGGCTGACGGTCCGCGCGAAGGTCCTCATCACGGAAACAGCGTACAATCTGGAAATAGCGGTCGTAGCCCGCAACCATGAGAAGCTGCTTGAATGTCTGCGGAGACTGCGGCAGGGCATAGAATTCGCCTGCATTCATTCTGGAAGGCACCACGAAATCACGTGCGCCCTCAGGTGTCGATTTGATGAGATATGGAGTTTCAATCTCCATGAACCCTTTGGAATCCAGAAAGTTTCGCACCTCGTGAGCAATCTTGTGACGCAGTACGAGCGCATTTTTCAGAGGATTTCTTCTGAGATCCAGATATCTGTATTTCGCGCGGATATCATCTCCGCCGTCGCTTTCATCCTCTATAGTGAAAGGAGGTGTGACAGACTTGTTCAGGATATGGATTGAACTGAGCCTGATCTCGATTTCACCGGTATCCATCTTAGGGTTCTTGCTCTGACGTTCGATAACCTCACCCTCGGCCTGGATGACGAATTCACGTCCCAGGGAATTTGCCACCTCGACAAGCTCTGCCGGAGCGTCTGCACTTACCACCAGCTGGGTAATGCCGTAACGGTCACGGAGGTCGATGAATGTCATTCCGCCCAGTTTCCTGGTTCTCTGCACCCACCCGGAAAGCACCACTTTCTTACCAGTGTCCCCAAGACGGAGTTCACCGCAAGTGTTTGTTCTGTAAAAAGTGTTGAACATAATATACTTAATTTATTTTTCGCAGCCATAGTCCGGGAGCCGTCACGCAATTTCTGACGTCCTCGAATATAATCTTCTCCCGAAACACGCAAATTTAGCAAATTTCGATTAAACGGAGTAATTTTTACGACACGTAAGACGCACGTAAGACGCACGTAAGACTACGAAAGCTAGTGCCGGCACATGAATGTCCTCCGTAGCCGTATTTACTCCAGGATTGCCATCTGATATCTGGAGCTTTGCCGAATTTGACTGAGGCGCAATTGGGATATCTGTTCTGTGCTGACACTGATGATTGACATACATGGGAGTGTTATAATTTCGTGGAACATAACAAACTGATTGACAAACAATTAAGCATATCTCTACTCCTATAGTTATGTAGTAGAAATATGCTTAATTTGTTGATATGCAGTTATTTATATTCCATGAGCGCAACCGTTTTGAGGAAGACATACTGCATTTTCCAGGCATTTCTCAATGTCCCTGCGCAGATTTATGCCGACAAGCGAATTCCGGAGTCCGATGACTGTGATTTCTGCGAAGTTGCGATTGTTTTCGGGACTATGCTTTTTAGGTTTGCAAGCCACAGCGCTATTTTACACAATTCGTTGATTTACGGTTATTTAGCATTTCTCAAAATAGCATATACGACGATTTTGAATAACATTAACATATTGATATTTAATCAATTAACCAAAATATACTCTTCCACTTTATCTTACACAAGCCTGAAGGGCATAAGTCAATTGTTTTTAAGTTAAAAATTATCGCAGCGCCTCTTGGCTAGTTGAATCGGGACTACCCGGACTTTTCGGGAGGACAGAAGCTGCCAATGCTACTGCCTGCGGCGCCTGATTATAAGAATAACCCCGCAGACGGCCAGCAGCCCGGGAAGAATCCATTTGAAAAGGATCATCCAGCGGAACGCCGCTGCCCTGGACACATTTATGACGTTATCCACCGGCCCTGGCCTGGAAATGTCCACAGGCAGCTTTCCGTCTGACAGCCAGTTGAACACACCGGTGCAGAACCTGGAGTTATATGCCTTAAGAGCCTTTCTTTTCACCGTCATTTCAATGTTCGACAGGCAGTCAGCGTCACCTATGACCATCACCCGCTGCTCACGCCCGTCCACATTACGCGAAAGCGCGAAAGCCAGAACTGTGCCATCAGGAAGCTCCAGGACAGGGACAGCAGCCCAGCCGTAGGCAGGACTGCATGTAAGCGATGCCGCCGTAGGCATGGATACAGGCATCCCGCCAGCGAACTGCCGGCATAATGAATCTGCGGCTGCCGTTATCATGCCAGGCACAAGCTCCGGCGCCGCAGGACTCCCAGGCAATGTTATTATGCTGTCCGCCATCTGTACTCCAAGCGCAGAAAGAACTCCTTCCACATTATCCTTATTTCCCTGCTCCACTGCAATAATCATATTGCCTCCATTGCCGATGTAGTCGAGAATATGCTTTTCCTCATCGTGAGCCAATGCTCCCTCCGGATCGGCAACCACGAGGATATCGCTCCTGATGATGGTGTCAGCATTGACTTCACAAACATCGAAACCGGTATTCACCAATGCGCTGCGGGAATCCATGTCGGACGAGAATCCGCTATAGTCACCGTCCTCGTCCCTAACTATACTCCGCTCACCGTGACCGGACAGGAATCCTACTGACACCGCGCCATTCTCCAGTCGGTTCAATGCTGATGTAATCTCCTGCTCTCCAGGATATTTCATCATATCGTCATACAGACGCAGCCAGGTCCTGCGCCCGTCTGCCGTCACAAGCTGCTTCACGACATGATTCTTCTCCACTGACAGGTCTATCATCTGTCTGATATCTTCAGGTTTCAGCACCTTCTTCCAAGCCACGCCCAGGCCTTCAGACATCTTCTTCGCCAGCTCCTCAGTAGTCATTCCGCCGGAACCATAGTCTGAATTATGAAGCGGCTCATCGTAGAAATACACATATTTCATCCTTATATCAGGCTTGAAGCGGAGATACATCTTGAACCTTTCCTTGTCCGCATTGACCGCCTCCGGAGCCTCCGACCAGCAGTCATAGTCGGCGACATTGACATAAGTCGTGACATCAAGCCTTCCAGAGATCTCCTTAATAGCCTTTATACTATTGGCTGTCAAAGTGTTCACCTTGGTTCTGCTGGCATCGTGATACAGGATCATCCTCGGCCTGGAGCTGATATAACCCAGCAGCACAAGCGTTGTCGTGGCGCCTGCATATCGCGCAGCACATGTCCATGCTCTCCTGTCGCGCCTGTACTGCAGAAGGAATACGCTATAGCTGACGAAGAGTATGATGACAATGAAGAAATATATTATGTCTTCGGAAGATATGAGCCCTGCCGTAAGCTGGGATGTCCTTCCGGAAAGCGAAGCCCAGTAGGTCAGGTCACGGACAATGGCAATCTTCTGCCCCATGCTGCCGACCATGTTCAGGAAGCTGAGAGTGACGAATGTAAGTATCGCCGCCACAATCTGATAGCCGGTCAAGCATGACATGAACAGTCCTATTGCGGCATAAGCCCAGAACAGGAGGAACTGCCCGGTCATTCCACTGAATATCAGACCATAATCAGCATCAGGAACAGCTGCGGCGGTAAATATTATAGCCGGAATAGTCAGCCCTATCATTATGACCGACAGCAGAATCATTGACATGAACTTGCCCAGGACAATGCGGAATGATGTTACAGGTGACGAGTACAGCAGCTTGATGGCGCCATTGCCCATATCCCGGCTCATAAGTCCCATTGTAAGCAGCGGGATGAACAGGTACAAATTGCTTTTTATGCCGGTCCACAGTCCTCCCATGCGAGCAAAAAGCGTGTATGTAACATTGCTTGCTCCGCCGAACAGTTCCAGGTCTTCAGCTAAGGAGGAGACTCCTTCGGTAAATGTCTGATATATCTGGAAGCTGAATATCACTATTATCAGCCATGCTATTGGAGAAAAGAAGAGCTGGCTGAGCTCTGCTCTGCAGATGGCTCTGATCTGTTTCATTTCCTGGTATTTGAATTAAGGTATCTGAAAATATCATCGGCAGAAGGGGTTTCCTTCATGATTTCATGAAGATGCCACCCATTCGCCAGGGACAATGCCATGATTCTTTCGATTGTATCATCAGGATTTCCGCTGATGACCAGCTTTCTGAAGCCGATGTGCCCTTCTGCCTGAGATACGGCATCGACGCCTTTGATGGCAAGCAGAACCTCGTCCGGCGGCATTGATCCCATGGAAACCAGCAGGGCCTCACGGTGAATGCTGCTGGTGAAGCTGCCGATGCTTCCGTCGAACACCAGATGCCCTGATGCCATCATCAGGATATTGTCGCATGTGAGCTCCACTTCATGGAGAATGTGGGTAGAGAGCAGCACCAGGCGGTCTTCCGCGATGTCGCGTATCAGATGCCGGATCTCGACTATCTGTATAGGGTCCAGCCCATTAGTCGGCTCGTCCAGGACAATGCATGCCGGCCTGTGTATCAATGCCTGTGCTATCCCGACCCTCTGCTGGTAGCCACCCGAGAGGTGCTTTATCAGACGATGGCGGAACTGCTCTATCCCGCATTTCTCCATCACCTCGCCGACAGCCACATCCCTGTCCGCCACCATACGCAGGTCTGCGACATATCGCAGATATTCCTCCACGGTCAAATCTGGAAGAAGCGGTGGTTTCTGCGGAAGAAAGCCTATCTGCCGTTTTGCATTGACAGGGTCTTCAAGAATGCTGCACCCATTTATGAAGACATCACCCGATGTCGGGGTAAGGACTCCGCATATTATATTCATCAATGTGGATTTACCGGCGCCGTTCGCACCGAGCAGCCCTGTCACGTTATGCCCAAGCAGACTGGCGCTGACATCATCTACCGCCTTGAAAGTTCCTGAATACCTATGAGTTATATGATTTATTACAACTTCCGTATCTCCAGGTGAAATAGTTTGCATAGTCTCGCATCTGTTTATCCTGCGAAATTAGCTGTTTACCTCACATCAGGCAATCCTCATTTATGACTAATCACATCATTGCCGCGATCTGCCTATCCAGCGCCTGCCGGATAAAGGCATTGATGGAGATCCCGGACATAAATAAATTTGCGTAACTTTGCACTGTCCGATATGATGGCGCATGCCTCATACCGGATTTTTCAGCTACTTCGTAAACAGGAAATTGAAAAAGACATTGACCATAATCCTCCTGCTGGGCGCTTCTGCCGTCATGCAGGCGCAGGCTCCGGACTTCACCGGGGACACTGCGGCCGTACGGAAATGCTGGCCAATGAGACTGCTTGACAATGTTCTCGACTTCAGGGACCACATCGTGAAGAACGACACATCATATATCGCCAGAATACCGCAGAAACTGAAGCTTGGGTTCGCCGTAAACTGTTCCGGAGCGGACATTGATTCCAGAGGGCGAGTGGAACGCGGAAACATCCGCGCAAGGCTCTCAACCAGCATGAAGACCACCATCAGTGCCAATATCGCCTACCGCGGCCTGGGAATAGGCATAAAGATGGATCCGGCAAATGCCTTCACACGGAAATCATCCACCGAACTGAACATGGCATTCTATGGAAACCGCATCGGGATAGACGCCGTATATCAGGCATCAGGCGTATATAAGGGCAACATTGAGGTAAACGGAGACAAGTCCTACATTCCGGAAGGCGTGGTCAATATGGACATGCTGCTCGTGAATACCTACTATGCGTTCAACGCCAGACGATTCTCCTATCCTGCCGCATTTTCATACTCCTGGACACAACGGCGAAGCGGAGGAAGCATCCTTGCAGGGCTTTCATATTCCCTTGGGAGGCTGAGCGCCAGAGCTGATGAAGGAATCGGCAACCCGTCCATGGCACTGAACACATCCTACGGAAGCATTGGAGTCGGCTACGGATACAATTTCGTAATACGGCAGCATTGGCTGATGCACCTGTCAGCTATTCCGCAGCTGGTGGTCTATAGCCACAACAGGCTTCGAATCGGCCAGAACATCGGGAGAGCCCCCTACCGTTTTCCAGATGTCATGATAATAGGACGGCTGTCCCTTGTCCGCCAGTTCCCGAAATACTATGTCGGCCTGTCCGGAAAGGTGACGACATCTACACTAGGCGACCGTTCACGTCTTCTCCTGAACAATACCAAGTGGATAGGACAGGTATCCTTCGGAATAAAATTTTAGAAGCTGTTTTGAAATAGCAGACATGCTATCTGAAACGGAAGTCCAGGCTGTGGTTTTCCTCCGCAGTCTCCCCTACTATCTCCACATGGATTTTCTTTCCCGACACCGTCACGCTGGCATAAGTCCTGTTACCATTTATAAGTACCGGAAAATCAGCGAGTTCACCAGCTTTCCGCACAGCATACTTATGGGTATGGCCTGAAAACATCAGCGACACTCCGGCTCCATTAAGAAGAGGCGTAATCAACTCATGCAGAAGGATATCGCCATGCCATGTAGTATTGCCTGCCGGGATATGGAGAAAAGCTATCCGCTTGGAATAGCGCAGGTTGCCGATTTCACTCTTCAGCCATGCAGCCTCCTGCTCCCGATATTTGTCGCTCTCCAGGATACCGTGATATTCAATGTCTGAATCAGGCTTGTCCTCTCCGCAGTCAAGAGCCAGGAAACTGATACCGGCAGCATCGAAAGAATAGTAGAACTGCCCTGTATGGGACGGGAAATACCTATAGATATTATCCGCGTACTGCCCCCTGTTTTCATGATTTCCGCGCACATACGCTATCGGGACATTCTTCGCGAACATGTCCACGCATGCATCCAGCCATCCGCTGAAAATCTGCTCCTCATTCTCGGTAGATGAAAGCATATCCCCGTTAAGCAGGACGAAATCATACTGCGAGAAGTCCACATCCGCACAAAGCCTTCTGACATCATCGGCCCTGCCATGCACGTCATTGAGGATAAAGAACTTGAGTTCATCAGTATCATTGCTGAATGTCTTGAAGCTGTAAGGGGCCTTCTTATAGACTACAGACGCTGCCGTCTCCCCCAGCTTGGCATCATCATATTCTCCCCATCCTGTCAATGCCTGTGAAAATATTCTGTACATATATCTTGTGCCTGGCTTAAGACCGGCAAGGCGCACAGAATGGATAGTCTCATGTGTCAGCCGGCGTCCGAAACGGGCATCATAGACACGCTCATGCTCTTCAGAATAGAAATGCTGCCCCTGGTCTTCAGCGAATTCGACCCATCCGGTAGCAGGGACATCAGTTTTCCATACTACGGTTACAGCATCCTCCGTCATGTCACAGAGCCATGGTCCGTGAGTGATCTTCACACTTTCCCTATTCTGTGCCGTCATGACAATACTGCCAAGCAACGCCGCAATAATCAGCAGATATTTTCTCATACTCCAATATTATTTTATGTGGTTTCCACCGCTCATGATGATTCTCCAGGGCCGTAAAGCACAAAATTACAAAATTTCATCCAATTATACCCATCAGGATACCACCTTGTCATGGCAATGTAATTCTGGTAGTTTTTTCCGTTATGCAAGTATATAGCAGTTCCGTGGATTCTGCTAATTTTGCAACGTAAATTAGAAGACGCCATGATTTCCGAGATACCTAAGAATGCGCCTATAGCGCAGCTGGACAATATTGACGATTATAACAAGTGGGTCGGGGCGGAGACATTGAACCCGCTGGTCAGCATCATTGACCTGTCGAAGTGCGGAGAGATTTCCAAAGGGCTCAAGCGGCTGGGGTTCTATGCCGTGTTCCTTAAGGATGTCAGATGCGGCGACATGGTCTATGGACGCCAGACATACGACTACCAGGAAGGCACGCTTGTGTTCATCGCGCCCGGGCAGGTAGTGGGAGTCATCGATGACGGCGTGAAAATCAAGCCGAAAGGTTGGGCGCTGCTTTTCCATCCCGACCTCCTGCGCGGCACACCCCTCGCCAAGGAGATCCATACATTCTCTTTCTTCTCATACCAGTCCAATGAGGCTCTGCATCTGGCTGAACGCGAGAGGGATGTGGTGCTGGAATGCTTTCATAACATCCTCAGCGAGCTGGAGCATGACATCGACAAGCACTCGAAACGTCTGATCACATCGAATATCGAACTGTTCCTGAACTACTGCGTGCGGTTCTATGACCGCCAGTTCATAACCAGGGACAATGTAAATAAAGATGCATTGTCACGACTGGAGGAGATAATCAATGATTACTACCTCTCCGGCAAAGCTGCGGAAAACGGGCTGCTTTCCGTGTCATACTGCGCTGATGCCCTGCATCTTTCGCCGAACTATCTGGGCGACCTGATAAAGAAAGAGACCGGACTTTCTCCGCAGATGCATATCCGCAGAACATTGATAAACCTGGCGAAAGACTACCTGGCGGATCCGCAGCTCACAGTGAACGAGATTTCCTACAAGCTGGGATTCCAGTACCCTCAGCACTTCACCAGGATGTTCAAGAAAGAAACCGGAAGATCCCCTAAAGAATACCGGGACTCGTACTACACCAGAAATTAAGTTGAGAGGAAAAGCCTTCAGACAATGACTTCAGAACAGTTTTAAACAGATATACCTTATGATACTTGAGAACATAAAATCACCGGCAGATGTCAAGAAACTTGACGCCGGACAGCTGGAGACACTTGCTTCAGAAGCCAGGACAGCGCTGATACAGAAGCTGTCCGTACATGGCGGACATGTGGGACCGAATCTGGGAATGGTAGAGGCGACCATCGCGCTCCATTATGTGTTCAACTCTCCGGAGGACAAGTTCGTGTTCGACGTGTCGCATCAGTCATACGTACATAAGATGCTGACAGGCAGGGCAGCCGCATTCCTGGACCCGAACAAGTACGACGACGTGTCAGGCTACAGCGAACCTCTCGAGAGCAAACATGACTGGTTCATGGTAGGGCACACATCCACATCCATCAGCCTTGCCCTCGGCCTTGCCAAGGCACGTGACATCAAGGGCGGGAAAGGAAATGTGATAGCAATAATCGGAGACGGCTCGCTCAGCGGCGGAGAAGCATTTGAAGGGCTTGACAATGCCGGAGAATACGGCACGAACTTCATCGTGGTTGTCAATGACAATGAAATGTCGATTGCTGAAAACCATGGAGGACTGTACGGCTCGCTGGCGAAGCTCCGCGCGACAGGCGGGAAGTCCGGCGACAACTACTTCAAGTCTCTCGGACTGGACTATGTATATATCGAGGAGGGCAATGACATCCAAGCTCTTATCCAGGCTTTCAAAGGAGTCAA
The DNA here is from genome assembly GCA_934691625.1 of uncultured Bacteroidales bacterium. GTDB lineage: Bacteria > Bacteroidota > Bacteroidia > Bacteroidales > UBA932 > Cryptobacteroides. Next base: position 159,530 of record CAKUTA010000002.1, on the reverse strand, counting down.
GGACTCCACTCATCCAGTAGTGGTGCATATCCATACATTGAAAGGAAAAGGCTATAAGCCGGCAGAGGAGCACAAGGAGCAGTTCCACTGGAGCATGCCTTTCGACATACCTACAGGAAAGGTCAATGTCTCCAGCGGTGAAAACTGGCCGGAAATTATGGGACAATATCTTATGAAGAAGATCCATGAGAATCCTGACCTGGTGGTGATGCATGCCGCGGTCCCTGCCGGTATCGGCTTCGGTCCCGAACGCAGGAAAGAGGCAGGAAAGCAGTTCATAGATGTAGGCATCGCTGAAGAGAACGGCGTGGCAATGGCATCAGGACTCGCCAAAGGAGGAGCCAAGGTGGTCTTCAGTACACACAGCACGTTCATCCAGAGGACTTATGACCAGCTTTCACAGGACCTGTGCGTGAACAACAATCCGGCTGTCATCATGGTCACCATGGCCGGTGCCGACGGAATGAACGACACCACACACCTCTGCATTTTCGACATTCCTCTTATGGCGAACATACCGAACCTTGTCTATCTTGCCCCGACATGCAAGGAAGAGTACGTGGCGATGATGGACTGGGCCCTCTCGCAGAAGTCGCACCCTGTAGCAGTAAGAGTGCCTAACGTAGTGACATCCAGACCTGATGCTAAGTTCGACACAGACTACAGCGACCTGAACAGGTATGTTGTGGATCATAATGGCAGCGGAGTCGCTCTCATCGGACTCGGCGACTACTGGCAGCTGGCAGAACAGGTCGCAGGGCTGCTGAAGGAAAAGGGCATTGACCCGACAATCATCAACCCAAGATACATCACGGGTGTCGATGAAAATCTCATGGAGAAGCTCCGCGACAGGCACAAGCTTGTCGTAACCCTCGAGAACGGCATCATAGCCGGAGGCTTCGGCGAAAAGATCGCGGCCTATTATGGACCTTCATCAATGCGTGTGCTCTGCAAGGGGCTGCGCAAGGAGTTCTACGACCGTGTACCGTATTCTGAGCTGGCGCTCCGCAACCGCCTCACCCCGAAACTTATAGTTGAGGATATTCTAGCTGCCTTGAAATAGAGTTTTTGTTAAAACAACTGGTACTTAAACAGTTAGCGATTTTCAAAATGGCATGTACGCCTATTTTGAAAATCGCTGATAATTTATAGATCAATCTATTATGCGAATTTTAGAAGCTGTTTTGGAATTATTATCTGAAGGTTTGAGAGGGCAAACTTCAGGTTCGACCGAGGATTCGGGGAAGATAGCGGTGCCTATCTGACCTGAATCCTCGGGAAGAAGATGAAGGAATTTTACCACAAACAACTTTTTAATAATTTCAAAACAGATTCTTACTTTTTAGTCAGCTGCTTACTGGATATCAGCTCCTGATAGTCCTGCATTGACCTGAGTATCACATCCTTCGCGGTGTCCGCCCCATAGATGCTTATGAACTTCATGCGCTGGCTGTTCTCCCCCGGAATATCCTTGTACGTGGTGAAATAATGGATGAGCCTGCGTATGATATCCTTCGGAAGCTCATCAATATCAGTAAGATGCCCATAAACAGCATCATTCTTCAAGACTGCGATAATCTTGTCATCAGCCTGGTCATGATCCAGAAGCCTGAGACCGCCTATCGGCCTTGCGCGTACAATGATATCTCCATGTGTCACATCCTTCTCCGTAAGGACACATATATCGAGCGGATCCCCATCCCCTTCCACATCGTATCTGGCAAGCGCCTGGTTGGTAAGCTCAGCCATGTGCCTGGCGCAATATGTTCTCGGAAGGAAGCCATAAAGGGACGGTACAATATTGGAGAACTTCTGCGGCCTGTCAAGAGAAAGATAGCCGGAAGCCTTATCTACTTCGTATTTTACAGTGTCTGTCGGTACGATCTCTATGAACGCACGTACCTCGTCAGGAACATTTTCTCCTAGGTCAATTCCGTGCCACGGATGTGCCTTGTGTGAATTTGCAATATCCATCAGTCTGTTATTCAAATAGTTTTCAGTTTATCTTCTCTATCCTGAACGCTTACGGTCAGAACTGTCCGTATATGCATGACACCGGACAACGGCCAAATTTACAAATTATACTTAACATTCCATCGCTTTCGTAATGAAAATACCGCATTTCGTTTCGAAAACAGTTTTCAATCATTTCAGGACAGCTTCCTGGTCAGTTCAATGAAATCTTCTACTCCAAGGCGTTCCGGACGGAGTTCAAACACAGGATCAGAGGTGAAGGAAGCAAGCGTCTCCGCATCCCAGCCTTCCCTGGCAGCCTTCGCGACTATGACGGGCTTCAATGAGTTTCTCAATGTCTTCCGCCTCTGGCCGAAAGCAGTCTTGACAATGCTCCTGAAAGAGTCTTCGTCACAGCCAAGATCCGTCCTCGAATTCCTGGTAAGCCTTATCACGGCAGACTGCACCTTAGGAGGAGGTGCGAATGCTCCAGAGCCGACCGTAAAGAGATACTCTATGTCATACCATGCCTGAAGAAGCACGGAAAGAATTCCGTATGTCTTAGATCCGGGCCTTTCGGCAATGCGCTCCGCCACTTCCTTCTGTATCATACATACTGTCTGCGGAATACGGCTACGGTAGTCAAGGATGCGGAAGAAGATCTGTGACGAGATATTATACGGGAAGTTGCCGATGACATTGAAATCACCAGGGAAGATGTGGTCAATGTCAAGCTTCAGGAAATCACCGTAGATTACACGACCACGCGCCTCGCTGAAATGCCTCTCCAGATATTCCACTGACTCGCTATCTATTTCTATCATCTTAAGATTGATGTCATCGCGCCCAAGAAGATACTGCGAAAGGACACCCATTCCAGGACCTATCTCCAGGACATCCATCACATCGGCAGACGGATGCCGCAGCGCCGCCACAATCGCTTGCGCGATCTTCTGGTCAGTCAGAAAGTGCTGTCCCAATGCTTTTTTCGCCCTTACTTCCATAAATGTCTCGTTTATGGCTGCAAAGTTACGCCTTGTCCATGAGATTTGCCAAAATAATATTCCTATCTTTGGAAAGTTGGTTTATAAATCATGTCAAATGAAACATGGAATTTTTACTTGGCTGACGCTGGCGACCTGGATTTGCTGCGGGTGCGGAGCACCTGCGCTCGACGGAGGATGGGCAGGCACAGACCGTCATTTCACACTTGAGGCCGGCGCCGCTCCTCATAAACACGTGCTGGACAGGACAATGCTTATGGACTCGTCATTCACATTCCCCGCATGGCGTGGAGAAAAGACATCAGCGCAGGCTGTGCTGTGGTCGGCAAGGCCCCTGTCCAAGCTTAAGGCAGAAGCCTCGGATCTCAAGTCAAGCCATGACAGGATTCCTGCATCATGCATCCAGGCCTCTTTCGTGAAATACGTGATGGCGGATGTCCTGAAGGATGGATTCGGCCAATGCGGATACCGTCCGAAAGGCCAGTTCGATTCACTTTATGTCGCCGACATTATCGCGGCAGATACGCTCAAGACATTGCCTGACAGCATGGCGCAGCCACTATGGGTAAAGGTGGCAGTCCCTTCAGACGCTGCCCCAGGGACATATTCAGGGACATTGAAAATCAAGGCAAAAGGGACTAGGGCATTGACACTGCCGATCAGGCTTGAGGTCATCGGAAGGATCCTTCCAGAACCGTCCGAATGGGCTTTTCACCTGGATTTATGGCAGAACCCTTATGCAGTGGCGCGGTATTATGGCGTAGAGCCTTGGAGCGACGACCATTTCCGCCACATGGAGCCTGTCATGAAGATGCTGGCAGATGCCGGGCAGAAAGTGGCGACCGCCACCATCATGGACAAGCCATGGAACGGGCAGACAGAGGATGCCTTCGGCTCCATGGTGAAGAAGATAAAGAATTCCGACGGAAGCTGGAGCTATGACTTCAGCATATTCGACAGGTGGGCGGAGTTCATGTCGGGCATCGGAATCGACAGGCAGATAAACTGCTACACCATGATCCCATGGAAGATGACATTTGATTACGTCAACGGGGAAACCGGAGAGACAGAATATTTCCAATGCACCACAAGCTCGCATGAATACAGGGAATACTGGGGCTCATTCATAAAGGCTTTCGCCATCCATCTGAAAGAAAAAGGTCTGTTCAGCAAGACTGCTATCGCAATGGACGAGCGCCCGGAAGAGGACATGAAGAATGCCCTGGATGTCATCCGTGAAGCCGCACCGGACATGAAGGTCTCATTGGCAGGCTCATACCACAAATCCCTGGTGGACGAGCTTTATGACTATTGCGTAGCACTGCGCGAAGATTTTCCGGCAGACGAGATCATCGAAAGGCGTGCAAAAGGGCTTATAACAACCTACTACACATGCTGTGCAGAGAGAGTGCCGAATACATTCCTGGCCTCTGAGCCCGCAGAGGCTGAATGGATAGGATGGTTCGCCGCGGCCAACGGATATGACGGATATCTCCGCTGGGCATACAACAGCTGGACCGCAGACCCGATGAAAGATGCCCGGTTCAGGACATGGCCTGCAGGCGACTGCTTCATGGTATATCCTGACGGATATTCAAGCCCTCATTTCGAGCGTCTCATAGAAGGCGTACAGGATTACGAGAAAGTCAGGATCCTGAAAGAGGAATGGCGCAATGCCGGAGATGCGGAAGCCGAGGCTCTGCTGAATGAGGCCCTGATGCAGTTCACTCTCGACACCCTGCTAGAGGAAGGCGCCACACCTGCGCTGAACATAGCCAAGGCCCTGATAAACCAGCATTAAAGGCAGCCCAACGACGCAGATTGCGAAATGTACTAAATGCTGAACTCTGATATTAACTAATACACACTGAAATGATGAAAAAGACGATTTGCACATGCATTGCAGCAGTACTGCTGATTATATTGTCCGGCTCTTGTTCGAAGAAGCAGGAAGATTTCATGGCAGGCGGGTATGAATTTGGAGAGATTTATCTTTATTCAAATGATTGCCTTGTGGATATGAATAACCTTGAGATTATTGTTCCGCCAGAAGATGGATATAGCGATCTGGAAGTAGTCTCTTTTGGACTGAGCAGATTAGAGTGCCTGAAAAAGAGTGAAGGCATAACCTTGGAAAATTCGTTCTCTGTTCCTCCAGAGGAGAAAGACTTTTATGATAAGGAAGATACCGGCAATGCTCAAATCAAAGGTTTTGAGAGATATAAGCAGATTATCAGGGTAAAGCACACTGCAAATCCGACTCAGAAAACGAGATCTTGTACATATCGCATTTTTTCCAATGGCTACAACGGTTTCGCGGCAGACGTGACAATCGTACAAAAAGCGCATAGGTAAAACCGACAAAAGACGGGTGCAAAGAGCTTTTCTTTGCACCCGTCTTTTGTCGGTTTTCAGATATCTTCCAGTTCCTACTCTTCCGTATCCTGAGCGGCATATTCTGCAAGCAGCTTTGTCTGCACATCGCCAGGTACAGGCTGATAGTCAGCGAACTGCATTGTAAATGTGGCACTTCCGGATGTCAGGGAGCTGAGAGCAGTCGAATATCTGTAGAGTTCAGCAAGCGGCACCCTGGCCTTGATGACCTCGAATCCCTTGTCACTTCCCATGCCCTCTATGATGGCACGCCTGTTCTGGAGATCCGACATGCAGGCGCCCATATATTCGCCAGGTGTAAGCACTTCCAGATTATAGATAGGCTCCATGATCTTCGGACCTGCATTACGGAATGCCTCCTTGAATGCATTGCGGGCAGCCAGTACGAATGAAATTTCATTGGAATCCACAGGGTGCATCTTCCCATCATAGACAAAGACCCTGATATCTCGGGCATACGAGCCTGTAAGCGGTCCCTCTGTCATCTTCTCCATGATACCCTTCAGGATGGCCGGCATGAAGCGGGCATCGATTGCACCTCCGACGACACAGTTATAGAACTCCAGCCTGCCGCCCCACTCCAGGTTATACGACTCCTGGCTCTTGACATTGAGTGTGGTCTCCTTTCCGTCAATCTTGAACTTGTTTGTGAACGGAACGCCCTCAACTATCGGGCATATCAGCAGATGGACCTCGCCGAACTGTCCGGCACCTCCGGACTGCTTCTTGTGACGGTACTCCGCTGTAGCCGTCTTGGTGATGGTCTCGCGATATGGTATTTTAGGAGGGAACAGCTCGATCTCCACCTTGAACTCGTTCTGGAGACGCCATTTGACGACATTGATATGCTGCTCGCCCTGCCCACTCAATATAGTCTGCTTCAATTCCTTGGAATATTCTACAATCACGGTCGGATCCTGCGCGGAAATCTTGTTAAGGGCATCACCAAGCTTGGTCTCGTCTGCCTGGACTTTCGCCTTGACCGCCGTACGGTATTTAGGTGCTGGGAACTTGATAGGCTCATAAGAGATTCCTGTGCCAGGCTGCGCCAGAGTCACATTGGTTTTTCCGGCACGGAGCTTCACGGCGCACCCGATATCTCCCGCCATCATATCCGTCACCTTCTCCTTTTTCGAGCCTGCCACAGCATAGATTGTCGAGATCCTTTCGCGGTTTCCTGTCACAGCATCCTCGAGATCCATGCCCTCATCCAGCTCGCCGCTCATGACCTTGAAATATGAGACTTCTCCGAGGTGAGGCTCGACATCTGTCTTATATATGAATAATGTGGTAGGAGCGTCCTGCTTGCACTGAACTTCATCTCCGTCCCTCGTCAATGTCCTTGTGATTTCAGGAGATGCGGAAGTCCTGATAGTGAACTCCATAAGTCTCTTTACACCTATATCCTTCTTCGCCGATAGGCAGAATACAGGAAGCACCTTGCCGGCACGAACTCCGATTCCAAGGCCCTTGCGTATCTCATCCTCGGTAAGGGATCCCGCGTCAAAGAATTTCTCCATCAATGTATCGTCATATTCAGCGGCAGTCTCGATAAGCGACTGGCGCAGAAGCTCTGCTTCATCCTTAAGATTTTCCGGAATCTCCAGGTCCTCCCTGGTTCCGTTATTGTCCTTGAAATGATAGTATTTCATCTTCAGGACATCCACGAATCCGTCAAATGACGGACCAGGATTCACCGGGAACTGTATTATGACAGGCTTGTTCCCGAAAGCCTCCTTCATGCTGTTCTGGACTGTCTCCCAGTCAGCCTTCTCGCCGTCAATCTGGTTTACAGCCACTATTACAGGAACATTGTACTGTTCCGCATAACGCGCGAATATCTCTGTCCCCACTTCCACTCCCTGCTGCGCGTTGATCACCAGGATTCCGTTCTCGCATACCTTGAATGCTGAAACTGCTCCTCCAACGAAATCATCAGAACCCGGGGTATCTATTATATTGAACTTGGTATCCATGAACTCCGCGTACAAAGGAGTAGAGAATATGGACCTCTGGTTCATCTGCTCAATCTCCGTATTGTCTGATACGGTATTCTTGTTCTCGACCGAGCCGCGTCTGTCAATGACTTTACCCTCGTAAAGCATCGCCTCCGCTAATGTGGTCTTGCCTGACTTGGTGCTGCCAAGCAAGACCACGTTCCGGATGTCTTTAGTAGAATAGGATTTCATGACCTTTAGTGTGTTATTAGTTTATAATATGACCTGGCAATCCTGGCGGATATGCCGGAAGCAGCCGTGGCCGCTTCTATTGCAAATCTAATAAAACAAATATGCAATAACAATAGCTGGAGGCCACTTCTTTAAAACATTTTATCTAGCTGACCGGCTCCGCCGTAAGTCATATTCCTTCTATATGCTTCCATAATCTGACGCCCGGTCATTCCCATCTCAGAGTAGATATACCTGTCCAGCCTGCCCACCGGAACACCTATACGGCGGCATATCTCCTCGAAGGTCAATGCTGGATTCCTGTACACCTCATCCTCGGCCATCATCTTTCCGAATGATGCGTATGCTCTTTCCAGCTCCTGGTCCACCTGTTCTGTTTTCTTCATAATTCGATCTCCTTTTCCGCAAATCTCGCGTTAGGCGATAAGATTTCCAAGCAAAAGTGACCCGAGACGCCGTTATTCATACAGAAATATATGTTTTTTAACTTTTTTGCGAAGATTTTTAAGTCTTTTGACAATTTTTTATTGTCATTGAACATATTTTATAACCTTTCCGATGGTGCCCTGGCAAGCAGACTTTCTGGATGAAAGCTGTCTTATCCAGGAAATAATCGTTAATTTCGCAGTCTGCAACCGCGGCATTGGCATGGCGACGGAAGCTATAAAGGCAAGAAGATATCCACACAAACATTGGCAAAGATGAACACACCGGATCTGAAAAATTTCATGAACGAAGATCTCATTGAGGCTGGCTGCGATGAAGCCGGACGCGGACCTCTCGCAGGCCCCGTATTCGCCGCCGCAGTAATTCTCCCGAAGGATTTCTTCCACCCGCTGCTGAACGATTCGAAGAAGATGACCGCGGCCCATCGTGATGAAGTGAGAAAAGTCATTGAAAATGAAGCCATCGCATGGGCAGTAGAGCAGGTATCACCTGAGGAGATTGATGAGCTTAATATCCTATGGGCCTCTGTGACAGGCATGCAGCGTGCCGTAGCCCGGCTAATGCCGTCTCCGGATTTCCTCCTCATTGACGGGAACAAGTTCCGGCCATTCGGGAAGTACGGCACAGCAGACTACAGGACCGTCGTGAAAGGGGATGCCACATTCGCATCCATAGCTGCGGCATCGGTGCTCGCCAAGACATGGCGCGACGAGTACATGAAGAAGATTGCAGAAGAATATCCGCAATACGGATGGGAAAGGAACATGGGATATCCCACTCCTGAGCATATAGCCGCCATCCGAAAATACGGATATACACCGTACCACAGGATGAGTTTCCATCCCAAGGAACTGGAACCGACATTGTTCTGAAAATTGACTATCTTTGTAAGATTGTTATCGTCCATTAAAAACATTGATTTATATATGAAGAATACACTTATTGCGCTGTCGGCTTTCCTGATGCTCGCACTTGGAGCACGTGCCGACGAGGGAATGTGGCTGCTGCCGCTTCTCCAGAAGATGAACAGCAAGGCCATGGAGAATATCGGCTGCCGCCTGACCCCTGAGCAGATCTATGACATAAACAACAGTTCACTGAAAGATGCCATAGTGCAGTTCGGCGGCGGATGCACCGGAGAGATGATTTCCGACAAGGGGCTGCTCGTGACGAACCACCATTGCGGCTACGGAAGCATACAGAAGCTCAGCACTCCTGAGCACAACTACCTGGAGGACGGATACTGGGCCATGAAAAACAGCGACGAGCTGCCTGTACCAGGGCTTACAGTGAGATTCCTGCAGAGCATGACAGACGTGACTGATGTTCTGGAAAAGGCCAGGGCCGCAGCACTTAAGGAGTTCAAGGACAGCACCAATGCCGGCGAACTTGCCGAAAATGCATGGGAGGCCGCCCGTAAGCAGCTTATCAGCACGACCAGCACGGCAAATCCGGACTGCGAGGTCCGCGTCGTAAGTTTCTATAATGACAATGTGTATTATCTTATCATCGACAAGGTTTACCGCGATGTACGCTTTGTCGGGGCTCCTCCTGCATCAATGGGCAAGTTCGGCGGCGAGACTGACAACTGGATGTGGCCTCGGCACACCTGCGACTTCTCGATGTTCCGTGTATATGCGGGCAAGGACAATGAGCCTGCCGATTATTCTGAGGACAATGTGCCTATGACTCCGAAAAAGTCCCTGCAGGTGTCGCTGAAGGGTGTCAATGAAGGAGATTTCGCAATGGTGATGGGATACCCGGGACGCACCCAGAGATTCCAGACCGCATCAATGCTGGAGCAGATGATCAAGAAACAGGATGTCAGCATTGCAGCAAGGACATTGAGGCAGAACATCATGAAGGAGGGCATGGAGGCTGACCCGGCAGTACGTCTTCAGTATGCGAACAAGTACGCAAGCTCTTCCAACGGATGGAAGAAGTGGATAGGAGAGAAGAAGGCGTTTGCGGATCTGAACATTATCGGCCGCGAGGAGCAGAAAGAAGCTGAATTCATGAAATGGGTCAATGCAAGCAAGAAGCGCAAGGCTGCCTATGGCTCGGCATTGAGCGACATCAGGGAATGCATCGACAGTTCTTCCGATGACGAGCTTGCATTCAGGCTCATCCTGGAGGCTCCTTTCAATATCGGGATGTGCAGCCTGGTCGGCGAATATGCCCAGGCTCTCATGGAGCAGATCAAGGCTGCACCGGAAGATACGGCAGCTGCTTTCCAGGCCGCCAAGGATGCCATGAAAGGCGCGTACAAGGATTATAATGAGCCGCTGGAGCGCAAGCTTGCTGCCGGTCTGCTGAAATTCTACCGTGATAATGCCAGGCCATCTGACTACCTGGATCTGGAAGGCTATGATTTCGCTACCATGGATATTGATGCTTATGTGAACGATCTTTTCGAAAGAAGTATCTTCGCTTCAGACGAAAAGATGCAGAGTTCAGATCTGCATTCGTTCGCTGAATTCAGAAATGATCCGGCTCTGCTGCTGTACAATGCAATTGTGGAAGAATATATACCTCTATATAGATCCCTGAAGGAGGCAAACACAAAGCTGGCAGAGGGAAGCAAGGAATTCGCGGCAGGTCTGCTGGCATGGGAGAAAGGCAAGCCGTCTTATCCTGATGCCAACTCGACAATGCGGCTCACCTATGGTACCGTGAAGGGATACTCCCCTGCTGACGGCATCCTGTACAAGTATTATACGACTCTTGCAGGTGTCATAGAGAAAGAGGATCCAGACAATTATGAATTCCGCGTGCCTGCCAAGGTCAAGGCTCTTTATGAGGCAAAGGATTTCGGGCAGTATACCAATGCTGAAGGCAAGGTCCCTGCATGCTTCCTCACCAATTGCGATATAACAGGCGGCAACTCAGGAAGCCCTGTACTTGATGCAGAAGGGCGTCTTATCGGTCTTGCATTCGACGGGAACTGGGAGTCAATGTCCAGTGACGTGATGTTCGAGCCTGACCTGCAGAGGTGCATCTGCGTGGATATCCGTTACGTGCTGTTCATGGTGGACAAGTTCGGTGGCGCAGGATATCTGCTGAATGAGATGAATATCATAAAATAATACAATGAGTCCTCTTTCCGGTTCACCGGAAGGAGGCTATATTTTCGTAACAACATGAAAGAAAACGAGATAATGAAGATGCTGTACGATGTTACTCACCCGGGAAAAGGTGACCGCAACATCGTGGAGCTGGGGCTGGTGGACAAGGTGGAGATTAATGGGGATAAAGTCACATTGACCCTCGCGTTTCCTAAACACCGCGATCCACTCACCGAGTATATCGTGGGCAGCGCCAAGGCAGCCATCTACCGCCATGCTCCAGAAGTGAAGGACGTGAAGGTAAAGACTGTTGTGCGCGAGGAGAGCGCCCCGAAAAAGCAGACCGGGCTGAACCTGTCGCTGGACGAGGTGAACAATGTGCGCCATATAATAGGCGTAGCGTCAGGAAAGGGCGGCGTCGGCAAATCCACCGTAGCTGTCAACCTGGCAGTGGCCCTGGCACGTCTCGGCTACAAGGTCGGACTGGTAGATGCTGATGTCTATGGGCCTTCTGTGCCGAAGATGACCGCCACAGAAGGAGCTCTTCCGGAAGCGATAAATGAGAATGACAAGGAAATCATCATGCCTGTCGAGAAATATGGCGTGAAGTGGATGTCCATCGGATATTTCGCAGAGCCCGGCCAGGCTCTCATCTGGAGAGGGCCGATGGCATGCAATGCATTGAAGCAGATGATTCTTCAGGTGCGCTGGGGTATCCTGGACTATCTGCTTATCGATATGCCTCCGGGAACAGGAGACATCCATATCTCCCTGGTACAGGACATTCCGATGGAGGGGGCTGTAATAGTAACCACTCCGCAGGATGTTGCTCTGGCTGATGTAGAGAAGGGAGTGGACATGTTCCGCAACAAGAATATCAACCGCCGCATATTCGGCATCGTGGAGAACATGTCATGGTTCACACCGGCAGAGCTGCCTGAGAACAAGTATTACATCTTCGGAAAGGATGGCGGAAGGAAGATGGCAGAAAAATACGGGGTTCCGCTTCTTGGCCAGATTCCCATTGTCCAGAGCATCCGCGAGAACGGGGATGCCGGAGAGCCTGCCGCCCTGTCTTCACGTCCAGACGGTCTGGCTTTCGTGGATCTGGCCGAGAAGCTGGTCAAGGCCGTAGATATGCCTTAGCGGAGTATAACATGCCCGGCCGGGAGATATCGCCAGCTTTTCTTGCAAAAACGGAGATTCCGCAGAAAGAACTGGCTATAATCGCAGAAAAGGCTTGTTAAATCTCCCAAGTTGCAGTAAATTTGGACTGCCAAATCATCTTCCATAGCCTGAGGTGATGAAAAGTCTGCAATCCCCTGACCGGGAAAAGAGTCAGGGAGGGGACGGAAGGAATTAACATGCGTCATCATACGCGGCCGTGGCTGGAGAGCCAGGTAGCTAAAGCGATGGGAAACCGGAAATACAAGGAAGCGTGTCCGAGTGGCTGAAGGAGGCTGCCTCGAAAACAGTTGACCGCCCTAAAGCGGTTCGCAGGTTCGAATCCTGCCGCTTCCGCAAAGAAAACACATTGATTAAGAACACTTCTAGAAGCATTCTCGCTTCCGGAAGTGTTTTTATATGCCGCAATTTCATTAATTATAAAATAAAATTATGACACATTCAATCTGGAAATCCGCCCTCAAGGCAGCTCTTGCCCTGACCGCAGGAATGTCCCTCGTGGCCTGCACCGAAGACAATTCGGGCGACCCAAGACCTGAAAAGACCACATCCACGACCATCTCCGATGTCCTTGCATCCGAAAAAGGCGAGGAGTTCACGGTAGAATGCGTGACAGTCGTTGCCGCAAACCAGCAAGGAGTGATTCTTCAGGAAAATGACGCATGCATCTATGCATTCCTCGGAGAATCGCACAACCTGATACCAGGAGACATGGTCACAGTTTCAGGAACACTGGACTCACGTAACGGACTGCTTCAGTTCGGCGGAGGATGCCAGCTCACGAAAACATGGCACGACCCCAAGTTCTCACAGCCCGAGCCGGTCAATTTCACCGGCGCAGATGTAAATGAATACATGAGCGCTCCTGCTATCAGATACATTACTCTGACAGGACTGCTCAAGGTGTCCGGGAACTACTCTAACCTGGAAATCGAAGGCACAGACAATATCGGAAGCCTCGACTACATGTCTGACGACTTCAAGAGCACCTATAACGGCCATACATTGACCATATCAGGCTGGGCATTCGGTTCTTATAAGACATATATGTATATCGTACCAGTAGAAGTAGAGGACAATGGCGAATGGGAGGAGACCGTTCCTGAAGGGGCCATCTACTTCAACTCCTTCGACAAGGAACTTGCAGTACAGGATGCAGATAAATATGAAACAGCCAAAGGCTGGCCATTCACAGAGCAGTTCGACGGATGGAAGAACGAGAAAGGAAGCGGTGTAGAGAATGTAAGCTACGACTGCGGCAGCATATCCATCCGCACCAACCAGTCTTCAAAAGGCTCGCTGTCACTGTATTCCGGTTCAGGGAACAACAACCTGCTCTTCAGCACGGCACCTAACCACTTCACAATCCAGAAAATCTCCGTTCCATCCCAGAACCTCAGACTCACATTCGGAGCGCAGAGATATGCACAGGGAGGAGCCAACGCATTCATCAAGTCAGATTTTGAGGTAAAGCTTTCTGCAGACGGCGAGGCATGGTCCCCTGCTATCGATTATGACTTCGGCGGCGTAGAAGACAAGGCCGGAGACTGGAGACTAGCTATCGCCGACTTCACTTTGCCTGCAGGCACAAATACACTGTATATCAAATTCTCCGCCAAGGTAAGCAGCACCAACAGAATTGATGACGTGCTCCTTGTCGAAGGCAACGGCGGACAGCAGATTGAGTTCGGGAAGGAAGTGGAGACCCCTGTATCCAGCATTTCCGACATTCTCTCGAAGGATGTGGATAATGTCTATAAAGCAGAAGGCCAAGTCATCTGCACTCATTCAAAAGGCTTTCTCCTCAAGGATGATACAGGGACAATCCTTGTCTTCACGAAGAAGGACCTGGGACTCTCCATAGGCGATAATGTCACAGTAGAAGGTGCTACGACCTTATATGGCGGGCTCAAGCAGTTCGGAGAGACCTCTGTAGTCACTAAGACAGGCACAGGCTCATACTCGCACCCTTCAGCGAAAGAGTACAAGGCATCTGATTTCAATGCTTTCGCCAAGGCTCCAGCCATCCAGTATGTAACCTATACCGGAAAAATGCACTACTACAAGGACAGCATCTACCAGCCTCATTATGACGTGATACTAGACGGAACTGATATCGTCGGAACTATTTCCTATCCGGCAAACACATGGAATGCTGTAACATTCGACGGGCGTGATGTCATCGTCACAGGATACGCCATCGGATATTCAGAGAACAGCTATGGAAAGTCTGTCAATACAATGATAACAAACATTGAGCGTGCCGACAAGGAGACAATGCCAGATGAATCCACTGCATTGACAGTAAAGGCCCTCAACGAGAAGCTGAAGAGCCTCGAATCCGGAGCGTCATTGAAAGACCTTGTGGCATTCAAAGGATACGTCGCTGCGAACGACGACTGTGGTGCTCTTTACCAGATGGTTTCTATCGTGGACAATACCGGTGAGGCCTACTCAGGCATCATACTCAAAGGAGAGGAGTTTAACGAAAAGACTCTGCCTGTAGGCACCAAGGTCATCGTCAGCCTCAAGGATGCGACATACGACCTGTATAACGGCCTTCCGCAGATCAAGACCACGACCATATTCAAGACGGAGGAGAAGGTATCCATAAAAGTTCCGGACATCAATGATGATGAATGCGCCAAGTATCTCGGCCAGTATGTCAATATGAAGAACCTTACAGCTCCGGCTTCCGCTACCACATGGGTGGTCAACAACAAAACCACATCCACCACATTCACAGGTGCGAAAGGAGGCGAAGTTACCGCCAGGATCACCAAATATGCTTCATATAAGGATCTTAAGATTGCCCATAAGACGGCAGACCTCAAAGGTATAATTACAGTCTTCAATGGAGATTACCAGATTATCCCGACGAGCAATGATGATGTAGCCGGCTTCACCGAGTAAAACATCAACAACAATATGCAATAAAGCGTTCCGACCGTGTTCAGTCGGCACGCTTTATTTATAAAATGCAGATATATAAAATGAGCCGCTTGAAAATCAAGCGGCTCATGAAAAGAGCGGAAAACGAGACTTGAACTCGCGACCCCGACCTTGGCAAGGTCGTGCTCTACCAACTGAGCTATTTCCGCATTTTGTAATCCCCATTGGTGTTTCGGGATTGCAAAGATAGGTATAATTTCTGACTCTCCAAATTTTTTCTGCTTTTTTCGCTGATTTTCTTTAAAATCTTTGATAGCCTGCCTATGGCTGCAAAAAAAAACAGACCTATATACTTCAGGCCAGCGCAAGAATCAGACCTCAACACATGTACTGAATTCGCGGAGGAATCGCATATCGTTCTCGAAATAATGACGAAGGTCATTGACCTGCCATTTAAGCATTGCGATACGCTCGATTCCCATACCGAAAGCGAAACCTGAATACTTCTTGCTGTCAATGCCGGATGCCTCAAGAACATTAGGATCTACCATACCGCAGCCGAGAATCTCCAGCCATCCGGTACCCTTGCAGATATTACAGCCCTTGCCATGGCAGATATTGCAGCTTACATCCACCTCTGCGGACGGCTCTGTGAACGGGAAATATGATGGACGCATACGTATCTGAGTGTCAGGACCGAACATTTCCCTGGCGAACAGGAGAATGGCCTGTTTCAGGTCGGCGAATGTCACATGTTCATCTATATACAGCCCCTCCACCTGATGGAAGATACAGTGCGCACGTGCGGAGATAGCCTCGTTTCTGAATACACGTCCAGGGCAGATGACACGTATCGGGAGCTTCATGTTCTCCATTGTCCTTACCTGAACACTAGAAGTGTGTGTACGGAGCAAAAGAGGGTTAGTATGTCCAACAGATACAAAGAATGTATCCTGCATATCCCTTGCCGGATGATTCGGAGGAAAGTTCAATGCCTCGAAAACATGGTAGTCGTCCTCGATCTCAGGCCCCTCTGCAACATCGTAGCCGAATTTACGGAAGATATTGACAATCTGCTGCCTGGCAATGGATACCGGATGCCTTGTCCCGAGCGGAATCGGATCCCCGGGCATTGTCGCATCGAAAGCTTCGGCTGAAGCTGAACCGGATGCTGCAGCCGCAGCTTTCATCTCCTCGATCTTGGCCGCAGCCTCCTTCTTGAGCACATTCAGCTTCTGTCCGAACTCCTTCTTGAGCTCGGGGGCAACTGTTCTGAATTCCTCAAAAAGCTTCGTGATCTCGCCCTTCTTTCCGAGAAGACGCACTCTGGCATCCTCTATTTCCTTATCTGTCTTGCACTTGAGATCTTTAATCTCGGCAAGTATCTGCTCAATTTCCTCTTTCATAATATTTCCCGATTCTATCTGACCGTTTCGTGCCGCAGTTGACACCACGCCAGAAAACATGCAAATTTAATCAATTCCCACGAAAATATCACTTTTTCTTCTGCTGCGCCATGGTGGCCTGCTCGATTTTGGCACGGCGTTTCTCCCTGGCCTTCTGCTGCTTCCCGGCACCGCTCTTAAGGTATGCTGCCCACTGGGCATCAGTGAAGATCTTCCGGTATGATCTGTCTATCTGATCCATCCACTTGTCGCGGACAATCATATACAGTTCATAGTTATCAACTCTGGATTTCTGCATCTTCTCCATCTCAGACTGAAGCTCGGCATAATCATTCTGCAGCGTAGAGTCCACGCGGAAGACCTGCCAGTCCTCCAGCTTAAGTACTTCAGCCAGACGGTCCGCCTCCTTGGCAGCCATCTCCTCAGGCGTAGGCGTCTTCTGTTCCTGGTTCTGAGCGAAC
This sequence comes from uncultured Bacteroidales bacterium, assembly GCA_934691625.1. Lineage (GTDB taxonomy): Bacteria > Bacteroidota > Bacteroidia > Bacteroidales > UBA932 > Cryptobacteroides. The sequence goes on along the minus strand of CAKUTA010000002.1, from coordinate 142,534 downwards.
ACATTGACATAGAGAAGAAGCGGGATAAGAGCAAACAAAACTTTCTTCATAGCAATAAAATTTATTCCCTATCTTTGTACCTGTGCAGGACAAGGGGCAAGAGACGGCCTTGGAACATATCCGATATGGAATTCCACGGCTGCATCCATGAATCCTGACAAAAATAATCAAATAATAGAACAGAACAAAATAAGACAGAATACAATGAAAATGAAATCTATCCTCGGCGCACTTGCCGCTGCCGCCATATTCGGAGGCATCGCAGCAGACAATGCAGAAGCCTGCACCAATGTCATTGTCACAAAGGGAGCAAGTGCCGACGGCTCATGCATGGTATCTTATGCAGCAGATTCACACTGGCTCTACGGCGAGCTTTACTTCAAGCCGCAGGCTGACTGGAAAAGAGGCGATAAGCTTCGTGTATATGACTGGGATACAGGGCAGTATCTCGGACTTATAGATCAGGTGGAGCATACATACAAGACTGTAGGCAACATGAACGAACACCAGCTCATCATTGCAGAGACCACATTCGGAGGAAGGCATGGGCTCAACGACCAGAATGGCATCATGGACTACGGCTCGCTCATATACATCGCGCTGCAGAGAGCCAGAACCGCCAGGGAAGCCATCAAGGTAATGACAGGTTTGACAGACAAATATGGATATTTCTCCGAAGGCGAGTCTTTTTCCATCGCGGACAAGAACGAGGCATGGATCATGGAGATGGTAGGAAAAGGTTCTTCCGAAAAAGGCGCCGTATGGGTAGCCGTACGTGTTCCTGACGGATACATAAGCGGGCACGCAAACCAGTCCCGCATTGCCACCTTCCCGCTTGACGATCCGGAGAACTGCATGTACGCTCCAGACGTCATCGAGTTCGCCAGAAAGAAAGGATGGTTCAACGGCCCCGACAGAGAATTCAGCTTCCGCGACGCATATTGCCCTGCAGATTTCGGGGCACTGAGAGGATGCGAAGCCAGGGTATGGAGCGCATTCAATATCCTCAGCAACGGATGGTTCACCTTCGAGGATGAACGCGGGAACATGGTGACCAAAGACGCCTACTCATACGTGGACTATGCAATGGGCCACAACCCTGATAATCGCATGCCGCTATGGATCAAGCCTTCCAGAAAAGTCACCGTGAAGAACGTAGCCGATGTGATGAGGGATCACTATGAGGGGACCCCGATGGACATGACCACAGATATAGGGGCCGGCGGCAATGCCCTGCCATACCGCTGGAGGCCTATGGACTTCGAATACGAGGGAAAGACATATACCAATGAGCGTGCTATCGCAACCCAGCAGACCGGATTCTGGTTCGTGGGACAGGCAAGAAGCAGCTTCCCTGACGTGATCGGTGGAATAATCTGGTTCGGCACCGATGACGCCGCAACATCCTACATCACACCTATCTACACGAACACAAACAAGATTCCGGACTGTTTCCGTGAAGGCAACGGCAATCTTCTGAAATACTCCAGCACAGCATCCTTCTGGATCAACAACAGAATTACAAATTCATGCTACAGGATGTACAACATCATGGCTCCATACGTCCGCGAGCGCATTGACAAGTTCGAGAACGAGCAGATGGAGAAAGTCCGCCAGAATGACAACAAGGCACTGGATATCTTCAAGAAGGCCATGGACAGCGCCGAGAAGAAAGGCAAGAAGGAGTCTATAGCATACGATGTGATGTCAGACACCGGTTCATCATTCGCCGCTGTGAAGAACCTGCTGACCAGATATTCCGCGGATACGGCGCAGAAGATATTCAAGGAGTGGCAGGATCTGGAAATCACCATGACAGTTAAGTTCATTGACGGCAATGTGAAGGCACAGAACCCTGACGGTTCGTTCAAGCACACCGAATTCTCCGCCGGCTGTCCTGACGGGCTCACACAGCCAGGATACACCGACACCTGGAAAGAGGCCGTAGTGCATTTCCATGGGGATGTCATAGAGGAGAAGCCCGTCGAAAGCAAATAATCAGCTGCAATCTTAACATAAAAAGCGCGGGGCTTGACAACAAGAATTGTCAAGCCTCGCGCTTCAATTATGTCTGCACTATTCTAGAGTACTCTTTCAGCTTTCGGCTGGAAAGGCTTGTTCCTCAGAACAATCTCTCCGCCTGCGACATCAGCCTCGATTGCAGAGTCCTTATGCACCGTGCCGTCAAGAATAGCCTTGGCCAGCTGGTTTACAAGTTCACGCTGCATAACCCTCTTTATAGGACGGGCACCGAATGCCGGATCATATCCCTTGTCCGTCATATAGTCCTCGAATGCCTGTGTAAATGTTATCTCAACACCATCCTCCGAAAGCTTATGCTGCAGTTCATGCATCTGGATATGAAGAATATCACGGATATCGTTCCTGGTAAGAGGCTCGAACATTATTATCTCGTCAATACGGTTCAGGAACTCAGGCCTGATGGTCTGTTTCAGCAGATCCAGTATCTTGCCCCTGCATTCGCCGAGCATCTGGTTCCTCTGCGCAATAGCAGCAGCGGATTCAGCAGGCGTCTCTCCCTTCCTGCCAAGTTCTGGAAGCTTCTCCATATAGCTCTGGATAATGTCTGAGCCGACATTGGAAGTCATGATTATGATAGTGTTCTTGAAATCCACTGTACGGCCCTTGTTGTCTGTCAGACGGCCATCGTCAAGCACCTGGAGCAGAATGTTGAACACATCAGGGTGAGCCTTTTCGATCTCATCAAGAAGAACCACAGAGTAAGGTTTACGTCTTACGGCCTCAGTAAGCTGTCCACCTTCATCGTATCCTACATATCCCGGAGGGGCTCCGATAAGACGGCTCACTGTGTGACGCTCCTGATACTCGCTCATATCTATACGGGTAATCATGTTCTCATCATTGAACAGGAACTCCGCAAGAGCCTTTGCAAGTTCAGTCTTGCCGACACCTGTGGTACCCATGAACAGGAACGAACCGATAGGTCTCTTCTCATTGGACAGGCCTGCACGGCTTCTGCGCACAGCATCAGCGACCGCATGTATTGCCTGCTCCTGGCCGACCACTCTCTTATGAAGTTCATCCTCCATACGGAGCAGCTTCTCCTTCTCGCTTTCAAGCATCCTGTTCACCGGTATTCCTGTCCATCTGGATACCACATCTGCAATATCCTCAGGAGTGACAGCTTCAGTAATGATAGGATCCTTGACAGCTGCCTGCCTTGCGGTAAGGTCATCTATCTTCTTCTGCGTTTCAGCCATCTTGCCGTAACGCAGCTCCGCCACCTTCCCGTAGTCGCCGGCCCTCTCTGCGGCCTGTGCCTGGATCTTATAGTCTTCCATTTCCTGACGTGCAGTCTGGATTCCCGAAAGGATGCCTTTCTCCTCACCCCATTTCTTCATGAGGACATCACGCTTTGCGTTAAGATCCTTCAGCTGGTCATTGATCTTGTCAAGCTTCAGCGACACGCCCTCACGCTTGATGGCCTCCTTCTCGATTTCCAGCTGGCGGATCCGGCTGTTAAGCTCGTCTATAGGTTCCGGAACGGAATTCATCTCCAGGCGCAGCTTTGACGCGGCCTCATCCACAAGGTCTATCGCCTTGTCCGGAAGGAACCTGCTGGTTATATACCTGTGTGACAGGTTAACGGCAGCAATAAGCGCATCATCCTCAATACGGACCCTGTGATGGTTCTCGTACCTCTCTTTCAGACCTCTCAATATGGCAATGGATTCTGCCGGTGTAGGCTCATCCACCATTACCATCTGGAAACGTCTTTCAAGAGCCTTGTCCGCCTCGAAGTATTTCTGGTACTCGTCCAGAGTCGTGGACCCGATTGTCCTCAGCTCGCCTCGCGCCAATGCCGGTTTCAGAATATTGGAAGCATCCATCGCTCCTGATGCCCTGCCGGCACCGACGAGGGTATGAATCTCATCAATGAACAGTATGATCTGTCCCTGGCTGTCAACCACATCCTTGACGACACCCTTAAGCCTCTCCTCGAACTCGCCCTGATATTTGGCGCCCGCGATAAGGGCACCCATATCCAATGAATATACAATCTTGTCCTTCAGGTTCTCAGGCACCGCGCCATCCACAATCTTCTGGGCAAGCCCCTCAGCAATTGCAGTCTTACCTACACCTGGCTCACCCACAAGTATAGGGTTGTTCTTGGTCCTTCTGCTCAATATCTGCAGCACGCGACGGATTTCCTCGTCCCTGCCGATGACAGGATCAAGTTTTCCGGCAGCGGCCCTTTCATTCAAGTTCACCGCGAACTTGTTCAAGGTTTCAAGCTTCCCGCCTGTACCGTTGTTCTGCATGTTGTAATTTTCCATAATAAATAAAACTCCTTTTTGTCCGCCGGAGCCTATCTTCAGGTCTGCCTGTAGATATTCAGGCTTATCCTAACGGGATATAGCCGTCTGCTCCGAAGAACAAACGGCTATAATCCAAAATATATTCCTTTACCCTGAAATGCTGACAAATTGTCAGCACACCGGTCTTATCGCAAACTACTCGGCTGGAGTTGCAGGAGCCTCTGCAGCAGGAGCTTCAGTGACCGGTGCACTCTGCTGTGCAGGTGCCGGGAAAGCAGGCTGCTCGGTAGCCGCATTCTCTATCTTGTCAGTAATATCGACCTGCGCACCATTGGTCCCCATGGTAAATGATGAAATCACGGACACGACAACGATGAATGCAACAAGACCCCATGTAACCTTCTCAAGCATATTGGCTGTCTGCCTTACGCCGAAAGTCTGGTTTCCCGCAACGAAGTTGCTGGCCATGCTGTCACCTTTGCCATTCTGAAGCAACACCACGATAGTAAGCAGTATGCTGGCAATAACAATGAGAACTACAAGAATAGTAAATATTGCGTTCATAACGTCTGATTATTTATCAAGTTATCTAATTTTCCGATAAGGGATGCAAAGTAAGCACTTTTTTCCGGGAATGCCAAAATTAGTTTGCTGTAAATGCGTTTCGCCTGTTCAAAATAGCCCTGGTCGGCATATATCCTCGCCAATGTCTCCGTACAGAAATTCATGCCCGGCTCATCACCATGCTCCTCGGCATGCTGGCGAGCCTTTGGCTGGAAACGTGAGAATACATTGTCCTCGACCTTCCGGACCTTTTCATACTCTGACTGAGAGAAGAAATCACCTCCGACAACATGGACTTTACGACTGTATCCCTGAGGATTCTCCTTCGGCTTTTTTTCTTCCATGTAAGCGTCCAGCAGAGCCGCCAGCCCCTTGTCGGAATAGTCATTGCCATCCCCCTCATGCATTATATCAGCGATAGAGCCCCTGTCACCTACATACATCGCCTGGTCCGAGAACTGGGACACACCCCACGCCTTTCCGCCGATTCCGGCCATCCTGCGGCAGAGCTCCTTCCTCGCCGCACCATACCAAGGATAAAGATTCACCACTCCGGCAAGCTCATCCATGGTCAATGTCTTCAGATTTATCGCTTTCTGCTCCATATCCTACCAGTTCGCCACTGTCGCATTGAAAATATCCTCGCAGAGCTTCTCCACAATCTCGTCACACAGTGTTCCTTCCACAGCATCCAGTGACTGTGTCGAATCATAGTCGGAATACGCGGAGAATGATTTGCCCTGAAAGTCGTCTTCAGGGTATTTCCTGTTCGTGAAGTCTATCTTGACAGTCACAGTAAGCCTGTTCTGCGCTGCCACCTCATTGGCTGTCACAGCCATAGCTCTGACATCGTACCCGGTTATCGAGCCTGTAATCTGCAAGTCGCCATCAATGTCCACCTGCTCAAGCCTCGTCATCTTGCGGAACTTATCCTTCAGAGATTCAGTCATGCTGTTGCTCAATGTCGGGTTTACCTTCAATGCCTTATACTCGAAATAGTCTATCGTGACCGTCTTGATGTCCGACTGGATGGATGTTCCTGTGAATGAATATATTCCGCAGGAACGGACAATCAGTGCCATAGCCGCTATGGCAAGCACGGCACTGACAGCCGCAAATATATGTCCTGGATGTCTCATATTACTCGTCAGCCTTTTTTGCGTTTCTGAACTCAGGCGGAAGCTTACGGTACAATGTCCTTTCAGAGATTCCGAGCTCCTCGGCTGCCTTCTTGCGGTTACCATTATATTTCTCCAGAGCCTTCCTGATGAGGTCCTGGTTCGCCTGCGATATCGAGAAGGACTCCGGCTCCTCCGTATGCTCAGGCTCGGCCTCTAAAGTCTCGTCATGACGCGGCTGCAGAGGCTGTTCATCCACATCATGAGCATTGTCCGCCCACTCCGGCTCCGGTCTGGAGACATAGCTCTCCTGCACGTCAGGTACAGGAAGCGGCTTCGGCTGCACTATCCCTGCAGCAGGATGAATATTGCCCGAGGCAATGATCTGCTTCAGCTTCGCGACCTCTGCATTGAGACTGTACAACGCCTTATATATTTCCTGCTTCTCATCGGACGAAAAGTCTGACGAATTGTCATGATACTTTACAGGCAATGCATTGACATCATCCTTAGGAAGGTATGATGCGAGCGTGGCGCCATCTACCTCGCAACGGCCTGACACTGGGGACAGGCGCTGCCCTTCAAGGGCGGACACCGTTTCTGCGATGTTCTTCAGCTGACGGATGTTTCCCGGCCAGCGGTAGCGTGTAAGCAGCTCTATGGCATCGCGGGTCAATGTTATCTTGCTCATTCCGTACTTCTCGGAGAAATCAGATGTAAACTTTCTGAACAGAAGGTATATATCCTCCTTCCGCTCCCTGAGGGAAGGCATTGATATCTGAATCGCGTTCAGCCTGTAATACAGGTCTTCACGGAACTTTCCCTTGGATACGGCATACAGGAGATCGACATTGGTCGCTGCTATCACGCGCACATCTGTCTTGCTGACCTTGGATGAACCGACACGGATGTACTCACCGGACTGGAGCACGCGGAGCAGCTTGGCCTGGGAAGGAAGAGGAAGCTCCCCTACCTCATCCAGGAACAATGTCCCGCCGTCGGCTTCCTCGAAATAGCCTTTTCTGGCCTCGATTGCCCCTGTAAAAGAACCTTTCTCGTGACCGAACAGCTCAGAATCAATGGTTCCCTCCGGAATAGCTCCGCAGTTGACAGCGAAATACTTGGCATTCTTTCTGCGGCTGAACTGGTGTATTATCTTGGGTATGTTATCCTTACCGACACCGCTCTCTCCGGTCACAAGTACAGTCAGATCGGTCGGGGCGACGGCAACCGCCATTTCCAGGGCCCGGTTAAGGGCAGAATCGTTGCCGACAATGTCATATTTATTCTTAAGTTTCTGTAAATCCTGTGCATCCATATCTAGACAAAGTTACGAAATCAGTTGAAAATATGAAGTCATATTGCCGAAATTTGCGAAATTGTTAGTAACTTGGTGCAAAATTTGGAGAAAATACAATTCAGTTATAATAACATTTATTTTATTTCAATCATGAGAAAGGAAATCAAATCATTGGCAGTAGCAGTCCTTGGACTTGCAGCTGTCGCTTGTGCTTCTCCTGAGAAGATGGCTGAGATGGCAGAGAGCGTTACCGTTACCTGCGATCCGTCACCGCTTGAAGTCGTAGCAGGTAAGATCGATGCTACCGTATCTGTAACCTATCCTGCAGATTACTTCCACCCGAAGGCAATCCTCGAGGTTACCCCTGTGCTCGTTTACGATGGTGGCGAGGCAAAGATGGCTCCATTCATGTATCAGGGAGAGAAAGTTAAGGATAACTACACCGTAGTTTCTTCTGACGGCCAGACTGTAACAGAGAAGGTTCACTTCGACTATGTTAAAGGTATGGAGCAGTCTCACCTCGAGCTTCGCGGTGTTGTCAAATATAAGAAGAAGTCAGTTGACCTCCCTGTAAAGAAGGTTGCTGATGGCGCCAACACAACTTACATGCTTGTAGGTTTCGGCGAGGGTCTCGGCAAGGTTGCATACAAGGCAGACAACTATCAGGAGGTTATCCCTCAGACTGCTGAAGGCCAGATTCTTTACACCATCAACTCTGCAGACGTACGCAGCAAGGAGCTCAAGTCAGAGTCCATCAAGGATTTCCAGGCAGCTCTCGATGAGATCAAGAACAACGACAGGAAGACTCTCAAAGGAACAGAGGTTGTCGCTTATGCATCACCAGATGGTGGCCAGGAGCTCAACGCAAAACTTTCAGACAAGCGTTCTAAGAGCGCCGACAAGGCTTGGAGCAAGGTCGTTAAAGGCAAGGAGGTTTCTGATCCGGATGTCAAGAGCGTAGGCCAGGACTGGGAAGGCTTCCAGGAGCTTGTTTCCGAGTCTAACATCGAGGACAAGGATCTCATCATCCGCGTTCTTTCCATGTACAGCGATCCTGCTGTCCGCGAGAGTGAGATCAAGAACATGTCTGAGGTTTACACAACCCTCAAGAAAGAGGTTCTTCCTGAACTTCGTCGTGCGAGATTCATCGCAAACGTAGAATACCAGAACTACACAAAGGATGAGCTCCTGAAGCTCGTTGATGAGAACAGCGATGTTCTTGACGAAGAGGCTCTCCTCCGTTCAGCCACCCTCGTAAAGGATGCCAAGACTAAAGAGGCTCTCTACAAGAAGGCTGTCGAGAAATACAACAGCGACCGTGCACAGTTCAACCTTGGTGTTCTTTACCTGAACCAGGATGACCTCAAGGCTGCTGAGAAAGCTTTCGACAAGGTTTCTACAAAGGATGCTGATCTCGAGAACGCCAAGGGTGTTATCGCTCTCCGCAATGGTGACCTCGCAGCTGCTCAGAAGTCATTCGCTTCTGCAGGCAACAAGGAGAACCAGGCTGTTGTTGATATCCTCAATGGCAACTATGATAAGGCTGCTGCAGCTCTTAAGGGAACAAACTCATTCAACGAGGCTCTTGCTGATGTACTCGTAGGCAAGCCAGCTGAGGCTGAGGCTGCCCTCAAGTGCCAGTGCCCTAAGGCTAACTACCTCCGTGCCATCATCGCTGCCCGTCAGGGAAAAGCTGCTGACGTGAAGACATATCTTGAGAAGGCCAGCAAGAATGCTGAGCTCAAGGCTCGTGCCGAGAAAGATATCGAGTTCGCACAGTACAGATAATAACTGTCAATGCCAGGGCAATCCTGGCTTGACATAAATAATAACAGCCCAGGTGGAAGCAATTCTACCCGGGCTGTTTTCGTAATATCCCTGCATATTCTATTATGCCGGACATAATTCCCTGAACACCACGATGTCTCCAGGAAGTTATGTTCTATGGTTTTCCCGTCAATTCAAGTACACTGTGAAACTATCCACAGCACGGAATACCACTGCCCGTACCAGGGCAATTTTGCATAGTTAGCTGATTTATAGAGCGTTAACGCTTTTCAAAATAGCGTATACAGCGATTTTGAAAAACACTAATGCGCTGCTAATCAAGCAGATAGGCGAAAACACAGCCGAGCAGGGTCTCTATGGAGCAGGGATTCTTCATGACTGGCATGGAGAATCATGAACTTGGATTAGCCACAATGGCAGGCTAATGATCAGTATTCACGACCAGAAAGACCAGAAAGGGAAGCAGGTGGGGAATAGATGCTCCAGTGCTTACGGCAGCATACAATCACCGCGGAAAGGGCTGAAAACGCCGTCCAAGGCATAAAATAAAAGCTCCGGCGGAGAGAAAACCGTCGGAGCTATAAGGATGTGGCGCAAGTGAATGCACCACGTTCAGTTCAATGTTACTTCTTCACTGTTTTAGCCGCCTTTCTCTTCTCGTTCCACATGTATGCATCATACATTACAGGTGTACCGATGAAGATGGAAGCGTAAGTACCGAAGCAGATACCGAGAATCAGGGCAACTGACAGACCGCGGATAGACTCGCCGCCGAAGATTGCGATAGCAAGCATTGTAACGAGAGTTGACACGGAAGTGTTGATGGTTCTGGTAAGCGTGCTGTTGAGCGCAAGGTTTGCATTGGTCTTGAAGTCAGCCTTCGGATGCAGGGTCCTGTACTCACGGATTCGGTCGAAGATAACCACATTATCATTGATAGCATATCCGATGATGGTCAGGATAGCCGCGATAAACGTCTGGTCAACATCCAGGTTGAACGGAAGGATTCCGGAGAACAGGGAGAAGAAGCCTATGACGATAATCGCTGTGTGGGCAAGTGAAACCACGCCACCAAGGCCCCATGTCCAGCCGTTGAAACGTACCGCAATGTATGCGAAGATTACGAACAGGGCGATAAGGACAGCGAAGATAGCGGATCTCTTGATGTCATTTGCAATGGTAGGACCTACCTTGTCTGAAGAAATAATACCGTTAGGGTTGTCAAGTGTAGATGTGAACTCGTCAAGAGTCATATCCTTCTCAGCAAAGAAGCACTTCAATGCATCATACAGCATTGACTCTACCTCTGCATCAACCTCGCTGGACTCGTTGTCCACCTTATACTTGGTAGTAATCTTCATCTGGCTCTCGCCTCCGAACTGCTTAACCTCTACAGACTCGCCGAACTCTTTCTCGGTAGCCTCACGTACTGTCTCTGCAGTCACCGGAGTGTCAAACCTTACCACATAAGTACGACCACCCGTGAAGTCAACACCATAGGTGAAGCCCTTGATGCAGATAGATGCGACAGCTATCACGATAAGGACTCCGGAGAAGATGTATGAGTATTTCTTCTTGTCAATGAAGTTGAAGTGTGTATGCTTCAGGAAGCCCTTTGTAAACCTGTTCTCGAAGGATATGCTCTTTCCCTTGCTTACCCTGTCATCAAAGATAATCCTGGTGATGAAGATAGAGGTAAGGACAGAGGTGATGATACCGATGATAAGGGTGGTGGCGAAGCCCTGTACAGGACCTGAACCGAACACGAAGAGGACAATACCGGTAAGGAGTGTCGTCACCTGACCGTCGATAATTGCAGAATATGCATTGGAATAACCGTCAGCGATAGCCTTTGAAAGACCCTTGCCTGCAGCAAGTTCCTCTTTCACACGCTCATAGATAATCACATTGGCATCGACCGCCATACCCATTGTCAGGACGAGACCTGCGATACCAGGCAGTGTAAGCACAGCTCCGAACGATACTAGAGTACCGAAGAGGAGAAGCACATTGCACAGAAGAGCGATATCAGCCACGAAACCGGCGCCGCTGTAGAAGAAGATCATGTATACGAGCACCAGAAGGAAGGCGATGATGAACGAGATGAGACCGGCCTTAATGGATTCGGAACCGAGGGTCGGACCTACAACCTGCTCCTGGATAATCTTCGCAGGTGCAGGAAGCTTACCTGAATTGAGGACGTTAGCAAGGTCAGTTGCCTCCTCTACATCGAAGTGACCTGAAATCTCGGAGCTTCCGCCTGAAATCTCAGAGTTCACATTAGGATATGAATAAACGAGGTCATCAAGGACAATGGCAATCTGCTTGCCGATATTGTCTTTGGTAAGACGAGCCCAGATAGATGCGCCTTCCGCATTCATTGTCATAGAGACAGTAGGGTTTCCCTTGTTCACGCCCTGACCGCTATAAGATACACGGGCATCTGTAACAGCAGCACCATCAAGAGGAGCCTTGCCATCACGTGTAGCAGCCTTGATAGCTACAAGCTCGAAGACATTGCCGCCCTGAACATAGGTTGAAGGCTTGACAGACCACATTGGCTTGAACTCAAGAGGGAAGATTCCACTGACCTCGGGAGACTTGAGAAGCCGGTTGACTACTGCGGTGTCACCGCCCTGTGCAAAACCGATACATGCGCCGCTTCTGAAACCTGACGGCTGGAGCACAGAGAAGAGCGGGTGAGCTTTCTTGTACTCTGCAAGAGCCTTGGCGTCTGAAGATGCGGACTTGCTGATTTCGCTGTTGAGCAGAGTATCAGATGCGGCTTTTACAGAATCTGCAGCGGCGATCTGAGCATCGGCAACAGTAGTGAATGTGGAATCAAGTGTCTGTGCAAGAGTTGCATCAGCCTCCTGAAGATATGGAGCGATCTCTGAATTGTCGTATGTTGTCCAGAACTCGAGGGATGCAGTTCCCTGGAGCAGCTTTCTTACACGCTCAGGTTCCTTCACTCCTGGAAGCTCCACAAGGATACGTCCGCTGTTTCCAAGTCTCTGGATAGATGGCTGTGTAACGCCGAAACGGTCGATACGGTTACGGAGCACATTGAAGGAGTTGGCGATAGCACTCTCTGCATTTTCACGGATGACAGCCAGGACATCATCGTCAGATGACTGAGGATTGATGCGGCTTGCGAGATCGTATGTGCCGAACACCTGTGCAAGCCTCTGACCGTTGGAAACTTCTTTCCATGCCTGGGCGAACAGTGTGATGAAATCGTCCGGGGAGTTCACGCTGCGCTCCTTTGCGAGAGCAATAGCCTGGTTGAACTCCGGAGTCTTGTTTTCTCCGGCAAGAGCGCTTACGAGATCCTCGAGCTGAACCTGAAGCATGACGTTCATACCGCCCTTCAGGTCAAGACCCAGGTTAATCTCCTTAGCTTTAACATCTTTGTAAGTGTATCTGAAATAGACTTTCTCGCTGGAAATCGAGTCTATATACCAGCGATTCCTGTTCTTGGCGATGGAATCGAGCACATAGGCCTTGTCTACTTCCGGGACTTCAGCAAATTCCGCTGACTGCTTGTACGCCTCCACAGCTTTCTGGGCATAAGCCTCAGCCTTGTTCTCCTGGATACTTGTCACAAGAGTGAAAGACAGCTGCCAGATGCAGGCGAGAGCGAGCAGAACCGCTACTAGTTTGATTGCACCTTTGCTTTGCATTGTTTGGATATTTTTAATTTATATTAGTTTCCACTGGTCACAATAGAGTGCAAATTTATCTAATTTTTTCGTACAAAGAAACTTTCTGCAAGTAATTTCTTATTTTTGCAGTTCAGGTTATGAACAGAGCTAAAATTATAATTTCAATATTTTCAGGCATCGCCGCTGCCGCTCCGTCACAGGGTATGGAAACGGCAGATTCATTGTATGCCGGCACAAAGCCTGTCAACATGCAGAGGCTGAAGTCCGTTACCGATTCATTGATACATAATTATAGGTTTGCAGATGCCACACTTGCCTTCGAAAGGGCGAAAGATGGAGCCGATTCGCTTACCGCCATGCTCATTGATGAGGCAATGGTGCAGGCACAGAACGGGAACAGCATGAAGGATTTCTGCAGCAGTCCTGTAGCGGTTGCAAGGGAACGGTTCTCGCTGAAGGATTTCTTCCTTTACTTCCCGCTCCCCGACAAGAGCTGGAGAAGCATCCCGAACCAGCTGGACTCATCCGCACATGAGCAGTTTGTCCGTGCGACCTATATACCGGACGGCACAGATGAAATCTACTGGTCTGCAAAGGATTCCGACGGCATCAGGAACATCTGGCGCACAGAGTACCAGGATTCGCTGTGGTCGGCACCCGAACTCATCAACGAGCAGATAACTACTTCTTCGGACGAGATTTATCCGATGTTGTCCTCCGACGGAAAGCAGCTTTTCTTCGCATCCAGAGGACTTTACGGGATGGGAGGCTATGACCTGTATGTCTCGAACTGGGACGAGAATCTGAAGGACTGGGGAATTCCTGTCAATATGGGTTTCCCTTATTCCTCTCCATACGATGACTTCCTGTTCATCAACACATCTGATGGCAGATATTCAATGTTCGCGTCAAACCGTGCATGTTCCGCGGACAGCGTGGACATATATGTGCTGGAATTTGACAGCATGCCTGTAAGGAAGGCCATCAGCAGCCCGGAAGAGCTGGAGAAACTCTGCAGGCTGGATCCTGCGGAAGACCCTGGAAGGCTTGGAGGAAGCCCTGCTTCTTCCGATGATATCCAGGACAATGCCGATATGCATAGATATTCTGAGAAGCTGTTGCAGGTCAGGTCTCTGCGCGACTCGATATACAAATACAGCACAGATCTCGACAAGGACCGCAGCTGGCTCACCGAGGTATCAGGGCAGGAAAAGAGCAAGCTGGCAGCATCCATCATAAGCAAGGAGGCAATGCTTCCGCGCCTTAAGGATTCACTTGCTGCTGCAAGCCGCGAGCTTCAGAAGATAGAGCTGGAGTTTCTCCAGAGCGGAGTGGTGATCGATCCCGAGAAACTGCAGCATGAGGCGGACAGGGAGATTGTCAGAAATTCGGCCGGATACACATTCTCCAAGATGAGCATGGGCGCCCCTGTAAGGCTGGCCATGCAGAAGCCGAAGCCATCATTCGACTACACGTTCCAGGTGCTCAAGGAAGGACGGTTCGCAGAGGACAACACATTGCCAGGAGGACTGATATACCAGATTCAGCTGTTCTCCCTGTCCAGCAAGGCTACCATAAAGCAGATCAAGGGATTGAGTCCTGTATTCGAAAGACCTGGCTCCGCAGGAAGGCACATCTACTCCGTCGGGCTGTTCCGAAGCTACAAGGATGTGCTTGCCAACTTGAACAAGGTCAAGAGAGTAGGATTCAGAAGCGCAATCATTGTCGCGTTTCTTGATGGAAAGCCGATAACGGTCCAGAAGGCAAGAGCATTGGAAAAGACTGTCCATGAACTGTTCCAGGTACGGATATTCCCTGCCGATGGAGCGTCATTGAATGAGACCGAGATGACCGCAATAAAAGCCGTCACGAGCGCCGACATGGCTCGCACTACCGAAGGCGGCATGATTTCATTCATCCTGGGGCCTTATGAGGACAGGAGTGAAGCCGACAATGTGATTTCCGCATTGAAAACGGCAGGAATTACGAACATCAGGCTGGAATCGGCGGGAATGTCAGAAATCAGGGAATAGTTCCTGGCATGAAGATGCGGATATATACGGAAAAATGCTATATTTGTAAGAAGCTGTTTTGAAATTATTATCTAAAGGTTTGAGTTGAAAAAACTTCAGATTCGACAGGGAATTCGGGGAAGATAGCGGTGCCTATCTGACCTGAATCCTCGGGAAGAAGATGAAGGAATTTTATATCAAACAACTTTTTAATCATTTCAAAACAGCTTCTAAGAAGCGCAAAATATATACGTATGGGACTGGTAATAACACTTGTAATCGCAGGAATCATTCTTATTCTCGCTGAAATATTCCTTATTCCCGGAATCGGGGCTGCCGGGATATTGGGACTTATATCTCTATGCGGCTCATCCTATTACGCATTCGCATTCCTCAGTCCGACGGCTGGGGCTGTGACTACTGCCGTCAATATCATCCTCATATCGGTCCTGCTGTTCTACGCTCTCCGCGCAAAGACATGGAAACGTCTGGAGCTTGACACGGTCATTGACAACAAGAAGGAGGAGGAAACTGCAGGGGTAGGCGACCGTGGAAAGGCTATAACCCGCCTCTGTCCTATGGGCACTGCCAGGTTCAACGGCAGGAGCTACGAGGTGACTGCACTGGAGGGCATGATAGATGCCGGCTCCGAAGTGGAGGTAGTGCATATCGAGAACAACAAGATATATGTGAAGCCCGTGATGCCTGACGAGGCTTTCTAGCATAAGAAATCATTTAAAACACAATACATTATGGGAATTCCTATGATTTTATGGGCAGCGATAGCTTTCGTCGCTCTGATTATCCTGCTGTGGTTCTTCCCTGTAACCCTATGGTTCCAGGCAGTCCTTTCAGGTGTTCATATTCCTCTGGTCCAGCTGGTTCTCATGCGCTGGAGAGGCGTAAACCCGAATACTATCGTAATAGCAATGATCACTGGCACCAAGGCAGGCCTGAAGCTGAAATCCAATGAACTGGAGGCTCATTACCTCGCCAAGGGAAATGTCGTCAAGGTGGTCAATGCTCTCATCTCCGCCGACAAGGCAAATATTCCTCTGGATTTCAAGACCGCTGCCGGTATCGACCTCGCAGGACGCGATGTGTTCGAGGCTGTACAGATGTCTGTAAACCCTAAGGTTATCAATACCCCGCCTGTTACAGCTGTGGCAAAGAACGGCATCCAGCTTATATGCAAGGCAAGAGTTACAGTCCGTGCCAACATCAACCAGCTCGTCGGAGGTGCCGGTGAAGAGACAGTGCTCGCACGTGTAGGAGAAGGTATCGTATCCTCAATCGGTTCCGCCGAAAGCCACGCTGAAGTTCTGGAGAAGCCTGAATCAATATCCAAGGTCGTCCTTGCAAAAGGACTTGATGCAGGAACAGCGTTCGAAATCCTGTCCATTGATATCGCGGACATAGACATTGGAAAGAATATAGGCGCCGTTCTCCAGATGGATCAGGCCGATGCAGACAAGAATATCGCCCAGGCACGCGCAGAGGAGCGCAGGGCAATGGCTGTAGCCCTGGAGCAGGAGATGAAAGCCAAGGCTCAGGAGGCCCGGGCAAAGGTCATCGAGGCTGAAGCACAGGTTCCTATGGCAATCGCCGAAGCATTCCGCAACGGCAATCTCGGAGTGATGGACTACTACAAGATGAAGAATATCCAGGCTGACACTGACATGAGAGAGAATATCTCGAAGCAGTAGCCTCCTGCCTGCAAAACGAATACGCCGTGTGCAAAGATTCATTTCTTTGCACACGGCGTACTGTTTTTCAACATTATTACATTACAGCTTTACATCTATGATGTTCGGATAATGATCCGTAAGCTTCACAGTGTATTCTTCCATGATGCAGTCAAACACTTTCACCTCGGCTGTGCCGGCAGGATCATAGATAAAAAGATGATCTATAGCGCCATCCTCACGGTTATCAGCCTTTCTTCTGCTCTCTGCTGAATAGCCATCTGCAGGCCCACAGACATGATGTCCGTTATGGTTGTCTCCATAAATGGTGGCAGCCTTGTAGCATGGAACATAGCCTGCCTGGATAAACTGCTGCATAGGTACGGTCTTCTCCTCACAGTTCATGTCGCCCATCACAAACACTGGTATATCCTTGTATTTAGCCAGAATACCCTCAACTTCAGCCATTATAAGACGAACCTGAGAAGCTCTGGCCTGTGTGCTGCCAGGCTTCATTCTGTCGCTCTTCCACCAGAGATGAGTTCCGACCACAGCGAACACCTTACCATCCTTCTTACGTTTGAATACGGCGGAAGTGAAAGACTTGGAGCCATGGTTACTCCACTCGGATGGTGTGTACAGATTAAACTTAACATAGAGAAGCTCCAGTTCCTCGGGCTTATAGAAGATAGGGGTATTATTCCAGTCCTTTCCTGACTCATAGGCTATCTGATAGCCCTGTTTCTGCACCAGTGGATAGAACTCCGCATGCATGTGGCTGGAATATTCCTGAAGAGCGAAAACATCAGGATTATAGTCACTTATAAGACGCGCAAACTGTGGTGCCCTCACATTATCACGAGGGTCTTCGCCAATCTTCTGCCATACCGGAGGGATAGTATCCAGGCTGTAGTCCCAGATGTTATCATCCAGGATGCTGAGATCTGCCCCCTTTGCGATCTTGTACTTTCCTCCAGGAGCCTCGGCACCCTGTGCAGGCTCTACAGACGCATAGCCCCCTAATCCCAGGAGCAATGTCAGCGCCGCTAATGTCTTTACGAAATTTTTCATTTAAGCTATTATTAAATAAGGTTATTCCAAGGCTATTCATTACCGCTCCTTATAGACCCCCAGCTCGGAGACAGCCACAGTGCTGCCTGATTCATATACCCCGTCAGGAGCTGAGGTCTTGCGCGACTCCAGCACAGTAAGGCGTACCGCATCAGCATATATGTCGCTGAAGCGCATGATGGTAACCCTGCCGTTCTTCTTCACGGAAAGCGCACGTCCGGCATCGGATGAAACCAGCAGTTCCCCTGCCGACGCAGAAGCGCCACTTGCATCTGCTGCATTGACCTCCATTATCTCATGCCACAGTCCGCCGACGCGGGCGTCAAGACGGTATCTGCGGATTTCGGACCCGTTCTCCTCTGTAAGCGCTATCATATTGAACGGCACCTCCTTATCAAGAAACACAGTCAGATATGGCTCGTCCGTCCCTAAAGCATTCGCCACCCATGCAGACTTGAAATTGTCATCCGCTGCAAACTCTGAAATCTCCATATCATAACTCCAGCTGCTGTCCGCCCTGCGCCCCTTGGCAATATTTGAGGCCGTTATAGGAGCCGGACATCCAGAGAAACGTGAATCTTCAGCTTTATAGTCGTGAGATCTCGCCTCTGCAGCCTTCTCCGCAGCACCAGGCTCTGCTTTCGCCCAGGCCTTCCCTATCTGTTTCAAGGCCTTCAGGGCATTATCATCCATAAGCCCGTCACGGTTCGGCGCGACATTAAGGATGAAGTTGCAATATGCCTTACCCATCGGCACAATATTCTCATTCACAAGCATTTCCACATCTTTCACCGGAGCCTGAGGGAACCATGTCTTCCAGAACCATGTCTTCTGTATAGGAAGGCATGACAATGCAGGAAGGGCATTGGTCTCCTTGTCAATGTGCTGGCCTGCACCCTGCTCGTATGACTTTATATCCGTATAGAACAATGCATCTGCCGGATATTTGGCGGCATTGAGATCCATCACCAGGCAGTCAGGCTGTATGGACTTTATCAATGAATATATTTCCTCGAAAGGAATCTGGTCGTATGATATCCTGCTCCACGGGGCATCCCATCCGTCTATTATTATTGCCGAAATCTTGCCGTATCCGGTCAGCAGTTCCCTCAGCTGCTCCTTTATCAGATCCTTATGCTCCGGGGTAATCCATCCCGGACGCAGATGGGCATGCGTATCCAGAATCGAATAATAGAGCATGACATCAAGCCCTTCCGCACGGAATGCCTCGGCATACTCCTTCACCACATCCCTCTTAAGCGGACTGCTCATCACCGAGTAGCCGGTAGTCTTCGTATCCCAGATGCAGAAGCCGCTATGGTGCTTCGTAGTCAGGCATCCGTATGTCATGCCTGCCGATTTCGCAGCCCTGGCCCATTGCGAGCAGTCCAGTTTTTCCGGATTGAACAATTCCGGAGAAGCATCCGGATCTGGCCAGTCCTCATCTACGTATGTCGGCATGTTAAAATGTATGAACATACCGAACCTGAGATCCACGAAACGCCTTTGCAGAGCGTCAAGAGCCGAGCCCTGCCCGAAGCAGACAGCTGCTCCGAAGCAAAGCACGGCCAATGTCATAAGGATTTTCTTCATATCATTAATTTGTAGGAGTCTTCAATCACACAGCAAAATATTCTATGTGCCACCAACCGGACAAAAAAGGATAAACAGGTTTTTATGTATATGCTTCTATATCACAGGATGTTCACGGACGAGGTCGCCCAGTTCATCCCAAGGAACTGTCACCTTTATGATGCCTAGATAATATGGGCCGATTTCATACTGACCGTAAACGTATGTAAGCCCCCGCTCCGACACCTTGAAATTGCCGTTAGGCTCGATGTCCTTTATGAAAAGCGCTTCGTAGGAGTCCTGGTCAGGCATCGATTCGCGAAGGTGCGCAGTAAGCACCGCTGACAGGCCTTCCTTATATCCAGGGATAAAGAAATCTTCCTCTGAAATCTGCTTTCCTGTCTTGACGGACATGTTTACGGACGTCTCCACCGTAGAGCCATGAGCTCCGCCCTCGAACACATAGTTGCTTACAGTATAGCTGATTATGTCCTTATATCTTCCGGAGAAATATCCATCCAGAGTATTCTGCCATGAGAAAGTGCCTCCATTGACAGGCAACATCTCGCCTGATGCCTTCATTTCTTCAAGCAGCTCCATGCTGGTGCTGCGGTATTCGCTGACGAAATCAGCTGCCCATTTCGCTGATGCACTGCTCACGTCAAGTCCGGCATAGTCCGAGCCAAAAGCCGCTCCGACAATGATTTCGCACATTGATGTTCTCACGCTGTCTGAAAGCCCGGATACGGGATATTCCACATTCACGGTAACTTTCACAGAATCCGTCCTTTCAGGTGAAAGGGCCTCGGAAATATCCACATTGACTCTGTCAACATTGACATTGCTCTCGCCGCAGGCCACAGCTATCATTGCCACGCCAGCAAGCATCATCATTGGTCTTAATAAACTTTTCATAAATCAGAGTGTCTAGTCGTTATTCATTTCCTTTATGTCCACCTCGTGCCGCTCGCATGCACCCATCAGCCACTCGCTGTACCAGTCAGCCATGCGCCAGAAGAAATACTCGTTCATATCCCCGAACCCATGGCGCTGTCCAGGCAGTATGAGCATGTCGAAACGCTTGTTCGCCCGGATCAGGGCGTTTACCACGCGGATGGTGTTCGCCGGATGCACATTATTGTCAATGTCGCCGTGAACAAGCAGCAGATGGCCTTTCAGGTTGGACGCAATCTGCGGATTCGTCTCGATAGAATATACGAAAGTGGTGTCCCCAGCCTCTATCTTCTCCTGGATTCCATGATGCTGCTCACTCCACCAGCGATTATAGATGCTGTTGTCATGATTGCCTGCGCAAGATACGGCAGCCTTGAAGAAATCAGGATATTTCAATATGGCAGCTGTGGACATGAATCCGCCGCCAGAATGCCCATGTATGCCGACGCGGCTGAGGTCCACCCATGGATACCGTGCTCCAAGCTGCTGGATGGCATATTTCTGATCTTCCAGACCATAGTCACGGAGATTGCCATATCCATAGTTGTGATACCACTTGGACCTGTCTGGATGTCCTCCCCTGTTGCCTACCGTTATGACAATGAATCCAAGCTGGGCGAGTCTGTCGGTCCTGGTGAATCCCCTGCTCCATTCGATATTGTTCGCCTCCACCTGAGGACCTGGATACACGTAGTCGCAGACAGGATATACTTTCGTGGAATCGAAGTCAAACGGCTTGTAGATGGCGCCGTAGAGATCCGTTATACCGTCTGCTGCCTTCACCTTGAAGCGCTCCGGGAACTTGTATCCTGCAGCAAACAGCAAGGAGAAATCCGCCTCTCCAAGGTCACATACTTTCTTTCCTCCGGCATCATAGAGCGCAGATGCAGGCTTGAAATCGACACGGGAATAATTGGCTATAAAGTATTTGCCGTCTTCCGACGCGATAGCGTCTATGTTCATGTCAGGCATGTCGAGCAGCTTAGGCTCACCGCCCTGCAGCCCTACCCGATAGACATGCATCTGATAAGGGTTCTCGCCTTTCTCCCTGCCGCAGGCACGGAAAAGCACATAACCTTCCTTCTCATTGACAGCCAGCACATCATCCACATGGTATGCACCTTCTGTAATGTTCCTTATCAATGTGCCGTCGGCATTGTACAGATAGAGATTGGCCCATCCGTTCCTCTCGGACCAGTGGAGCATCTTCTTTCCTCCGTCCAGCAGCCTGAGAGGGCGGTTCTCGACGTATGTGTTCATCCTCTCGGAAATAACCGTCCTTGTACTGTCGCTCCCGATACCGACATAGCATATATCCAGACGCTTCAGGTCCCTGCTCATCCTGTTCAGATAGAACCCGTCATTATCACCGAGCCACCTGTAGCTGTAGAACTCGTCGAACTGGTCCGAAACAGTCCTCGGTGCAGTCTGCATTGCCAGATCCTGATCCTTGAAGGCATTGATTTTCACCTGATGCGACGACCAGTCGGATGCATTGAAGATGTAGAGATGACCTGACGGGCCTGCCTCGCCGGGCATCTGGTATTTATATGTCTCGAGCGTCGGACGCGGACTGCTGAGGGAGTTAATGACCCAGAGTTCCTTCACAGGGCGCATATCCCAGCGCATCACTGCCAGATGTCTCGAGTCAGGAGACCACACAAGTTCCGAAGGAAATACACGCTTGGTCGAATCGGTTTCCGTGTTGCCGGAATAATTGTCTATGCCGTAGCAGAATTCCCTGAATCCGTCCGAGGTTATCCTATGCTCCACGATGGTGCTGTCCTCAGGATCCTTGGCAGCCTTGCGCATGTTCAATGTGTCCATGCAGAAGAGGTTGGAGTTCTTCATATAGACGCCGATGAGGCCGTCAGGAGAGACATTTGCCCAGTATGGATACTTATCTTCCTCGTCAGCAGTGCTGTATGTCAGCTTCCTGCTGGATATCTCGTAGCGGAAATGATATGTCAGCTTCCCCGGAGCTGCATTCTTCGATGTGTCCTTCTTCTCCTGCGAACTCTGAATATCGAATTTCAGGACATTGTCATCCTTCTGGTCAATGCCAAGGTCACGTATCGGAAGATGCTGCGCATCGAACGGGTCGCGGACAATGCTCGTGATCTGCATCGCCATCTTTTCCATGTCGAAAGCCTCTTCAGTCTTGCCCGCCTTCGGGTCGGCTATATAATACTTTGTCCCTTCTGAGGTCTTCCACTGATAGATGAACCTGTCACCGCTGCGGAACCATTCAGGTCTCACAGCTGTGGTGAAGACCATCTGCCCCACCCGCTTGGCTGAAAATCTCTCTGCAAGTTCATAGTTCGGAGTACGCACCATTCTCTCATCGCGAGTCTGCGCACTCATGCCTGCGGCAAACATTGCCAAAGCCGCCGTGAAGACCATCGCTTTCTTCATCAATGCCATATATCAATACTGTTTCTGCTCAGGGACTTTCAAAACAACTTCTCATCCCTGGCATTATTTATCTGCCAGTTTCAAAATCATTGGAACAGACCGTTCCAATATCAGTCAAATTTAGTCAAATAAACGGAAACGCACAATCCGTGCGTACCTTATCTTGTCCTGCCCTTTCCGGAGATGCACTTGAATCTATATGTCAGCCAGCCATTGACAATCTCCCTGCTACGTGCATCATAAAGGAAAGTGTATCCTTTAATGTCAATCTCATCGTCGCCGGCAACTGTCACTTTCATCTTGTAGAAATAAGCCCGGTTCCATGTCTCATCGGAGATGAAACCGACATTTTCATCTATACCGAGCTCATATTCTCCGCCGCTCGTCACCTTGAAAGCTGCCGGAACGCCGTATTCTCTCCAGGACACATCACCATACCTGATTTCCTCCATAGGCAGGATAATGTCCGTACGGGTATTGTAAGGAGCTGTCATGCTTATCTCAATCTCTGCGTTCTCCATGGCAGATACCTTCACAAGCTCATCATATATGGGGGATGCGGCACCATCGCCATCCAGATCCACAGGAACACCATCCCATTCAGCCCCTGCGATCTCATACACGCCCACAAGCCTGTCCATCGCAGCTCTCCCTGCATCTGTCATATCATACTCCACCTTGTCCTTGCCACAGGATACAGCTGCCAGCAGCACGGAGACGAAAACCGCATATTTACATATCTGTCTCATAATCTTTTATTTAAGCTCCACATCATAATCAGCAGGAGACATCACCGATACCATTCCGGTACCGCCGGTCACATTGCTCGGATAAGGGATCCCCCCGATGAATGTCCAGTCTCCCTGGTCGGACTTGTCGAATGCATAATCATTCATGTAATTATATGTGCTTCTGGACATTGACAATACCCGTACACGCAAGCTGCGGCTTTCCGCAGGCCTGAATTTATCGCTTGACCATGAATCAGGATAGGAATTGTACAGGATCAATTTCTGCACAGCAAGCTTCAGCGTATATTCCCCGTCAGCAAAAGGGTTATCAGTGAATAGGTTATACTTGTTTGCATAATAATTGTCACTATCATCGGAATCACCGTCCATGCCGATATTCAGCTTCCTGTACAGAATGCTCTCGTAAGTATTGTCGAAATCCACATTGCTGGAGACATTGCACAAGAACTGGTCTTCCTTATATCCGCTGTCCGGAGATACATGGTTTGCGCGGAACTCGGATTCCACGGACATGAGCACCCGGTAATAGTTGCTCTCTCCTGGAATATCCTTGAGCGTGACTCTGGTCATATACCAGTCCACCATGTCGCCGTTCTTGTCCTTCGCCTTGAACACTGAAGTATCCACGGCATTGATGACCGGGACATCCGGAGCCACAGAAACCGTCTCGGCATGGGCTTCATCCGCATCTACAGCTATGCGTACTTCATCACCAGGCCTGAATGACGCCGTCAGCTTCATCTCTCCTGCATAGCCCGCATATCTGTCAGGTTCTTTCACCTCATCAGACGATGCCGCGAGCTTTCCGTTCACGTAAAGATCAATGTGAGCAGACTTGACTGGCTTGACGTCATCGAACATGCTCCACGACAGAAGCAGGGTCTGCAATGTGTCGCCGCTTATAAGGTTGCCGTTCACGACAAGCAGTTTTTCAGGCCCGGCATTTTTCAGGTCAATGTAGTGTTCACATGATGCGGACAGCATCACCGCCGCAGTCATCCATATCATTATATTACAGCACTTCTTCATGTCTCTAGAATTTATATGTGTAGCTGAATGATGGCAGGAAAAGTAGGAATGTCTTCTTGCTCAATGCCGGAATAAACGTTGACTCCCCCGTGGAAGGGTCCTTGACCTCTCTGGAATCGACTGTGACCCAGTTAGGGTTCATTGCACCGTAGGCATTGTACATCCCGAAGTTCCATATTCTCTCGCCATGGCGCTTCTTCTTATGTACATTCACGCTGAAGTCAAGCCTGTGCGAAGGCGGAAGTCTGTAGTTGTTACGGCTTTCGATATAGTCCACTGTA
The DNA here is from genome assembly GCA_934691625.1 of uncultured Bacteroidales bacterium. GTDB lineage: Bacteria > Bacteroidota > Bacteroidia > Bacteroidales > UBA932 > Cryptobacteroides. The sequence goes on along the minus strand of CAKUTA010000002.1, from coordinate 118,027 downwards.
TCCAGGACAGTTCCGTCAGGCGACATTATGACTGTCTGCCTTGTCGGGACCGTCATCCAGTTTCCAGATAAATAGGTCCATACTGCGCTGAGGTCAATCCTCTTGCCTAGCTTCTGGTTCAGGCTTATGCAGAAGTTATGCCTCCTGTCATACACGAAAGGGAACCATCTGCCATCATTGATGGAGCCGTCCCTGAATACCCGTTCCGACTTGGACAATGTGTATGAGGCTGTTCCTGTCGTCCTCCCAAATGTCTTCTGCACATATACCTCCATGCCATAGGAGCGGCCCTGCCCCATCCCGACATTCTCTTCCCAGTTGGAGGCCGAGGAGAATGACATCTTGCCGTCCTTATATTCCAGGACATTGTTCAGCTTCTTCCAGTAGCCCTCGACCGAAAATTCCCATCCTTCAAGTCCAGTATAATAGGTCCCGACAGAGGCGATATCCGATGTCACAGGCTTTATGTCCTTAGTTATAGGCACCCACAGATCGGTAGGAAGGCTGAGGCTGCCGGATGTCAGCTGATGCACATATTGCGACATCCTGGAATATGCAGCCTTGACAGCCCATCCTTTCCCGAATGAGACCTTGACGGCGGCCCTCGGCTCCGGGCAGAAGTATGTCTTGCCGTTTACCACGAATACGCTCAGATGCACACCAGGGTTGAACGAGAGATGCTCCCCGAAAGACATGTCGTCCTCCAGGTACGCAGACACCTCGCTTCCATACATGCGCGGACTTGCATCATTCTTCTCATCATTCCTTTCTGTGGTTCCGTCCATGCTGTTTATATTGCCTGACCTCTCGACTTCAGGGCTATATACATGATGCACATACTCCCCGCCGAATTTTATCAGATGTTCCGGTGCAGGAGTGTAGTCAAAGTCGATTCTTGCTCCCAGATCCCGTATTCCAGATATGTAGGAATATCTGTATTGCTTGTCATAATTCGATGTCTCGGACTGGAGGATGTCCCTTGTCTTTGTCACCAGGTTCATGTTATAGCGGTTCCATGAGGCAGACACGTTTGCGAACAGCTTGCTGCTGAAGATGTGGTTCCACCTCAGGACAGTCAACGTGTTGCCCCAGCGGAGGTTCATCTTGTTCCTTTCTTCCTCGTATCGTGTATATGGTTCATAATCATCGCCATAGTATCGCGAGCTTGATTTATCAGCATCATCGTAACGGAAATAGTCGCGGCCCGTATAGAAAGCCACGAAAAGCCTGTCATAATCGCTGAAACGGTGTGTCACCTTCGCATTGATATCATAAAAGGCGTAGTTGGCAGGGCTTCCGCAGGCTTTTATGAGACGGTCAAACAGAAACGTATGCATGCCTCTTGCGCTGAATGAGAATGTCGTATTCCCGTTTACCATAGGACCTTCAAAATGCAGTTTCTCGGCCAGCAGGCCTGCACTTACAGAGCCATGGAATCCTTTGGCATTTCCGTCATTGGTCCTGACATCCACTATGCTGGACACGCGCCCGCCATACCTCGCAGGGAACGAGCCTTTATAGAACGTGACTTTCTTGACAGCTTCCGGCGTAAAGACTGACAGCAGCCCTAGCAGATGGCTGACATTGTAAAGAGGCGTGCCGTCAAGCATCATCAGGTTTTCGTCTGCGCCGCCACCACGCACATATAGCCCGGAGAAGCCTTCCATTCCACCCTGGACTCCAGGCATCAGCTGGATTGTCTTGATGACATCAGGCTCCCCAAGCACGACCGGCGTATTCTGAATCATCTCCTGAGGGATCTCCATCGCGCCCATGTAGGTTGACTGGACGCCAGCATCCTTCCGTGCCACGACCGTCGCAGCTTTCAGTGACGAGGTCTGCGCCAGAGAGATATTGATAACAGTATCTTTCTGAAGGTCAATGTTCTTGTATATATCTTCGCATCCGACGTATGAATATACGAGGTCAATGCGCCCCGCAGGAATGGTGAGTGTGTAGTATCCATAGTCATTTGTCACGGCGCCTGTCGCTTTCGCAGCAGATGCCACCGCCACACCAGCGCCAATGAGCGTCTCTCCAGAACTTTCGTCCCGGATATATCCACTGACCGTGCATTTCCTTGTCTGTGCAGAAACGCTGACTGCAAGAATGGCGGCACAAGCCACCAGAATCACCTTTTGCATATAAGTATGTTTATCTAATAGTAAATGCAGATTCTATCTGCTTCGTTGCATACGAATTGCAATTATATCCGCTTTGGCATTGCAGGAGTTATATGTTTGGGCAGACTTGTGCAATTCAGGCTAACTACAGGTAAGGATGGGGGGGGCGTTCTTAGGTGAGGTCGCAGCAGACACTGACTTCAAGTTTGCACTAGATAAAGAGTGCCATCAAGAGCGCAGATTTTAGTTAATTAATTAAATATCAATTTATTAGCATTTAATCAATTAACAAAAAAATGCGTCTAGGTTTGTTCACGTTATTTGGTACAAGCCTGAAACGCATAATTCAATTTTGAAAAAAACATCAACTAACTATAAATTAACAAATTACGCGAAAACAGGTTTCTCACCCTAGCCTGGCTTTGGAAAAAAGTTTTCAACAAGGGATTTCGAACTGATGTGTCAATTCTACCAGAGATGCGAAATAGTTGATTTCGCAATCTCCGAGCCGGGATAAAGATAAGGTTTTTCACCCTGCCACAGGATCCCGGTGCAGCTTTATACGGGAAACAAGTCTCAAGCTCTTGATTACCAAGAAGTTTAAGACTTGTTTAATGCGGAGAGGACGAGAGTATCACTCTTATCGCACTCTATCGCATTTTGATGCAGGAAGACCTTACAGACAGATAAACAGGTGATTTTGCTGGATCTGACATTGCATCAGTCCTTTCGCAAAACCACCTGTTACAATGCTATCTTCTCATTCTGGTGCATCTTTTATGAGCCGAAATTGCACAATAGGCAGCCACGTTTTACACGCAGCTATATTACATGAATGAATATAGCTATTTAATGCCTCCGAAAGTCTTCATTTTCACATCTCTTGACTGTACTGGCAAGTTTCCACCAATTGAAAGTACCTGCTGGATTACATCTCCACCTTTTTTCACTTTAGCCAAGCTGCGAGAAGGACCAAGAACCTCAACAATTTCCACCTCCCCTATCAGTTTTTTCGAGACCTCTCCAGAAATATCAATTTCCTTATACACTTCAAGAATCTGTTTTGTTTCAATTCCATCTTCCGACCCAAGATTGATATATACAGTTTTTGCAACTTTTGCGGTCCCCTCATCTATTTGAATGACTCGCCCTTGAGCCTTGAAAGTATTGAGGATAAGCAAAGAAAAAGAATCTTGGTCAACACAGTTTCTCATAATTCCTTTATGCGCTTCTTCGGCATTGCTATATTCTGCTTTATGGTAATACGTGCTGTAATTACCATCGGATAATTGATATGTCTCTTGCGCCTGTACTGCGCCACTTGCACAATCAGTTATTTTAACAGTATAAGTGAGTGTAGCCTTCATATACGGATAACGTCCTTTCACTCTGGTTTGATACTTATCGCCCACCTTTACAGTCTCTTTCTCCTCATAGATCTCTTTTGCAATGGACAACTGATCAAGATGCACTGTCAAGATACTATTCGCATTTAAGGAGACCATATCGTCAACAGTATTTGCATCCATTGCGGATTCGCTCTTACGTCTCTCGGACTCGGCGTGTAATGCCGTGTTCGTTACAGCGCTATGATCCACAACAATAACACGTCCAGTGTTGTTTATTGCATTAACAATCTGATTCCGGATTGTTTCAACATCGGCAGGAGAGAATGAAGACAAATAGGTAAAGTTCTCAACACCAAGTACCGCTTTCTTTAATTCTTGTGCATTCGCAGTATACGCCGTCATTAATGCAAGTAACAAGGAACCCAATTTAATTAATTTCATCTTTTAAGTTTTTATTTAGTTAATACGCACTTATTATATTATAATTTACAACATTTCTGCTATAATACGCTTTCGCTATTGATGCTATAGCATTTGTCCTGTTTTTTTCAACATCGGCAGCAATTTCAAGTGCCTTCATAGCTCTTGCCTTTTCCGCATCCTGCTCTTTATTTATAGTAACTCGCACCTCATCTATTATTTTCTTTGCTTCTTTGTATTGACTGGATTCAGGAGCTATCTGTGCTGCTAAATCCACGGCCTCTTCGTAATTTTTAGTCGCATAAGCAGCCCTTGCTTTATTTAGTATTATAGAAGCATTAGCGTCTATATATTTCAAATATACTTCACGGATTTTAACTTGAGCCTCCTCATACCCTGACACTTGTGATGGATAGCTAGATAACAGAGCGATAGCCTTTTCATACTCTCCGGTAGAAGAAAGTGTCGTTGCTTTTGAGAGTATCGCATCCTTGTTCTCTTCATAATACGTGAAGATCTTACTTTTAGTTTGAGCTATGAATGATTTGAATTGTATATCAGTAGTTTTTAATTGTGTAAAAGCATTTTTAACCGCATCGCTTTTAATTCTTTCCGCAGTCCCAATTAACGGCCATGTCTCACTTGAAAATAATGTTCTCGACGTCAAGTTTACAACATTAAGGGTCAAATCTATTTTAACTTTGAAGAAGTTCTTTATCCCGCCCTCAATAAGGTTTTCTTCCAAGATCGCTACCGTAGGATACATCACAAAATCTCCACCATAGGCTGACACACCACATGCCGTTAGCATTCTTTCCAGCTTTGACTTCAATATTTTATATGCATCAGGTTTAACATCATTAATTTCAGTTCCCGGCACGACCAAGCCAATTGTTATGTCATTCTGGGCATTCAATGTCACCGAGAACAGAGTTGCAATAAATAGTAATAATACGTTCTTCATAGCATTATTTAACAGTTATATACAAAGTACTTCCATTCAGGTCTCGATCAATGGTCATTCCATTATTTTTAAAGAAATTTGCTAAGGCACGAGCAAACTTGTTTATGTTATAATTATTCCCTGTTGCTGGATCTTTGAGTGGTATCCTGACTTCATCAAAAATTATTTTCTTCGCTGTTGTACCTTGTATATGGTAATAGTTTTTATACGCGTTCTGTTCCATCCAATCCTCGATTAAGTCTCTCAATTCATCACCGGATGTTCCTATTTCAGAAGTCGTATCATAATCAGACATATCGCTAAATGATATATTCACAACTATTGATCGACCATTGATTACCATATCATCAAAAGATTGCTGCATTGTTGTGAGAAATCCTTCCATCGCTTTCTCAACAGCCTTTGCTCCGAGTTTTCCTATATCTGATGTATAGAACTTTCCACTATCACCTATCTTACTGGCTAACACCTTTGCAGTTGATGCTTCACATGCTTTAAGCACTACTCGAACAGAGTTGCCGTCATTCGCGCGATTTATGTTAATGTCCGCTTCAACAAAAATATCCGCCCCTGAGTTCTGAATAATTTGGCTTTTCAAGTCCGTTTGCACGCCATCTTCGAAAGCTGCATTCTGAGAGACCGCCTTAAAGTTGGCATAAAAATCCTTTGTTGCAAACCCTTTGTCTGCAAAAGCACCACTAATCTGTGCTATAACTTGTCTCTTATCGTTAGAGACATCTAAAGATTTTCGAATATCAGCACCCTCTGGAACAAAAGGTATGACCATAATGCTAGGCTGAACAGTGTTCACCTGAGCTAGAATTCGTGAGCCTATTAACAAACTCAATAATACGAAAGCTATTCTTTTCATTGTATATTAATTTTAATAAGTATATATTTGAGCAAGCAATGTCATCAGAGTGTGGAATAAGCCAGAGTTTTCATTGGTCTTACAGACCGGGCATTATGTTCAAGCCCCACACCTTTATGTTTTTTAACGTGCAGTCAGGAGCTCGCTGTGCTCAATAATAGCAGCAATGAGCATTTTTGCCAGAAAAAGAATCCTTCTGTTTTTCACTCTCTTTTTATTATGGGCAGTTCCTATAAGTGCACAGGAAATTGTGTATGAAGGTGAATCTAACGGTGTTTTGATGTTATCTGTATCTGAAGTTAATGTTAAGAAATCAGATGCAATTCCTCAAGCCATAAAAGATGCATATTTCCAGATATTATTCCGGGGAATACCGGGATCAAAAAAGAATAAGCAGGCTTTATTAAGAACAGATGAAAACGTTGTTGATGGTCAACGTCAATACTATGACAACATGATAAATGGCGGAAGATTGTACACGTTCATAAATTATAGCGTTTTAAGCTATTACAAAAAGAAAGAGGCTGTTGTTAAATTATCTGTGAATGTTCAAGCTTTGATTAAAGACCTCGAACAAAATAATCTTTACCGTAGGCTCGGATTGTATTAAAATTATATACACTACGAACTATATTAAAAAATGAGAAAAAAGAGTAAAAAAGTGTGGAGCCGTTTTTGTAACTCCTGATGAATGTTCTGGACGGACACAACAAGAAAGAAACAATCGTACTCCACACCCGACCGATATGGAGTACACAGTGGTTAGAACACCACTGGCTCACAAATCAGAACAGGCGGAGTGTTTACGACCGAACCTCTTGTTGTTTTGAAAATTGTCCAGATTTTCATCAAGGTTGGCAAAAAACACCTTCGCAATAGTATGTAATGACTCCTATCACGGAATCAGCAACAAAGTTAACAAAATTATCCGTATGGCAACTATGTTTCTTGAAATTTCGTAAAATGTTTAAATTTGCAAGAGTTATATATTTTGAGTTTATGGGAAAGACACAAGATATTACGAATATCATCGAATTAGATTATAAAGAAATTCTGCTACGGACCGTAGCAGTAATTGACAGTGCCAGAAGTTTGATGGCTCAAAAAATCTGTTCTTTGGCAACAAACTGTTATTGGGGAATTGGGAAAATCTTGTTCGAGCAGAAATTGGATAGTAAATATGGTGATTCTGTCGTAAGACACCTGTCCGAGGATTTGAAAGACCGCTACCCGTCAATGGGATTTTCACCGAGACAGTTATGGAATATGAAGAAGTTTTATGTGCGCTATATGTCTTGTGATGAAAAACTGCTACGGTCCGTAGCAGTTTTGCCTTGGTCCCAGAACTTGCTTATTCTCAGTAAGAATCTGGATGACGAGCAGACTATATATTACGCCACGGAGAGCATTTCAAAAGGATGGAACAGGGACTTGTTGTTGAATGCCATCAAAATGAATGCTTATTTGACAGCAAAACCAGTTCTGCTTGACAACAACTTTTCAGCAACACTTCCAGCCGTCCAGGCTCAATATGCAAATGAGGTCTTTCACGATGGCTACAACCTTGGCTTCTTAGGCGTGACACAGCCCATATTGGAATTGGAACTTGAAAGGAGACTTGTCGAGAAGATAAAGCGGTTCCTTCTCGAACTGGGAAAAGGATTCACCTTTATCGGTAATCAATATGAGTTGGATTTCAATGGAAGAACCAGCAAGGTGGATTTGTTATTCTTCCATCGAGGGCTTCGCAGTCTTGTTGCCATTGACCTCAAGATAGGGAAATTCATACCCGAATATGCTGGTAAAATGAACTATTATCTTTCTTTACTGGATAGACTTGAAAGAGGAGAAGGCGAAAACCCATCCATAGGAATTATCCTATGTGCAGAAAAAGACCACGTGGATGTTGAACTGGCTCTTGAAGGGATGACGAAGCCGATCGGCGTTGCTGACTATCAACTTATAATCCCGAAAGAAGCGCTTCAGAAGTTGATTTCTGAGGAAATCAAGTCATTTGAAGGCACAGCGAATAAGGAGTAGCCATTTTCCTCCCCATCCATAACAAAAGAAGACTGGGAGAGCCGAAGTCCGCCCAGTCGTTATGAAGCATGTGGTTTGATTGTGTGGTCAGCCCCGATATGGAATATAATCATTGTAGGAGCACCTATCCCGGAGCGAGGATTATTTCGTATCATCATAGTTGAGCCTCTTTTTGATGTCGCTGATGATATGATAGATGAAAAGGTTCCGTGCTATCCTCAACACGTGGTCATTGTTGGTGCTGTCGTCATCCAGTTCGGTATCCTGCACTTTTATCGGTTCATCTTTAATATGTGTTTCGACAAGCTTATAGAGATAGCTGTCGATACAGTCTTCTCCGTCATCACCTTTGACTTTCTTCTTTGCAAGTTCCATAACAGAATGATATTTCAATCCGGGTGCGTCTCGTTCAAGGTCATTCAGGCACTTGTCGATTACGCTGTCTAATGGTCGAATTGTAGAGTGCAACAAGCCTCTTGCAGTAGATTGTTGTATTCTACAAAACCATAGACATTGTTCTGTCTGTATTTAGGATTGACATTTGTGCCTGGATTGAGACCTTCATTGATTTTTTGGTCCCGAAGCCATTCCTTGAATGGGCTGACACGGTGTAATTTCTCATTTTCCATTTGTGATATTCGTTGTCATATATATGATTGGAGGGCACTGACCTTTCCATAGATATTTATGTGGGTTTGACTTTTACTTCACTGGGCAGCTGATATGTTCTCAATCTTTACCGAAATTTTTACGCTGTACATATCCATACTGACTTGTTCCATTATCTCTTTCACTTTAGTGCCGTCACTCTCACGGACACAGATTGCATCGTGGATTGTAAAGAATTTCATATCTGCCGGGAGCCTTGCAAGGCAGGCCTTGATATACTCGACCTCAACTCGCTGCATCTCAACAGGAAGAGAACTGCACCACTTTCCCTTTCTCCTTTTTCTCCAGCTGTCCGTCCAGGATTTTTCAACCCAGCAAGGATGTCTTTTGTGATGCTCAATAAGGTTATAAACTTCTGGAATATTGTCTTTGAGGTAAGATGTCAGTCGCTGTTCAAATTTTCCATATCCCCTTTTATAGGTTTTGACATTAGGAGGGAGATGTTCTCCTTCATAGGTCTTTGATAGGTTGGAGCCATAACAGGAAAATAGAAATCTCGTAATGTATTTCTTTGCCTTTGACCTATCAACCTTAATATCTGTCATTTTCTTCACCCACTCATAGAAATCGCCTTTGAGACAGTGTTGTAGCCACTCGGTTGTCTTACCTGTATCCTGCTTGACTTTTAGGCCGAGCAATGTCGGCTGGGAGGAGGATACATCTACTTCCACAATTCTTTCTCCGGACAATGTCAGACAATTTCTCCTGAATTCCTTTCCCATACAGACCATCATCGTGTAAAAACGCCCTCCCTTGTCATCCACTTTGCAGATTCCAGTTTGGCCATTATGGAGATTGACAAGCCATTGGCTATTCCTGTATTTCCCTCGCAGTTCTTTCTTTTTATCATTGCCCGTTATGGAGTCAAACATTTGATAAGCGCAAGAGCTTATAAATTGATGTGCCTTCTCGTAACATTCTGGGATAACAGATATGGATGAGATAGTTTCATATTGCCGATAGGAAAACCAGTCATTATGTAGTTTCCATGACTGCTCGCTCGCTTCATCTTCTCCTTCAAGGAAAGAATAATCAAAATCACTGTCAGCCGAAGAAGTCATAACCCAGGCATCATCAATTGAAGAAGATAAGACCGGTTCACTGAAATCTTTGGTCGGCCCAGTAGAAATGAATGTCCATTCTTTCAACTTATCCACGTCCACATAGTATTCCCGCCCGTGGTCCATTGTCTTGTCACCGATGTGAAGATAATTCGTCTTTATGCCCGCAAAGATACCCATCATTCCTAGCGACAAAACTACCCTTTGAGGATAGAGCTTGTTCCCCTTGGCTTTCGTTCCCTGCCAGTAGGGATCATTCAAATAACGAGAGTAAGAGGTCATCCCGAAATGATAAGGATCAAAACTATAATGACAAACTACAAAGAACCATTCCTGAAACCTTGACCTGAAAGATTTTACCCTCGGATCAACTCCTTTGATTAGGGGCTCAAGATCCGGCAATCTGCAACCAGAGGAGAACATCCACTGATATTCCTTATACAAATTCATCCTTGCCGTCTTATCCATAGAGGACAAAACTTCATCAATCCAGAAGATACATTTATCATACAACCTTTCAATAGCACAATCACTCATAACTTCATGATAATTATATATATTACAGTGCCTTACAGGCACAAGTAGGCCGTTTCTTTTCAAGAAACAGCTTCTTTGTCTTCACATCCACCATCTCAACCATATTGTATTTATGACTCTTCAAGGAGTCCGTCCGAAGGTGGTATATATATTTTTCACTATTATTGGTGTGATAGCTCCACCGGCAGAAAAAACAAACCAGAGAACAGACTTCCAGTGCACATTTGATCCGGAGCCATTTTCCTGCGAAACCCCTACCCGTTTTGTTCGTCAGGAAAGAACAAGAACCCTGTTGCAGTATCACGATTTGGGTTTCGTGGGCTTTCACACACTCCGCTGTGCAGGTATAAATAACAACGATAACGGATGTCAATTTGCATATCAGTACCATTGTGGCGGTAGGGGTTACTGTCCCCCTCCGCTTTTCTTCTTCCTTACCCGATTGCTGACGACCTGTCGTGTCACCTGTCTCGGCGCACAAGCTGCGGTAAATCAGCAAAAAGGGAATAAGTACAATAATAATGAGCTGAAATAAGTCAAAGAGAGAAAACACCTCAAACATGAGCGAGATGGAAACGCTCCACAGACTTAAAACAACTCGAAATCAAAACATCTCAAAAATGAATGCAGTAATATATGCGAGAGTGTCCTCAACCGGAGACAGACAATCGACAGAACGACAGGTTGTCGATCTGACAGAATATGCGGGGAAGAACGGTATGGCTGTAATAAGAACATTCGAGGAACACATTTCGGATGCCAGAAAGAACAAGGATAGGTTTGTCCTCAACGAGTGTCTTGTTTATTCCGTGAAGAATGAGGTGGACATAATCCTTATCTCTGAACTTTCCCGCTTGGGGAAGAATGTGGATGAGGTGTTGGCAAACATCCGTTTCTGCAAGGACAACCACCTCAACATATATTTCCAGAAAGAGGACATCTCAATATTTGACACAACCGGAAAGGAGAACCCATATCTTACGATAATGATTGCCATCCTCGCCACAGCCGCATCTTTGGAACGGGACGCCATATATTTCCGCTTGTCCAGTGGCAGGAAGGCTTATGTGAATAAACACCTCAAGGAAACTGGGAAGACAGGGCTAGGAAGAAAAACAGGATATAGAAAGCCGACTGAAACTTATGTTGAGGAATACAAGGAGGTTGTCAAGTTTCTTCGCAAGGGATACCCGATACGCCAGACTGCAAAGCTCGCAGAAGTCTCCGAAAGCACAGTGAAGAAAGTCAAGTCAATGTTTGCATTGTAGTGGCACACCCTTCATCAACCGCAGATGACTTTGTTATTTTTAGTTTAGATGCCCTCTATGAAAGTAGAACGGCATCTACAAAAATTAAGGATAAATGAAAGATAATTTTTTGAATTTAGACAACCGGAATGTGAACATTTCCATGACATATCAGGAGCTTCAAGACCTGATGAGGGACTGTGTTGATTACACGATGAGCACTTACTCAAAGGAATTCGACAAGATGGCAGAGAGAAAAATGGTAAATGCAAAGGAGGCCGCCAGATACCTTGGCAAGAATGTTTCAACCATACACAGATGGAAAGGGGCTGGCTACCTCCATTCAAAGAGTATAGGAGGGAGAGATTACTTCTATATGGATGAAATCAAGGAACTTACAACATTGAGGGCATCATAATATGGCTACAATAAATTTTGAACTGTCAAAGTTGAGCGACAAGAACACAGGAAAATCTCAAATCCTTGTAAGGGTAAGCATTTCACGGACATTCAGGGTAGGTGGCAAGACCGGATTGTTCATCAACAAGAAAGACTGGGATGACAAGGCTATGCAGGTAAGGAAACTCTCCCGTATCGAAAGTCGGGACAAACAGGAGGAACTGGAGAATCTGCGGGCAAAACTGGACAGGCTGAAAGAACACATCGGTCATTGCATCATCGAGACAAAGGACTTTGAGACTATGACCGACAAGAAGGACAGGCAGGACTGGATGGAATATGCAATCGCCAGTTTTTATGACCCGGCAGTCAAACTGGTCAAGGAGAAGAACCTTACCTTCAAGGCATTTGCAAAGATATACTGTGAAGTCCGCAGCCAGGAAGAGGAATGGCCGCTTGCAGTCAAATCAAGCGTGAACCAGAAGAAGAAATGGAATCATCCTTCCTTTGATAAACTGAGCGCTGTCCAGACACAGATTGACAAGATGAACAGCCGTCTGAAAATGGCAGACATCACGGCTGCAACTCTTGATGAGTATCAGTCTTTTCTCATAAAGAAAGGATACAAGAATTCAACAGTGGAGAATCACGTGTCTTATTTCAAACAGATACTGAAATGGGCTTATGACAGAGGATACCTGAAACATGGTCAGGATGTGATGAACCATAATACCCCTGCATTGAAACTTGCACCTCGAAAAGCCGTAATCTACCTCAAATGGGATGAGTTCCAGAAACTGTACAATTACAAGTTCCCGGACAATATGAAACATCTGGAACTTACTCGTGACAGGTTCTGTTTCTGCTGTCTGACCTCTCTCCGCCACAGTGACCTTGACATACTCAGGCGTGCAAATTTTGACAACCCTACGGATCCCACCAGAATATCTTTTGTAAGCAAGAAGACAAATGATGGGCTTACAATTTTTCTTGTGCCGGAGGCCATTGAGTTATACAAGAAGTATATTTCCATACCCACAGGAGGCCTTGCATTCCCGAAGAAGTCAAATCAAAAGATGAACAAGAACTTGAAAGAAATTGCAAGGTTACTTGGCTTTACCAGAGAGGTGGAAGTAATGCAATACTGCGGGAAGACACCGATATACAAGACAGCACCGCTTTGTGAAGTTATCGGGACACATGCCGCAAGAAGGACATTTGTAGTCCATGCCCTTGAAGAAGGTATGTCTCCCGAGATGGTGATGACATTCACTGGACATGCGGATTATGACACCATGAAACCGTACATTGCCCTTACCGACAAGAAGAGACAGAGCGCCTTGCTGGACAGTTTCAAGATATAACAATGGAACTCCGGTGCAATTTCGGTGCAGTTTATATAAAGGAATAAGTCTCAATCCCTTTAATAGTCAAGAGTTTGAGACTTATTTAATGCGGAGAGGACGAGATTCGAACTCGTGGTACGGAATAGCCCGTACGTCAGTTTAGCAAACTGGTGGTTTCAGCCACTCACCCACCTCTCCGGAAATGCATTCCTTCAAGAGATTCGTCAACCGATTCTCCAAATAGGAATGCAAAGATAAAACGAATATTCGGTTTTGCCAAAATTTCTTTCGGGTCAATGCCGAATTTTCGGTGTCTAGAGTCCAAGTTCCTCGACAATGCGGCTCATGCCTGCATATCTGTCCAGAGTCCAAAGGACATAGCGGATATCCACGCAGACACACTTGTTGTAGCCCGGAGTGCAGTAAAGGTCACTGGCCAGGGACTCCTTGTTTCCGTCGAAAGCCAGGCCTATGAGCTTGCCATCGGCATTCAGTACAGGACTGCCGGAATTTCCTCCGGTGATGTCATTGTCTGTCAGGAAGTCGGCCGGCATTGAACCTGCAGGCGCACCTGCTATGAATGGTTCTGCGGAAGTATTCTGCATAGGCTTTCCCATGCGTCTTGACGGTACACCGAACGGAACAGCCCAACGACCCCAGTCACCGCAACTCAGCATTGACATAAACTCGTCTGACGGATTGAAGTCACGATTGGAAGGATCGTATTTCTCGATGATTCCGTTCGTGGATGTCTGCCATGAGCATACGACACCGTCTCTCGGCTCCAGAGCTCCGACCGTACCGTAGGTTATGCGCATCGTTGAGTTCGCATCAGGATACTGCGCAATGCCCTTGCCCGCACGCATCTCATACAAAGCCCGCGTATAGTCGTGACTCCTGACCGTTATGCGGTTTCTCACAGTCATATCCTCATCTGACTTATTGAAAGCAACGATGCTGACATCTGTAAGGAAACGTGCCAGACGGTCTTCATTGAATTGCTCTGGAGAAGAGAAAGCCGCAGCCTTCTCCGGAGACGAGAACATTGTGCCTTCCCATATATAATCGGTCATAGCATCGAAGTCCTGCCCGAACTTTTCAAGAAGTTCACGCTGATATGGACCGAAATATGATGGATTGACATGGGTAAGGTATTGACCTATAGCATATCTCACAAGATCTTTCTCGACACGCGGATCAGTCTCGTCCATCCCTCTCTTCAGGAAGCCCCGCATTTTATGGAGATTACCTCCTGCACTCTTCATGCGCATGACCGTGCGGCCAATGATAGTGCCACGGAACATTGTCTCACGGAAATATGCCTTATCCCGCTCAACCTCCTCCGTCTCAGCATACATGCTGCGGAGATCATCCAGCAGACTGCCCCACTTGGCGACACGCTCAGGAGAGGCTTCTATCCATGCCTGAAGAACCTTTTCCTCGGACTCCTTTATAGCCTTGACACCGAAACGCTTCAGGCACATTGCCTCGCCTTCCTGCATCTCCCCGACATTGCTTAATCCGAAGAAGATATCGGAGTATCTCAGCCAGACTTCAGGATCCGCGTCCATCCAGCGACGCATAATATCCATCTGGTTACGGCGGAGCTCATTGGAAACAGGCAGCACAACACGCTCCTGGAAATCTGTTTCCATCGATGAAGAGTAACGGCTGGTGCGCCCAGGATAGCCTATGACCATGGTGAAATCTCCAGGCTTATATCCGTCCAGCGAGATCTCCAGCTTACGCAGAGGTTTCAGCGGAACATTGTCCTTGGAGTAATCCGCAGGAGAGCCGTCCGGAGACGTATAGACACGGTACATGGCGAAGTCACATTTCTGCTGAGGCCATTCCCAGTTATCCGTATCGCCGCCGAATGCCGCCACAGATACCGGAGGAACTGCCACAAGGCGTATATCCGTATAAACGTCATACAGAGCCATATAATACTTCTCGCCAGCCCACATCGAGCTGAGATATGCCTCCATGCCTGTTTCCTTCTTATATTTTGTCTCCATCAAGTGGCTGACGCGACGCATGCCAGACGGCTTCCCGTCCTTGCGGAGCTTTTCACGCAAGGTGTTAGCCTCGGCTGTCACATCAAGTACTCTCTTGAGAAAGAACACCTGCTTTCCCGGGATAGGAAGCTCCTGATCCTCTCGTACCGCCCAGTAGCCCTCTTCCAGATAATTGTGCTCAGGAGAGCTCATTGCGAACACATCGGCGTATGCGCAATGGTGGTTCGTGATCAGCAGCCCCTTGTCAGAGATGATGCTCCCCGTGCAGTAGAAACCAAGAGACACAATAGCATCAGACACAGCCGCTCCAGGGGCATCCGCATTATAGATTTCTCCTGCAGAAAGCCTTAGCCCCCTGTCCTGCATCTTTTTCTCAAGTGCAGCGTTTATATCCTGGATGAGCCACATTCCCTCGTCCGCCCAGGCTGTCGCCCTCCCCAGCAGGATTCCTGCCAAGGTCAATGCCGACAGGCAAATTGCTTTAATTTTCATTGTCAATCCAAATTTTACTGAGAAACTGCTTGATTCTTTAGGTTCCTCGAGGGTTAGAAGCTGTTTTTGAAATTATTAAAATGTTGTTTGAGGTAAAATTCCTTCATCTTCTTCCCGAGACTTCAGGTCAGATAGGCACCGCTATCTTCCCTGAATCCTCGGTCGAACCTAAAGTTTTTTTCCTCTCAAACCTTCAGATGATAATTCCAAAACAGCTTCTTAAGCTAAAGCAGCTTCTGATTATCAATGAGTTAGTATTTTCAAAGTACAATATCGCGGACTTTAAAAACACCAACTCCCTGATCTTCAATTATATATCATTAAGTCTATTCTTCCGATACCAAAACCGCCTCAAGAGCTGAGCCTTCGTACGGAACCTCGACGCCAGGCTTCCTGAACTTCAGCTTGGCATCCTGCTCACGGACATCATCCTTCGCATAAGTTATAGTCCACTTGTCCATAGTAAGCAGTTCCCAGATACGGTCAGCCGTCATAGGCGCCGCATATCTCACCATGAGCGCAGGAACCAGGTCCTTGTCCAACTCCAGGTACACGCCTATAATCCCGTCATTCCTGGACAGATGATTGCTTACGAAAGAAAGATTACGCAGAACGATAGGCTTCTCATAATTCGCATCCTGAATCTCATAGACAAACTGCGGCTTGCCCTTGAACTCCTCAACCCTTGTAGGGAACTGAGCCTTGAACGGAGTGAACATCCGGCGGATAAACTGCTCTGTGGAAATGTAGCTTACGCCATCCTCCAGCGACACGAACTTGAAATCCACAGGTGTAACCTTCGTTCCGCCTCCGTGCACAGGCATCTCCAGTTCCTTCATATTCACGATATGCTTGAACCACGCCTTGTCAGGATTCTCTGAAGGATCCATATAGACACGGATTATGAGCGGACACGCGAACTCCGACTCCAGACCATATATCTTCTTGTCAGACAGACGCATCTGCAGACCGAGATAGTTAAGGTCCAGCTTGTCGTACATATTCTCGGTACGGATGGTCATCACTTTTATACTGTCCACGGACGCTGCATCAGGTGTCTGCACGCGGAACTTGGATGGCGTGAATACACTTTCCTGGATAGCATCAGGAGTGGTCACAGCAGGATCGTATGTAATCACCACCCTGTGATGAGCCACGAATGTCTTGACCCCGTGCACACCGCGTATCTTCTCCAGCTTGGCCTTGAACGCCATGGAGCTGCCGTAGCACTTGACAGAGCGAAGATTCTCCATCTCCATAGTTTTCAAAGTGGATGGATCCACAAGCTGCCTGACGCTGCCATCCTCCAGAATCTCATCGATACCCCAGGTGACATTTATTGTAGGAAGCTCATATCTTCCGCCTGCCCAGAGCCCTATAGCCATGAGGACAAGCGCTATGACAGCAGGAAGAACCACATTGGATGTCTTCCTTCCGCCCTTCACGCACATTCCCGTATGAAGAGCGTCCACAGGGCAGACAGCTGTGCACTCGCCGCAAAGCGTACAATCCACAGCATTGACCGCACCATTTTTCCATCCGGCGACGTCGATACCGTAAGGGCAGTTCTTCGTGCAAAGTCCGCAATGAGTGCACCTTGCATCATTTTTCATTACATGGAGCACCTGGAGCCGGGGCTTCGCGCAAAACACCTCCAGAAGGTAGCCGGCAAGGCAGAATATGGCGAGCAATGCCCACCACGGCACATTCACGCCGACAAGACCGAGCACATAATAAACCGCAAGCAGAACAACGATCCAAGCCCAGAACTTCAGCGAATTAGAGATCGCTCCGAGAGGGCAGAGGTATCGGCACCAGAACATATTCACCAGGAAACCGCATATAAGGAGCAATGCAACTGTGACAATGGACATCCACAGAGTTATCTCACCCTTGAATCCTGTTGCCACCGCATAATACGGGTCCAGGTTCTTGCAGAACAGCTCGCTGGCCGTGGCTGTCATGTAGAATATCCAGAACAGGAGCACATACTTGATGATGCGGAGCACCTTGTCGGTAATGCTTCCGTTACGTATCGTGATACCCTTTATTCCCAGGCTGTTACGGAGTTTCATAAGAAGATCCTGCACCGTGCCGAGAGGACAGAGGTAGCCGCAGAACAGCTTGCTGAAAAGCACGACAGAAGCCGCCAGGACGATACCCATGACGATCTGAACCATGCTCATACTGCAAGGCAGCGATCCTCGTACAAAGAATGTTGTCAATGCCTGAAGTCCGCCCATAGGGCAATATGCCTCAGGATTTGCAAGGTTCTTGCCTGGAATAAGCAGGAACGCCGCCAATGCAGCCAGAGATCCCCACTGGAGGAGATATTTAGGCCAGTTTCTTTTGATTGTTGATTGTTTAGCCATTAGTGAAAACATAAGAGGAAGCCACTTCCATTTTCAGAAACAGCTTCCTCATCTATAATTATGATTACTTGTTCTTCACGCAGCGGAGACTGACGCCGTTCTCTTCGTGTACAAATATCATCGAAAGACGTCCGTCCTTGTATGTGCCGGTATAAGTGGTCATCATTCCAAAGAACTGGATACTAGTAAGTACACTAGGGTCGGAGGTACTATAGTTTGCTTTATTAAGTGTCGAAGAAGCCATATATGTAATAGAAGGATTCCCGACAATTGACGCATCACTAGAATTCGCAGCGGTTATCGTTCCCTTTGCATACTGACCTGTAGCAGAGAAACTTGCCTTCTGACGATTTCCTGAGAACACGAAGTTCCATCCAAGTTCATTCGCCTTCTTTACAGAGCCATATTTGGCATCCTTGTCCCAGAACAAAGCATTCTCATCCGTAATAGTTGCATCGTCATTGGCTCCCTTATTAGAGTATCCGCAAAGAGTAAGATATTCCGCCCTTGTAGGCACGTGCCATCCGTTAGGGCAGATACCCTGCTTGCCTTCGAAAGAGCCTGCATTGTCCACAGTAATCGCCTCTCCAAAGATAGCCTGATAGTCATAGAGATATCCGTTCTTCTCCACCAGAGCCTCGTCAGTAGAAGGCTTGACGGCGTCGCTCTCGATAGTATATGGAGCCCAGATATGTGCATCAGTAGCCGCAGGATCAGTAGAAACCACATAGCCTTCAGGGACATAGCGCATAGACTGTGTCATCCACACCGAACCGTCTGACATCTTCGCCGTAGTATATTTCTCATTCTTGTAGATGAAATATCCGTCATATTCAGCGAAGTCAATGTAAGTAGGCACATCGCCGCCTATTTCTCCGCCGTCACCCCAGTTCTCGATATCTCCAGATATGGAAACCTTGATATCGGACGGCATCACTTTCACATTCACAGTATATTGGAATCCCTGCTTCAGCTCCGTGGAGACAAGCTTCTGTGTAAGCTCCTTGCCAGTGGAAGTGGTCACCGCCAGCTCGAAAGCTACAGTCTGAGGCACCACGATCGCGCTGTAAAGTTCGCCGGCCGTGACTTCGAGAGCCTTTACAGTCTCGACAGCAGATGATTCTGAAGCGGCAGCTGTCATATTGACCAGATCAATATCAGCCGTCGTCCTGGAGCCGCGGAGCTCGACAGATGCGATTCCTGCCTGGGACTGGTTATCCACCTTAAGGGAGATCTTGGACAGCATGTGCTTGAAAGGCACTACTATAGCATTGACAGAAGGTGTGACATCCTCTTTCTTTCCGGCAATGAAATCTGATGCGGCATAGCCCTTGGTCTGATCAGACGCGACCTTGAACGACGCCGGCACACCTGTCTCGGAATAAGGATAATACGCTGTCAATGTCGATGTTGTCAATGCCTCAGAATACCACACGAGCGAGCCTGAGAACACATTGTCCGAATAAGTGAGAAGCTGGTTGCTCGCATAGGAAACTTCTCCCTGCATTATGGAGACACCCACCTTGTCACCATTCTCGAAATTAACGTCTGTTGCCTTGGTCATCACCGGAACGATTTTCACAAGTCCGGGAGACGGGGTCTCGACCTTCTCTGTCTGGCAGCTTACCAATGCGGCTACTGCAGCTGCAAGAAAAACGACTTTCTTCATAAATATCTGTTATTAAAAATTATATCCTATCCTCAACGTTGCCGTGTATCTGTAATTATTTATCCAGAAGTCTATTCCAGATGTATTCTTCAGCCTTCTGAGAATCTCGCAGGCCGCCTCGGCATATACTCCCCTGCTGAAGTTATACCTTATCGCAAATTCCACATTGCCCTTTGCACAAGTCTTGTATGCCGTCATTATGGACTCGTAATCCTCCATCCTGAAAGGCTCGCCGGCCACGTCAATGTCAGATGTGCGTCCATGTACCTCGTTATCCTTCCCCTTGGAAACCGCTACCCTTGCCTTCCAGTCTATCCTTCCTGACTTCAGAAGAAAAGCGGCATAGGCACTGAACACATCCGTCCTGCATGTATTCACGAACGGATACATCAGTGTAGATATCTCACGGTCCTGACTCCAGGTGACACCGGCATTGACATACTCTCCTGTATTCATAAGGGCCTCCCACTCCAGGCCTGCACGGATATTCTGACGTGTATAGATGGTATTGGCTCCGTACTTGCGTGTGGTGGTCACGCCATTTTCAGTGACATCCTCGAGGACGTTCTCATCATTGTCCTGTGTGCGGAAGGCATAACTGCCGCGTATATAATGGCTAATCTCATGTGCCGGGATCCTGTAGTCCACGCGCGTGCCGAGCGACCATCCGCTGAAGTCATACCATATCTTCTGCTTTTCGCCAGTGCTTCCATGGCTGGAAAGAGCCTCAATGTCAGCATACAGGTTCCGCCACTGGATCTGCGCTGCGGCACCATAGGAAAGCTCCCTGGAAGGAAATCCGCTTACTCCAGACTCCCTTATATGCAGGCTTGAATTGTCCCAGATGTCGCGTACTCCGTACATCATTCCCTTGTCAATGAATGCATAATAGACTCCGGAGGTTATTCCAAGTTCCTCTGCAGTGATAGTTTCAGAGTTCTTGGAGAATATGTAGCTGGCACCGACGGCAAGGTCTCCCCTGTGCCACATCAGCCCCGGAGCCACGGTCATGTCCAGAAGATAGTCAGTATGACGCAAGTCCTTGCGCTTGGTGTAGTTCTCAGCCGAGAAATCCATCTTTCCGCCGATACGCCAGCTGTCATTCAGATCCACGGTGATACCACCGAGGAACGAATATGTCTGCCGGGTCTTCCTGCCAGGAGTGAATTCGTAGATGTCCACAGGATAATATCCGGGACGGGCAGACATTGACCCGCAGGCCTTCCTTTCCTCCGCATTTCTGAAGGAGAAAGCCCCTATCATCGAGAATTTCTTCAGATGTGTAATGGTCCCTGCCTCGGCACCAGCGCTCCACTGAGAAACCGGATCGCTGACATCCCTGAAACCACCGCCTGTATAGTCCCCGCGAAGTTCAGCATAAGACACTGTCAATGAATCCATACGGAGCCCGTTCACATTCCTTCCGGCATTCCAGAAGTCCCTGCGCTCCACGATGTCGAACGTCTGCGCAAACAGCCCCGCAGACCACATAATAAAGGCAGAAGCCGCTATTGTCCTTAATATCCTATTCATGGAGAGACTGCTTTTCACGTTCATAAAAATCATTTGTGGAATTGTTCGTATCAACAAGAACCTCATATCCAAGCGCCTGACTTGCCTCTTCGTCTGTCTTGCGGAACAGTGTATGCCCCTGATACGACCCGGAGAAATCAACAGCCCCGGCATCTATCCCGGGAGCCAGGCGCTTCTTATTCGCGCCGCCTTTCACGAATACCTCTACACCGTCCAGCACCCAGTCAGCAGGCAGTTTCACGATACGATCGTTCGTAGAGCCTGGCTTCTGTATTATATTTCCTGCATCTGCCACGAAATCCCACATCGTAGTGCCTTCCGGAGCCCTGAATATCACAGGCGCAGGGGAATTGTTCGAGAACACATACGCATTGGAGGTGCCGGTCTTTATTACGACATCCAGGATATGATCCTGCCGGATATTATTCCCGGGAGCAGGATGATATGAAGGATTCGGGAAATATGTGGTATTATAGCAGACGAAGTAGTCTGCATTGTTAAGGTTCACAGAGTTAGGATACCTGGATGCATGGTCGATGGCGCCATATATGACCACTACGGCATCCTTGCCCGGGGCGAGTGGGAATGTCGTCCCGTCGCCGCCTATCTGCCAGACGGCCTGAACTATCGGCACGAAATCCGGATATATGGTCTCCCCTGTCTCCGGATCCACAGATGTCCATACATTCGTGGATATGGAGTTATACGGATCCAGAGTGCCAAGGCAAAGGCCGTCAAGATACTGTGTATCAGAGGTATTGTTATGCAGAATCACATAAGAGTCGCTCATATAGTTGCCCTGCTCAGGATACTTCGTGCAGCCTCCGGAGTAGATTTCCTTGAATACAATCTTGCCGGAGCGGGAATCCTTCACCTGAAGCTTGACTGACTTGACACCATCCAGTATGACCTTGTCGATGGAACCATTATAGGAGACGCCGTCGCTGATATGGCTGTATGCCACCCTGTAGCTGCCCGCAGGCAGTTCCATGACCGCAGTTCCGTCTGCGCCTGTCTTTTGCGAATACTGGTTCCCCAGATTCCTGTCAGTAGCCGTGACCGCCACTCCTGCCTTCTCGCTCTCTGGGAATCCATCAGGATAAAGAGGCTCCACGACGAGCCTGTACAATGCTCCATCGTACTGACCGCCGGTCTTCATGCTTACGCATGATGCCAGTGCCAATGCTGAAATTACAATATATATTATCTTCCTCATGTCGTTCAGAATTTAAGTCTGCAGGTAAGTCCATAATAGAATGACGGGGTGAATATCGCGCTCACGCCTGTCGCCTTCGATGTCACGAACATCCTTGAGTTCGTGAAGTTATTTGCGAAGAATGACAGCGACACGTGGTCACCGATTTCCTTCGTGACGCTCAGGTTGGCCGAGAGATATGCCCCGTAGCCGTCCTGAGCGAATGTATAGGCGTTTCCGGACTTTATGATCAGGTTTGCGAATTCAGGATCAGCGGCTTCATTGTCAGTGAAGTCATGCACCGTCCCGTTCTCGTCCATGTATTTCACAGGACGTATGGCTGTATAGCTTTTCGGGCCGTAGATGCTTCCGCCGATGGACTCGGTGCCGTCAGCATTGACATTATAGGCATATTCGTGCCCCTGGTAGCGTGAGAGATTGCGGAAGCGGTTCAGGAGCGACATCTCGAGCCGGCAGGTGATGATGATCCTAGCCTCCGGAATGTGGGTTATGGCGGTCAGGTTCGCATCAAGGGTATGCGATTCCTTACCGTTGGATGTACCGGACGCACCTCCGTTGGCGTAGATTCCAACATACTGGTAAGACCTGTCCTTCAACGAGGTATGCGACCACCCGGTCCTGTAGAAGTAATTCAATGTGTTGTCGATGTAGTGGGTGTAGGCATAGTTCGCATCTAATCTGAATTTGGTCCTCACCGGCGCTATCTCAGGAAAATCAATGATAAGCTCTGCTCCTGTCCTGTAGATGTCATCACCGTTGCCAGGCATCTGTGACTCGAAGAATGTCCTGTCGGTGACCTTGGTGTCCATTGGCGTCCAGAACTCGTCGTTCCCTCCACGCATATATACCTGTCCTGTCTGGCTGTCCACGCGTATCTGCGGATTGTCAGGCATGGTGTATCCAGACGGGACAGACATTATATTATAAGAGAACGGAGTATATATGTTCTGATATGTGTAAGGGTTCCTTGTCTTGTTGAAGAATCCCACGAGAGACACGGATGTCCGCCAGAAATAAGCCTCCAGACCGAGCTCGGCATTGTAGTTCTTCTGCCACTTGAGGTTTTCATTATACAGCATCTTATATGGCTGTGTATAATACACATACGAAGATGCGTCACCATGCGAGAACCCGAAAGTCTGGATGTCCCTGTACTTCTGGACAGGATAGAGGATGTAGAAAGAAGGAAGTTTCTCGCTTACACCCCAGCCTCCACGGATGGAGACATTGTCGGAGAACTTCCACTTGGCATTGAACCGCGGCGACAGGCTGCTGACGTTCTTGTAGTCAGTGTCTTTCACGAACAGGTTCTCCAGACGGAGTCCTGCAGACACCTGAAGCGAGGTCTTCCCTATCGGGAATGTATAGTCCTCCTCAACGTAGGCGGCAACATTGTGCATGAACGGATACTGGCTGTAAGGACGTGGGCGATAGCCGTTAGCGGCAAGGGACGGATCCTTGTAGTATTCTCCGTCTCCGGCATTGCCGTTGGCCTTCCACTGCACACCTGCCTTCATCTTGCTGAGCCTCTTTCCGGATTTTTTGAACCACTCGTATTTGACAGATGCGGCATAATCAAGTTCACGGGAATCGACTATCTTGTCTGAATAGTAGCTTAACGGCAGCCTGTCTGCGAGATAGTAGCCATCAAGCTCGGAATGTACCGCAGGAAGCATTGACGCAGACGAGCCATAGGCGTGATCCTGTGAACGGTTGTCATTATAGTTCACAGACGCATCGAACTTAAGATTAGTTATCCATGATTTGCGCAGAAGCCATGTAAGAGAGGTATTGGCACGGAACACATTATCCCTCACCTTGTTCCATGTGCCGGTATATGCATCAGGGTCATTCTTGGTGTTCATCCCGCCGATGTTCCCGGTAGCCCCTGCCTCGAACTTCAGCACCTTCCTGAACGTGTTGCTGTATGAAGCGGAGAATCCGCGCCGCGTATAAGATGTATATGGAGATGACATCTTCTGGGTCGCACGGGTCCATTCGGCGCTGACATTAAGCACTCCCCTGTTCTTCATAAGGTCAATGCCCTTGGATGCAGATGCCTGATAGGTCCTTGGATTCACAGCGAAAGTTATGTTCCAGGGAGTGAGGCCCTTGCGGGTATTTATACGTACCATTCCGCTGTTAAGATCTCCATATTCCGCTGACGGCACGCCGGTTATGACTTCTATCGACTGGACATTCTCCGTAGAAATGTTACGTGTCCCGGTTCCTGACATGGCGCCGAAAGACGCATTGTTGCCGACCCTTACGCCATCCACTTCGAGCGCAGTGCCGAATGCAGCGTTTCCTGCCGCCAGCCCGCCGCTGCGGAGAGAAACGGCATTGTCAGAAGTAAGGTCAGGATTCACTGTCTTGCCTCCCGGAAGGAGCGAGCTGATGTCTGTGACATTGTTCATCTGCAAGTGGTTAAGAGCGTTAGCACCGAACTTCAGCGAGGTATTCATCCCTTCCTTGTCTCGTTCTGCTGTCACGACCACGCTGTTAAGTGCCAGCGTATTCTGATCCAGCTTGATGGTCAGGCTCGGTATATCTTTGCGCACAATGAATGACAGCTTCTTGTCCACGAATCCGAGGCAGGAGAACACCACGGAATAGGTGCCCGGATGGATTTCTGTCAATGTGAATGTGCCATTCTCGTCAGAAATGGCCCAAATGCCGGTGTCCTCAACATTGACTGCCGCCCCGACGATGGCTTCGCCGGTTTTCGCGTCAATGACCTTGCCACTGATGCTGTAAGCAGGCCTGCCCTGCTGAGCAGCCGCAGTCTGCACCGCCGCCAATATAAGGGCTATCAGCAAAATGTGTCTAAATAGTTTCATCTGCTTCTTCTATTTGCTTCATTCACAAATATAAAACAAAATTTTCCATTCTGCCCCACATCTGGAAGCCGTTTTAGCCCTGTGGAACATAATACATTACCATTCAACTTCTTACCTATTTTTCCACTCCATGATCTGTGGAGTAGAAAATGTGCTATTACATTGATATATACAGAAATGCATTCCACAGTTTCAACTATTGATTCAAAGTGTTAACTTTGCTATTCTATATCAGACTTAGAAGCTGTTTTGAAATTATTATCTGAAAGTTTGAGAGAAAAACTTCAGGTTCGACCGAGGGTTCAGGAAAGATAGCGGTGCCTATCTGACCTGAAAACTCGGGAAGAAGATGAAGGAATTTTACCTCAAAACAACTTTTTAATCATTTCAAAACAGATTCTTATGTTTCGCGCGTGCGGAGCACCTCTTTTGAACCCTTGTGGCGAGGACACCCACTCCACGAGGGAGAGGATTCAGGAAATGGGGTGACATGGCCAGAAAGAGTGCGTGGAATCCGAGAGTCTGATAAATGAGATAAGTTAGAATACTTGCGAAACTTGAATATCAAATATTGTAATTATGGCTTTCGTACACCTTCACGTACATACACAGTACTCGATTCTTGACGGCCAGGCATCCATAGAGAACCTGTTCAACAGGGCGGAGGAGCTTGGCATGCCCGGACTTGCCATCACAGATCATGGCAACATGTATGGAGTGAAGGAGTTCTTCAAGTTCGCGGCAAAGCATCCTTCCGTGAAGCCTATCATCGGGTGCGAGATATATGTGTCGAAGGGTGACCACAGGATAAAGGAAAAAGGCTATTACCATCTGATCCTGCTGGCAAAGAATTACAACGGATATAAGAATCTGATGAAAATCGTGTCCACAGGGCATCTGGAGGGCATGTACTATAAGCCTAGGGTATCGCATGAGGTTATCGAGAAATATCATGAGGACATAATCTGTTCTTCAGCCTGCATGGCAGGTGAGATCCCAAGGCTCATACTTGCAGGAGATATAGCAGGGGCTGAAAAGGCGATAGAGTGGCACAAAAGGGTGTTCAAGGATGACTACTACCTGGAGGTGATGCTTCACAAGACAGAAGTGCCTGGACTTTCACCTGAAGTGTACGAGAAGGAGAAGGAATATGACGAAGTGATATTTGATCTCGCCGAGAAGCATGGTGTCAAGGTTATCGCCACCAACGACTCCCATTTCGTAAGAAAAGAGGACGGTCCAGCGCATGACAGGCTTATCTGTCTGACCACCAATGCTTTTATCGATGATCCTGACAGGCTCAGATATACGCAGCAGGAATATCTGAAGAGCGAGGAGGAGATGGCTGCATTGTTCCCTGATCATCCTGAGGTCATCTCCAACACGGTAGAAGTGTGCGACAAGATAGAGCGATATACAATCGACCGCGGACATGTGCTTCCTAAATTCCAGATTGATCCGGCATTCCTCGCAGACATTGACAACCAGCTGGAGAGATACAAGGAAGTCATCGATGCTGGAAAATGCGATGAGAAAGGAAATGACCGTGGAGAGGAATTCCGCTATTCCGTGGCGTTCCTATGCCATCTATGTTACAAAGGAGCACAGGAAAGATATGGTGATACATTGAACCAGGAGACTGCAGAGCGTCTAGATTTCGAGCTGAAGACCATCTCCAGGATGGGTTTTCCTGACTATTTCCTTATAGTGCAGGACTACATCGCCGCCGCAAGGGCCCAGGGCATTTCTGTAGGTCCCGGACGAGGTTCTGCTGCCGGTTCCGCGGTAGCATACTGCCTGGGTATCACCAATCTGGACCCTATCAAGTACGACCTTCTGTTCGAGCGCTTCCTGAATCCTGAGCGTGTGTCCATGCCTGATATTGATGTGGATTTCGATGATGACGGACGATACCGTGTGATCCAGTATGTGCAGGAGCATTACGG
Source organism: uncultured Bacteroidales bacterium (assembly GCA_934691625.1). Taxonomy (GTDB): domain Bacteria; phylum Bacteroidota; class Bacteroidia; order Bacteroidales; family UBA932; genus Cryptobacteroides. Next base: position 90,915 of record CAKUTA010000002.1, on the reverse strand, counting down.
CGTGGACCATGTGTCGCATGTCATAACTTTCGGTACAATGGCTGCGAAAGGCGCCATAAAGGACGTGGCACGTATCAGCCGGCTGCCTCTTGACGAGTCCAACAGGCTCACGAAGATGATCCCTGACAAGCCTATAACTATCACAGAGACCTCTGAAGTGGAACTGAAAGATGGCGAGGAGCCGGAAAACGGGGAGAAGGTCATCGAGAAGGACGGAAAGCGGTTCAAGGTGATCAAGAAAGATGTGGACAAGAAGCCTACGCTGAAGAACTGCGTGAAATATGTCCCGGAGCTGAAAAATGAGCTTGAGAACGGCTCGCCTCTCGTAAAGGATGTCCTGAAATATGCCCTGCAGCTGGAAGGATGCATCCGCCAGGTAGGTATCCATGCCTGTGCAATGATTATCGGACGAGGCAACCTCACCGACTATATCCCTATCACACTGGGCGTGGACAAGGCCACGGACCAGAAGGTGTGGGTGTCACAGTATGAAGGCTCGTTCATCGAGGATGTGGGTATGCTGAAGATGGACTTCCTGGGTCTGAGGACATTGTCAATCATCAAGATATGCCTGGCAGAGGTGAAGAAGAGGTTCGGAATAGACATTGACATAGAGAAGATTCCTATAGACGACCCGAAGGCATACGAGATATATTCCAACGGAGATACGAAGAGCGTGTTCCAGTTCGAGTCCCCGGGCATGATGGAGTGGCTCCAGAAGCTGCACCCTGAGCGTTTCGAGGATCTTATAGCCATGAATGCGCTGTACCGTCCGGGACCTATGGACTACATTCCTTCATTCGTGGCACGAAAACGTGGCGAAGAGCCTATCACTTACGACCTTCCTGCGATGGAGGAGTTCCTGAAGGAGACATACGGAGTGACTGTCTATCAGGAGCAGGTGATGCTTATCTCCCAGAAAGTGGCAGGATTCTCGAAAGGTAAGGCGGACAAGCTCCGTAAGGCAATGGGTAAGAAGAAGATAGATATTCTTCAGTCCCTTTACGGAGAGTTCATCGATGGCGGAAAGAAGAATGGACACCCGGAAGAAATACTTAAGAAAATCTGGAAAGACTGGGAGAAGTTCGCATCCTACGCGTTCAACAAGTCTCACGCCACGTGCTATGCCTGGGTAAGCTACCAGACGGGCTGGCTCAAGGCTCATTATCCGTCAGAATTCCAGGCTGCCAACCTCAGCATGAACAAGAACAACATGACTGAGATCCAGGCGATTATGGCTGACTGCAAGAAGCACCACATAAAAGTCCTGAACCCTGATGTGAACGAGAGCGAATCTAACTTCACCGTGAACAAGGATGGAGATATCCGCTTTGGAATGGGTGGAATGAAAGGATTCGGTGCCAATATCGTGGATGCCATTGTCAAGGAGCGCACCGAGCACGGACAGTTCTCCGACATATATGACTTCTGCATAAGGATGTCGGGGATCGTCAACAGAAAGGCGATGGAGTCACTTGTCAATGCAGGAGCCTTCGATTCTTTCGGCATTGAGCGCAGCCGGTACTTTACTACAGGGAAGAGCGGGCTCCAGTTCATCGATGATCTCATGAACTATGCATCCATCACCAGGCAGAATGAGGAAGATGATGCGGCATCATTGTTCGGAGATGCGGCTGAGCTGAAAGCCGAGAAGCCTGAACCTCCGGTCATGACGGCGGAGCCTGATATTCTGGAAGTCCTTAAGAAAGAAAAAGATATGGTGGGCATGTATCTGTCAGACCATCCGCTGAAAAGATATGAGTTCGAAATGGAGACATTCACCAACTGCAAGCTTGCGTTCCTGAACGACCTTGTCTCGGAATGCGAGAAGGAAAGGAAGATGATGAAGGTCAATGTCGCCGGATTCATCAACAGTGTGGAAATCAGGACTTCCAAGGCAGGAAAGCCTTTCGCAAAAGTGGTGATAGAGGATTTCAGCGGAAGCTATGAGATGGCTTTCTTCGGCAAGGACTATGAGACCTACATGGAGTATCTGAAAGATCACACCGCTGTATTCGTGGAAGGAGAAATCAAAGAAGCATATTTCGTGAAGCCTGAAGACAAGGACAAGATGGCAAGTGTCCCATACAAATTCAGGGTCAAGAAGATATGTCTTCTGGGGAATCTGTCCGAAAGCATGATTTCAGAATTCGCCATAGAGGTGCCGGCACAGGTGATAAATCCAGATTTCAGAAAGACGCTTGTCCATGCCGTCAAGGCAAGCAAGGGAAACATTCCGCTGTCTATATACATCAATGACCCTCAGACGAAATACAGCGTGGAGTTCATATCAAAAAAATACCAGATCGCTGTTACAGCCGACTTTATAGCCGATGTAAAGGATCTGGGATTAAGATACAAGGTATCCAGGAAGAATGCCTCCTAGAAGTGTTCTCCTAGAACACAAGCACCGCTCTTACCGGGTAATGGTCTGATATATAAGTCCTGTCCATATAAGGTTTCATTATGCGCTCGAATAGGGTGCAGGCATTGAAACCGGAATAGTATATATGGTCAATGACTCCGCTGCCCTTACCCCAGCCGTTGAAGGTATCGCCTTTATCTGTCTTGACAGCTGAATTTCTGGCGCTGGTCATCATCTTGTCAAGGTCTGAAAGGACAGGATTTGACGGCTCCACGTTAAAGTCCCCTGTAAGAATCATCGGATATCCCTCCTTGTTCATGGCCTTGATACGGCTTACTATAAGCTCCAGACCGTTTTTCTGTGCGACTGGACCGACATGATCAAGGTGTGTGTTCACATAGTAGAACTTCTGTCCGTTCTTCTTATCTTTCATAAGCGCCCATGTAGCTGTCCTGCGGCATGCAGCGTCCCAGCCCTTCGACGGCTTGTCAGGAGTTTCCGAAAGCCAGTATGTGCCCCATTTAAGCAGTTTGACTGTCTTCGTGTTGTAGAAGATGTCCATGTGCTCTCCCTTATGCTTTCCGTCTTCCCTGCCGACGCCTATGCATTTATAGCCGTCACAATATTCGGCAAGATACTTGACCTGATAGTCATACGCCTCCTGGACTCCGAATATATCAGGTTTCTGGTCGTTTATCATCATGGCTGAAGCCGGATAGCGGTACTGCCATGAGTTAGTGCCGTCCTTTGCCTCCCCGTTCCTGACATTGAAGGAAATGACCGAGAGTTCGTCGGGTGTCCCAGCTGAAGCGGAGAGAGACACCGTCATCGCCAATGCTGATGCGATGGCAAGAATTGTTTTTCTGATTGACATGTTTTTATAGTTATTCTAATTCATTTACTGTCTCTATAAGCTGTTTCTAGTATTGAGAACTCTATCATTCGTATTGCGGTCAATTGTCATAAGCCTATGCTCAAGCGTATCAAGTCTATACATGCTCCATTTTCCGTCCAAAAACTTTGCTTTATTCTCTTCATCAAAGACAATACCATGTACAGCTTCCATATGAATCATCCATTTTTCAACCAACTTCTTCGAAAGGCCGAGGTCGAAATACTCATTCTTTTTAGCTTCATCCAGATCTTTACCGAAGTTCTTTCTTCTAATCCTCATTTCCGGGGAATCATTCATATTCATAGCTTCAAGTAACAATGAGTCTTCAACAGACATTTTCTGTTCACAATCTTGATGAGCGGCATGTTCTGAAGAAAAGCACCCGGACAATACCATAATAGGTACAAGCAACACTAAAATTTTTAACACATTATGATTCATCTGCAAAATACCCCTCATAGTTAACGGTGCCAATGAAAACCGATTAAAATAATTTTAAAATACCAGAACAGGAAACACTCATTGTTTTTATGTGGCTTTAATTCGAGTAACTTATAATCTTACGATTCAAAATTAGAAATAAACTATTACTTTTGCAATAGTTTATGACTATCACACATGGAGAGAAAAAATTTCAGCGACATAGGAAAAATCGAAGCGATAAGGCTTCTGTTCGAATGTTCACCGTTCAAGCAGGACGACGGGACAGCATTTCTCGGAGGAGACAAGGGCAATGTCATAAGGACCGCATCCAGACTCTGGCTTGAAGGAATTGACTTCGACCTGACATATTTTCCGCTGAAACATCTCGGGTACAAGTGCGTCACCGGAACCGTCGGGGAAATTTATGCTTCCATGGCGAGACCTCAGTCGATTTCAGTCAGGCTAGGCATTTCAGCCAAACTTGACCTGCCTCAGATTACGGAATTATGGAGCGGCATCTGCACTGCGGCAGAAGAACACAATATCAGCAAGGCAGACCTGGATCTGATTCCATCACGTAACGGACTGGCCATCAGCATAGTTATCACAGGTATAACCTCCGCTGAAGTCGCTGAGAATCGAAAATCCGCGAACAGCAAGGACCTTATATGCATATCCGGCAATGTCGGGGCAGCTTTCCTTGGCATGAGCATCCTGGAACGGGAAAAGAGAAAATTCGAAAAGGCCGGAGAGCTTACAGGGCAGCCGGACATCGAAAGATACAAGATGCTGGTCGCCTCTTATCTCAAGCCGGAGATAAGCCCGGACATTGTAGGCCAGCTCGCAGACTCAGGCATAAATCCTCCTTATGGATATCTTGTAAGCCGTGGGCTTGCAGATGCAGCAAGACGGCTCAGAAGGGACAGCGGGCTGGGAGTAAAGCTCTACACAGACAAGATACCTTTCGAGGGCAATTCATTCGAGGCTGGCAAGAGACTGGATATTGACCCTGTTTCTGCCGCATTGAACGGAGGTGACGATTTCAGGCTGCTCTATGTCATACCGATGTCAATGTATGAAACTTTCAGGCATGACTTCCAGACTTTCTCCATAATAGGCCACCTGGCCAGGCCTGAAGCAGGTGCCGTGCTGGTGACTCCGGAGGGAGCCGAACTGCCTATACACGCACAAGGATGGCCTAAAGACGAGGAATAAACGAATAAAGTACTATAAAACAATGAAAAGAATTTCTTTCGCAATCATGGCTGCTGTCATGGTTCTATCTTCATCTGTCGCTTCTGCACAGAAACTTGGCAACATTCTTAAGAAAGTGGCGTCTTCAGATGTCGTAAATTCAGTGATTAACACTTACGTGCCCGGTGCAAGCGCTGTAAGTCTTCCTGGCACATGGAGCTATACAGGAGCAGCAGTATCAGTAAGCAGCGACAACGCGCTTTCAAATGTGGCAGGCTCGGCCGTGACATCAGGCATCGAGAGCAAGGCAGACCAGTATCTCCAGAAGATAGGTATCAAGCCAGGCTCTGTAACCTATACTTTCAATGAAGACAAGACATTCTCCTGCACAATCTTCGGAATTCCTCTTTCAGGAACATGGCAGATCAATGACGAGGCTCAGAAAGTGACTCTTCAGTACGGAAAAGTCATGAAATATCTCTCGATGACAGGAACATTGACAAGGACATCCGAGGGCTGCGAGATGCTGTTTGATGCAGACAGGTTCCTGGCATTCATCAAGACTGCATTGTCCTATGCAGGAAAGAGCTCAACTGCCGCAGGTTCCCTCACTGGCCTCACCAGCTCATATAAGGGAATGAAACTGGGCTTCAAGCTCGCCAGAAAATAATATATTTCTATAACATAAAGGCTTCCGTGTATAGGCTTATCCCGGTACACGGAAGTCTTATTTTATATCAATGAGCCGCTACTCGGCAGAGAATCTGTAGATGGTATGCTGAGTATATACTTCTCCCGGACGGAGAATGGTGTCAGGAAAGCCAGGATGATTTACCGCATCCGGCCATTTCTGTGTTTCCAGGGCCAGTGCTTCACGATAGCCGATAGGCTGTCCATGAACCTTGCCGCAGTATGAACCGTCGAAGAAATTTCCGCTATAGAACTGCAGTCCCGGCTGGTCTGTAAGAATCTCTATCCGGCGTCCTGTAGAAGGCTCGCTGACAGTGCAGACACTGTGGATATCACCATCTGAAGGGACATTAAGTTCCCAGTTATGGTCATATCCGCCGCCACATACAAGCTGAGGATGATTTTCTCCGATTCTCTCACCTATAGCATGTGGGGTACGGAAATCAAACGGAGTTCCCTCCACTGCCAGGTGCTCCCCTGTCGGAATGAGGACATTGTCCACCGGAGTTATATGGTCTGCATTGATAGTCATTATATGGTCAAGGATCGAGCCTCCCTTGCTGCCATGCAGATTATAGAACGCATGGTTCGAGAGGTTTACAGGTGTAGCCTTGTCTGTAACAGCCTTATAGGCGATATCCAGGCAGTCATCAGCTGTAAGCGTATATGTAAGCTCTATATTCAGATTTCCGGGGAAACCATCCTGTCCGTCAGGGGCGGTATAGACCAAAGTTATAGATGAATCAGTACGTTCCTTAAGACTCCATACGACCATGTCCACTCCCAGAAGACCTCCATGCAGAGTCTGGCCGTTGTTGTTTTTCGGCAGATTGTAAGTATTCCCGTACAAGGTGAACTTGCCGCCGCCGATGCGGTTGGCAACACGTCCTACAGTAGCACCAAGGAATCTCTCGCCGGTATTATGGACAAAGCTTTCAGCATTGCCATAGCCGACTATCACGTCATCGAGATTGCCTTCACGGTCAGGAGTGAAAAGACTTATCACCCGGGCACCGAAGTTGGTCACCTGCATTGTCAGATTACCGTTTCGCAATGCGAACAGGCCAAGATGATTATTCACGCCCGATGACGGGTCCTTATAATGGAATGCGTAAGGGCTTGCAACAGGAAGCTCAGCCTCTACAGAGGCATTGATAACAGCCTCATTGGCTTTCTTCACCCGGTCAGCATCCACCTTAAGTATTTCGCGGTCATAAGTATAGAATCCATTGACCTCGCCTTCCACGTCAGTTGTCTGCGTATATATGGCAGCTGCGCACATATCATTCTGCTTGATATCTATAAGGTCACGTGCATACATGCAGTATGTGTCAGTAACCTTCTTCTCGGTGTCATACTGTACATAGCCCCATTTGCGGCCTATATCCCATGTATGCCCCTCAATAGGACGTCCTATTCCGCCATATTCTCCGAGAACATTAACCATTGCAGTATCAAGAATGCGCATGCAAGGGTTAGGATACATATGCGAATCAAGTATATCGCCGGCACCCTTGATCCAGTTTCCTCCGGATGCGGCATTGACAAGACGTGTAGGATCCATCTCATGGGTGAAATCAGCCACAGCCTTGGTCTTAAACTGTCCCCAGGCCTCATTGAAAGGAACCCAGACTACTATTGACTGAAATTTCTTAAGCTGGGAGATGATTTCCTTCCACTCCTTGTAGTAGTTAGCAATGTTTTCATCATTGCGTGCCCAGTAGTCGCTTCCTGCGCCATAGACATCATCGCCCTGAGCCCACTGTTCACGTCCATTGCAGATGCCGATGTTAGGCATATCCTGCCATACCAGCATTCCAAGACGGTCGCAGTCATAGTACCAACTGGACGGCTCCACCTTGATATGCTTGCGTATCATATTGAAGCCCAAATCCTTGGTAGCCTTTATATCCCATGTCATAGCTTCCGAGGTAGGCGCAGTATAAAGGCCGTCTGGCCACCATCCCTGATCAAGAGGCCCGAACTGGAACAGGATGTCGCCGTTGAGAGCCAGCCTCTTGACACCTTTAGTATCCTTCTGCTCGGAAATCTTGCGCAATGCGGTATATCCCTGTACCTTGTCAATGACCTTGCCATTTCTGATGAGGGAAATCTTGAGTCCGTAAAGATACGGAGAGTCTGGCGTCCAGAGCTTTGGACGGCGGATCCTTATATCAGCTGCCTGCCCAGCCGGCACAGTTGCACGTCCCTTTCTGAATATGCTCCATCCTGGTCTGGCTGTATCATATCCGATCTTCGGGCGCAGAACATCCACACGGATCTTATCCCCATCTTCAGCACCGGCACAGATAGCAGATACTGAAATTTCCCCGGTCTCAATGTCAGTCAAGACATTATAGTCCTCAATATATGCAGATGAATCTACTGCTTCCATCCAGACGCTCTGCCAGATTCCGGTGACAGGCGTGTACCATATTCCATGAGGATTTGCCACTTGTTTTCCACGTGGAACAGAGTATTCAGGGTCATCGGTAGGGTCCCACACGCGAACTGTAAGTTCCACTGGATTTTCGCCGATGTATTCTGTAACATCCACGCTGAATGCAGTATAGCCGCCTGTATGGGATGCAATCTGCTTTCCGTCGATGAATACTTCTGCGGACCAGTCCACAGCATCGAAATGAAGAAGCACATTCTTTCCCTTCCATGAGTCAGGCTTGACCAGCGATGTCCTGTACCAGAGGGCATGATCTCCGTCAACCCTTTTCCCTACTCCGGAAAGTGATGACTCGACACAGAACGGAACAAGTATCTTTCCTTCCGGAGCAGGCATAGATTCAGCGTCCTTTACGCTTATGGAATAGTCCCATAAGCCATTAAGGCTCTGCCAATGGCTGCGAACCATCTGTGGCCTCGGATATTCAGGCCGAGCATTCTCCGGGCTTACTTCTGCAGCCCATCTGGTCCGGATATTCCCTCCGGCTGGAGTCCATTGCTGCGCAAATGAGACACTGCCGACAGCAAGTAATGCCAGTAATGAAATCAGTTTCTTTTTCATGAGTCAAATATGTTATTAATCATGTAACCTTCAAAAGAACAGCCCGCATAATCTTGGAATATTTTCTCATCAGTCATGCGCCACAGGCACACTCCTTTTTTGAAAACGGATATATCATTGAAGATCTTCTCTTAGAATCTGAGGCAAATTATTTTTTCATGTTACTATTTCAAAACAGCATCTTAAAGTTATGAATTTTATGTTGTATATTCCTTATAAAAGACATGACTTATGGATATTTGACGATAATACATTAAAGTTTGACCGTATTTTTCGAAAATCTGTTCGGAAAGCGATAGCGCATGCTGTCCCAAACTAAATGTCGCGTGGAGCGTAAAACACTGATAGATAAAATATTGTCCATTTTTCTACTCCATGAACTATGGAGTAGAAAAACAGCTAAACAATTCATTTTCAAACGATAACGTTCCACTAAATGCGGCTCATAGTCATTGCCCAGGCATGAAACATACTGACGGGTAGGAAGACACACCAGCGACGGAAAGCCGCATGCTCTATCACAGGTTTCTGCAAGAATGGAATCGACCCTCCAGGACTGGGCCAACGTCAATATATCACTCATATCTACTTAATAATAAATACATTACGACAATTAACCTCTTTTATCTAAATGCCAAGACCACTATTTTTTCATAGGTCTTGGCATCTAGGCTTCTTGATAAACATTTAATATTCAAGCATATATACAATATAATCAAGTCCCGGAGGGTCAATCAGCCTAAGTCCATAGCCGCAAGATAAATGATGCCACATATAGAAGTTGTTTTGAAATTATTATCTGAAGGTTTAATAGGAAAAAGCTCCATGTTCGGCCGAGGATTCGGAGAAGATTGCGGTGCATATCAAACATGAAGACTTGGAAAAGAAGATGAAGGAATTTGTAACCAGAAAAAACAAATTTCTTCAGATTAAGAAAAAATAGAGTTAGGCCGAAAAGATTCCTTAAGATGGGACTAGTTATTGTTTAAAAGTTACTTACTTCTAACAACTTTCAATCATTTCAAAACTACTTCTAATTACCAATAAATAAAGACAGGACACCCGAATATTTCCGGAAGCCCTGCCTGAAGTTATGTGGCAATGTATATTATCCCTCAATGCCTCTGAGAAGGTTTGACATATTGACTTTCTTGTCAATCATCGAACGCAGCTCTGAAATAGGAACTCGGACCTGCTCCATGGTGTCGCGGTCACGTACTGTAACGCAGTGGTCCTTAAGGGACTCGTGATCCACAGTTACACAGAACGGAGTACCGATGGCATCCTGACGACGGTACCTCTTTCCGATACTGTCCTTCTCGTCGTACTGATAGTTGAAGTCATACCTGATCTCCTTGACAACCTCCTGTGCAAGCTCAGGAAGGCCATCTTTCTTCAGAAGAGGAAGAATTGCGACCTTGACAGGTGCAAGAGGTGCAGGGATGCTGAGAACAACACGTGATTCTCCGTTTTCAAGCTGCTCCACCTTATATGAGTGAGACAGAACGGCAAGGAACATACGGTCTACACCGATAGACGTCTCTACGCAATACGGAGTATAGCTCTCCCCTGTCTCAGGATCATAATACTGGATTTTCTTTCCTGAAAGCTTGGCGTGGTTCCCGAGATCGAAATCAGTTCTGGAATGAATACCCTCCAGTTCCTTGAAACCAAACGGGAAGTTAAACTCGATATCGGTAGCGGCATTGGCATAGTGCGCAAGCTTTTCATGGTCATGGAAGCGGTAGTTTTCAGCCCCCATTCCGAGGTTCACATGCCACTTCATCCTGGTCTCTTTCCAATACTTGAAGAATTCCATCTCAGTTCCTGGCTTGCAGAAGAATTCCATCTCCATCTGCTCGAACTCCCTCATACGGAAGATGAACTGACGTGCAACAATCTCATTTCTGAAAGCCTTTCCTATCTGTGCAATACCGAAAGGAATCTTCATGCGGCCGGTCTTCTGGACATTGAGATACTCCACGAAAATGCCCTGTGCGGTCTCCGGACGGAGATAAATCTTGTCATCAGCTTCGCCAGTATTGCTGATCTGAGTGCTGAACATAAGGTTGAACTGACGGACATCGGTCCAGTTTGCAGTTCCTGAAATAGGATCCACAATACCGCAGTCCAGGATAATCTGCTTGTATTCCTTAAGGTCGTTAGCCTGCTCGGCAGCCACATATCTGCTATGTACTGCATCATATTTGGCCTTCTCGCGGAGGACATTAGGGTTTGTCTCGCGGAATTTGGCCTCATCGAAGCCTTCTCCGAACTTTTTGCGTCCCTTTGCGACCTCTTTCTCGATTTTCTCCTCGATCTTGCCGAGATAGTCTTCTATAAGGTTATCTGCACGATATCTCTTCTTGGAATCCTTGTTGTCAATAAGCGGGTCATTGAACGCAGCTACATGCCCTGAAGCCACCCACGTCTTCGGATGCATGAAGATGCATGAGTCGATGCCGACAACGTTCTCGTGAAGACGGGTCATAGCCTCCCACCAATATCTCTTGATATTGTTCTTCAATTCAACACCCATCTGGCCGTAATCATAAACGGCTGCAAGTCCATCATAGATTTCGCTTGAAGGAAATATGAATCCATACTCCTTGCAATGCGCAACCAGGACCTTGAAAAGTTCATCCTGTGTCATAAACAGTTATATTAGTTAAATTCTATTCAGATTCCTACAAATGTAGCAATTCGGTATCTGTTTTCAAAGCCGGCGGCGTCATGCGCCAGTGAAAATGTCCGGAAAATTGCTGATTACAGCCTCCGTAGCCACCTGACGTAGAGGAATCATCACGAAATCGCGATCTCTCATCAGCGGATGAGGAATGACAAGGCGCCCACTGTCAATGCGTATGTTTCCGAAAAGGAGAATGTCAATGTCAAGGGGTCTAGAATGGTAAATTCTGTTTCCGTCAGGACCGAATTCAATGTATTCTCTGCGTCCCAGCTCAGTTTCAATGCCTTTACATCTGTCCAGAAGCCAGTAAGGAGAAACTCCGTCTCCGACAGTCACTCTAGCCACACAGTTCAGGAAATTCTGCTCTGCTGAAAATCCCCACGGTTCAGTTTCAATGATTTCAGACACCATATCCAGATGTATCTCATCCAGACGTTCAAGCATTGACAATGCTGATTCTATATTCTGTCTACGGTCTCCCTCATTGCTTCCAAGCCCAAGATATGCATCCACAGCACAGCTACTCATCATCCATTCCGAGCTCCACACGAGCCTCTTCAGAAAGCATGCTCTTGTCCCATGCCGGTTCGAACACCAGCTCTATGCTGCACGATTTGATACCAGGGACGTCCTCCACGGAAACCTTTGCATCATTCATAACTTCATCAGCCATAGGACAGTTAGGAGCTGTGAAAGTCATCTTCATGAAGACCTCATGCTCCTTGTTTATCACAAGCTCGTATATGAGTCCAAGATCATATATGTTCACAGGAATCTCAGGATCATAAACCTGCTTCAATGCCTTGATTACATCAGAATACAGCGGTGCCAGAGCCTTGGCATCCTCGGCGCTGAGCACCTCCGCATCAGTATTTTTATTTTCTTCCATATATCTATTTGTTTTCAAGTGCCACAGCCTTTATCGTGGCAATCATAGATGCGAGTCCATTGGCTCTAGTCGGAGACAGATTCTCCTTAAGTCCTATCTTTTCAATAAAGCTGAAATCAGACGAAGCTATCTCTTCAGCAGTCCTTCCTGAATACACGCTTATAAGCAATGATATTATTCCCTTTGTTATTATGGCATCGCTGTCCGCAGTAAAATACAATTTCCCGTCTTCAACTTTATAATCGAGCCAAACCCTTGATTGACAGCCTTTTATAAGCTTATCATCAGTCTTTGCCGACTCAGGATATGGTTCCAGGTTCCTGCCAAGGTCTATAAGATATTCATACTTGTCAAGCCACTCGTCATACATTGAGAATGAATCTATTACATCATTCTCTGCTTCCTTTAGAGTTTTATTGCATTCCATAATGTTTCTATATTAGCATCGCTATAGCCTTGTCCAGGGATCGGATGAAATACTCCGCTTCCTCCATTGTGTTATATGGAGCAAGCGAAAGCCGAAGCATGCCTGTGACACCGAACCGGTCCATCAGTGGCTCGGCGCACATCTGTCCTGAACGGACAGCAATTCCCATCTTGTCCAGAATCAATGCCAGGTCTTCATGATGAGCCCCTTTCACTGAAATCGAGAACAATGATATCTTCTCATCCAGTGATGCAGGTTTCCCGTACAATGTAATCCTGCTGTCGCGGGTCAATGCTTCATAAAGATATTCCTTAACACTGCTCGCGTACCTTGCCAGTTCCTCATCATCCATAAGCTTAGCCACCGCAAGAGCAGGCTTAAGCGACGGAACAGCATTGAAATTCTGGGTGCCGGCCTCGAATTTTTCAGGCAGCGGGGCATAGGTTGTTCCAGAGAACTTGACGGTAGCTATCATTTCACCTCCTCCCATGTATGGAGGCATCTGGTCTAGCCATTTTTTCTTTCCATAGAGGACACCAGTACCTGTTGCGCCATATATCTTATGTCCTGAGAATGCATAGAAGTCACAGTCCGTCTTCTGAACATCGATCCCTTTATGCACTACTCCCTGAGCACCATCAATAAGGACAGGCACATTCCTGGCATGACACCTGGCGACAATATCTTCTACAGGATTAATTATACCCAGGACATTTGAGATCTGAGTCACAGCCACGAGCCTGGTTCTATCTGTAATAAGCCTATCAAGTGAATCAATGTCCAGATATCCGGAATCATCAATCTTAACTACTTTCAAGATAGCTTTTTTCCGCTGGCACATCATCAGCCATGGGACAATATCAGAATGATGCTCCGCTTCTGAAACTATAATTTCATCACCTTCGTGAACGAAAGTCTCGCCGAAGCTGAATGCAACAAGGTTTATAGAAGCTGTAGTTCCTGAAGTAAATATTATTTCTTCACGTTTCTCGGCATTGATGAATTTCCGGACAGCATCCCTTGTAGTTTCAAATGCATCTGTGGCATCCTCCGCAAGCCTATGTATTCCGCGATGGATATTGGCATTCGTTTCTGAAGCAAGGCTGCTGCACATATCTATGACCTGCTGCGGTCTCTGAGCCGTAGCTGCATTGTCGAAGTACACCAGATTCTTTCCATATAGTTTTCTGGACAGAATCGGAAATAACTCTCTTATTTCTTTAACTGAAGCCATACTGCACATTCCTAAATTTACAAACTGCAAATTTAAGAAAGTAATCATTCATAGCATTCTTTTTTCTGAAAATTCATGTCCATTTGAGCTAAACTGGCTATTTTTGCGGAGAATGTCATAAACAACAGAATTATGTACGATTATATCAAAGGTAGCATTGCGGAGATATCTCCGACTGAAGCTATAATAGAATGTTGCGGTATCGGATACAGTGTCATGATATCGCTGCAGACGTATGATGCTTTAAAAAACAGCATCGAGGCGAAGGTGTATGTCTATCATTACATCCGCGAAGATGATGAACAGTTCTACGGTTTCGCGACGAAAGATGAACGTGAGCTGTTCAAGCTGCTCATCAGTGTATCTGGCGTAGGGGTGGCATCTGCCAGAATGATGTTGTCATCCCTTTCTGATGATGAAATACGCAATGCCCTTATCGGTGAAGATGTAAACAAGATCAAAAGCGTCAAGGGTATCGGACTGAAGACAGCACAGCGTCTGATTCTAGATCTGAAGGACAAGATTATAAAGGGAGCAGGAACAGGCAGTTCCGACACAGTAGCATCAACAGCTAGTCAATATGCAGATGAGGCAAGCGTTGCGCTCCTGAATCTAGGATTCACAAAAGCTAATATAAACAAGATCATTCCAGAAATATTAAAGTCCAATCCTCAGGCAAGTATTGAAACAATAATCAGGGAGGCTCTGAAACGACTGTAGAGATATCAAACAAGGCCTATAACAACTGAAGGTATGTTCCACATGGAACATACCTTCACTATTAAAAAGCACGTTCTAGCGCCCGAAATACATAAGAAGAATAGATATATCAGATGGAGAAACACCTGATATTCGAGAAGCTTGACCAAGAGTTCGCGGAGCATAGCGTATAAGCTTCTGCCTGCATTCAATGGAAAGACCGCTGACCTTATCGAAATCATAGTTTTCAGGGATAATCAGATTCTCCAGCCTATGAATCTTATCCGCAATCTGCTTTTCCCTCTCAATGTAGCCTCGATATTTAACCAGGATCTCGGCACATTCAAATACGCCATTAATATAAGCAGAAAATAGCCTGTCGCGATACTCATTAGACACAACAGGAGAAAACTGCAGGGATTGATTGAACGCCAGCACAGACATAGCATCCATAATACAGCCTTTAGCTGAACAAGAGAATTTATCAGCATCAGAAGGATTAAACTCTGGTAAAATAGAATAATCTTCCTTGAAAGAGTCTATTATTTTTGTTCCACGTGGAACACATGCCATAACATCGGCAAGACATACATCTGGGCGGGAAACAATATCAGATATTTTCCTGGACTCCGTCAAAGGCTTCTCCCCTATCGAGACAATATACTCCTCAGCTTGCGAAGGCGTAATCTTGCTGGAATCAGAAAACTCAACCAGCTCTTTAACTCTGTCATATTTTCTCTGCACATAAGCATATCGGAATTCATCAGCCAGACCTATTTCATGAGAGCGTGAAGTAAGCCTGAAATCCGCATTATCCTGCCGAAGAAGAATACGATACTCCGCACGAGACGTAAACATACGATACGGCTCATCCACCCCTTTCGTAATAAGATCGTCTATAAGGACTCCAATATACGCTTCATCTCGTCCAAGGATGAACGGTTCCTTATCATTGACATAGAGAGCAGCATTGATACCGGCTATCAATCCCTGGGCTGCAGCCTCCTCATAGCCGGTCGTGCCGTTTATCTGCCCGGCAAAGAACAAACCCGGTATTGATTTCAGCTCAAGCGAGGATTTCAGCTGAACGGGATCGAAATAGTCATATTCGACAGCGTATGCCGGACGAAATATCTCAGCATTTTCAAACCCTTCTATTGCATGAAGTGCGTCTATCTGAACTTTTAGAGGCAGGGACGAAGAAAAGCCCTGAAGATAATACTCGGATGTAGATCTGCCCTCAGGCTCCAGAAACAGCTGGTGAGAATCCTTGTCGGCAAACGTACGAAGCTTATCCTCAATGCTCGGACAATAGCGAGGTCCCTTTCCATGAATAAGCCCCGTAAAAAGAGGAGAGTCCGAAAACCCGGAACGAAGTATATCATGAACACGGATGTTCGTATGGAAAATGTAGCAAGGCATCTGAGGATTGCCATTCTGCACCGATGACAAAAAAGGCAGATAGGAAAACTTATCCGGTTCGGAATCGCCAGTCTGCACCACAGCCTTGGAAATATCAATAGAACGGATATCAATACGTGGAGGTGTCCCGGTTTTCATCCTGGAAGTTTCAATTCCCATCGAGACTAGCTGCTCCGTCAGTCCAGTCGAAGGGGGCTCCCCTATCCGGCCTCCAGGAAAACAAGTCCGTCCGATAAAAATTTTCCCATTGAGGAAAGTTCCTGCAGTCAGGACAACCGCACGAGACTTGAAAATTGCCCCGGTAGATGTACAGACACCCGTAATTTTTGAATTCTCAAAGAGGAAAGACGTGGCATTATCTATGTAAATTCTTAATTTACAATTACTTTCAAGAATTTTACGCCAGTACAGAGAAAACTTGATTTTATCGCATTGCGCACGCGGGCTCCACATAGCAGGTCCCTTGGAACGGTTAAGCATACGGAACTGCAGTGTTGCAGCATCCGTAACTATGCCTGTATACCCCCCTAAAGCATCTATCTCTCTGACTATCTGCCCCTTAGCAATTCCTCCGATTGCAGGATTGCATGACATCCTGGCAAGTCCGGTAAAATCGGAAGTTATCAGGAGCACGCTTTCCCCCATATTCGCGGCAGCCATGGCAGCCTCACACCCGGCATGCCCTCCCCCGACTACAATTACATCATATTCTTTCTCCATCCCAAAAAGCTATTTTACCATATCAGCCCTCTTTGCCAGATAAAAGTTTTCCTTCTCACGCATTACCTTCTGCTCAGCCTCAGTATGGTCATCATACCCTATCAGATGCAAAAGGCCATGCACAATCACCCGGTCAAGCTCGTTCTCGAAGGTGGCACCAAAGAATTCAGAGTTCGCCCTGACTGAGTCAATGCTGATAAACAAGTCCCCGGACAAGACATCGCCCTCGCAGTAGTCGAAAGTTATGATGTCGGTATAGTAGTCATGCTTAAGAAACTTCATATTGATATCCAGCAGGTACTTGTCCGAACAGAAAATTATATTGATCCGTCCAAGACGGCGAGACTCGGATTCAGCTACAGACTTAAGCCACACATTGTTAAGACGCTTCCCTGCGAACTTGAAATCTATATCTTCAAGGAAATAAGAAACCATAACACTAAATTTTGACACAAAGCTAATAAGAATCTGCCTAATTATATGTCGAAAAGTGCCCAATTATCCATAAGTTAAATCATCGGACGCCAAAAGAGACGCATGCCGAATCAACAAAAATTACAAAAAGTTTGAAAAGCAAATATTTCTTTCTAACTTTACGACACGAATGGAAAATAAAAACATATTGATATGGAAGTAAAAAAATCACCGAAAGCGAGCCTTGAAAACAAAAGGTTTCTCTTCACAGAGATAGGCTTTGTTATAGCCTTGCTTGCCGTGCTGTTTGCTTTCGACTATTCTTCAAAAGAAAAGAAGGTAGCCGCACTTGAGGCAGAGACAGCTGCAGTGGAAGTAGAGGATATGATTCCTATTACACAGGAGACCCCTCCACCACCAGAGGCTGCACCTAAGATTCCTATCCTTTCAGACCAGATCGATGTTGTCGATGATAACATTAAAGTCGATGACAATATGTTCCAGAATCTGGAAGATGACTCAAACTCAGGAGTTGAGATCATGGACTATATCGAGAGCGCACCAGAAGAGGAGACTGTCGAGGAAGAGGCCATTCCGTTCCAGCTCGTAGAGGAAAAGCCATCATTTAATGGTGGTGACGCAAACGAGTTCTCAAAATGGGTGAACTCCAAGCTCGTATATCCTGAAATCGCTAAAGAGAACGGAGTTCAGGGACGTGTTACTCTCCAGTTCACTGTAAATGCAGACGGAACAGTATCAAATGTGAAGGTGCTCCGCGGTGTTGACTCATCCCTCGACAAGGAGGCAGTCCGAGTTGTATCCAGCTCCCCTAAATGGAAACCAGGAAAGCAGAGAGACCGCGCCGTAAAGGTAACTTACACATTCCCTGTTATTTTCCAGTTGAGATAATAAGGTACAGAACATCATATAATAAGGCTGTCCCCAAACAGGATGGCCTTTTTTATTACCGGAAAAAAATGAATGAAAATACAGAAAAAGCAGTATTTGTAGGCATTATAACAGAAAAGGACGAGGAAAGCAAGGTAATGGAATACCTTGAAGAACTGGAGTTCCTTGCAGAGACTGCCGGCGCCGTAAGGGACAAGAAGTTCGTCCAGCGCCTTGAAAGGCCTGACAATGCCACATACATCAGAAGCGGAAAACTGCAGGAAATAGCTGACTACTGCGAAGCTAACGACATAAAATATGTCATTTTCGATGATGAACTTTCCGGGACACAGCAGAGGAACATAGAGAAGATAATCAAGACATGCAGCGTAATTGACCGTACAAGCCTCATTCTGGAGATCTTCGCGCAGCGAGCCAAGACAGCCTATGCCAAGATGCAGGTAGAGCTTGCAAGGTACAATTATATGCTGCCTAGGCTTGCAGGCATGTGGACCCACCTGGAAAGGCAGCGCGGAGGTATGGGAACGCGCGGAGGCATGGGTGAAACCCAGATAGAAATAGACCGCCGTATCGTCAAGGAAAGGATTTCCAGGCTCAAGGAACAGCTAAAAAAAGTCGATAAGCAAATGGCCACGCAGAGAGGCAACAGAGGCCAGCTGGTCCGTCTTGCCCTTGTCGGATACACAAACGTCGGCAAAAGCACATTGATGAATCTGCTGTCAAAAAGCGATGTATTCGCGGAGAACAAGCTGTTCGCCACACTTGATACTACTGTAAGGAAAGTGGTGCTGGAGAATGTGCCTTTCCTGCTGAGCGATACCGTAGGCTTCATAAGAAAGCTGCCTACACAGCTCATAGAGGCATTCAAGAGCACACTTGACGAGGTTCGTGAGGCTGATATACTGGTGCATGTCGTGGATATATCACACCCTGGTTTCGAGGAACAGATGCAGGTGGTGGAGCAGACACTGCGCGACATAAAAGCCGACAATAAACCCGTCTATGTGGTGTTCAACAAGGTGGATGCGTACAAATACGAAGAGTATGACGAATTCTCGCTGGAGCCAAAAGGCAAGAACAATGTCAGCCTGGATGAGCTGAAGAACAGCTGGATAGCTAAGGAGAAAACCCCATGCATCTTCATATCAGCCAAGGAACGAATAGGGATAGACAAGCTCAGGAACGATATCTACAAGATGGTGGCTGAAATACACGCAGGAAGATACCCATTCAACAATTTCCTGTGGTAGTAATCGGGAATGCCTGATTAATAATAAATGGAAGCAGAAAAAGCGGGACGGTCCTGACAGGACCGTCCCGCTTCTCTATAAAGCAAAACCTTTATTCGCTGAATTTAGCAGCCAGGAACTCACGGTTAAGACGAGCGATGTGATCAACGGAAATCCCCTTAGGGCACTCCATTTCACACGCACGGGTATTGGTACAGTTACCAAAGCCGAGCTCATCCATCTTCGCAACCATCGCACGAGCCCTTCTTGCAGCCTCAGGACGTCCCTGAGGAAGCAGAGCAAGAGAACTTACCCTTGCAGCCACAAAGAGCATTGCAGAGCCGTTTTTGCAGGTTGCAACGCATGCTCCACAGCCTACACAGGCAGCAGCATCCATACTCTTCTCTGCCTTATCATGAGGAATAAGAAGAGTGTTGCCATCCAGTGCAGAACCGGTACGCACTGAAATAAAGCCTCCGGCCTGAAGAATCTTGTCGAAAGCTGATCTGTCAACAACAAGATCCTTGATAACAGGGAATGCAGCACTTCTCCATGGCTCTACGGTAATGGTAGCACCATCCTTGAAATGACGCATGAACAGCTGGCAGGTAGTAACCTGATCGTCTGGACCATGTGCCCTACCGTCAATATAAAGAGAGCAGGCACCGCAGATACCTTCACGGCAGTCGTGGTCGAAAGATACAGGACCATCACTCTGGCAGCCCTTATCGACAGCGACAGGATCTTCCCCTTTACGAACAAGCTGCTCGTTAAGAATATCAAGCATCTCGAGGAATGAAGCATCCTCCTCAATTCCAGTAACGGAATATAACTTGAATTCACCTTTGGACTGAGCGTTTTTCTGACGCCATATTTTTAACTTGAAATCCATCTCTAATTAGTCTTTATAGTTTCTGGTAGCAACATGGATATTCTCATATACGAGAGGCTCTTTGTGGAGTTCAGGCTCCTGGCCTTCTCCCTTGTACTCCCAGGCAGCTACATACATATAGTTCTCGTCATCACGTTTAGCCTCGCCTTCTGGAGTCTGGCTTTCTTCACGGAAATGACCACCGCAAGATTCGTTACGGTTGAGCGCATCCTTAGCCATCAGTTCTCCGATATCGAAGAAATCTACAAGGCGGAGAGCCTTCTCAAGTTCCTGATTGAACTCAAACTGGGTACCCGTCACGCGGACAGTCTTCCAGAATTCCTCACGGAGCGCCTTGATCTGCTCGATACCTTCCTTAAGACCTTCAGCAGTACGTGCCATTCCGACATGCTCCCACATGATGTGTCCAAGCTTCTTGTGGATGGCATCGACAGGCTCTGTTCCCTTGACAGCGAAGAGTCTGTCGATACGTGCCTGGACAGCCTTCTCCGCAGCATCAAATTCAGGCGCGGAAGTATCGGTCTTAGGCTCCGCGAACTTATGTGAAAGATAATCACCGATAGTAACAGGCAGGATGAAGTAACCGTCAGCCAGTCCCTGCATGAGGGCTGATGCACCAAGACGGTTTCCGCCATGGTCAGAGAAGTTAGCCTCTCCTATAGCATATAGTCCTGGGATGGTAGTCTGAAGGTCATAATCAACCCAGATACCGCCCATCGTATAATGGATGGCAGGATAGATCATCATCGGCTCATCCCATGGGCTTGAAGCTGTAATCTTCTCGTACATCTGGAAGAGGTTTCCATAACGCTCTGCCACTCTCTGCTTGCCAAGCCTCTCGATAGCGTCCTTGAAGTCAAGGAAAACGGCTAGACCAGTCTCATTCACACCGAAACCGGCATCGCATCTCTCCTTGGCAGCACGGGAAGCCACGTCACGTGGAACAAGGTTTCCGAATGCAGGATAACGGCGCTCGAGATAATAGTCCCTGTCCTCCTCAGGAATCTGCGAAGGCTTGATCTCATGCTTACGGAGCTTCATGACATCTTCCTTCTTCTTAGGGACCCATATACGGCCATCATTACGTAGAGACTCTGACATAAGTGTCAGCTTGCACTGCTGGTCGCCATGGACAGGAATACATGTAGGATGAATCTGTGCGAAAGCAGGATTTGCAAAGTAGGCACCCTTTCTGAAGCACTGCATTGCAGCAGAACCATTACTGTTCATTGCATTGGTCGAAAGGAAGTATGTACGGCCATAACCACCTGTCGCAATGACAACGGCATGAGCCCCGAATCTCTCAAGCTTGCCTGTCACAAGATTTCTTGCTATGATACCCTTAGCTTCACCGTTTATAACTACGAGGTCCAGCATTTCATGACGCGGATAACTCTTTACAGTGCCGGCTGCAATCTGCCTGTTAAGAGCCGCATAGGCACCGAGAAGAAGCTGCTGTCCGGTTTGTCCTCTGGCATAAAATGTACGGCTGACCTGTACACCACCGAAAGAACGGTTGGCGAGATATCCGCCATACTCTCTGGCAAAAGGAATTCCCTGGGCAACGCACTGGTCTATGATAGCGGCGCTGACCTCAGCAAGACGATAGACGTTAGCTTCCCTACTACGATAGTCACCCCCCTTGATGGTATCATAGAAAAGACGATAGACAGAGTCGTTGTCGTTCTGGTAATTCTTGGCAGCATTGATACCTCCCTGTGCGGCAATGGAATGTGCCCTACGAGGAGAATCGCTGATACAGAACACTTTCACATTATAACCGAGTTCACCGAGTGTCGCAGCTGCAGAAGCCCCGCCAAGACCGGTGCCGACTACAATGATTTCAAGTTTCCTTTTGTTGTTAGGACTGACAAGACGAATTTCTGACTTCCTTTTGGTCCATTTTTCAGCCAAAGGTCCGTCAGGAATCTTTGAGATAAATTTATCGGCCATTTTATAGTTGTTATGAAAATTGTACAATTATTATGCAAGTTTAATGATTTTTGGCGAATAAACCTCGGAAACAGGCGACAAAATCAAAAAAGAGAGTTCTCTATAACCTCTGGACCGTCCGACATCCCATGGTAACGTTCAAGCCCGAGATGCTCGTATGCAAGCTCTGTAACCACCCTTCCGCGTGGTGTACGCTGAAGAAAACCTTCCTTTATCAGGAACGGCTCATAGACTTCCTCCACGGACCCCTGGTCCTCCCCTACTGCCGTCGCAATGGTATTGACCCCGACAGGTCCGCCCTTGAACTTCGTGATGATTGTATATAGTATCTTATTGTCTATCTGATTCAATCCCCTCTTATCAATATTGAGAGCATCCAGTGCATACCTCGAAATAGCGATGTCAATGTGTCCGTCACCCTTAACCTGCGCGAAATCCCTGACACGCCTGAGCAGGGCATTTGCTATTCGCGGAGTGCCACGGCTCCGCAGCGCGATTTCA
Source organism: uncultured Bacteroidales bacterium (assembly GCA_934691625.1). Classification (GTDB taxonomy): domain Bacteria; phylum Bacteroidota; class Bacteroidia; order Bacteroidales; family UBA932; genus Cryptobacteroides. Next base: position 68,351 of record CAKUTA010000002.1, on the reverse strand, counting down.
CGTGCCGCATCATCATCAATCCCGACACCGAGCAATGCGCTGTTACGCTTTATAATATATATAAGGTCTTTCGCGTCATAATACTCCAGGGCGAAATCTATGCCGAACCTGGCACGCAGCGGCGCCGTCAAAAGTCCCTTCCTGGTAGTGGCTCCGACCAGGGTGAAAGGCTCCAGGGCAATGCGCACAGACCTGGCACCAGGCCCCTTGTCTATAAGTATATCTATAGCGAACTGCTCCATCGCAGAGTACAGATACTCCTCCACGACCGGAGACAGGCGGTGAATCTCATCTATAAACAGCACATCCCCCTTCTGCAGGGAAGTCAGAAGTCCAGCCAGATCGCCAGGCTTGTCCAGAACCGGCCCTGAAGTGATCTTGATATTGACGCCAAGTTCATGCGCGACAATATTGGCCAAAGTAGTCTTTCCTAGTCCCGGAGGACCGTGAAACAACACATGATCCAATGTATCACCTCGCATCTTTGCCGCCTGGATGAATATTTTCAGGTTGGTCACAATCTTGTCCTGACCTGTAAAATCTCCAAGTTCGTGCGGCCTTATTATTCCATCTAAATCCTTATCTTTGTCTGTCCCGGAAGAATACGGGGAAAAATCATCAGGCATTTTCAAAAACATTAATAATACAAATTTATATATTTTTATCTTATTGTTGTTTTATATATGGCTGTTGATATGTTGATATGTATGTGAAATAAATTGAATAACAATTACTTGAGTGTGTTAATAATTGTTGATATCCATGAGGGCTTTCCGGTGAAAAGATGTTTGGAAAAATATTTGCAAGTCTCATCGAAGCTCTGCATAGCATTTCTTATAGATAATGTCCAATCAAGTTTTTAATTGATATCAACAGGCTTTTTAACAGGTTTTCAACAGAAATTTATGGTGATATGTTAATAAGTACAGAAACTTCCGCCAGGCTAACTAAACTTATAAAGACTCAGCATGACACTTACTGCGGAGGGCTTTTCCTTTCCGCCAGATGGTTTGTCGTATCGCAGGCGGCATCGGATGGCATAAATTTGCTGGTGCTGCCGGATAAGGACTCTGCTGAATACTGTGCAGCAGATCTTTACACGCTTATAAAAGGGGATACAGTGTTCTTTCTTCCTGATTCCGGAAAGAATATGGAAAGAAGCAATTACAAGTCTTCTCTCGTGGTGCAGAGAACCGCTGCTGTCGGCAGTATCCTGGCTGATCAGGATAACTCATCACGACTTTTCATTGTCACTTATCCTGAGGCTATGGAAGAGCTTGTCCCGGACAAGGCGAGCATAGCTGGAGCTCTTCTTACAATTAGAAAAGGAGATACGGTAAGCCATGACTATATTGTCAATGAATTGTGCTCCAAAGGATTCTCCAGAGTTGACTTCGTCTCGGCTCCAGGGCAGTTCGCCATAAGAGGGGCTGTTATAGATATTTTCTCCTATTCGTTCAATGATCCTTTCCGAATATCATTCTTCGGCGATGATGTCGAAAAGATAAATGTATTTGACTGCAACACTCAGCTGTCTATCGAGGAACGTGATGCTGCGGATATATTTCCAGATATTATCGCTGACGGCGGTTCCGGTGTAAGCCTTTCTGAAATTCTTCCAGCGGAAACCCTGGTGTGGCTGGACTCTTCCGACATGTACAGGGAGAAGCCGTTCTTCAGCACGCTGGACAAGTTCAGGAAAGTTTTCATTGACACTCCCCTGTCGCTCCAGGGAAATGAACAGGTAAAATTCCGCATTTCTCCTCAGCCTGTATTCAACAAGAACTTCGAACTGCTGTCTGCTGATATACGCAGCCGTGTTGAAAGCGGATACAAGGTGTTCATATACGCCGAAAAGGAAGCTCAGGTGGAAAGACTCCGTTCAATACTGTATCAGAATGAAGGTGTCATGCCGGAGTTCGTTCCCGAACAGAATATACATAAGGGCTTTATTGACAATGAGAACAAGATATGCTGCTATACTGACCATGAGATATTCGACAGGTTTCACAGGGTCAGCATCAGGAGAAGTGTGGAGAAGAGCGAGCAGCTGACACTGAACGACCTTAACTCTTTCAATGTGGGAGACTATGCTGTCCATATAGACCATGGAGTAGGCGTTTTCGGCGGGCTTGTGCGCATGAAGGATGATAAGGGGCGCATTCATGAGGTGGTCAAGCTTATGTATAAAGACAATGATGTGGTGTTTGTGTCGGTGCATGCCCTGCACAAGATTTCACGCTACAAGTCCAGAGATGCTGTACCTCCTAAGATAAACAAGCTGGGGTCAAAGACCTGGCAGACATTGAAGAACAATGCGAAAGCTAAGGTCAAGGATATAGCCAAGGAGCTTATAAGCCTGTATGCAAAGAGAAAAGCTGCCGACGGATTCGCTTATTCTCCTGATACATATCTTCAGGAGGAGCTGGAGTCCAGCTTCATGTATGAGGATACTCCTGATCAGGAAACAGCGACACAGGCTATCAAGCGTGATATGGAGGATAAGAGCCCTATGGACAGGCTTGTGTGCGGCGACGTCGGTTTCGGAAAGACAGAGCTTGCCATAAGAGCTGCCTTCAAGGCCGTGGCGGATAACAAGCAGGTGGCGGTTCTGGTTCCTACTACCATATTGGCGTTTCAGCATTACAACACTTTCATGTCCCGTCTGAAGAACTTTCCGTGCAATATTGAATATGTCAGCAGGATGCGTACAGCCAAGGAATTGTCGGACATCAAGGACAGGCTGAAGAAAGGAAGCATTGACATAATAATCGGTACTCATAAGATTCTTGGAGGAACATTTGAGTTCAAGGACCTTGGTCTGCTGATCATTGACGAGGAGCAGAAGTTCGGTGTGGGGGCGAAGGAAAAGCTCCGCCAGCTGAAACTTTCTGTGGATACATTGACATTGACCGCTACACCTATTCCCCGGACTTTGCAGTTCTCGCTTCTCGGTGCACGTGATCTTTCCATCATCAGCACTCCCCCGCCAAACAGGATTCCTACACAGACAGAAATCATATTGTTTGATGAGGAGATACGCAATATCATAAACTATGAGCTGGACCGGGGAGGGCAGGTGTTCTTCCTTCATAACAAGGTCCAGGAACTGCCTGCCGTATATGACATCCTGCATAGGATAGTGCCAGATATGAAGATATGCATTGCGCATGGTCAGATGGAGGCAAAAGTGCTGGAAAACAAGATGATGGATTTTATCCAGGGAGATTACGACCTGCTGTTGAGCACCACTATCATAGAAAGTGGTCTGGATATTCCTAATGCCAATACCATAATAATAAACCAGGCTCAGAATTTCGGGCTCAGTGACCTTCATCAGCTGCGTGGACGTGTCGGCAGATCGGACAAGAAGGCGTTCTGCTATCTTATCGTTCCTCCGCTTATGACATTGTCGGAAGATTCCAGAAGAAGGCTGAAGGCTATAGAGGAATTTTCTGATCTTGGCAGCGGATTCAATATCGCCATGCAGGATCTGGACATCAGAGGCGCTGGAAACTTGCTAGGAGCCGAGCAGAGCGGGTATATTGCCGATATGGGATATGAAACATATCAGAAGATACTGGCTGAGGCTATGGATGAGCTCGGGCTGGAGACAGGCATCTCCAGCCGTAACGTTAGCGACTCTTATGTGGAGGACTGCACCATAGAGACAGATCAGGTGGCTCTTATCCCTGACAGCTATATAGATATACAGGCGGAGAAGATGCGTATATATAAGGAGCTTGATTCACTGGACAAGGATAGCGAGCTGGAGAAGATGGCTTCCCGTCTTGCGGACAGGTTCGGCCCTGTTCCTGAAGAGGTGTCAAGACTATTCGACATAGTGCGCATAAGGCATCTTGGCGAGAAACTTGGATTCGAGAAGATAATAATAAAGAACGGTATCATGATAGCCTTCTTTGTAACCAATCCGATGTCTGCATATTACAAGTCCAAGGTGTTTACGGGTATCCTGGAGAAAGTATCGGAGCAGAACCGCCTGTTCGAACTGAAGCAGAATGATTCCAGGCTGAGAATCATATCCAGGAATGTGCAGTCGCTTTCAGGAGCATACGATATACTTTGTAAACTTCGTTAATTCTTATAACTTTGCGTGGCTACGGGGATTTCCGGGCGGAATTGATAAAAATTGAAGATTTTGCAGAATCTCATAATAGATATTGGCAATACGGCCGTAAAGGCAGCCTGGGCAGAAGGAACGACAATAGGCAAGACTTTTCGTTATCAGGGAGAGAGAGTCCGTAATTTCATACTTTCTCTGACTGAGAAGGAGAAGCCTGCTGTCATGGTCATATCATCTGTCAATGAGATCACAGACCAGGACGAGGCGGTATATTCCAATGAATGTGGACATCTCATGATTCTCGACAGCGCTCATCATCAGGTTCTTGATAAATATGAACTTCCTGAATGGCTGTCGTATGACCGAGCCGCGTCCATAATCGCGGCTCGTCACCTGTTCAAGGGTAGCGGATGCACAGTCATGGATTTCGGAACTACCTTCAGCATTGACTTTATGGATGAGGCAGGGAGATATTCAGGCGGAAACATATCGCTTGGATGCCGTACCCGCTTCAAGGCTCTCAACCGATATTCAAGGACGCTTCCTCTTGTGGATACACCACAGGAAGTGACATTTCCTGGTGATTCATTTACTACATCTATCACTTCAGGAATCATATCGGGCATAATGTTTGAAATAGAGGGATACGTGTCGAGATATCCGTCGAATGTCATCGTTTTCACAGGCGGTGATGCGAATTATTTTGCAAAACGGATGAAAAACTCGATATTTGTAGTTTGTAACCTTGTGCTTATAGGTTTAGCTTTAATTGCTGACGGGTATGTCAAAAAAGATGATTAGAAATATTCTTTGCGGAATTGTGCTCTTTCTGAGTTGTAACGTTATTCATGCTCAGGATGGAGCTTACAGTTCGTATTCACCATATTCTATTTTCGGAGTAGGTGATATCTCCCGTCAGGGTACGGCCTATAACAAGAGCATGGGTGGGGTGGGTATTGCATCGAGGAACAACAGGATGATAAACTACCTGAACCCGGCAGCTGTGACAGCAAGGGACACCCTTTCATTCATGCTTGATTTCGGAGTCTCAGGCGAAGGCAAGATGTATCAGCAGGGAGATGTGAAGTCTGCGAACAATCTGTTCAATATATACGACTTCATGTTCACTGTTCCGGTGTACAGGAGTTCAGCATTTATTGCCGGAATCACTCCGTACAGCTCGCTTGGCTATGACTTCTCTCATGATATTACCGATAAGGATCTTATAGCCGGCACAGGTAACATAAATTACCGTTCATACGGAAACGGCGGCCTTTACCAGATATTTCTCGGCGCTGGCGCTACTTTCTGGAACAAGTTTTCTGTAGGTGCACAATTCCTGTACTATTTCGGAAATATGGACAAGTCCACTATCATGGACTTCGAGTCCTCGTCATACCGGGATATATACAGCGGATACACTCTGAATCTTCATGCTATCGGCGGAAAGCTGGGGGTTCAGTATGAACAGTCTTTGTCCAACGGACTGTATCTTACAGCCGGAGCCACATACAGGACATCCTCCAGACTGAGAGGTTATGTTACTGATTATAAGTATGCATCAATATCCAGCACCAGCGATACGCTTCATCATAGCATTGATACGCTTGCGCATGGGAGGGCTGCCAGAATTGCAGGCGAATATGGTGTCGGAATATCATTGAGAAAAGGAGACAAGTGGAGAGTCGAGTTCGATTATCTCCGTTCAGACTGGCGAAAGTCAAACATGGAGTCAACAACAGGATTCTCCAATATCGGAGCATCTGATTTTTCCACGACATACTCCCAGTCGTTCAGGGCCGGCTTTGAAGTCATACCTAACAGAAATGATATACGTTATTATATGAGGAGGTGCTCGTACCGTGCAGGGGCATATTACGACAGGGACTATTATAAGCTTAACGGCCACACTGTAAACTCTTACGGAGTGACGCTCGGAATTACTCTTCCGGTGTTCAGGTGGTATAACGGAGTTTCCATAGGAGTGGATCTTGGACAGCGGGGTTCAAAGGCTGACAATATGATAAGGGAACGCTACGCGATGTTTGTGATAGGATTCAATATTCACGACATCTGGTTCCAGAAACCTAAATACGAATAATTAAAAAACATTTATTGATATGAAAAAAATTGGATTTATCGTCGTTTCGGCGGTTTTGATGGTTTTCGGCGGGCATGTCATGTCTGCGCAGGGAAAGTATGGCGCGGATAGTGCCGAGTGTATCAAGTATCTGTCTTACTATAAGGAATATTACAAGAGCAAGAACTATGATGCCGCTACCCCTAACTGGAGAAAGGCTTATACACTCTGCCCTCCTACGGCAAACCAGACGATGCTTATTGACGGTACATCCCTGGTGAGAAAGCTGATTGTCAAGAATGCATCTAATGCAGATTATCGCAATGCCCTTATAGATACGCTGTTCACCATTCATAGAACACGTGCACAGTATTATCCTAAGTACAAGGTGGCGGCTCTCAATAACCTTGGCTTCGATATGGCTAACTTCTATAAGAACGACCCTGACAAGCTTTTTGCCGGACTTAATGAGGTTATATCTGAAAACAAGGAACAGACTAAGCCGTCAGTTCTTCTCATTGACCTGAACGCTGCAATTCAGATGTACCAGAAAGAGGAAATGGACGCCGATGCGCTTATTTCTGTATATCAGAACAATATGGCATATCTCGAGGACGCTGTCCCTGCGGATGCCAATGCCAAGGAAGAGCTTGAGAAGGTTAAAGACGATATGGAGAGCCTGTTCATAAGCAGCAAGGTGGCAAGCTGTGACAAGATTCTCGAAGTCTATACTCCTAGATATGAGGCAGCTCCTGAAGACCTGGCCCTCGTTACCAATATCGTGAAGATGATGAGTTCAGCTGACGATTGTACTGACAATGATCTGTATCTCAAGGCTGCTACTTCGCTTCACAAGCTTCAGCCTACTTCCCAGTCAGCTTACTTCCTTTACAGGCTTAATGCTGCCAGAGGAAACTATGATGAGGCTATAACGTACATTTCAGAGTCGTTGAAGTATCCGGATATCAGCGTGGAGACTGCTGCTGACTATAATTATGAGGCTGCTACATTCTGCGTGAAGAATGGTAAGAATGCCAAGGCACTGGAATTTGCTGAAAAATCCATGGAGCTTGCTCCTTCATATAGGGGTAAGGCCTACTTCCTTATCGGAACTATCTGGGGAGCAACATCTTGCGGCGGTGATGAAATTAGCAGACGTGCACCATACTGGGTGGCATACGACTATATGGCCAAGGCTAAGGAGGCTGATCCTACGCTGGCTGAGGACTGCAACAAGATGATGGCTCAGTACAGGGTTTATTTCCCTCAGACAGCTGAGGCTTTCATGTATGACCTTACAGACGGCAAGCCTTACAGGGTATCCTGCAACGGAATGTCTGCAAATACAACTGTAAGAACACAGAAATAGTATTCTGCTTGAAAAAGTATGAAAATATCATGAAGATGACAGCAACTGCATTAGCGGTTGCTTTCATCGTTTATTCATGTAAATCAAGATTGTCGGAGGCGAGCAGGCTGGATCTGTCCATTACTCCCCTTCAGACAGTTGACAGCATGAATATGATACAGACTACCAATGGCAAAATCGAGATGCGTGTCGTCACAGGACAGATGCAGCGTTTTGATAATGATACTGTATCGCGTGAATATTTTCCTGAAGGAATGTGGGTGTACGCCTATACTGAAGATGAGGTTCTGGAATCGACGATAGTTTCCGACGAGGCGAGCCATGAGAAGATGAAGGATACAGGCGAAGAAATATGGATGGCTTTCGGAAATGTTGTAGTGAAGAATATTGTCAGGCAGCAGACGATGGAAACAGACACCATCTACTGGGACAGGACTAAAAAGGAGATATATACAGACTGCTATGTCCGTATGTACTCCCCTGACGGGTTTATGCAGGGATATGGAATGCGTTCAGATGAGCGTGCCCGAAATTCCATAATACTTAAGCCTTTCAATAATTTCGCGGTGGTGGTCAAGGATACTACGGAAGTCGTGATAGATTCAGCTAATTTTATCGGGCCTTTGATAAAAAAATAATGCTGATTTCATGGAAAATTGCTATCTTCGTACCCCCCAATAATATGTAATTAATTAAACATCTATAACACAATGGCGGTTCTTGAAAAGTTACGCGTTAAATTCGGCATGGCGGTATCCATTATTATCGCTATCGGCCTGTTATCATTCATTATAGACCCGAATGAAGTTATCTCCGCTTTCAATGGAATGTCATCAAAGTATGACGTCGGCGAGATTAATGGCAAGTCTGTGTCATATAATAACTTCCAGGAAGATATCCAGAAGTTCACGACTATAAATGAGTTCATGACAGGTTCTACAGCTCAGGGCGCTGAGCAGCAGGCGCAGATCAGAAATGCAGCATGGCAGGATCTTATCTACAGATATCTTTTCGACGTCAAGGCCGGTGAGGCTGGACTGAAGGTAGGTGATTCTGAAATGGTGGATCTTACTACCGGCAATTCTGTTTCTCCTCTTATTTCCCAGAACCCGGCATTCCTTGATGAAAACGGAAACTTCTCCAAGACTAATCTGGTAAATCTGATCAATAATCTGGGTTCAGACCAGAGCGGAAACCTCAGACTCTACTGGAACTATCTGCAGAGCTCTATCTATAATCAGCAGCTGTTCGCCAAGTACAGCTCGCTCTTTACACAGAGCAATGTTGTTACTCCTATGATGCTCAAGAGAACTATCGCAGAGAACAACAACACTTCAGATGTTGAGTTCGTAATGGTTCCTTTCGGATATCAGCAGGATTCCACAATCGTTGTATCTGACAGCGAGATTAAGAATTACTACAACTCGCACAAGAAATTCTACAAGCAGCAGGCGAGCCGCGACATCGAGTATGTCGTATATGAGGTTAAGCCGTCTGACAAGGATATAGCTGCTGAAGGAAAGAAAGTTGCAGATATATACAATGAATTCGCTACAGCTGAGAATGTAAAATCATTCCTCATGAAGAATTCAGACAAGCCTTATGAGGACATTTTCTATAAGCCTGGCGATCTTAATACAGTATCTTCCGATGTCGAGAGTTTCGTATGGAACGGAACTGGAAATGTATCAGCGGTTTTCGAAAAGGGCAATGATTTCTATGTGGCCAGAATCATGGACACCAAGATGGTTCCGGATTCAGTCTATGTAAGACATATTCTGCTACAGGGCGATAATGCTGAAAAAGAGGCTGACAGCCTTAAGAATGTCATAGCGAATGGCGGTAATTTCACAAGCCTTGCATCCCTCTATTCAGCAGACAAGAATTCTGCAGCTGACGGCGAGAAAGGAAATATAGGCTGGATGACACAGACATATATGATTCCTGGCTTCGAGTCTGTCCTTACCGCGCAGAAAGGAACTCCATTTGTTCTTAAGACAAACTATGGGTATCATGTGGTTGAAGTCACCAGGACTTCCTCCCCTATCCTGAAGAAGAAAGTCGCTATTCTTGTTAAAGAGACTCTTGCAAGCAAGGAAACATTCCAGTCTGTATATGCAAAGGCTAATCAGTTCGCTGTGATGGCTGCCGGCAAGTATGACAACTACAAGAAGGCTGTTGATTCTCTCGGAGTATATTCTCATCCTGTAAATAATATGCTTGAGGGTACTGACAGGCTGGGCTCTATCGAAAATGCCAAGGAGGTTTCACGCTGGGCTTATGACAATAAGGTAGGAAAGGTTTCCAATATCATTACCGTGGATAACAGCTACTTCGTTATCGCAACAGTATGTGGTATCCATAAGGAGGGCTATGCAAAGGTCAACGAGGTCGCTTCATCCATCAGGCAGCAGCTCTACTATGAGAAGATGGCGGAGAAGAAGACTGCCGAGGTTGCTGAGAAGATCAAAGGTCTGAATGACCTTCAGGCTATTGCTGATAAACTTGGAACGACAGTCAGCACACATACCGGAGTTGCATTCTCTTCAATGAATTCTCAGGGACTTGATCCTAAATTCATAGGTGCTGTTTCAGTCGCTCCTGTAGATAAGATCAGTGCACCTGTTGCAGGCTCTATCGGAGTGTATGTATTCAAGGTTACAGGTCGTGATACAGGCTCATTCTATACAGAGGATGATGCCAGGACACGTCAGTCTCAGATGGCTATGTATGCATCACAGATGATTATCCCTGTAATGATGCAGGATGCCGATGTAAAAGATAACAGAGGCCGCTTCTATTAATAGATAGCGCTTCTCCATAGACAAAAGGCTGGGAATGTTTTTCATTCTCAGCCTTTTTGCATACATAACTTGTTGTTTTTGTAACTATTTAAGGTCCTTCAAAATTGTGCATATTGCGATTTTGAAAGACCTTAAATGTTGATAATCAATTAGCTGAAATAAGCGCTTCTTTATTCATGGATGGCGGCGCTATGGATATGCGCCTGCCGTGGGCAAGGAATCCAGGATATGCGCACGCAGGCTATACGTTAAACAGGAAGTGCATGATGTCACCGTCTTGGACTACATAGTACTTACCCTCCGTAGCGAGCTTTCCTGCGGCTCTTACGGCTGCTTCTGACTTGTAGCTGATGAAATCCTCGTATTTTATGACTTCTGCGCGTATGAAGCCCTTTTCGAAGTCCGAGTGGATCACGCCTGCTGCTTTTGGCGCCTTGTCACCCTTGCTGATAGTCCACGCACGGCATTCGTCCGCTCCGGCTGTGAAGAAAGTTTCAAGTCCAAGCAGTTTGTATGCACCTTGGATAAGTCTGGCAGAGCCTGACTCCTCCAGCCCCATCTCGTCAAGGAACATTTTCCTGTCCTCGTAGCTTTCCATCTCCGCTATATCGGATTCTGTTCTTGCTGAAATAATCAGGATTTCAGCATTTTCATCCTTTGTTGCCTCACGTACTGCGTCAACATAGGCATTTCCGTTTACAGCCGAGTTGTCATCTACGTTGCAGATATACATGACCGGCTTGTTTGTCAGCAGGAAAAGATCATGAGCCATAGATTCCTCTTCAGGGCTTATTTCCACAGTGCGGCAGGACTTCCCTGCCTCAAGTGCGCTCTTGTATCTGAGCAGAAGCTCCATAAGCTTCTTAGCCTCCTTGTCCCCTCCTGTCTGAGCCTGCTTCTGTACTTTGGCAAGACGGCTTTCAACCGTCTCCAGATCCTTTATCTGAAGCTCTGTATCCACCACTTCCTTATCCCTTACAGGATCCACGGAACCATCGACATGCACGATGTTGCTGTCATCGAAACATCTCAGCACATGCAGAATGGCATCGGTCTCACGGATATTTGCAAGGAACTGGTTACCAAGTCCCTCACCTTTGCTTGCACCTTTCACCAGACCGGCTATATCGACAATATCCACCGTAGCAGGCACTACCCTCTTCGGGTTGCACAGGTCGGCAAGAGCTTCAAGCCTCTTGTCAGGAACATTTGTCGAGCCTAGGTTTGGTTCTATGGTGCAGAAAGGGAAATTGGCGCTCTGCGCTTTACCGGAACTTATACAATTGAAAAGTGTGGACTTTCCGACATTAGGAAGTCCCACGATACCGCATTTCAGTGACATGTCTTAAATTTCTGTTTTCAGTAATGGACTGCAAAGGTAGCAATAAAAGAGATTTTTATGATTCTTAAATTTTAATTTTATGATTTTTAAATATTTTCTGCGGAGAAAACCTGAAATTAGCCGAAAAAAGATATATGAATGCTTATGGAAAAACTGTTCTGGCGATTATTCTCCTATATTTTGCCTGTGTCTGTACTTCATCTGCCGTGGATGGCAGGATACTCTCGATGTTCTGGAATCTGGAAAACTTCTTCAGCTACAAGGATGACGGGACAGGGGAGTCCGATCATGATTTCAGCACTGAAGGCTCCCGCCACTGGACCTCGTCGCGCTTCTATGCCAAATGCTCTGCTATATCCAAGGCCGTATTTTGGACAGCGGATAATTTCGGCGCAATGCCTGATGTGATAGGTGTCGCGGAAGTGGAGAACAGGGAAGTCCTCCAGCGTCTTCTGTGGTCAACAGGGCTACGGAAAGAGGCGTATTCGATAGTCCACTATGACTCTCCTGACAGGCGCGGAATAGATGTTGCTCTTCTTTGGCGCAGCGAAAAGCTGGATATTGTATCTTCTTCGGCATGTCATGTGCCTGGGCTGAATACCAGGGACATATTGCTGGTGCGGATGCACAATAAACTGGATGACAGTGACATGGCGTTCATTGTGGTACATCTTCCTTCTAAATATGGCGGGGGCGCCACGGCGTGGAAAAGGGAAAAGGCAGCATCAAGGCTTCGGGAAGTCGCGGACTCTGTGTATAATGAAGGCTGCCATGGGATAGTGGTGATGGGGGACTTCAATGATATACCTTCGGCGCGTGCATTCTCCAGGCTGGAGCCTCTTCTTTTCAATGCTTCCGCGCAGCTCGCGGCATCAGGGGAGGGAACTATTCGGTTCAATGGCAAATGGAATCTGATAGACATGTTCTGGGTTACTGATGAATATAGGCGCAAGTCATTGATGCATATCCTGAAAATTCCGTTTCTTATGGTGCGGGATACGAAGATGGCAGGGGAGAAGCCGCTGAGGACTTATCTTGGGCCGAGATATGTCGGCGGGGTAAGCGATCATTGCCCTGTAGTTCTTGAAATATATTGTAGGAAAAAAATATTATTATGATTAAATTTGCTATGAAGTTGCTTTTTTGGAGCTGAAGATCAGAAAAGTAATGAACCGGTTGAATAATAAACCACATACAATATGGAAATGAAATCTAGAATTCAGGAGAAATTCAAGACCCTGTATGGTACTGACGGCGAAATGTTCGCTTCAGCTGGACGTATCAATCTTATCGGCGAGCATACCGACTATAACGGCGGATATGTATTTCCGGGAGCTATCAACAAAGGCATTGTAGCTGAAATCAAGATTAACGGAACTGATAAGGTTCATGCGTATTCTCTTGATTATGATGAATATGTAGAGTTTGGTCTCAATGAGGAGGACAAACCTCAGCAGAGCTGGGCAAGATATATATTCGGTGTATGCCGCGAAACATTGAAAAGAGGAGGCAAGGTAGAAGGATTCGATACGGTATTTGCCGGCGATGTCCCTCTAGGAGCAGGACTTTCTTCTTCAGCTGCGCTTGAAAGCACATTCGCATATGCTCTTAATTATCTGTTTAACAATAGGATAGATAAGTTTGAGCTTGCCAAGATCGGCCAGGCTACAGAGCATAACTACTGCGGTGTCAACTGCGGTATCATGGATCAGTTCGCATCTGTATTCGGAAAGAAGGGGAGTCTTATCAGGCTTAACTGCAAGACATTGGAATATAAATACTTCCCGTTTGATCCACAGGCTGCCGGCTATAAGCTTGTGCTCGTGGATTCATGTGTAAAGCATGAGCTTGCATCATCTGCATACAACAAGAGGCGCCAGTCATGTGAAAATGTATGCTCTGCAATCAGAAAGAACCATAGTGATGTGGAGTTCCTCAGCGATGCCAAGCGTGTATGGCTGGAGGAAGTGCGCGACCAGGTTCCGGAGGAGGATTTCCTCAGGGCTGAATATGTGATAGGCGAGGTACAGAGAGTTCTTGATGTCTGCGATGCGCTGGAAAGAGCTGACTATGAGACAGTAGGGGAAATGATGTACCAGACACATTTCGGACTTAGCCATCTTTATGAGGTAAGCTGCGAGGAGCTTGATTTCCTTAACAAGATTGCCCGCAAGTGCGATGTTACAGGCTCCCGTGTGATGGGCGGAGGCTTCGGCGGATGCACAATCAACCTTGTGAAGGAAGAACTTTATGACAACTTCATAAACACCGCAATCGAGCAGTTCAGTGACAAATTCGGTCATGCACCTAAGATCTATGATGTAGTGATCAGCGACGGTGCAAGAAAGCTGGAGGACTAGGACATGGAACGGCTAGCGCATCTTGGTCGCAAGCCATTCTGAATTGACATAAGCAAATCCCGGTGCCGGAATGACATCGGGATTTCTTTTTATTATCCCGCGGCAATCCTCATAGACATTGAATCCTATCTGGATTCCCTGTATCTGACCGTCCAGGGGATAGGTGAGAGTGATGTCATTATCAGGCCCGTCCATCTTGTAGAACTTGAACGTGGCGTCTGTTATGGCTTTGGCCTTGCTTTTGTCCGTCTCTTTCCCGGCTATTTCCATCTTGGTGACGTATTTGCAGATTTCTACAGCCACATCGTCCAGGCCGGCATCGAAGATATTGACCTTTTCGATGAGTTCGCCCGCCTCCTTGACTCTTCTGAGCGTATAGCCGCGCAGGAGCTCTCCGCTCTTGTCTGCTGCAATCTGACCTGAAATTGCCTTTATATGGCTTTCAACCAGCGCCTTTTCTGAAAATGACATTGAATCAGGTGTCAGCCAGATCATTACTTTCTCGTCAGGGTCGTGATAAAGTGTCTGGTATGGGGCAAGGTTAACCTGTCCGCAGTCAGGGCATGTCCACAGGAACAGCGAGCCGTCCTTGACTCTTGCCTTCAGCTCTGGAGATTCCTTTGTGTTTATATTAGGAAATGTCTTTATGTCGGTCTCTTTACCGCAGCGTGAACATCTCGCGGCGATGGATATGGATGTTGCCATAAAATGGTCTGTTTTTAATATTCAATGCAAAATTACTATATTTGCCGAACTTTTGGAGCGACCGCCTGAAAGATACTAAAAACTAAATCCGATTTTCATGAAATCATGGCTTAAACAATTCACTTCCGAGGACTGGATAATTGTCTTCGTAGGTGCAGCAGTGCTTGTTCTCGCATGCATTTTCCCTGGCGCAATGCCTTCGATGCCTAAAAAGCTGCTCTCTGCGGCAGACTGGATCAGCGCGGTGGAGATGTTCGGCTTTGTCCTGATCCTGACCTATGTCACTCTTGCCGCCCTCAGGAAGCCTTTGAAAGGCACTTTCATATCACTGCTTTTCATTTTTGCCATCACTCTTCTGTCGCAGCTTACAGCCAATATTCCTATTATCAAGGCATGGGGATTTGAATCTGTATTCTTCGCGGTGATATATGGCCTCATACTGAATAACTGCTTTACGCTGCCTGCATGGCTTAAACGTGCCGTAAACAGCGAATTCTATATAAAGGTGGGCATTATATGCCTTGGTTCCACGATACTCTTCGGGGAACTGGCGAAGTCCGGGGCATACGGCCTGGCACAGTCATTCATAGTAGTATTCGCCGTATGGTATTTCTGCTACTGGGTAGGGAAGAAGATGAATGTAGATCCGGAGATGGGAACAATGCTGGCAAGCGCAGTATCCATCTGCGGCGTTTCAGCAGCTATCGCCACATGCGGAGTTATCAAAGGTGACAACAAGAAACTTTCGTACGTGGTTTCACTCGTGCTTATTATCGCTATTCCTATGATGTATCTGCTGCCTTGGCTTGCAGGCATTATGAAGCTCTCTCCGGATGTGGCAGGAGCATGGATAGGAGGAACGATAGACACTACGGGGGCCGTTGCCGCAGCAGGTTCCCTCATAAGCGAAGAGGCCGGAAAGACAGCCATTATCGTGAAGTCTTCACAGAATGTGCTTCTGGGCCTTGCCGCGTTCTTTATTTCCATGATGTGGGCATACAGAGGTACGAACAGTGAAACAAGACCTACGGCGGGCGTGATATGGGACAGGTTCCCTAAATTCGTTGTCGGCATGGTTCTGGCATCTCTGGTATTCAGCTTCATCCTGCCTGAGGATATGGCTAAATCTGTAGGAAATGTGACCAAGGGGTTCCAGAATACACTGTTCAGCATAGCATTCGTCTGTATCGGACTCGAAACTAGACTAAAGGACATATTCGGAAAGGAAAATCGCGTACCTTTGAAGGTCTTTCTTACTGCGCAGACATTCAATGTATTCGTAACCCTTGTGATTGCATACGTGATATTCGGCATCATCAAGCCAGCCTTGGCTTGATGCGGCTGCTTTACAACGAGATATTGAACAGAAATCCTATATAGTGGCTATCCATCCGGTAGCCGCTATTTTTTATGTGCCTGAAGCTGCTTCCTCCGTTATAGCTGGCTGTTATTCCGATGCTGCATCCGTAAGGGATCCATAGCAGGTTTGCGAGCTTTGCCACGAGGGATGCACCGGCGCTCAGCAGCCCTCCGCTTGTCATGCTGCATCCGCGGGAAGATGAGAACATTATGTAGTCAAAATGCGGGGTCAGCTCGAAATTCTTTATGTATGCGACAGGTGACAGTGCCGAAATATCTCCGAACCATAGCGGTATCACATAGTCTGCGGTGATTTTCAGATGGTTTGCGGAATTATTCCTGATGAAATACTCCGCACCTGAATTATCAAACCCGCGCGGAGCCACTGAGATTGAATTTTCACGCCTGGTTCCAGCCTCGAACTGATGCTGGTATCTGGCTGTAATCTTCAGCCCCTGTACAGGGGACAGGCCAGGAAGGTATCCATAGGCATACACGTATGCTGAAGATGAATATACGTCGTCCAGCAAGACTCTTGCTGAATATCCGGCTTCCGCGCCGGCTCCATATCTTGGATAAGTGCCTGATTCCGGTACGTTGCGCAGGATATAGCCACGTACAGAAGCGTTGACGGTCTGCATAAAGACATTCTTTCCCTTGTGGTAGCCTGTAAAATGCGCAGGACCTTTCTTCCCCGAGAAGTTTCCGTCATAGCTGATATTTGTCAATGACTTGTCGAACAGGTCATTGCACCCTGTGTAACGGAACTGCGGAATAAGACCGCGAGACCATCCGCCTGATGAAAAGTTCAGAGGGATGTAAACCTTTGCCGAGCCATAGAAGGACGGCTTGTCTGTAATGATGCCCACTATTGTCTCAGAAGTCATTCCTCTGAACTCTATCTCCTGTCTGGTGTACTGGACAGCAGCATTGTCATTGAAGTCAGCTGAGAACTCGAATACGGGGTAAAGACCGCTGTATGTGAACAGCAGATGCGCGGAGTGGCGGAACTTATGGCTTCCATCCGTGTAGAGATGAGAATACGGGTCTCTGTGGAAAGAATATCCTATAGAGCCCCATGCCGTCCCGAGGCTGTTCTGGAACAATGCCGTGGCACCGGCTGAAGCCGTTTCGTAGCTGAAGTCACCGCTCATGCTGCGCACCTTGTCATAGTTGAAATATACAGGTGCCCATGAGTGGAATCTCAGGATATTCAGTGGCTTGCGGTAGCGCTCCGGCTGGGAGAATGTGGTGCTGAAGGACTTTAAGGAGTCCGGCCAACGGATGCATTTCAGTTCTGCGAATGCCTTTTCCTGCTCTGAAAGCTTATCCGCTACTTTATAGTGATGTATGTCATTGAAATCCACCTCTTTTCCCGGGATGGAACTTATGCTCGTGCGGTGCAGAAGCCTGCCGTCCTTTGTAAGCATTGTGAAATAGACATCCTGTCCGATGAAGCAGAACTCGTCACCTCCGTACTGCAGGGAAGAGTGCTGCTTCACTGAACCGTCGTCCAGGCCGATACTGTAAAGCTCATGAGTGCCGTCCCTGTCGGATGTGAAGTATAGCCTCCCGTCATAGACCTGCATGTTACGAATGCTGACCTTTACAGGTTTCAGGATACATTCAATATCACCGTCGAGGTCAGCCCCTATACTGTAAAGACCAGTGCCTCCTTCGGATACTGTGCTGAATATCAGCCTGTCACCCATGAAACATGTCTCTACGGCCTGAAGACTGTCCGGAACTGTCCTGCTGCGGACCATATCGCCGCTTTCTGCATTGAGAAGGACTATTGCGGAACCGCCTGAAACAGGGTAGCTTACGGCCGCAATCAATGAACCGTCATCTGATGGGGTGGGGTTGAATAAACGTCCGCGGGCATTCAGCGACCTGGTTCTGCCTGTGTGGATGTCATACGAACGTATCCTTGATGTCATTTTCAGCGACCATCTTGCATCAGGTACAGATTCGCTCCACCAGAGCTTTCCGTTGGAGAATGCAAGTCCGTCTGCATTGCCTGAAAACGGACGCATGGTTTTGAGAGTGCCCGTGGCTATATCATAGTCCGTCAATGCAGAGGCATCTGCATAACTTGAAGTTATGGAATAGATGTGCCCGTCACTGCTGGTGTTGTTGTCTGTTGTCACGAACCATTTTCCGGTATTCTCTACCCGTTCCGCAGGGGTGAACGGCTGCCTTGCGCGGGCGTCTTCTTCCCAGATGTCATGAAATGTGCCCATTATGGTGCTGAACGATTCGCGGAAACTCTTGCCTGAAGCGAGACGCATATTCTTCTGGGTGTTGAAGAACCTGAAAGGGTTGGATGCAATTCTGGAGAAATACCTTTCAGTGAAAAGAGGGTCATCGAAGCAGTACCTTGCACCTGCTATGGTCATATATCCAAGCGCATAATGATTAGGGGTATAATGCCTGTATGAGCCGTATCTCCATCTGTACCAGTTCCTCCAGTCGCCGTTGCCGAAAGCCATCATGTAGTAGTCCAGAAAATCGGCAGTCCTGCCGCGGCCGGTTTCGGTCAATGCTGTCTCCGCCACCACGGCATCGCCCTCCAGAAACCAGGTGCTCGGCCAGATGGCTGAATATGCACCGGGTGCCATGTCTCCCAGAATGTATGTAAGAGGGCGCAGCCAGCCCTTGTATCCGAACTGCATCTGCGCCAGGTGGCGGCTTTCGTGTACGGCCAATGACTTCACCCATGGCACAGGCTCCGGGTCGTATGCGTCAGGAAGGGTGTATATGTCAATGCGTTTTGGCGCCCATGTGACAGCTCCGTTTGACACACCGTGCCATGCATGGAGGATGACAGGTGTCCGTCTTCTGTATCCTTCGCCTGGCACCAGTCCTGAACTTATGCTCTCGGAAAGGCGGAACCTTTCAAACTCATTGCCATAGACCTTCGCCAGGGAATCCAGCCCGGCAGGATATATGAGCCTGTAGGATGGTGTGTCCATCCTGAACCATCTGAGCTTTCCGGGGTCATCTCCGTTGCTGGAGAACTGGGCTTCAGCAGGAGTTGAAAGCACCGGGAGCAGCGGTATCAGGGCAAGCAATATTCTGCGGCGTAGCGAAATCATTGTCAAAAATCAAATTTAACTTCCTTCTTCAAGGGCAAATCTAACTATTTTTTATAATTTTGTGAGGATTTGTTAAACTTCTATGCCGCACTATATATGCAGATGATGTTTCAATTGCTGACCCTTGTAGGCGCAGTTACCTTGTTCTTGTTCGGACTTAGCCTACTTAGTGTCGGGCTTCAGAAAGTGGCAGGCGACGGCCTCCGGTCGTTCCTTGCATCAATGACTTCCAATGGTTTCAAACGTCTTCTGACAGGTATCGGAGTAACGGCGGCCATACAGTCTTCCACTGCCACGACAATCATGGTCGTAAGCTTCGTGAATGCTGGACTTCTTACATTGGCGCAGGCCATAGGGGTTATCATGGGCGCGAACATCGGAACTACCGTAACGTCCTGGATCATGGCGATTTTCGGGTTCTCATACGATATATCCACCATATCTTTCCCTCTCATTGCGCTGGGCTTCATTATGATGATGAACCAGAAGAACAAGAAGATGAGGGATCTTGGAGAAATAATCATCGGATTCGCGCTGTTCTTCGTGGGCTTCGCCAAGCTTAAGGAAACATCAGGCATACTTCTGGACAATATTGACCTTACTGGTCTGCAGGCATTGACAAATCTTCATCTCGGACCTCTTAACCTTTCTGTCCTTCTTTTCCTCCTGATAGGAACGGTGCTGACCGTCTGCTTCCAGTCTTCTGCGGCCACTATGGCTATCATCATGCTGCTGATAACTACGGGTGTGATACCTTTCAAGCTGGCTGCAGCAATGATTCTTGGCGAGAATATCGGCACCACCATAGCTGCGAATGTCGCCGCATCGGTCGGAAATACCACATCCAAGAGGGCAGCCATGGCCCATACGGTATTCAATGTGTTCGGTGTCGTGTGGGTTCTATGCGTATTCCCGTGGTTTCTGAAGCTTATCGGCCTTATAATCAGCTCCTGCGGACTTCCGGATCCGAATACTGCGGACCTGACCGATACTGCCAATGCCGACAATATAAAATCGTCGCTCCTATATAGTGTGACCACGATGCATACATTGTTCAATGTCACCAATACGATGATCCTCATCTGGTTCATTCCTCAAATAGAGAAAATCGTGTCATGGATCATTCCGCAGAAGGCAGAGAAGGAAGTGTTCAGGCTCAAGTACATCCAGGGAGGACCGCTTTCTACGGCGGAACTTTCGCTGGACGAGGCTGAGCAGGAGATTGTTCATTTCGCCGAGATATGCTACAATGATTTCGGATACATGAGACAGGCGATTGCCGAGGATTCTCCAGAGAAGCTGGGGCAGCTGCGCGAGAAGCTGGTCAAATATGAGGCTATCACAGACAGGATCGAGTATGAGATAGCTGATTATCTCAATGAAGTGGCGAAGGGCGAGATATCGGAGTCTTCAGCAAGGCGTATAAAGGGCATGTACAAAATAATCAGCGAGCTGGAGAGTATCGGGGATTCCGGGGATGCTGTAGGACGTATCCTTGTGCGCAGGAATGAACATGGCCTTTCGTTCGATGTGGAGCAGCTGAAGCGTCTGGGGCGCATGTGCGACCTTGTTGACGATGCTTTCAAGGCTATGACCGCCAACCTTAAGGCCGCTTATACCAGCCTGAAGGATATCACCAATGCGCAGGATGCGGAGTATAATATCAATGAGTGCCGCAATACTCTTCGCGAGGAGCATATAATCAATATTGAGGAGAATCCTGACTATAATTATCAGGTCGGAGTATTCTATATGGATATTGTCGCAGAGCTGGAGAAGGTCGGCGATTTCATAATCAATGTGTCGGAGGCGAAGATTGCTGAAAATGGCGAATAGGATGCATATATTGGCTGTTGCCGCTGCCATGGTTCTGTCTGTCTCGTGCGGGCAGAGGAGGACTTCTTCTGTTCACGCCGGATCTGCGGGGCCAGTTCCTTTCCCTGAGACGAAAATTCCGGGCATGATATCTGAACCGGTGGAGAGGATGTCATACGCGCTGGAGCATTTCTGGGACGGAATGTTATCACCGGCATTGTCAGGATTATGCGATTCTACGCATGTGGAAGGAATACTGAAAGAGGATGTGGAGAAGCAGTTCGGGATGTACACGGCTCTGCTGTGGAATGCTCCTGTGGCGGAATCAGTCCGATCTGTGTCCAGGCTTTTCTCGGCGGTGGAGGCATGTGAAAAACGAGATACGTTTTCCAATGTATTCGAGACCATTACGAAGTTTGCGGAGAAATACTTGTATGACCCGAACTCTCCTGTACGTAACGAGGAATTCTATCTTCCTTATGTAGAAGGCCTTTCTAAATCAGAGCTGACTCCTGAGGCGATGCGTCCTGCATACGCCTATGATGCGTCGATGTGCGCATTGAACCGGATAGGAACAAAGGCTGCAGACATATCGTTCAAGGATCTCGGCGGGCGGATTCATACTCTTTATGGCGTCAAGGCCGACTATACATTGCTGTTCTTCTCAAACCCTGGATGCCCTAACTGCCGTGAAATTACGGAGATGATTGAGTCCAGCCCCGAGATTTCGGCATTGGAGAAGTCCGGCAGGCTTGCCGTGGTCAATGTCTATATCGATCAGGAAATCGACAAGTGGAAGTCATTCGCATCGGCATATCCGTCCGAATGGATATGCGGCTACGACTATAACTACATCATCCGCACTGATCAGACCTATAATGTCCGCGCCATCCCGTCCCTCTACCTTCTGGACAGCCAGAAGCATGTCATCCTGAAGGATGCCCCGCAGGACAAGGTATTCGAAAAACTTACTTCTTTATCGGCCAATAAATAAATTTTTTTCTTGGGTGTAGTGTTGCTTAACGGAAAAATATTGCTACATTAGAACCGTATAACATTCTAAAAACCATGCGTATGAGAACACTACATTATTTTTTTTGGCAATGTGTTTCTGCTTTATGATTTGCGCTTGCTCTAAGATTGATAAAATAGATGGTTTTAATGTCAATGAAGGTGAGAATTCTGGCGTGTTCAAGAGTCTTGATGTGACTTCAATGCCTGACGGCTTGTGGAAAAAGAATGACAGCAAGTATTTTCATCTTGACAAGACAGGTGAAATAACAGATAATGTTTCAGTAGAAGCTATGCTTCCGTGGCGAGTCTCGGTATATTTCCTGTGGAAAGACAATGCTGTGAAGAAAGCATATTACAGGTATAATATTTATACAAGACCGGAACTTCCGGAATATGTGATAGTCAGGGACGTATCGGGAAATCTGGTTGTGGACAGGATGAGCCGTAAAGGAGAATGCACTGCTTTATGTGATAATACATTTATAGTGACAGAATTCAATGATGAGCATTTTTCTTATATTTATGATTGGTCAGACTGCTGGGTTCAGGATATATATGAAAAAGTAACAGATAAGAAAGAAATGGAGTTTGTCATGGATTGCCCAAATAACAGCGAGAAAGAACTTGATGAAATTTTGAAAACATTGCATTAAGAAGTTGTTTTGAAATGATTAAAAAGTTGTTTGAGGTAAAATTCCTTCATCTTCTTCCCGAGTCTTCAGGTCAGATAGGCACAGCTATCTTCCCCCCCCCAAAAAAAAAAATCCCCGGTCGAACCTGAAGTTTTTTCCTCTCAAACCTTCAAAAAATAATTTCAAAACAGCTTCTAAGCCTATTGCGTAAGCGGGTGAGAAATTATAAATTTGAAGGATGGGGGAGAGCTCTGCCCCATCCTTTTTTGATTAATAAGATAAACACTAAAAAATATTGATATGAAGATTGAAAGCAGATTATGGGGAAAGACTCCTGACGGAAAGGAGATTATCCTATATACAATGACAAATGCCTCTGGCGCTTCCGTGTCACTTTCCAGCATCGGTGCCGGGATAGTTTCGGTCAATGTTCCTGACAAGGATGGGAAACTTGCTGATGTTGTCATCGGCTATGATGATCCGATGTCATATTTCGGAGATGGTCCATGTGCCGGGAAATGTCCTGGACGATATGCCAACAGGATTGCGAAGGGCCGTTTCGTGCTGGATGAAAAAGAATATTCCTTGCCTGTGAACAATGCCTGCAATCATCTTCACGGAGGTCCTGACGGATTTCAGAACCAGGTGTGGGACAGCAGAATAAATGGCGATGCGGTGGAGTTCATGTACTTCTCTGCCGATGAGGAGGCCGGATATCCTGGAAATCTTAAGGTGATTGCCCATTACGAGTGGTCGGAAGAGAATGAACTGGCATTGACCTTCACTGCCGAGACCGACGCTCCTACAGTGGTGAACCTTACGAATCATGCATATTTCAATCTTAATGGGGAGGGCTCAGGAACTGTCTTGAACCATGAGCTGAAGCTGAATGCCTCGGAGTACCTGCCTACCGATGAAACATTGATTCCTTTAGGAGCAGTGGAAGATGTGGCCGGGACACCGATGGATTTCGTCAATGCGAAGCCTCTCGGGCGTGATATAAAGGCTGATTTCCCGGCATTGAAGTATGGAAAGGGGTATGACAACTGCTATGTGATAGACGGTGCTGAGCCTGGACAGATACAGTCTGCAGCGGAACTTTATTCTCCGGAGAGCGGACGTGTCCTGGAGGTCCTTACTACCCAGCCTGGTGTGCAGATATATACCGGAAACTGGCTGGAAGGATGCCCTGCCGGCAAGAACGGTCACACATATCATGACTATGATGCCGTGGCAATAGAGTGCCAGCATTATCCTGATTCTCCGAATGAGCCTGAGTTCCCGTCCACGGTGCTGCGTCCTGGACAGGTGTTTGAGCAGGCTATCATATTTGCGTTCTCAGTAAGAAAGTAGCTTTTTATGAAACAGTATCTTGATCTGCTCCGCCATATCAGAAAAGACGGAGTTATAAAACATGACCGTACAGGTGTCGGGACACAGAGCATCTTTGGCTATCAGATGAGATTTGACCTTTCGGAGGGCTTTCCTCTGCTGACTACCAAGAAAGTGCACCTGAAGTCCATAATATATGAGCTTTTGTGGTTCATCGCAGGAGATACGAATATCAAGTACCTTAAGGAGCACGGTGTCTCCATCTGGGATGAATGGGCGGATGAGAATGGTGATCTAGGGCCTGTATATGGGCATCAGTGGCGCAGCTGGCCTGCACCGGACGGCAGGAGCATTGACCAGCTGTCCCAGGTGATAGATATGATAAAGAACAACCCTGATTCACGGAGGATGGTAGTCTCGGCCTGGAATCCTGGAGAAGTGGACAAGATGGCATTGCCGCCTTGCCACTGCCTGTTCCAGTTCTATGTGGCAGATGGAAAACTTTCATGCCAGCTGTACCAGCGCAGTGCGGACACCTTCCTTGGCGTTCCGTTCAATATCGCATCTTATGCGCTTCTGACAATGATGATTTCGCAGGTCTGCGGTCTGAAGCCGGGGGAGTTCATCCATACGACAGGTGATACGCACATCTATCTTAACCATTTTGAGCAGGTTGACCTTCAGCTGTCACGTGAGCCGCGTCCGCTTCCTGTTATGAAGCTGAATCCCGAAGTGAAGAGTATCTTCGATTTCAGATACGAGGACTTTACCCTTGAAGGCTATGACCCATGGCCAGCCATCAAGGCTCCTGTGGCGGTGTAATGGCTCGGATATTGACATCCTGTGCAAGAGGGGGGCAAGTTCTTGATCCGTCCTTGAGTACCCTAGATGGCATGCTGCTGTCCGTGACATGCTGTTTCTGAACAATGTTACGGACATATATAGGCATCCTGCGCATTGTGGACGGCATCCGTGTACTTAACTCTGTCCGGTAATCTCAATATATCTGGATTCTGACGGAGCAGATTCAGGAATTTTTCTGAAAACATAGATTTTGATATTGAAAATCAAGATGTTTCAGAATATTATGAGTATATTTGGACAATAACTATTTATAAAATCAACTATGAATAATCTAATCAGAAAAACAGCCATCGCCGTTACCGTTTTGCTCTCTTTTGCAATATCATCGGGCGCACAGAGTTATCAGGATGTTGTATATCTGAAGAACGGAAGTGTCATACGCGGGCTTATCATGGAACAGGTGCCGAACCAGAGCCTGAAAATCGTTACACCTGACGGAAGCACATTCTTCTGCACATTTGATGAGGTGGATAAAATAACCAAGGAATTGCCGGAGACGAAAGAAACGACTGCTAAACGACACGAGTACGGATGGATTTCAGCTCCACGCTACAGAGGATTTGTGGGCGAAGGTGCTGTGATTTACCCTAATGAGAATGTGGATTTGAGCAGTGTCCAATTTTATACGTCGCATGGATGCCAGATTACGCCATCTTTATATGTTGGTGGAGGTTTCGCAATTAATTATCCTGTTGAAGATTATGTGAATGTTCCTTTCTTTGCGCATATAAGGAGTGAGTTCCATAAGGCTTTGGATAAACGGGTATCCCCATATGTTGAGGCAAGAATTGGTTATAGTGTAGGCGAAATGGAAGGATTCTATTTTAATCCATCTGTTGGCTGTCATATATATTTTGGAAAAACGAAGCTTGGTCTAAGTGCTGGTCTTGGCTATGATTTACTGTGCGATTACTATTATGAAAATCAGCATGGAATATCTCTATTTGTAGCATTTGATTTCTAGTGCGCTGAAATCCGTTGGGGAATGATTACGAAAGTATAATTATAATAAAATAATAATTATAACCTCGGAAAACAACGTGTGGTATGTGTATGACTATTTCTTCGGCCTCTGGCTTCAGAGGAGCTAGTCATTGCGAAGGGCAAGTATAGGGTCTGTAACAGATTATTGATATGGAAAAGAATATAATAGCGGCAGTGGCGGATGATATGGCTATCGGCCGGGACAATGAGCTGCTTTGGCACATATCTGCTGATATGAAATATTTCCGCAGGACCACTATGGGATGTCCTGTGATAATGGGCTACAGGACATGGCTTTCCATCGGACGTCCACTTCCAGGACGCAGGAACATTGTCATAACCAGAAGCCGTTTCGATGCGCCTGAATCTGTAGTGCAGGTGCCTGATGTCGACACGGCATTCATCGCAGCGGGCAATGTTGCCGCACCTGGGGTATCAGCGGTGCCTGATAAATGTTTCATCATCGGAGGAGCCAGGACGTATGAGCGCACGATAGCCTATGCCGACAAACTTTACATCACGCATGTACATACCTCTGTGCCCGATGCTGATACGTTTTTCCCTGCCATTGACCCGTCTATATGGACAAAGGAGTCAGAAACTCCGGCTGAAACAGACCCTGAAAATGGACTCAGCTACACATTTGCAGTCTATCGTCGTAAATAAGAATCTGTTTTGAAATGATTATAAAGTTTCCTTTTGGCAGGGAAGCTTTATGCCAATTCTTTCCTTATGGAAAGGAAATTGTTCCTGATTTCCAGATGGGGCAGACATTGATATTTATCCCATTTTCTTTCAGACTGATATCCTGGTCGAATGTGATTATCTTGCAGTTCTTGCACCCTGTAGCCTCTGCCGCTTCCAGGAGACCTCCTATTTCGCGTTCCTTGTTTTCAGGAGCCAGCTCCCAGCAGGCTTGTATGAGTTCTTCTGCACTTCCGTTTTTTAGAACAATGAAATCACATTCCTTGCTATCATTATAAAAATATATCATATCTTCACTCCCTGTTCTTCTGCGCAGATTGAGATAGACGATATTTTCCAATGCTTTACCATAGTCATCACCTCTTACCATCAGTATTGAATTACGTAGGCCAATATCCGCAACATAGTATTTTGCCGGTGATGCAGTACCCTTGAGCAGGGAACGGGTGAGCCTTGGAACTCTATATAGAAGAAATATATTGCAGGCATAGTCAATCCATTCGTAAAGAGAGTCTTTGCTGGCCTTCATCCCCATGGATTTCAATTCATTGAAGATATTGTTTATGCTAGTCGGCTTCGTAATGTTCTCCATGACTCTTTTCAGAAAATACTTCACTGCGGCCGGCGATGATTGGATGCTATGATACTCAATCATATCTCTGAACAGCATCGTATTAAAATATGATTGAAGCAGCCTTGTCCTCTCGCTTTCATCATTCGTGAGGACAGCTTTAGGGTAGCCTCCTTCTTTGCAGTAGGCCTTGAACGCACTTCTGATAATGGCGATACCCTCTTCCGTATATCTGTTAGCATGTATATCCTTGAAATCCAGGTATTCCGAAAAAGATAGCGGGTATTCTGTATACTCATCAGGCCATCCTCTCAATGCTGATGCCATCTCTCCTGACAGCATCTCAGCCGTACTTCCCGTGATGAATATATGCTTGCAATAATTCTTATATGTCCTTAGGATGAACAGCTCCCACCCCTTGACCAGCTGAATTTCATCGAAGAACATATACACGTCTTCAAGCGGGATTTCCGGATACATTTCCCTGTATGCTTCTAATATTTCATTGAAATCCGCGGCGGTCATTTCAGAAAAACGCTCATCATCGAATCCGATATTGAGAATACGCTCTTTCGGAACTCCATTCTTGATAAGACTATTCGCGGCAATGTTGAGCAATGATGATTTTCCGCATCGTCTGACGCCACTGATTGTTATAATGTTTCCGCTGTCGAGAGGTAGAGACAGATCTCTAGGATGCAGAGCATAAGGCAGTTCCTGCTGATGCAGTGCTATAATGGACTGGAATGTTTCACGGAGGTTCATGATATACGTGTTTTACGCAAATATATGTTATTTCCTTGTAAAAAGGAAACTTTATATTATTTCTTTCCTTATGAAAAGGAAAGATAATGAGGATGCTGAAAGACCATGCGAGGAAAAGCACTGATATTCCGGCGAATTGAACTATCTTTGTCTGACGATAAATGAACTGAAGATGCAGAGTATATGGAAAAAGGCCCTGATGTATGCGGGCATTGTCGTGTTCTTTCTTGCGCTGGCCTACGGGTTCGTGCCTCAGGTTCTTGGTGGAAAGATGGTTAACCAGAGCGATATATCAGGATATGTCGGGATGGCGCATGAGGCGAACCAGTGGGATGCGGAACATCCTGAAGACCGCACGGCATGGACCAATTCCATGTTCGGCGGCATGCCTACGACCATGATTACAGGGAATCCGGAAGGGGACTGGACGCAGAAAATCTATGATGCTTTCCTTCTGGGAAAACGGCCGGCGACATATCTCTTCATAGCGCTGCTTGGAGCATTCCTTCTGATGCTCTCTCTCGGAGTCAATGCCGTGCTGGCAATAGGCGGAGCAGTCGCAGTCGCATTCTGCTCATATAATATGCAGATTATCCAGGTGGGGCACAACACCAAGATGATGGCTATCGCATGGCTTCCATGGGTGCTCGCCGCAGTGATCTTCACATACAAGACGGCGATGGGGCTCTATGGTAAGACTGACACCAGCAATGCCAAGGACTCTTCCGCAGGTGTGACATGGAAAAGATGGCTTCCGCAGACCTTGCTTGGTGCAGCATTGTTCGGAATGGCATTGAACTTCCAGATAAAGGCGAACCATATACAGATTTCGTATTACCTGGCGATTATCATATTCTGCTATGTGGCAGGGCTTTTCATCTGGATTGCGGCAGACAGGGAACGTCGCCATGGCATAGGACGTTTTTTCGCTGCATCATTCCTTCTCCTGTTCCTTGGAATCATAGGAATAGGGGCAAACGCTAACAAGCTTATCCCGATGTACTGCTATTCGCACCAGACGATGCGTGGAGGCTCTGAACTCACGGCTGAAGGAAAGGGCAATGCGGAAAAATCCAAGGGACTTGATATAGAGTATGCCACATCATGGTCATACGGATGGCAAGAACTTCCGAACCTGATGATTCCAGACTTTAACGGAGGTTCTTCAGCAGGTGCCGTGAATCCGTCTAAATCGGAGACTATAAAGCTTCTGAAGAAATACGGACAGACAAACACACGGGATGTCGCCAAGACATTGCCGCTCTATTGGGGGCCTCAGCCGTTCACTGCCGGCCCTATGTACATGGGGGCCATAACCGTGTTCCTGTTCATTCTCGGTCTGCTCATGTGTGACGGGAAAGATAAGTGGTGGATACTTGCAGCTACCGTCATAGCTGTATTCCTCGGGGTGGGAAGCCATTTCATGCCATTCACCAGATTCTGGTATGAGCACATGCCGTTCTACAGCAAGTTCAGGACGGTGTCCATGGCATTGATAATCCTTCAGGTGACACTCCCGATGCTCGGATTCATTGTCCTGGACAAGATACTTAAAGGCGGATATACAGCGGAACAGTTCAGGAAACCCGGCATCATAGCATTGGTATTGACAGCAGGCTTCTGCCTGATATGCTGGGTATTCCCGGGCATTGCAGGAGACTTCTCGGCAGCCTCGGACGCACAGATGCACCCGGATCTTGTCGCCGCCCTTCAGCAGGACAGGGAAAGCCTTCTGTCCCATGACGCCATGATGTCCTTCTGGCTCATTATCGTCACGTACATCATAATACTTTGGGCATATAGCAAGCCGAAAGATGTTCCTGGCGATGATGCCTATGTCGGGACAAGGCGTTGTGCCGCCTGTGCCGCAATCTCAGCCCTTGTCCTTCTGAACATGTTCGCTGTCGGCAAGCGCTACCTGAACTCGGATCACTTCACTACCGGGAAAAGCTTTAACGGACAGTTCGCGGAAAGGCCGGTGGACAAGGCAATACTTGCAGATCCGGCTCTTGACTACAGGACTCTTGACCTGACTGTGAATGTATTCAATGATTCACATCCAAGCTACTGGCATAAGAATATCGGTGGCTACAGCCCCGTCAAGATGCAGCGCTACCAGGATCTGATAGACAGGTATCTGAACAGTGAAATAAATTCCATAATCAAGGCTGTAAATTCTGCTGGGACTATTGAAGGTCTGATGTCCTCGTTCCCTCGCGTGCCGGTATTGTCAATGCTGAATGACAAATACATAATCCTCGACGGAGACAGCGCTCCTGTCGTCAATCCTTATGCGATGGGCAATGCCTGGTTCGTGGGCTCTGCCGCCAGGGCTGCTTCGGCCAATGAGGAGATCTCAATGCTTGGCAGCATTGACCTGCATACTACTGCTGTCATCGGCCCTGATTTCCAGTGGGCTGCTGATGCTGTGGATGAGTGCGGCAAGGCTTCTTCCAGCCTTGAATCAATGCTTGCTTCTGCTGCGGATACGGTCTATATGACATCGTATGCCCCTAACGAGCTGCATTACCATTATCGCGCAGCATCGGACAAGGCTGTGGTATTCAGTGAAATATACTATCCTGACGGCTGGACATTGAAACTGACTGATGGAGATAAAACTTCTGACGAGCTGAAGCTTTTCCGTGCGGACTGGACACTCCGCGGAGCTGTGCTTCCGGCAGGGGAGCATGACATGGTGATGCGTTTCGAGCCTGCATCGTACCATATAAGCTCAGGCATATCCAGGGCTTCATCCATCCTGCTGATACTTCTCATCCTCCTTACTGCAGGGGGAATGCTGGGTATGCATACAGCTGCGGACTCTGCCAGGAAATGATTATCGTGTCCCTGTGATGGAGTCCAGCAGAGCCGCCATCCTGGAGGTCAGAAATTTGCGTGAGAACTGACGGATAGCGTCGGATTTGTCATCTTCTGCAAGGACTTCACCAAGTTCTGCTTCACCGGAATGCTCCACCTGGATGTCCTCGCTGTCGTCAGCCTCGTTGAACCTGTTCCAGCACAGGTTTATATAAGCTGCGACAGACGTCTTGTCATCCCATCCGAAAACCACGCCTGCTCCTGTCTGGTTTACGATTCTTGCCATCGCGCCGTCAGTCTGCCCGATGCCCAGGATAGGATTCATTGATGCCAGATACTCGAACAGCTTGCCAGGGAGAGTTGCCTTGTATTCAGGCTCTTTTCTGAGCGGAAGAATAAGCAGTGAGGCATTCTTCTGCTCCCTGACAGCGACATTGTGGCTCTGGTAGCCAAGATTTATGAGATGGCTTCCCAGCCCGGCAGCATTGATGGAGTCCAGAATCTCCTGGTCAGTCTTTCCTACGAGCCTGATACGCAGCATGCTGTTGAAATCAGGGTCGGACTGGCATTTCTCTGCCAGAGCCTTCCATACGACTTCAGGATTGCCGTCAGAGGCGAAAAGACCTGTATGCGTGACATTGAAATATCCGTCAGGCTCCACTACCTGGCTGAAGTCATCCTCATCGAATCCATTGGTAATCAGCTCGACAGGCGTGTCTGTCATGGCCTGGAACTCCTCCTGCACAAGAGGCGATACTGCCACTACCACTGTGGCGTCATCCAGAACCTGCTGCTCCAGCTTGTGATGCTTCCGTTCAGCCCATCGGCATAGACAGAGATGCTTGAAGTAGAACATCTTTGTCCATGGATCACGGAAATCTGCCACCCACGGGATGCCGGTGGCTTTCGATAATTTTCTGGCTATCAGATGCATGGATTGAGGCGGTCCGGTGCTTACTATAGCATCGACAGGGTGCTCTTCCAGATATTTCCTTAGAAAACGGACCGATGGCCCAACCCATGTCACGCGCGGATCAGGGATGAACAGGTTGCCGCGCAGGAAAAGCATAAGCTTCTGCTTGAAGGTCTTTTTCTGGCTGTTTATCGGATTTACCTCCTGTCTCGTAGCGTCAGTCTTGCCTGTAAGCTTGCGGTACAGCGAATAGAACTCCGTGATATGGCGGCGTATGACTATTGCATCCTTTGGGACATCTTCTTCAAGCGTCTTGTCAATGCTTGTCATCTCCGGGTTCTCAGGAGTGTATATTACGGGCTGCCATCCGAACTGAGGCAGATATTTACTGAACTTGACCCATCTCTGGACACCGGAGCCTCCTGTTGGCGGCCAGTAATATGTTATGATAAGGACCTTCTTCATCGGCTGGATTGCGCTGTTTATCAGATATAGCTGTCATTTTCCTGCTTCAAAGATAATTATAAATTCTCCATGATGAAACATCAGCAGGCCGATCTGGTTTCAAAATCCTGTCTGTTTATCATGCCGCTTAGGAGGCGCAGGTATTTTCTTGCCTGAAAAATTAGGCTCACGTGTTGAATTGTGGAGTGAAAATCTGTAAATTTGTTATTTAAACACTCTCCGGGGAATTTCCGGAGGAGACAAGATATTTTGAGTCATGGCGAAGAAACAGGCGGAGGACACCCCGTTACTTAAACAATATTTTGCGGTCAAGGCACAACATCCGGAGGCGGTTCTGCTATACAGGGTGGGAGATTTCTATGAAACATACTCTGACGATGCTGTGCTGGTCAGCAAAGTCCTCGGCCTTGTACAGACCAAGCGCTCCAACGGAGACAAGGAAGCCGTACCTATGGCCGGTTTTCCTCATCATGCGATAGAACAATATCTTACACGTCTCATCCGTGCCGGGTACAAGGTGGCGGTCTGCGATCAGCTGGAGGATCCCAAGCTGGTGAATAACAGAACACTTGTGAAGAGGGGGCTTACAGAGATGGTTACTCCCGGCATTGCCTTCGGCGAAAACATGCTGGAGCAGAGGGAACATAACTTCCTGACCGGACTTACATTCTCCAAGGACCAGTGCGGCGCCGCATTCCTTGACGTTTCTACGGGTACATTCCAGGTGGCGCAGGGGAGCACAAGCTATATCGGCACGCTTATAGCCTCGCTTTCACCGAAAGAGATCGTGGTCCAGCGCGGATATGAGAAAAAAGTGAAAGAACTTTATGGGGATAACCTGTACGTATCTACGATTGACGAGTGGGCTTTTGTTTATGATGCGGCCGTGGAAAAGCTGAAGAAGCAGCTCCGGGTGGACTCGCTTAAAGGATATGCCATTGACTCATATCCTCTCGGGGTATGTTCCGCTGGCGCACTCGTTGTCTATCTGGAACAGACTCAGCATGCGGGACTGGCAAATATATGCTCGATATCCCGCATTGATGAGGACAAGTTCGTGTGGATGGACAGGTTCACCATCCGTAATCTGGAGATATTCAATGCCTCTGCCGGTGGGGAAGGTGTCTCGCTTGTCAATGTGATCGACAAATGCTGCTCTCCGATGGGCTCGCGCCTTCTACGCAGCTGGCTGGCGATGCCGTCCATGGATCTGAAGGATCTTGGTGACCGATTCGATATCGTGGAGCATTTTACGAAGAACAGTGATCTTCTGGACAGAATCCAGGAACGTATAGGAAATATCGGAGACCTGGACAGGATGATGTCCAGGGCGGCTACGGGGAAGATAATGCCTCGGGAAGTGCTTCAGCTTGGAAGGGGTCTGTCTTTGCTAGGGCCTGTCAAGTCGATGTGTCAGGGGACGTGTGCACCATTGACTGCGCTTGTGGATGAAATCGACGGATGTTCAGACCTTTACAATGATATTTCAAGGACTCTGAGTGCAGATGCGGCAGCTGCCATAGGCAAAGGAGATGTTATAGCGAAGGGAGTGGATGCAGAACTTGACCGTCTGCGCGAAATATCCCATGGCGGCAAGGAATACCTTCTGAAAATGCAGCAGCGCGAGACTGAGCGCACGGGAATCAGCTCCCTTAAAATCGGCTATAACAATGTTTTCGGCTACTATATCGAGGTCCGTAATGCTCATAAGGAAAAAGTTCCGGAGGATTGGATCCGCAAGCAGACCCTTGTAAATGCAGAAAGATACATAACGCAGGAGCTGAAGGAGTACGAGGAACAGATACTGTCTGCCGAAGACAAGATATATGCGCTGGAGTCGTCCATCTATAATTCGCTGGTCTCCAGGATTCAGACGTCTATCAAGACAATTCAGCGGAACTCTGTTGCAGTAGCCAGGCTGGACATTCTGGCAGGATTTGCCGAGCTGGCCCTGAAGAACCATTATTGCCGTCCTGAAGTCGGAGAAGGGCTTTCGCTGGAGATTAAGGCTGGAAGGCACCCGGTTATAGAGACCTTGATGAAACCCGGAGAGGAGTACGTGCCGAATGACATCTATCTGGATAGGGACAAGCAGCAGATCATTATTCTGACAGGTCCTAACATGTCCGGAAAGTCGGCGCTCCTGAGGCAGACGGCCCTCATTGTCCTGCTTGCCCAGGTAGGCTCGTTCGTGCCTGCCGATTCGGCTAAGTTCGGCTATTTCGACAAGATTTTCACCAGGGTCGGAGCTTCAGACAATATCTCGCGCGGGGAATCCACCTTTATGGTGGAAATGCTGGAAACCTCGATGATTCTGCATAATCTGTCCGAACGGTCGCTTGTACTTCTGGACGAGATCGGCCGCGGGACATCCACCTATGACGGCATGTCCATAGCGAGGGCGATCGTCGAGTACATACATGAGTATGGGAAGGGTGCGAAGACATTATTCGCGACTCATTATCATGAGCTGAACGATCTGGAGAGCATATATCCGAGAGTCAAGAACTTTCACGTGGCGGTAAAGGAGGTGGGGAAAGAGGTGATTTTCCTGCGTAAACTGAAGGAGGGCGGCACGGCTCACAGCTTCGGTATCCATGTGGCGAGTATGGCAGGAATGCCTAAAGAAGTGCTTCGGTCTGCAGAGAAAACATTGGAAGCTCTGGAGTCGGGAGCATTCGGAACGATAAGCGAGAGCCGTGATGCAGATAATGGTAAAATAAATAAACCTTATAATACAAAGGAAGGACGCGTGGAAAGCGACGGCTCTGTCCAGCTGTCGCTGTTTCAGTTGGATGATCCTACATTATCTTCAATGAGAGACACTTTAAAGGCTGCTGATCTCAATGATATGACTCCTATGCAGGCTTTCGATCTTCTTCGTGATATGAAAAAGGAACTTGGCATATAATAAGAATAATTTATAATAAAGATTAAGAAACATTATCATGACACTAAAATCTCTACTGGCGGCTGTATCGTTTGCATTGATCTCGCCTGTGTTCGCATCTGCGAATGATGGTGCCTATCAGGTGATCTCTCCTGACGGTCATCTTTATGCGACAGTGGTTGTCGGCAATGATATCTCGTACTCTGTTTCGAAGGATACGCTCCAGCTGATAAGCCCGTCCAGGATTTCAATGTCCATATCTGACGGAACTGTATTCGGGAGAAATGACAAGGTGCGCAAGGTAAGGAGAACCAGCATTGACCAGGTCTGGAATGCGTATATGTACAAGAAGTCTGAAGTCCGGGATCACTATAATGAGATGACTCTTGAATTCAAGAACTTCTCCCTTGTATTCCGTGCGTATGACGATGGCGTGGCGTACCGTTTCGTGAGCGGGCTTAAGGGGGATTTCAATGTGATTGGGGAAAGGGCTGAGTTTGCGTTAGCGAAGGACTGGAATGCGTATGTCCCTTATGTCCGGCAGCATACTGAAACATTGGAGAGCCAGTTCTACAATTCTTTTGAGAATACATACGCTGTTCATCCTCTGTCCGCGTGGAATAAGGACCGCCTGGCGTTTCTTCCTGTTGCCGTGGCTTCTGATAACGGGTGCAAGGTGCTGATAACGGAATCGGACCTGAAGCATTATCCTGGAATGTACCTCTATAATGAAGGTAACGGGCATGTCCTTTCCGGACGGTTTGCCGGATATCCTAAAGAAATCAGGCAGGGCGGCCATAATATGCTTCAGGGTGAGGTCCAGACGAGAGAGGATTATATTGCAAGGTGCTCCGGAAAGGAAGAATTTCCATGGAGGATAATAATGGTGACGGATAATGATGCCCACCTTGCGGTGAACGACCTTGTATGGAATCTCGGGACTCCTGCGGATCCTTCGGAAGACTACAGCTGGGTTCGCCCTGGTAAGGTGGCATGGGACTGGTGGAATGCCTGGAATCTTTATGGAGTGGATTTCCGTGCAGGCATAAACAATGATACATATAAGTATTATATAGATTTCGCGGCCGCCAACGGCATTGAATATGTCATTCTTGACGAGGGCTGGGCTGTGAACAAGAAGGCGGATCTGATGCAGGTGGTTCCTGAGATTGATCTGGAGATGCTCTGCGGATACGCACGGGAGCGTGGCGTAGGATTGATCCTGTGGGCGGGATACTGGGCGTTCGACCGGGATATGGAGAATATCTGCAGGCATTATTCGGAGATGGGCATCAAGGGCTTCAAGGTGGATTTCATGGACAGGGATGACCAGTTGATGGTTGATTTCCATAGGAGGGCTGCTGAAACGGCTGCCAGGTATCACCTGATGATAGATTTCCATGGCACATATAAGCCTGCCGGTCTTAACAGGAGATGGCCTAATGTGGTTAATTATGAGGGCGTGCATGGTCTGGAGCAGATGAAGTGGAGCCAGCCGGTTGTCGATCAGGTGACCTACGATGTTACTGTCCCGTTCATACGCATGGCGGCAGGTCCTATGGACTACACCCAGGGCGCAATGCGTAATGCCACGAAAAAGAACTATCGTCCGGTAAGCTCCGAGGCTATGAGCCAGGGAACTCGCTGCCGCCAGCTTGCCGAGTATGTTGTATTTGAATCTCCGCTGAATATGCTCTGCGATTCTCCGTCCAACTATATGAACGAGCCTTTGTGCACTAAGTACATAGCTGAATGTCCGGTCGTCTGGGATGAAAGCGTTGCTGTGAACGGAAAGATCGGTGAATATATCACGCTTGCCCGCCGTAGCGGCGAGGTGTGGTATGTCGGCTCGATGACGGACTGGAGTTCCAGGGATGTCGTCCTGGATCTCAGCTTCCTAGGCGATGGAAACTGGACAATGGAGATTTTCCGTGACGGCATCAATGCTGATCGTGCAGCGCGTGATTTCAAGCATGAGGTCGCTGCTGTTCCGGCAGACAGGCGTATCGGGATTCACATGGCACCTGGCGGAGGATGGGCTGCCCGTATAACTAAAGAATAGAATGAATACTATAGAGAAAGCAATATATAACAGGACTGAACTTCTTCTCGGGGATGATGTGATGCAGGAGCTGGCGCGGACGCGAGTGATAATCTTCGGCGTAGGAGGTGTCGGCAGCTGGTGCGCGGAAGGCCTTGTCAGGAGCGGGGTGACCCATATTACTATAGTTGACTCCGACAGGGTATGTATCACCAATGTGAACCGCCAGCTGATGGCTACAGTGAAGACTGTCGGCATGGTGAAGGTCGAGGCTCTGAAGTCGCATCTGCTTGAGATTAACCCGAAGGCTGAGATAGAAGCTGTTCAGGCGATATATTGCGCCGACACGGCTGATTCTTTCGACCTTGACAGCTACGACTATGTCATAGATGCCGTGGATTCGTTGAAGGACAAGGCGCTTCTGATATTGCGTGCGACGGCAAGCAAGGCTAGATTCTATTGCTCCCTCGGGGCTGCGCTGAAGACGGATCCTTTGAAGGTTAAGGTTACTGAGTTCTGGAGTGTCCGCGGATGCCCGCTTGGGGCGGCGCTGCGAAAGAAGATGAAGCGTGCCGGCACTTTTCCTTCCCGTAAGTTCCTGTGCGTGTATGATGATGAGGTCCTTCCGAACAGGGGGCATTGTCAGACGTGCGGGACCGAGAAATGCATATGTCCGAAAGCTCAGAACGGGCCTGGCGACCCGTCTCTTCTGAATCATGAGTGGTGCTCGTCGAAAGCCCAAATAAACGGGACAACGGTTCATGTCACCGCTATATTCGGCATGACGCTTTCAGGAATGGTGATAGATGATGTGTATCATCGCGTTCTAGAAAAGACTAGATAATGTTATTTTCTTTTCGTATCGAAAAATTTCGCTATCTTTGGGAAATGTATTGGAAAATGAAAAGTAATAAAATAATTTCGTAATATTATTATGGCAACAGTCGAAGAATTGAAAAGAATTGCATCTCAGGTCAGACGTGACATCGTGAGAATGGTCACGGACGCCAAATCCGGTCATCCGGGCGGCTCGCTGAGTAGTGCAGATGTGCTGACAGCTCTTTATTTCAATGAAATGAAGATTGATCCGGTGAACTGGAAACGTGACGGCAAGGGCGAAGACATGTTTATTCTTTCTGCCGGGCACATTACTCCGGTTTACTATTCCATTCTTTCGAGGCGCGGATATTTCCCTGTCAAGGAACTCTCCACCTTCAGAAAGTTTGGTACACGTCTTCAGGGACATCCGTCTGTAGAGAAGGGACTTCCTGGCATTGCGCAGGTATCTGGCTCGCTGGGTCAGGGGCTTTCTGCTGCTGCCGGCCTGGCTCTCGGCAAGAAGCTTGACGGGGACGACAGATATGTATATGTCCTCTGTGGAGACGGAGAAAGCGAGGAGGGACAGATCTGGGAGGCTGGAATGTTCGCTGCGCATCACCATCTTGACCATCTTATTGCAATGACGGACTGGAATGGACAGCAGATTGACGGTACGGTCGATTCTGTTGCCGGCGAGGGGGATCTTGAGGCCAAGTGGAAGGCTTTCGGCTGGAATGTCATTGTCGCTGACGGCCATGATTTCGACTCTATCCTTGACGCCTTTGCGAAAGCAAGGGAGAATAAGGGCGCACCTGCAATGATATTGTTCAAGACTGATATGGGACATGGCGTTGACTTCATGTCGGGCACATGTAAATGGCATGGAAAGGCTCCATCGCAGGAGCAGTGCCAGGAGGCTCTTTCCCAGCTTGAAGAGACACTGGGCGATTATTAACAGATAAAGGACGATCATCATGATTAAATATACAGATACAGGAAAGAAAGATACCAGAAGCGGATTTGGCGCCGGCCTTTATGAGGCAGGGAAGGCTGACTCCAGAGTTGTGGCTCTTACGGCCGACCTGAAAGGCTCCCTTAAGATGGACGCCTTTGCAGAAGAGTTCCCTGAAAGATTTATCCAGTGCGGTATAGCCGAAGCCAATATGATAGGTGTGGCTGCTGGAATGGCTATCACGGGAAAGATACCGTTTGCAGGCTCCTTCGCGGAGTTTGTAACGGGACGTGTCTATGACCAGATACGTCAGGAGGTCGCTTATGGCGAAACCAATGTGAAGATAGCTGCCTCCCATGCAGGAATCACTCTTGGCGAGGATGGCGCTACGCATCAGACTATGGAGGACATTGCGCTTATGCGTGCGCTTCCTGGGATGGTTGTCATCAATCCGTGCGACTATAATCAGACCAAGGCTGCGACTATAGCTGCAGCTAAGTATGAAGGCCCGGTATATCTCCGTTTCGGACGCCCTGCCGTGCCTAATTTTACTCCAGAAAACCAGACTTTCGAGATCGGAAAGGCGTATGTCCTGAATGAGGGCAAGGATGTCACGATCATAGCTACCGGACATCTTGTATGGGAAGCTCTGAAAGCTGCCGAAATACTTGAAGGTGAAGGAGTGTGCGCCGAAGTTATAGACATCGCGACAATCAAGCCTCTCGATGAGGCTGCGGTTGTAGCTTCTGCGTTGAAGACCAAGGCTGTCGTGGTTGCAGAGGAACACAACATGGCAGGAGGGCTCGGTGAGCTTGTCGCGGGGGTGCTTGCTTCCAAGGTCCCTGTCCCGGTGGAGTATGTCAATGGCGGTGACAGGTTCGGGGAGTCTGGAACTCCTGCTGAGCTGATGGCTGCGTACGGCCTGGACGGCGAGCATATAGCGGAGGCCGCAAGAAAGGTTATGTTCCGCAAGTAGAGGCTGTCTCGGCGTAGCGGCATGATGCTGGACGGTGACATAATCTGTCTATATCGTGACGGTGAAGAGGAAAGGGCATTTTCAGAAATAGTCAAGGCTTATAGCGAAAGGCTTTACTGGCATGTCCGCCGCTTTGTGTGCTGTCACGAGGATGCCGATGATCTGGTGCAGGAAATATTTGTAAAAGTGTGGGCTGCGCTTCCTTCTTTCAGGGGGGATGCGCAGCTTTTCACGTGGATATATCGCATTGCCACGAATGAGACATTGAATTTTATGCGCAGGCAGAAGGTGAGGGCGGCGCTGACGCTCAAGAGCGTTGACATGGAAAAGAAGATTGATGATGATCCTTATTTCGATGGTGATGCCGCGCAGCGCAAGCTGATGAAGGCTATGCAGAAACTTCCTGATAAACAGAGAATTGTATTTTCTTTGCGCTATTTCGAGGATATGAAATATGAGGATATATCCCGTATAACGGGCACCTCTACCGGGGCGCTGAAGGCATCGTATCATATAGCATACGAAAAAATAAGGAAGGAATTGATTTGACATTCCGGCTTGATGCGTGTCTAAGAGGTTGTTTTGAAACATTTTGATATGCTGACTATTGACAATAACCGAAACAGGATGCCATACAGGGTTCCGGAAGATTATTTCAGGAAACTTGAGGCGCGTCTGGAAGATATTCCGCACAACCGCGTGAAAGTGTCGATGGCTGAAAAGCTGAAGCCGTATCTGGCTCTTGCCGCAGCTTTCTTGATCATTGTCACAGGAGGAACGGCTCTGCTGAGGCTTACAGCCGGATATGGTTCGGGGAAAGATCTTTCTGCAATGGAGGAGATCACCCTTGCGGATCTGGTGCCT
The DNA here is from genome assembly GCA_934691625.1 of uncultured Bacteroidales bacterium. GTDB lineage: Bacteria > Bacteroidota > Bacteroidia > Bacteroidales > UBA932 > Cryptobacteroides. The sequence continues at coordinate 27,728 of CAKUTA010000002.1, read as the reverse complement.
GTCACAGATCCTGAGCTTATCTATAGGGCGTCAGATTATAGTGACGACACCTCCGGGGAGGGCCTGGCTGCGTATCTTATAGATTCGGGAACAACGCTGAATGATATTGAATATTATGAAACAGAACATGAAGACAAAAAGTAGATGCCTGGCTGTGATATTGATGATAATTATTTTATTGTCAAGTACTTTCAGAATATCTGCAGATAATCGTCATGATAATCAGTGGCAGGAGAGGATGCGGGCAGAACGTGTAGCGTATCTTACTTCTGCAATGGATCTCACATCTGCGGAGGCTGAAAAGTTCTGGCCTGTGTATAATCGCATGGAAAGTGAGCGCCGGGCTTCATTCGTAAAGGTGCTGGATGCCTACAAGGCTCTTGATGAGGGACTTAAATCCGGGAAGTCTGAGGATGAAATCTCCGTCCTGCTGGACAAATATGTGAATGCGATGAAGAATTCGCGTGGAGTGGAGGCAAAATATGTCCCTGTGTTCACGAAGATTCTTTCTGTGGAGAAGGTGGCTAAGCTTTTCATCGGGGAGGAGGAGTTCCGCAGGCAGCAGATAAATCGCTGGAATTCTGATAAATAGCTATCAGGTGAAAAGATAGAAATCCTTTGTGAGGGAGATGTACTGCTCTGTATATCTCCCGTTTTCCATTATTGTAAGCATATCTTCCGTTACCTGTGTCCGTTCCCTTGTGAATGCCGCTACTATCCTTGCCGGTTTTTTGCGTTCTACAGTCCTTATCCTCAATATCATAGATGGGTATAGCCCCAGCATTCTCCCGTGCCGGAGCATTGCCGCTTCCTGGTCTGCAGGCAGTATTACTGCCACGCGCCCGTCAGTGGTAAGGTGCCTGGAGGCGAACTCGAGGACTTCCCTGAACGAAAGTCCGCAGCTTTCAGCCTCGCCTGTGTGTCTGGCTGTTGCCTTGCGGCAGTCGGGATTTGTCAAGGAGGAATCGTAGTAAGGCGGGTTCGAGACAATGAGGCCGAATTTTCTGCCGCTTTCCTCTGCATCCAGGACCTTCAGGCTTATGTGCCTGGCGGACAATATTTCTGACCATGGGGAATTCCGGAAGTTCATGGCTGCTTCTTCTGCCGCGTCCTTATCTATGTCAATGCTTGTGACGGTCACATTCTTTTCCCATTCTGGAATCCTGTCCGAGATCCTCTGCGCCAGCATCAATGCGATGGTGCCTGTCCCTGTCCCGATATCCAGAACGTCAATGCAAGAAGAATCTATAGGCACGGCGGCGCCCAGAAGGACCCCGTCCGTGTTCACCTTCATTGCGGACTTCTCGTTCCTGACCTCGAATCTCTTGAATCGGAATGTTCTCATTGCTCCACGAATATGCCGTCCTTCATGAACAATGACCTGTCGCACATTTTTGCGAGATCCGGGTCATGTGTCACTATTACAATGGTCTGGCCGAATTCATCCCTCAGGCGGAAGAACAGATTGTGCAGCTCCGCCTTGGTGGCACTGTCCAGATTTCCTGACGGCTCGTCCGCGAACAATACTGCAGGGCGGTTAATCAGGGCTCTGGCTATGGCGACACGCTGCTGCTCACCTCCGGAAAGCTCTGAAGGCTTGTGCGCGGTGCGCTCTGAAAGTCCAAGTGTCTTAAGAAGCTTGAGGGCTTCCTCTTTTGCTTCTCGTTCTTTCTTTCCTGCTATGAGCGCAGGGATCATCACATTTTCAAGGGATGTGAATTCCGGCAGAAGGTGATGAAACTGGAACACAAAGCCGATTCTTCTGTTGCGGAACTCGCTTATCTGCCTGCGGTTGAGGGCGAGGACATCGGTCCCGTCTATACGGAGCGTGCCACTGTCAGGAGAGGAAAGTGTACCGAGAATCTGGAGAAGCGTGGATTTTCCTGCCCCTGATGCGCCCATGATGGACACCACCTCGGATTTCTCCGCGTGAAAGTCGATGCCTTTCAGCACTTTAAGGCTTCCGAAAGACTTCTCTATGTTCAGGGCTTCTATCATCATGGTCAATGTCTTTTCTGCAAAGATAGCCAATATTCCTGGCAGATTGCCGAGATTAAGAAGTTGTTTTTGAGTCTGCCAAACTTTTTTGAAGTGTTTAAATTTTTGTGGAAAATAAATTTTGCTTTATCTTTGTTTTGGAATATAAACCGTTTGATTTCGGAATAAAAGTGCGGCAGTGTTGTTGCTCTTTTGAAACGAAACATTAAAGCCAGGTAATAATAACACATATAAGATGAGACGATTCAGATTAGTTTTGTTTGTTATCTTGTGCCTTTCCACTCTCGCAGTCGTGTCGTGCGGAGATAAGGGAGGGGGGGGAGATAGTGGTCCTCTAGATGTACAGTTCAGAGTCCCGGAAGCGGCGGACATTGAATTTGGCGCTGCAACATTCGATTTCAGGGTGCAGTTCAAGAAAGCACCTGTTCAGACAGATAAGATTGTATTCGAGAATTCAGCTAAGGAACAGAAAGAGTGTGAAATCATTTCTGTCTCCGAGACGAAGTTCACGATAGCATTATTTGAGGGTATCGTCTCCGACACGTATGAAGTCTCTGTGAAACGCGGAAACCAGAGCAAGGTCATGGGAGCGATGGCGGTCACTATCGTAGGTGATGGAGTAGATCCTGCACCGGGCGCTACCGTTTATGGGCAGATAACTTGTGATGGTACCGGTGTGGCTGATGTTACCGTGTCAGATGGATTCGAAGTGGTCAGAACGGACAAGGATGGCATATACCAGCTTCCATCCAAAAAAGCATTGAAATATGTGTTCATGTCTGTTCCATCCGGCTATGAACCTGCGTCAGAAGGAGTCCTTCCTAAAATATATGCCGCTTTGACCAAGAGTGAGTTTACGGCGGAACGTGCTGATTTCATTCTGAAGAAAGTGGATAACCAGGACAAGTACAAGGTTTTTTTCCTGGGCGACATGCACCTGGCGAACAGGACCAAAGATCTGTCTCAGTTCACAGCATTCACAAACGACTGGAATCTTTACAGGGATGCCCATAAGGCGGAGAAAATGTATGCCATAACTCTTGGCGACATGACATGGGACCTGTACTGGTATTCCCGAGGGTATAAACTTCCTCAGTATGTCGAGGATATGAACAAGCGTGTGTCTGATATCCTGATATATCATACAATGGGCAACCATGACAATGATATGAAGGCTGTCGGCAACTGGAATGCGAAGCTTCCGTATGTGGACAACATCTCGCCTGATTATTACTCATTCAATATCGGCAAGGTTCATTATATTGTCCTGGATGACATTGACTGCAAGGACTATAATGGCGATGAGTCCCGTAACTATACGAAGGACCTTCCTCAGGAACAGATTGACTGGCTGAAAAAGGATCTTCAGTATGTGGATAAAGCAACACCTCTTATCATAATGATGCATGCCCAGGTATTCTATCCTAGCGGCATCAACACCTATAAGATGGATCATGATGCGACAAGCACGAAAGCATTGTTTTCGGCGGTGGCAGATTATAAGGTTCATTATGTGACCGGGCATACTCATACCATTTTCAATGCCCTTCCAGGGGAGACCACATCGGTTGGAGCCGCGAATACGTATGAACATAATGCCGGCTCTATTTGTGCCTCATGGTGGTGGTCCGGAAATCTTACGGATGGTGTATATGTCAGCCTGGATGGTGCTCCGGGAGGCTACAGTATCTGGGATATCGACGGCACTGACTTCAAATGGAAGTACAAGGCTACAGGCAAGGATGAGAACTATCAGTTCCGCACCTATGACTTGAATAACTTCTCTGTATCATATAATGATGTCCCGAATCTTGAAAACACTGCTGTCAAGCTCTCTTTCCTGAAGTATGTGAATGCCTATCCGGAGAATAAGGACAATACAGTTCTCATCAATATCTGGAACTGGGCATCAGACTGGAAACTTGAAGTCAAGGATGAAACTGGAAAGAAACTTGAATGGACCAGGTGCAACGCTTATGATCCGCTTCATCTGAGAGCGTTGACAATCAAAAGATTCAATAGCAATATATCATCTTCTCCTAATTTTATAACAGAGAATAAGATGCCGCATTTCTTCAAGGTTACAGCTGACAATGCGGACGTGGATCTGACAATCACTGTGACCGACTCCTTCGGAAATGTCTATACGGAGAATATGGCACGTCCTAAGGCCTTCAAGACTCTGTCAGATGCGGAACTTAAGAAGTATTGAGAGAACTTCATTACCATTAATATATTAACCCAAAAACCAATTTTATGAGAGTCATTAAACATTTTGCTGTGACTCTGCTTCTGACATTGGCCACCTGCATAGGCGTCCTTGCCCAGAACAGAACGGTTTCAGGAAAAGTTCTGGATAACCAGCAGCAACCTCTTATCGGAGCGGCAGTCATGATTTTCGGCACAAGCACCGGAACCACCACTGACGCTGACGGTAATTTCTCTATGTCGGTTCCTTCTGGGGATGTCCTTCTGGAAGTGTCTTCACTAGGATATATAACCAGAAAAGTCAGCCTTCCGGCAGCAAAGTCTTCCTTGAATGTAATACTTGATGAAGACAACATGACCTTGGACGAGACTGTCGTTGTCGGTTATGGTACCCAGAAAAAGGTGAATCTGACAGGAGCTATCTCTGTTGTAGATGACAAGGCATTGAAAGACAGGTCGTCGCACAACCTTGTGACAATGCTGCAGGGGTCTGTTCCTGGTCTTAACATTACGACTCAGTCCGGTAATCCTGGAAGTACAGGCAAGCTGAATATCCGAGGATTCACATCTATTAATGAGGCTAACCCTATCGTGCTCATTGACGGAGCCCTTGGAGATCTTGAGGATGTTAACCCTAATGATGTGGAGAGCATCTCTGTCATCAAGGATGCCGCTGCCGCAGCAGTCTATGGAGCTCGTGCCGCATACGGTGTCATTCTCGTAACTACCAAGAAAGGCAGCGCCGATGATGGAAAAGCCAAGATCCGCTATAGCGGAAAATGGGGATGGGAAGCTCCTACGACTTCTACCGATTATGAGGACAGGGGCTACTGGTCAGTATATACTCTGGATACATTCTGGAAAACCTCAGGGAAGGGACCATATACCGGATACACTGAAAAGGATATGATGGAGATGCTTGCCCGTGTAAATGACAAGACTGAAAATCCTGAGCGTCCGTGGGTGATCAAGGAAGTCCGCAATGGCAAGGAACAGTGGATTTATTACTGCAATACCGACTGGTATCATGAAATGTTCAGGGACAGGCATCCTGTCCAGCAGCACAGTATTTCTGTAAGTGGCGGAAGTAAGAATATAAAATATTTCATTTCAGGAGGTTATGATCGCCAGACAGGCATCATGAAAGCTACTGAACCTGATCTTTTCCAGAAATATAATCTTCGTGCGAAGATCGATGCCAAGCTGAACAAGGTGATGAACTTGTCCAACAATACGTCTTTCTATAATTCGAACTACTCCTGGATAGGTTGTGATGATATTCAGGATGTGTTCCGCAACCTTCGCCATTCTCCGGCGTCGTTCCCGCTCTTCAACCCTGATGGAACAGGATTGTACAGCAACCCTCTTATTGTTGGAGGTAACTACAATGTTGCTAACGGACGCCAGATAATATTCGCGATGGGCAAACATAAGAATTATGACAAGAAATTCAATTTTGCCAATACTACGGAACTTGTAATCCGGCCTGTCAAGCAGTTCAATGTTACGGCTAACTTCACATACAGAAGGGTGAACCGTAATGAGATGCATCGTACTGTGAATGTCCCTTACGGTGTCAGCCCTGGTGTCACAAGCGCATACACTACAGGCGCTGGCCTTAATGAACTGACAGAAAGAACCAGACGTTATGACTACTATACCACGAATGTGTTCGCAACGTATGAGGACAGCTTCAATGATGCTCATAATCTTAAGATTATGGCAGGATTCAATATCGAGACCTACCATTATAAGAATGTGACTGCTTCAGCTCAGAACATTTCGGATGAAGAACTGAATGATTTCTCCCTGATTGTTCCTGATGCTTCTGGAGCAAAAATCACGAATCTTACAGGCGGCCAGAGCGAATATGCTCTTATGGGCTTCTTCGGCCGTGCCAATTATGACTATAAAGGCAGGTACCTTTTCGAGGCTTCTGGACGTTATGATGGTTCTTCACGTTTCGCCAAGGGACATCGTTGGGGCCTTTTCCCATCGGCGTCTGCCGGATGGCGTATTTCCGAAGAGCCGTTCTTTGAACCCGCTAGAGATGTTCTCAACAACCTCAAGCTTCGTGCTTCCTATGGTTCCCTCGGAAACCAGAACGTGGCAGACTATTCTTATATGAGGACCATCTCGATCAAAGATTTCTCCGGATATACTTTCGGTGAAGGCTCTACTAGAGGTCAGTATGCCGGTATTTCGGCTCCTAATGCTGCCGACCTCACATGGGAGACCACCAGACAGTATAATGTCGGTATTGACGCCTCGTTGCTTAACAGCAGGCTGAATTTCACTGCCGAGGCTTATATCCGTGACACCAAGAATATGCTTGTCCAGGGCAATGCTCTTCCAAGTGTATATGGCGCAGATTCTCCTAAGGAAAACTCTGCCGATCTGAGGACACGCGGCTATGAACTTTCTGCAAGCTGGAGAGATTCTTTCAAGCTTGCCGGCAAGACGTTCAATTATGGCATCAGCGCTTCCTTGAGTGATTATGATTCCCATATCACAAGATATGCGAATAATCCTCAGAAACGTCTTACTGATTACTATGTAGGACAGAGGATCGGAGATCTCTGGGGCTTCGTCGTTGACGGACTTTTCCAGACGGATGAAGAGGCTAAGAATTATCAGGAAAATGTGGTCGATGCGTTGTCATATATCGGTAACAGCCGTATGCAGGGAGGCTTCCTTGCAGGAGACCTTCGTTATGTCGATCTGGACAATGCTATGGATGGCAAGAACAGTAAAGGGGAGGCTATCAACAAGATTACGCTTGGAGATAATACCGCAGATAATCCTGGAGACCGTAAAATCCTTGGAAACATGCTTCCTAGTATGCAGTATGGTTTCACTCTCAATTTCGACTGGATGGGATTTGATGTTTCAGCATTCTTCCAGGGTACCGGTACTCACTATTGGTATCCTTCCGGCATGAACATCGCATTCTGGGGCGCATATTCTTACTCATATTATACGGCCTTCATGCCTAGAGATTTCATAAAGACCGTATGGACAGAGGAGAACACGGATGCATACTTCCCTAGGGCAAGAGCATATTCTTCCACTGGTGGCGAACTTGCTCCACCTAACAGCCGTTACATACAGAATGTAAGATATCTCAGATTCAAGAACCTTACTGTCGGTTACACTGTGCCGCAGAAGCTTACGCAGAAGATACATGTAGATAAGATCAGATTCTATTTCTCCGGAGAGAACCTTGCTTACTGGTCTCCAATCAAGAAATACACCAAATACCTTGATCCTGAATCTGCGTATCGTCGTGTTACGACAACGACAAGCACAGGCTTCTATACTAACTCCGATGCTAAAGACTCTGTCGCTTATCCATGGCAGAAGACCATCATGTTCGGTATAGATATCACATTCTAATTCGGAGGAGATATAATGAAAAAATACATATTACCTATTTTGGCGATTGCTTTCGGGTTTACATCCTGTGATTCTTTCCTGGAGAAATATCCGAAGGATAAATTGACACCGGAAACATATTTCCGTAATGAGCAGGATCTTAAGTTGTTTTCCAACTCATTCTATGACAACCTTCTGGACAAGACTCCGTATGACGAGCAGTCTGATCTCATCTTCCCGAAACTGACAATTTCGGATGAGCTGCTTGGCGGTACATACCGTGAAGTTCCTCAGGCAGCTGCTACCGGTGGCTGGTCTTGGGGGCAGCTCCGCAAGATCAACACAATGCTCGGCCATATCAACCAATGCTCTGATGAAGCTGTGGTAAAGCAATATACAGGACTTGCAAAATTCTTCAGGGCGAAATTCTATTTCTCAAAAGTCAAGAGATTCGGCGATGTGCCATGGTATGACACCGAGCTGGATTCTACAGATCCGTCTCTTTTTAATCCGAGAGATTCGAGGGAGCTGATCATGACCCACATGCTGGAGGATATAGATGATGCTATCGCATCTCTTCCTGAAGATGTCTCCACATTCAGGGTGAATAAGTGGTCGGCACTTATGCTGAAAGCCCAGTTCTGCCTTTATGAGGGAACTTTCAGGAAATATCACAATGTGAATCTTGAAGGTCATACGGCAGATGACTTCCTTAAACTTGCTTACGAGGCTGCGCAGCAGGTGATGGCCTGCGGGAAATATCACCTTGCATCTGACTACCATGAACTTTTCAGAGAGGAGGATGCGGATCCTAATGAATTCATCCTTGCCATCAAGATGGATGCTTCTATCGGATGCGGTCATAGTGCTACTGCGTATGTGCTTGTTGATACACAGGGGTCTCCAGGTATTTCCAAGAAATTCGTTGACAGCTTCCTTATGAAGGATGGCTCACGCTTCACTGATAAGGAAAACTGGGAGACAATGAGTTATGTGGACGAAGCAAAAGACAGGGATCCTAGGTTCGGAATGATTCTTCGCCTTCCTGATTATGTCCGTGCCGAGACGAAGACTACATATTATGGCCCGCAGCTAAATGCTACCTCTACCGGATACCATCTTGAGAAATATGTGATGGATCCTAAATATGAGACAGCCAATCGTGCAGATCTCTCGTTCAATGACATTCCGGTATTCCGTCTTGGAGAGGCTTATCTCATTTATGCGGAGGCTAAGGCGGAACTTAATATCCTTACCCAGGATGACGTTGACAAATCTATTAATATTCTCCGTGACCGTGCAGGTATGCCACATCTTCAGCTTGCTGGGCTTACAGTGGATCCTTTCCTTACTTCAGAGAAGTATGGCTACAGGAACCTCGCCAAGTTGAATCCATCAAATCTGGCCCAGATTCTCGAAATTCGTAGGGAGAGGACTATCGAACTCTTCCTCGAAGTCAGCAGATGGGACGATATCGTGAGATGGAAGGAAGGGGAGACCTGGCTCGAACCGCTTCAGGGAATGTATTTTGCTGGCCCTGGACTGTATGACCTTACCGGAACCGGCAGTCATTACTTCTATCTGTATGATACAGCAAAGGAGCCTGATAATATTGATTCCAGCATCAAGGATAAGTGTACATTTATCCAGATTCAGGAGATAGAGATAGATGGAAAGTATGTCGCTCAGTCAAATGGAATTGTCCTTAGTGGCGGGCGCTCCGGATTTGTCGATATGCATAGGGAGAAAAACCGTGCGTTTGATGAAAATCGTGATTATTTCTATCCGATCCCTAAGGGGGATATTGACCTGAACAGAAACCTCAAGCAGAATCCTGGCTGGGATTCAGGACTCTCTGACGCGGAGGATGATACTGACAACGGCAATAATTAGTCAACATTATTAACTAAGAGTCATGAAATTATTCAATAATATAATAAAACTTGGTGCAATCGCTTTGTTTGCAGCCTTATTTGCCGGCTGTAAAGAAGACGAGCTGGTAAAACCTAGTGCACTCATCTCGGAGTCCAGTTTGACTTTCGAAGCGAAAAGTGCTGAACCTCAGCTTCTTACTGTCGCTTCGGATGCGGACTGGATGATCGATGTGGATGCGGACTGGATTTCTGTGGATCCGATGTCCGGTACGAAAACCGTGAAGGTGAATGTCGAGGTGGAAGATAACGTGGATGCTGATGGCGTTCTCGCTGCCCCTCGTCAAGGAATCATCACTATAGCCAACAAACGTGGCTATTCGGTGACGACTATCATATATCAGAAAGGAGACACCTATCTCGGGGCTCCTGAAGGCAACGTGACCAAGACTGCCGACCTTGACTCTGCTTCAAGGGCAAAGGTCCTCGAAGCCAAGGTTGCTGCTGTCTCGACTACAGGATTTGTGGTTACGGATGGTACTACAAACATGTTTGTGGAGGGCACCGCTGATGTCAAAGTCGGGAATGTCATTGATTTCAATGGTACGACGAGCAAGGTTGGCGGGATTCCTTCATTCGTCCTTGATGAAGTGGAAGTAAAGTCAACAGCGGATGTGCCTTATCCTTCACCTGTTGCCATAGACAAGGCTCCATCAGCCCTTCCGGAGAAAGTGACTTATGTGAAGCTTTCCGGCACCTTGGTAGGAACATCTCTTCGTTTCACTGACAAGACTACTTGCTCGCTTCTTGTTCCTGTTGATGCTGAAGAATTTAACAAGGTCAATACCCATAAAGTGGATGTGCTGGCATATTTCATCGGGGCAATAAAGAAGAGTGTTACAGTCGTGCCGGTATCATTTGTCGATAAAGGACAAGATGAAACTGTCGGTGTGGATCTTCCTTTCCGGGATGATTTCTCATGGCTTGATCCTTATATCGTTGCAGCGAATTCAAAACTTCCTGAGGCAAATAAGATTTCTGATTGCGTCGGCTCAGTGACTTCGTCAGCGGACGGATGTGCTAATCTTTATACAACTCTGGCAAATAACGGGTGCGATGTGATAGGTGAGCTTCGTAACAGAGGCTATACTGACCTTAATCCTGGCCAGACCACCATTTATCTTCAGGATGCTTATTTCAAGTTCGGAAGAAGTGCATGCCAGTCAGGTCTTACGCTTCCTCTCTTCAAGATGTCCGGTGAGCAAGATATAGTTGTCTCGTTCAAATGGTGCTCGCAGCTCCAGGGATCCGGAGACATTGACCAGACAAAACTCGTTGTGGCTATTGACGGGCCTGGCAGGATTAGCGGCGCGAAAGAAGAGAAGATCAGTGATCCTATTCCGCATAAGCAGGCTAATGGCCAGATGTTCTGGCAGGATGCATCTGTAACTATCAACGGCGCCACTACTGCTACAGCGATAACTATCCGTCCTAGCAATTTTGGTTCTGTAGAGAATCCTGTGAAAGGATATTACAGGTTCTATATGGATGATATTGAAGTCATGCTTGCATCTGATGCGGTCAAGGCGAATATTGAAGTCTCCGGGCTGGACAATGACCTGATTACATTTGAAGGCACGCCAGAGGCTCCGGCAGAGTTCTCCGTCAATGCTGATGCTGACTACAATGTAAGTTCAAGCGTCAACTGGCTTCATATAGAGAATGGCTCAGGAACAGCAGGGGTTGCAAACACAGTCAAGGTAACATGCGACCCTAGTGACCTCAGCACAATGAGAAAGGCTCAGATTACAGTCAAGGCTGGCGTTTCCACCAAGACGATAGCTGTCATACAGTCTGCTGCCGGACAGGAGCTTGATCCGTTCATAAGTATCAAGGAGGGTAATTCGCTGGATGTCCTTGGACAGGGTGCGGAATTCTCCGCCACGATCCAGTCCAACACTTCATTTGAAACCAAGATTGATGCTGACTGGATTACTGCGGTTCCTACGACTGCGGCAAGGGTTGAGTGGACGACTCTCAGGTTCAAGGCTGCAGCCAATCTTACGGGTGCTCCTAGAACAGGAACAATCCGCTTCGTGAAAGGCAACATCGAGTCTGTCCTCACTGTGAATCAGGACAAGTTCGAGCCTTCGATTGTGGTGACTTCGACGAGCAACTCGATTCCGGATGCCGGCATGTCTCTTCCGGTGCATATTGTTTCAAATGTCGATTTTGAAATTTCTGCGCCAGGTCTCACATTGCCTGTTTCCTCCGCGAAGGCTGGAACATACGATGTGACGATTCCTGTGCCTGCAAATGCCGGTGCGCCAAGGAAACTTGCGGTGACATTCGAAAATGCTGAATACTCCTATAAATCGACATTTGAAATCTATCAGGCTGGAGGCACTGTGGTCTTTTCTGATGATTTCTCATGGTTGGCTCCATCTGTTGCAGCATGGAACGCTGCGAATAGCGGTAAGAAAGTAGGAGATACTGTCGGAAGCAACGGTGCAGATGGAGAAGCTCCGAATGCCCATTCTGATGGTACAATCAAGTCTATTTTCGAGACGGCATTGGCTGAGCAGGGTTATGAGGATCTTAATCCGTCACTGAAGGTGATGTATCTGCAGGATCAATATCTGAAGCTGAGCAAGACAGGCGGAAATAACACTGCACTTCGCCTTCCGGCTATTTCCGGAATTGACGGCTCGCAGGATGTGTTTATCGAGTTTGATCATGCTACCATGTGCCAGGGCACCGGTGTGCCTGATGATGGGAAGATGGTAGTTGTAATCGAGGGTGACGGCGAGTTCGAGAATGGTACCAAGTGCAGCGATATCATGGCTTTCTATCAGGCTAACAAGACATACAACTGGACTCATTCGGGGGCATATATAAAGGGCATGACATCGAAAACTAGACTTGTTCTCGTGATGTATCGTGTGGTTATGAGCAAGAACTCCGATGGCGTGTATGAGTACACAGGCAAATATAACTTCAAAGTCAGCGGTGCAGGGCGTCTCTTTATAGATAATATCAAGATTACCAGATAGCCCACTGGCTGATGCAAGATAACTTATGATTCTTCCGGGAGACCTGCATGGTTTTCCGGAAGTTTTTTATGAGGTTTTTCAGAAAAATTTTGCAAATTCAAAAAAGAGCCGTATATTTGCAGTCCCATTTGGGAAATTATATTTCAGCAAGCGGGACCTAAGGAGAAAATCCAAAGGTTTGTTTATCGGGGTGTGGCGCAGTTGGCTAGCGCATCTGGTTTGGGACCAGAGGGTCCTGTGTTCGAGTCACAGTACCCCGACATAATGAGAGGGCGACAGTTTTTAACGGTCGCCCCTTTTTTTGTTTTCATGGAAACTATGGTCATCTTACGACTTATGTATAAGTCGTTGCCTGATGGAGATTCAGGATAGATTCGAAACACAGATATCAGATAATATGAAAAGAATGATGATTATTGCGGCTGCTGCCGTAATGACCTTTACCGGCTTCGCGAAGGAGAACGGTCCGGTAATCAATGTCCGTACTGACGGAGTGTCTATGGTCATCCTCACTGATGAGGAGGGCTGTCTCAGGACATTGCATTTCGGCGGTGCTATAGATGATGCCTCTGCCCTGGCATCCTACAGCAATGGAATTCATACTGGTCATGGCTCGCCATACGAGACCTACCCTGCTATGGGATGGCGTAACTTCAATGAACCGGCATTGTCCATAACCCACAGGAACGGGGATCTGAACACTGAATTGAGATATGTGTCCCATGAGAGCAGGGCATTGGGAGACAATAACGTTGTCGAGACTGTGATTCACCTTGCCGATGTTGCGGAAGGTACAGAGGTGGATCTCGTATATACCGCATACAGGAAGCAGAATGTCATCACGTCCCATTCTGTTGTCCGTAACAATGAGAAAGGAGACATTGTTCTGCATAACTGCTATTCTGCGGCATTGCCGATAAGGGCGGACAAGTATCTGCTGACTCATCTTTACGGAACCTGGGCAAACGAAGCCAGGGTAGCCAATACGGTGCTGTCACACGGGACAGTCAGCATCGAGAGCCGCAAGGGCGTGCGCACGACACATACCGAGAATCCTGCTTTCATGGTCAGCCTTAATACAGATTCGTTCAGCGAAAACAGTGGCGAGGTCGTCGCCGGAGCACTTGCATGGAGCGGCAATTTCAAGCTTAATTTCGAGGTGACGGAATTCAGCATCCTGAACATCCTTGCAGGAGTTAATCCTTATGCCGCTGATTATGTTCTGCATAGGGGGGAATCCTTCACGACCCCGGAAATGATATGGACATGGAGCGGGAACGGCGCAGGACAGGCGAGCAGGAATCTTCATCGCTGGGCTCGTGACTACTGGATGCATAGCAGCTACGATATGGTTCCTACCCTTCTTAACAGTTGGGAGGGAGCCTACTTCGATTTCGATGCGAAAACATTGACGGACATGATAGATGATGCTGCATCCATGGGACTGGAGATGTTTGTCCTGGATGACGGATGGTTCGGGAACACGTATCCGCGCAATAATGCCTCTGCCGGGCTTGGTGACTGGCAGGTCAATGTCTCCAAATTGCCTGAGGGAATCGACTATATCGCTTCTCATGCCCATGAGAAGGGGCTGAAGTTCGGGATCTGGATAGAGCCTGAAATGGTGAATCCGAAGAGCGAGCTGTATGAGAAGCATCCGGACTGGATAGTCAAGGACAATGTTCATAAGCCTACCGCTCAGAGGAGCCAGTATCTTCTGGACATGACGAATCCGAAGGTCCAGGATTTCGTATTCGGGGTGTTTGACAATACGATGAAGCTTTCGGACAAGATTGACTACATCAAGTGGGATGCTAACCGTCATGTGGAGAATGTCGGGTCTTCGTATCTTCCTTCAGATGAGCAGTCAATGTTCTGGGTCAGATATGTCCAGGGCCTTTACAGCGTAATGGAGCGTATCCGGGCGAAATATCCGTCCGTGATGATCCAGGCATGCGCATCTGGCGGCGGCAGGGTCGAGTATGGTGCATTGAGATATTTTGACGAGTTCTGGACCAGCGACGATACCGAGGCTTTGACCCGCACCCGTATCCAGTATGGTACGAGCCTTTTTTATCCTGCAAATGTGATGGGTTCTCATGTTTCCGCTGTGCCGAATCACCAGACTGGCAACATCACACCTATGAAATTCCGTTTCGACATAGCGTGCGCCGGGCGCCTTGGCATGGAACTGCAGCCCAAAAAGATGACTGACAGCGAGAAGGAGATAGCGGGGCGTGCTATAGAAAGCTATAAGGGATACAGGGACATAATCATGAACGGAGACCTTTACAGGATCGGTTCTCCTTATGATGATTCATTCGCCTACGGAGTGCTCTACGTGGCGCAGGACAAGAGCCGAGCAGTGTTCTTTGCCTACAGTATCCGCTATGACTCCCGTTACTCGACGCCGCTGTTCCGTCTTGATGGTCTGGATTCCTCCAGGAACTATCTCATTACCGAACTGAACGTTGACAAGTCCTCCAGCTGGTTCTCCGGCAAGGTCCTCCCCGGCTCTCTCCTGATGAACAAGGGCATTAACCCGCCTCTCAGGAAGGTCTATGACAGTGCCGTATTCCTTCTAGAGGCCCGTTGAGCGTTTTCGGGGGAGTGTCCGCAAAGATCCGCAGTAACCCTGTTTCCGAGTTGCATTGGTAAAAGGTCTTTTCTCCGTAGAAAAGCCGTTTCACCGGAGAAAATAGGCGTTTTTGCCGTTTTGTCCGGAGGAATGGGATTATGCCGGACGTTATACAAGACCGCGCTGTCAGCGAGATCTGACAGCGCGGTCTTGGTAACTACCCTGCCACCACCTGTTTTCGAACCGTATTGGTGAAAGAATTGGATAGGTTTTATGCCTTGGCGATGAGATATAAAGGGGGGGGATAGAGTAGAGAGCCTTTTGATGCATAAGGCTGAGGACTAAAAATCGCCGATACCCTTAATATCTGCGATAGTGTCCTTTCACCTTTTCAATCCTGCCGAAGCGAAGCCGTTTGTATGCCTTCACCCAGACAAGTCTGAAGATCTCCACTCCAATGGAGATTTGGACAAACGTGGAATATTGTCTTCGTTTCATTATGATTTGTATCGTTAAGTGTGAAAGACAAATTCTCCTTGTTCAAGCACCTCCCCTTTTAGACGACAAAAGCAGGTATCCATTTAAGGGATAGATACCTGCCTTACTTTCTTAACGATGTTATAATCATAATGACTTTGCAAAGATACAATTTTTTTTGTTCCCACAATATTTAGATAATCTTTTAAGTTATTTTAACTCATTCAGATGCCCGTCATATATGGCTGAACAAGATTAATTTGACACATTTTTAGAATGGTACATTTTAGATGTTGTCCCCTGATGAATGCAGGAAGTCCGTTTAAATAACTATCGCAGCAAAAACATACTTAATCCGCATCACTCGGGCTATGAAACAGAGATATGCCCGAATGAGTGACACTGAACAAACCGCATTGAACGCGTGCTTGACAAACTTAAAGGAGAATCAAACGGAAACAGAAAAGAATCACTATGCAAGCTTCTGCTGGAAGTCATTGTCATAGTGATTCTGTTTCCGATGATAGTCTGAGTTAATGACAGTCTATCAAGATTATCTCAGAGGTGGTGATGCAATTCTATTTAACTGACCGTATGCCATATTTGCTGCAAAGTATAAGGGTATGTCCGTTATAGTCAGGAAAATATCTAAAATACTCTTCACTTGTATTCATTGAGCGGATAAAATCAATGTCATACGTTTTTTTAGGGTCATACGTTCCGTCCAAATCTACTTTTCCAACCTCGAAAGTCACATCGTTGAGTGTGAAACGATACTCTTCTTTGCTATTTTGATTTTTAATGTGTACAATCATTCTGTTGTCGTCAAACACATCAATGATAGCAGTTGCGTTTTCCAATATAATTGTTTCACCGCCAGCTTCTTTATTGAACAATACGGCTTCAGCCGTCCTGCTGATGTGTTGTGTAGCATCATTTTGTTTAGAGCATCCTATGGAAGCAATGAACAGAATTAAAATAGTTATAAACTTTTTCATAAAAAAACAGTTGTTAGTCGTGAATAATGGAATATATTAAGTAAGATGATAGTATTAAAGTTCATCTGCTAATTCTTGTAGTGATTTCTCGTAATTAATTTTGTCACAATAGCTTATTATGACTGTCATCGTAGGATAAGTTTGTTCTCTGATATACAGATTGATTGTTCCTGTCTTGATTGAAAATGATGACCACCAATCGACATAACCACCTTTAAACGCAGTATAAGCATACCCGTCACCTTCTTTATATGGACTTCTGAATTCTTCCTTGACAGTCGGCTTGCCATATTTGATTGTCAACCCATTTTTTATGTTTTCATAGTCGTTTTTAAGCGAAGCCCAATCTCGTTCATTATCAAAGATAACGTATACTGTATGGACAGTCTTTGAAACGGCTGAGAAATTAACACTTAATGTGCAGCTCTTTCCCATGAATGTGCCTATAAGCCGGATGTCATCCGAATATTCTCCCACCACTGTATATCCAACAGCTTTCAGCTTCGCTACAAATTGGCTCGTTGTACCATCTATCGGAATGTTCTTGAAACAAAGATGCTCCTGGCCGAACATAACGAAAGAGAGCAAGGTACTTGCAAGTACGACAATTATCTTTCTCATAATCAAATAGATGCCTCGCTCGGCTCTTTGATGTGGCGGTGGTTGGTTATAAAACAAAGAAAGTGTGGAGCCGATTCCGTCTATTTATTAGAAGGTTGTGGAAAGACCCTGACATGAATAAACAAAATACGCAACCCCACACCGACATAGATATGAGGTTGCGCATGTATAGACACATTGCACCACTCCAAACTCTAATCAGGAAGGATTGTTTTCGTTGTTCCCCATGTCTTGAAAACTTCCACATTTTCTAATAAGGATAGTGCGAAAACACTTTCAATATGTTCTTGGAGACGCACAATGGCGTGTCCTCTACAAATGTAGCAAAATATCTGATATGTGGTAACTTCAGGTAGTAAATTTTGGAAGGATAAGTGAGCTACATGTTAACTCTTTTGTTGATTTTCAGATAGTTATGAATCCCAAAGTCCATGCTTCTGCACTTTGGAATCCGTAACGTATTGATAATCAGTGGTGGCTTTCTGGAAACCTTTTCGGACAGCATGTTTGAACAGGTGGCCGACCCGTCTGAAAACAAGACCGCGCCGTCAGCGAGATCTGACAGCGCGGCTTGGTGCCCAAAGCCGGGCTCGAACCGGCACGTCTTTTAAAGGACATTGGATTTTGAGTCCAACGCGTCTACCAATTCCGCCATTCGGGCGTTCCTTGGAATCGGAAAGACAAAGTTAGGACTTTTTGATGAATTACCAAATTTTTCACGGCGGAGTCAAAAGGGGACGGAGTCAAAAGTAGTCAAAAGGGGCAGAGTCAAAAGTAGCCTTGCTTGGTAAAGATCCGCCAGTAAAAAAATCCTCCCGGCGCTGCGTGCTGCCAGGAGGTGGTGATGCAGATTTCCAGGAGGAATTAATTGGCGGATGTCAGTGTGAAGCTATGCTCGGCAGTTAGTTGAATGTCTGGACACGGACATTGACCATCTTGAGTCTCATGTGACCGTCACGATAGCGGACATTGACATTAGACGGCAGTTCGCCCTGGAGGACAGCGTCGCTCTGCCATAGGTGCGTGGATGACTTTCGGCGTAATGGGATAAACTCATCGCGGTGCGTCTTACGGTATTCCCTTGTCATTGAGGCATTGAACCTGATTACATCCTCTACTTCGGGCGCTGTGGCTGAACTTCGCGTGCAATGCAACTGCCTGAAGCCGGATGGCTTGACACCTCGCCTGTATTTCCGCGGAATGGAAATCTCTGTCACCCCATCCGATGCACCTCCGAATACGTTGATATAGAAGCGGTACCGTGGAATGCTGTCAGAATCCTGTCCTGATTCAGCATTGCCTTGTGACGGCTCTGCAGAAGCAGAATTTTCAGGAATTGCCCACACTGACAGCTGCTCCGGCTCCGGCCTCCCGATGCATTTATAGGAGAGCCTGTAGCCGCCGCCAGGTCTGATGTCTGCGATGAAATATCCCCTCGGCGCACCGCAGCTCTGCAATGCATAAGGCACTCCGTCATCGTCCTTGACACCGCGCCACCAGCTTCCGCAGGCAGCTCCCGCTATCAGCTCGGAAGCCATCTGAAGGCCAGAAGCCCCCTCGGGATCTCCAATGTAACCTCTTGACACATAATGCGTATGTCCGGAAATAAACAGCATCCGCGACAAATCAGGAATCATCTCCAGGACAGAATCCTTGCCGTGCATCATGCTGAACGGGATGTGCGTCGCCAATATGGTCAATGCCGGAGCATCATCCTTCCGCGTGCCACGCCGGCATCCGGACACGCTGACGTTCAGCACGGAGTCCAGCCAATGCTTCTGCGCAGATGTGAACCCGCCCTCGTAGTCGGTCATTCCTGCACCCGCATGACGCACATTGTTCATGAGGATGAAGCGCACATTACCTCGGACGAAAGAAGTATCGACATAGCCTACGGTTTTGCGCCATGAGGAAAGGTCGCGCGGCTTGCCAGGTTTCTGCTGCCCTCCGCGTTTAATCTCCGACGCTCCCGCGAGATGCAGGGCCTTCGGCCCTCGATACACATCCCTGTCGTGGTTCCCTGGAATCATCAGGCACGGGAACGGCAGCGAATCTATGATCCGTACAGATTCAGGCAGCAGCGACATGTCATCATTCACCAGGTCTCCCAGGAAGATGCACAGGTCAATGTCCTTGCGCCCGGAAAGCTCACTATAGATAGATTTCCGGGCGTACCCCATCTCGACAGCATTGTCTACCTGCGGATCTCCCACCAGTGCCACCCGTAGAGGGCCGCCCGCAAGAGCCGCAGTGCAGATCAATGCAGAAGTAACCGATGCTGCTGCCTTCAGTAAACTTGTCATTGCCCTATTCTTCTGGTGCTATTCTGCTGTAGAAAAGAGAATATACTTAGATGAATCATCCGCAGCTTCTTTTACAGCTATATATCCCTTTCCGTTTTCATCGAAACGGATTGTGGCATAGTAAGCTGGAGATGCCAAAGGCGTGATTTCGGACCAAGTCTTGCTTTTTGCGTCTATATGCCTTACACCCGTCTTCTTCACATTGCCGTCCAGATAAGCCATTGCAACATATGGTACATCATTGCTGTCGAGAGCCAAGGAACCCATTGTGTATTTGTCCGTAATATTTATGTCAGACATTGCCCCACCGATGAGAGTCTGCTTCTTTGTCACAGGGTCGTATTTTATGACTCCATATTTGTAGCTGTCATCGTTATCGAATGTGGCGCTGAAAAGCATATATGCGGAACCATCAGATGCAATGTCGAAATCTGAGAAAAATGCTCCAGAGCCAGTAACCGGCTGGCCGTCAATAGTTGTAAGCTCCAGATTCTCGAAAATGGTGGACCAAGAGCCGTTATCTAATCTATATAGCGAAATATGATTTGGGACAGCTGAGGTCTTGGTGCCATAGACATATAGATAATTCACACCGTTTATTGTCTTTCCGAATACTCCATTTGCATATGCTGTGGCATCCCTTCCGTTGATTGCAGTTCCGTTATTCCAGGCTGAACCATCGAAATGGGCCAGATTCAGCGCCCTTCTTGCAACGGCTACCTTATTGGTGTTGTTGAAATGGGCACACCATACGTCGGTTTCTGAAACAGGAAAAACCGCTGTTACGGAAGTGAATGTGGCAGAGGTTGCAAACATCTGTCCAGCTTCTCCCACATATTCTCCTTTTGTACCTGCAACTTTCATTACAGATATCTTGTTTCCTGCTGTTCCGTCGGCAAAAGCTATGTAAGGAACTCCTTCTGCATTGAAATTCAGCGCAATACCGTCTGACTTGCCGGAAATAAGCGCTCCTGCCACGTCTTTCAATTCAGACCCTTCCATCTTGAGCAGATGTGGTTCTGCAGAAGAAGTTTCTTCATTGATGATGGAACCTGCAATATACGGAACCCCATCTGCCGGACTGATTGCCAGAACAGGGTCGCTTTTCATGTTCATGGAAGTCTCCGCCACCTTTGCCCATTTTGCTGGCTCGGCGATCTTTACTGAAACAGTATATGCCTTGTAATTGTTCTTCAGGAAAACCACCAGGCGGACATCGGAAGAGAAATCTATGGCGGTCTGTCCGCTTATGACATCCGCCCCGTCTGGAGCGCCGCTTTCGTCCGCCACATTGACAGAAGCCCCTTCCGTGGCTGAGAATGACGGAACGAGGGATTTCAGCGCATCCGGGTCTGTTCCGTAAGGCAATGTGAATGTCAGGTTGTCTGACACTATGTTCTCCTCGATGTAGTCAGCCTTCAGAACATCCGCATTGTCCTGGGCGTAGAAACCGAATGATGAGAAAGATACAGGAATCACCTCTTCCTCTTTGTTCTTGTCGCATGCGGCAAGGAGTGCTGCACTCGCAAATACCGCCAATAAAGTCCGTTTTACCATATTGCTTTTGTGTAATGTAAGTAATTATCAATGAATATTTTACCGCTTTTTCTACTCCAAGATCAGTGGAGTGGAAAATCACATAACTGTCTGAGTCTTATCTGGTTGCGCTCCACGGTGGTGTACTTCCGTATGACCATGTCCTTCATCAGATTATCCGGCCCGGGGTAGCCAAGCGATACTCCATCTGCAGACAGCAGACTGATGGTTACTGTGTTATCCTTTTCAGTGTCAATGTCATGCGGAAGCCAGTCTATCCTTATGACCTGGTCATAGACGCCCGGAAGGAACGTTATCTTCCCTCCTGATGTCGCCACCCTGTAGTCCACTCCTTCTGCCAGCCCGTCGCCACAGGTCACGGAGAACGTGATGGTTATCGGCGAAGACGGCTTAGGCCCGGTATAGCGTACTGTATATGACCCTGTGAACTCGCCCTCCGCATCGATGCTGACAGTCGAGGACTTCGCCTGGTCGAAAGCCACAAAGGAATCACTGAAAGTCTCTATCCTGTTACAGGACATCAGAAGCAATACCGCAGACGCGATGCTGGCGGCGGCTGACCTTAAGAAGTGTATTCCGGAACGATGCCCCATGTGTATCATAATATTTCTCATCTCTTTGTGCTGTTTATCGGGTTAGGCTGCATGTCTTTGTTCGCATCCAGCTCTACAAGAGGAATCGGCAGGATGAACCTGTCGTCAGGGAACGGCATTGACTGCACTGAGGAGCCGCAGGCGGCATCCCTGGTCAATGTCTCATGCCTCCTGGTGATGTCGAAGAGCCTGTGCCCCTCCAGGAACAGCTCCTTCATCCGCTCATTCTGAATCAGCCCGTCCAGCTCATCCGCATTGGAGTAGATGATGTCGATGTCTGATGGCTCCACGCCTCTTGCGCGGGCCTCAAGCGAGGCAATGTCCGCGGCTGCCACGGAAGGCTCTCCGCTTCTGCATGCCGCCTCTGCGCGGATAAGGTACATCTCCGACAGCCTCAGGACAAACGGGTCGTAGCGCTTTTCTGTCTCCGCAATGTCTTCCGTATCAATGAATTTCATACATACACCAGAATAGTATGTTCCATCAGGAGTTGTATAGGAAAGCAGCTCCGAGCGGATGTCGGAGCCTGGCCAGCTCGCATTCTCGCGTGCAAAAAGTTCTGTCAGCTTGTTGGATGGATACATCTTTTGGCTGGTGTAGTCAAACATAGACCTTAGATTTGTTCCTGATGAAAGACCGTTCAGGCGGAAAATAGCCTCAGAACCTTCCTTGCGGCTGCAGAACATTGCCACATAGCCCTGGCGCGGTGTCAGGGAAAGCCCGTAATCCGAGATTACATCTGAAGATTTCCGTATGGCTTCACCATAATTCCCCATATAGAGATATACTCTGGCCATCAATGCCTTGCATGCTGCAGGAGATGCGTAGAAGCAGCTCCCGCCGTAGCTTGAGGAAAACATTGACAGGGCAGTCTCAAGATCCTGCAATACCTGCCTGTATGTGGTAGCCGCCGAACTTCTCGCTATCTTGCCCTTGATGTCCGGGATTGATGTCATGACAGCAGTCCCCAGATGTGACGCATCATCGGTGAATGTGTAGGTCTGCCCATATACGAGACATAAGTCCAGATGTATCAATGCCCTGAGGAAATATGCCTGGGCTATATAGTCACTGACCTTCGCGCTTTGCTGCGGAAACCGCTCCGCTACAGAAGGGCCATACTGGATGATTTCATTGGCATTGGCAATGATTTCGTATCCGTTCTTCCAGATATAGCCAACGGCGGTCGTCTCCTCTGTCTCATCCGATATGAAGTCGAACTGCTGTCTCCAGTCTGAAGTTCCTGACTGGAGGCGGATGAGATCTCCTGCCACTTCAGGGTACAGAACCATGTAGCTGTCGTAGAACTTGTATGTCAGACCATAAGTGCCTGATACTGCTGCATCCATAGCGTATATGTCCGAGAAGAACGCCTTGATGGAAGTCTTCCCCGTATTTTCCACCTCCAGGAAATTGCAGGACGCCAGCAGTGGCAGCAAGGTCAATGCGATTAATATATTCTTATAACTTTTCATCTTCTGGGATTTAAGATTTGGTCGTCCGCTAGAATCCGACATTGAGCCCGAGTGTCAATGTCCTTGTTCTCGGATAGCCGTACATCATTGTCTTATAGGAGTTAAGTCCCTTTTTCTGATCTGGTGTGAGCAGATAGAGATTGTCGATGACAAGTGTTGCGGAAGCAGTCTTCAGCCTTGTCCTGGCGAGGACCTTCTCCGGAAGATTGTACGTCACGGCTACATTGGTCAGGTCGAAATTCGTCCTGTTATAGAGGAATCTCGTAGAGTTCATCGCCGACTTAGATGACTCCTGCGACACCTTCGGGAACTTTGAAGGCACTCCGGGGGTCGTCCACCGGTATTTATAGACTTCCACCGCCTGGTTCCCCCCTATGATGTCATATCCGTCCTTGAAATATATTGATGCGTATGTCGGGAGCGCATAACCTCCTATCAGATAGTTGATCTGGAATGACAATGTCCAGTTCTTCAGACTGAAGCTGTTCACGAGTCCTCCGCTCAGGAGTGGAGTCCTGGACTTGTACGGGACCCTGTTGGCGGTGCTGTAGGAGCGTGTTATGTTGCCGTTCTTGTCATACCACATCGGGGAACCGTCTGTAGGATCGACACCGGCCCAGCGCACCAAGTTCCATGTCTGCGAGTCATAGCCCTCCATCCATGCGTATGAACCGAAACTTGTCGGGATGCCGTTGTACAGCTCCAGAATTTTGTTGGAGTTATGGGCAATGTTGAAGCTGGTGGTCCATGTGAAGTCCTTTCTTGCGAAATTGGTGCTGGAAAGGCTCATCTCCACGCCCGTATTGCGCATCTTTCCTATGTTGGAGGATATTCTGTCGGAGGACAATACGCGTGAAACGTAAATCTTGCTCAGCATGTCGCTGGTTACATTGTTATAATATTCAATCTCAATGTCCAGCATCTTCCGCAGCTCAATCCTTACTCCCGCA
Source organism: uncultured Bacteroidales bacterium (assembly GCA_934691625.1). Classification (GTDB taxonomy): domain Bacteria; phylum Bacteroidota; class Bacteroidia; order Bacteroidales; family UBA932; genus Cryptobacteroides. The sequence goes on along the minus strand of CAKUTA010000002.1, from coordinate 3,671 downwards.
TTGATCATCCTTGTCTTTTCCCATGAAAGTCCGGGGTTCGGTACGGAACCTATAATGGCCCCTGTGCTTCCGGCATAGGCATAGCTGCTGCCATATACGTATGTCCCGTCAGCGCCTGAAGTGTCCACGCGCGAATTTCCGGTATAGCCGAATGAAGTCTTTATCTTCAGCATCTTGATGAGTTCGCTGCGGAAGAAGTCCTCCTTATGGATGTTCCATGACAGCCCGGCAGACCAGAAGTTTGACCATCTGGAGTACTCCCCGAAATCGGAATTTCCGTCCCGGCGGATGTTGAATGATGCGTAATATCTTGAATCGTAGGAATATACAGCACGTCCAAGGAAGGACATCTTCCTTTCTGTATTCGTGGAGCTGTAGCCTTTGCGTGAAGACTCGTCAGCATATCCCACTTCCTGGATGCTGTCGTTCATGAACCCGCTTCCGGTGGCGTACAGGGTCTGGTACTTCACCTGCCTCAGCTCTATGCCGGCGTATGCACTTACGCTGTGCTTTCCGGCGAACTTCCTGTCGAAGTTCAGCCTCTCGACATTGGTCCAGTTCATATATGATGCATCTGCACGTCTGGAGCTTCCCTTAGGGTTCCCTGCGGAGTCCATCCCGTCCAGTGTCAGGCGGGAATAGTAGATATCCTCATGACTGTGGGTATAGTCAATGGCGAACTGCGAGGTGAATTTAAGTCCATCAATGATCTTGGCCTCCGCGGAGAAGTTGGCGGATGTCATCACTGAACGCTGCCTGTTCGTATTCGCCTCCCTGTCTGGAACCTCATTTCTTGTGAACTTCTGCATTGTCCAGCCTTTTTCGCTGTCCCACACCTTGTTATAGAGCCTGAACGATCCGTCGCTGAGATACGGCTCCAGAATCGGGAGTGTCTCCAGATAGCCACGGTACAGCGGGAACAGGTCATTGTCATTATAGGAAGCGGAAAGCTGTGCATTGACTTTAAGCCACTGCGTGAAATCATAAGTGTTCCTGGTCCTGAATGAAAAGCGTTGCAGGCTGTCTCCCTTCACTGTGTTTGCGGTGCGGTAATAGGAGCCTGTGGCATAGTTGGATACCTTGTCAGTGCCGCTGGTGAGCGATACGTCTGCATATATGTTTGTGCCTATGCCGAAGTATTCCTTCGACCAGTCCGTGTCCGTGGTGGAATAGGAATTATAGTCATTGTCTTGATACGGGAACGACTTCAGACTGTTTCCGGCATTGGTCCATGCCTCCTTGGCTACTGTCAGGTACTGCTCCTGGCTCATCATCCTGAATTCGGTGCTCTTGTCGATAGTGGCAACGCCGAAGTTAACCCTGGCACTTACCGCAAGCGGCTTGTTCTTCATCCCGGATTTCGTGGTCACAAGTATGACTCCGTTGGAGCCGTCAGCACCATAGATTGTAACCTGGTCGGCATCCTTCAGGACTGTAATCGACTCTATATCATCAGGATTGATGTACGAAAGCGGTGATACGGTGTAAGATGTCCCCGCCATCTGGTTCGTCCTTCCTCCCGTGTACATCGGCACCCCGTCTATGACCCAGAGCGGCTCGTTCGATGCGGAAAGGGAAGCCTCACCCCTTATGCGGGTTTCGTATCTGCTCCTTGTCGTTCCTGCTGCGTCTGTGTTCGGTTCAATGCTCATGCCAGGCACGAGACCGCCGAGGAGATTGTCAATGCGTGTCTTCGGCTTGTCCTTCAGCTGGTCCGCGTTTACCTGGAATGCGCTTCCTATCATGTCTTCGCGGCTCTGCTTTGTCCCGTATGCCCCGATGATTACGGAACCGTCCAGCTCGTTGTCCTGCTCCAGACGGATGTTCAATGTCCTCTGCGTGCTTACCTCCACTTCCTTGGTTTGCATCCCTATATACTGGAACACAAGGATATACGACTCGCCTTTGCCAGGTGCCTGAATCTGCCAGTACCCGTCAATGTCCGCCGTGGTTCCATTGCCAGTGCCTTTTATCATGACACCGGCTCCAGCCAGCGGCTCTCCGTCAGCGGTGGTGATCCTTCCTTTGACTATGTCTTGCTGCTTATTCGTGGTTTGGAATGATGAAGCGCCGTTGAATATCGTTTTAACTCCATGTGCGGGACTTTTCTGGCTGTTTCCCGCTGCATTGGCGCTGCCTGCGAAAGAAATAGCTAATCCTATGAGGGCCAGAACTTTCTGACCTGCTACTATTTGTCTTGTCCATTTCATACGCCACCAAAGGTAATGAAAAAATCGGACTTATGTGCTTTATGTCTGCACCTGATAGGATAAAGGGCGCAAACCAAAATAGTGAAATTCTGTTGATTAATTATATATCAACGCATTGCTGTTTTTCAAAATCGCCATATATGCTATTTTGAAAAACGATAAATAGTTGCAAACCAATGAATTAGAGAAAACGGCACTATGGCTTGCGAGCCTGAAATGCATAGCTCCGAAAAATTAAAACAGACTCTTTACCGGCTGGCGGCGCGAACGGTCCATCGGCTCGTCAACGAGTTTCGCACTGGCGAAATTTATGCGTTTAAGGTCAATGCGTCTGACCGTGCTGTCGTACATTGTCCTGAAATATATCTTCAGACCTAACAGGTCGGTGGCGCTGGTCCATTGGGTCGCGCTTGGAATGTCGGCAGGAACGGATCCCGGGCTGGTCTGCATCCCTATCGGCAGGTCAAAATTGTTCAGTATATGGAATGCCTGGGCCACAGTTTCTTCAGCATTGTCCAGAACCGGGGCGGTAGCCTGAAAGAATGCCGCGCGGACGAAGCGTGATGGCGGGGTGAAATCGCCTGGCAGGCCTAGCATGCCGCTCCCTCCTCCGAAAGAATGCAGGTCAAGGGCGCCTATATTGCTGTTGCTCACCGCGCCGGACTGGAGATTCACGTAATTGTTCAGGTTTGTCATCTGCCAGTTAAATGACGGGGAATTTGTCAGCACTCCAAGAGTATTTTCATAGAATATGCATTGTCTGTCAATGATTTCCAGAACGACTTGCCTGCCTCCCGGCTCGCCGAAACGCCAATGTGCCGTCGATGCTCTCGGATCAATGTTATGCACATGCAGCTGCTTCATCTCCCTGATCACGTCGTCCACCGTGGCGCAATGCCCCAGTATGTATGAAACAAGCTGAAGGTCAGCGATGTTGCTATCCTTGTTGCATGCATCGAATTCCTCATATTGACCATATCCTGGGAAGTAGAACAGGCCTGCTGACAGACCTTTCTCGTTCAGCCCTTCCACGATGAACTCCGCCTGCTCCACAGCGAGCCCGACATATCCGTATATTCCTTTGAATGAACGCCCTGCACTTCCGTCAGGAGTCATTGATCTCCACTCCTGGCCGCGCGGCACGACCACATAGCGGTTGTGGTTGTCATTCAGTGCCCATTCGATGGTCCGTGCCATCACGACGCTCCCGTCCGCCGATTTCAATGTGATTCCTGTGCAGGCGTCTGCTTTCTGTGCCAATGTCAATGCCACCGCTGCCATCCCGGCTGCAATAATGGCTAAATGCTTGTGTGTCATAATAATGGTTGTATCAGTTCCAGGCAAGATACCCATTAAACCTATGAATTGCAAGAAATTTTGTAAATATTCTTATGAATTTTCCAAGAGGAGTGGTTAAAAAAAGTTGTTGGTAATCGCTTTGAATCAGCGGTGTGGCTCATG
>CAKUTA010000001.1 GCA_934691625.1 uncultured Bacteroidales bacterium | reverse complement strand
CCCCTCATGAAAAAATTTTTCGGCAACATGCGGAATTCGCACGGAAAACACGCATATAGGGACGTAAGACGTTTAAAGCTAATGATTATCAGACTACTGCATAACGTAAAAACAATGCAGGAACCGAACAGTATGCTTACCCACCTCTATTCGATTCCTGCATCATTCTCTCTCTATCTCACTATAACTCAGCTACATTATGCAGCTGACCAGCGATAACGGGAACTATTTATTATATCTGATTGCAAAATATTCAATGACATTCGTTCCAACAATAGTTTCCTTATCCTTCAAGTGAGCATTTGCATAATCAGATCCGTCACTGCATATATCATTGGCAGGACATATTCGTATATATACATTGTCATGCCCCAGAATTTCCAGAGGGAGGCTCATGTTAATCTGTTTGAATGCGACTGATGAAGAGAAAAGTGAATTAGACCATACTGAGACATCCGGCACCGTAAAATCGCCTATCTCATGCCAATTATGATCGCCTTCCGCCGTCTGGTCATTAACCAGTGACCATTCAGCCTTCCAATAACGAGGCGCATAATAAGACTGTGACTGATTCATAATGGACAGCTGCATGGACACAACATCAGATGAAATACCGGCAGTAGAGACATTGAAGATCCAGGAATATGGCCTGTCGGTCTCATAATCCCACCAGTACTGGTTTGTATAGCCAGTGAACACGTTACCATTTACCCAAGCTTTTCCAGAGTTGGTTCCAGAGCCATTTACGTTCTTGACATCGGAATTCTTCGCATTAGGTCCTGCCCACTCCACGGAGCCATCCGGATTATAGCTGATGATCTCCGCTAATTTAAGCTGCTGCGGTATCTGGTCTCTTCCTTCGGAAAGATCCAACATTATCCCACAACCATTGATATTTGTATTTTTCGTATCAACAGCTGGGAAGAGAGGACTCTTTCCGCTGCCTATCGGGCCCAGATAGCAGAACGTCTGCCCCCCGTACATATGCTGAAAATATGTGGACTGCAAATATTCCTTACCCTCAGAATGAGTATATCTGCGGCTATACGTATGATCCATCCAGCCATTCTTGCCATAGGAAGGACGCATTGTGGAATCCGCAGCATTAGGCACCCAGTAGCGGTATTCTGTCAGAAGAGCAGAGAAGCCGTCCTCGAAATTATCCGCCATCTGCCCCCAGATATCGCTCTTGTTCTGATGACGGATCTGATAACGGCCGATATTTCCAAGCTCCGGGTCATCATCAACTTCCGCAGGGTCTGCACCGTTCCGCCAGTCCATGCGAGGGAACGCATCATGGACAATCACGCCAGAGATTCTGCCGGAGCCATACGGAAGGCGGCTGCCATCATTTCGATAAGAGCATACCGTGTTAGTCACCATATAAATATCATTACCTTTTATATCCCTTACGAGTCTGGCGAACTCAGAAAAACGATGTGCCCCAGTGGCAACTGTATAGCCTTCATTCGCAGGACAAAGCGCACCTTTTCTGACCGGGATCTCCACATCCTTCAATGTGACATAAGTATAGACATCCTCATCGGAGAGTTCATTGATATACCTTTCCTTTACCGGTATATCCGCCTTCGAACCAGACACTCTAGATATGACCATTGTCTTGTTCACACCAGTAATATCGCAACGCAGAGGCTCCTCCTTAAGGTTCGCCACAGCACCATGCATAAGAATCTGAACCTTGTCATACTGATCAAACACATTATCTGCCTCTGAATCCATAAGTACAGATACGCCACGGCTTCCATCCACTGCCTCAAGATATACAGTACGCTCTGAAACAGAATAATCTATGGCAGACGTGGTCTTCTGCTCATTGGAGCCTGCATTGCCTCCATCCTTGTTGCTGACCACAAATCCTTCGAGAATGACATAGTCATTTATTGTCTTGCCTGTAGCATATTTCTCAATAAGCTTATCTATGGAGATAACCTCCCCGAAAGTATTGTTTGCACTCTTCTGAAGCACATTGACAAGAAGGGACACATGATCCCCCCACCCATCGGTATAGGAAAAAAGTACACTGGCTGCACGAGGAGCTACAGGATCAGTATTCCCTGCCAGTGTCAGCTCCAGTTCAGAGCTGCCATCCGTATTTTCTGCTATATTCACATTTTCAATCCAATCAGCTCCCTCCGCAGCATACTCCTTGGCAATGTCAATGTATTTGAACGGAATATTCGTGTTTACCACGGACTTGACCACTCCGGCAGATCCATCCGCTATCACAGAAGTGTTATCCATGCCTAGTTTCGCCGTAAGCCAGCCGCGCTGCTTGATGACAATAGTGTCTTTCCTGGAATCGACATCACTGATCAACGCCAGACAACCTTTACGCTTGAATTCCACATTAGCGTCGCAGGCCAATGTCAATGTGGCATCCGTTTCTGACGGTTCTCCTGTGATATGAAGCCAGCTATCTGCTCCATCCAGCACCTCTATATGGTATTTTCCGTTGGAATAGACCGGAACGACGAATGTCGTATCAGAAGCATTGATGACGTACTCACCTTTCGGACTTCCAAGCTCGACTTTAGCAATATCCGCAGCATCATCATAGTTACAAGACTGGAATGTCTGGGAGATTGCCAGAAACAGCAGCACGCCTGAATATCTTATAATGTTTTTCATATTGTATCCTAGCATTAATTATATCTGACAGTAATGGTACCGAACCTGAGAGGATCGGAACATGATGTAAATGTACCTTTCTCGATTGCCAATGCAGTTGCCCAGTTCGATGCGGATGATTTAGGGTCAATGTCACGGACATTGTCCTTCACCTGGAAACGGACAATGACCTCTTCCTTGCCGAAGCATTCATCAGGCATCTTGAACATGTGACCGATATACCCCGGAGCCGTATCCACAGGTGTCGTTGTCCACCAGGTAATCGCACGGCTCTTCACAAGCGGGACAAATTCCTTGAAAGAATTTCCGCCATCAACAGAGTACAACAGAGTCCAGTGCGAAGGAACACCTAATGAGGTATTGTTCATTTTCCCGTGCCCCCACGTGAATCCGAACTGAAGATTTGTACCGGATACACCTGCAGTGGAGAAGCTGACATCGAATGATGCGCCGACTGTCCATGTGCTGCTGAAATATGCCGCCATATTGTTGACAACACCTTTGCCGTTATTGCTGGAAGCTGTGAACGGCTTATTAATAGACGTATTGAGATTATTAGGAATCAAAGCATTGTAATCGGCTGAAGGTGTAATGGAAACACCTGAAATACTGCCTTCGCCGATTTCAGGAATCGCATCACCTTTGGCATCATTCCAGTTCCATTCCACCAGTGTCCTGGAGAATGGCTCATTATCAAGAGCAATGTCCTGACGTACCATAGGCCGTATCTGATAACGTCCTATATCTCCATATCTTACAAGGGTTTCGGCGACAATTACACCTGTATATATACCTGAGCCCTGATTCACACCTTTTCCGTCACGACGCCATTCCACATTGGAGTTTGTAAGCATCGATATTGTACTTCCTGTATCATCAGTGAGAAGGAGTGGAGCCACATCCCAACGAGGAGACGTCGTTCCAGATGGATTGAACGAAGTCTTCAATGAATAGCCATCGGTACAATTGGTAAAGGCCCCATCCTTGAAGACTATTTCCATATTAACTAGAGAGACAAGAGTATAGATATCAGTATCACTAAGTTCCGATACCTGCAACATCTTAGAAGGGATAGCTTCAGGGGTCGGTTCAAGGGCCTCGACAAGGTTTTCCGCCCTGCACCCTGACAGCGTGTAGCATTCCGGCTCATCCTGCTTTGAGAGAGTGAGCCCCTTGAGGTTTATACGTACTCTAGAATAGCGCTGAAGGCTATTATCAGAAGCATCAGTGAACTTCAACTGGAATCCGTATTTTCCATCCAGGGATTCGACTATTGCTGTCCTGGAATTTTCCGACAAATCAAATTTGAATTGCCCAGTCTGAGGATTCTGGCAGATATTCTCGCTGCCATGTTCACTGATGACATACCCTTCGATGAATTCTTTCGAGGTGAGTTCACCGAGCGGATATGCCCTGAGCTTGTCAAATTCGACAATTACCGGATAGAGATCCTGCGTAATGGCTTTTTCCGCAATGACTACCCCATTAAAAAGCACCTGAATTGTCGCAGACCGTTCCTCTCCGGACATATTATCCTTCAGCTTGCACACAAGTTCCTTATCAGAAAGCTTGATATCAGACACCCATGATTCTTCTCCTGAGACTTCAGGACTATATGCGACATTGAAAGACACACCTTCAGAGTAGTCCCACACATCATTTTCTGCCGCACTTAAAACCAAAGTTCCTGCTTTTCCGCTCTGAAGTGCCAGCGCAGGTTCGCCCAATACCAGAGAGGCATCGGCAGGACTCTGCGAAACCAGGAATCTGAATGTCTCCGTCTTATCTTCAGTCTCGCTGTCACCAGGCATCTGCACATTGAAGTCAACAAATGCACGCCTTCTCTGCCCTGAAGTATTTTCCGATACACTCAGGCAAAGTTTTCTTCCATCAAAGCTGATATCTGATATCCAGTCTTTTTCGTCTTCTTCCCATATAACATCATAAGCAACGTTCTGCAGGGAATAGTAGAGGTTGGATGATATAGAGACAGCCGCCGCTCCAGCAGTTCTGCAGAATGAAAGGCTGTCACATGCTATTGCAAGCTGCGGCTCGGATATCTGTCCCTTCTGATTTATGGCGATTGTATCACGCAACTCGCCCTTTGCCAGCGCAATCTTAAGACGTCTCGACACTCCGTAGTTCGCCGCATACGTAAGAACGATTTCCGAGTTCCCTGTCCCGTTAAGACGGTCAAGCGAAGCCCATTCCACAGGCTCGGCAAATTTCGCTGACCAGTCACCATCAGAATACACAAGAATGTGCGTGGAACCGGCATCCGCCTCCAGATCAAGGACCCTGCTGCTTACAGCCAAAGGCAGATCCAGTTCAAATGTCTTATTGCAGGCAACAGTCACAAATGCAGCAGCTGCAACAAGAGAGATTATGGATTTAATTGATATTATCTTCATACTGTCCATTATCTATTACAGTCCATATTTCTTATATTCATCATTGTCAAGGGCATATCCGGAATAAACCACTTCCTTGTCCGGAATAGGATAGTATTCCCTGCAAGGATACGCCTCCACATTATCTTTGAGAGCTTGATAGTCAGAATAATCTAGAACAGCCTGCTGCCAGATCCCCCAACGTACAAGATCATATTTTCTCTGAAATTCTCCGAAAAGTTCTCTTGCCCTCTCATTTCTGATTTCATCCTGCAGGCGTACACTTGTACGATAAACGTAATCATCAAGTCCAGCACGGTTTCTTGTCTGATTCAGATAATCCACGGCCGTCGCATCTTCCCCGATTTCATTATAGCACTCGGCAAGCATCAGAATAGCATCTGCAAAGCGGAACACCTTATAGTTATTGCCATCAGCCGTTCCCTGCATATCAGGGCACCAGAATTTAGGCCCCATCCAAGGACGGGTATTGACACTGCTGAACGGATGCCCGTCATATTCCCATGCCATATTCAGGTCCTTCCGCAGATCCTTTCCAAGTTTAGTCTGAAGTCCCTGAGAGAAGAATACATTAGGCCTTGCACCCGCCCATGTCGTACATTGACTTCCGAGTTCGGGAATTTCCACTCCATCAAAAGTCGTCACCCCATTCGTTGTCTTTCTCGTAGGAGTGCATATACATGCCACATTTGAAGTGTACGTCAGACCGCCCTGAGTATATACATGCTGAACTTCCATTATGGATTCCGGAGTATTCTTATTGCGGAACATCACATTCTCTTTCAAATCGTATTCTGCAAGAGTGCCATAAATCTTCTCGATTTTCTTGAGCGCGTCAATTGCCACATTCCATTCTTTGTTCCACATTGCACACTTGGCAATAATCATATATGCGCACGCAGCACCAAGACGCTGCCCATCATTGTCACTTGTCCTGGTCTGAGAAGCAAGCGGAGCTATCTTCTGAAGGTCTGCAATGACAGAATCCCTGGTCGCTTTCGCGTCCATCCGGGGCAGGACCGCGATTTTTTTCATGACGGCGTTGTCCTTGACATCATCGAAATAAAAAGGACAATCCCCGAAGAAACTTGTCAATGTAAGATAGAAGAAGCCACGCAATGTCTTGGCCTCGCAGAGAAGTTCATTACGCGTATCTTCAGTAATCGCCTTGCTGGCTTCAATTCCGGCGATGGCGAAATTCGCCCTCTGAACACCGAGATATCCCTGTGTCCATACAGTCTGTCCAAGACGCGGAATCGCAGGAGAGATATCGGCTCTGGCATCAAGTGTTCCGGAAGGACAATACATCACATCCGTGCAGCACTCAGTAACAAGGAAATATGTATAGTTAAAAATCGACTTTATCGGAATATAGCATGAATTGATGGCAGACTGGCACTCAGCACTGCTGGAGAAATAGTTTGCCGGAGTATATAGCGACGATGTGTCCTCGTCTAGAGAACATGAACAAGCTACGAGTCCGGCAACGGCCATCGATATTATCCCTTTAAGAGTATTCTGTTTCATATCAATAACTTCTTTTAGTATCTTACCTGGATGCTGAATATAATGGTACGCGCTTTCGGATAAGCACCTATATCCAGACGCCTTAATGTAGATGATGTGCCCGAAGATGACACATCTGGATCGAATCCATTATACTTCTTCCACAGATAAAGGTTCTCTCCGCTAACCGTGAAAGTGACATCTCTTATAGGGACTCTATATTTATGGAGATCCAAAGTATAACCGAGGCTGACATTCTTCAGACGCAGATATGAAGCATCATGAATCATGAAATCGCTGGCAAGCGCAGCATCTGTCTTGGCACCGATACGTGGTATATCGGAATCAGGATTTCTGACAGGATGCCATGAATCAAGCATATAGCGATACTGGTTCGTGAATACGGATCCAGCCATATAGAATTCGCTAAAGTTATAAATCTTTCCTCCAAGAGAATATGCCAGATAGACGCCTAGCTTGAAGCCTTTCCAGTAGAAATTATTCTGGAGACCTCCATAAAGATACGGGTCTGCATTACCTTGATATACCAGGTCTTTCTGGTCAAGTATGCCATTATGGTCAATGTCATAGTACCTTGCACCACCCACCACATTGCTCGGGTTTGCGTATGTATTGGTAACTTTATTTCGTTCAATCTCTTCTTCGCTCTTCCATACTCCGCCATATTTAAAGCCCCAGAGTGAATTCAGTGGGTACCCCTTTACATAACCATACATCATGTATGAGTTATTTCCTGGAGAAGAATATGCGGTAACGAAGTCCTCGGAGCCGATATCATCAACTTTCTGGGAGTTATGTGAAATCGTGAAGTTCGTTGACCACTGGAAATTCTTCTTGGCAATATTCATTGACTCTATTGCGAGTTCTATTCCTTTATTAGAAGTCCGTCCGATATTGGTAAGACGCGAAGAATATCCAGTCTGGGTAGGCTGCTGCACTGACAGAAGAAGATCTTTCGTCTTGGATGAATATAGCTCGGCTGTCACACTCAGACGTCCTTTGAAAAGTGACACATCCAGCGCAATGTTTGCCAATGAAGTCTTTTCCCATGTAAGATCCGGAGAATCCAGACGGCTTCTATATGCTGCAACAGGCTGAGAGCCATTGAAAAGATAACCACTTGTCGTCGTTGATATTGCCGCCAGAGACTGATATGCACTTATGGCATCGTTTCCTGTTATACCGTAACTCGTCCTAAGAGCAAGATCATCAACCCAGCTGACATTCTTCATGAACGGCTCATTCGCAATATTCCACCGCAATGCTCCAGACGGGAAGAATGCCCACTTACTGTTTGCAGCGAAGTTGGAGGCGCCATCATAACGTCCGGTAGCAGTAATATAGTATCTGGACTTATAATTATAGTCAAATCTTGCGAATGCAGACATTTTCGTCTTCTTGGAGAATGACGTACCGGCAGAATAGGTCTCCTTATCTTGAACTGCCGTCATATTGTTCCAAAGAACAGCATCATCCATGTATCCTGAACCAGAAAGGGTAAAGTTATGCGCCGCATATCTGTAAGCGGAAAAACCGACCATAGGAGAAAACGAATGACCACTCTTGGTTTTCAGGACATACGAGGCTGTGGTCTCATTTGAAAGAGAGTTCTCATCATATTCCGCCCTGTAGGCATCACCGCCCTGATTCTCTGCCTTAGCTGGAAGACGGCTGCTGTAATAACGGTATGTATGTCTCTGATAGAGATAATACGAAAGGATACTCTTTATGGAGAGATTCTTCACCGGATTAACCTCTGCCGTGAAGGCATGTGTCATTGAATGACGTTCCTGATAGTGGGAATTGAGCTTGATGACAGACACCGGGTTGTTATACTTCTGTCCACCATTATACAGCACATTCTCAACATCTGTAGGGTTCAGCATCGGGCTAAGGTACATGGCAGCACTATACCACGCAGTTCCTCCTATAGAGGACTTGGTCTCATCATTATGACGCCATGTATAAGAACCGTTATAGCCTACTTTCATCCATTTGAAAAGCTGGCGATCAAGTTTGATTCGACCTGTAAAACGCTTCTGACCACTGTCCTTGATGATTCCCTCGGAGTCATTATATGAAAACGAAGTGTAATAACTGCCAGCATCTGTCTTTCCTGTAAGAGAAAGGCCGTAGTTCTGATAGATGGCTGTCCTTGTAATCTCCTTGATCCAGTCCGTACCTTCCCCCATTGAAAGAGGGTCCTTATATACATTGCCCTCAAGAGGAGTAGAGAGAGAAAGCCCAGGATGATACTGGTCGGCACCGAATGCCGCAAGATCATTCCTGTAGATGGCAAATTCCGACGCATTCATTATGTCAAGGCTGCCTGGCAGCTGGGAGAATCCCAAATCCGCCTTAAAGCTGATATTGGGCTTGCCTTTGGAGCCCGAGCCTGCCTTCGTAGTAATTATTATTACTCCGTTAGAACCCCTGGATCCATAAATGGCAGTGGAGGAAGCATCTTTCAGGACTGAAAGGGATGCTATATCTTCAGCATTTATATCATTAAGGTCATGAATGGCGTCAATGATTCCGTCCACAACAATAAGCGGTTCATTCGACGCAGTTATGGAACGAGAGCCCCTGATACGGATTGTTGTCGTGGCGCCTGGTTCACCTGATGTGGACATTATATCCGCACCTGCGATACGTCCTTGCAAGGCATTATCGACAGACTGGGCTGGCGCAGTCTTGAGATCATTCATCTGAACATTGGTCACCGAACCGGTAAGGTCCTGTTTCTTCACGGAGCCATATCCGATGACCACGACATCATCAAGCACGGTAGCATCAGGAGCGAGTCTCACCGTTATGTCCGTTTTTCCGTTGACTTTCACATTCTCGGTTACAAATCCCATAGAAGATACCTCAAGAATATCGTTGGAGCCTGCCATTATGCTGAACTTTCCATCGACATCTGTAAAGACACCGGTCTTGGTACCTTTAATAAGCACTCCTACTCCAGGAAGAGGCTCGCCTTCCAGATCCATGACGACGCCGCCAACTTTTATTTTATTAGAATCCTGCGCAGAAGCATCCCATGAAGCAGGCAGGAAGAATAATGCCGCCAAAAGAGTCACGGCGATTATTACAAATCTGAATTTCTTCATATCTCTCAATTTTATTCTCCTTCAACAGGCTCTTCAGACTTCCCGGCAGTTATATGATCCAGGCCACTTCCGCCATTAGCCTTATAGACGTCCTCATCCTGCACCTCGTCATTGATTTCATATCTGCGGATATAGAAATTGTCCAGAGCGACCCTATTCGGCTGCCCGTTTCCATCCGGCACTGATAGACGGATCCTGGTATCACCGGTAAACGGATTATCCTCAGTGGAAATCAAGAAGATGTTATACGCGCATGTACTCATATTCCACATTGAATCTGCTATATTGTCCATATCGGCGACGCTGAAATTCTGCAGGTCAAGGTCCATCGATGTCAGCCCTTCCTCGGCAAAGTCCTGTATTACACCACCCCCAAGGACCTCAAATTTAAGTTTACCCAAGTCTTTGGCACCTGTTTCAGAAGTGTATGCAACCGCCCTGAAGGAAACCATAAGAAGAGAATCAGACTGAAGGCCATTGACATACGGAGTCATGATATCAGCCTTGGTTCCTTTTTCATCACCGATATAGAGCCAACCGTATTTCCCGTAGCAGGCAGGAGTCTCATCCCCATAAAGTGTTGATTCCCATTTCTGGGTGCCGGTCCATTTCGTTATCGGTGTTTCACCGATTGTCACGAACGGACTGGCATTACCATATTTCAACCAGCTGAAATCCGACGAGAATCTTGCGACAAGCCCTTGTTTCACTGTTATAAAGGTGCCGAGATAATCTTCCGGTGAGCTGAGGGTCAATGTTCCTGTCCGCCGTGTATAATAGCAATTCCTTGATATGGTCTGCACTTTCAGGCGCACGACATACCAGTCATCTTCCTTGTCCACTTGAGTCACTGATACCCATGGAGAGGTCTTGTCGTCCTGCCAGAACACAGAGAAATCAACGTCCGACTTCACATAAAGGTCGAATTCCCCACCTATGCTCGGCACGGAAAGAGACTTGACAGGAGATTCTGCATCCTTGGAAAGATATACAGATATATATTCTTTCCTAAGGACATTTCCATCATCTTTCCCGCATGATCCGGCAATCATTGCCACCACGGCCAGCGGCAAAGAAAGTCTAATAATGAAGTTTCTTAACATAATATATTATATTGGTCCTTTGGTTACAATTCGAAATCAACCAGAATCGGCCTATGGTCAGACGGTTCATAGAAAGACGTCCCATACTTGGAGTCTTTCAAAGGTATTGCATATCCGTCCATTACAAAAACCGCATTCTTGACTCTTGCATCCATCGAAGGGGACGCATACATATAGTCAATTCTAGAATATCCGGCAGTAGAAGACACCATCTTCCCCGGATACCTGGTGCCTATGATATCCACGAGGGAGGAATTATTGCGTATCATATTCTGGCAGAGATATTGTGTAGAAGACTCGCCCAGCTTATAATACCAGTCATCGCTGTAGTTCTTCGAGTTAAAGTCCCCCATGACAAGCCAGTCCGTACAAGATGCATATTCAGAAGCATTTACAGTGTGGTCAAGAATATACCTCATCTCATACTCGCGATAGTAGTCACCCTCATTTTTCTTTGCGCTTTCCTCCCTGTTGGCGGTGCCGGTAACTCCATATTTATATGCTTGAGGCCACGTATGAAGTGTAACGATATTGATCTTGCGCCCGCTTACTGTAATCTGCTGGATAGCTGCGCCATGAGCAATAGGCATCCCGGCTTCCTCGCCATCAGTAATCTTAAGAAGCGTCTCTATAGGATATCTGGAGGTAATCTCCTGCGGATAATTGTCCCGCCATCCTCCGAGGGCAGCGTACTGATGCCCGTATTTCTTTGCGATTTCAGGCCATCCAGCAGGGAGGCGTCTTTCAGAATCCGGAGCTGAGACGCTGGTATTATCCTTATATATGGAAGCAGCCTCGCACCATACACATACATCAGGGTCATAACGTTTGACCCACTCAATGAAATTCTCGAATTCATTGGCCTGATCTGCCCACATTCCATTCTGAATATTCCAGTAAAGGACTCTAAGATTTCCTCTCTGAAGATCCTCTCCAAGATCTTTCACCATAATTTCATCAACCAGGAATCCATGGTTCCCAGCAGCCGATGTATTACCGCAAAAATACAGGTAAGTAGATTCCGTGGCATGGGATATGATGAATTCAAGAGTCTGCCATTTCTGCGCGGACACCATGGATGAAGGTACAGTTATACTGTTCTTGGAAACAAGAGCTTCACTCGCGGCACCTCGATACCCGAGAGACTTCAAGTCAAGAGCGGTTCCATCCAACGTAGCGGATTCAATCATTCCACCGTCATTTATGGACACCAGGAAATCATCATCGAAACCGGATAAGGCACAAAAACGTACAGAGAGTCTAACGCTGTGAAAACCTTTGATGTTCGTGAAGCTCGGAGTAGCAAGAATGCCCCTGGAAGTAACACCATAAGACACCGACATCATGCCAGGAAATTCTCGTGCACGGAAAAGGTATCTATAGCCAGCAAAATTTCTGCTGGTCACATAGCTTTCCGTCATCCTATGTGCTGCACCGACGGTCTTGCCATTAATATCATTCCACACATCAGGCTGTATGAAACCTGTGCCTGAGACATTATAAGCAACAGTCTCCAACGCTTCTTCTGTTCCAGTGAATGAATCTCCGGAATTGACATCAGTTGCTCCTGCATGAGGCGCAAAGCCAAATGATGAAGCACCTCCCATTATATTTCCGCCCCATGCGCAAAGATCAAATCCCTCATACCAAAGCACATCCTCATCGGCTTCATATCTGATTTCTTCCGTAAGGAGCTCACCGGAATTGATAGTCAAGTCAATCGGAATATGCATAACACGTCGTTCAGAGTCGCATATTACGAGCTCCGCATCCTTATAATCTCCTGGAGCGAGATACATGACAAAACTGCGGTCCATCGGCACATCCGCACCACCATTAGTGCAGTTCAATGTCACATAGTCATTGGTCTTATCTGCGCCAACCAGTCCGGAAGCTGAATTCATGAATACCCCTGACATGTCAGAACCGTCACAATGCAGTTTCACAGACACAACATTACCGGAACCTTTCACGACAAGATTGAGAACCCCGAAGATATCGTTCATGTATAGGCGGTTGCCTGTCGCCTCTGAATAGGAGCCATACATCGGCGCATCTGCAAACGATACCCCGTCCGACCATACCTGGCCGCTCGGAACCTTGATGACAGTTGGAGAGTTTAAGAACCACTTATCTCCTCCATCCATGACTATTGCCGCACGGTAAGTCCCGTCACTATTCTCCATCACATCAGCATATCTGGCACCTGAGTCATCCGACTCCAGTTCATAGCGAAGCCCATTCACATACACTGCTGATGCCGAACTGAGGATATCTTCCCTGGTCAAGCCCGACTTAACCCTGGGTGCAGAATTATCGACATCAACAAAGAACCTCACCTTCCCATCAATAACTTCAATCGGGTCTCCTGGTTCAAGGCTCTCAGGTCTCTTCGGCCCATCCCCTGTTCCGGAGTTTCCGCTACATCCATTGCAGGTAAAGGTCGCCCCCAACAGCGACAGCATTGTAAATGCAGAATAAAATGTTTTATATCTCATAATTATAAAGTGTTATCAATTAGCAATTTCACTTTCCCGAAAACAGATTTTCAGATACGATGTAAAGATACACATAATTTTTCGTTTGAGACTACTTTTATTTCATTTCTCTGCATTTTTTTGCAAGTTGTTACAGTTTTATTTCATAACGAATACAAATAAAGCCAGCAACCTCCGAAATGGTGCGCATAGCAGCAAATAAGTAAAATATGATACCTATAATACAATGCCCGTGAAATATAATTGGATTGTATGAAAAAACTATGTATTTTTGGAAGACATAATAAAATAGGAAAAACATATATGAAGAAATTAACCGCTATGCTTCTGGCTGTATCCTTCGCATCCGGAATAGCATTTGCCCAGGAATCCCCAAAATGGATCAGAAAAAACAGCATTTCCCCTGATGGAACCAGGATAGCATTCAGCTACAAAGGAGATATCTTCGTCGTTCCTGTCTCAGGAGGACGCGCCCTGCAGATTACGACTAACGCCGCATACGACTCAGAACCTATGTGGACAGCTGACAGCAAGAAAATCATATTCACATCCTACAGGGAAAAGAGCAAGGATATATATATGACAAGCTGCGACGGAGGAACTCCTAAAAGGCTCACTTTCCACCCTGGCAATGAGACATTGAAGGCTGTCCTCCCTGACGGAAAGATACTGTTCTCGGCAAATATCAGCCAGGATGTGACTTTCGATGGATTTCCAGGAGAAGCTCAGCTCTACTATACAGACACGACAGGCGCCAGACCAGTCAGAGTGACTTCACTGCCGATCTCGGAACTGAGCGTGAACAGGAGCGGAGATATAATCTATGAAGACTGGAAAGGCTCCGAAGATCCTTTCAGAAAGCATCATACATCAGCTGTGACCAAGGACATCTGGCTATATAAGGGAGCAGCCGGCAAGGACGGAAAGATGAGCATCAATGCCGAAGGGACATTCAAGAAGCTCAGCGACTATGCCGGAGAAGACAGGAACCCTGTATTTGCATCCGACGGTGATACGTTCTACTACCTCAGCGAACGTGACGGCAATGCGATGAACATATACAGAAGTTCATTGAGCAGCCCGGAGAAATCAGTCCAGCTGACATTCGAGACCAAGAATCCTGTGAGATACCTTTCCACAGCAGACAACGGGACATTGGCATTCTCATACAATGGAGACATCTACACAATGAAAGAGGGACAGAAACCTGTAAAGGTGGAGATCTCGGTATATTCAGACCAGGATGAAAGGGATATTGAAAAGCTCACAATGGCCGGAGGCGCGTCTGCTATAGCCATCGCACCAAGCCAGAAAGAGGTTGCGCTGGTAATCAGGGGTGAGGTCTTCGTGACATCAGCAGACTACAAGACAACCAGAAGAATCACCAATACTGCGACCCAGGAAAGGGATGTCTGCTTCTCTTCCGACGGAAGGACAGTATACTACTCCGCCGAAAGAGACGGCAACTGGGGAATCTGGAGCTCGACTCTTGCGAACAAGGATGACAAATATTTCACATACGTCAATGATTTCAAGGAGGAACTGTTCTCTGACAAAGGAGAGACATGCTTCCAGCCGCAGGTTTCCCCTGACGGAAAATATGTGGCATACCTCAGAGACAGGACAGAGCTTGTGATCAAGCCTGCAAAAGGAGGAAAGACAGTTTCACTGCTGAAAGGGGCGAACTATTCATATACCGACGGTGACGTCTCATTCGAATGGAGTCCTGACAGCCATTACCTGCTCTCGACATATCAGGCCAACGGTGGATGGAACAATGTGGATATCGCACTCATCGACATTGACACTAAGGAAGTTACAAATCTTACCGAAAGCGGATACAATGATGTCGCATTCAGATGGGCACTCGGTGGAAAAGCTATGGTATGGCAGTCAGACAAGGACGGATATCGCAGTCACGGAAGCTGGGGTGCCGAAGATGATGTCTATATCATGTTCTTCGACGCAAAGGCAATGACCGAATTCATGAGGGACAAGGAAGACGCGGAAATAGCCAAGCTTATCAATGCTGATGAGAAGAAAGAGGCAAAGAAAGAGGAGAAAAAGGAAGAGAAGAAGGACAGCACCGATACAAAGAAAGTCGAGAAACTGAAGCTTGACCTCGAGAACAGGGCTGACAGGATATTCAGGCTGACAAGGTTCTCAGGCAGGCTCGGAGACCACTATCTCTCAGATGACGGCAAGAAGCTCTTCTATGAGACAAGGCTTGAAAGCAGTTATGACCTCTGCGTAAGAGACATGAAGGAAGGCAGCATCAAGGTGCTGCAGAAAGGCGTCATGGGTTCCATAATTCCTTCTCCTGACGGCAAATACATCTATATCGCATCAGCTTCAGGAATAAGCAAGATCGGCGTGAACGGAGGCGGGGACTCCAAGATAAGCTATGCCGGGGAATATGAGTTCAAGCCGAAAGCCGAGAGGGAATACATATTCGATCACATGTGGAAACAGGTCAAGGAGAAGTTCTACGACCCAGAACTGCACGGTGTAGATTGGGACTACTACAAGGAGAACTACTCACAGTTCCTTCCTTACATAAACAACAACTTCGATTTCCAGGAGCTCCTGTCCGAAATCCTCGGCGAGCTTAACGCATCCCATACCGGAGGACGCTATTACTACAGAAGCGGCCTTACAATGGGACAGCTTGGTGTTCTATATGACGATGATTATGAAGGAGATGGACTCAAGATCAAGGAAGTTCTCCCTGACGGCGCATTGTCTATCGCATATCCTGAGCTCAAAGCCGGAGATATCATCGCAAGCATTGACGGAAAAGAAATCAAGGCAGGAAAGGACTGGTATCAGCTTCTTACTGACAAGGCAGGAAAGAAGACATCGGTAGTCATCAGAAAAGGCGGAAAGAAGGAAGTGGAAGTATTCGTGGAGCCTTCTTTCAGTGACTATCCTCTTTTGTACAAGCGTTGGGTAAAGCAGCGTGAGGCAAAGGTTGCTGAGCTGTCAGGCGGAAAAGTAGGATATGTGCATGTTGAAGGCATGGACTCACCTAGCTTCAGGGAGGTATATTCCAAGGCATTGGGCAAATATCGTACTGCGGGAGCCCTCATAGTCGATACCCGGCATAATGGCGGCGGATGGCTGCACGACGATCTCGTCACATTCCTCAGTGGAAAGGCATACGTTGACTACAAGCCAAGGGGACAGTATATCGGGACAGACCCATACAGCAAATGGACCAAGCCTTCGTGCGTTCTTGTATGCGAGGACAACTATTCTGATGCATGCGGATTCCCATACGCCTATCAGGCTCTCGGCATCGGCAAGCTGATCGGAACTCCGGTAGCAGGTACAATGACGGCAGTATGGTGGGAACGCCAGATAAATTCATCAATAATTTTCGGCATTCCTCAGGTCGGCTCCTGGTGCATAAAGGAAGACCATTACAGCGAGAACCATCAAGTGAACCCGGATATTCTGGTATCCAATGATCCTGTCTCAATGCTCAAGGGTGAGGACAAGCAGCTGGAGGCCGCTGTAGCAGAAATGCTGAAGGAAGAGAAATAAATTTTTTCCGAATTATGGAAGACAGAAAAATCGTCATAATTCCGACCTACAATGAGAAGGAAAACATTGAGAATATCATACGGAAGGTATTCTCCCTTGACGGCGGATATGACATTCTTGTTATAGATGACGGTTCCCCGGACGGCACCGCTGCCATTGTAAAAGGGCTGCAGACCGTATTCCCGTCACGTCTGTTCATGATAGAGAGGCAGGGCAAGCTGGGGCTGGGAACGGCATACATCACCGGATTCAAATGGTCCATTGCAAATGGATATAACTACACATTCGAGATGGATGCGGATTTCTCACACAATCCGGATGACCTGCCAAGGCTCTATCAGGCGTGTAAAGATGGAGCGGACCTGGCAATCGGATCCAGGTACTGCGACGGCATCAGCGTAATCAACTGGCCTATAGGTCGTATCATCATGTCCTACTATGCATCTGTCTATGTCCGCACAGTGCTGGGGATGAAGATATATGACTGCACTGCAGGTTTCAAGTGCTACAGCAACAAGGTACTGAAAGCCATTGACCTGGACAATATCCGGATGAAAGGGTATGGGTTCCAGATAGAGATGAAGTACACGACCTACAAGCTCGGGTTCAAGATTACCGAAGTGCCGATAATATTCGTAAACAGGAAGGCAGGGACATCCAAGATGAGCGGCGGAATCTTCGGAGAAGCATTCTGGGGAGTTCTCAAGCTCAGATTCAGGAAGTTCAGGTCAAAAGAATAATCACCATGAAAGAAAGAAGACAAGTTCTTCTATGTGGAGCGCTCATTGCAACATCTGAAAATGTTCAGCAAGGGGCGCTTCTCATTGAAGGAGAACGGATAAAGAAAATATGGCTCACTGATGAGCAAGGAATGACGGATCTCGACGGGTCCGCAGTGGATCTGAAGACATTGGCAGAAAAGATACACGAATGTGCCCCTGAGACGGATATCATGAATCTGGAAGGCAAGGTGCTCATGGCTGGCGGCATCGATGCCCATGTGCATTTCCGTGAACCGGGAATGACCTCCAAGGCTGACATGGCGAGCGAATCCAGGGCAGCTCTCCTCGGAGGCGTGACATCATTTATTGATATGCCTAATACAGTTCCTGCAACGACGAGCATTGGGCGCCTGAGGGAGAAAGTGGCTCTTGCTGAGGGACGATGCTTCGCAAACTGGGGGTTCCATATCGGAGCCGACAATGATAATCCCGATACCATCGCAGCCCTGGCGAGGGCCGATGCCCAGAGGGAGTTCGCGGCTGTAAAGGTGTTCATGGGGTCTTCGACAGGGAATATGCTGGTAGATAATGGTGAGGCGCTGGACAAGCTTTTCACCATAGACCAAGCCCGTGTGCTTATACACAGTGAAGATGAGGCAATAATAAGGAAGAACCTGGAGGAGGCCATCAATAAGTTCGGCGACGATATTCCGATGAAAGAGCATGAGAATATCAGGAGCCGTCAGGCCTGCATCAGAAGCACGATAAAGGCGCTACAGCTGGCCATGAAGCATGGGACTAAACTGCACGTTCTTCATATAAGCACAGCAGAGGAAGTGGAGATGATACGAGCCGCCAAGCAATACAATCCGGAGATAACAGCCGAGACATCAGCCAATTATCTCTGGTTCCGCGACGAGGATTATGAGCGGCTCGGAAGCAGGATGAAATGCAATCCGTCGATAAAGACCGCCGCCGACAGGGCTGCATTGAGAAGGGCACTGAAAGACGGGATCATTGATACAATAGGCTCCGACCATGCGCCTCATCTTGCCGAAGAAAAAGAAAGGCCATATCTGAAGTGCCCGTCAGGCATACCGTCAATCCAGCAGGAGATATCTGTACTGCTGACAGTTGCAGATAAAGAGAGCATTCCTCTCACAAGAATCGCATCAGTGATTTCAGAAAAGATAGCCGACATGCTCGGAATATGCGGCAGAGGCAGACTGGAGGAAGGAGCATTTGCAGATGTCATTGTCATCGACCCTAAGAAGGAATTCACTGTCGGTGAATCCGACTATGGAGCCGCTGGGGCTGCATACAAATGCGGCTGGACCCCATACGCAGGAGCCAGGCTAAAAGGAATGGTGGAGGATGTATATCTGAATGGCGTCAGAGTCGTGCAGAATGGCAGGATGACTGACGGAAAGGCTCTCGGACAGAAGCTGCTATTCCGCTGATACAGACTTCTTTCCGAATACATATTGCGACATTATGACGCCGATGCATGAGACGATTATTCCCGTCCACTGCATCGGTGTCAGCATTTCCTGACCTAGAGCCCAGCCGGCCAATGCAGTGAAAACCGGAATCGTGGACATGAATATGCTGGATTTAGCCACTCCCAGATACTTGATGGTATTCGCCCAAAGTCCGAAGGCAATGCTGGAGCAGAACACAGCAAGACATATTATCGGTTTCCATATCGCCCACGAAAGGTACAGCTCCGCATCGAAATGGCGCATTCCCTGCCCCAGGAACAGAGGCAGGAGATATACTGAGCCTATCAGGAACTGGTACATGACGATTACTGAAGGCTCATAAGTATCCGAAAGGCATTTCGTGAATGAGGCATGCCCAACTTCCGCCAGCACGGCGATAAGCAGCAGCGCCA
This sequence comes from uncultured Bacteroidales bacterium, assembly GCA_934691625.1. Lineage (GTDB taxonomy): Bacteria > Bacteroidota > Bacteroidia > Bacteroidales > UBA932 > Cryptobacteroides. The sequence continues at coordinate 453,775 of CAKUTA010000001.1, read as the reverse complement.
GACCGACAAGAAAGGCTTCTCCCATCGTCTCGGAGCATAATGTAACCATGACAATACCGCCGAGACATACGAGAATACCTGCCATATTGAACAATGATAATTTCTCCTTGAATACCGCAATCCCGACAATCACAGAGAAGATTGGAGCCGCGGCAATAAAGAGAGAGCTGATGGTAGGTGACTCCGTAAAGCGTATGCCGTATGTCTCGCAGACGAAATATATGAATGGCTCGAACAGGGCGAGAAGAAGGAACTTCGGCAAGTCTTTCTTCTTGACTTTCATATCCTTACGCATGACGATATTAGCGGCAAGAAGAACCAGTCCGGCAATGGATATACGGGTAAATACAATATACTCTACAGGGATTCCAAGAGAGAGCAGCGTATCACTCCACAGATAGGACATTCCCCAAAGCAATATGGCAAATAGCGACAGCAGGTACACTCCTGCAAGACGTGCTTTTCCTGTTACAGCACCAGCATTCATTTGATTATTCTTGATTTTCGATTACAAAAATAATATTTTTTACAGAAATCAAGAACAATCCGAAAGAAAAACAGCGAATTTCCTTATCTTTTGTGAATATCGGAAACTGTCACTTCATAAGTCGCAAGGATATGCGGCTCCTGTCCAGATCCACGCCGATCACCTTGACCATGACATGCTGGTGAAGCTTCAGCGTGACCTTTCCGTCACGGCGACCCATCTGAGACACATGTATCAGTCCATTCTCATGAACGCCCACATCGACAAAAGCGCCAAAGGCTGTGATATTCGTGACAATGCCAGGAATCTCCATCCCTTCCTGAAGATCTTCTATCGAGTGGATATCATCCGCGAATGAGAATTCCTGTGCTGCCTCCCGCGGATCACGGCCAGGCTTTGCAAGCTCCTTTATGATGTCATTTATGGTCGGAAGGCCGAAATCACCTTCCACATATTTCTCCGGCGATATTTTCCTGCACATCTCCTGGTTTCCGACAAGATCCTTCGCATCTACTCCCAGGTCAGCAGCCATACGGTCAACAATATGATAGCACTCGGGGTGCACAGCAGAATTGTCCAGAGGATTCACTGCATCAGGGATACGCAGGAAGCCGGCGCATTGCTCAAACGCCTTCTCTCCAAGACGCGGCACATCCATAAGCTCACTTCTGGAACGGAAACCTCCGTTAGCAGTCCTTGCCTTCACGATATTCGCAGCCAATGACGGACCTATGCCAGAGACATAGCTGAGAAGATAGCTGCTGGCTGTATTCAAATTGACGCCGACAGTATTGACGCAGATCTCCACAGTATTATCCAGCTTCTCCTTAAGAAAGGACTGATCGACATCATACTGGTACTGCCCCACACCCAATGACTTAGGGTCGATCTTCACCAGCTCTGCAAGCGGATCCATAAGACGGCGGCCAATGGAAACAGCACCCCTCACAGTCACATCCTCATCAGGGAATTCCTCCCTTGCCACATCTGAAGCGGAATATATAGAAGCACCATCCTCACTCACTACAAATACCTTGCATCCTTCCGGGAGAGGAACACGCCTGATGAAATCTTCAGTCTCGCGGCTGGCAGTCCCGTTGCCTATCGCTATTGCCTGTATCCCGTATCGTTCAAGCATAGATGACACTGAGGTTATGGCTTTTATCTTCTCGTTCTGAGGAGGATGAGGATATACAATCTCATGATGGAGAAGGTTTCCATGCTCATCAAGACAGACGATCTTGCATCCGTTCCTGAAGCCAGGGTCAATTGCCATCGTCCTCTTCTGACCGACAGGTGCCGCCAGAAGGAGCTGCTTCAGGTTTTCACCAAACACAGCAACAGACTCAAGGTCAGCCTTCTGCTTGAACTCGTCAATAACCTCATTAGTTATGGAAGGCTCCAGAAGACGCTTGTATGAGTCATCTATAGCCATCCTTATCTGCTCCGCAAGTTTTCCTGAAGGGTATCTGCGCTCCTGGCAGAAATCATAATACAGCTTGTTGCCGCATTTTTCAGCATCAGCATCAATCTTCACGTTGAGCCAGCCCTCTGCGGCTCCACGCAGAATTGCCAGAAGACGATGGGCTGCTATCCTGGAAAGAGGTTCCGCATAGTCGAAATATCCCTTGAACTTCTGGGACTCCAGATTTTCCTTCCCAGCCCTGGTCACCTTGGACACGATCCGCCTGGTTCTGAATATACCACGCAATGTCTCCCTGACCTTCGCAGACTCGCTGAGGCGCTCTGCGATGATATCGCGTGCACCTGCCAGGGCAGCATCGGCATCAGCGACTTTATCATTGATATATTTTGCCGCCTCTGCATCCAGGTTGCGGACATTGACCTCATATATCTTGTCGGCAAGCGGCTCCAGCCCGGCTTCCTTCGCAGCCGTCGCCCTGGTTCTGCGCTTCGGCCTGTATGGAAGGTACAGGTCCTCAAGTTCATTGGCATTGACACAGGACTCAATCGCAGCCCTCAGTTCCGGGGTCAGTTTATCCTGCGAGCCGATGGTGGCAAGTATAGTCTCCTTTCGTTTCTCCATCTCGACGAAGACATCAGTCCAATGCTTTATCTCGGCGACCTGCTCGTCATCCAGTCCGCCTGTCCTTTCCTTGCGGTAGCGGCTTATGAACGGGATCGTGCATCCTTCCTCGAAAAGCTCCGCACAATTTTCCACCTGCCAGTCCTTCACCTGAAGGGCATCGGCAATATATTTCACGTATATCTGCTTCATTTTCAAAACGGGTTATCAGTCCTGCGACAATTCTTTCAATTCATCACGGTATGCGGAGAAGATCTTGGACTTGGAGACAAAACCTATATATGTCCGATCCTTCTTCACGACCGGAAGATTCCATGCATCCGTGCTTTCAAACTTATTCATTACGCTGTCCATCTTCTCCCCCTCATAGACGTATGCAGGAGAAGACTTCATATAGTTATAGACATGCATGCTGCTGTACAGGTTCTGCTGGAACATGTCCTTTCTGACATCCTCCAGAGACACATAGCCCTGGAAGTGGTTCCTGGAGTCCACCACAGGGAAGATATTTCTGGCAGATCCTGATATTACCTGGACAAACTCGCCGAGCGTCGCATCTATCCTTACCGGACTGAAGTTCGTCTCCACGACATCCGATACCTTCAGCAGCGTCAGCACTGCCTGGTCGCTGTCATGGGTCAGCAGATCGCCTGTCATGGCAATGCGCTTGGTGTATATCGAATACTTTTCAAAAAAGCGGATTGTCCCGAAGGAAATCGTTGCCGTTATGATAAGCGGTATAAAGAGCTCATATCCCCCGGATATCTCCGCGATAAGGAAGATTGCAGTCATTGGAGCCTGCATCACACCGGCCATAAGCCCTGCCATCCCGACAAGCACGAAATTCTGTTCCGGCACCGTGAATGCAGTCCCGGCCATGATAAGGTTGGTCACACGCGCCAGAAGAAAGCCTGCAATCGCACCTACGAACAATGTCGGTCCGAATGTTCCTCCCACTCCACCGCCGGCATTGGTGAATGTCATCGAGAACACCTTCAGCAAAAGGATCAATGCGAAGAACACCGGTACCAGCCACGGCTTATGCAGCATAAATGAGAGCACGGTGTCGCCGTCATAAGATATGGCCTGCCCGTTAAGAAGCGGGGAAAGGGCATCATATCCTTCGCCATACAGCGGAGGAAACAGGAATATCAGCAATCCAAGGCACGCAGCGCAGAACGCCCACCTGGAGTACGGATTCTTCATCTTCCCAAGCCTGTCCTCCAGTTTCAGGGTAGTTCTCATGAAATAAAGGGAGCATGCTCCGCAGAAGAATCCAAGAAGGACATAGAACGGCACGTTCCTGATATCAAACGGAGTAAGTGTGCATTCGAATGGAAGGCTATCTCCCAGAAAGATATATGACACCATCGTAGCCGATACAGTTGACAGGAGCAGAGGCATCATTGATGTCATGGATATGTTGAACAGCAGAATCTCCAGAGTAAACAGGACTCCCGCCAAAGGCGCCTTGAAGATTCCAGCCACGGCCCCTGCCGCTCCACATCCGAGAAGAATTGTTATGTTCCTGTAGGACATGCCCATGTATCTCGCGAAGTTCGAGCCGATAGCTGCACCGGTATAGACGATAGGGGCCTCGGCACCGACAGAGCCTCCGAATCCTATGGTCAACGAACTTGTCAATATGGAGGACCACATGTTGTGAGGCTTTATACGCGACTCGTTTTTCGAGACAGCCACCAGGACCTTGGTCACCCCGTGACCTATATTATCCTTGATGACAAACCGCAGTATAAGCAGGGACAGCAGCATTCCGACTCCAGGATACACAAGGAAGAGGTAGTTGTCCAGCACCCCGTCGAACCAGAATGTCAGCCCATGATGGATGGACTTGACGAGGGACTCCAATACGACAGCGGCAAGACCGCTGCTGATGCCGACGACCAATGAAAGGATAAGCAGCTTGTTCTTTTCGGACAAGCTCCTCAACAGGTTTCTCAAGCTGGCCAGCCATCTTCGTATCATAACACTGATATTACCTCTAGTGCAAACTTACAAAAAACAGATGAAAAAGGCTGGTCCAAAAAAGAATTTTGACCAGCCCTGTGCATCTCATTGTCGTAGCGAAAAAGACTATGCATCTGCAGAATCATCGTCACCTGACGAATACTGAGCGATGTTGTCATCAGGAAGCGTCTCGCCGCCTTCCTCCGGTGCTGACTCTCCTCCTTCGTCCCCACTTTCATCACCTTCATTAAGCCACCTCTCGATATCGTCAGCATCATCTGTCTTCACCTTGATCTTCACAAGATAGATTGCATCAGGAATCTCTATCGGAACAGCATAGAAGCATGTTCCATCTGGCTTGTCATATTTTATTAGATCAGGAAGGTAGTCACTGAACCCCTTCGGATACTTCTCCGCAAATGCCGCTGCAAGCTCCTTGGACATATTCTCATAGCTGACAACAGCCCTCTTTTTCTGATTAGTCGCCATTACAATGTATTTGTTTTAATTCGCGGTGCAATTATAGGACATTTTTTCTAATTAGATACACGTTTCATCACTTTTTTTTGAAGAAAAATGATTTTTGCATCTTTTTCTTTTCAGGATCATGCTCGGTAAACACAGGCTTCATTGTCCTCGGATCCAGTCCGGACCAGAACATTACGGAAGAAGTGGTCATCGGAGTCGGCGTAAAATCCTGCACCTGGTCCATATATATTCCCTTAAGAGCAGGGTTTGCAGCCAGCTTCTCCATGTCGCTCAAATGGCATCCAGGATGTGAAGATATGAAATACGGGACAATCCCCGTATGCAGCCCCGCTTCTCGGGTTATCTTGTCAAATTCCTTCCTCAGCCTGCAGAACAGCTTGAATGACGGCTTTCCCATATAGTACAGGACATTGTCCTCCGTATGCTCCGGCGCGACCTTAAGCCTTCCGGATGTATGCTCCAGCACCAGCTCCTTAAGATAAGGATAGGATGTCTTGTCCACAAAGCCGTTTTCATCCAGGAACAGGTCATAACGTATGCCGCTTCCTATGTAGGCATGGCGTATGCCTTTAACTGACATGACCTTATGATACATCTTCAGGACACGTTCATGACTTCTGTCCATGTTAGGGCACGGTGCAGGAAACAGGCACGACTTGCGCCTGCAGAGATTGCACAGGGCCTGGTTCTTTCCTTTCATCCCATACATGTTCGCAGTAGGAGCTCCAAGATCGGAGATATTGCCGGCAAATCCCGGGACATCCAGCAGTCCCTTCACCTCCTTCATGATGGAAGCCTCGGAACGGGACTGGATGAACTTTCCCTGGTGTGCGGCAATCGTGCAGAAGTTGCAGCCCCCGAAACATCCCCTATGCGTGTTGATGGAATACTTGATCATGTCATACGCAGGAATGCGCTTCCCGTTATACCGCGGATGCGGCCTTTTGGTGAACGGAAGGTCCCAGAAAGAGTCCATGTCCTCCTGTGAAGATGGTGGATATGGAGGATTGACCTTGATATATCCGTCCCCGCAGCCCTCGATAAGAACATCAGGATGCATCATGTTCGCATACATCTCGATATAGTGGAAGTTTTCAGCAAACGCCCTCTTGTCCTTCCGGCACTCCTCATACGAGTGGAGCTGGAACATGCCCTTACGTATCTTCGGCTTCCCCGTCATGAAGAAAGCCAGCTGCGGAATCTTGTGCATATCATGCAGACTCCTGCCAGCCTCGATGCCCTTAGTGAATTCCAGCATAGGCTTCTCCCCCATGCCATAGCAGAGATAGTCTGCGCCGCTTGAGACAAGCACTGACGGCATAAGGCAGTCGTTCCAGTAATCATAATGCGTAAGCCTGCGGAGAGAAGCCTCCACGCCTCCGATTATGACAGGGACATCAGGATACAATTCCTTAAGTATCTTCGTATAGACTGTGACGGCCCTGTCAGGACGCTGTCCGAATTTTGCGTCCGGAGTGTATGCATCGTCATGCCGCAGCCTCTTGGACGCCGTGTAATGGTTCACCATGGAATCCATCGCTCCAGCATTGACACCGAAATACAGCCTCGGGGCTCCAAGTTTCTTGAAGTCCCTGAGGTCATCTCTCCAGTTAGGCTGCGGAACAACAGCAACGCGCCAGCCCCATTTCTGAAGCCAACGCGCTATGCATGCAGTCCCGAATGAAGGGTGATCTACAAAAGCATCTCCTGTAAAAAGTATGACGTCTATGTAGTCCCAGCCTAATGCCTCAACCTCCTTTTTCGAGGTCGGGAACATATATGCCTCCCCATTTACTGCCATTATGCTACATCCTCTCAGGAAGATTTATTCCGAGGATGCCCATCGCCCTGGAGAGGACATCCGCGAGTGTCTGTATAAGTACAAGCCTGAATTTCAGGACATCCTTATTCTCTTCCTGCAGGATACGGGTCTCATGATAATACTGGTTGAACTCTTTCGCCAGGTCATAGGCATAATTGGCAATGATTGCCGGTGAATATGCCGCTCCTGCCTCCCCGACCTTAGAAGGATAGAGGTTCAGCAGCTTTATGAGACGTACCTCCTTCGGAGAAGGAAGGATACTTCCCTTCAGAACTGAAGAATCATGGGCAAGTCCCTGCTCATCAGCCTTTCTGAGGATAGACTTGATGCGGGCATGAGTGTACTGGATGAATGGACCGGTATTGCCGTTGAAGTCAATGGACTCCTTAGGGTTGAAGAGCATTGTCTTCTTAGGGTCCACTTTCATTATGAAGTATTTCAATGCTCCCAGACCAATCGTATGGAAGAGTCTGTCCTTCTCGTCCTCAGGCATATCCGCCAGCTTTCCTGACTCCACGGACATTGCTTTCGCCTCCTCGTACATCTTCTCGATAAGGTCATCGGCATCGACAACGGTACCTTCCCTGGACTTCATCTTGCCCTCAGGCAGTTCCACCATGCCGTATGAAAGATGGAAGATATTGTCCGCCCATTTGAAGCCAAGCTTCTTAAGGATAAGCTTGAGCACCTGGAAATGATAGTTCTGTTCATTTCCAACCACATAGACATGTTCATCCAGGTTGTACTCCGAGAAGCGGCGCTCTGCCGTTCCCAGGTCCTGGGTCATATAGACGGATGTGCCGTCACTCCTGAGCAGCAGCTTTCTGTCCAGGCCGTCAGCCGTAAGGTCGCACCACACGGAACCGTCAGGATCCTTCACGAACACGCCCATATCAAGACCTTTCTGCACAAGTTCCTTTCCGAGAAGATATGTGTCAGACTCGAAATATGTCTTGTCAAATGAGATGCCCAGTGCCTTGTATGTCTCATCGAAACCTTCCATCACCCAGCCGTTCATCTTCTTCCAGAGATCACGGACCTCCTTGTCGCCCTGCTCCCACTTCACAAGCATTTCATGGGCTTCCTTAAGGCACGGAGCCTCCTTCTCGGCCTCCTCCTTGCTCATTCCGCCTGCGACAAGCTTGTCAACCTCATCCTTGTAGATGTTGTTGAATGCTACATAGCAGTCACCTACAAGATGGTCTCCCTTCTTGCCTGAAGACTGCGGGGTCTCACCATTTCCGACTTTCAGCCATGCCAGCATTGACTTGCAGATATGCACGCCTCTGTCATTGACGAGGGTGACCTTCATTACATTATTGCCGCATGCCTTGAGCAGCCTCGACACGGAATCACCCAGAAGATTGTTTCTGATATGTCCAAGATGCAGAGGCTTGTTCGTGTTAGGTGAAGAGAACTCCACCATTATATTCTTTCCTGTCTTCGGAAGTTCACCGAAGCTTCCGTCTGCTGCGATCTCCGCAAAAAGCTCATTCCAGTATAAAGGAGAGAACAATATGTTCAGATAGCCCTTCACGCTGTTGTATGCCGCGATTTCAGAGACATTGGCCTTCAGCCATTCGCCGATCGCATTGCCGGTATTCTCTGGAGAGGCATGGGTTATACGCAAAAGAGGGAAGACGACCAGAGTGTAGTCGCCTTCGAACTCTTTCTTTGTTACCTGGACCTGAAGCGATGAAGCCTCGACATCAGCCCCGTATAGATTTTTGATGGCCTCTGCGGCCTTGTTCTGTATAAATAATTCAGGTGTCATCGTTTAAATTACAGCATTGGTTATCCAAGATAGCCTTTCAGGAGCTTGCTTCTGTTAGGACTCTTGAGTCTTCTGATTGCCTTTTCCTTGATCTGGCGGACACGCTCCCTAGTAAGCCCGAAGCGCTCACCGATCTCCTCCAAGGTCATCTCCTGGCATCCGATGCCGAAGAATGACTTGATTATCTCGCGCTCGCGGCTTGACAATGTTGACAGCGCCCTCTCGATTTCCGTATTGAGAGACTCGTTGACAAGTCCCCTGTCCGCGCTTGGTGAATCATCATTAGGAAGCACATCCAGAAGGCTGTTGTCCTCACCCTCCACAAACGGGGCATCCACTGACACATGTCTTCCGGAAACCCTCAATGTGTCGGAAATCTTGTCCTTCGGGACATCGATCATCTCGGAAAGCTCCTCGCTCGACGGCTGGCGTTCATTCTCCTGCTCGAACTTGGACAATGCCTTGTTTATCTTATTGAGCGACCCCACCTGGTTCAGCGGAAGGCGCACGATTCTTGACTGCTCTGCAAGAGCCTGGAGAATCGACTGGCGGATCCACCACACCGCATAGGAAATGAACTTGAATCCCCTGGTCTCGTCAAACTTCTCCGCAGCCTTGATAAGTCCGAGGTTTCCCTCATTGATAAGGTCCGGAAGACTGAGACCCTGATTCTGATACTGTTTCGCAACAGAAACCACGAATCGAAGGTTCGCCCTTGTAAGCTTTTCCAATGCACGCTGATCACCTTTCCTGATCTTCTGCGCCAGTTCCACCTCTTCCTCCGGTGAAACAAGCTCCTCCCTGCCGATCTCCTGGAGATACTTGTCCAGTGATGCGCTCTCACGGTTGGTGATCGACTTTGTAATTTTAAGTTGTCTCATTTAACATAAGTTTAGTCCTTGCCAAATGCAAAGTAGGCAGCTTTACCGTATCTGGTGACACCCTCTACATAGACTCCCCTCTTTGCTTTCCTGGCAATGTTTACCACGTCCTCAGGCTTGCTGACAGGCTGGTCGTTCACATACAGGATAACAAAGCCTTCCTCAGCTCCTGCATCCTGAACCTTTCCAGGGCCGACAGAAACGATCTCCACGCCAGATTTAAGCCCGAGCTGGCTGCGCGTCTCCTTTGAAGCCTCCATAAGCTTTGCGCCATAGAAAGCTACAGAGCCGTCAATATCCTTGGCGCCTGTCTCCATAGATGTTCCCTGGAATGTAACTTCCAAAGTCTTCTCTGAACCATCGCGTATAACTGTGATACGAGCCTTGTCGCCAGGATGGTACGAGCTGACTTTTTCCTGCACAGAAGAAGGAGTTCCGGTCTCGGTGGAATCAATGGAGATAAGGACATCTCCCTTATGTATTCCCGCCTTGTCTGCGGCTCCCCCTTTCACAACCTCCTCTATATATACACCTTTCGGAGAAAAAAGTTTCAATTCCTTAGCTTTTTTGTCGTCAATTTGTGACATTGTGACGCCGAGCATAGCTCTCTTGACACTACCGAAGTCTATAAGATCGTCAGCAATCCTCTTGACGATATTGGAAGGGACAGCGAATGAATACCCAGTGAAAGAGCCTGTCTGAGAGATGATTGCAGTATTGACTCCGACAAGTTCGCCTTTCTGGTTCACAAGCGCACCACCACTGTTTCCAGGGTTGACCGCAGCATCAGTCTGGATGAATGACTCGATCTTGAATTCACCCTGCTGATGAGGCATCTGACGCCCCTTGGCACTGACAATACCCGCAGTAATCGTGGAACGGAGGTCATACGGACTTCCTATGGCGATCACCCACTGTCCAAGTCTCAGTTTGTCAGAATCCCCGAAAGGAACGACAGGAAGCCCCTGGGCATCTATCTTCAGGATAGCCACATCCGTAGCAGGATCAGTTCCGACCACTGTAGCGGGATATGTCTTGTTGTTGTTCAATGTAACCTCCACCTTAGAAGCTCCGTCAACGACATGATTGTTAGTCACAATATATCCGTCAGAGCGGATAATCACACCTGAGCCGCTCGCCTGCTGCTCCCTTGACTGCGGGGCCATCTGGTCGCCGAAGAAGAACTTGAAGAACGGATCCGCGATAGCAGACTGCTGCTGTTTTATGCTCACCTTGACATATACGACAGCATCCACAGCAGACTCTGCCGCATACGTGAAGTCCGGATACTCTGTCTGTGACAGATTGACAGTCCTGTAAGCCGCCCCATTCTCCGAAAGGACTGCACCTTCCTTGGAAAGCAGTTCCGGAGTACTTGCCTTGACTACACCAAACGCTGTAAGACCGGCTACTATAGCCGATACCAGCACTGTTGCAACTGATTTCTTCATACTATTAAAATTTTATATTTTTTCCAGTTTCACCGCACATGGCAGGACAAAGCCCAGCACTTTCCCTCCATGTGACACGGCCCCACAGGACCGGTGGAGGAAAAATCAAAATATATGCCACAATTCAGGATTTTTATATACCTTTGTAAGAAGCTGTTTTGAAATTATTGAAAAGTTGTTTGAGGTAAAATTTCTTCATCTTCATTCCGAATTCCCAGGTCAGATAGACACCGCTATCTTCCCTGAATCCTCGGTCGAATATGAAGGTTTTTCCTCTCAAACCTTCAGACAATAATTTCAAAACAGCTCCTAAGAAGTGCATCAGCATAAATTATAAAAGTAAAGATATATGAAACTTGTCATATCCAGTTCAGAGCTGCTTAAAGGTCTCATGACCGTATCCAAGGCCATCCCTGCCAAGACGACAGAGGCCATTCTGGAAGATTATCTGTTCGTATTGAGCGGAAACCGGCTTGAGGTGACAGCCTCTGACAAGGAAATCACGATGAAGACAACCATCGAGGTCGATACACCTGAAGAGGAAGGAAGAATCGCAGTACCGGCAAGGCAGCTCAATGACCTGCTGAAGGAGCTTCCGGACCAGCCTGTGACTATCAGCACAATAAGCGACAACCAGTTCGAATGCGCCTGGGCAAGCGGTGCATCCACATTGCCATACTTCAACCCTGACGACTATCCCGAGAGCCAGACCACAGGTGATGACGCATCCACAATCGAGTTCCCGGCAATGAGCTTGGTAGATGGAATCGGCAAGACAATCTATGCATCTTCTGACGAGGATAGCCGTCCTGTCATGAACAGTATATTCTTCGACATTGCCCCGGACGCTACAACACTAGTGGCATCAGACCTGCAGAAGCTCACATGCTACACCGCAGATGACGTCAAGGCTTCGGCGCCATGCTCATTCATCCTGAACAAGAGGCATGCGGCTGTCATCAAGTCAGTCATCGGCAAGGAGACAGAGAACGTCAGCATAACTTTCGATTCAAAGACTGCCGTATTCAAGTTCGACAGCACCACGATAATCTGCTGCCTGGTGGTGGGAAACTATCCGAAATACCGCACAATCATCCCTCAGAACAACTCAAACATATTGAGGATCAACCGTATGCAGCTTCTCAACACTGTAAGGAGAATCGCCGTATGCTCTCCGAAGGGTTCAAACCATATCAAGTTCGACCTGGCTCCAGGTTCACTGGAGATTTCAGCACAGGATCTCGGCTTTGAAATCGCGGCTCACGAGAAAATCGCATGCCAGTATGACGGATGCGAGCTGTCAATCGGCTTCAAGTCAACGCATATAATCGAGATGCTTTCAAACCTCTCATGCGAGGAAGTCGTGATGAAATTCGCGGACAAGAGGAGGTCGGCATTGCTCCAGCCTTCTGAAGAGGAAGTCAAGAGCGAGAAAGTGTTCGGCATCGTAATGCCTATAATGGTCAAATAATTATGGAACTGAATCTTGAAAGGCCGCTCCTGTTCTTCGACATTGAAAGCACAGGATTGAATATCGTGTCCGATTCTATAGTGGAGCTGAGCTTCGTGAAGGTATTTCCAGACCATCACCATGAGGTCAGGACCTGGAGGGTATGTCCATGGGACTATGCGGCAGGGAAACAGAAGAGCATCGATCCCGGTGCCAGCCAGGTGAACGGGATCAAGGATGAGGATGTTGCCAATGAGCCTAAATTCATCGAGATAGCTCCCGAAGTCGTGGAGTGGCTGAAGGACAGCGATCTTGCAGGCTACAACTCGACCAAGTTTGACCTGCCTATGCTTGCGGAGGAAATCGAGCGCGTAAGGGCATATTGCAAGGCGAGGACAGAGAACCCGAAAACCACCGCGGACAAGAAGGAGAAGGCACAGAAAGTTCTGGATGCGATAGACATTGACCTTCATGCCAAGCAGATGATCGATGTCCAGACCATCTATCACTATATGGAGCCACGTAACCTGAAAGCGGCATACCGGTTCTATTGCGGAGGGGAGGATTTCAAGAATGCACATTCCGCAGAAGCTGACACTATGGCGACCTACGAGGTGCTGAAAGGCGAGCTGGAAATGTACAAGCAGCCGGACAAGTATCATGACAATGTCCTGAAGAATAATGTGGAGTTCCTTTCCGGAGTCGGCGGGCGTCCACGCACTGTGGATTATGCAGGAAGGCTCGTACTCGGAAAAAACGACGAGCCGACAATCAGCTTCGGCAAGCATAAGGGCAAGACGGCAAGGGAGGTTTACGAGGCGGAACCGGCTTATTTCGCATGGATAATGAACGGGGAGTTCACCATGGACACGAAGCGCCAGTTCGCAAGGCTCAAGGAACAGTTCGAGAAAGAGAAGAAGAAGCCACTGGAAGGCAAGGAGCTGAACGATGCCGTGGACATGCTGAAAGGCAAGTTCCAGCAGGGCAAGCTATTCTAGGCGGATGAATATCATCGTAAAGACATTTTCAGGGAAGATAATAGTGCGTCCGGACACCACATGGGAGAAGGACAATGAGGATCTTTACCCTCAGGATTTCATAAGCGCATTGACATTCAGCCCGGTACTGTTCGCAAGGATATGCAAGCCAGGCAAAAGCGTCGGGCAGAAATTTGTGTCCAGATACTACGACTCCGCCAACTACGGCATGCTGCTGTACCCGGAGAATCTCATGAACGGCGGCGAGGAGGATTTCGCATGCGCATCCTGCATTGACCACACATCGTTCCTGCCCGCACCGCTATATCAGAAATGCGTATTCGGCAATGCGGAGAACGAGTTCATGCTGTCCAGGAACGGGAATGAGATATTAAGGGTCAATGCTGAAGGTCTCGAGAAGCTGGAGAATGCCATAGTGGAGGCGACTGCACGTATATATATAAGGACAGGCGACCTCGTGGCGATCGAGCTTGCGCCAAGGATGCCGCTCTGGAAAAGCTCTGACGGGGAGACCTCCATTACAGGCTCATTCTGCGGCAACGGGACAATAGGCTTCAGCATCAGATAAAATGCACTACGATATCATAATAATAGGCGGAGGGGCAGCCGGGCTCATGGCTGCTTATGGCGCAAGGACTGCAGGAAAGGAGGTTTCCGTCCTGGTCCTTGAAAAGATGCCGCGCCCTGGCAGAAAAATCATGATAACAGGTAAGGGACGGTGCAACTTCACCAACGTGAAAGACTGGAATGACTTCGCGCCGCGTGTCAAGGCAAATTCCAATGTCCTGCGTCCTGCATTCTACAATATGACTCCGGAACGGCTTATAGAGTTTTTCGAAGCCAATGGGATGCCGTCCACCGTTGAGCGCGGAGACAGGGCATTTCCGGTTTCCCACAAGTCAATGGATGTCGTAGATGCGCTTGCCGATGCCGCGACAAGGGCAGGTGCCGTGATAAAGACTGGAGCTGAAGTCAGCAGCATCACTACCGAAGATGACGGAAGCAGCGGGCGGATATTCTCCGTAACGACTGCAGATAACCGATGCTGCACATGCTCGCGGCTTATTGTCGCCACAGGCGGACTCTCCTACCCCACGACAGGCTCCACCGGAGACGGATACCGTATCGCAAAAGAACTGGGACACAGCATAAAGCAATGTTTCCCTTCATTGACAGCACTGGTTCCGAAAGGGTACAAGCTTGTTCCTGACGGATACAAGGGCGAGATGAAATGTCATATCGACAGAACTCTTCCGCTTTCTGAAACAGGAAGTGCACTATGCGGCAACTCCCTGAAAAACATAGGAGTACACCTGGAGGCAAACGGGACTGAGATTCAGGAGATGGATGGAGACATTGACTTCACAGACGGCGGGGTCGAAGGCCCGGCGGGGTTCGCCGTCAGCAGGAATGCCGTCAAGACATTGGTCAACGGCGGAAAAGTCAGGCTTGTCATAGACATGAAGCCAGGCGTACCGGCGGAGGAGTTCAGCCTAAGGGTCAGCGCTCTATGGAAAGAAGTGCTTTCCGACCCGCGCAGCAAGGGGAAGCCTGCAAGGCAGACACTGAAGATCCTGCTAGGCAAGCTGATTCCCTGGGAGCTGATTCCAGGATTCATAAAATGCCATCCTGAAATGGTGTCCGGTCCTAAAGGGCACGAGGCCGTAAGGATCATGTCGATAGTCAATGCCATAAGGCATTGGGAGCTTGACATAGAAGGGTTTGTCGGCTATGAACGGTGTGTCGTCACTGCTGGCGGTGTGTCGTGTGATGAGATCATACCGAAGACGCTTGCATCACGCAAGTGCCCAGGACTGTACTTCTGCGGAGAAGTGCTTGACATTGATGCGGATACCGGCGGATATAATCTGCATGCGGCATTTTCCATGGGCCTGCTCGCCGGCAGGTCTGCGGCGCTGTCACTCTAAGTGGGCTGCGCAAAAACACATCTAGCTTCCGATTTTCTTCATCAGCGCAGTGACAGTCTTCTGCGCCTTGCGGCTGGGAAGTATCCACAGATATGCAGTGATGCCAGAGCAGACAAGTCCCTGAAGAGTGTACAGCAGTCCTGGGGCAAGGACTGTCTCGCAGGCAAATGCCAGCAGGAATATAAGCATGACTGCCCCCCTGAGCATGGTGCTGCGGTTTCCTTCCTTGAATGTAGCCGCATAGCGGTAGATGGTCTTTCCGCCTCGCTGGATTTCTCCGGCACTCTCCAGATGGCATGATATATACCGCACTCTCCAGAATGTGGACCAGTCCATGAACAGGTCACAGTCACCTGTGGATTCAGGAAGCGCGGCATCTGCCAGTTCGCTGGGTCTAAGTACATTGCCATAGACTTCCAGCTCGGCCTTGACCTGTCCAAGTGCATTCCCGTAATTCTGCTCCGATTCAAAGAGCGTCATCCCCGCGTCCATCATCTGGATCTTCATATCATATTGTACCATAGATGCTTGTATATTCTTGTCTTTATCTCGCCTAGCTGGTGTGATGTCCAAAAGCTGTTTTGAAATGATTGAAAAGTTGTTTTGAGGTAAGTAACCTTCAGATAATCATTTCAAAACAGCTTCTAAGTTTTATTCATGGCAAAGATAATGAACTATACTGAAGATATTGTCAGAGGAAGTGCTTAAATTTGCCATAAATGTCAGAAAACATGAGAAAGATATTGGGAAGCTGTTTTGCAAACAAGCTTCTGACATTATCCGCTACCCTTGTGCTGGTCTGCGGATGCGGTCACAAGGCTGCCGACACACAAAGTTCAGCTCTTTTCACAATAACGGAAACAGACTGCGGATATAAGATACTTGTCCTTGGAACAGACGGCACAGCCGTGGACAGCATAGCCGTGGGCAGAAGCCTTGACAGGATAGTCTGCATGTCGTCCAGCTATGTGGCATATCTTTCAGCCCTCGGATGCGATTCAGTTATCTGCGGGATATCCGGAACCAGGTACATATCTGCGCCAGATGTGAGGAGGCGCATCAGCGACGGGATGATATCTGAAGTAGGGCAGGATGCAATGCCGGACTACGAAAAAATCGCGGCTCTGGCTCCTGACCTCGTCGTATCATATTCAGTGCCAGGTTCAGATTTCACTAAGCAGCTGCGCAAGCTTGGCATCAAGGTGCTGACGCTCAATGATTATCTGGAAGACAATCCTGTCGGGAGGGCTTCGTACATACGCATTTTCGGCGCACTGACAGGGCACATGGATACGGCTGATTCCATCCTGACCGCGGTATCGTCACGCTATCTAGCATTGGCTGAAGACGTAAAGTCAAAGCTTAGAAGCGACAGCCTGGCAGATCCTGCAAGATTTCACGGCAGGCCTGGAGTCCTGATGAACATTCCATACGCTGACGCCTGGTACATTCCAGGAGGGAGCAACTACATGACACGTCTCGTCAATGATGCCGGAGCACGGCTGCTCGGCGCAGAGCCTGGCAGAAGCGAATCTTCTGTCATTTCCATCGAGCAGGCAGTAATATATTCGCAGGAAGCGTCTTACTGGCTGAATACAGGATGGTGCAGCTCCAGGCAGGAGCTCTACAGCATAAATCCGGTGTTCATGAGCATGGACATCTCCCATATATATAACAATACGCTACGCACCAATGCCGGAGGAGGCAATGATTTCTGGGAGAGCGGCGCGGTCAGACCAGACATCATCCTGCATGACCTGGTAAAAATATTTCATCCGGAAGCCATCACCAGGAACACCTGCGGGCTCTATTATTATAAGGAAATCAAGTAATATCAATGATTTTTCTTCCTGAAGTGCATTTTTTCGCTGCAAGATGGCAGATTTCCAGAAAAAAGCATTACATTTGTAAGACGATGCCACTTTAGCTCAGTTGGTAGAGCAGCGCATTCGTAATGCGCAGGTCGAGGGTTCGAACCCCTTGAGTGGCTCAGGCAGAGGAGACTGTTTTTTCAGTCTCCTCTATTTTTTAGGTATGTCGGGACGGCGCCACACTACTAAGCAGGGCTCAACGCGGAACGGGCAGATACGAAAAAAGGGAAAGCTTAGCACATCGCACCGCTACGACCTCCTACCCTTGCTGCCTTCCGGCCCTGGGGGAGTTTGGAGGGAGCTGGTCGTGTACGACTTTCCCGAGCACAAATATACTACTTTTTGTTTAATCAGCAAAACTCTGTCCGCAAGTGGCACAAATTTCCTGAAAAGCAGGAGCTATCTAACTGAGGAAAGCCTGAAAAACTATTCCGGAATGACCCATAAAAGACTTTTCGACATAAATTTAAACAGCTTTTCAGTCAAGATTCGTGAAGATGAATGGCAGAATATCTTCCACCTGGCTGAACTTCAGGATCCTGTCCTTTCCGTAGAAAAGAACCGACCACTTGACGCCGCTTACTTTCTGATATTCAGCCATCACCTGACGGCACGCACCGCATGGAGCTGTTATACCGCTGTTGAGCACACCATTCTGCGCCCCTGTTATGGCGATTGATATCATCGGCACGTCGGGATGATTCGCATGTGCCGCGAACATTGCCGTCCTTTCAGCGCAAAGCCCCGACGGATAGGCTGCATTCTCCTGATTTGCGCCTGTGACAATGCTACCGTCGGCAAGCCTTACCGCCGCGCCGACATTGAAATGCGAATATGGAGCGTATGAACCCGCCAAAGCCAATTCTGCCGCTTCGCAGAGTTCCCTGTCCTGCGGCTCGAGTTCGTCAATGCTGCTGTATTCTATATAGTCTATTTCCAGTTTCCTGTCTATCATGATACTGATATATTTTATGTCAAACGTTTCAAAGATAAGTAAATACGGCAAGAAATGAAAATTTATTTACAGACCGCTCCGGCTTTTGATTATCTTTGCACCGTAACCGGACAGTTTTCCCGGACAAAATCTACAAATATGGGTAAGAAAGTTTGTGTAGGCCTTTCAGGAGGCGTGGATTCAAGCGTGGCGGCTCTGCTTCTGAAGCAGCAGGGCTATGATGTGTTCGCCATGTTCATGCAGAACTGGCACGACACGGAAGGCACGCTTCACGGCGACTGCGAGTGGGAGGAGGACAGGTTCGTGGCCGAGATGGTGGCCAGGAAAATAGGCATACCGTTCTATTTCATTGACCTGAGCAAGGAATACCGGCAGAGGGTGGTGGACTACATGTTCGACGAATATTCGAAAGGGCGGACACCTAACCCGGATGTGCTCTGCAACCGTGAGATAAAGTTTGACGCTTTTCTGAAGGCTGCACGGAAGATGGGGGCCGATATGGTCGCCACTGGACACTATTGCAGGAAGGAGCCTGCGCTTGATACCGAGGGAAAGCAGCTCATGCGTGATGGCAAGCCTATATGGAGAATACTTGCAGGAACGGATCCTAACAAGGACCAGAGCTATTTCCTTTGCCAGCTCACGGAGGAGCAGCTCTCTATGGCAATGTTCCCCATCGGGAATATATGCAAGCCTGAGGTAAGGCGCATCGCCGCAGAAGCGGATCTGCCTTCTGCCGAGAAGAAGGATTCCCAGGGGATATGCTTCGTGGGGAAAGTCGATCTCCCGGTGTTCCTGCAGCAGAAGCTGAAGTCTGTGGAAGGTGATGTTGTCGAGGTCTATGATACCTATTTCAATGATTCCGAGCAGTATCAGTATATAAAGTCCACGATGACGTCCATCCTTGCTGATGACTGGATCGGAGAAGTCAGCCTCGTGACGGACTATATCTCTGATGACAAGGCGGCTCATTCCGAGGCAGGAAGCTATGAGGGAGGATGCCGCTACGATTCCATCTACAACTTCGACAAAGTGCGTTCGCTTACAGACGAGCAGCTCGAAAAGCTTTCAAAACCTGTGACTTACGAAGCCATCAAGTTCGAGACCGAGACATACAGGTCCGGCAGGCATCATATAAAGAAGACTCGTTATAAGGCCAATCCTTACGGGGCTGTCGTAGGACGGCATGAGGGTGCTCAGTTCTATACCATAGGACAGCGCAAAGGCCTGAACATCGGCGGGCACAAGGACTCGCTCTTCGTGATATCCACAGACATTGACAGGAATATAATATATGTCGGTGAGGGACATCAGCATAAGGGATTGTCGCGCAGCTGCCTCATGATCACCCCTGACGAGCTCCACTGGATCCGTGAGGATCTCAGGATGAATGTCGGCGAAATACGGCGCTACCGTGTACGGATCCGCTACCGCCAGCCACTTCAGGACGCCATCCTGGTCATGCGCGAAGCCGGGATGTTCATATTGTTCGAGACGCCTCAGCGCGGGATAACCCCAGGGCAGTTCGCAGTGTGGTATGACAGGGATGAAATGATAGGCTCCGGAGTTATCTAGCTGCCGGATTAAGAAGCTGTTTAAGTTTTATTCGTCAGAAATTTTATGAGGAATTTTCGAGGAGAGTTTTTTCGGGATTCCGAAAAAGATAGCCGGATCTATCTGACTGAGGAAAGCCTGAAAAACTATTCCGGAAAGGCCACATAAAAAACTTTTCGACATAAATTTAAACAGATTCTAAGGTTTCACGAAATCACAGAACCATGAACAGATCAATCAACATAGGCATTGCCATCATATTGGCGCTGACCTCGCTGCCTTGCCTCGCCGGAAGTGAGCCATACATCGGACGCATATACCTGGACGCCGTGCTCCATGCCTTGCACGGGCATGTGAGAAGATGCGTCACGACAAGCTCGAAGAATGATTCCAGGACAGTGCTTGAATTCAGGGCAGACGGCACTGAAGTCCTGGCCGGTAATATCCGGAGGGAATGGAGATGGGGCGGAGTCCCGTTCATGGATATTGACACACTTGTACTGCCTTTCCTGTCCTCAGGTCCGGATACCACGTTCTACAGCATCCAGGAGGATGCCATATACAAGAAAGGGCTGAGCAGCACGATAGATTATCTGAATGACAATGGGGATATTGTCCGTTCCGAGTCCGTCGTACTTCTTCTCGGACAGATTACCTATTCGTACAATATCCTGGAGAAGGACTCCATGGGGAACTGGACACGCCGGGAAGTCAGGGATGAAGACGGGCAGCTCGTCTGCTGCGAACAAAGGGCACTGACCTACTGGACCGAGGAGGATATAAAGGCGGCAGAGGTTAATGTCAATGCAGATGTCACCGGAAGCACTGAGCCTGAGGCTCCGGCAGTGGAGACATTCGTGGAGCCAGACCGGGAACTCAGCATTGACGATATCATGTACAGACCTCTCGGAGTGGTGGAGCCAGTGGACGGAAATCCGTGGAATCTTCATTTCAGCGATATTGGGGATGCTGTCCGCAGACGCTCCAACTGGGAATGGCAGGATTATTTCAGCGATGGTGTAATAGTCTATGGCAATGATAATTACGGAGAAAAGAAACCGGTGGGGTACAACCTCACCTATCGTGGTGAGCCTGTGTTCTCCGTGAGTGCACAGCGAGGATTGCGTGATGCACTGCAATGCTATGAGATTTCTTTCGAGCGGGGAATCGCAGGAAAAGTGCCGTCGGCGCTCAAATATGAAGCAAAACGCCTCCTGTCCCGTCCGCAATGGACCGAAAAGGAGGCTATCGCTTTTGCTGATGCCATGGCCATGGAGCTGGCATCCAAAGGAATCAGGCTGAGTCGCATCAAATCCGGAGAGGGACATTTATATGTCATGCAGGGAAGTGATGACTTATCTGCCTATAAGATAGATGTGTACCGGCACATTGACAAGTATTCAGCGTTCTACATGGTTTCACTCACAGTATCTCCTATGATTGAGCGTGGAATGTAACTACGTAATATTCAATAAAATGACCGATTTCAAAGTTGGCAATATAGCAACTCTGAAATCGGTCATTATCCTATAACTCAATTACTTACGTTTCACGAAACTATATCTGATCCAGTGCCTGGCTGAGGTCGGCGATGATATCATCTATGTGCTCGATTCCTATGCTCAGACGGACTGTAGATGGTGTGATGTGCTGCTGCTCAAGCTCCTCCGGGCTCATCTGAGAATGGGTCGTGGTGGCAGGATGGATGGCAAGGCTCTTCACATCGGCGACATTCGCGAGGAGAGAGAAAATCTTAAGCGAATCAATGAACTTCCACGCTTCCTTTTCACCGCCCCTGATCTCGAATGTGAATATGGAGCCGCCACCATTAGGGAAATACTTCTCATACAATGCATGATCAGGGTGATCCGGCAGGGACGGATGGTTCACCTTCGCCACTTTCGGGTGATGAGCCAGAAAATCAACTACTTTCAATGCATTCTCCACGTGGCGCTCGACCCTGAGTGACAACGTCTCAAGTCCCTGAAGCAGCAGGAACGCATTGAACGGAGATATGGTAGCACCTGTATCACGCAGCACGACTGCACGGATTCTCGTCACAAATGCCGCCTTGCCAGCTACATCCGCAAAGACTGCCCCGTGATATGACGGATCTGGCTGCGCCAATGTAGGATATTTCTCCGGATATGCCTTCCAGTCGAATGTCCCGCCGTCCACGATCACTCCGCCGAGACTGGAACCATGACCGCCGATGAACTTGGTGGCAGAATGCACCACGATATCGGCTCCATGCTCGATAGGCCTGATGAGATACGGTGTTCCGAATGTGTTATCCACGATAAATGGAATACCATGTCTGTGAGCCACTTCAGCTACTCCGTCAAGATCCGTGACATCGGAGTTCGGATTGCCGAATGTTTCGGCATAGATTACCTTCGTGTTCGGGCGGATAGCCTTCTCCAGAGCCTCCAGGTCATTGACATTGACAATAGTATTCTGCACACCCTGGGCATGGAGCGTATGGGTGATGAGGTTGAAAGAACCGCCATACAGATTATCTGCCGCTACAATGTGGTCGCCAGGAGCGAGAATGTTCTGCAATGAGTATGTAACAGCTGCTGCTCCGCTTGCGACTGCAAGCCCTGCGACTCCACCTTCAAGCGCTGCGACTCTATCCTCGAATACGCCTTGTGTCGGATTGGTGAGGCGACCGTAGATATTTCCTGCATCTCTCAGCGCAAACCTGTCTGCCGCGTGCTGCGAGTTGTGGAACACATAAGATGTCGTCTGGTATATAGGCACAGCTCGTGCATCTGTCGTCGGATCAGGCTGTTCCTGACCTACATGAACCTGAAGTGTCTCGAAATGTAACTTTCTTTCTGCCATAGTCTGAAGCTATTTAAGTTTATATTTCAAAAGTCTATTTGTCTTGTTCGTTCTGATGCAAAATTAGCATGTTATGGAATTATCATCCAAATATTTTCGATAATTAGGGAAATATAACTATTTTTACGTGCTTTTATAGAATATATGCATAGGCATTCATTGAAAACAGACATTGAAACAGAATAATTTTCTTATGGTAGATAACATTGACATACAGATACTCAGGGAGCTGCAGAAGAATGCAAGGCTAACGGTCAAGGAGCTTGCATCGCGTGTGCACCTATCTTCGACCCCGGTATTCGAGCGGGTCAGGCGCCTGGAAAAGGAGGGAATCATCAGGAAATATATCGCCGTCCTGGATTCGGAGAAGCTGAACAAAGGTTTCGTAGTATTCTGTTCGGTGAAGATGAACAGACTCGGAAAAGATATTGCCGAGAACTTCACCCGGACCATAGCCGGCATACCTGAAGTAACTGAATGCTACAACATCTCCGGACAATACGACTATCTGCTCAAGATTCACGCCCCGGACATGAAATATTATCAGGAGTTCGTGCTGAACGTGCTTGGAACCATAGAGCACCTTGGCTCTCTGGAGAGCTCGTTTGTCATGGACGAGCTGAAACATGAATACGGAGTAACATTATAGCGCCATGGCAGACAGGATGACATCGGAGCAGCGTCACCGCTGCATGTCACACATACGTTCAAAGGAGACAGGCCCGGAACTAGTGCTGCGCAGAGCTCTTTTCAAGGAGGGCTTCCGCTACCGCCTGTATGTAAAAGGACTGCCGGGCACACCTGACATAGTGCTGCCCGGATGCCATACCGCCATCTTCGTGAACGGCTGCTTCTGGCATGGTCACAAGGATTGCAGGCTCGCATCAATGCCCAGCACCAACACCGATTTCTGGGAGACTAAGATAAGGCGCAATATCCGGAGGGACGAGTGCAATACCGCAATGCTGGAGGCAATGGGATGGAATGTCATGACTGTATGGGAGTGCGAACTGCAGCCAAGGCAGATCGGGGATACTGTTGCCCGCCTTACGCCAATGCTGAAAGACAATGCCTTGAAATGGAGCACTGCCATGACGGACGGAAAAAGACGCCGGGCGGCAGAAAGGTTCAATGCCCGTGTCGCCCGGCGCCGTAAGATACTGAGGGACATGCAGCTTCACGACGCATTCCGCATCCCGTCAAGGATACGGAAGATATCCCAT
Source organism: uncultured Bacteroidales bacterium (assembly GCA_934691625.1). Taxonomy (GTDB): domain Bacteria; phylum Bacteroidota; class Bacteroidia; order Bacteroidales; family UBA932; genus Cryptobacteroides. Next base: position 430,030 of record CAKUTA010000001.1, on the reverse strand, counting down.
GATGAAGATTAGATCAGCTTGCTTTCCGCAAAAAATTTCCAGAGCGGCGCAGCCATAAGTGCCTGCTTCACCTGGTCATTAACCATAAGGTCACGGACCTGGTCCTGCTCCAGAAGAACGATCTCCAGGTCTTCGGTACTGTCAAGATGCTGTGAACCAAGTTTTTTGACACCTTTCGCAACGAAGCAGTGCGACAGGTTATTGGTAGTGCTGGGATTTCCGGAGATGGTCATTATTTCTGACCATTCGCCATCGCCATACCCCGTTTCCTCCATAAGTTCACGTCTGGCAGCCTCAAGTGGAGTCTCCCCTGCCTCGATCACGCCGGCCGGTATCTCATAGCACGTCTTGCCAAGCCCATGCCTGTACTGGCGCTCCATGACGAACTTCCCGTCTTCTGTAAGAGCTATCACATTGACCCAGTCAGGATATTCCATCACATAGAACTCGGGATTCTGCCGTCCGTCAGGCAGTTCCACGCAGTCCTTCCTCACTGTAAGCCATGGACGCCTGAAGAGGTATTCGCTCTTCAGGATCTTCCATTTGCCTTTTTCAGTAATCGCGTCCTTCATGCCGCTAGAGGACCTCGATAAGCTCCACCTTGAATACAAGTGCGGAATATGGAGGGATGGCGCCCTGTGCACCAGCCTCGCCATAGCCAAGCTTGTAAGGGATGTAAAGTTCCCATACGGAGCCTTCGCTCATAAGCTGAAGGGCCTCTGTCCATCCCGGGATAACCTGGTTCACACCGAACACAGCCGGCTGCTTGCGGTCGTATGAGCTGTCGAACTTCTCTCCGTCCACAAATGTTCCCTCGTAATGGCATTTGACCTTGTCGGTCAGCTCAGGCATACGTCCTTCGCCCTCCTTGATGACCTTGTACTGAAGGCCGCTAGGCAATACTACCACGCCTTCCTTCTTGGCATTGGCCGCAAGGAACTCCTCTCCTTCCTTCTTCATGACTTCCGAGATCTCTGCCTGCTCGGCCGCCTGCTTCTCCTGAAGCTGCTGGAAATACTTGTCCAGGATGTCCCCTGCCTCCTTATATGATATTGCAGGCTCCTGTCTGGTCAATGTTGCCTTGAGTCCGGCTACAAAATCATCGAACGCGACTTCCTTGACACCTGACTGGAGCATATTATGGGCAATGCTCATACCCAATGCATAACTGTTCTTATCCATGATGCTATTGTTGATTTCTTGCTCTGCCGAAGTCCCAGGATGCCAGTCAGGCAATCCTAAAAAGCGGCTTCCGGCACGCAAAGATAAGGAAATTTAGAAAATTTCTTCGTAAGTTTGCAATCTTTGCATAAAGTTTCATTTACATATATATCATTTTTTGCAGAATGCCACTTGTCAGTATAATAGCTCCGGTATATAATGTAGAGCGGTTCGTTGCGCAATGCATCGAATCCGTGATAGCCCAGACATTCCAGGACTGGGAGTTCATACTGATCGATGACGGGGCGACAGACCGTTCCGGGCTCATCTGTGACGAATATGCGGCGAAAGACAGCCGGATAAAGGTTGTGCACAAGGCTAATACGGGGCTGTCGGACAGCAGGAACCTGGGGCTCGGCATGGCTTCCGCAGACATCATAGGCTTCATAGACTCCGATGACTGGATGGAGCCTGACATGATCGAAAAGATGTACCACACCCTTATGGATACAGGTGCAGACATAGCAGTCTGCGGAGTATTTAGGGACTACCCCGGGAAGCGCACTTTCAAATGCCCCCTCAAGCATGATACCGTACTTACACGCGACCAGGCCCTGTTTCTGATAATGGATGACAAGCGCATATACAGCTATGTATGGGACAAGCTCTACCACAAGGAAATGCTGGTGGAGAAAATGCCGTCAAGGATGTACGAGGACTATTCGACCACACCGAAATGGTTCTCGCATGCGAAAAGCGTCGCCGTATGCAATGTTCCGCTGTACCATTACAGGCAGAGGAAAGGGAGCATTGACCATCATGTGAACCCACAGAGGAGTGTGGATTTCTTCCGTGCCGAGCAGGAAAGGTATAAATTCCTGATCGACAATAACTTTCTTCCCGAATACCAGCATTATTTCAGGAACAAGGTCCTCAAGATGGGGGTAAAGATGGCGAAGGAAGCCAGCAGATGCGGCAGAAGCACTGAAGAACTTCTCAAATATGTGAAGCCCATCCGCGAGTCTGTGGCAGCTTACCTCCCTGCTGACAGGAAGCTGCTGAAGTCGAAGAACTGCAGAAGGCTGGGCATTCTCCTTAAAGACCCTGTCAAATTTATCAGACGGGCCATCTTCACCGGAAAATTCAAGATAGAAAGCCACCCTAAGATGTTCTAGTCCTTCATGTAGGATATGATATGGTGATGCTTCCGCTTATTCATCGGCGGAAGCTGCATGTAGTCGTCATACTGCTGGACCAGGAATTTTTCCCAGTCAGCGAACGCCTTGAAACGGCAGCCCTCGAATTCAAGCTCGGTATAGTTCTCGAACATGCTCCTCTCGAATATTTCACGGAGACCGTTATATGTGACAGACACGGAGCCTGCCATGCGGCATTTGCCGAAATCATAGCTCCGCATAAGTTCATTGCACTTCTGCGCCCAATGCTCCGGCCCGAGAAGGTGGGCCTCCAGCTTGGAGAAAAGAGGCTGATGGAAATCCAGAATATCGAACTTCGTACCGCATATATTCAGTCGGTGCGACCATGAGGACAGCTTCCGCTCCATTTTCTGCTGGACATGGACATCATCCGGCTTTCCATCGACAGGAAAAACATCTATATTCAGACCGAACCTGTATCTGACGAATTTCCCCTGATGGCTGACCGTATGCGTATCCTGGACTTTCGCAAAGAAATGGATAAAGCATCCTTCTTCATTGTCGGTATTATACAGACACCTGTAGCGCGAGCCAGGCTCCTTTCCGAAAGTGGCGACGAACCTGTCGAAATCAGGACGGGGCATCAGGATGTCTATGTCATCGTCCCAGGGAATAAATCCCTTGTGCCGCACAGCTCCAAGCAGTGTTCCGTATGCCATTGAATACCTCAGCCCGCTTTCTGTACAGAACCTGTCCACTGCTTTAAGGATATCCAGAAGACAGGCATGTATTTCGTCATTCTCAAGACGCCTCATAATAAGTTCCTTAATCGTTCCAATAAAATATCCCGCACTGTAAATAATTAATACACAGAAGATTATGCAGATGTACACATAGCCGGACTGGCAGTTTATTCCGGAACAGGATTGTTTTACACACAAAAGTAGTAAATTTGCGCCATAAAATTAATAATTAAAACAGCTTCTTGCTTATGCTGTCATACGTATTTCCTGGAAATATTGATCCAGAAATCGCCGCAATCGGCTCCAAGCCTATTCCATACATGAGAACCGCCGAGTTCTCTGCCATCAATCTGGAGTCAGAGCAGATTCTGCTCCGGCTGATCCACTGCAATGCAGGCAAGACTATCATCTACACAGGTTCAGGGACAGGCGCAATGTCCGCTGTTGCAGAGAACTATATATGCACGAAGAAGAAGGCCATCGTGATCAATGGCGGTTCTTTCGGCAGAAGATGGCTCTCTATATGCAGATATTATGGCATCCCGACCGTGAATTTCGAGGTCCCGTTCACTAAAGACATTGACTATGACGTCCTTGAACGCACTATCGCGAAAGAGCGCCCGGACGTGTTCCTCTGCCAGCATCACGAAACGTCTTCAGGAGTCCTGTATGATCTGGAGAAGATTTCCGGAATATGCCGCAAGTATGACGTCCCGATGGTCGTGGATGTAATCAGCACGTTCCTCGCAGAGGAGCTCGACATGGACCGTCTGGGCATAGACATCTGCATAACAAGCAGCCAGAAAGGGCTTAACATTCCTCCTGGATTGTCCATAGTGTTTCTAAGCTCCAGACTTGAAGGCTACAAGTTCGCACACAACGGCTATTACTGGGATTTCGCGGAGAATCTGGACAATCTACGCAGAGGACAGACTCCGTTCAGCCCTGCAACTACCCTCTATCTGCAGCTGCACGCAAGGCTCAAGCAGATTGAAGCCCAGGGGGGGGGCGAAGCATTGAATATCCAGGCAATCCGTCACCGTGCAGAGATATTCAGAAAGGAATGCGCCAAGTTCGGATGGGCAATGCCGGCAGAGCATCCGTCATCCGCGATCACTGCCATACAGACTGCAGACACCGGCGAGCGCAAGATATTCAGAGGGCTTATAGACAATTACGAGACATTCATAATGCCTGGAAGCAGACCGGGATTCTACCGAATATCACACATGGGCCTGTCTTCCGACCATGAGCTGGCAGAGCTTGCCGCGCACATTCATGAATTTGAACCGTCAAAATAGCCAGGCAATGGTCAAAGTCATAACATACGGAACGTATGACCTTCTCCATCAGGGTCATATAAATCTCCTCAGGAGGGCTAAAGCCCTGGGTGACTATCTCATTGTCGGTGTCACCACTGACAATTTCGACCTCGAAAGAGGGAAGCTGAACACCCATGACAGCCTGGTTCAGCGCATAGAGGCGGTGAAGGCTACGGGCTACGCCGATGAAATAATCATAGAGGAATATAGCGGGCAGAAAATCGATGATATCCAGAAGTACGGGGTGGATATTTTCGCCATAGGATCTGACTGGGAAGGAAAGTTCGATTATCTGAAGGAATATTGCAATGTAGTATATCTTCCGAGGACCGAGGGTATCTCAAGCACTGACATCAGGAACCGCAAATGCGTGAAGTTCGGCATTGCCGGTACAGGAAGCATTGCCCGCAGGTTTGTCCCGGAGTCATCCTTTGTCTCATGCGTCTCCATCAGCGCTGCATACAGCATTGACATTGAAGAGGCCAGGAAATTCTGCATTGACAACGGGATTCTTGTCGCCGCCAATACTTATAGAGAGCTCCTTGACAGCTGCGATGCCGTATATGTGGCGACCCCGCATTACACACATTACGAATATGTCAAGGCTGCCCTTGAGGCCGGAAAGCATGTCCTGTGCGAAACGCCTTTCGTACTGAACAGGTCAGAGGCCGAAGAGCTTACTGCTCTTGCAAAAGAAAAAGGACTAGTCCTCATGGTCGCGCACAAGACCGCATACTGCCCCGCATTCCGCCATCTCATCTCGATGCTGAAGTCCGGAGCTGTGGGAGATATTGTGGATATAAACGCCTCGGTGACGACCATCACGGACTGGAACTCAGAGAAGCTTGATCCAAAGCGGTATGGAGGAAGCATGAACGAGAATGCATGCTTCCCTATCCTTCCTATACTGAAGCTTCTGGGACTGGACTACCGGAGTGTGGAGTTCTATTCCAAGATGAGGAACGACGTGGACATCTACACTAAGGCAGTGTTCAGATATGACTCGGCGACGGCATCTTTCCAGGTAGGCCTGGGTGCCAAGACAGAAGGGAACATGATAATATCCGGTACCAGCGGATATGTATATGTGCCTGCGCCATGGTGGAAGACCGACTACTTCGAGCTAAGGTTCGAGGACCAGAACAAGAACAAGAAATGCTTTCTGCCATTTATGGGTGAAGGACTGCGATATGAAATCAGGGAGTTCATGAATGCGGTATTGTCATACGGTCCAGGCTCCAGGATTCTTTCGGATAAGGAAATCGTGGCAATGGCGGACATACAGGAGCGGTATCTGAGGGGCGAAGGATTATACAAATTGAAATAAACTGCAATGAAAGAACTGGACACGAAGGAGCTGCAGCAGTTCAGCCTGGGGATATTGAATGATGTGGCAGCTTTCTGCGAGAAAAACGGCATACGTTATTCACTGGGATATGGCACCCTGCTGGGAGCCATAAGGCATAAGGGATTCATCCCATGGGACGATGACATTGACATTATGATGCCGCGGGAAGATTATGAGCGTTTCCGGAAGACATATCGCTCACCGGATTACAGGTTCATTGACAGCACCACCATAGACGACTGCTATATCGCTTTCGGCAGGGTATGCGACTGCACGAGGACATTGACACGTTCCTATGTCCCATGGCATGGAAACAGCATCAGGACAGGCATCTGGATAGACATTTTCCCGATGGACAGGGTTCCTGACGACAAGAAGGAGTTTTCAGACCTGCATGGAAGCCTGGCCCTACTGATGAGATATAATTCAAAGCTGAGAAGACTCCACGCCACGGAGTCAGACTATTTTTCGTTGTGGCGGAAAGTCTGGGCAACTGTAGGCATGACGCTCAATCCAAGGCTGGCAAAGCTCCAGCCACAGACCATAATAAGCTATGTCAATGAGGTCATACACCTGAGCAACAGCTGCAGCAGCCACAGCTTTTCCCAGATATGCTGTCCGGATAATCCTGATGAGCATTTCAATGAGGATGAGCTGAAAGAATACACTACGGCAGAGTTCGAAGGGTACAGGTTCAGTATATGGACGGAATATGACAGGATACTGACCAGGATGTATGGTAATTATATGCAGCTGCCCACCAAGAAGGACAGGCGGCCGCAGCAGAATTATATAAAGTTCTTCCATTTGTAAAACAGGATTTACGCATGAAAATAGCCTACTGCATTCACTCGCTTCATCTTTTTGGCGGCATGGAACGTGTCCTTTCCATAAAGGCGAATTATCTGGCGGATGTATATGGATATGAGATTCATATAATTACAGCTGATCTGAAAGGGCGTAGCCCGCATTTTTATCTGAGCGGCAAGATTACACTTCATGATGCCGGCATAAGCGAAAAGTTCATGCCGCATATCTTCAGACGTAGGCTAGACAGGATTCTATGCGAGATCCGTCCTGACATCTGCGTGGCCGTAGGTGGGGAAGAGGCTTTCAGCCTGCCATACTGCCATGATGGAAGCATCAAGATATCTGAATTCCATTTCTCGCATGAGAAATATTATATGAAGTATGGCGGTTCGTTCTTCGGCGACCTGTACGCACGGTTCAGGACACATAGGGTCGAAAGGCTCGCTGCAAAGCTGGACAAGTTCATTGTCCTTACAGAATCAGACAAGAAAGAGTGGACGAAGACGGTGCCGAATGTCATCAGCATCTATAATCCAGTAACTTTCAAGTCGGACAGGACGGCCAGCCTGGCAGCAAAGAGGTGCATTGCCATAGGACGCCTGGAGCCTCAGAAGAATTTCAGAGATCTGATCACGGCATGGAATCATGTAGCAGGGCGCTATCCAGACTGGACACTGGAAATCTATGGAAACGGCCACCAGAAGGAAGCACTGGAGAAGCAGATCCAGGCAGAGGGGCTCACTGGAAAAGTACAGCTTATGGGCAACAGCAGTGACATTCGCGGCAGGATGCTTGAAAGTTCCTGCCTGGCAATGAGTTCCGCATACGAGGGATTTCCGATGGTGCTGCTGGAAGCTCTTGAGACCGGACTTCCGATGGTGAGCTACGATTGTCCGCGCGGCCCTTCAGAAATCATCATTGACGGAGAAAGCGGATATCTGGTAAAGCCCGGTGATACTGAAGCTCTCGCCGGAAGACTATGCGATATCATAGGAGACGGACAGAAGAGAAGGAGTTTCGGAAAGAGGGCAAAAGAGTCTGCCGCCAGATTCAGTGTGGAGAATATAATGGCACAATGGAAAGAGCTCTTTGAAGGGCTTGCAGACAAAGCATAGATGCCAGCGAAGGAATCTGACGCGAACCATATACAACATATTGTTTTTTTATATAACTTTGTCGCTTGTACTAAAAAACCTGGCCTTGCTTAATTAAGTCAAGGATTCATGAAAGAAACAGTTGTATCGGTCATCGTTCCCTGCTACAAGGGGGGAAGATATATCGCAGGATGTCTTGATAACCTGCTGGCACAGAGCTACAAGAATCTGGAGATCATCGTCGTGATAGACGGCAATCTGGATAATGCGGCTGAAATTGCAAGGCAATACCCTATCAAGCTGATTGTCCTGGAGAAGAACCAGGGTGTCTCTGCCGCACGTAATATCGGCATGAAGGCAGCCACTGGCGAGTATATCCATTTTATGGATGTAGATGACTCCATAAATAATGATTTCTATCTGAATATGGTAACGGCTTTGTCCGGTACGGGGGCTGATGTTGCCTGCTCAGGCATCATAAACAGGAAAAAAGCATACAAATGCCAGATCTTCGGCAAGGAGAATGTCTATTCCGCAGTCAAGGACAAGATGTCTGCGACATGGGTCGGGAAGTGGGGATATGTCTGGCGCTATCTCTTCAGAAGGACAATGCTGCTGGAACATAAGCTTCAATTCGAGGTCAACCGCATAATCGAGGATCTGCCGTTCTCATTCAAGGCTCTCTACTACGCTGACAAGATCGTCACTGTGCCGCAGACTGCCTATACCTACAGATGCAATGAAGATTCCATTCTGACGACGGAAGACACAGAATGCAAGAGACGCCGCAGAGAGGACCTGGGGCATTCCAGGGCACTGATCACCGGTTTTGCAAAGGAGCATAACATCTCGGTTCCAGGTATCGGATATAATCCCGGCATCATCACCTACATTGCCAGAAAATTCTACATGAACACCATAGCCGCATTCGGCTTCAGGTGCTTCTAGCCGTTCAGCATAAGAAGCTGTTTTGAAATAAAACTCCTTCATCTTCTTTCCCAAGTCTTCATAGGCACCGCTATCTTCCCCGGCCCCTCGGTCGAACCTGAAATCTTTTCCACTCAAACTTTCAGATAATAATTTCAAAACGGTTTCTAAGACATAAAAATGCCCGGCAGTCCATTTGGACCGTCGGGCATTATGTTATTATCCTTCAACTGGATTATTCAGCTTTTCCTTCTGAACCAAGTACGTCCTTGATCTTGTGCTCGTAAAGCTTCTTCATCTCGTCACGTGCAGGTCCGAGGTACTTACGTGGGTCGAACTCGCCCGGTTTCTCAACGAATACTTTACGGATGGCAGCTGTCATGGCAAGACGTGAATCAGAATCGATGTTGATCTTGCATACTGCTGACTTTGCTGCCTCACGGAGCTGCTCCTCAGGGATACCTACTGCATCAGGAAGCTTTCCGCCATACTGGTTAATCATATCTACATACTCCTGTGGAACTGAAGATGATCCGTGAAGAACGATAGGGAATCCAGGGAGCTTTTTCTCGATCTCATGGAGGACGTCGAATGCAAGTGGTGGTGGAACGAGACGGCCTGTCTTAGGGTCACGTGTGCACTGCTCCGGTTTGAACTTGTATGCACCATGTGATGTTCCGATGGAGATAGCGAGTGAATCGCAGCCTGTACGGGTAGCGAAGTCGATAACCTCTTCAGGCTTTGTATAGTGCGACTCTTCAGCAGCAACCTCATCCTCGACACCTGCGAGGACACCGAGTTCAGCCTCTACTGTTACATCATACTGATGAGCGTACTCTACAACTTTCTTTGTAAGAGCGATGTTGTCCTCATAAGGAAGAGCGGAGCCATCAATCATAACTGAAGAGAAGCCCATATCTACGCAGCTCTTGCAGAGCTCGAAAGAGTCACCGTGATCAAGGTGAAGAACGATCTGAGGATGCTCCCAGCCAAGCTCCTTCGCATACTGCACAGCGCCTTCTGCCATATAACGGAGAAGTGTCTGGTTAGCATAGTTACGAGCGCCCTTGGAAACCTGGAGGATAACTGGTGATTTCAGTTCAGCTGAAGCCTGGATAATGGCCTGGAGCTGCTCCATGTTGTTGAAGTTAAAAGCAGGAATAGCATATCCGCCTTTAACAGCCTTTGCAAACATTTCTCTGGTGTTTACAAGACCCAATTCTTTATAAGAAACCATATTCTCTAAATATTAGAAATTATTTTCAATGCCGCCGGAAGCAATCCGCTTAAAAGACTTTCCGTCCGCAGTACCGATTTCCCGGAACCGTATTGTCATGTGCAATAATTCTGCCAATGACGGTTTTTCAGCCAAATTGACATATTTTTTCCGTAAAGCCGTGCAAAAATAGTTATTTTTGTGAAAATAATAAACTAAAGTTTCGCATTGCGAAACGTGAATGATAAAAGCAAATGAGTAATAAAGTAGTCATCTTCTCCGCCCCGTCCGGTTCCGGAAAAAGCACCATTGTAAATCACATTCTCAAGCTTCATCCGGAAATGGAGTTTTCAGTCTCCGCCACATCCAGGGCACCTAGAGGCCCGGAAAGGGATGGAGTCGAATATCATTTCTTCTCAGCCGACGAATTCAGGAAAATGATTTCAGAAGACAAGTTCGTGGAATACGAGGAGGTTTATCCTGGCTCGTTCTACGGCACGCTCAAGTCTGAGGTTCAGAGGATATGGGACAAGGGACATGTCATAATCTTCGATGTGGATGTTAAGGGAGGTGTAAACCTGAAGAACTATTTCGGAGACAAGGCGCTCTCGGTATTCATCCAGGCACCATCGGTCGAAGAACTGCGCAGGCGACTGATATCCAGAGGCACCGACAGTGCTGAAGCCATCGAAAGAAGAGTGGCGAAGGCTGCCGAGGAAATGACATACGCAGACAAGTTCGACCATATCCTGATCAATGACGACCTGCAGAAAGCATACGCAGAAGCAGAACAGCTGGTAAACAGATTCCTTTCCAGATAACAAGTTACACACCTAACACTACGGCGCCAAATGCGGATAGCTGTATATTCAGGTTCTTTCAATCCGCTCCATATCGGGCACCAGGCGATAATGGAGTACCTCACCCGGAAGAAGGATTTCGACTGGGTGTATCTTATCGTGTCGCCGAAAAATCCGCTTAAGGATGATATCAGCGCAGCCTCCGGCGAGGCCAGGTACAATGCTGCTGTAGAGGCTGTCAAGCGGCATCCTGAGCTGCATGTATGGGTGGACGACATCGAGCTTGGCATGGAGCCGCCTCACTATACCATAAGGACGCTGGACGAGCTGAAGAAACGCGAGCCTGATAATGATTTCACATTGGTGATAGGGGCGGACAACCTGTCATCCATCCACAAGTGGCGCGACTTCCCTCGCCTGCTTTCCGAATACGGAGTTGCGGTATATCCCCGGACAGGATTCGACATCCTGGATCTAAAGAAGCGGCTGATGAATGAATGCCGGCAACACCCGGCGTTATATGTCCTTGACTCAGCTGACGCAGGGGCTGACAGATTGACATTAGAGGATTCGGACAGGCGTCTATATGATATACAGATTCTTGATGCTCCGGTAGTGGATATATCCTCGACGGCAATCAGGGAAGGCCTGGCACGTGGCGAGGATATGTCCCGATTCCTGATGTAGGCGGCGATACAGATGTGCCATTCAACCGGTGCACAATCCGTCCTCTTTCTCCGGTACTGTCATTATCCATGGAATATATTCCTATGATTTACAAGCACTTAACTATATTTCTACTCCACATTTTGCAGAGTAGAAATTCGTTTAAATCCATACCTATCAGCTAATTACGCTCCACGCCCAATATGGGGTACCGGGCAGGCTTGCACCATCATCTGATGCAAGCCTGATACGTATAAGTACAAACAAAAAGACTCCCGGCCGGTGAACATGTCACCAGTCGGGAGTCTTTATGTCATCTGACTACTGCTCGTCAGGTCCCTGATTATCCGAGCCATTCTGCGGACCGTTCTGCGGTCCATAGCTACCGCCCTGTGGCCCCTGAGGACCACCCTGGGCTCCACCCATACCGGCCATGGCAGTCTGCCATGCTTCTTCAAGAGTCTTGGTGTAAGTCTCGATATCAGCAACATTCTGATTCTTGACAGCCTCTTTCAGACTTGTAAGAGCGGCATTGATAGCATCTCTCTTGTCTGCTGGAATCTTGTCGCCATAATCCTTGAGGTTCTTTTCTGACTGGAAGCAGAGTGAATCGGCATTGTTAATCTTGTCAACTCTCTCCTTTTCAGCCTTATCGGCAGCCTCATTGGCCTTGGCCTCGTCACGCATCCTCTGGATCTCATCCTCGCTCAATCCTGAAGAAGCCTCGATCCTGATATTCTGCTCCTTGCCGGTAGCCTTATCCTTTGCAGAAACATTCAGGATACCGTTGGCATCAATATCGAAAGTAACTTCGATCTGAGGAATTCCTCTTGGGGCAGGAGCGATTCCGTCAAGATGGAATACACCAATCTGCTTGTTGTCTTTAGCCATAGGACGCTCGCCCTGAAGAACCTTGATCTCCACTGAAGGCTGATTATCAACTGCGGTAGAGAACACCTCGGATTTACGTGTAGGGATAGTGGTGTTGGAAGCTATAAGCTTTGTCATCACTCCACCAAGAGTCTCGATACCAAGCGACAGCGGAGTCACATCCAGCAGGAGGACATCCTTTACATCACCGGCGAGCACACCTCCCTGGATAGCTGCACCTATAGCGACCACCTCATCAGGATTAACGCTCTTGTTAGGCTCTTTTCCGAAGAATTCCTTGACAATCTCCTGAACCTTAGGGATACGGCTTGAACCGCCGACGAGAAGCACCTCATCAATCTGAGATGCGCTCAAGTGAGCATCTTCAAGTGCTTTACGGCAAGGGATGATGGTTCTCTGGAAGAGATCATCACAAAGCTGCTCGAACTTAGCCCTGGTCAATGTCTTTACAAGGTGTTTAGGAACACCGTCAACAGGCATGATATAAGGCAGGTTGATTTCGGTGGAAGTCTGGTTTGAAAGTTCTATCTTAGCCTTCTCTGCTGCATCCTTAAGTCTCTGGAGAGCCATTGGATCCTTTTTCAGGTCAGCACCGCCGTTCTCTGCTGCGAATTCCTGTGCAAGCCAGTCGATAACTTTCTGATCGAAGTCATCACCGCCAAGGTGTGTATCACCGTTAGTTGATTTAACCTCGAACACACCGTCACCGAGTTCCATGATAGAGATATCGAATGTACCGCCACCAAGGTCGAACACTGCAACCTTCATGTTCTTGTTCTTCTTGTCAAGCCCATAAGCAAGAGCTGCTGCCGTAGGCTCGTTGATGATACGTTTAACATCAAGCCCAGCAATCTTGCCGGCCTCCTTCGTAGCCTGACGCTGAGAATCAGAGAAATATGCAGGAACTGTAATGACGGCCTCAGTAACAGGCTGCCTCAAATAATCCTCTGCTGTCTTCTTCATTTTCTGAAGAATCATTGCAGAAATTTCCTGCGGTGAATACTGACGTCCCTCAATATCGACACGTGGAGTATTGTTCTCGCCCCTTACTACTGAATAAGGAACTCTTTCAATTTCTTTTGTCACCTGATCATAGGTCTCACCCATGAATCTCTTGATAGAGAACACCGTGTTCTTCGGGTTGGTTATAGCCTGACGTTTTGCCGGGCTGCCGACCTTCCTTTCCCCACCATCAGTGAATGCTACTACTGAAGGGGTTGTCCTCTGACCTTCGTTGTTGATTATGACTGTAGGCTGGTTACCTTCCATTACTGCAACGCAGCTGTTGGTTGTACCCAAGTCGATTCCAATGATTTTTCCCATAATATTTATCTCCTATTTTTATTATCTGTTATTCATGGTGCCGCGGAGCCGACCGCTTCATCTTCTGTCAGCCCCCGGCCGACAGCGACTGGAGATTTATCCAATGCCGTGCCAATGCCGGAACCACAATTAAATTCTGACAAATTGTCATATTTTGCCTATCTTTGAAACATAAAACATACAATTTGGCATTACACATCTTTTGGGCATGGTATATAGGACATTATCGGATACAGAATACAAAGATCTGGAGTCCAGAATATTATATGAAGACAACCATCTGCTGGCTGTAAATAAAAGAGTCGGCGAAATCGTGCAGGGGGACAAGACCGGCGACGAGACTCTGGGCGACAAATACAAGGCATTCATCGCCATGCGCGACTCCAAACCAGGGCAGGTGTTCATGGGAATCCCGCACCGCCTTGACCGTCCTGTCAGCGGCATCACCATCCTGGCAAAGACCTCCAAGGCCCTGGAAAGGATGAATGCAATGTTCAGGGAGGGAGATGTTCACAAGACATACTGGGCGCTGGTATGCAGGAAGCCTGAGCCTGAAGAGGCGGACCTGGAGAACTGGCTGACAAGAAACGAGAAGATGAACAAGAGTTTCATCAGCCGCACAGGCAAGGAAAAGGAAGCCAAGCTGGCGCGTCTCCACTACAAGCTCATAGACAGGACAGACAGGTATTTCCTGCTGGAAGTGCTGCTGTTCACAGGCAGGCATCACCAGATACGCTGCCAGCTTGCAGGAATCGGATGCTGCATAAAAGGCGACCTGAAATATGGTGCCCCAAGGTCAAACAAGGATGGCGGCATCTCGCTTATGGCACGGCATATCAGTTTTATACATCCTGTGAGCAAGGCACCTGTCGAGATCACCGCACCTGTTCCTGCAGACTGGAAAGGTCTTTCGCTCCGATAGAAGTCTTGTCTCGGTATTCCTTGCACCATGCTCCAGGAGTCATATTATTATTGAACAGCTTGAACGCCATATTGAACGACACCTGGGAATGGAAGCCTGACAAGTCCGCCAGCTCCCGCACCTTCAGGTCAGGGTTCTCACGGAAGATCTCCATTGAATACTCGATCCTGTATCTGTTCACAAGCTGGCTGAAATTCATTCCGGTGCAGACATTTATGACTCTGGAGATATAAGACTTGTTGGAGAACATCTCACGGACAAGCACATCCAATGAATAGTCGGCATCCAGATAGGGGCGTTTCTCCTCCATGTGCTGCTTCAGCTTGCCGTACATATATTTATAGTCGTCTTTCTCCCTGAAAGGGTAATATGCACAAGCCGCCACGTCACGCTCCCCTTCCGGACGTCCTGCCGCATTGAAACGGACTATCGGTGAAGATGTCACGCACCTCAGATAAAGCAGCACATATAAAGCCGATGCAAGGACTAGAGCTGCCACATTCCACCAAACCCCACGGAATATGACCATAAATATCAGTGGCAGCACCACCATCGCCATAAAGAATACAGTGAAGCAAAGCTTGATCTGGCACAGCAGGATTTCCCATCCAGACAGTTTCGCCCGCAGATAGTCCTCATCTCGCATCATTCTGAATGTCCTTGCCACGAGGCAGCAGCACAGGGGCATCACCACCGCAGATGCATACAGCAGAATCATGAAATTCTCCGTGACCCCGAAGGCAGGCATAGCTGACACTGTTATGGACATCACTGATGCCGTCAGGGCAGATATGACTGATATCAGGCTGTCATTATACTCGTCAGGTATCATGAAAAGTATAGACATGGACACATCCAGGCTGAACACTGCTGAAACAAGCCAACGGCCATGTCCGGCCATAAGCGAGACCGTGATTGATAATATAAGATTCAGAAACGATATCACGCGCACAAGCTTGCGCGGAGCCGCGAATAGCTTCTCAGAGATTGTCTTATTCATTACATCTTTTTGGTTATATAGTTTCAGGCAAAATTATACAAAAAGAACTGCTTCCGAAAGACTTCAGAAGCAGCTAAACAAAAAAATATATGATTCTTAAATTTAAAAATCTTCTTTTTTATGCGGACTCGGGTCACTCTGCACCTTAGGCAGCCCTGCCTTTATGGCATCGAAGCCCTCGCCATAAACCCCTGTAACAGAAGTCACTGAAAGAAACGCATCGGCATCTATGGACTTGATATGTTTCAGCAGAAAGTTCAGATCCCCCTTTCTGGTGATCACCATAAGGACATGGCTCTCTTTCTTCGTGTACCAGCCGACAGCCGGCATCACTGTGACTCCCCGATGAAGATAGTTCGTTATGGCATCGGCGATCTGCTCATATTTCCTGGACATTATGAACAGCTGGACAGACTGCTTGGAGCCAGCCAGATACAGGTCGATGACATACCCGTTGATCGTCACGAGAAGAAGACCATAGACGACAGTGGTTATCTTCTCAGCAAACGGGACAAGATGTCCAGAAGCCGTATATGACGGCACCAGGAGAGATGACATGATTATGACCACATCCATGGAAAGAATCATCCTGCCAGGGGAGACATTGCGGTATTTGCTTACAATCAAGGCTATTATATCCGTACCACCTGTACTTCCGCCCTGCGATATAGACATCCCGATTCCTAGCCCGACCATGATACCGCCCATGATGGTGGACATGAGCTTACCGTTCTGAATAGCAAGAGTATCTATGATCGTCTGCGGGATAGCCTCCTGAAGGACATTCAGCTCGACAGATACGAGCAGCACCGCGAATATCGTCTTGCCGCCGAAGCTCGTTCCGAGCACGAGGAATGCCGTTATAAGCAGTACAGCATTAATCACGAAATACGAATAGCCCATCTTGATGCCGACGGCATACTGGATAATGGAGCTGATACCTGTCACTCCATTTCCGATAAGGTTGTTAGGCGTCAGGAACACCACCCAGCCAAGCACATATATGGTTATGCCGAGAGTTATAAGAGAATACTCCTTCAGCATTGACCAGACAGACCTGCCTTTAAGAAACTGATTCATCTTCTACTGGATTGATTCCGTCTTCTTCTTTTTCTCTATTCCGGTCTTCAGCTCGTCGAAGCCCTCTCCATACACGCTGCTTGCAGGAGAAACACTTACAAACGCCTTGTCATCAATTTGCTTGATCGCCTTCGACAACTCGGGCATCTGTGATTTGCGGGCAACAATCAAAAGCACATTCTTGTCTTTCTTCGTGTACCAGCCAATAGCCTTCAGAGCCGTCACACCACGGTGCAGCTTGTTCATCATATAGTCAGCCATCTCCTCGTATTTCTGTGTAAACACGAGAACCTGGACAGTAGATTTGCTTCCAAGCAGCACAAAATCAAGCATGAACGAGAAAGTCACCATCGCGATATATCCATATATCATATCCTCGAATGTCTTGCCAGGTATAAGAAGGACTGACGCGATAATGAACACATCGGAATAGAGATAGACCTTGCCAGGCGAGATTGGCCAGAACTTGTTCATCACAAGTGCCGCCACATCTGTACCTCCTGTACTGCCGCCGCGCTGGAAGATGAGTCCGACGCCAACAGCCTCTATCAGACCGCCGACAATAGGGATAAGAGCCTTATTGTCAATAAAGAAGAAGTTTCCAGGAGTCGCCTGTATCCAGTCAAATCCAGGAAGGATCTTGAACAATACGGAAGAAAGGACCACAACATAGACAGTCTTGATCCCGAAAGCATTGCCAAGGACAATGACGCCCATGATCAGCAGCGCGGCATTCGCTATGAATGTGGAGTATGCCACAGGTATCAGCCCATTGGTGGCGAACTGGAGCACAGTGCACGCCCCGGTCAGGCCTCCGGCGGCTATTCCGTTAGGTATCAGAAACGTATCCCAGGCCATGCAGAACATCAATGTTCCGAGCGAGACAATGATGTAGTCCCAGATTACAGAAAGGATTTTTTTAGCGGAAATCATGTACAGCTATTTTACTACAATGTTCACAATCTTGCCAGGGACTACAATCACCTTGACGATGCTCTTCCCTGCGAGATACTTGTCCGTCGAAGGATTGCTCCTGACGCTGCTTTCAACCTCGTCCTTGCCCATTGCCTTAGGAAGCTCCACCGTGAATCTGGTCTTTCCGTTGAATGATACTGCATAGGTGCAACTGTTCTCCACAGTATATGCCTCGACATATTCAGGGAACGATGCCTTGGAAATGCTTTCCTTATGCCCCAGAGCCTCCCACAGTTCCTCGCATATATGAGGAGCGAATGATGAGAGCAGCACGGCAAGCGGCTCCAGGATTTCCCTCTTTGAGCATTTTCTGTCGGAAAGGTCGTTCACAGCGATCATGAAGGCGCTTATGCAGGTGTTATATGAGAATGTCTCTATGTCGGACTGGACCTTTCCGATGAGCCTGTGAAGGGTCTTAAGCTCTTCAGGAGAAGCTTTCTCCTCATTTACAAGGAATTTCTCGCCGTCATAATATAGTTTCCAGAACTTTCTGAGGAACCTGTTAACTCCGTCTATTCCTTTCGTGTCCCAAGGCTTGGACTGTTCTATAGGTCCGAGGAACATTTCATAAAGACGCAGAGTATCAGCTCCATAAGTATTGCAGATATCATCTGGATTCACGACATTGTACATGGACTTGCTCATCTTCTCGACAGCCCAGCCGCAGACATATTCACCGTTTTCAAGTATGAACTCGGCATCAGCGAATTCCGGTCTCCATTTTCTGAACGCCTCGATATCAAGCCTGTCGTTTCTCACGATATTGATATCCACATGAATCTCTGTTGTCTCATACTGGTTCTTAAGGCCGGCGGAAACGAACTTGTTGGTACCGACTATACGATAGACAAAGTTCGAACGCCCCTGGATCATTCCCTGGTTCACCAGCTTCCTGAACGGCTCGTCCTCGCAGACATACCCCATGTCATATAGGAACTTGTCCCAGAAGCGGGAGTAGATAAGATGCCCTGTGGCATGCTCCGTGCCACCGATATAGAGATCCACATCACGCCAGTACCTGTCTGCTTCGCTGCTTACAAGCTCCTCATTATCATGAGGGTCCATATAGCGCAGATAATAGGCGCTGGAGCCTGCGAAACCTGGCATAGTGCTGGTTTCCAGAGGATACCCGCTATATGTCCAGTTCTTTGCACGCGCAAGAGGTGGCTCCCCGCTCTCTGTAGGCTTGAACTGGTCAATTTCAGGAAGTGTAAGCGGAAGCTTGTCATAAGGCAGAGGTGCCGCAATACCATCCTTATAATATATAGGGAACGGTTCGCCCCAGTATCTCTGACGAGAGAAGATGGCATCTCGAAGCCTGTAGTTCACTTTCCTGTGGCCTATGCCATGCTTCTCCACATAGTCCATCGCAGCTGGAATAGCCTCCTTGACATCCATGCCATCAAGGAAACCAGAGTTACACATCCTGCCTTCCTTGGCATCGAAACTGTGCTCGCTCACATCGCAGCCCTCGATAATAGGTATGATCGGAAGGCCTAATTTCTTTGCAAACGCATAATCTCGGCTATCATGTGCCGGCACCGCCATGATGGCTCCTGTGCCATATCCGGCAAGAACATATTCCGATATCCATACAGGAACACGTTTTCCCGTAAGCGGATTCTCGGCATACGAACCTGAGAATACGCCTGTAACGGTCCTTGTCTCGGAGATTCTCTCGCGCTCAGTCTTTTTCTTCACATAAGCGAGATATTCCTCCACGGCAGCTCTCTGCTCATCCGATACAAGCTCCGGAACAAGATCGCTTTCAGGTGCCAGCACCATGAAAGTGACACCGAAGATAGTATCCACTCTGGTCGTGAAGATGGTGATATCCTTGCGTTTATCACCGTTAAACGTCTTGAATACGACTTCAGTTCCGAAAGAGCGGCCGATCCAGTTACGCTGCATCTCTTTCAGGGAATCGGTCCAGTCCAGCTTGTCTAGACCATCCAGAAGACGTCCGGCATAAGCTGACACACGAAGCTGCCACTGCATCATCTTCTTCTGCTCCACAGGGAATCCACCACGTACAGAGAGTCCCTCCTTCACTTCATCATTGGCAAGCACAGTCCCGAGTCCCGGGCACCAGTTGACAGAAGTCTCACCCTGATATGCAATACGGTAGTTCATAAGGACTTCAGCCTTGCGCTTCTCGTTCCATGATTTCCACTCCCCTGCTGTAAATGTCAGTTCTTCAGTGCATGCAGCATGGATATCACGCGTTCCGGCCTGTTCAAACGCCTCCTCAAGCTCGGTTATAGGACGCGCCTTGTCCAGTTCCGTATTGTAATAGCTCTTGAACATCTTGATAAATGCCCACTGGGTCCATTTGTAAAAAGACGGATCACACGTGCGGACTTCCCTGTCCCAGTCATACGAGAAGCCTATCCTGTCAAGCTGCTCACGGTAGCGGCGGATATTTTTCTCTGTAGTGACTTCAGGATGCTGGCCTGTCTGTATTGCATACTGCTCAGCCGGCAGACCGAACGCATCATACCCCATAGGATGAAGGACATTGAAGCCTTTCAGTCTCTTATATCGTGCATATATATCACTTGCAATGTATCCTAGAGGATGTCCGACATGCAGTCCTGCTCCTGAAGGATACGGGAACATGTCAAGAACATAATACTTAGGCTTCGACGGATCCTCTACCGCATGAAAAGTCTTTTCCGCAGCCCATCTGGCCTGCCACTTCTGCTCAATTCTTCTGAAATCGTAATCCATAGCTATTTTTTAATTCCGAATTTACTTTTTTTAGACAGGCGGAAATCCACCGCCACTGACATCACCGTATTGACGCGCACACCCTTCACCTGACCAGGTTTCCACTTAGGTGAAGCCTTGACCACCCTTACAGCCTCTTCATCAAGCAGCGGATCCGCGCTTCTAGCCACTCTTACATCCGTGACGCTTCCGTCCTTCGACACTGTGAACTCCACGATCACACGTCCCTGGATGCCATTCGTCACTGCGGCCTTAGGATATTTCAGATACTGATATACCCACTTCAGCAGGAATGCCTTCGGATCAGTGCTTCCCATGAATGACGGACGCTTGTCGCAATCAGCATAGTCATAAAGCTTGTCGCTGGATTTAGGCCGGACCTTATCCTGACGGAAAAGAGGAGGGTTCTCCACATTGGAGATGTACCTGGTGAAATTATATATATATTCCAGCTCCCTCTCCATAGGCTCATATTCGATGATATCCTCGGTATCCTTTACAGTATCATGCTCCGGATATCTGCCTGTCGTGAACATTACAGACGGGATTTCCCTTGAATAGAAAGCCCTGTTGTCAGACGGGTACGGCTCCTCCGAGGTAATCTTCGGAAGCACAGGCTGAAGCTCCTCCGAAGCCTGGGAGAGCAGCATGTTCATATCAGCATTGGACGATGTGTATGCGTAGAAGCCGTTGCTCCCGGTCCCCAGCATATCAAGATCAATCATAGCATCAATATTGCCGGCGTCACCGAAAGAGCGGTTAAGAAAATACCAGGCTCCCGCCGATGTCTGCGCCGAAGCGCCGAATGCAATGAAAAGAACCGAGCGCCTGAACATAATGGCATTGGAGCTGACCATGCGGGCGAGTTCCATCAGTATGGAAAGTCCGGAGGCATTGCCGTTGGCGCCATAATATATCTGCGCCTGAGGACTGCCATCCACATTGATGACATTGGTCCCGATATTATCCAGACGCGCCCCGACAACGATATACTTGTCATACATTGTCCTGTCATATCCCTGGACGAAGCCGACCACATTCCTGGAAGTCAGCGTGTCACCTGACGGCTGCGCGATCCCGAACATGTCACCGTCCTCGCCGCTGAGCAGGTCAATGCCATATTCCCGGAACATGTCACGTACATAATCCGCGGCTGCCTTTTCTCCCGGGCTGCCGGCTTTACGGCCACCCAGGGCGTCAGATGCAAGATATGAGACATGAGACTTAAGTGTCCGCATCACTTCACTGTCATTCAGTTCCTCATATCCTGAGGAGATCTGCCCCTGGCATGGGGCAGAAAAAAATCCTGCAGCCAGAGCCACAGATATACCGATCAATGTCTTTGCTAAATTCTTCATGACTTATCAATTTACCAGGATCCAGACGTCCGCAGGGCAGAACTTCTCCTCCTTGACTTTTTTCAGATAGCCGAATGCGGGCACAATGCTGTCCGTAGGGCATACCCCTACCACAGTATAGCCGTTCCGGAAGTTAATCAGCGTAGCGGGATAGCCTTTAAGTTCAGCAGCACGGCACTGGGCCTCTGCATTGCCCTTATCCACGAATGAGCCTACGATGACATAGTATTTATGGTCAAGGCCTGTTACACACAGCCCACCTTTTTCTGAAGGTGCCGTCATATTGATATTCATCGTCTTGAGGGAATCCAGGACGGCGAGCGAATCCGCCAGCTGCATCTCCACCTTTGCAAGTGAATCCATACGGGCCTGATGCTCAGCTTCACGCGCCGCCTCAATGGCTGCCCTGCGGGCCTCAATGAAGTCTGACGTTGGACGGCCGGCAAGCCTGCGGAAAGCATCGCATCCCGTACATAAGACTGCCGCCGCACAAACCCATATCATAATCAAGCGTCTCATAGCTTAAACCTCTTCAAAACAGATTCTAAATTCTTACAAATTTAACAAATATAATTATTTTTGCACGTTGAATATAGAATCAGTTACATAAAAATACGCCATGCAGTTGATACAGGACATCAAGAATTTCTTTAAGGACATAACGGACATAAGGGCCAGCATCGACACGGTAAAAGCCGCCGAGGCAATCAGGGGGAATATCTTCTTCAAGGGGCCTAATGTATGGATTCTCGTCTGCGCCATAGTTCTGGCGTCTGTCGGGCTCAATGTGAATTCCACTGCCGTGATAATCGGCGCAATGCTTATCTCTCCGCTGATGGGTCCTATCTTCGGCATCGGACTGGGGCTCGGCACCGGTGATGCGCAGCTGATACGTGCCGCGCTCAAGAATCTGGTAATCATGGTGCTTGTGAGTCTTACCGCTGCGACATTGTACTTCATTCTCACGCCTCTGAAGCTGGCGAATCCGACAGAGCTCATGTCTCGTACCAATCCTACGATCTATGATGTGATGATCGCACTGTTCGGTGGTCTGGCCGGAATATTCGAGATGTGCAGAAAGGAGAAAGGAACCGTCATTTCCGGTGTGGCAATCGCTACTGCCCTTATGCCGCCGCTCTGCACTGCCGGCTATGGTATCGCTTCCGGAAGTTTCTCGGTAATCATCGGTGCATTGTACCTATTCTTCATAAACTGTATTTTCATAATACTTGCCACATACCTGATGGTCAAGTACCTGCGTTTCTCGGAAGTCCAGTTTCAGGACAATGCAAAGGCGAAAAGGACCAAGACATTGATCACTATCGTGGTCATCCTCGTTATCGTGCCAAGCATCTGGTCCGCAATCATGATGATACGTGAAAACAGGTTCAACATCAACATCGAGAATTTCGTGGCGGAGAACAAGAATCTCGAAAGCGGCTACATCTATGACTACAAGGTGTCATACCGCAAGGGCGGAAGTGTAGAGCTGTTCATTGCCGGAGAGCCTCTGACGGCCGGAGAGAAGAGCAGGCTTACGGAGTCTGCCGCAAGACATGGCATCAGCGAAAGTCAGCTGAAGTTTTCTGAAAGGGCAATGTACGAGACGGACAATGCTTCCGAGAAAATAATGAAGGGCATCTATGAGCGCACAGACTCGGAGATAGCCAAGCGCGAAGCCAGAATCAAGGAACTGGAGAAAGCCCTGGAGAGCCACAAGCTGGACGAGATCCCTTACGAGCAGATAGCCAGGGAGCTCCACAGCCAGTATCCTGATATCGGAAAGATGTTTATCGCAAGAGGTGCCGAGGTGAGCTGTGACAGCCTTTCTTCATCAAATGGCCTGATACTCATGACGGAGTCGGAAAAGCCGCTTTCTCCTGCCGCAATAAAGAAGCTGGAAGACTGGCTGAAAATCAGGCTCGGAGATTCCACAGCCGTAGTCATAAGCAGATAAGTTTTTGAACAATGGCATTGCTGAGGAGCGCATTGAAAATATTTCTGGCCGGAGCCGCTGCTGCTTCGGCTGCATTTCCTCTGCGTGCTCCAGACTTCAGGCATTGTGCCGATGAGCGCATTGCGCCTGCAAGGGCTCTCTACGGGCCTGCTGATACGGTTTCCCTATTCATTCTCGGAGATGTGATGCTGCACGCCCGGCAGATGGATTATCCCTACGGGACTTTCCTGGAGCATGTCAGCAGCCGGATGAGAGCGGCGGACATCACTGCCGTGAATATGGAGTTCTCACTCGGAGGAAAGCCATATACAGGCTATCCTGCATTTTCAGCTCCTGACAGTTATGCCGTATATGTCGCCGGGTGCGGGGCTGATGTCTTTCTGTCAGCGAACAATCATATCCTGGACAAGGGATACAGCGGTCTGAGCCGTACTGTCCATGTCTATGACAGCCTGGAGGCATCAGGTTCCATAAGATACACCGGCATCAGCGCTGACAGTCAGGACAATGCCTTCAGATATCCGCTGATCATCAATGTAAGAGGCATCCGCATCGCTCTTCTGAATTTCACATACGGCACCAACAATCCGCCACGCAGGGGGATATGGCCTAAAATAAATCTGGCTGATACTTCAGACATTGCAGACGCATTGTCAAGGGTCTGGGAAAGGCGCCCTGATTTTATAGTCGCACTGCCGCACTGGGGCATCGAGTATGAGCTGCGTCATTCGCCACACCAGGAGAAGCTTGCCAGGTGGCTTGCTGGAAAGGGGGTCAATGCTGTGGTAGGGGCACATCCACACGTGGTGCAGGATTCATGCCGCATCGGCGGTGTACCTGTATTCTACTCACTAGGCAATGCCGTGTCCAACATGAGCGCGGCGAACACTCAGCTGGAGCTGGCCGTGGAGCTGAAGTTTTCCAGATCCTCTGATGGTACAATGTCAATGCTCCCACCAGAAGTGACGTTCCTATGGTGTTCACTGCCAGGCAGATTCACGGACAGCTACGCCACGATAGCAGTAAAGGACTTCATCGGGCACCGTGAGATCTGGCAGGCTCCTTATGACTATGACAAGATGATTTCCACATACCGTCACGTAAAGTCCGTCACAGGAGTACAGGACTGACACCGCCACATTAGCGGCATCTCCTTAAATGCTCCAGCCTCATGCAAATCCCGCCCAAGCATCGTGATACGTATAGTACTAAGCATCAGCATTATACGCAATCTCAGAGTCAGCATTTCGCCAACTCTAAAAACAGATATTCACCTATAGCTCAACCATTTACGCTTCATAAACTTCAGCAGCAGCTGTGTGTGGTGGGGGGGGGGGATGAACCTCAATATTTATTTGTGTGTTTCAAGACAGTTTCATAATTTTGGACAAACCTTATTGGGTACCCTATGGCAAAAACTATATATCCGGCTTACGTGCCGCTCCATTTCTATTCCAAAGCCATTGACGGGCAAGGAATCTTTTACCGGATTGAGGACATGCTGGTATTCTACACTATGTTCAGTTGCATTGTAAGGGAAAAACAGATGGAAGTTATCTCCTTTTGTCTCATGTTCAATCATTTCCACCTCATGATAAAGGTCAAGAATGGAAAGAATGACATCAAGACCCTGTCTGAATTCGAGAGGCAGTTTACAAGGATATACAATGCAGAGTACGAGAGGAGCGGCCGCATGTTCATGCCCCCATCAGGATGGGCTGTCAAAGACACACTGAAAAAAGCAAGAAGCTGCATCATCTATGTCTGCAATAACCCCGTCGCAGGAGCATTGTGTAAATCGGTACTGGCCTATAGATGGAATCTGCTGGCTTATAAGAATAATGCCTTTCCATATTCAGACACTATACGGAAAAGTTCCTGCAGCCTGAACTGCAGAAAGGCCGTAGATATTATCCGGCATCGGGTATCTGAAAAATTGCCTATGAACTACAGGTTGCTTGATGCTGTGTTCAACAAGCTGTCCGAAAAAGAGCGGAACAGTATCACCGATTACATTGTTTCCTGCTATAATTTCCTGAGATACAACTCCATGGAAGCATATTTCAAGGACTGGAACGGAGTTATATCCGTCATAGAGTCCACGCAAAGCGCAGAATATGACTTGCCTGAGGATTACGAGGACTATTCAATGTACAGAAGAATGTTCATGATAATGAAGCAGCTTGGTTACAAGGTCTGCTGCAGAACAATTGAGAATCTCAATTCTGATGATATACGTAAGATCAGCAGCAAAATCTATGAAAAGACAAATGCTCCACGGAGACAAGTGCTGAAATTTCTCCACCTCACGAAGCACTCTACTGCGATAAAGCCCGAAAACGATAAAAACTTTTGATTAAATGAGCAACCGCGTTTTCAGATATGGTACGATTATATAGGTGCGACATTTGATGACGGTTATACAACCGTAAAAAACGGAGATAAGGAAAACTGCATTAATGCTATTGGAAAATATTATAGTCCTGAATGGTATGACAGATTCTCTTATCAAGGGAATTATGCCATAGTAAGTAAAGACGGCAAAGAAAATATCATAGCAAAAGGCGGACGCGTGATTGGTGATTGGTAAAGAATGGTATGACGATGGTGAGTTTTTCAAAGACGAAGTTGCCAGGATAAACAAAGACGGAATATGGTTAAGGGCTGACAAGGATGGGAATGTCACAAGTCCCGAAGAAACGGAATAGCCGTGAAGCATATTATCCTAAGTATTAAACAGTTAAGTGAATTCAGAGTCAGCATTTCATTAACTCTAAAATCACGCATATAATTATAAATCAATTATTTACGCTCCACATCTCCCAGCTATGTGGTAGTTGAAGAGGAGTCGCCTGCAACAGGTGCACTTAAATTCAGCTAAGAGGCAGCATCATCTTCGCTCCCGGGCTTATTGGAAGCAGGCTGGGCGGCGTCGGCCTTATCGAAAGCCTTGACTATCTTGGAGACCAGAGGATGACGGACAATGTCTTCATTCGTGAAGAATATGGTGGAGACTCCCTTGATATTCTTCAGCAGCTCAATGCCACGGATCAGGCCAGAGTCCTCCTTGCGCGGCAGGTCCACCTGGCTGGCATCTCCAGTGACAATGAATTTCGCATCCGGCCCCATACGCGTAAGAAACATTTTCAGCTGCCCGAGATTCGTGTTCTGCGCCTCGTCCAGGATAACGCACGCCCTGTCAAGGGTACGTCCACGCATATAGGCAAGAGGTGCTATCTGGATGGTGCCTTCGGCAATGAACTCCTGAAGCTTCTTCGTCGGTATCATATCGCCGAGAGCATCATAAAGAGGCTGGAGATACGGATCCAGCTTGTCCTTAAGGTCGCCAGGCAGGAAGCCAAGACGCTCCCCTGCCTCGACAGCGGGCCTGGTAAGGATAATCCGCTTTATCTCCCTGTTTTTCAACGCCCTTACAGCCAATGCAATGGCGATATATGTCTTGCCCGTTCCGGCCGGCCCCACGGCAAAGATAAGGTCGCTGCCGAAATAAGCCTTGACCATCTCCTGCTGTGTCTTGTTACGTGCACGTATCGGCTTTCCGTCTGTGCTGTGAACTATGACCGCGTCACCGTTAAGTGTGAAGCTGTCCGGAGAAGTCTCTCCATCGAAGATATCCTCGACATCGAACTTGGTAAGGTTCATCTTATGGCGGCGTCTCTCGATAAGTTCCTCCAGCTTGGTCGAGAACTGCTCAATCTGGCTTTCGGAGCCGTCCAGCTTTATCTGATTTCCGCGTGCAACGACCTTGAGCCCTGGAAAATATGTGCAGAATTCCTCCAGAATCCTGTTTCCTGCCCCGTATATCTCTATGGGGTCCATCGCCTCCAATGTAATGACCTTCTTCATCCGTATAATGCCAGTAAATTTTCGGGCACAAATTTACACCTATTATCCTGTTACGCAAAAAGATTTCCTAATAGACTATGAGAATCTGTTTTGAAATGATTAAAAAGTTGTTTGAGGTAAGTAACCTTCAGATAATAATTCCAAAACAGATTCTGGGGATATCTGACATCGTGTGATGGGGGCAGCAGCTTCTGGCGGCAACGCCTGATGATTGCGGCGGGACGATGCCACGGCGTAAAGCATCATTGCACTGGTATTCAGCAAGTTATAAATATACAGTGTGGATTTGGAGGCATTTTTCAGCTCGAAATCCACACCTGTAGCAGAAACACTATTGATTATCAAATGTTTAGAAGTCGCACCGTGGCACCGTCCCGACAGGGAAGGAGTGCAGAACGGAACTGCGAAAGGATGCGCCTGTCTTTGCACAAGCCATTAGGGATTGCAGAACAGAATCAGAAATGCCCACCTAGCCAGGAGGCAGGGAGCTGCACATAAAAAGGCTGGCCGGAAAAAATTCCGGTCAGCCCAACTGAAACTTCTATATAATCCACTTATTACTCAACCTTGCCGGCTGCTGTAATCTTGGAATATTTCTCATAAGCTGCCATATTCTCCGGAGACTCATCACGGAAACGATAATATGCATTCTTAAGATACTCTGCGACACCCACCTTGACATTTTCAGCCTTTGTCACCTCAAATGCCTTTTCGAAAGGAGCAATGCAGGCCTTAAGATCTGCCTCGAACTCTTTCACTAGAGCCATATACTTGGTGTCGTCAAGCTCTTCCTGAGCCTTGGTCTGAACCTCGATTGCCTTGTTGTAGAACATTGTGCCCTCTCCGATATAGCCATACTCATACTCAGGATTGATCTCTGCGCATTTCTCGTATGCCACGACAGCCTTGTCTGTGTCGCCGAGCTGTGCACGGATATTTCCCTCGACATAGTAGAGAGAGGCATTGTTCGGCTCGTTCTCCTTAGCCTTGTCAAGCAGCTCGAAAAGCCTGTCTGTGCTCTCGCCGCTCTTCAGGTAGTAGTTGATAAGACCGATAAGGATGCTCTGGCTCTGCGGGAATTTCTCGAAGCCTTCCTCAAGATATTTTCTCGTGTTAAGGGTATCTACGTCAGCAAGCTTAGCAAAAACTTCACCGCCTTCATAGTAATATCCGAGATTATAGCATTTCTCGAAGAGATCCTTTGCCCTTGCATTGTCCTTGCTTGCCCATGCAGTAAAGCCAGCATTGTAGATGGCGCTGGTGTCTATCTTGGAAAGCGGGGCAAGTGCCTTTACATCCGCAGCCTTTTCGAAAAGCTTGCTGGCTGCGGCAATATCACCGAAGGTATATTTGTTATATGCCTCTGAAGTGTATTTATCGCCAATAGCGTTGAATGCATCAGCGATATCCTTCACCTTGGTCTGCTTCTCATCGATCTTATATGCCTGCTGATAAGCAGCTGTGGCCTTCTCAAGGGCATCCGTATATATCGGCTTGGTGACCTCGATGATCGCAAGCTGTCCATTGCCGTTGAAGTAGAGGTTCTTGTCCGCATATACATCCTTTTCATACTGCTCACCTCCGATGGTGACCATCTCTGTGGATTTAGCCTTGTCAGAACCCATCATGAGCACAAGCTCAGTCTTGTTGGCACCAGGAATGATGTTTCCTGTAGGAGCCTCGTAAGCCTTCACATACTCCTGGCCAAGCTTGATCCATGTAGCCGGCTTTATCGCCTTCTTTTCATTGCTGGCAGCAGCTTCAGCAGCCTCAACAGCTTTCTTTACATCTGCAGCCGATTTTACCTGTGCATTAGCCACCTGTACAGAGGTGAGAACCGCCAATGCGAGAAGAATCTTTTTCATATTCAAAATAGTTTCAATGTTTTACAATCAGTTATGCTTCAGGGGTTCCTGATTCCGCCGGAGCCCCACCTTCCGCAGGCTGCTCCTCATCATCGCCCTTAGCGACCACAGAAACAGAAGCTATGGAATCATTGTCCCTTATATTTATTAGTTTCACGCCCTGGGTGTTTCGTCCAGCCTGCTTTATGTCCGCCACTGACATTCTGATGATAAGGCCGCTCTGTGTAATGATGAGCAGGTCATTATCCTCTGTGACATTCTTCATGGCCACAAGCTTGCCGGTCTTGTCCGTGATATTCATAGTGCGGACACCCTTGCTGCCTCGGCTGGTCTTACGGTACTCGTCAAAGTCCGTGCGCTTGCCAAGCCCCTTGTCACCGATCACCAGAAGTGTATGTGATGCAGCATCTTCCGCATCCGGTTCATAGCATACCATGCCTATCACATAGTCATCCTCATCAAGATTGATGCCACGCACACCGGTAGCCGTTCTGCCCAGAGGTCTGGCATCAGTCTCGTCAAACCTTACGCAGCGTCCGTTGCGGCTCGCGATAAGCACCTCTGACTTGCCGTCTGTAAGGATTGCCTCCAGAAGTTCATCACCCTCACGGACATTGACTGCATTGACACCCTTGGTACGAGGTCTTGAATAAGCCTCGAGGGATGTCTTCTTGATGATGCCCTCCTTCGTCGCAAGAATGATATAGCGGCTGTTTATGTAGTCCTCATCAGTCAATGTCGGAACATTGATGATGGCCTTGATCTTGTCATCAGGGATGCTGAGCACATTCTGGATCGCCCGGCCCTTGGATGAGCGTGAGCCTTCAGGCACCTCATATACCTTCAGCCAGAAGCACTTGCCCTGCTCCGTGAAGAAGAGCATCGTGCTGTGCATGTTAGCCACATACAGATGTTCGATGAAGTCGGCATCCCTTGTGGCGCTGCCTTTCATCCCGACACCGCCCCTGTTCTGGGTCTTGTATTCCACGAGAGGAGTCCTCTTGATATAGCCAAAATGAGATATGGTGATGACCTCGTCATCGTCAGCATAGAAGTCTTCAGGATTGAACTCGTCTGCCGTAGGCACTATTTCCGAACGCCTAGGGTCGCCATACTTCGCCTTCAGCTCCATTGTCTCGTTCTTGATGATATCCATCTGCATTGAAGGATTGGCCAGGACATCGTTGCACCATGCAATGAACTTCTCCAGGTCATCGTATTCAGCCTGGAGCTTTTCCCGTTCAAGTCCTGTAAGCTGACGGAGCCTCATCTCCACGATAGCGGTCGCCTGCGCGTCGGAGAATCCGAATGTGGACATGAGCGTATTCTTCGCCTCGTCCACAGTCTTGGATGCACGGATGATACGGATGATCTCGTCAATGACGTCTATCGCCTTGATAAGTCCTTCGAGGATATGGGCACGCTTCTGCGCCTTCTCCAGGTCGAACTTGGTCCTGCGGACTACAACCTCATGTCTGAAGTCCACGAACACCTTTATGATATCCTTGAGGCTCAATGTCCTAGGACGTCCCTTGACAAGGGCGACATTGTTAATGGCGAAGCTTGACTGGAGCGGAGTATATTTGAACAGGGTGTTCAGCACGACATTGGAGTTCGAGCCCTGCTTCACTCTGAAGATCACCCTCACGCCCTCGCGGGAAGTCTCGTCATTCATATAGGTGATGCCCTCGATCTTCTTGTCATCGACCATCTGTCCGATCTTCTCGAGCATCTCCTTCTTGTTCACCATATAAGGGATTTCAGTGACGACAATGGTCTCGCGGCCGTTGCTGTCCACCTCGATCTCTGTCTTCGCACGCACGACCACCTTTCCGCGCCCGGTCTCGTAAGCATCCTTGATGCCCTGGATTCCCTGGATGCTGCCTCCTGTAGGGAAATCCGGGCCCTTAATATAATGCATGAGCCCGTCGGTGTCGATATCAGGATTATCAATATATGCGCAGATGGCATCACAGCACTCGCCCAGATTATGAGGGGCCATGTTTGTGGCCATACCTACGGCGATACCTGCCGAGCCGTTCAGAAGAAGAAGCGGCGCCTTGGTAGGCAGGACTGTAGGCTCAGGGATAGTGTCATCGAAGTTCAGCTGGAAATCGACCGTATCCTTCTCCATATCGCCAAGCACATCGTTGGCGAGCTTCTCCAGCTTCGCCTCGGTATATCGCATGGCAGCGACAGGGTCTCCGTCCATTGAACCGAAGTTTCCCTGACCGAACACCAGCGGATACCTCTGGTTCCAGTTCTGGGCAAGCCTTGCCATCGCGTCATAGACACTGGAGTCTCCATGCGGATGGAACTTACCAAGCACCTCTCCGACAATTCTTGCTGATTTCTTGGTCTGGCCGGAATAGTCCAGTCCAAGCCCTTCCATTCCGAACAGCACACGCCGCTGCACAGGTTTCAGTCCATCCCTGGCATCAGGAAGCGCACGGGAAACGATTACCGACATTGAGTAGTCAATGTAGGCAGACCTCATTTCCTCATCGATATTCACCTCCTCGATGATGCCTTTCATTCCTGTCCCCTCTTCCTGCGGTTCAGCAGAGTTCTTGTTCTCCTCGATATTATCCATTTTCCTTTACGTTTTTCTTTTTATCCCTGGTCTGACGCGCCAATGC
This sequence comes from uncultured Bacteroidales bacterium, assembly GCA_934691625.1. GTDB lineage: Bacteria > Bacteroidota > Bacteroidia > Bacteroidales > UBA932 > Cryptobacteroides. The sequence goes on along the minus strand of CAKUTA010000001.1, from coordinate 398,179 downwards.
CATCCGGCACGTCATAATACACCCATAATCGTACAAAATTACATTTTTTTTGTCAGAGCACAAAAAAATAAAGCCTGCGCCTCTTTTTCCGGCACGTCCATCCCATGTTTTTTGCTTTATAGGATTAAAGGTCTTATTTTTGCTAGAAGGAGGGGCGGAAATAAAACAAGGAGAGAAGATGGAGATAAAGATATCAGACGACCTGAACAGCATAATAGGCTACGCGAGAGAAGAGGCGATGAGGACCGGAAGCTATGGCATCGGGCCTGACCACCTTTTCCTGGGCATACTGCGGCACCATGACAATGCGGCATGCCACACACTGGAGAGCCTCGGAACCGATACCGGCTCGATGAAGAGGTTCATTGACGGCAGGATTTTCACAAACGAGCATATACCATATTCCGAACTGGACAACATCACCTTTTCCAGGGCGACGCAGAACATATTGAGCATTGCCATAATGGAATCGGCGAAGCTGAAATGCAGGGAGGCTGCACCGCAGCACCTGCTCCTTGCGCTATGCAGGTCCACAGGCAGCTACGGGATCACATATCTGAGGAATATCGGTATCGACTACAGCCGTATCCTCACATACATGGAAAAGAACGGGCTGCTGTCAGCAGACCAGGAGCATGGCGACGACGGGGATGACATCAGTGATGATGGCTCGCAGGCAGATGGAGGCGAAAAGAATGCAGACATCTTTTCCGAGTTCGGCATTGACCTGACAAAGTCAGCCGCCGAAGGCAAGCTGGATCCTGTGGTCGGCAGGGACAAGGAGATTTCGCGTGTGATCGAGATCCTGGGAAGAAGGAAAAAGAACAATCCCATGCTCATCGGAGAGCCTGGCGTCGGCAAGTCTGCCATTGTGGAGGGCATTGCCATGAAGATAGCTGACGGGACCATATCCCCTGTCCTGGCGAAGAAGCGAATTGTGTCCCTGGACATAGCATCTGTCGTAGCGGGGACCAAATACCGCGGCGATTTCGAGAAAAGGATAAAGGAGATCATAAAGGCAGCCGGCAGCAATCCTGACCTCATCCTGTTCATCGACGAGTTCCATACGATTGTCGGCGCGGGTGGAGGAAACGGCATCCTGGATGCAGCCAACATGCTGAAGCCGGCGCTTGCCCGTGGAGAGCTGCAATGCATCGGCGCCACAACGATGGACGAGTTCACGAGAATCGTGGAGAAGGACGGGGCGCTGGACAGGCGGTTCCAGAAAATAATAGTGGAACCTGCGGGCGTGAAGGAGTCCATAGACATTCTCGGAACGCTCAAGCCGAACTATGAAAGCTTCCATAAAGTCAAGTACACCGATGCTGCCATAGAAGCTTGCGTCCGTCTTACAGACAGATATATACCTGAACAGTTCCTGCCTGACAAGGCTATCGACGCAATGGACGAGGCAGGTTCAATGATAAGGCTGGGAAAGGGCAATGCTTCAGGGCGGACCGTAGGCGAGGATGCGGTCGCAGCCGTGGTCTCGAAGATGACAGGAATTCCTGTAAGCAAGGTCGCAGAGTCCGAGGGGCACAGGATAATGAAGATGCGAGAGCGACTGAAAAGCAGGATTATAGGCCAGGACGAGGCCATAGACACCATAGCGGGAGCCATACAGAGAAACAGAGCCGGACTGAAGGATCCCGGCAGGCCTATAGGCTCGTTCATGTTCTTCGGGCCGACCGGTGTCGGCAAGACCGAGCTGGCAAAACGTATCGCAGAGTATCTTTTCGATTCCGAGGACAATATGGTCAGAATCGACATGAGCGAATACATGGAGAAATTCTCCGTATCCAGGCTCATCGGTGCGCCTCCGGGATACGTCGGATATGAGGAGGGCGGACAGCTGAGCGAGCGCGTAAGAAGGAAGCCGTACTGTGTCGTGCTGCTGGACGAGATCGAGAAGGCCCATCCTGACATATTCAACCTTCTGCTCCAGGTGATGGACGACGGAAGGCTGACAGACAGCGAAGGAAGAACGGTCAGTTTCCGCAACACCATCATAATAATGACTTCAAATGTGGGAAGCCGCGACATCCAGGAATACGGGAAAGGTGTCGGCTTCAGCACCGCAAGCCGCAATGTGGAGATGAACAGGCAGATGGTTCTGGAGAAAGCTGTGAAGAAGGCATTTCCTCCGGAATTCATAAACCGTGTGGACGAGAAGGTATTCTTCAGGGAACTGGACAAGGAGGACATCTCCAGAATCGTGGATATCGAGCTAAAGGAGCTGAAAGCCAGGGCAGAGGCTGCAGGATACAAGGTCACAGTAACGCCTGCCGCAAAGAAGTTCGTGACAGAGGCAGGGTTCGACCCGAGCTACGGCGCCAGGCCTCTGAAAAGAGCTGTGATGAAATATATCGAAAACCCTGTTTCCGAGTTCATCATCTCTGAAAGGGCTCTCGGGAGAAAAGGGCATGCAATAACTGGAATAAAGGTGGGGCTGGCGGCTGACAAGAACGGCACATGCGTCTCAAGGCTGGAGGAAAAGCCCGTCCCGGTAACAATATAAGACATATGACAAGACTTGCGATATTCGATCTTGACGGCACTCTTCTGAACACTATCGAAGATCTAGGACATGCAACAAATTTCGCACTTGGCCAATGCGGCTTTCCGGAAAGGCCTATCAATGATTATTATACATTATGCGGACGTGGAATCTACAATCTGTTCCGCGGGGCTGTTCCTGCAGGCCAGGACACTGAAGACAATGTCCGCAGAATGGCGGAGCATTTCCTGGCATACTATGACGCCCACATGTGTGACTGCACTGTACCATACCCTGGAATCACAGGGATGCTGCACAAGATAACAGAAGCTGGTGTGACCCCTGCATTGGCATCCAACAAGTATCAGGAGGGTGCAGAAAAGCTGATAGCGCATTTCTTCGGGGACATACACTTCCTCAAGATTCTAGGTCAGAGGGAGGGGCAGCCGATAAAGCCAGACCCGGCGATCGTGCACCAGATCATGGCGGAAATGCCTGGCATCAAGCTGGATGAAGTCATATACATCGGCGATTCTGACGTGGACATGAAAACCGGTGCAAATGCAGCTGTACGCACCGTAGGCGTCACATGGGGTTTCCGCACCAGGGAGGAGTTGGAGGCCGGGCATCCATGGAAGATAGCAGACACTGCTGAAGATCTTGCCGGATATATTCTTGGCGCAGAATAAGAAGTTGTTTTGAAGGATTATTTTGTATATTCGCAGAAATGCCGCCGATTGCGGCGATTTTTAAAATACTAAAACGTTAAAAACATGAGAATACCAGAATCTGAATTTATCATCAACGACGACGGTTCCGCTTTTCACATTCACCTGAAACCGGAGGAACTGGCAGACAAGGTCATCCTCGTCGGCGATCCTGGACGTGTGGATATGGTCGGAGAGTTTCTTGAGGACAAGGAATTCAGGCATGCCTCCAGGGAATTCGTCTCCATCACAGGAAGATACCACGGGGAAAGAATCACAGTCCTTTCCACAGGTATCGGCACAGATAACATCGACATTGTCCTGACAGAACTTGATGCGCTGGCAAATGTGGATTTCAAGACACGCGAGGTAAAGCCGGAGCACAGGACATTGACCATCCTGAGAATCGGCACGAGCGGTGCCATCCAGCCTGATATTCCTATCGGCTCGTTCATCTTCTCCGAGATTTCCGTCGGATGTGACGGGCTGCTGAACTGGTATGCAGACCGTGACAAGATCAATATCCCGGAAATGGAGGATGCATTCAAGGTGCACACGCACTGGAACAGCTATCTCGGCTCCCCTTATTTCGTAAAGGCAGGCGAGAAGCTTATCGAGGCGTTCAAGGGATGCACAGTAAGTGGCGTGACCATTTCGGCACAAGGATTCTATGGTCCGCAGGGTCGTGTGGTAAGGCTGCCGCTGGCAATGCCTGACATGCTGGACACCTTCGAATCTTTCCGCTTCGGTGACTACCGTATCACCAACTTCGAGATGGAGAGCTCCGCTGTTGCAGGTCTTGCAGCACATCTGGGACATCAGGCAGGAACAGTCTGCTGCGCCATTGCCAACAGATATCTCCAGAACAGCAACCCTGACTACAAGCCACTTGTACGCAGCCTCGTGGAGCTTGCGCTAGGCAAGATGACCGAAATCAGATAGTCATCACTTATACAGGTCTCCCAGTGTGCGGAGAGTATTATCAACAGGCACGGCCGGATCATCCATCAGGATGTCTTCGGTACGGCCTGTCTTCTTTATCACAGACTCTTCCAGAAAACGCAGCTGCTCAGGAAAAGTATAGTACATCAGGTCCGCTATATCATGGGTATGATCCTTATAGCGGACAATCGTATAAGGATATCCTCCCCTGCCAAGCCTCCTGGCGATCTTGGAAGACCCGAACAGCCCTAGGTTGAACAGGCGGATCGACTTATATGTCACGACCCTGTCCGCAGTGCCGTGGAGCAGCATCTGCGGAGCCGGGGCTTCAGCATATTTCACCTTTCCGTGAGTGGAGAATATCGCACCCGAGAAAGATATAACTCCGGCATATCTGAACCCAGAAGGGAGCACGGACGCGAGTGAGGAATGGTTGCACAGCTCATATTCCGACTGAAGCGAGATTATGGCGCCGGCTGACGAGCCGCTTATGACCAGGTTGTCAGGGCTCACTCCGAATTCTCCTGCATTCTTTATTATATATGCGGTGGCGGCGAACATGTCCTCCACACCTATCTCTATGGAATGGCGTATGGCGCCTATCATTTTCACGCCCTTTACGCTGACACCCTTGAGCCCGAGGCGATAGTCTATCGAGAATACAGGGTAGCCATTGTCATTCAGCAGCTTGATCCACTGCCGGTAATGGGTCTTGTCCCTGTGTCCGCCCATGAAGCCACCCCCGAATGCAAAGATGATGGCTGGCTTCTTCCTGCCGTCAATGGAGGTCTCACTTCCTTCTGAAGGACGGTAGAAGTCCAGGTAGAGGGCAGAGTCCCGCTGCACGAATATATGTGTCGAGGTAGGGCTGGCCTTTGCCACACCGGGGGCCTCCCACTTGTTTCTTGCGGACAATGACATTGAAATCAATGCCATCGCCATAGCGGCCACTGCCGATTTTATAAGTCTGTTCATATCATTGTTCATTTAAAGTATTGCCACAGTCCGGGATCAGACGGCGGATAGCCTTGAAATCAGAGAAGAAATGCCCTGCGATCACGCGAAGCACCGTATATGCAGGGATAGCCGCCAGCATACCGATAACCCCTGCAAGGTTTCCGGCGATAAGCAGCACGATAAAGATCTCCAGAGGACTGGCCTTGATGCTCTTCGAATAGATCAGCGGCTGGAACAGGAAATTATCCACAAGCTGTGTCACCTCGAACAGGATGAGAAGCAGCAGGATGAAGCCCCAGAAGTGTGCCGTGACGCCTGCTGCACTGAATTTCAGCACCGTGGCCAGTATAGTCCCGAGCACCGTGCCTATAAGCGGGCCTACATACGGAATGATATTAAGGATGCCTGTTATGAAAGCTATGCCGACTGCGGCATTGAACCCGATACGGGCTATCAGCCACATGAAAAGGAAATTCAGCAGAGCCACCCCCATGACTTCTATCATCAGTCCCACAAAATATCTGGAGAGCAGATGCTCGATGTCCCCTATCGCAGCTATGACGCGATGCTCTATCCTGTCAGGCACAAGCGCCCCGACAATCTTTCTGAAGAGCATCTGGTCCTTAAGGAAGAAGAACGATATGAACACTACAGAGAACACCCCCACACCGATGGACACGAAGAAAGATGCTATATATTCAATGGCGGAAGACAGCGAGCCCAGGTCGAATGTCCTTCGGATGAATGAGCCTACTGCATTCTCGATCCTGAAGTCGGGGCCGAACTGGGGGAAACGTGAAATGAGCCATGCATTTATATTGTCCACAGCCACCATGAAGGAATCCACCGGAAGCGAATAGTCAGAAGACGACACATTGTCCGATATGTCCTGGACAATGCCGGCGACTACCGGGATGACCTGAGTGAACACGAACAGGAAGACTGCCATGATGATGCACAACGTTATGACTGCCAGAAGCCAGTCCGGCATCGGTTTCTTCCTGAATGTCAGCCCATGCAGCAGCCTGGTAATGGGGCGGCCGATGAGAGAGAGCACGAAAGCTATTACGATATACGCTATCACGCTGCTGAAATACCAGCATGCGGCAAGCACGATAACAGACGTGACACCATAAATTATATAACGCGACAACCTGTCAACACCTCTTTCATTTTCCATATATCATATCTCCATATCGGATAAACTTTCCAAAGTTAGTTTATTTTCCTATTTTTGCAATCCGGATAAAATCATTGAATATCATGTGGCAGAGAATACAGACATTATATCTTGCAATTTCCACCATCCTTATGGCGGTTATGCTATTCAGCGTCAAGGCAACTCAGCTCGGTGCTGACGGATCAGCCGTAGAGACTTACAAGTACCTGACATACATTCCTTACGCAATCCTTATCATCATCATTCTGATTCTTGACATCCTGGCGCTGACCACATACAGGTTCAGGGTATTCCAGTACAGGACAGCAGTCCTGACAGCTCTGGTGACCCTCGGTTTCCAGATATGGCTCGGAGTCGAATTCTTCGTGAACCTCCATGCCGGAGCTGACGGAAGCAGGCTCGCGTATAAGGTCAATGCTGTATTCCCTGCCGTATGCGTCATTCTGGATGTGCTTGCAGCCAGGGGGATTCTTGCTGACGAGCTTCTCGTGGAAAGCACATACAGGCTCAGGATTGACAAGAAGAACAGGAAAAGACGTTCCTAGTTCTGTTCAGGCTTCTTGTTCCCGGCGTCATTCTTCAGATATTTCAGGACATTCTCGGCATAGGTCCTGGTGATCGAGATCGGCGGAATGGCATCATTGTCAAGGTCCAGTTCATATCCGTCCTTTTCCTTGCGAAGGACTTTCACCTTGTCCATATTGACAATGTACTTGCGGTGGCAGCGTATAAGGCTGCTGCCCATGAAACTTTCCTCCACTGTCTTCAGACGGCAGCGGAGCATGTATTTCTTCAGCTCGCCCTTGCTGTCTGTGTACCACACTATTATATAGTTGTCATCTGATTCTATGTAATATAGGCTGGACAGGCGAAGTGACATCTTGAGGACTCCGCTGTTGTCAAAAAGAGTGATCTTCTGCTCATCCTTCGGAAGTATCTGCTCGTCCGATACCACATTTGCGTAATTCATCAGCCGTATGGTGTTGTTCTTGTCGATAATCGCGAAGTACATTCCCGCGATTATATATGGTATTATCAGGGATACGAAGCAGTACAGGAATGCATTGAGGAAAATATGGGTGAACGAAGTATCTTCAAGGCGGATTATCCCAAGCTTGTCGCCCTTTATGGAGAACAATGTATATAGGAGACAGATCACCACGACCTCAGCAAGATCCCACAAGACAAACTGCAGATAGTTCATGTCCTCCATCCTGGTCGCATACATGAGACGCTTGCTGAGAATGATTATGAAAAGGCCTATTATGAAGAAGGCCGCTGTGAACAAGAAGGCTTCCGATGCACCTATCGCAAACCATACATTGTGCGAGAAAGGAATGCTGACAAGCATGAACACCAGCGAGAAAAATGCTGTGAATGTGACAGTGGCTATCAGCTGATACTTCTGTCTGAAATAACTTGGCAACTTATATTTTTCCGACATGTTCTTAGTATTTTTTATGGTAAAGGTAAGAATTAAAAAGAAACGGAGCAACCCGTCAGCAAATTTCGCCACGTATTGGGGCATCTCGCCAAAAGAGAGCCAAAAGGGAGGATAGTTCGCCACATAATTTTCTGCATTGATATTTTTAGAGGTACATTTGCGGCTGATATCAGGGGAGGCACGAGTATGCTTCCCTGGCGTTGTACAAGAACATTGAACTGAATATTTACTATGAAACTTATCGGAACCGGAAGCGCCCTTCCGAAAAAAGTCGTGACAAACGCGATGCTTTCTGAATTTCTGGATACCAGCGATGAATGGATTGTTCCACGCACCGGCATCCGCAGCAGGCACGTCATCAGCTACGAGAATATTGAAGACCTCGGAGCACAGGCAGCATTGAATGCCCTGGAGATGTCCGGGCTGAAGCCTGAGGATATCGACTATTTCATCTGCTCGAATGTGGTCAATGAATACCTGACACCTGGGCTCAGCTGCATAATATCCGAAAAAATAGGGCTTTCGTGCCCATGCATTGACATAAACTGCGCCTGCCCGGGCTTCATCTACGCCATGGACATCGCGGAGTGCCATTTCCTCGCAGGAAAGGTCAACAATGTGCTGATCGTATGCGCCGAGGAGCCGACACGTATGACGGACTGGAAAGACAGGGCGACATGCGTGCTGTTCGGGGACGGTGCAGGTGCCGCGGTATTCACGAAGGGCGACAATCTGAAGGGAATCAGGCTTCATGCACAGCCGGCTTCGGACAAGATATGGCAGAAGCGCAAGCTCATGCCCACCCCGTATGTCAACAAGGAGGAGATCGAGGTGCCTCTTCAGATGAAAGGCAAGGAAGTGTTCAAGTTCGCTGTCAATGCTTCCACGACGGAAGTGGAGGCGCTGCTGGCTGAGCTCGGAATGACAAAGGAGCAGGTGACCTACTACATGGTTCATCAGGCGAACCAGAGGATCATAGATGCCATAAAGAAATATCTCGACGAGCCTGACAGCAAGTTCCCTGTGAACATCACCGACCATGGCAATTCGTCTTCAGCGTCATGCGCGATTCTTCTGGACGAGTGTAACCGCAAGGGAATGTTCAAAAAGGGAGATATTCTAGTCTTCAGTGCGTTTGGTGCCGGGCTGCTGTCTGGAGCCGCTGTTCTGGAATGGTAAAAATTATTATATTTGCAGATTGAACAACAACATATTACTATGATTAAAAGTCCTATTTGCGATATTCTCGGAATAAAGTATCCGCTATTCCAGGGAGGAATGGCATGGATTGCCGATGCCAGGCTGGCTGCCGCCGTTTCAAACGCCGGTGGTCTTGGTCTAATATCTTCTATCAATTTCGGCACAGAGGCTGTCCGTAATGAAATCCGGAAATGCCGTGAACTGACCGACAAGCCTTTCGGAGTGAACATCATGCTTGCTGCTCCGAATGCGGCTGAAGTTGCAGACATGGTCATCGAGGAAGGAGTGAAGATCCTCACGACAGGCGCAGGTTCTCCTGCCGCATACATGGAGAAGTGGAAAGCTGCCGGCATCAAGGTCATTCCTGTAGTCGCGTCAGTAGCTTATGCGATCAAGATGCAGGAGCTCGGGGCCACAGCCGTAGTCGCAGAGGGCGCAGAGTCAGGAGGACATGTCGGTGACAACCATACGATGGCACTGGTTCCGCAAATTATTGACGCACTGGACATTCCTGTTCTTGCGGCAGGAGGAATCTTCGACGGAAGAGGCGCTGCCGCTGCGTTCATGCTCGGTGCGGTAGGAGTGCAGGTCGGAACACGTTTCCTGATTGCTGACGAGTGCCTTATCCATGAGAACTACAAGGAGAAGCTTATCAAGGCTTCCGATGTCAGCACGATGGTGACAGGAAAGTCAATGGGCGATGCTGTACGCTGCCTCAAGACCCCGTTCTCGAAGAAGTTCTTCAAGATGGAATACGATCCGTCCATCCCGAAGGAGGAGGTTCTGGATTTTGGCAAAGGTGCGATGCGCAAGGCTGTATTCGATGGCGACAGCATGGGAAGCTATCTGGCAGGAGAGGTCGCAGGCATGATCCACAAGAAAGAAAGTGCAAAAGATATAGTTGAAGATATCATGGGCGGAGCTGAGAAGCTGCTTAAAAACGCTCCTTCACTTATTATATAAATAATAATAGGCAAGGGTGGCCAGGCACCAGTTAAACATTACGGCGAGAGCCTGGAAGGCTTGCCGAGAAGAGAAAACACTATGGCAAAAAGAGTAGTAGTAACAGGAATGGGCGTCATCTCCCCTATCGGCAATGACGTGCAGACCTTCTGGAACAATCTTGTGAACGGAGTCTGCGGTATAGACTATATCCAGGATTTCCCTACAGAGGACCTTCCTGTCAAGATTGCAGGTAAAATAAAGGATTTCAAGCCGGAAGAGTACGGCATGGACAAGCCTTTCATCAGAAAGCAGGATCTTTTCACACAGTACGGTGTAGCTGCTGCCTATGAGGCAATGCAGCAGGCAGGTCTCGTCAGCGAGGGCGAAGGCCAGAACATTGATCCTTTCAGACTTGGAGTATATGTCGGTTCCGGTATCGGAGGTTTCGAGATCCAGTACAGGGAAACCGCAAAGATGATCGAGGATCCGTCAGGAAGATGGGTATCCCCGCTGTTCATACCGACAATGATCTCCAACATTGCCGCTGGCCATATTGCGACAAAGAATCATGCACAGGGGCCATGCATCGATGTGGTAACAGCATGCGCGACTTCCACCAACAATATAGGTGAGGCATTCAGGGCAATACGCCATGGATATGCCGATGCGATTATCACTGGAGGCTGCGAGAACGCCACGATTCCTCTTGGAATTGCCGGATTTGCAAACGCCAAGGCATTGTCACGTGCCGAAAACCCTAAATATGCATCGCTTCCGTTCAACGGCAACCGTGCAGGATTCGTAATGGGCGACGGTGCAGGAATCCTTGTTCTTGAGGAGTTTGAGCATGCCAAGGCTCGCGGAGCTAAAATTTATGCTGAGATGGTAGGCTACGGCAATACCTGCGACGCATATCATCCGACAGCTCCAAGGCCTGACGGAACCACCCAGGCAAAGTGTATAGAGCTCGCGCTCGAAGAGGCAGGATTCGACAAGGAGAAGGACAAGATGTACATCAATGCCCACGGCACAGGAACCAGGCTGAATGATGTTGCCGAGACCAAGGCATACAAGGCAGCCCTCGGCGATTATGCATACAAGGCTCACATCAGCTCCATCAAGTCAATGACCGGCCACATGTTCGGTGCAGCCGGCGCAGCCGAGGCCATCGCCACGATCCAGGCGCTTATCAATGGCATTGTTCCTCCTACTATCAATCTGGACACCCCTGATCCTGAGTGCGATCTTGACTACACACCTAACACTGCGGTCAAGGCGGATCTCACAATCGGAATTTCTGATTCATTCGGCTTCGGTGGACATGATGCCTGCATAGCTTTCAGAAAATACGAGGACTAAATGCTGTACGTACTAAAACCTGAATATCATGAACAGAGATGACATCAAGAAGTTTCTTCCTCATAGGGAGCCGATGCTCCTGGTGGATGAAGCAGAGATAGATGAAAATGGTATTGCTCATTGCAGATACACCATCAAGGAAGATGAGTTCTTTACCAGAGGGCATTTCCCGGGAAACCCTATTGTTCCGGGAGTGATCCAGTGCGAGATAATGGCACAGAGCTGCGCCGTCCTCGTAAAGGATGACATTCCTGGTCATCTGACACTCTACGCTGGGCTGGACAAGGTCCGTTTCAAGAATCCTGTAAAGCCTGGTGACGTGTGCGAAATCACGGCCCGTCTGAACGAAAAGAGAGGATCTCTCTATTTCTGCTCCGCTAAACTTGAGGTGGACGGCAAGCTCTGCTGCAAAGGAGAGCTGACGTTTGCGCTCATTCCTAAGGAATAAAGGAAACTGGACTATGAGAGCAAGCCCGCAGGTTGAACAGCCTGCGGGCTTGCTGCTTTATATCTGACATTTTTATTCCAAAACATTTTAATCTTGCAAAAAAGCATTATATTCGTAGCATAAAAGACTACAACAGAACACTAAAAGTTTTAAGCGAAGAATTTTCCGCAGAGAAACAACACATAACCAATAATTCTTATGAACCTATTTTCCAGACTTTTATTGTCTATCGCAGTAATGATTTCCTGCATCGTTCCATCCTATGGAGGTGGGCAAGAATCAGGTATCAGCGATGACTTGACTATCACAGTCAAAGTCGCAGACAAGACAGGCGTAATGCCTGGAGCCAGCGTTATCGTCAAAGGGACATCGAACGGTCAGATTACAGACCAGGATGGTATAGCGACGTTGACAGATGTAAGCCCAGATGCCATAATCGTAATATCATTCGTCGGCTACAAGGACGTAGAAGTTCCCGTCAACGGAAAGACGACACTGAATGTACTTCTCAGAGATGATTCACTGGCACTAGATGAGATTGTAGTGGTCGGATACGGCACACAAAAGAAGGCCAACCTTACCGGTGCAGTAGATCAGGTCGGCTCGGAGACCTTCGAGGGAAGAGCCAATGCGAACTTGACCCAAATGCTTCAAGGACAGGTGCCGAACCTCAACCTCAAATTTACAGACGGAAGGCCTAACAGCTCCCCTTCCTACAATATCAGGGGAACGACATCCATAGGACAGGGAGGAAGTGCTCTTGTGCTGATCGACGGGGTCGAAGGTGATGCAAGCCTCCTGAATCCGAATGATATTGAATCCGTATCTGTACTTAAAGATGCTGCTTCATCAGCCATCTATGGATCCCGTGCGCCTTACGGAGTAGTGCTCATTACCACCAAGAATGCCACCAAAGGCAAGCCTACCATATCATATCAGGCTAATCTGACAATCGAACAGCCTACAACAATACCTGATTATGTATCAGATGGCTATACCTGGGCAGATCATTTCTATCAGGCATATTACAACTATAACTTCTCCAATCCTTCAGGTATAAACAAGACCATGGAATTTTCAACAGCATGGCTTGCTGAATATAAGAAAAGAGCCGAGGAAGGAAATTACGAAGTTCTCGTAAGCGACGGCAGTATCGGAACTGCTGGAAGATGGCTATATTATCCAAAAGGGACAGACTACATCGGAATGCTCTACAAGAATCACCTGTTCAGCCAGACACACAATCTTTCGGTTTCAGGTGCTGATGACAAGTTCGACTACTATGTTTCAGGCCGTTACTATAACAACAACGGTATCTTCAATTCCGAGACAAACCCTGAATCTTACAGAATAATGAACAGCCGTGTGAAAGTAGGCTACAAGGTAACACCTTGGCTCAAGATCTCAAACAACACGGATGTCTCATGGACAAAGTATGTAATGCCACAAACCTATTCTGAGGGTAACGGCAACATCTGGAGAAACATTGCGGATGAAGGACATCCTTGCTCCCCGATCTGGAACCCTGACGGGACATTGACACATTCTGCTGTATATTCTGTCGGAGACTTCCTCTACGGACATAGCAACAGGACATACATCAAGAGAGAGCTCAAGACCACATTCAGTGCAAAAGCAAATCTGCTGGAGAACAAGTTGAGGCTCAATGCTGATTTCACCTACAGAAATCACGACTACAACACGACCGTGAAGAAAGTGAAGAGTGAATTCTCAAGATATGAGGGACAGACAGAGACTATTGCAGGCACACAGTCATACATGAGTGAAACACTCAGAAACTACGGATATCTTTCCACAAATGAATTCGTAGAGTATGAAGACACATTCGCCGGCAGACACTATTTCAAGGCACTTCTCGGATACAACTATGAGCAGCAGTTCAAGAAAGAGACCTATTCATATAATGATGACCTGCTCACTCCTGATGTTGACAACATAAACCTCGCTATGGGTACTGACAACAGAAGCATCACAGGAGACTGGTACAAATGGCGTACCGCCGGTATCTTCGCCAGACTGAACTACTCATTCGATGACAGGTATCTCATCGAGCTGAATGGACGATACGACGGGAGCTCCAAATTCCCTGCTAATCAGAGATGGGCATTCTTTCCATCAGTATCTGTCGGATGGAGAATCACAGAGGAGCCATGGTTCAAGGTAAGCAAGAATGCCATCACGAATCTCAAGATCAGAGCCTCCTATGGTGCCCTCGGAAACAGTAACGTAGGTAATTATGCTTATGATGAGACATTCGACTTTTCCAATGGACGTATCATCAACGGGACCAAAGTCCGCTACACAAGTGCGCCTTCACCGATACCGGAATCATTGACATGGGAAACCGCACGGACACTGGATTTCGGGCTGGACATGAGTTTTCTGGCTGGACGTCTCTCATTCAATGGAGATTACTACAGCAGAAAGACTCTCAACATGTACACCGTGGGACCGACTCTGCCAGATGTATTCGGAGCAAGCTCGCCTAAAGGGAACTTCGCTGAGATGACAACCAACGGATATGAATTCATCATCCGATGGAATGACAGTTTCAATCTTGCAGGCAAGCCTTTCAACTATTCAATACGCGCATCCCTTGCCGATTATATATCCACAATCGATAAATATAACAACGCGACAAAGTCCCTTTCTACCGCAGCCTACAACACAAGCTACTATGAAGGCATGAGAATCGGTGAAATCTGGGGATTCGTATCCAATGGGCTATGGCAGACCCAGGAGGAAATCGACGCTGCCGAGGCTGGAGCCATTGCAGCAGGGCAGAAGTACTATAACCCTCTGATGCAGACATCCAAGACGTACAAGCTCTACCCAGGGGACATCAAATTCGAGGATTTGAACGGGAACGGCTACATAGATAGAGGAAACAACACTGTAGATGACCCGGGCGACCGCAAGATCATAGGAAACTCAGAGCCTCGATATATATACAGCTTCGGCTTTGATTTAGAATGGAACCGCATATCGCTAAGTGCATTCTTTCAGGGAGTCGGCAAGCAGGACTGGTATCCTACCAATGAATCATCTGCCATCTGGGGCCAGTACAACAGGCCTTATGCACAGATGCCGAAATGGCATGTGGGCAACTACTGGACTGAGGACAATCCTGACGCATACCTCCCTAGATATGCCGGATACTATGCTCCATTCTATAAAGGTACAAATAATGCTAACACAAGATATCTGATGGATGTATCCTACATCCGTCTCAAGAATCTGCAGGTGGGCTATACTCTTCCTGAAAAATGGACGAATGCCATCAAGATGAAGAAAATCAGCGTATTCTTCTCTGGAGAAAACCTTTGGACATGGTCCCCTATGTACAAGTACACAAGAGACATAGATGTGACAGCCAACATCTATGGAACAGATTCCGTCCTCAGTTCTACCGGAGACGGATTCAACTATCCGACAATGCGCTCATACAGCTTTGGTATCAACCTGACATTTTAATCACCCAGAATCATGAAAAATAACATTATAGCACTAATGCTTGCGACAGTAGTCTGCACCATCTCATGCGATCTTGCAGAACAGCCAAAGGCAAAAGCAGGCAAAGACATGGTCTTCGGGTCTGAAACTGGTCTGAGAAACTACACAAACGGCTTCTACAACTACCTTCCGGACTATAACAGCGCCCACAAGATGAACGTAGTGATGGACAACGCAGCAAAGAATGCTACCGGCACTTATGAAGTTGGAGCCTATACGACAAACACGGCGACATCATGGAGCTGGACTGCCATCCGTAACGTGAACTATTTCATAAAGAACAACAATAGTTCGAAAGTCAGTGAAGTCATCAGAAACAACTACATGGGGATTGCCCGTCTTTTCAGGGCATATCTGTACTATGACAAGCTCATCCAGTATGGAGAAGTTCCATGGATAGACATTCCACTGGAGCCCGACAGTCCGGAGCTATACAAGTCCCAGGACAGCAGGGATGTAATAATCAGCAACATCATTGATGATCTGGATTATGCTGCTGAAAATATCATCGAAGACAAGATAACCCCCAATTCAAATGAGGTCAACAGATGGACAGCGCTGTTCTTCAAATCAAGAGTCTGCCTGTTCGAGGCCTCATTCAGAAAATACCATGCCTCAGGAAGCGAATTCGGGAAAAGGTACCTGGAAAGATGCACCATAACTTCCACCGAACTTTATAAACAGGCTATAGAAGCAGCAAAAGAAATCATGGACAAAGGGCCATATTCACTGCATACGACTCCAGAGGTCTATACCAAGGATGGACGCGGAGCATACAGAGATCTTTTCATCAGCGATAATGCTGTGACCGAAGAGGTCATGCTATCACTGGCCCTTGACCCTATAATGCAATTAGGTGAAGCCAACTGGTACTACAACTCCTCTACATACGGCCCGCATTTATGCATGACCCATGCTTTTGCAAAAACCTATCTGAACCTTGACGGAACAGCCTACGATGACAAGAAAGCTGACGGTTCATATAAGACATTCGCAGAAGAAACTGCAGACAGAGACTACCGTCTGAACCAGACAATACGAGGAACGGACTACACCTGCAAGAATAAGGATGGCGAATATGTCCTCACTGCCGCGAACATGTCAGGCCATTCACTTACAGGATATCAGTTCACCAAATATGTAATGGATGATGTATCTTTCGATGGTGGCAGGACAAACTATAATGATGTGCCTATCGCAAGATATGCTGAAGTCCTTTTGAACTATGCAGAAGCGGCCGCTGAACTCGGGACCATGACAGATGAGGACTGGGGCCGGACAATAGGCGCACTCCGCAGCAGAGCTGGCATCACCGGAGGCCTGGACAAGAAGCCATCCGAAGCAGACCCATATATGAAGGCCATTTATGCCGGCGTAACCGATCCCGTCGTGCTTGAAGTCCGCCGTGAGCGTGAGATAGAGCTTATCCTTGAAGGCCTCCGTCTGAACGACCTGAAACGCTGGGCGTGCGGAAAACTCTGGGAGACGGCTCCCTGGGATGGCATATACATTCCTGCACTTGATACACCGATGGATCTCAATGGAGACGGAAACTACGATGTCTATGTAACTGAGGACGAAAAATATTCCGGGGCATACAAGTCCATCGCTATATATACTGGAAAGAATCAGAAGGTCGTAAAGCTTGCAGATGATCCTAATGGAGGATACAGGCTCAGCTACGAAATGAACAGAGCCTGGAATGACAACATGTACATCTACCCGATACCGGAAGTCGTCATCCAGAAGAATCCTAATCTGAAACAGAATCCAGGATGGGACAAATAAAAACAGAGAATCATGAAGAACACTAGAATAATATTGGCAATAGCCGCCACATTGACAGTGGCCACAGGCTGTCTGAAGAATGACAAAGTCGATATTCATGCAGACTTCACAACCGACAAGGACGTTTATGAACTATACGAAGACATTTACTTGACCAACACATCTTATGCGGAAAATGCGATCGTGATTTCAAGCAAATGGGAATGGGATGGAAACAAGATGTGGGGGCATCAGCCAGAGCAGCCGATATCCTTCGACAAGACAGGAGAATTCGAGATAAAACTCACCGTCACTACAGATATCGGCAACGTATCTTCCATAAAGACACGGACAGTCAAGATACAAGATACCAACAAGGCTCCGGTAGCCGACTTCAGCTGGACTCCTACGAACGGTATCAGGGCCGGAGATTCTGTAACTTTCACGGACAAGTCTTCAGACCCGGACGGATCCATCACAGCTTGGGAATGGAAATTCGGTTCGACCACTGTGAATGAACAGAATCCTACGTTTACATTCGTGGAGTTCGGTGACATAGAAGTAAGCCTTACCGTTACTGATAACATGAAGAAAAAGACCCAAAAGACAGTTACGATCCATGTGGACAAGAGCGTAAACAGTCTCGAGCTCTTATGGTCAAAAGCCTATGAAAGCGACAAGGAGGCATTCATCAAATTCTCGTCCCCGGCAGTAAGCGCAGACGGCAGCATAGTTTATGCATTTTCTTCAGGATGTCACCTGGCGGCATTCAGCAAGGATGGCAAAGCTCTCTGGAGCTTCGATGCGACCAAGCATAATCCTAGTCCATACTGCAACGATGGCAGCAAGAAAGGCAATTCCTGCACACCGGCAGTAGATTCAAAAGGAAATGTGTATATTGCATTGGCATATAACGAGAGGGATGCCAAGGTCGTTGGGACCTATGGCTCAGGTGTCTATTCTATAGATGCCAACGGCAAGGAGAACTGGTACTTCGACTACGGAAACGCACGATACATCGCAGTGACACCTGTGCTGTTTGAAGACCTGGGACAGCTGATACTCACGACAAAGGCAAACCCTACAGAAGCGAATTATCCTGATCTTTGGAGTGCTTATGGGCCTCAAGACAATGGCCACGCCATCAATATGGCAGATGGATCATTTGCAGAAAGACTTCTTGTAAAGCAGGGAAACTATGGAGGGGCTGTCGGCCTGAAGAATGGAATCTTCATAACACACTGCAATGACAAGTTCGGTTCAAGGGCTTTCTTCCGCGAAGGAAACGTATGGAAGTTCTACGGTGACAATACAAACCAGAACTGCAAGGCTCTCGGATACAAGGACAGCAAGGTGCTTGAAACCGGAGATTCCGGTCAGATGGCAGTAAGCCCTGACAGAAAGGTTTACATTCTCTATCTCAACAACACGAAGAGAGTCAGCAGCACCAGCGTCCTTTACTGCTATGACATGAACAAGTATGTTAAGGACGGCACAACACCGTTCGAGCCTGACTGGGTAGCTCCTATAAACGGCAAGATGGCAAGATACAACGGACTCGGTGTAGTCTGCGGAGAAGACGGGACCATCTATGTGACATCAGGAAGCACAAGCGGTGAAAAAGCATATGTGACAGCCGTAAGCCCTGACGGGCAGGTAAAATGGGAATCCAGCGCGGACGGAAACATTGCCGGCTCTGCTGCTGTTGACAATGAAGGGTACATCTATTACAATGACTATACACTCGGCAAACTTGTCAAACTTTCTCCGGAAGATGGAAAGAAAGTGTCAGAGATACAGCTTGCAACAGATATGCGCTCGTCACCGACCATAAGCATCGATGGCACTATCTACTGCAATGGCATGAAAGATGGAGTCCCGACGCTATTCGCGGTAAAAGGCTCAGCAACAAGTCATGCAAATTCATGGTCCCAGTTAGGAGGCAACCCTTCAAAGACCGGTGTACTATATTAGCAATCAGGCGCTGTTTCTGGAATGTCTGAACACAGCGCCAAAATCTATTGGCATAAAACATGAACTTTAAATTTTCTTTAGCATTTATTTCAGCCTTGCTGCTTACATCTGCATGCAAGGCTGACCCAGAGATAAACTACGTCTGGAATGGCAACAAAAATCAGGAGGAAGTCAAGCCTGACGGAGACGGACAGACATTGACCGCAGGCTCATTCAATATCAGGTACTACAATACCTCTGACGAATATCCATGGTCAGCACGTAAGGACGCGGTCTTAAAATTCATCAATACGCTCAAGCCGGATTTCCTTGGGCTGCAGGAAGTAAAATCCACACAATCACAGGATATCTCCTACGCACTCTCCGAGGATTATGGATACTACGATATTGACAGAGATTCAGGAAAAGGTATAAGCGGCGGCTCCGGCGAGGGTGTCGGCATCCTTTACAGGAAAGACAGGTTCAAGCAGGAAGACAAGGGCTTCTTCTGGCTGGCAGAGAACCCTGACAAGCTCCCAGAAAAGAATGAGGATGGCACATTTTCGACATGGAACAGCGCAAAAAGAAGAATAGTTGTCTGGGTAAAGCTTTCAGACAAGCTCCATAATAACCAGACAATATATTTCTTTGCCACGCATTTCGACCATGTAAGTTCTGATGCCAGACTGCGGTCAAGTAACCTTACAATCAAGAAAATAAAGGAAATCACCGGGGTCTCGGACCTTTCCAAAAGCGGCATTCCGATTTTCCTCGTGGCAGACTTTAACTGCAAGCTTGAATCTACCGAACTCGCCCCTATAAGGACATCAATGAATGATGCCAGGACAATGGCCAGAACAACAGAGAATGGAAACACATACAATGGGTTCGGTTCCAGCGGCTCCACAATTGACCACATCTTCTATGTAGGCAATATCGATGCAGACACATATCACATTGTCACAGAAGACTATGGAGTGAAGTATATCTCCGACCACTACCCTATCACGCTTAAATGCTCATATAAGTAAAGAAGACGAGATCTCCGATAATTGAGCATTTGGAAACGATGTCAATATCGGAGCTAGCCTTACAGAAAAGCAAGAAAATGAGGCTGACTAAAAAGTATTAGTCAGCCTCTTATCATTAGAAGATGTTTGGAAATGATTAAAAAGTTATTTGAGGTAAAATTCCTTCATCTTCTTCCCGAGTTTTCAGGTCAGGTAGATGTCGCTATCTTCCCTGAATCCTCGGTCAAGCCTGAAGGTTTTTCCTCTCAAACCTTCAGATAATAATTTCAAAACAGTTTCTTATTCGTGCGTGGCGAAACGTTGCTCCGCAAGTTTCTCAAACTTCGTTCCCGGGCGTCCGTAATTCGCGTACGGGTATATGGATATGCCGCCGCGAGGGGTAAACAGCCCTGTAACTTCTATATATTTAGGGTCCATCAGCTTGATGAGATCTTTCATGATCTTGTTGACACAGTCTTCATGGAAATCGCCATGATTGCGGAAACTGAAGAGGTAGAGCTTAAGACTCTTGCTTTCCACCATCTTCACATCAGGTATATAGCTGATACGTATTTCGGCGAAGTCCGGCTGCCCGGTAATCGGACAGAGGCTGGTGAATTCAGGGCAGTTGAACCTGACCCAGTAGTCATTGTCCTGATGCTTGTTTATGAATGTCTCCAGCACCTCAGGAGCATAATCCATCTTGTATTCGGTCTTGTGACCAAGGGAGTGCAGTCCCTCCTGTTCTCTTTCTTTATTCATCTTATCGAGATTTACTCTTAGTCAATTAATTATCAGACATTTAACTATTTTCAAAATAGCGATACCACCGATTTTAAAAATAGTTAAACATCTAATAGTCAACGGTATAAATCAAAACAGCCTTAACGACAAGGGGAAGCTGTTCAAATATCAGAAATTCTGAACGGATTGTACGATATATTCTCATCGAATGTATCGATACCTTCGTAGCGTTTCAATGCCTTGACCACATGGATAGTGATCGGAAGAATCACGATTTCGTAGCAGACCTTGAATGTCACCTGGGCCACCATCATTGACACGAGCGACTTTATGTCTGCGCCCCAGAAGACGATAGGCATGAATATCAATGAGTCCAGACCTTCTCCTGCCACAGAGGAGAGGATTGCCCTGGCTGAAAAGCCCTTGCCCTTGGATGCGATTTTCATGCGGCTCATGACAAAGGCGTTCATCGTGGAACCGGCAAGGAATGCCAGCAAAGAGGCAAATGCCACACGCGGTGCCATGCTGAACACATAGTTGAAATGCTCTCCGCCATCCCAGAATGATGCAGCAGGAAGCCAGGAGACGACCTGACCCATGATTGCCACGAAGAAGTTCATGGCAAAAGCTGTCCAGATGACGAGCCTGGCCTTACGGTATCCCCATACCTCTGCAAAGCAGTCATTAAGGATATAGGAAATCGGGAAGATGATAACTGCGCCAGGGAGCGTTATGCTGCCGATGGCGAACACTTTTGTTGCAAACAGATTCGATGCAATGAGACAGACGATAAACAGTACTGCCATCAGCATGAATACTACTGATACTTTTTTATTCATTTTCTTGTTTTTTAAGTGGTTTCCTGGAATACACTATATATTTTCCCCTTCCGGTCCCCCACTATGGGGGATGTGGGCCTTCGGGCTTTCCATCGCCGCAGACAACACTGCCCGCCAGCTCCGGCCGCGTCTCGTGACGCATGATATATTTTCTATTATGCTTAAGCCATGTCGTTACTACAAACGCGTAACCTATCGTCCTCCACGTATTTGCTCCGCAAATACCCGGACCCGTCCGGTCGTCTGATGACGACGTATTAATTTTCCCCTCAAGTTCTCCGCCACACAGGATATGGGGCTGTGGGATTTCATCGATGCAGACTAACTTGCCTACCAGCTCCAGCCGCGTCTCGTGACGCATGATACCCCCTTTTCGGTCCCTCATTCAAACCCTCGCAATCCCCCTACTGGGAGAGGGAAGAGTCAGGGCTCCGTACGTACCAGAGCGCAAGGCCAACATTTCGCTGTTCTACGCCTGGCGTCTGATGAGACCCATTTTTTCTGTCTATGAAGCGTAATCTCATGATTCACAGCACATTAAACTATTTTCTACTCTTGAAAGTATGGAGTAGCATTTCGTTTAACATTCAATAGATCAATAAATTACATTCCACGCTCGCACCTCATATTGCTGTCAGCTGAACGACCGTGAAGAGGGATATTAATTCTCATCATCGCCGGCAGCCTTGAGACGCTCGGCATTCTCGGCAATCTGCAGCTGGTCTATGCACTCCTGGATATCACCATCCATGAAGGCGGGGAGATTGTACATTGACCAGTTTATGCGGTGATCCGTTACACGCGACTGAGGATAATTATACGTCCTGATCTTCGCGGAGCGGTCTCCGGTCGAAACCATGGTCTTACGCTTTGCTGCGATGCCGTCAAGGTATTTCTGATGCTCCATATTGTAAAGACGGGTACGCAGCTCCTCCAAAGCCCTGTCGAAGTTCTTCAGCTGGGAACGTTCCTCCTGGCACTGAACCACGATA
The DNA here is from genome assembly GCA_934691625.1 of uncultured Bacteroidales bacterium. Lineage (GTDB taxonomy): Bacteria > Bacteroidota > Bacteroidia > Bacteroidales > UBA932 > Cryptobacteroides. The sequence continues at coordinate 375,661 of CAKUTA010000001.1, read as the reverse complement.
CCTGAAGGGATATGGGTAAGACGCACTGCTGAATACGTCGTGTTTACGCCCTGCCCTCCAGGACCTGAGGAACAGAATGTATCCTTACGGATATCGTTCATATCCAGGTCAATGTCGAACTCGTCAGCTTCAGGGAACACTGCCACGGAGGCAGCCGAAGTCTGGATACGGCCCTGGGTCTCAGTCTGAGGCACACGCTGCACACGATGCACACCGGACTCATATTTCATTGTCCCATAGACACCGTCAGGGCATGAGAGTTTGAAAACAATCTGCTTGAAACCGCCTGACGTGCCTGGAGCCTGGTCGGAAACCTCAAGCTTCCAGCCCTTACGCTCTGCATATTTGGAATACATCCTGAAAAGGTCCCCGGCGAAGATTGCAGCCTCGTCACCACCTGTACCACCACGGATCTCGACCATCGCATTCTTGCTGTCATCAGGATCGGACGGAATAAGCAGAAGCTTTATATTCTGCTCCATCTCAGGAAGTTTCGGCTCTATCTCCGCAATCTCCTCCCTCGCCATCTCCTTAAGGTCCTCGTCCTTTTCATTGGCCATGATGTCCTTCGCTGATGCCAGTTCATCGACCATCTTCTTATAGTCAAGACCGGCCTTTATAATCGGCTCCAGCTCCTTGTAGTCCTTGTTCAACTGCACATATCTCTTCATATCCGACATCACTGCCGGGTCTGAAAGCTGGTTCTGCAGCGAGGTGAATTTGTCCTGAAGACTCAGCACCTTCTCAAGCAATGTATTTTTCTCTGCCATATATTCTAGGCTATTTAATTATTTTACTTTCTTTTCAATCTCTGCCGCACCTGACAGGCTCTTGACATAGCAGCGGCGGCGCATGAACAGTTCATGTTCATATTTGCCCCACACATTCACGGCGCTGTTCGTCTCGATCTGAGGATTGGATATCGCATATACCGTCTTGGCCTTCTTATACTTGGCAGCCATCGAGCAATGAAATATCGCGCTCACGCCCTTGTTCTGCCACTGAGGCACCGCCCCGTTTAGCATAAGGTCCACCACCTCGTAGTTATGCATCGCACTGAGGAGGTGAAACCATCCGAACGGGAACAGATGTCCTTTCGCTTTCTGCAGAGCCTTCGACATGCTAGGGAACGCAATTCCGAAGGCTACAAGCTCATTATTCTCATCCAGGACAATGCTGCTGACTTTATCTGAGATGAAAGGCATCGAGACCTTCGCCTCATGCTCTATTTCCTTGTCAGTAAATGGAATGAAATTATACACCGCAGAGGCGAAGCTTTCGTTATATACCTTGAAGAAATACTTCACCATCGCCTTGTCCTTCTTCAGCTTGCTCAGAAGCCCCTCATGCAGATTGTACCTTTCCTTCAGCATCCCGGCAATCCTGGTCATCTTCTCCTGCACTCCCTGTGACGCATCCATCCTGTACTGCAGCCAGTCGCACTCTTTCTCATAGCCAAGCGCCGTGACAAGGTCATTGTAATAGGGGAAATTATACAGGCAGTTGAACGGTGGGATGTTTTCAAAGCCCTCGACAAGCATGCCCTGCTTTCCCAACGTGTTGTAATACAATGGACCATGCACCTCGGTCATGCCGTTTTCCTTCGCCCAGTCTTCAGCTGTCCTGAGAAGCAGTCCTGCCACTTCAATGTCATTGATCGTGTCGAACCATCCGAAACGGACACGCTTCTTATTGTAAAGCTCGTTATAGCGAGGATTTATCATGGCGCAGATCCGGCCCGCGACTTTATTTCCGTCCATCACAAGCCACATCTTATGTGAACAATAGTCCAGTGCCGGATCATTTGTCAGGCTGAACACCTGGTCGGAATGAAGCGCCGGGACATACTGTTCGCAGTCCTTATACAACTCGTCAGGGAAACTGATGAATTTCTTCAGGTCTTTCTTTCCCTTGACCTCAACGATATTATAGTTCGCCATATCTCTGGTTTTAGTACAAAGCACCATTTCCGGTGCAGTCTGCAAATTTAGCAATTATTTAGCGAAATATGAAAACAGGCTTGGCTTCGGCTATTTTTGTTCAAAACAGGATAACTCAGGTAGGAAAAGTAGCACAAGCAGGCACAGAAGCATGGATTTTGCAGATTGGGGAGAACAAATAGATAATATCATGAAGAAATTGATCATTTCGGCCATGCTGATATGTATGGCGGCATTGGCATTCGGGCAGACAAGTGTTGCCGACAAGATTCTGGGGACCTATCTGTCGGAGAACGGGACGGGCAAGGTCCAGGTCACGAAAAAAGACGGCAAGTACATAGGGACATTGATATGGACCAGCATCGAGAATGCGAAAGACGAGAAGAATCCGGATGCATCTCTGAAGGCAAGAGCGTTGAAAGGCGTCGTCATTCTGAAAGATATGGCATACGTTGATGGCGTATGGAAAAACGGCACCATCTACGACCCTGAAAGCGGAAACACATATAAGGCCACGATCAAGATGAAGTCTGACGGCAATCTTACGCTCCGTGGATATATCGGAGTTCCGGCACTTGGGCGCAATTCCACCTGGAAGCGGCTGTAGAAGAGTGGAGCGTAACACCTTATAATTCATAAAGATAAGCAAATTACTACTCTAGCATCAGAGGAGTAGTAATTTGCGTTTGTAGCTGAGTATCAGTGCATAACATTCCACGTGCGGACAAAGTCAGTCAGGCACAGACTTTGCTTAATGTTCATAACATTTATTTAGTAGCTGTTTTGAAATATTTGCCTGAAGGTTTGAGAGGGAAATGCTTCAGATTCGACCTGGGAACTCGGGATGAAGATGAAGGAATTTTACCTCAAAACAACTTTTCCAAAACAACTTATTAATGCTAAAACCATAACATCATGAAAAATTATTCATGGGCACACGTCCATTTTTATTCTAAAGGCATTGACGGCAATGTCATTTTCTACACCAGGCATGACTATCTCGTATTTCTGACATTGTTCTGCAGTATTGCAAAGAGGAAGAAGAAAAAGATTCTGGCGTTCTGCATCATGCCGAATCATTTCCATTACCTGGAATTGACCACCGATGGCGATACAGCCATCAAAAGCATGGCTGAGTTCGAACGGCAATTCGCAAAAATCTACAACCGGGAATACGGAAGGACTGGGAAGAGTCTTTTCATCAAGAAGTCCGGTAAGGCAATAAAAGCAACAGGAAAACTGGTCAAATCCTGCATCATATACATATATAACAATCCGACAGCCGGGAAATTAAGCAAAACATCAGAAGAATACAGATGGAACCTGATAGCTTACCGGAACTCCGCGCATCCTTTTTCCGAAAAGCTTAACATGAGCACGGCCAGAAAGGCCTTAAGGGACAGTATCAATATGGTCAATACCATACATGACTCAGGCTCATATCTGAGCTATGCTGCCCTACGGCGCTTATTCCTGAAACTGAATGAAGATGAAGCGGAACAGCTTACCGATTATATCATATACAGGTATGACATAACAGATTATGATGAAATCAACAAGATTTTCGGAAGCCCGGACAATGCTGTGGCCGCATCGAAGGCAGTAGCCGGAAGCGAGTACGATATAGCCGAGGATTTCGAGAATCATTCGTTATATGGTGCAATGGCTGAAGAGATGGAGCGATGCAGATACAATGTCAACTGCAGAAACATAGAGGCGCTGAATGCCGATGAGCAGAAAGTATTGCTGCGGAATCTATATGAGCGGACGCATGCGCCGCTCCGGCAGCTAATGAAGTTCCTGCACATTTCACCCGTGGAGGGTAAATCACTATAATTCAATTATATAAGCATTTTTCTACTCCAGTATCCATGGAGTAGAAAATCGTTCATATCATTGTTAATTAATAGATTACACTCCACAACAAGAACTAATGATAGGCAGGATGCGGTGCAGGACGGGTATGGCAAGTACCGGTCAACATGCGTAAAGGGTGAGTAAACTAGAAAGAACAAGGAATCCGACGAGAGGAGAGGCGACAAGTCCGAGAACAGCTTCCTAGACCTGGCTTCATTCAAGATGGTGTCCATCTCATGGAGGGACATGTCGGTAAGGTTCGTGCCCTGGCGGATGGTGTGCTCCTCAAGGTATGTAAAGCGGCGTAAGGAACCGGGAGCTGAAATCATTGTATATCCGGCAGGGACAGTGTGATTCACGAGAGAGCTACAGGCCGTTGGACTTGGCTTCGTCCCAGATGGCGTCCATCTCGGGGAGAGACATGTCAGTAAGGTTCCGGCCCTGGCGGATGGTGTGTTCCTCGAGGTATGTGAAGCGGCGGCGGAACTTGTCACACGCACGATTCAAGGCCGTATCAGGGTCCAGGCCATATAGCCTGGCAGCATTGATCACAGAAAACATGAAGTCACCGAGTTCTTCCTCTGCGCGGTCACGTGCGGAACCTGGAGCCGGGGTCATTGTATAGCCGGCCGGAACAGTGTCGCCAAGCCCCTCCTCGGCAGCCATTGCCTCAAGCTCAGCCTGGAACTCACCCTGCTCCTCCTTAACTTTCTCCCACACCTGGGACGGACGCTCCCAGTCAAACCCGACACCCCGCGCCTTGTCCTGCATCGAATATGCCTTCAGGACAGGGGGCAATGAATCCGGCACTCCAGAAAGGACTCGTCTGTTGCCGCCCTTCTCCTTCATCTTCATCATCTCCCAGTTTTCTGAAACCTGTTCAGCATCAGCCGCATGTCCATCGGAAAAGACATGAGGGTGGCGGAATATCATCTTCTCGCAAAGGCGCTCCATCACATCAGCGACATCGAACTTGCCCTGCTCCTCAGCAATCCTGGAATAGAACACTATATGAAGCAGGAGATCGCCAAGTTCCTTTTCCACGTCCTTATCATTGCTCTTCATTACTGCATCCCCTAGCTCATAAACCTCCTCCACAGTCATCGGGCGCAATGTATCCCATGTCTGCGCAGCATTCCACGGGCATTTCTCCCGAAGTTTCTCCATGATATCCAGCACACGTCCGAACTGTGCAAGCTTCTCTTCCCTGGTATGTGACATAACTCAATGTTTTCAGAAACCACCCTGAAACAGCTTTTAAGCCATCTCAAGAAAACTAAGAAGTTGTTTTGAAATGATTAAAAAGTTGTTTGAGGTAAAATTCCTTCATCTTCTTCCCGAGTCTTCAGGTCAGATAGGCACAGCTATCTTCCACAAATCCCCGGTCGAACCTGAAGTTTTTTCCTCTCAAACCTTCAAAAAAAATAATTTCAAAACAGCTTCTAAAATTATTGCACAAAATTAGCAAGAATATCGTCATAAACGACAAGGAGCAGGAGGGAAATTCTTACCTCCTGCTCCTGTCATAGATTCAAAGCCGCATCACCACGCAGTTGACAGATCCTCGCTGGAAACTTTCTCCTTCCATTCAAACTGCTTTGTGGTATAAAGATCATGCCCCTCGCCTGCAAGATTCTTGAACCAGGACTTGCCGTCACGCTCCTCATAATTTGAGCGGCTGATTCTCCAGTAGCCTACAAGTCCCTTGCTGTCAGCAGCCACGGATTTGATGCTGTTGGCAATCTGATCCTGCGACCTTGCAACTGACCATACACGGATCTCATTGGTCATAAGCTTGCACCGGTACCACCATGTATCTCCAGGAGCCCATGTTCCGTTATAGCCTCCGATACCCATGAATGTCATGTATGGGAACTCTCCATTGTTCACCACCTTGGCCGCTATTTCCTTCTTGCCGGCAAACGTGCCGTTCACATAAATGGAGATATATGTGCCGTCATAAGTCACAGCATAATGCTGCCACTGGTTGGTCTCGATAGCCACCGTAGGATTCAGATAGTCACCGATCCCCTGGAACTGCACCCAGGAATGAGCCTTGACATCGCCCTGGTTCGTCTGAGGGTCTTCGAAACGGGCCATGAATTCACCGGCATTCGGCACATTGCAATAGAAGATGTCCCTATTACGGTTAGATGTGTTCTGAACCTGCATGCGCATCTCTATCGTAAACTGCGGGATGCTGAACGCATCGTCAGTCCTGAGCCCTGATGCCCCTGTGAACATCGGGATATCATCCACAATCACAGACGAGATCACATATACATAAGACGAAGTGCGGGTCGTGACATCAGCATTGCCAGAGACCTTCTCCATACGAAGAGGAAGAGCGAAAGGCGTCCCGGCAAGTTTCGACGGGAGAGGAGAAACCGACACGATAAACGGATCGGAAGAATATTTGCCCGACGGAATCATCACATTATCTCCTATCGACACCAGTTCTTCAGGCAGCATCGCATATCCCGTACCTTCAGACTCGTTGAACTCATTCAGAAGATCCTTGTCCAGAACCAGACGGAAAACGGCATCACCATCCTCCTTATCCGTCAATGACGGAGTAAGGGCAAGACTGGTGGCAGACTCGCCTGCCAGCGTCACGACGCTGTTAGCAATGCCCGGTGTCGAGCTGCTTTCCACAAGATAAGCATGCACTCCCATTTCATCGGCAGTTGTCCCGGCAGGGCCATACTCCGCATCGTTGCAGCCGCATGAGGCCATAACCATAAGAGCTAAAGCTCCATATCTATAATTTTCTTTCATAAAACCTTCATTTTAATCTATTTCGCCTCGTCCTTCTTTATGATCTCCTTTCCCGGAGCCGGATTCTGCTGCTGTATAGCCTTGCGCATCCACTTATAAGGAGGATTGTTCACTTTCTCGTTGCTGAAACGGTAGCCACCGAAGCCTCCCTTGCGGAAGCCGTTGGCAGGTTTCCAGTCAGCAAATCCGACCAATGACGGCATCACGCTCTTGTCCCAGAGATCGTGGTTGCTGTCGTACCATCTGAAGCCGCCGTTAAGACAGTCAATCGCGCTTTCAAGGTTCTCTGTGACAATGAATTTGTTAGTAAATTCCTCCAGGCTCATTGCAGATGAGAATGTCTGGTACTGCGAAGTCAGACGATTATCAAGGTTGGACGCGCTGTTAGATGTCCACTCAGTGATGCTTCCGGTAGTGGCATAGGCCTGCTCCACGAAATAGTCGAAATACTTGGCCAGCTCCGTCGGATTAGGGATGGACCAGAAATATCCGTCCACAACAAATATCTTGTCAGAACCGGACTGTGGACCGATATGCTTGCCCATTTCCTCGACAAACCATGTGAAATACTGAGAGTTACGGCAGAGCGAGCCGCCATATTCGCCAGGCTCATAGTCAATGTCGATTCCGCTGAGTCCATAGGCATCTAGAGAATCGGCAACAGCCTTGGTCCACTTGATTATGGAATTATGGATGGCATCAGCATCGCCATCGACCCAGCCCCAGAATTTCTTGCGGTCCTCGAGAGAGCCCGAATGCTCCTCCGGAGTATAGAAGCATCCGATTTCAGAGATAAATGAGCAGAACAGGACCTTGGTGCCTTTCACCTTGGTAACAAAATCCAGGTCTGCCTTCTTCGCCGGAGTCATGTGGGTATTGTTCCACAACGAGATGATATCCATGGAATCAGGAACCGCCTGAAGCATATTGGTAGTAGCGACACCGCCCTCGCCCCATTCGCTGAACCATCCGAAAGACACGGCATGATCGCTTGCCTTATAAGCCCTGAGGGCCTCATAATATGCGTCATCCTTCTGAATCTCTGTCAGAGGGCTGTCAAAATCCTTCGCTTCCGGAGATGTCCAGTCCTCGCAGCCCGTAACGGACAGGACAGCAAGCACAGGGATGACATTTTTCAATATATTGAATTTCATAATCTTCATCTTTTATCTGTTATTTTTTCTTCGCCCAGAAAAGGTCCACTGACTCATTGTCAACGCCTCCAAGCAGTGAAAGCGCAGCTTCATAGTTGGCCTTGTTCAATGTCTTCTCATTAAATGAATAGCGAAGCCGGCGAAGACCGCGTGCATCATCGGTGATGACTCCGTTGGAAAGGTTGTCAATGACAGGTGCCAGCTCCGGATACCCGGTTCTTCTGAACTCAGTCCACGCCTCGATACCCATCGGATAATTGGCTATCCACTTCTGCGTGATGATCTTTTCCAGCTTCACTTCTTCAGAAGCGGCATCCGACCATGCCACAGTGACATTCGACTTCCTCGAATAGTTAGGGAAATTCGCCACAGGATCGCTGGTATATGACGCAGGGATGCGTGTGTCATCATTTATATATGTGTCAACAGGTGACCCGCCGGTACCAGTCCCGGTGCCGCCTACTCCCCACTGACTCATTGACAGACGTATGCCCTGCCTATAGAAATCTCCTGGATTTCCGGAAATCCACCCCTTCAGGGCAGCCTCGGCAAGAAGGAACTGGGACTCCGCAGCCACGAATACAGGCAGAGGGTCTGTGCTGGAGAATGCGCACATGGAATATCCTGACACCGAGGCCTTTTCAAACGAGCCCTTTCCTGAGCGCATGCCGACATATCCGCCCTTGGAAGATACCGTAAAATATGCGGAGCGTCTAGGATCTTCATACCCGTTCATATAGTCCACGATCGAAGAACCGCTTCTGAGGTCTCCCCATGAAGCGCTTGCCAGCTGATAAGGATTCGGCTGGGAGCGAGGATCCATCATGGCGTTATCGGCATTGGCGCTGATATATCCGAAAGGAGACTCATACGCACTGATGAACGCCTCCTTGTCCCCGGAGCGCATTGCAGCACGCATGATATAGGAATTTGCAAGTTTTGCCCACTTGGCATAGTCTCCGCCATACACCGCATCCTGCGCAGCAAGAGGCTTCTTGTCAGGATATTCAGAGGCATACGCAGCCAGCACTGAAGCAGCGCCCTTGAGGTCAGCTATGATATTCTTATATACATCCTCATTGGAATCATACGCCACATACATCTGCCCATCTGTCACCTGGCTATAAGGAATCGGCCCGTAGCAGTCCGCCACACGCATCATCGCCGCTGCACGGAGAAGATTCGCCATGGCATAATAGTGGCCTGAACCGCTGGTATATTTCTCGATCTCGAAATAGTTCGCATAGATATCCAGGAACACGGTCTCATAAGGAATCGCGTCCCATGAGTCGGAAGCATTGAACGTATCGAAGTTCTGACCGCCCCAGCGGTTGGACAATGTGAAGTAGCCGCCCAGCGAGCCGACCATCTGGTCTATCATCTGGGAATCGTTCTGCTGCACGTACATGAGCGCATCCATCATTGTAGGGATAAGGATGGACGGGTCGGAACTCTTTACAGCATAAGGATCTGTATTATATTTCTCGAAATTCTTGGTACATCCTCCAAGCACACCGAGAACTGCCGTAAAAGCAAGAATTCTGGTTATTCTGTTCATAATATTCATCATTTTTAGAACTGGAGCCTGACATTGAAACCGAAGTTTCTGGTGCTTGGAAGCATGAAATAGTCAACTCCCTGATAATAGTTGTTGCCGGTGGCAGCTGAAAGTTCCGGATCGAACGGAGCCTTGCAGTAGATCATAGCAAGATTGCGTCCCACGATTCCGAGAGTGAGATTCAGCTTGTCATTAAACCACTTCTTCGGGAAGGTATAGTTCAATGCCAGCTCCTGAAGGCGGACATTTGTCGCATCATACAGATAGAACGAGCCATATCCTCCCTGTGCGGAACTGATAGTCGTGTAATATTTCTGGGCGTCAAGCATTCCATAGTTTACAGGGATGCCTCCGTTGTCACGCATCGCAGCGGAAGCCTCAGACACACCGTAGTAGTCGAGAATACCTTGCGTAGCGGAATATACCAGGCCTCCGACACGGGCGGTCAGGACTACTCCGAGAGATACTCCCTTGAAACCGAATGTATTGCTCCATCCAAAATTACCCTTAGGGGCTAGCTGTCCTGCCTTATACACCTCGATTTCCTCCAGCCTGATATTGCCGTTGTTATCTACGGCGACATTGCCGTTCAGGTCACGGGCCACCCTATGCTTCACATAGATATCCGACAGGGAACCTCCTTCGCGCAGGATCACCTGAGGAGCCACATTGGACGCTCCCAGCCAGTCCTTCTCGATCTGAGTAACATCCACAGGCACACCTGTTATCGGATCAGGGATACCATGAGCAAGCTCCTTGATGCGGTTCTGGTTAAACGTGTATGTGAAATTGCTGCTCCAGCTGAAATCGCCCCAGCTGTTGTCATATCCCAGTGCAAGCTCCACACCCTGGTTCTGGATGTTTCCTGTCTGCGCCACGAAATTCTTGTATCCAGATGATGCGGAAAGCGGAGCATAGATAGTCTGGTTATAGGTATTGGACCTGTAGTATGTCACATCCAGAGAAAGGCTTTCGAGGAAGCGGACATTGAGACCGATCTCCCAGGATCTGGTGTCCTCAGGCTTGAGGTCATAGGCAGGATAGGTATCACTCTTGCTCCAGTTGTGAGTCTGGTCATTGTACTTGTAGCTAGGATTCGACAGGAAGCGGTCGAATGGAGAAGCCACCTGTGAATACGAGCCGCGCAATTTCATGAATGTAAGCCAGGAAGGCATCTCCACCATATTGGAGATCACGGCGGAAAGTCCGGCAGACCAGTAGAAGAAGGAATTCTTGCTTGTATATGCAAGCTGGGATGCCCAGTCGTTACGCCCTGTCAAGGTGAGGAAAAGCATATTCTTCCATCCCGTCTCGACAGATGCGAAGACTGCCTGAGTCTGGTCATGCCACCCCTCCTGGTTTCCCTTATAGTTGACAGCCGAATTTATATTATTGGTAGCAAAATGATTAGGCAGGATAAGGTCACCAGCTGCACGGTTCATCTCATACCTCTGGTCATTGATGGAAGCACCGGCATTGACATTAAGTCTCCAATCGCCCCATGCCTTATCCACATTGGCAATGATATCCCCATAGAACGAGCGGTCAGTCATATTGTCCAGCATGAACCCGCCGTTGTCCCCGGCGAAGGTCGTCAATGTCGTCGCATAATATTTCGTCGTCTGCCTGTATGTGGATTCATCCAGCCTTGCACGCGCTGTCACATTCAGCCATTTGAACGGGATATACTGGAGTGATGCATTATACATGTAGCGGCGCTTGTTCATGTCCCTGTCATTCCTGTTCTGCACCCAGTAAGGGTTCTGGATATTGTGGGAGCCTTCTGAATAAGGCCAGTACTGCGCCTTGATTCCATTCACAGGATTCCACCTCTCATAAAGACGGACTTCATTGAAATCATCTCCTCTCGGGAAAAGATACAGACCAGGAAGCGGGTTGAAATATGTTCCCTGGGACACGAGATTGTGGTCCTTCTGTATGATGAAGCTGGCACCGAAATCCAGTATGAGCTTGTCATCAGCGAACTTGGTGGTATTGCGTGCCGTAAAATTATATCTGTCATAGCTGCTCTCCGGAACGATACCACGGGTATTGGTAGTTGTAGCGGATATATATGTCTGGTTCTTCGCATTGCCGGTAGAAAGCGATACAGAATTGATGATGTCAGTACCGGTATTGAAGAATTTGCGCGGGTCGTAGCTATACCCGTCCGGAAGCCTCCCCCCCCAACTGCTGTAGCCTCCGCTGCGTCCGTAACGATCCTGCATATCCGGCATCATATAGGCCCTGGAGAATGTGGTGCTGTTGCTGACAGTCACCTTCGTGCTGCCCTCCGCACCTTTCTTCGTATTGATGATTATGACACCATTGGCTGCTTCAGAGCCATAGAGAGCCGCTGCCGAAGGGCCTGTAAGCATATTCACGGACTCTATATCCTCAGGGTTGATATCGGCGGCAGACTCTGAGCTCACCATCGTGGACATTGTTCCGCCTGAGCCTCCGAAGCTCTTGTTGTACATAGGCACACCGTCAATCACATAGAGGACAGTATTGTTTTTCTCGATGGACTTCATTCCTCGCATGACCACCCTGGTCGTACTTCCCGGGCCGCTTGCTCCGGAATTGATCTGGACCCCAGCCACCTTGCCGACGAGAGAGTTCACGAAGTTCGCATCCTTTACCGCAGTAAGCTTGTCGGAGCTGACCTTCTGCACGTTATAGGACAATGTTTTCTCTTCGCGCTTGATACCGAGAGCCGTGACCACGACCTCATCCAGGAATTCGCTTGCAACCTCCAGCTTGAAGTTCAATATCTTCTGCCCTGTCCATACCGCTTCGGCGTCCTTGTAGCCGAGAATCGAAACGACAATGACATCATTAGTCTTGAGTCCTGAAAGGCTGTACCCGCCGTCAGTGCCGGAAATGACGGCATCCTTGCCTCCACGGATCATTACTGCCGCACCCGGAACGGCACCATTGGAATCGGATATTATTCCCTCCACTGTCCCCTTTCCCGATGTATCCTGCGCATACATTCCGGGAATGGCCATCATATTCAGCCCTGAGACAGCAAGCACTGCCATGCAGACCCTGAAAAAAGTTAGCTTTAAGTGTTTTAACATAATAATTAGTTGTATTTTTAATGCAGCTCATACTCGCCACGGTAACAAAATTACACATTAAAACTGATTTTACAATAAAATCACTACAATTTAACATATTTTATCAGAAACACTAAAATATTTTAATATATTAAACATTTTAACGCGAAAAAATAAATAACATGGCAACAGCATTAATTTACAGCTGGTTGGAGAAGTGTCCCGGTAATCAAATATAAATACGCCGGCGCAGTCATCTCCAATCCGGGAAAAAAGTCCTAACTTTGAAAGTTACGTCTACACAGACGCAAAGCATATAATTAATCGCTATTTTGAAGGACACCAATATGAAACACCCGATCTACGTCACAGCCGACGAAGCTGTCAAGGCAGTAAAGACAGGCGACCACATACATCTCAGCAGCGTTGCCAGTGTACCGCACATACTCATACAGGCGCTCTGCCGCAGGGCCGACAACGGAGAAGTCAGAGACCTGCACTTCCACCATTTCCATACGGAAGGCCCCGCGCCATATTCAGAGCTACGCTATGAAGGCATATTCTTCGACCAGGGATTCTTCGTCGGACCCAATGTCAGGGCCAATGTCAATGCGGGCTATGCAGACTACCTGCCGGTACACCTCGGAGAATCACAGAAACTGTATAGGAGCGGAGTCCTCAGATGTGATGTCGCGATGGTGCAGGTGTCATTGCCGGACGAGAACGGATTCGTGTCCCTGGGCACATCGGTGGACTGCTCGCTTGCTGCCATCGAGAGCGCGGGAACAGTCATTGCCGTAGTCAACGAGAACGTCCCGTTCGCATACGGGGATCTCGTAGATCCAGGGCTGATAGATTACTTCGTGAAAGACAATTCACCGCTCGTGACCAAGGATTTCGCCGAGCCTGACGAGACAGAGAAGCTCATAGGAAAGAACTGTGCTGAGCTGGTTCCTGATGGAGCCTGCCTGCAGATGGGCATCGGGGCGCTCCCTAACGCATTGGCAGCTGCACTGGCTGACCACCAGAACCTGGGTCTGCACACAGAGATGTTCGCCGACGGGATTATGCGTCTCATAAAGAAAGGTGTGATCAACGGAAAGAACAAAAAGATAGATAATGGCAAGGTGGTGGCATCATTTCTGCTGGGCTCTGATGAGGTTTACAGATTCATTGACCACAATCCCGATGTGCTGATGAAGGACATCAAGTACACAAATGATCCGTGGATAATCTCACAGAACCCCGACATGATGGCCATCAATTCTGCAACAGAGGTGGATATTACCGGACAGATCAGCGCAGACTCCATAGGCACACGCATATTCTCCGGCACCGGAGGACAGGTGGATTTCGTGAAAGGGGCGACAATGTCGGAAGGAGGAAAGTCTGTCACGGCATTCGCATCCAGGACCAGGAAGGGGAAGAGCAAGATCGTGCCTGTGCTCAATGCCGGGGCTGGTGTAGTCACGCCACGGGCTGACGCACACTGGATTGTCACTGAATATGGAGCTGTAGATCTTTACGGAAAGTCACTTCAGGAGAGGGCGAAGCTGCTTATCAGTATTGCCCATCCGGATGACAGGAACGAGCTTGACCGTGCGGCTTTCGAGAGGTTCGGACCGCACTATCATAATTTCTCTATATAGAATATGAAAAGGATATCTACATTTATCTGCACGGCCGCATTGATATCAGCATTCACGGCAGCATGCAGCGACGAGGGAACAGGGCACCGACCGGGTTCACAGGAAGAGAACGTGACGATATACGAGAACCCTGACTGGAAAGTCAGCGCATCTGCTGACGGGCTGTCTGCCGATGTGACCGTGCAGAGCATCAGCAATGATTACTACTACGTGGACATCATACGCCTCAACGAGTACAAGAGCACATTCGGCAACGACATGAAACGCTACCTTCTGGACGAAGCGACAGTGGTAAAGAGCCAGGCGGCATCTGAAAACAAGCCATTCCGCGAGTTCATGTCCCAGGGAAGCAGCACCGTGAATTTCAGCAACTTGACAGAAGAGACATGGGTAGCCGTGGCATTCGGGATGAACAGCGACTGGACTTTGACAGGAGCATACGCATGGACGACTTTCGATGCGGCAGACAACCTTGTGCTGACATTGAACCCTGCATGGAAAATCCAGTACACCGGACGCAAGATCGATACACAGAACGGTGTCTCTGCCGACGTCGATGTGATCAAGGTCATAAGCACAGACAGCAAGCAGTATTGTCTGGACATCGTGACAGCAGACAACCTTGAGCAATGGTACGGCGGCGACCTCAAGGCGTATATCCAGGACGAGCCGAACTATTACACCGGAGATATCTATTCAGGGAACATGGAGATTCTGTTTGACCGCATGCGTTCAGGCAGATGGAAAGCAGTGGCCTACGGCGTGACATCTTCAGGAAAGCCTACAGGCGACTACGCGGTACTGGACTACACGATAAAGGAGGAGACTGCTTCAGCGGAATTCAGCAGATGGCTCGGTTCATGGGTATTCTCAGGAAAGGACAAGGACGGCAAGGCGGTTTCCTACAACATCAATGTCGCATCTTCCGACCCGAACTACATATTCACCATAAGCGGATGGGAGACCGGAAGCCAGTGCTCCCAGTCCATGGATGACTACTCTTTCGAGACCACGTATGACAGGTTCAGGGACAAGATGCTGTTCAACGGCCTGTATCTGGAGACATACCAGGACAGCGAGAACAAGGATGTGGATTTCTGCTTCTATGGTAATTTCGATTTCCAGGGAGAGCAGTATGCTCTTACAGATGCCATTACGATTGCAGAGGCATCACTCTCCAGCAATGGGGCAAGCGGAACCGTGAAAGGGTGCGACTTCAACTTCAATAACAACGGCACCACCTACCCTGCCACATTCAAGTCAATGCAGTACATGGATCTTCCTGTCTCCAGCGACGACCTCTATATCTACAATGAGAATGTACCGCTATTCCCTATCACAATGACACGCAATTCTTCCGTAAACAAGGTGTCGGCAGTGTCCGGAACCCGCAATGTACTCAGGATCAGGCCTTCAAAATATTCAGGAGGCAATGCTGCCGCAACCGCGGCAATGGCAAGAAAGAATGCCGGCAATGCCGTGAGGACGGAAGTGCAGAAATAACCGTGAACCACATTTCACTGGCAGTCAGCATATTAAATAAAATCAGAGTTACGGTTTTCGCAACTCTGATTTTATTTATATTACTATGTTTCAATTAGTTAGACATTACGCACTGAAAGTACCAGCCGTGATGGTCTCCATCATTGGACATTATTTGGAGATTCTAGCCTTGATGGCCTTGGTCTGCTCCTCGTAGCCAGGCTTTTCGAGAAGAGCGAACATGTTCTTCTTGTAAGCCTCCACGCCAGGCTGGTTGAACGGATTCACACCGAGAGTATATGCGCTGACGCCGCATGCGAACTCGAAGAAGTAGAACAGGGAGCCGAGCACCTTCTCATTGATCCTCTCGATGGAGATCTCGAGCTGAGGAACGCCACCGTCAATGTGCGCAAGCTTGGTTCCAAGCTGTGCCATCGCATTGCAATGCTCCACATGCTGGCCGGCGAGATAGTTCAGCTGGTCAAGGTTCTGGGCATCGCTGCCGATAACTACGCTGCGGTTGCTGTTCTCGATATTGACAACAGTCTCAAACATGATACGTGAGCCGTCCTGAACGAACTGGCCAAGTGAGTGAAGATCTGTAGTATAAGTAACAGATGCAGGGAAGATGCCTTTGCAGTCCTTGCCTTCAGACTCACCATAAAGCTGCTTCCACCATTCGCCGAGGTACTGGAACTTAGGGCTGAAAGAAACCAGGATTTCCACGCTCTTGCCATATACAGAATGAAGAAGGTTACGCATTGCAGCATAAACTACAGCGGCATTGTCCTCAGACTTTACTGCGAGTGCCTTTTCCTCCTCTTTCGCACCTTCGAGCAATGCGCGGATATCGAAGCCCGCGAGGACGATAGGCAGAAGACCTACAGGAGTAAGGACAGAGAAACGTCCTCCGACATTGTCAGGAACGACGAATGTCCTGTAGCCTTCCTGTGTGGCGAGAGTCTTGAGAGCGCCCTTATGCGCATCAGTAACAGCAACGATACGGGCAGCCGCCTCCTTCTGACCATAGGTCTCCTCCAGATGCTGCTTAACGATCCTGAATGCGACTGCCGGCTCTGTGGTGGTACCTGACTTGGAAATGACGACGCATGCCGCGTTGCGCTCCTTCATAAGGTCGATAAGTTCGCTGATGTACTCCTCGGAAAGATTGTTTCCTGCGAAGACGACCTGAGGGACATCCTTGCGGTGGAGCTCCTTGGCGAAGCTGTGGGACAGAGCCTCGATAGCGCACTTGGCTCCAAGGTATGAACCGCCGATACCGATTACAATAACAAGATCAATGTTTCTGGATTTCCAGTCATCACGGATATCTTCACATGCCTTCACCAATGATTCGGGTGTTTCAGAAGGCAGATGCTTCCATCCTAGGAAGTCGTTTCCTGCACCTTTTTCTGATTCAAGGACATCGAAAGCGGAAAGAGCCTTTTCCACATACTGCCTGTACTCGGCATCTTTCACAAAGGAGGAACAACCTCCGACATTTACTTTTACCATTATTTTGAGATTTAAACAGTTTCTTATGAAGCAGACACCGGTCACCGGACACGCCGGTTCAGATTTCCGCATCCGTACAAAGTTAGTGCATTTTATCAGAAGCCGTCTAAGAATCTGTTTGAATTTATGTCGAAAAATTCAGCAGCTGTTAAATTCATGCCGGTAAAAGGCATATTTCAGATATGATACGGTTCCATATTTCCACGTCTTTAGCTATCTTTGCGAGAAGCTGCTTAAATTTAGAAGCCGTTATTGAAATAATTGAAAAGTTGTTCGAGGTAAAATTCCTTCATCTTCTTTCCGAGTCTTCAGGTCAGATAGGCTATCTTCCCCGAATTCCCGGTCGAACTTGAAGTTTGCCCTCTCAAACTTTCAGACAATAATTTCAAAACAGCTTCTTAGAAAACAGCTTATAAGTACCGGAAAATCACAAAAACACAAATTCAATATATGACAAAATCATTATTCAAGACAGCCGCGATTGCATTATCTGCACTTCTGACCATCCCGACGGGTGCCCAGGATACAGGTTCCATCAGAATCGGAGCGCACCGCGGTTTCTGGAACTGCGATGAGGCCTCGCACACAGAGAACTCTATCGCCTCGCTTAAGGCAGCACAGGACTATGGCTTCTGGGGAAGCGAGTTCGACATCCACCTCACTTCTGACGACAAGATCGTCGTGCATCACGACGCCACTATCGAGGGGCAGAAGATTCAGTACAGCACCTATGAGTCTCTGCTTCAGTACAAGCTCGCCAACGGCGAGACGATGCCTACCCTGGATTCATATCTGGAGCAGGCAGCCGGCTGCCCTTCGACCGTGCTTGTTCTCGAGTTCAAGACACAGTACAGCAAGGAGCGCGAAGACAAGCTCGTGGACCTTACATTCAGCAAGCTCAAGGAGCACGGACTTTATGATCCGTCAAGAATAATGTTCATCTCATTCAGCATGAACATCTGCAAGAAAGTAGCTGCAGAAGCTCCGGAGTTCACGAACCAGTATCTGAACGGAGACGTTGCCCCTGCCGATCTGCACAAGGACGGGATAAACGGCATTGACTATCATTATAATGCATTCTACAAGCACCCGGAATGGGTCAAGGAGGCACACGATCTCGGAATGAGCGTGAATGCATGGACCGTAGATAAGGAGAAGGATATCAAGAGCATGATAGCAATGGGCGTGGACTGCATCACCACGAATGTGCCGCTGCAGGTAAGGCAGCTGCTCGGCTCCGAGGAACTGCGTCTTCCCAAGGCAAGCAATGAAAACCCGAAGGCTGCGGCAGAAGCGGAAGTCGTCTTCGGAAATGCCAGGTTCACTGTCCTCGGCAGCAGACTCATCCGTATGGAATGGGCTGAAGACGGAAAATTCGAGGACAGGGCAACGCTCGGAATTGTGAACAGGAACATGCCTGTTCCGCAGTTCACGGCCAGGCGTTCAGGAAAGAAGCTGACTATCAAGACACAGGATCTCACCCTTACTTATACGGGAGACAAGGAGTTCGACCAGAGCAACCTTTTCGTCACATTCACCATGCCGGAGCATTCCACAAAGAACGGCATAAAGAAAGTCACCTGGCATCCTGGACTTGACGACAGCGGGAATCTTCTAGGAACCGTCAGGACTCTCGACGGATGCGACGGAGTCAAGACAAAAGAGCCTTTCGACAAAGGTGTAGTGTCACGTGACGGCTGGGCCATCATCGACGAGTCAGAAAGACAGGTCCTTGTCCCTGAGGACACCGACTGGAAGGACTGGGTGGCAAACCGGAAGCCAGGAAAGAGGCAGGATCTCTACATATTCGCCTACGGGCATGACTATAAGGCGGCCGTATCGGACTTCGTCAAAATCGGAGGACAGATTCCACTTCCTCCTAAATATGCATTCGGATACTGGTGGTGCCGCTTCTGGCAATATTCCGACTTCGAATTCGTTGGTCTCGGAAAAGAAATCCGGTCATTGAGCATTCCTATAGACGTGATGGTGCTGGACATGGATTGGCATGAGACATGGTCATTAAGAAGAAAAAATGCGCCCAAGGACGAATACGGGCAGCGCATAGGCTGGACCGGATATACCTGGCAGAAGAAACTCTTCCCTAATCCGGCCAACTGTCTGCAGGATCTTCACAATCTCGGACTGAAGACGACATTAAATCTGCACCCGGCATCCGGGATACAGCCTTATGAAGAGCCTTATGACAGATTCGTGAAAGACTATCTGTCCCGCACATCCGACTATGACGGGCCGAAAGGCTACATCAATGCAGATGGCAGCAAGGCATCTGTTCCATTCCGCATAGACGACGAGAACTGGGCCAATGCATATTTCAATTCTGTCATCCGTCCTTTCGAAAAACAGGGGGTCGATTTCTGGTGGCTCGACTGGCAGCAATGGATTGACAGCAAATACACACCAGGGCTCAGCAACACTTTCTGGCTGAACTACACATTCTTCAACGACATGGTGCGTCAGTCCGCAAACCAGGGCATATATGCCAGAAGGCCTATGATATACCACCGCTGGGGAGGACTCGGAAGCCACCGCTATCAGATAGGCTTCTCAGGAGACTGCCTGGCATCATGGAAAGTTCTCGGGTACCTGCCATACTTCACCTCTACCGCATCAAATGTCGGCTATGGATACTGGGGGCATGACATCGGAGGCCATCTGCAGCCAAAAGGTGTGAATGAAACAGATCCGGAGCTATACACAAGATGGCTCCAGTCAGGAGTGTTCACGCCGATCTACAAAACTCACTCGACCAAGGATCTGACAATGGAGAAACGGTTCTGGGTTTTCCCTGACCATTTCGATGCCATGCGTGATGCCATCAGGCTCAGATACGACCTCGCTCCTTATATCTATAACGCTGCGCGCCAGACATACGACACGGGGATCTCGATGTGCCGTCCTATGTACTACGACTATGCAGAAGACAATGAGGCTTATGAGTGGAAAGAAGAATTCATGTTCGGTGACGACATTCTAGCCACGACAATCTGCCAGCCAGCTGACAAGACCACCGGACTCGCAAAGCGAGGAATGTGGTTTCCTGAGGGTACAGACTGGTATGATGTTGCGACAGGAACAATGATAAAGGGCGGACAGACTGACACCCTCTCATATACTATCAACGAGAATCCATACTATATAAAGGCAGGAGCAATCATTCCTATGGCAGGGGCTGGAATCAAATCCCTGCAGGAAAAAAGCAACGAGCTGAGATTCCTCATCGTCCCGGGCGACGGCAAGAGCCGCACATCCGTATATGAAGATGATGGTGTTTCACAAGCATACAAGGATGAGTTCGCAACGACTGGAGTGACCAAGGAATCGGATGCATCTCATATCAAGGTGACAGTCGCCGCAAGAGAAGGCACTTACAGCGGCATTGACCAGAACCGCAGACTCCAGTTCATCTTCGCAGGCGTGTTCGCACCTGAAAAGGTATATGTCAACGGAATGGAAATCCCTTATTCCCGCTTTGCAGAGCACAATGCAGAAGTTGACGGCACCACGGCAGAGTGGGGATACAATGGTGCAGACCTCTCAGCCATAGTCTATCTTCCGGAATCCGCAGCATCAGAAGAAGTCACTGTAGAATGCAGATTCAACGACTATGCAGCTTCACACCGCGACTTGCTGAACGGAAAAAAGGCGCTGATGCACAGGATGATGGACATAACGCCAGAAACTAAGCTTGTATTCGGAAAGAACATCGATCCTTATATGATGCTCCCGGATTCATTTCTTGCGCTGGCGCAGTGTTCAAGCTTCATAAACGAGAATCCGCAGAACGCAGGAAAATACCTTGAGAGCATCGACACAAAGGCGCTCATTGACGAGTTCAGCTCCATGGAAAAGCTTCCAGCAGAATTCATCGAGAAGATCAAGGCTCAGGTCAATGTAAAATAAGCAGAGTGTCTGATATACAGAAAACCCTGACAGTCATATTACTGCCAGGGTTTTTCGTATAATTTACCTTAGTGCTCGTTTTAAGCCAATTTCTGATGGGAGCAGATTGTTTATTTTCATTAACTAATTAAATATCAGCATATTAACGTTTTCCAAAATCACCTCACATGCTATTTTAGGAAACACAAAACGACTACTAGCTAACAAGTTACGCAAAAAACAAGCTCCGGCTTAACGGCAGAAGAGATCGCGATGAGGCAGAAGAGACGAGTAGCGTGTACGGAGATCGCGGAAAAGTCCCGCCGTATAGCGCGTAAAGCCAGGCCCTTTCCACGTACTGGTATTGGTCACCATTATCCAGCACTCGCCATCAGGATAATATTTGATCAGGGCACTTGTTCCTGACAATGTCCCGGTACGAGTCCACTCCCCTGACGGCTTCGTGTCGTTCCATCCAAGTGAGTAGGTGTGTTCGTCGAACCATTCGGTCATGGCGGCTACGCTCGCTTCTGAAATAATATCCTGCACTTCGTTCCTGCCATCGATGGAAGCGACGAAACGCGCAAGCTCCGGCACAGATGTCACCCATGCGCCGGCTCCGGCAAGGGCGTGGACATCATTGCCTCCATAACACCTGTCCACCATCTTTCCGCTGTTGTTGTATTCCTCCACAAGCCCGGAGTCTGCCCCATTATAATACTTCACCTCATTCGGATAGCGCTCCTCATAATAGTTGTTGGCAATGTGCATATCCACACAGCCCGCAGGCACCAGGACATTGTCCTGCATGAACTTCTCATAGTCCTCCCCCGATACTTTTTCGATTATCATGCTCAGCAGCAGATAGCCGAAATTAGAGTAATACTGCGAAGTGCCCGGCACAAAACGCAGACGGCGTTTCAGCTGGGTCTGCATCAATGTAAGATGATCTGGAGGAGAATCCAGATGATTCTGCTGGATGATATAGCGCGTGGAGAACATCGGGTCTCCGCCGGCAGAAGTAAAGCCCCCCCGATGACGGAGCAGATCCTCCACAGTTATCTTGCTGTAGTTCGGATCACGCATAACAGATGTATAGACAGAGTCCGTCAGAATGCCACGAGAGCCGAACACGGTATCTTTCAATGTCAGAAGCCCCCTTTCCTGAAGGACCATGATTCCGGCAGCCGTTATAAGCTTTGATACGGACGCGACCCTCATGATATTGGAAGGCGCCATGGGGATTTCATTCTCCTTATCCGCCCATCCGTAGCCTTTCGCATAGACGAGAGAATCATTCCTGACTATAGCCAGAGATGCTCCGCGAAGTCCCCACTGCCGCATATAGTTCTCCACACGGCTGTCCAGCGCCGCAAGTGATGAAGTATCGGACATCGAGTTCGTAAGAACCTCGTTAAGGCGCAGCTGTATCCTGCCGTCAGGCAATATTGTTTCTTCTTTATGCGATGACGCCAGCGATATGCAAAGTCCTACAGCGATGGCAGTCAGCCCGAGCGCAGCAGCAATCCTTACTCCTCTGGCCTTCATTTCTCCGCCTCCTGGTTTTCTCCGGAGAGCGGCAGTATGGCATCAGCCGCAAGAAGCCCGGACCGGCGGCAGAAGTCAATGATCATGTCAGCCGTCCCGTCAATCCCGAGAATCGAGGAGTCCACACAAAGGTCATAGTTCGATGCCACACCCCAGTTGCCGAATGTATAATAATTATAATAGGTTTCCCTGGTACGGTCTTTCTTACGCATCATAGCCTCAGCCTGCTCCGGAGTGATGTTCATCCTCCCTGCGATACGCTTTATACGTACAGCATCTGTCGCCGTCACAAACACGTCAAGGCATTTTCTATCACGCAAAATATAGTCGGAGCAGCGTCCGATGAAGATAGCGGACTCTTTGTCGGCAATCGTGCGGATCACATTGCTCTGTATGACAAACAGCTGGTTATCATTCACATAATTATCAGCAGAACCGAAACGCCCGACATCCACAATGAAGCTCGACAACGCCAGAAGGCTGCGCTTTTCATCACTTCTGGCGAAAAGATCCTTGCTGAAGCCGCTCTGCTCCGCGGCCTTGGATATCAGTTCCTGGTCATATACCGGGATACCAAGTTTATGTCCAAGAGACAGGGCGACAAGCTTGCCGCCGCTCCCGAACTGACGTCCTACATTGATTATCAATTTTTTGTCTTCCATAATCATGCTTGCTTGATTTTACTTCCAAGAATTGACGGGTCGTCACCGTCATTAAGCCGGCGGAACTTCCTGAACAACGCCAGCAGCAGTATTGCTGACAAGATTATTGATGCGGAATCCGCTATCGGGAAACTCATCCACACGCCCTTATGTCCGAAGAACATCGGCATGAAATAGATAAGCGGAACCAGGAAAAGAAGCTGGCGGGACAATGACAGGAGTATTGACTTGTGCACCATACCCAGACTCTGGAAAAAATTCGTCGTCACCATCTGGAAACCGACCAGCGGGAATGCCAGGTTCATCAGCCGCAGCCCCTTGTCCGCAAGTTCCTTCAGCGCAGGGTCATTGGTAAACAGCGACACCGCGACATCAGGAATGAGCTCGGACACAAGAAAGCCTACACAGGTGACAGCTGTCGCGCATACCATTGTAAGCTTGAACACCCTCTTCACCCTGCTGTATCTGCGTGCCCCGAAATTATATCCTGCTATAGGCTGCATTCCCTGGTTGAAGCCCATGTTTATCATGATGAAGAAGAATGATATCCGGTTCACTATGCCATAAGCACCTATCGCCAGGTCCCCGCCATATTTCAGCAGCTGCTGGTTAATGAACAATGTCACTATGCATGCCGCAGAATTCATCAGAAAAGGCCCCATGCCTATCGTCAATGCATCCTTGGCGATTCGCAGATCCAGGCTGTAGTCACGTATATGCCGCGGAAGATGAAGATAGTTCTCCTGGTTCAGAAAATATTTCAATGTATAGCACAGAGCCAGCAGCTGACAAAGCACTGTCGCCACTGCCGCACCCTTGATACCCATATCCAGAATGAAGATGAATATAGGGTCCATTATCGTGTTCGACACCACCGTGAATATGGTCAGTCCCATAGCCAGCTTCGGATTTCCAGATGCCCGTATCATGTTGTTCAATCCGAAGTACAGATGTGTTATGACATTGCCGATCAGGATTATGAACATATAGTCGCGGGCAAATGGCAACGTATTCTGGCTTGCTCCGAAGAATATCAGTATCGGGTCCAGGAACGCAAGCGTCACCACTGAAAACAGGACTCCGATGATGACATTGAGCATCACCTCATTAAGGAGAACCTTGTTCGCGACCTCATAATTCTTCTGTCCGAGAAGCATTGACAGGATAGTGGATGCCCCTACACCGACAAGAGTACCCAGCGCAGTAGCAAGGTTCATTAGAGGGAATGTCACCGCCAGGCCTGAAATAGCATAAGAGCCTACATCCTTTATATGGCCGATATAGATGCTGTCAACCATATTATACAGGGAAGATGCAGTCATGGCTATGATAGCCGGAACTGCATACTGCATGAGCAAATCCCGTATTCTTTTATCGCCTAGTTCTGTAGGAACAGTACCAGCAACTGCCATACGCTACCTCCTATTCATCCGGGTTATCTACTATCTCGATTTCGAACACAAGTGGAGCATATCCCGGGATGGCACTCCCGTTTCCGCTGGTGCCGTAGCCGTATGCGGAGAAGAACATCCCCACCCCCTTTTCATAAGGATGCCGCATCTCCCAGAGCGTCTTCTGGAATCCGGTAATGATGGACGATGATTCGCTGGAGCCGCTGGCAGTCATCGTGATGTCAGAGAAAGTATCGCCCCATGTAATCTTCACAGGTTCATAAGTACTTGAACTGCTGTATATATTGTACATCTTGGCAGTATCGGCGATGGTCGTGTCGAACACCTGACCGTTCAGCAGACGCCCTATATAATTTATGTATATGGTAGTGTCTGAGCTGAATGAATGAGTGTCGGCAGGCTCCTTCAACTGCTGATAATAAAATCCGTATGAGGTAGAATCCGTCCCTTCCATGAAGCGGGACGAGTATATCTCCATCGAGTCAATCTGGCTTTTCAGGATATCCTCGGAGATCCCCTCCAAAGTTATCTTGTAGATGGCATTGCTCTCATCTGTAGATTTCTTCAGGTATGTCTCTGGATTGCTGTACCGGTCATAGCTCATCAGCCACGCCGGAATCACAGCGGTACGTGTACCGCCTATCTTCATACCTGTCATCATATCCTCCACTCCTACCGGCAACGAAGACGATGCTGACAGCCATGTCACAGGGCCATAATAATATGATGCGTCGTATGTGCCCAACTGCTGCGCCAGCTTCTTATATGTGGTCGAGGAAACCTTTCCCGACAGGTCAGTAACTGTATATGAAACGATGACATAGTTCTGTCCATTGAATACGGTGCCTGTTCCCGCCTCGTCCTCCAGAAGATACACACCAAGGTCTGTAGGCTTTGCCTCTGGATGGTACTTGCTGATCCATGCCTCCAGATAGCGCTGGTTCGCAGCATTAGGCTCTGACTTTTCAGATTTCGCACACCCGGTCATAAGCATTGACGCAGCAAGGCCTGCCAGCATTGTTTTTCTAATTATCTTATTCATTTTCAATTTATTTTCAGTTTCAAAAAAGCTTCTCAATCATTCGACACGCTATCCACCCATATATGATAGGCCAGGGCTGCATTTGCAGGAATCGTGCCTAACGCCTTCTTTCCGAAACCATGTTTCCCTGAAAACAGAATATAGCATTCCTGACCTTTTTTCACGCCCACGAGCCCGGACCTGAGTCCTTCGACAATGCCTGCGCTGCCAAGATTCAATGTCAGCAGTTCATAATCCGCCCCGGTAAGGGACCAGCTGGCGGCATTTGCAACCTCCTCGCTGTTGGTCGCGAACATGGACGAGCTGTTAAGCGTGGACCCGTTAAGCACATACCCGGCATAGTAGAAAGACACCGTACCTTTACGTGCAAGGCTATCTCCTTCGCCATATACTGCAACGACCCTGCTGGAGCCGTTATTATAGACCACATAACTGGTATCTATGGAATTCAGCATTGAATTCACGAATGATTCGATATTCTTCTCCTGCCTGGAATACGTCGTCTTGACCTCTTCTTTCGTGCATGCCGCAACCGTTGTCAGAAGCATGGCAATGCAGACAGACATCATCACTCTAGCTTTCATATTCGCCCGATTCATATAGTTCCTTGGCACTGTTCAGGATATAGCTTTCCGCCTCCGCAGGGGAAGTGATATCCGCCGGCACTCCATCAGTCCGCGAGAAAAACAGTCTTCCGCCGGAAGCATTCTCA
Organism: uncultured Bacteroidales bacterium; assembly: GCA_934691625.1. GTDB lineage: Bacteria > Bacteroidota > Bacteroidia > Bacteroidales > UBA932 > Cryptobacteroides. Next base: position 349,387 of record CAKUTA010000001.1, on the reverse strand, counting down.
TGTCCTCCCCCATGGAAATACCTTACTGCGCACTTATTGGCAGATATGCCTTTCTTGGAACGGACAGACACCCTGAAGAAGCCGTCACCGTCCTCCTTCAGGAAAATGCTCATGCCGACCTTTCCTATCGCCAGGGGCATATTGACAAACCCCTCTGTCTCACCCTCCTGGATATTGAACGCTGACGCAAGTTTCCTGTCCACAATCATATACGCCACGCCCTCAGGGGTTATGCGCATATTGTCATGAAGCAGATACCCCTGCATTCTAAGCCTGTTCTCGCGGTAGCTGTTGTACAGGTCCTGAAGAATAGCGTCGCGGTTCACGCCTGCAGCCAGCAGGCCTGACGCCATCGCCAATGTGGACGGATATACAGAATTCGCGAAATTATTAGTGTCAGTCGTCATGCCTGTCATCAGAGCAGCGGCTGACAATGCTGGAAGCCGAGAAGCATCGCCTTCCACATCCGGCATTTCAAGAAGCATATAATAAAGCAGCTCGCACGCCGACGACACCTCGGCATCAGAGAACACCAGGTCAAAAGCGTCTGAATCAGGAGCCAGATGATGGTCGATAAGAACTTTCTTCGCATGCGCTGCACGGAAGCTCTTTTCCATGACACCGGTGCGCGAGAAGGAGTTGCAGTCAATGCAGAATATCAAATCCGAAGAGGCGACCCGCTCTTCAGCGGCATCTGGAGTCTCCGAAGCGGCGATTATCCTGTCGGACGGCACTCCGGAAATCATGAAAGCCAATGTCTCCGGTACCGGTTCCGGGTAGATGGTCACGGCATCCGCGCCACGTTTCTCAAGATATGCCCGTAGTGCCTGAGTGCTGCCGACCGCATCCCCGTCAGGATGGATATGGGCGACCAGGGTCACCCTTCTGCATGTCCCCGCAAAGCTGTCCAATGCATATATATTCTGCCTGTCTATCGTCTTCATATAAAAAAAAGCTTCCACACGTTCCAAATGCAAATTTACAAATTATATTGCATTTCATAAATCAATTTCATAACTTTGTCCGAACTGAGAAGTCATTTTGAAATGATTGAACAGTGCGTATTTTGATTATAATAAAAACTCTAAACATAAAATGAAAGGAATAGTTAAAAAGATTGTCAGCGTTCTGCTGCTCTTTGTTATTGCCGGACTCGTATATGCATGCATCAAAAGTATCATGCAGCCTATCAACTTCAATAAGCAGAAAGACTACCGCGAAGCTGTCGGCATCCAGAGGATGAAAGACCTCCGCACTCTGCAGGAAGCGTTCAAGTCTGTAAACGGTAACTTCACCGCATCGGCTGACTCTCTCGTGGACTTCTACAAGAACGGAAAGATGGAGATTCTCATGCAGATCGGTTCAAACGATGACTCTCTTGCAGTAGCCAATACAGAAAAGGTCAAGAAGACTCACCGCGGAATCACTCCTGAGCAGATGTATGAGCTCTACAAGCAGGGCCAGCACCTTGTATTCTCAGTATCAAGCAAAGTGGCTGTAAAGGATACATTGTTCAACAACAGGACAGACTTCAACATTGACTCCCTCAAATACATTCCATTCTCTCATGGCGACACCATCCAGATGGAGGCTGTCGTGAAGGAGGTCTCCGGTGTGAAGGTTCCTCTCTTCGAGGCAAAGATGCCTTACAAGTCTCTCCTCAAGGGTCTTGACAATCAGCTCAGAATCAATCTCGACGCAGACCGCAAGGCCATGAACCGCTACGAGGGGCTTCAGGTCGGCAGCATCTCAGCACCTAACAACAACGCAGGTAACTGGGAGTAGTTTCCTGGAGGAGGACATACATCGCGCATGAATGTCCCATTCGAAAAATAGACTATGTTGCAAAAGACAGATAACGGAATATCCATTCAAGTAGCCTTGAGTGGATATTCTTTTAAGATAACAGACACAGACGGAGAGCACAGCTCGGGATGGCTCAAGGCGGACAGGATATTCACCACTCCTGAGTTCCAGAAACGGTATGATTCGGTAAGGATCTCACTCATGACGCCGAAGGTGGCGCTTGTCCCGGAACAGTTTTTCAATCCGACGGAAATACGCCAGGCACTGGCTGATGTGGTCAGGCTTGACGAGAATGACCAGGTGGAGTTCATAAGGATGCCTGAATTCGGTGCAGTGCTGCTGTTCTCGAACAATCTCGGCGAGACATTGTCCCGAATGATATCCCAGACGGTATTCACCACTGACGGCTACCAGGCCAGGATTCTGCCAGAGATATACTATATGCTTGAGTCGATGAAGCATTGCTCTGACTATAACAAGATAGTGGCATCATACGCAGATTCGCATCTGCATCTTGCGGTTGCACAAGGGAAAAGCCTGCAGATAGCCAACACCTTCAAGGCCCCCGACTTCACGACTGCGGAGTATTTCATCTTCAGCACATTGAAGAAGCTGCAGCTTAACCCCGAAATTTCCACAATAACATTCCGCACACCGGTAGATACCGAGCAGGAGATGTCTCTCTACAGGTATTTCAAGGCGGTGGAGACAATCTGAAATGAGAATAATAGGCGGCATACTCAAGGGAAAGACAATCGTCACCCCTCCTGACTTCAAGGCGAGACCGACAACCGATTTCGCGAAAGAGGCACTGTTCAACATCCTGGACAATGAGTTCGAGCTTGAAGGGCTGAATGTCCTCGACCTGTTCGGAGGGACAGGTTCAATATCATACGAGTTTGCATCCCGTGGTGCAGGGCATGTATGGTCTGTGGAAATGAATCCGCAGTATTCGTCATTCGTCAAGGAGCAGGCACGAAGGCTGGGGCTGAAGAACCTCACGGCCGTGCATCATAACGTGTTTGATTTCATTCCTATATGCAGGAAGAAATTCGACATCGTATTTGCAGATCCGCCATACGCGCTGGACGGGCTGGAGACGATTCCGGACAAGGTCCTGGAAGCAGGGCTGGTCTATCCTGAGCGTTATCTGATCCTGGAACATGGCGGAGAGCATTCCTTCACATCGCACCCGGCATTCGTGAAGGAAAAGGTCTATGGCCGTGTCCATTTCAGTTTTTTCGAGCCACGATAACAATATAACGACGACCATCCATCTGCCCTTGCCGGTCCTCCCCGCAAGCGTGTCACCCTCCCTTTTCGAGAGCCAATGCCGGCAAAAACAGATGGCCGCCAGGAATAGCCCCCGGTATCAGACGCACATTTTTAGTCAACTAATTACATATCAGCATATTAACATTTTTCAAAATAGTGAATATGGCGATTTTGAAAAACGTTAAATAGTTACAAATCAACAAATTAAATAAAAAAGCAGCCCCCCGAAAAAGGACTGCTTTTATGTTATTCGCCAAATGGCAATGACGCCTAGAGAACGCTCATGACGGCTTCAGCTATTGAGTTCAGCTTGGTATCCACGCTGTCAGCACGGCTGGCAAGAATACATGGAGCTGAAGTACCGACAAGCATACCGGCCTGACGCACACCGGAAGCAAGCTTTGAATTGGTCTTCCAGAACACGTTTGCAGACTCTATATTAGGGAACACGAGGCAGTCAGCATCTCCTGCAACCGGGCTTGAAAGCTTCTTGATCTCCACAGACTCCTTGTCGATAGCGACATCCAGGGCAAGAGGGCCGTCTGCAATGCAGCCCTTGATCTGTCCGCGGTCAGTCATCTTGGCAAGAGCAGCAGCCTCAAGGCAGGCAGGCATTGAATCCAGAACTTGCTCGGAAGCTGCAATGAATGCGACCTTAGGCTTTGCGATACCGAATGACTTGGCAACTTTCACAATATAGTTAGTAAGTTTCATCTTCTGACGCAGATCAGGAAGCGGAACCACTGCCATATCGGTAAGGAATATAAGTTTATGATAGTTAGGGCTCTCGATAACGCCTACATGGCTGAGAAGTCCTTTAGGAGGGAGAAGTCCGGTCTCCTTGTTAAGTATCGCACGAAGGAACTTGTCCGTAGAGCAGAGACCTTTCATAAGGACATCGCCCTCACCATCATGCACCAGCTGCACAGCCTGAGCGACAGCCTTCAGTTCATCCGGATTGTCGATAATCTCGAACTTGGCGGCATCAATGCCGTTCTTCGCGCAGACATCATTGATAAGTTTAGCGTCACCGACCAGGGTGGCTGAAACAAAACCGAGATCCACGGCTTTGGATGCAGCCTCAATGGTATGCTCGTCCACTGCCCATGCAGCAACCATCTTTTTGCAGATACCCTTTTCCTTAAGTTCCGCAAAAACATCTGAAAAACTTGTAATCATCGTCTATGTAAAATTAATTTTCCTCTTCGCTCTGTACGATATGCATTGTATCACGCGCAATCACGATCTCCTCGTCTGTGGTGATAAGGGCGACCTTGACCTTGGAATCAGGAAGCGAGATGATGGCATCCTCGCCCCATGCGACATTAGCCTCATAATCGAACTTGAGTCCCAGATATGAGAAGTTCTCGCAGACTCTGCGGCGCAGACGGCTGTTGTGCTCGCCGATTCCACCTGTAAAGATAATAAGGTCAACGCCATTCATCACGGCAGCATAAGATCCGATATACTTTATGATGCCATAAGTCAGCATCTTGAGAGCAAGCTTGGCACGCTGGTCACCGGAATTGGCGAGCGCATCGAGATCACGCGCATCTGAAGAAGCTCCCGAAATCCCGAGGAATCCGCTCTTCTTGTTCATAAGCTCGGTCATCTCATCAGGAGATAGGTTCTCCTTCTTCATGAGGTAAGGCACTACGTTAGGGTCAATGCTGCCGCACCTTGTGCCCATGATCACGCCGTCAAGAGGGGTGAATCCCATGGATGTATCCACCGACTTTCCGTTCACGATAGCCGTAATCGAACTTCCGTTGCCGATATGGCAAGTGATGATCTTGGAATTGTTTATATCAAGTCCTGCGAACTTGGCACCTTTCTCTGCCACGAACTGGTGGCTGGTACCATGAGCTCCATACTTGCGCACCCTGTACTTGGAGTATGACTCGTAAGGGAGGCCATACATGTATGCGTAAGCAGGAATTGACTGATGGAATGCAGTATCGAATGTCACGACCTGCGGAACAGAAGGGAGAACTGCCTGGACAGCTCTGATTCCGAGAATATGCGCAGGATTATGAAGCGGCGCGAAATCGCAGCAGATTTCTATTTTCTTCATGACATCCTCATTGACAAGGGCGCTGGAAGAAAAATACTCACCGCCATGCACGATTCTGTGACCGACAGCCTCGATATCGTCAAGAGATTTCAGAACCCCATGCTCACTGTCAGTAAGGGCCGCGAGAACAAGCTGCATTCCCACTTTATGGTCTGGAACAGGAATATCCTTTACCACTTTCTCCTTACCTGTAGCGGTATGCTGGAGACAGCCCATCTCCAGGCCGATTTTCTCCACAATACCTTTAGCGAGAACATCATAGACCTCATCGCTCTTCATATCAAGAAGCTGATACTTGATAGACGAGCTTCCGCAGTTAATAACAAGAATTATCATATCTGTTTAAATTTGATTCGATTTTACGGAAAAACCATGGCAAAGTTAAAAAGAAATCGCTACTTTAGCAAGAAACAAAAACTTAAACCGGAATGACTGTTCACCTCATACGTGCATACCCGACAGTGGCCATTGCATTGACATTCACTGCGGGAATCGCCGCCGGCCTTGCCGTATCTTCATCCGTCAGCCATGCATTTGACCTATACCTGCCTGCCGGCATCGCCTTGATAGCCACTTTCATCATCGCGGCATGGGCTATCAGGGCATCGGACAGAGTGAGCCTCATGCTGCTCTTCATAAGCACAGGAGTCTTCTGCTCCATATCGCACAGCCTTGCATCCGCAGGATTCCAGCCAGCCGCCACTGGCCGGTCCGTCGCGGCTCTCAGTTCAATGATAATGGGCATGCCTTTCGAAGACAGCAATGCAGCGGCACTAGTCAATGCTCTTGTGACCGGAGACAGGTCATGGCTCTCCGCAGACACTGCCGCCGCATTCCGCACAAGCGGAGCCTCCCATATCCTGGCTCTCTCCGGACTTCACCTCGGTATCATCTACCTTATCCTCGGATATGCGACCTCCATTCTCGGCAATTCTCCTGGGGCAAGGACATTGCGCAGCATCATTATAGTTTCATTGTCAGGAACATACACCTTCATCACAGGAGCCTCGCCATCGCTTGTCCGCGCATTCCTGTTCATACTGCTAAGCGAGTCTGCCAGGATGCTGCACAGAAGAAGCCGCCCTGTCAACACTTTCTGCGCGGCACTGATGATCCAGCTGGCAATCACTCCTTCCGTGCTGACTTCCATAGGTTTCCAGCTGTCATATCTCGCCATGACAGGCATATTGTTCCTCTACCCGAGGCTGAAAGCATGGTTTCCGGAGACAGATAAGCCCGCAGAGACAGAAGCCGGGAAGCACATCGCCATACTGCTTCCTGAAAAGCTATGGGACGCCGCAGCCCTGGCAATCTCCTGCCAGCTGTTCACAGGGACGCTTGCCTGGCTAAGGTTCGGCACTTTCCCGAAATACTTCCTGGTCACCAATATCCTGGCGATGCCACTCACAAGCATCCTGATGACACTCGCGGTCCCAGCCATAGTTCTCCAGGCAGCAGGCCTATGCCCTGAATTTCTGATAACGCTGACCAGCCACACGGCATCCGCCCTGATATTCATCATGAATGTCATCTCGGGATTATGACAATCCCTGCCCCGGCAGCCTCTTCAATAAGCGGAATAACTTCATTGATATCATCGGCAGCCGCAAACACTCCCGTCAAGACCGGTCGTCTTTCACGGCTGCCGGCGACACGCAGATCCACATTATAAAAAGCTGACAGATCTTCAAGAACATCATCCAGAGGAGCTTCATCATATACAAACATTCCCGTAGCCCATGCAGCCGGGTTAAGAATTTCCGTGTTAAACACTGCAGGCTTTTCATTACGTTTCTTTCTGACAGCAGACATTCCACATGTAACATTCTCACCATCAACAGAGACTACACCGTCAATCACATCCACACGTATCATCCTGCCGCAAGCAGACGATATGACCTGGAATCTCGTTCCAAGGACTTCCACGGCAGAAATTCCACCTGCACGCACAGTCAATTCTGTTCCTCCGGCAAGATTTACATCAAAGAAAGCCTTGCCTTCCAGAAGCTCCACCTGCATTTTATGTTTATTCCGCCTTACTTTCATTTTCGAGCCCGGAGCCAGCGAGGCATTGACTGAATCAGCAAGCCGGTACTCATTCTTGCAGGAATCCGCAATATATTCCTCCGCCCGTCCATTCCATATCCATAAGCCGGCAGATGCGATCACAAGCACCGCGGCCGCAGCTGCAAAAAAGCATGCAATACGTTTTCCTGCACCGGCACCACCTTTTTTCTTTGATGTCAGTGCTGACGGCATCTCCTTTTCAGAGATTTTGCGCTCAAGCTCCGCCAGAGCTCCAGCCGTATCCATAATGCCTTCCTCAAAATGCTGAAGGACAAATTTCATTTTCTTTTCTTCCTGTTCCATAGACAGCTATTTTCTAGATTCAGAATTCATTTTCCGGAAAACAAGTCTGCGATATCCGCCAGCTTTATTTCATAATCGCGGGAGCTCATCGCCACAGCAAAACCATTTCCGCCTATGACATTATCCGGATAATTCACAAAAGGCAACAAATTGAACGTGTTCTGCCCGGACGACAAGCTACAATTCATATAATAGACATACGCATCATAGGGCATCGTCAGCAGACGTATGACAAGTGTCCGGCTTTCCCTTAAGCGCGTCCTGCTGTCACCGGAGACATAGGGGCTGCCCAAAGACTTCAGTGAGGAGATCTCAGGCACACGCAGAGCCAATGTATATTCCTTATCCCTGAAGAGCTCATCCGTGAAAAGATTATAGGCATTTGGGGTATAGCCCGAAGACAAGTCGCCGAAACTGGACTCCAGACCTTTCCGTATAGCCGGCTCCATGGTATTGTCAATTTTAATCTCATCAGTGCCTTCCCTCACAAGGATCTCATTTCCATCGGACAAGTTTTTCTCGTATATACTGTATTTAAGGGCGCACATTACACGATAATAATTATTTGTGCCACTGACATCGCAGATACGGACATTCAAGCCGGTCAGCTGCCTGATATTTCCCGAATGCGTCCCGGCAGTTACCGCCACAGTATCTGCCCCTAGTATCTCAGCCGGCTTCGGAGCGCAGACCTCCGACGTTACTGACATGCCATCAGCATTGACATTCAGACAGATAACATCTCCTGACGTGAACTTGGCGACAAACGGAATCTTTTTCACGGCTTTCTCATCATCCCACGCCTCATTTCCAGATGACGCCGGCAGCAGGATGTCAGACTCTGAACATAGACTGCCGTTGACATAGCATGACAGATGAGCATTCCCGACAGACTTCACCTGATTCTCCATGCTGGTCACTATATATGCATAATGCAGTGTGTCACCTGATACAAGCGGCACATTGACCGACAGTTCCGGCGTTCCTTCAGACTGCAGGATTTCATAAGTCCTTTCGCATGACACGATGAGCAGGAGCGGGCTCATCAGTATTATTGCAGTTCTACTCATAATCAGAATCTAAAAGTATAGTTGAATGTCGGGACAAATGCCAGGAAAGTCCGGCATGAAACATACACATGCTCTATCCGCTTCCCTCCTTCATGATATTCATAATCGCCTTTCAGTATCACCCAGTCAGGATTCTGTGCGCCATAGACATTGTACATCCCGAGGCTGATGGTTCTGTTGCCATGCCTTTTCTGCCTATAAAGGTTCACCGACACGTCCAGATGATGCGTAGGGCGCAGATGATAATTGTTACGTTCACCTGCATCCGGCTCACAGAAGAATTTTCCATCCGGAGCGACACGGAGCGCCCTCATTGATGGAACAGTAAAATAGCTGCCCGACATATATACCCAGTCGGCAGATATTCCGATGCTGCCGTTGATCCTCCATGTTCCTTCTATTCTCATATTATGCCGCCGGTCATAGGTGTACGGAAACCATTTCCCGTCATTGACTTGACTTCCAGGGAATTTCCTTTCTGACCAGGACAATGTATATGAGGCTGAAGCTGTAAGCTTTCCCGCCGTCTTCCCGGCATAAAGTTCCATGCCATAAGCCCGCCCTTTACCGGTAATTATATTGTTCTCCAGATTTCCACCAGCAAGAGATGCCCAAGCGCCATTAACATATTTCGGTTCAGCGACATTTGCCATCCGCTTGTAATAGACTTCAGCTGAAAACTTCCAGCCTGGAATTCCATCATACGAGCTCCCGACCGAGCATATATCAGAAACCGCCGGACGGATCCGTCCGGTGACAGGAAACCATATTTCTGTAGGAATAGACAATGTGCCGGAGATCAGCCGATGGACGCTCTGGGACATTCTTGAATATGAGGCGTCCAGGGACAAGCCATGGCACAGTGCGAATCTGGCTGAGAAGCGTGGTTCCGGTATGAGATACAGATGGCTGTCAGTATGGAGAAGGTTCAGTCTCAGGCCTGCGGAAAGACTGGCTCTGTCCATGACATTGATATTGTCCTCGGCATAAATGGAAATTTCCCCGCTACGTATCCTGTACCCGGGCCAGCATGAATACGATGCCCCCGTTTCAGTATAAATCCTCGCCTGCATCTTATCAGGAAGGCTTGAATGCCTGACAAGTTCAGTGCCGAAAGATAATCTATGGGCTGAACCAGCAGAGTATCTGAAGCCTGCGCGTATTCTCGCATCTCCTAGTTCCGATTTTCTGTCAAAGGTGGAGGTCCCATAGTCCGGGCTCGGCCGGGAAAATATTTCCAGTGCATCCGACTTTGTCCTAACCCGATAGCCATTGAACGATGCGGACATATCGGATATCATTCCGCAGTCAAACTCATGCCGCCATCTGAAAGACAGAAGTGCATTGCCCCACTGCGCATTATAGTTCTGGCTGTCAGCATCTTTACCCTCCCTGTTCCAGAACCTGTCATATCCGGCATACGATAGCACAGATATGGAATCACGCCAGTTTAATCGATACGCGACCTTGAGGCTGACATCGGCAAATCCGCTGTTCAGATTAAGTCCGGCAATGTCCAGCAGCTTATCAAACAGCAATGTATGGGACATTCTTGCACCAAATGAAAGAGATGCCTTCTCTTTGCATAAGGGGCCATCCACATGGATATTACCCGAGACAAGCCCAACACTTGCACAGCCTTTCACCGAAGTCATGTCACCATCTGACGTATCCACATTTATGACACCCGACAGTCTGCCGCCATATTCAGCAGGAACAGCCCCTTTATACAGCGTCATATTATCCATATTCTCCGGCGTAAACGCCGAAACCAGCCCGAACATGTGTTCTGGAGCATATATCGGAACCCCGTCCACCATCACAAGATTTTCATCTGGCCCGTTACCACGGACATAAATGCCTGAGATACCTGTTGTTCCGCCATGCACTCCAGGAAACGTGTACAGTCTCTTCATGATATCTGTCTCTCCAAGTACCGCAGCCTCTCCAGCACACAAGAATTCGGAAGGGGTCACCACACACTCCGCACGCACAGTGTCAGCATGCCCAGCCATATTTGAAGACACTTTAGACGACTTGATCTTCAGATCCGGCCGCAGGGCGATATCTATAGAAACGTCCCGGTCGATATACATATCGCACGTCAGCGTCTTATATCCAATGTAAGAAAACAACAGCCTGGTTTTTCCTCCACATATTTTATGTGAATAACGACCCAAGGTGTCGCTATATGCACCGGTTCCATCTGAGAATACGACACCTGCACCTGGAAGGCTCTCTCCCGTAGAGGCATCGGTCACTTGTCCAGTCACGCAGAACGAGCCATTTTCCGCAGATGCAGACGATGTTTCCGGAGCTGTCAGTACGATTGTCCGTGCGTTTTCATAGACAGTCCATCTGATATTTCCTGCCGAGAATACAGATTTCAATGCCTCTGTCATCTTCATTCCTGATATATCAGCGTCTTCGTACCGGCCGTCCAGCATTTTCCTCACCTTCCCGCCATATAGGAAGCCATAGCCATATTTCTTTTCGATCCTGGACATCCCGGATTTTATAGTCCGGCGCTGAACAGATGAGGCAGAGCTCCTGGCAGAGAACAGCAAGAGGAACAGCACGGTAATAATATACAGCTGTGGCTTCATATCAGAATCAGGAAAAACAGAATCAGCAATTCCATACCGGCGAGTCCGGATATCTTCTTCAGCGACATGAGAGCCAGGCTCACATGATTTCTTACGGTGAATACCGAGAGGCCGAGTTCTTCCGCAATCTCCTTATATGCCATGCCATCACGTTTGCTCATCAGGAAAGACTTGCGTTGCTGCTCCGGAAGCCGCTCTATTGCGGTCCATAGACGAGATTCATCAAAAGACCTTCCGTATGCCTCCTCATCTGAGATAACGGAATCTGCATCCATAGGTTGAAGGCGTGCCGGACGATATTTCTTCAGATAATTAAGACAGCGGTTTCTGACTATAGTGAAGAGCAGTTTCCCGCCAGTTCCCGCAATATGATTCAACGGTTCACCGGACACATAAGAGTCATATACAGACAAGAAGCTGTCCTGCACAATATCTTTCGCCGCAGAAGCATCTGAGACATAATGAATCGCATACATGCATAGCGGACCGAAATAGAGCTTGTACGACTCTTCAAATTCGGTTTTATCCATTTTTATGTTCACTAAAGAATACGTTAGAAGAAAAATCTATTTGCGGCTATAGGTAAACACTATTTCACCTGAAACCAGTCCACGGGAGACGAAATCATATACCGTAGCATCTACCTTATAATACACAAGCCCGTCCTGGAACTCGACCTCATTAACTCTGGCTCCATATTGGCCGAGGCTCATAGTATCAAAATCTTGCTTGACATTATATAACGTGACTTGTCCTTCCGAATCAAGATAAAAATTCATCAAAGCATCCTGAATCCAGCAATCCATAAAAAGAGGCTCATTATTGTCTCCAGACATTTTACAGACCAGAATCGGGAATCGGACAGCGAATATATAATTATGACAATGCATATCACAGATAAACTTATACTGATCGCTTAATGCCTGCCAGCAGAACAATGATTTCATCTCTCCGAAAAAATCCGATGTCGCCTGCCCATCTCCATTAATGTCCAGCCCATTATTTGCCCCATGCCATTCCACCGAATCCAACAGATATGTCCCCTCATACGTATCAACATATTTTTCATATGGACTTATAGATTTGCTGCAAGATATGACAATACAGACCATAGCTATTAAATAAAAAACTATCTTCATTTCTATATTTCCTCCGGTAATAACACTATATGAATCTTTTTCTTGAGATTAGAGCTGACACTGTACCCATCAATAGCTTTACTATTGACAATTTTTCTTTTATGTTCCGATAAAATAGTATTTGAATATGATATGCTGCCATACTCAAGAAAATCACTGCCGATATTTATAGTTGATTTAAGCGCACACGGCACGCTTGTCTGCAATAAAGTGTCCGAATCCAAGCCAAATGAAGTTTTAATCACTTTCGCTTCTGCCATTTCCTCAATATTTTCAGCATTGACTTTTCGAAAAATATTTGAGCTAGTATTAAACACAGGCCAGTTTTTAGATTCTGTTTCCGAAGCTCCATCCACCTCATATACTACAACAAAAATCGTATTTGAATTTTCCGATATATCCCATAACGGCAGATATACATTTTTAACATTCACCCATTTCGACACCAGATCTTCAGCCTCAAATGAATATACGTATTCCCCTTTTGCCACAGTTGTCTGCTTTTTATATTTTTTCCTGGCGCACTTCAGCGCAAACAGCTCTGATGCCGGCACAGAGATTGTCTTGGAGAACACCGGTTCCGCCGAAGTCGCATTCCGCTGTGGAATATAAAAATCGAAACGGAAATCAAATTCGCCTCCGCTCCAGATCTTCTCCATGATTTCATGCTCGAATTTTTTCGCATCGTTACGGTCTCTGACGGTCACGGGATCATTCAGCCGAGGATCATTATCTTCCACTTTCTTCTGGTCAAATTGATCAGAGATAGCCTTATAGGCGCTCTCATCTATTCTGAAGCGATACAGTCTTTCCCTGACATTGCGATTCAGACAACCATGATCGACATTATCATGACTCATCCCATAATAAACATAATCCCGCTGGCAGGCATTCTTTATCGGATATTTTCGGAATTCATCATAAGCAGCAATGACCTTGTCCGGGATATCGCTCCGAGGCACGAAATCATCTGGCAGCACGTATTCCAGCATGACAGAATCTGTGTACCATTTCCTCCCGCGAAATTCATACGAATCAATATCGTCAGCAGCCTGTCTGCCTGCACGTTTTCGAGGAAAGCCCTTTAAGGAAGAGGCTACACTTTTATTCTCGACAAATAATATCGGCTTATCTAGAAATTCCCCCTTTTCCAGCTCCATCATTCTATTTCCATCAAGAAGAACAGACTTAACATCCGGAGACTGCCCATACGCCACAAGCACATCTTCTGATGATGTATCCCACGAAGATGCCCCAAAAGCTCCTATCAAGCGCCAGTCAGGAATAGAAATAAATAGTTCAGGTAGAGATTTCTCTATTTCAGAAATCTCGTTTTCTGATGAATAGTCCAAAAGATGTTCCCTGACAGAGCGGTGGTCACTTATGGTAACAGATCTTATTTTCCGGTAGCAGATTTCATTTCCGGAGTCTAACGCTTCGGCTTTTATATAATCACGAAGTCCCTTATCCCCTGCTATTGCCTTAGACAGAACGACCGCGAACCGCGTCATACCATCCAAGCCTCCTGCATCGTCAACAGATACTGTCTGCATATTCTTTGAGCAGGAAACAGCCAGTGCCAAAGCCAGAATAGTTCCTGCAATGTAGCCTTTCGCTATAATTCGTAGCATTGCATAATCAGATATGTTCTGGACACAATACCCCACGGAAGACGTTTTTCACAATCTCCCGTGGAGCAATGCATCTGATATTTATTGTTCCTGTTATTATATACACACGAGTCTAGAACCTGAATGACATATTCAACAGCGTAGAAACATGCATCCCATAGCAATACATGGCGTTCACCTTTATGCCGGCACCAATATTTCTGGTAAAGTTATAATTATATCCTGCAGAGAATTGATAGCCTGCACAGTTTCTTACAGTGCGATACCATTCGACGACATTGTTCTGGAGCATATTCTTTCTGACATCTGAAACACGTGCATACTTGACAGATAGCATACAATACACATCATGTTTAACAGTACGAAGAGGATAGAATGACACGGCAGGACCGATATGCAGACAATCTGTATAATCTCTATAATCCCAGTTCCATTCTTTATCAGAACCTTTACCGACAGCCTTTTCCAGACCGAAATCAAGCCCGAATGCCCAATGTCTGAAAGGCGAATACAGCAGAGTCTGACTCATAGAAAATCCGTTGGAGACTTCACTCCCGTTCCCTTTGTATTTCGACAGGGAGAATCCATATCCGCTCTGAAATACAATCTTTTGAGAGCCATCATCTTTTTTTTCTGTCACAGGGGTAGCAGCAAACGAAGAAGCACACACTGAAAGTCCAGCAATAATTATCATGGCCTTTCTTATAACCATCTTCATAATATGATATTTTTAGAGTTATTATCTACTGGTATTTGTAATGAAGCATCGTTCCTTTCTTGTCATTACCGCGGATTGAGCATGCATAAGCATCCAATTTCTCGACATGGAACTGCCCGGCAGTTGTCCATCCTGCATTTGTTCTTGAATCCTTAGCAGCAAAAACACCACCGAATGGAGTCAGCCATGGAACTTTCATCACACTATTATTTGATTCATACCTATACTTGTCCGGAAACCTCAGTATCGCTGTATCATTATCAAGCACAAAAAGTACAGCCTCCGGTGTCTTATTATAATTTATTTCTGATGCAAATTGTGTGCCTTTCGTCAAGTATGATTTGACAGAGCTATCATTCAGATTAGCAACCCAATTGGCACTCGTTCCTCGCATCTGGTGAACATACACATAATATCTCTTATTCTGGAACGCCGTATAGCAAATGTCATTGCTGGTGCAATTCTTGAAATCTGCAAGAACGCGTATTGATATATTCTTTATCCCTGCTTCAAGAGGATTATTGACCTTGTCCCAGACGGTACCAAGGCGTTTTTTCATTGTCTTGGTCTTGATTCCATCTTCACTGTCAACGCCATAATGCTGCTGGAACATCTTCGTATCGTTACAATGTTTCTTGTCGCTGAACTTGACTTTCTGATCACCTGAATTAGGTTTCGTGAAGCTTTTAGACCAGTCCGCAGCAGAACCGGTTCCTCCAAATAGCTGCCCAGCAGTAACAGTCAGTTCCTGATATACGCCATCCACATACACCTTCGTATGAATGTCGCCATCAGCAGTATCGTAGCTTTCATTTTGCGAACCAGAGATATAGCCAAATGTATCAACTACATATATCCCATCATATCCTGTAACAGAATAAGTATCTGCGTCTTCTGAAAAATAAGGGCATACGGCTTTCTCGCACATTTGCGACATTCCTTTAAAAGATGCCAACTGTCTTACGGTGCAACTGTCAGCCAAAGGCCCATAAAAGATCCCTTCTTCTCCCACTTTCACAAAGATATCACCATATATAACTTCGCCAGCAGAATTAAGGATTGCCCCGAAAGCCTCGCTATATATTGCATTAGGACGGTCATCATATCCACATTCCTGCATGACGGTTTCATAGTAGGACACGAATGAATTTGTCTCAGATTTCGTCAGAAGATTACCTTCACGTAGCGCATTGACAGCGCAGACAAGTTCTTCCGCTGAAGAGAACACTCTAGGTGCTGAAACAACGACATTATCATAGTTATCCGGATCTGATGTGCTGATTTGTTCCATGTCCATTTCTTTTGAACAAGAGATTAATGCTACAGCACCAAGCATCATTGAAAGTTGATAAATTTTTCGCATATTCTGCATTTTTTTGTTATGCTCTGCCATGCATCAGGATTTAGTCTGATGCCCAGTTCTCTATAATAACAACTTGATATGCAAAATATACTAATCAAAAATCAACTTTTTTCAGATCCTGTGGCATATTAATACAGCTGCAGCTGATTATCAACGAGTTACAAATCTCAAATGTCATCACCACGTACTTTGAAATTCATAATTCGCTGATAATCAGCGATGGCTCAGTTCGCAACTTCTGCGAGAGGGATTAGATTAGTTTCAGCCGCAAAGCAAGTCACGTACAAGAATGTGCCACTGGAGATCCTGCCGGGCTGATCCGTGTTCGCGAGCCGCTCGGAATGAAGCCTGTCAAGAACGCCAATGTGCCATGGAAGCATCTGCAGGGCAGACCCATGTACGTGACTTGTTTGCGATATTAAGGGATCTGCAGCAAGAGGCGGTATTCAATTGGCTACAATGACGCTAACGATAAGCGCACCGCGGGCATCACCATTTGCCTGAGGCACCGCCGCCACCGAAGGAGCCGCCACCGAAACCACCGAAGTTTCCGCCGGACATGCCTCCGGAAGGACCTCCGAAAGAGCCGCCGGACATAGGGCCGAAGAAGATATCCGGAGAAGACGAGCTGCGCGAGCGTCCATTGCCAGAACTGCCGGAGCCGCCGCCATTACGGCCTCCGCTATGCTTTGCCAGAATCCATACTATGAACAGGAAGATAATCACAGAGAGCAGGATATATGCAGGAGAATCTTCCGAGCCTTCATCTTTGTCCCGCGCTACAGAAATCTCTCCGCTGGCAAGGGCCGAAAGTATATCTACAGCATCAGAGACTCCACCGAAATAGTCACCCTGACGAAAATGCGGTATCATATCATTCTCGATGATGCGCTTGCAATAGGCGTCAGGTATGGCACCCTCCAGCCCATAGCCCACCTGTATAGAAACGCATCCGCCAGAATCTGAAGTCTTCGGCTTCACAAGAAGCACCACGCCATTATTGAAATCCTTGGAGCCGACACCCCATTCTAGACCTATTTTCGTGGCATACTCGGCTGGCTCATAGCCCTCCAGATCAGAAACTGTAACTACAGTGATCTGATTGGATGTGGAGTCGTCCAGCACCACGAGCCGGTGCTCCAGATCCGCCACCTGTCCGGGAGTGAATATTCCTGCAAGGTCATTGACCAGGCGCTGAGGCTGAGGACGGGAAGGAAAAGCAACTGCCGCCGACGAAAATACTGTCAGCAGCAGCGCGATTATAGATATTTGCCTTATTGACATAACTGAACGATGTTTCCGTAACGAGCTATATGCCGAGGAATGCCAGAAATAATCCGGAAGGAGCAATAAGAATCTAGAACTCAACCTTAGGAGCGGTCTCGGCTCCTTCAGATGCCTGGAAATAGCCCTTAGGACCGAAATTAAAGATGGAGGCAAGGATATTCTGCGGAAAACTTCTTATCATGGTATTATATGACCTGGCAGCATCATTGAATTTCATACGCTCGGTCGAAATACGGTTTTCCGTTCCCTCCAGCTGCGCCTGCAGCTCCTTGAAGTTTTCATTCGCCTTAAGCTCCGGATACGCCTCCACAGAAACAAGCAGACGCCCTATGGCATTGCCGAGTTCCCCTTGGGCGGACTGGAATTTAGCGATATCGCTGTCCGAAAGGCTCTCCGGATCCACTGTCACCTGTGTAGCCTTCGCCCTCGCGGCAACGACAGCCTCCAGAGTACCGCTTTCATGCTCGGCATACCCTTTCACAGTGGCCACCAGATTCGGGATAAGGTCTGCACGGCGCTGATATACGTTCTCGACCTGTGCCCATGCGGCCTTCACACCTTCATCGCTGCTGACCATGCCGTTATATGTCGATTTGACCCAGCCGAAAAGTCCGAGGACCACGACCGCTATAACAATGATTATTATCAGTCCCTTTTTCATAATATCAGGTGTTAATTATTATTACGGACACATCTTACCGGCGCCAGGAAACTGTCCACGGAAACCACATTGCTGACCAGATCAGGCTTGTTAACATTGATCAGCCAGCTTACAGCCAGCGTCTCCGAGTCATCACTATCGCTATACAGCAATGAAGACCAGTAAACAGCATTCTCAAATCCGCCATGGAACGTGGAGGATGCCCCCTTTATGCCATAGCCAGAAGGGATCGCCGAGAAGCCCGTGCTGTTCGTGATTTTCACCGCAGGCCAATACTCCCACATCTTCTCCCCGTTAAAATAGGCGTCCGTCATAAGGTTGCCGGCAATGCCAGGATATACAGAAGACTTTCCGCCAGCATATCCAGCTTCTGCGGCAAGGTTCTTCCAGTCATCGTCAGAAGGAAGTCTCCAGCCAGACGGACATGCTTCCGCCGCTTCATTCCTTGTATAGTAACGGCCGAATATCCCGTCCATAGCCTCGCAGCCACGATAAGACTCACCAGCGTCCCCACCCTTATACGCAAGATTCCTTACGAACCAGTCGAGCTCTCCGATTGACTTATAATAATATACTTTGCCATCGCGGGCATCTGTGACAGACTGCATATCAGCATTCACGCCATCCCCAGAGATGGTACCTCCGAAATCAGGATCAACAATCGTGCAGTAGGCTGTCGCAGTCTGGCTGTAATATCCTGTAGCGAAAGCCGTGCATGAGAATGTCACAGTGCACAACGTATCCTTTATCTTCAAGCTGAACTCGCCCTTATTGGTCTCAGAGTCACCAAGATGCCTTACAGTATCCCTTTCCGGGACAAGCGGGGATGCTGTCCAGTAGTATCCGATGTCCACGCTCTCACTTTCCAGCCCCGAAGGCAACGCCTTTACAGTGTCACCCTTCAGCACGAAAGCAGGGACACCGCTCACCGCCAATGTACCGCTGAAAGAATCACTTGTCACTGTATCATCATCCTTATCTTTCTTGCAGGAAACAGACGCAGCCGCCACAGACAACGCAGCTGCCATAATTATCAACCTCTTCAGATTCATTTTCAAAATTCAATATAAATGCAAATATCGTATTTTTCTCTCGAAAAACGTGTACATTTGTACAAATACTTTGCCGAAGACAATGCATCGGCATAAAACAGCATAATCAGATGAAATTTTTCAAGACATCAGCCGTCATCCTGGCAGCCGCCATTGTGGTTTCAGCATGCAGCCAGCGAGGCAGATACATTGTCATACAGGGATATGCCCAGGGTGGCACCTACAGCGTAAAAATGAACCTGCGCGGAGATTCAGGCATGATCAGAAAAAGCCCGCAGGAGCTGAAAACCGCCATAGACTCAATCCTGAATGACATCGACACGACCCTTTCCGGATATAACAAGGGTTCACTTCTAAGCAGGTTCAATGCAGGTGCACGGATCCCGCTCAATGCCATGTTCGAGGATATCTACACACGCGCATACGACTACTGCGAAGAGACAGGCGGAGCTCTCGACGTCGCCTCCGGTTCCATCTTCGATCTATGGGGATTCGGTTTTACAAGAGACACCATGCCTTCGGCGGACCAGGTCAATGCCGTTCTGTCTTCATGCGGAATGAAACGCCTGAGGCGCGACATCCATGCCGCCGCCGGAGCTGACGGGACCATATCTTCTGCGGACCTTCTCACGGACAGAGCGATGACTATCTCCGAGGCTCTGCCAAGACTTAATTTCAATGCTATAGCACAGGGATACAGCTGCGATGTGGTGGCATCATATCTCTACAGCCTTGGTGTAAAGGACATGCTCGTGGACATAGGGGAAATCTTCTGCGACGGAGTGAATCCGGAAGGAAAGCCATGGAAAGTAGGAGTAGACAGGCCTTTTGACGGAAACAACGACCCCGGAGCAGACCTGGACGGAGTGTGGCAGTCACAGAACGCGCCATGCGGAATAGTCACATCCGGGAACTACAGGAAATACTATGTAAGGGACGGGAAGAAATATGCCCACACCATTGACCCGAGGACAGGCTATCCTGTGCAGCATAATCTACTGAGCGCCACAATCGTAGCGAAGAACGCCACGGATGCGGACGCCTACGCCACATACTGCATGGTAAGCGGTCTGGACAATGCCAGAAGGTTCATAGATAGCCGCCCTGACGAGCTTGCCGGCTATCTGATATATTCAGGAGATGACGGAAAAATGCACGAATGGGCATCGGAGAATTTCGATCTTGTAAAATAGGAAACGCTACCTAAGGTCTGTCACGACCCACGAGGAATCTGTTTTCTTCATGTCGAAGCGGAAAGCGGATAGAGGCAGCTTCTGAGAAAATGACATTGACGGTATGGAGAAATCCGTCACCGTCCCGTCCTTCATCTTTATAGAAGCCTTGACGACTGCAGGAGAAGCTGCAAGACTGAACCATACCGTCATGGCAGCCATGCCAAGCGTCCCGTCCAGAGGGCTGAAAGAAACCTTCTCAAGCGCACGACCGCCATCCTGAACACGCGAGGAGGAAACTATCCTGAAATGCTTATCCAGCTCACTGACTATCAATGCCGGATCCACAGATGCAGCCACTTCCGAGCCTCCATCCACCTGTTCTATTATCACTTCACGAGACCCGCTGTCCACAGTCCACCTGGTAACGCCGTCACAATAGATTTCCACAGTACCATAAGAAGTCACGAAAGCATTGTCCTGCACCTTGACTTCACCACTGCCCTTCACCGCAACCGTGGCATTCACGCTGAACGAATACGGAAACGTCACGCACTTGCCTGCCACCGCGGCAGTAAAGCGCTGCACGGCAGACTGCGCTGCCGCACTGACCACCACGGCAAGAACCGCCGTCATTATCATGATAAACCTTCGCATAAGGCAGCTATGGATTACTACGCAGTTCCTTAAGCCTCAGATCAAGTTCCTCAGGGCTGGCTATCAGCACCTGCCTAGGCTTTGAGCCTTCCTGCGGACCGACAATCCCGGCAGCTTCCAGCTGGTCCATTACCCTTCCGGCCTTGGCATAGCCCATGCCGAGACGCCTCTGGAGATCAGATGTGGAGCCTTTCTGGGTATTGACCACCAGTCTCGCAGCCTCCTCGAAGCGCTCGTCAAGCTCATTGACATCAAGTGCCCCTGTCCCGTCCTCTGTCTTGCCCTCATCCGGTGACGGAAGATAATACGGAGTATTGTAACTCTTCTTGTATCCTGTCTGGGAACCGATATAGTTCGTGAGAGCGGTAATTTCACCGTTTCCGATAAATGCGCACTGCACGCGCTCTATCTCCATGCCGGCATTATAAAGCATATCTCCACGTCCGATAAGTGTCTCAGCGCCAGTCTTGTCAAGAATAGTCTGAGAGTCAGTACGGGAGAACACGCGGAATGCTATACGTGTAGGGAAATTCGCCTTGATAAGTCCTGTAATGATATCGACAGACGGCCTCTGCGTAGCCAGGACAATATGGATACCTGCCGCACGTCCCTTCTGCGCCAGACGGATAATGGAATTGGTAATACTTCTCGCCATATTGCGGGCCTCACCGCCAGCCCCCGTTGACATGGTCAGGTCGGCATACTCGTCAATGACAGTCACGATATAAGGGAGGAAATGATGCCCCTCCGTCGGAAGAAGATGACGATCACGGTACTTGTCATTATAAAGGACAATGTTGCTCACCTCGGCCTTGCTCAGAAGCTCATACCTGGCATCCATCTCACTGCATAGGGAGCGGAGAATGGCCTCCGCCGAAGACGCCTTCTTCACAATGGCATTAGACATCTCCTCGTCCTCGCTTGCAGCCGTCGGAAGGACTGCAAGATAATGACGCAGAAGCTTGTTGTACTGAGAGAACTCCACCATCTTCGGGTCAATGAAGACGAATTTCAGCTCTGAAGGATGCTTCGAATACAGCAGAGAGGCTATCAGCACATTAAGTCCGACTGACTTGCCCTGCTTGGTGGCTCCGGCCACGAGAAGATGCGGCGCATCAGCCAGATCAAATACCTTGACTTTCTGTGTCAATGTCGCATACCCTATCGCCACAGGAAGCTCAGCCTTGCTGTTACGGAACTCATCATCATTCAGCATTGCCTTCAACGGCACGATTGAAGAGACATCGTTAGGAACCTCGATACCTATGGAATCAGGCAGCTGGACCATACGTACACCTGTGGAATTCAGCGCCATGGCTATCTCCTTGTGAAGATTCTGGATCGCAGATATCTTCACTCCGCTTGCCGGATATACCTTATACAGGGTGATTGTCGGGCCGACCACGGCTGTGACCTTGTCCACTCCCTGCTTATATGTCTCCAGTGTCGCCCTTATCTTGAAATTGTTTCTTTTAAGCTCCTCTGAAGATACGCTGTGGATGGAATCCGCGTAATCCTTCAGCAGGTCAAGGGAAGGGAACACATAATTTTCCAGTTCCTCACGTACATCTATCCTCGGAAGCTCCTCCTGGACATCCGTCGAGATATCCTTTCCGCCGACTACCGTAAAGTCCTCTTTCTCAGGCTGCCCGGCAGATGCTGCCTGTACCGCAGCGGCAGGACTTGGCAATGCAGGAACCGGTTCAGGCTCCACATGCACAGGTTCTCTTTCAGATACAGGTTCAGGCACAGGCTCAACGGCAGCGGATTCAGCAGGTTCAGGTTCTGCAGGTGCCTCTTCTTCAGCCTTTTCCACAGGTTCACGCTTCAGAAAATTGAAAGTGCGTCTTTCTGCAGTCCCGGTTTCGGCATCACATTCATCGACGGAGCTCTCACCGGCATTTACGAACCATGCGGAGAAGCGTCTGCTGAAGAAGAATGTCCAGGCGATACACAGAACAGCCAGTATAAAGAAGGTCACTATGCTGCCTACCATGCTCTCAAGCCACTGCACTCCCAGAAGTCCGCATTCACCTCCAAGACTTCCGCCGAGAGCAGATGTCATGCCTGTCCTCAACGAGAAATATGCAAGGACAAATGCCATCAGCATGGCCGCCGTAAGTGCCAGAACCACAGACTTTATGACAGAGAATTTACGCTGGCCGAACAGCAGCCTGACGGAAAGGATCACAAGTGCGACGACCACAGCGAAAGCCCCGAGACCGAACCAGTCGTTGACAAGCAGCGCAGACAGGCGCAGCCCCACCTTGCCGCCGATATTGGCAGCCGCAGCAGCGGAAGATCCCATCATCTCCGGGTCCAGGAGCAGGCTCTGATCCTGTTTCCATGTGAATATATACGAAACGCAGCTGACAAGTGTTAGCAACGTGAACACACTGACAGCCAACCCTATAAACCGGCGCAATGTCACGCTGCGGTTATCAAGGTAATCTTTTATCCTGGCGAAAATTCCCGGCATATCAGAAAATCCTATCTTTTCTGCTTTCCATTGTTACGGCCGAACATGCGTCTCTGACCGTTTCCTCCAGACTTTCTCACAGTGGCAAAATCCATATTCATCCCAGGTCTGGAGAAGTTCGTATCAGAAGATATCCGGGACAATGTCAGTCCGTCAGGGACACGGATCCTGTAGTCGGACAATTTCTCTATATCATTAAAGATAGTCTCGTCGGCCACGCTGTCCTTGTTCCAGATGAGGTACTGCTGCCTCATGTACATGGCAAGCGACCTTATCATCGCAGTCTTCTGCTCCCCGTCAGGTTCCCCGGCGATAAGTTCAATGATGCTTTCGATATTCCGGCCGTAGTGGGTCGCACGGATAGGCTTTTTCTTGATAGGAATTATATCCGGGCGCGTCTTTCTCTGCTCAGGAGATGGCACCGGATATGGAGAGTCCACATCCAGGTCATACCCCGCCATGATGAAAAGATGATCCCAGAGCTTATGCTCCCAGTTATCTTCGGAATGAACCTGAGGATTCAGAATCTCCATCACGCGGATGACAGCCCTGGCCTGCTCGGAGCGTTTTGCCCTGTCAGGTATTGCCTTCACCTCCTCCACCATCTTCAGCACATTGCGGCCATATTCAGGCATCGCCAGCTTCTCCCGTTCCGTATTGTAATCCAGCACAATAGGATTCTCCTCATAGTATTTGTCAATCATAATTCTTCTTTCTTATTCTGCAAAGATAATGAAAGTCGTGGAGCTTTGGGAATTTTTTTCTATCACTCCTGTTTTCCGCCGACAGTCACCACCTCATCCTCCGCCACATACCACAGGGAAGCCGTCACATCCGCATAGCCCATAGCCCTGTAGAGCTCAGCATACTTGGATATCTGCCTTTCGTACCTTCGGTTATGATGCCCGAACTTGTAATCGACCACAGTCACCTTGCCACCGTCGATTATCACACGGTCCGGACGATAGATGCTGCCGTCAGTATCAATTATAGAAGTCTCATTGACAATCATTTCACGTTTTTCAGGGAACCAGCCTCGCTCCTTCGCCGACTGGATACGCGACTTCAGCATTGTCCTTATCCTTTCCATCTCTTCCGAATCAATGCTTCCGTCACCGAAGCTTTCCCCGATAGCCGCATCCATGTCGCCAGGCACTTCTATCCTGGACAATATATCATGCAGGACAATGCCTTTCAACCTCCCTGAAGCCTCTATTCCGGTCTGCCCGTCAGGCGAGAAGAAGTCATCAGCTTCCGTGCTGAACTTCAGCCTGG
The DNA here is from genome assembly GCA_934691625.1 of uncultured Bacteroidales bacterium. Taxonomy (GTDB): domain Bacteria; phylum Bacteroidota; class Bacteroidia; order Bacteroidales; family UBA932; genus Cryptobacteroides. The sequence goes on along the minus strand of CAKUTA010000001.1, from coordinate 324,752 downwards.
CATCCTTGCCCGGAACGGGATTGAGAGGGAATGAAGGATATCCCTGTGCTGCCTCGCCACGAGAATCAAGCTCCTTCACTGCCTCGAACATGTACGGTTCCCCCATACGAAGGCGCTCCTCGAAATAATGCAGCTCCTCATCGGGATCCGACGCCGGAATCTCTTTCAGGAAGCCCCCCGAGGAAGGGACATGGGCATACCAGTAAAGTATCTGGGCGATATTGGCGAAATTATAGGAAGCTCCTTCAGCGACAGAGTCGCAGCATTTCTGCTGCGGCAGCTCCGATATCACTGTCATCCCCTTCTCGGCACGTGTCGTTGCCACATAGAAGGCATTTACAGCATCCACCATCTGCATCAGACGTTCATTTCTGTAATCCTCGGAGAACAGAGAGCGTTCCACCGCGGAAGACAGGTTCACCCTATAGATGCCTGAAGCCACAGTCTCCAGAGCCGTACCTTCCACAGCAGGGCGGCACCAGTGATAATCAGCCTTATAGATACGGACCGACTCCGCATAAGGGAAGATGACATAAGGGAAGGAAAGCCCCTTGGACTTGTGGATAGTCATGATCCTCACGGCATCGGCATCATCAGGGGAGCTGATCTTAGGATCAGCCGTATCCCAATACGTGATAAAGTCCTGAAGGGAATTGCCGTTGACCTGGGTCCATTCCTGCACATTATCCATAAATGCCTGCAGATAAGCCGACTCTCCACTGAAATCAGTATCAGTCCCGGACTTCATCTCCCTTATGAAATATTCGCAGAGATCCACCAGGGAATGATATTCCTCAGGTGGAGCTATGCCGAGCGACGAGGCCAGGAACGAGTTCAGGCTGTCCGCCGGGTTGTTCGCATAAGAGAGCAATGCCGCCAGACGCCTTACCGCCGGTGACGCCTTGACATTCAGCGAATCATCAGAAATGACAGGGATCTCCTCCCGGAGCAGCCCTGATGCGATCTTCGCGCCGATGACATTGGTCCTCACCAGAATGCCTATGTCTGAACATCTGGCTCCGTCGGCACGCAGACGCCGGATTTCGCGCAGGACAGCATGCATCTGCGTATCCTCTCCATCCTGCTTCTCACAAAAAAGGATATCCACATTGCCCATGGCATTGTCCTTCGACATGACCTTCTGCGCCACATCAGAATAGATGCCGGAGATTTCATTGCCGCCTGCCATCGCATCCAGGCATCCTGCGGCATAACGGTAGAATCCGTTGTTGAACTCCACTACGCTGCGGACACTGCGCCAGTTCGAGTCCAGCGGAATTTCCTCAGCATGAGGAAACTGCTTCTTAAGCTTGGTATTCAGCAAGTTCCAGTCAGAGTTACGCCATCTGTAGATGCTCTGCTTGACATCACCTACGATAAGGTTCGCATTGCCCGAGGCATCGCTGTCCGCCAGGAGAGGGCGGAAATTGTCCCACTGGATATTGGATGTATCCTGGAACTCGTCCAGCAGGAAGTGGTCGAACCTGACCCCTATCTTCTCATATATGAACGGGGTGTCGCTTCCGTCTATTATACCTTTAAGTATAGTGCTGGAATCGTCCAGGCTCATCACATTCTTCTCGCGTATCAAGGCATTGAACGAGTCATTGATCTCACGGGACAGACCAAGAGAATATATTTGAGAATGAAGAAGTTCCGCAGTCCTGTATTCCTTGAAGCGCTCCCCGAAAAGTGAAATAAAATGCTCAATAGGAGCCTCCAGCGAGCCTTCCACACGAGGAATCAGGCTGCTTTTAGACTTGGCGAACCACTTGTCGCGATCTCCGGCCTTGCTGATGAATGACTCCGATGGCGTCTGCACAGTATCTCCACGCCCTATGGCGGCATACGGTACGACAGCCTTCATGAACTTATAGCTGAAATCCTCCGGAGCCACGCCTGCAGCATCCAGGACTGACAGTATCGCAGATGCGGCTTCCCGTATGTCTGCAAGATACTGCCTGACAATATCTGCGCACCCCTTCTTCAGTTCAGACAACGCCTCTTTCGAACACGCCTTGTCCTCGTCAATCCCGTATATCTCCACAGCCTCCCTGTGCTCATCGCTCTTCAGGGCTATCGCCGTATCATACAGTTCCCTGTCCAGGGAATAGCGCCCTTTCATCTCCAGCTGCTCCTTCACGCTGTCTGTCAGCCATGAAAGAAGCGTCCTGTTATCCTCGGTCAACGCATCCAGGATTCTGTCAACACTCTCCGTCACCAGTGAATTCTTGTCCAGCTCCACCTGATATGAGGCGAACTGCCCGATTTCACGGGAAAACGCCTTCAATGTCCGCTGGAAGAAACGGTCTATAGTGCTGACAGAGAAAGCGCTGTAGTCATTCAGGATGTTGCACAGCAGCTTTCTGGACAATGCTGATATCTCGGCAATGCTCCTGCCCGACGCCTCCCTGATATCCGAAATGTACGGAGACCTGTCAGCTGAAGATGCCAGGGTGTCAAGCTCCTTCAGGATACGCTGCTTCATCTCGTCAGTAGCCTTGTTGGTGAACGTAACCGCCAGGATGTGGCGATATGCATAAGGGTCATTGCTGTCAAGCAGCAGGCTGATATATTCCTTGGCGAGGCTGAAAGTCTTTCCCGAACCCGCCGATGCCTTTAGTATCTTTATCATTTACGTTATCTCCTACCTTCCGCAGATTTTTCTGAAATCACAATAGCAGCATACCGACGTGTCCGCAGTCCTGCGGAATCCAGTATCAGGGGAGGACAGCTCCGAGAACAATGTCCTCAGCTTCTCCTTCACTATATCATTGAAGCGGCCACATTCCGGCGAGGACAGTATCTCTGAGCTGAACAGCTGAGGTACAGGGTAAATCACATTCTCCACAGCATTGCCCCCCACATCCTTCTCGACATACATGTCATAGAGGAACAGCTGGAGAGCCTTTTCCGGGCGGTCCGCGACATCTTCCCCGAACAGGCGCTCCGCGACCTCCTCCGCATTGGAGTCATCTATATTGACATCGGCCTCCCCTACCTTGCCTGTCTTGTAGTCAACGATACGTACCGTCCCTGGCACGAAGCTGTCCATCCTGTCGATGTACCCGACGAAGTGGAATCCCTCGAATGTCCAGTGCCTCTCCAGTTCCAGGCCCAGGATCATGAAGCTGCCTGTATGAAGCTCCTTCATAAGCGAGAGGTCCTTTTCCAATGTCCTTATCACATACTGGTTTATGACATTCTCCAGGACCAGGTTACGGCCTGACACCTCTTCAGTGTTCAGCTCCTTGCGGATAAGCGCCCTGACTTTCGGCCTGATAATGCTATCCCGTCCGTCAAGCAGCGTCCTTATATATTCAGAGGTGATTTCCTTCAGCGGTTCATGGACATTGGCCCTCACGTTGTCCCTATCCATATCAAAATCCGGAGAAAGCGCCTCCCCGCCAGTGTATAGGGCATATATCGTATTGTGGAACACAGAGCCGACCATGCCGGCATCCATTGATTCAGCCACTTCGGCTTCGGGCTGAAGTTTCTTTACCGAGCCATAATAGAACTTGGCAGGGCATTGCAGATATCTTTGGAGTGACGACACAGAATACTGCATTGTCCTTATCCGCTCAAGATCCGCCTCTGTCTTGACAATTTCAGGATCCGCCTCAGGTATGTCCATATTGTATTTTATCACGTTCCTGTCCATGCGCGGATACTTGTACTGATAGGCAAGCTGCTTTATATACCGGCTCTCCTCTCCTGACTTAAGTCCCTCTGTCCGGGAATCATACAGCAGCCACACGTTTTCCGCCCTCTGTATCATCCTGAAAAAGTAATAAGACCACACGGCATCCTGATTCTCATAAGTCGGAAGCCCGAAGCCCTTGCGCAGCTCCGGAGGAATGAACGACGAGCTTACGCTGCGTCTCGGGAACACCCATTCGTTGCATGACAGGACAATGAGGTTCGTGAAATCCATCGACCTGGTCTCCAGCGGTCCCATAATCTGCAGCCCACGAAGCGGCTCTCCCTTGAACGGCACCGAGACGCCTCCTATAAGCTGCTGCAGAAGACGCACATACGTCATTGGAAGAATCGTAAGCGGCTGCGTCTTCAGCCTGTTTACGGATAAGTAATACTGCTTGGCGAAATGTGTCTCCAGCGCCATGCCTGGCATCCCGGATATCCTCGCGCCAAGCTCTCCGAGTATTTCCAGCTGATATTCCTCGAATATGCGAATCTGTCCGGGGTCCGTGCTCCTGGGATCAGTTATGACCGGGCGGAATATGATGTCAAACGGCCACACGCCGGACAGGTCCTCCTGAGGAATATAGTAGCGGGCTTCATTCTTTATCGCCGCTATCCTGGCTTTCGCGTCATCGCCGATGACTGCGTTCAGGATGCCTGAAGAAAATATTGACCAGACCTGCTTATGATAGAACGCCCATCCGCCTTTCGTCTTGCGGACATGCAGCTGCAAGGCTGACACATTGCCCATAAGGCTATATATCTCGCTTCCAGACATCGGATACCCCATAGTCACATTGACATCGGATATTTCCGGCGGTATAGTATTCAGAAGCGGTATCAGAAGCCCCTCATCTGGCAGTACAATGGCAGTATCAGCCCCTTGCACGTCCAGATGCCCGACCATGGAGATGTCGCCTCCGGTTTTCATCTCCGCTATCTTCTTCAGCATCTCTGGCACGTACTTGGCCTGCCCTACAGATGACGGCACACTCATCACATGGATTGCAGGCCCTTCGCCAAGCGGCTCGTCCTCATCCATTGCGAAAGCCTGCGGGAACTCAACGACATTTCGAGACATGAACATGGATGAGCGGTTCATAGGGTCGCGCAGCATCGCTGAAGAATAGTCCCAGCAGAATTCGGCAAGGCCTGCATCACGCATCCTGTGCATTGCCCGTTTCTCGCACTCGTTCAATGCATTAAGTCCGACGAATACAAATTTTTCCGTTCCACGGAAGCTGCCGACAAGGATATCTGTCGCGCTTTCAGCCTTAAGGCGCTCCGCAAATTCCCTATACACCATCCCCTCGTATGCCATTCTCTTTTCCGCCAATGTGCTGTTGAATGAGCGGTAGAGCGGGTAAAGCAGGTTCCATATCATAAGGAAGCGCTCCTTCACATCCGGGCTCTCAGTTTCCAGGTTCACCGTAAGCTTGCCGCCCTTGCGGAAATGGCTTATGAAATGCTGTATAGCATCGACCTGTCCGGGGGTAAGGTAAGAGTACGTGTCCTGGATCTCCTTGAAGTCCGCCACATTGGTATATAGGTGTCCCGGATCTGCCAGATACTTGTCGGTGTCATCGAAGTCGCTCAAGATCACATCTCCCCAGAAGATGAAGTCATCCAGCGGCTCTGCCTTGGGGTTCAATGCCTTATAGCACCCGTACAGTTCCAGAAGGAGACTTACGCGCCCTGTGACGGAGGCTCCGCTAACTTTATAGAAGAATTCATTCATGGTCAATGCTGACGGGGCGACAACAGGCACTGCCGCCGGGTCGTCCTTCACACATTCAGCGGCCCATTTGCTGAAGAACACCATGGAACGCCTATTAGGAAAGATGAAGCACAGCTTATCCATATTTCCGGCATTATAATAATGCCGTGCTACCTGCTTAAGAAACGGAGTCATATATTAAATCATTAAAGCGTCTGCCTGTGGTTGACATACACAAATATACTGCGCCGGAAAAACGAAGTCAATACCCTGAATGAGATTATCTTCAGATCGGCTCGTTTTTTGCATGATAAATCATTGCACAGAAACTGTTTATAACTAAAGAATCTTTTTTGAAATGATTGAAAAGTTGCTTGAGGCAAGTAACCTTCAGACAATTATTCCAAAAAAGATTCTAATACCGCCATTTTCATGAAATCTTTCATAAAAATTTTGAGAAAATAAATGACGGCAGCTATTGCATATTGAAGGAAGATTAGTAACTTTGTCACATCATTTAGAATTATTCTAAATTAGAATTGACAAATATATTAAATAACAACAATTAAAAAGGAGTCTATTATGAAAAAGAAATTCAGATGCCTCGTATGCGGCTACGTTTATGAAGGAGAGAACCCTCCAACAGAATGCCCTGTATGCCATGCAAAGGCGGATAAGTTTGTGGAGGTCAAGGAAGAAGGTCCAAAGAGCTGGGCCTGCGAGCATGTAATCGGCGTTGCAAAGGGATGCGACCCTGAAATCCATGAGGGACTGGAGGCGCATTTCATGGGAGAGTGCAGCGAAGTGGGAATGTACCTGGCAATGAGCCGCCAGGCTGACCGCGAAGGTTATCCTGAAATCGCCGAGGCATTCAAGAGATATGCTCTCGAGGAGGCCGAGCACGCAGCGAAATTCGCGGAGCTTCTCGGTGAGGTTGTGTGGGACACCAAGACAAACCTCGAGAAACGTATCGAAGCCGAGAGCGGCGCATGTGAAGGAAAGCTGGCAATCGCAACAAAGGCTAAGCAGCTGAACTATGACGCGATCCACGATACCGTTCATGAGATGGCAAAAGACGAAGCACGTCACGGCGCTGGATTCCTCGGTCTCTACAACAGGTATTTCAAGAAATAAGCCACCAAGGCATAAAGCCATGTAACCGCCATTTTCCTGCAGGAAGTCAGGGAAGTGGCGATTTTTTCATTTAGGGGCTCTTCAGTTTTTCGAATTATCCAGCCAGAAGCAGATAATAAAGCTTGGAATAAACTTCTCATCAACGACCATGACCGTGGACGGCCGGGCAGAGGCATGACCAGATTCTGCCGTCGTCACTTTCGTGCTGCAAAACTGACCCTCCAGACAACCGCATCGAAGTACCGTCTATTGTGATAAGTTACTGAATTATAGATAATTAAGTACATTTATACCTCATATCAAGATGCCAGGACCGCCATAAAAACATGGGTCTTGGCATTTGCATATAGTTACATCTCGCTAGTAACCTACTGAAATACAGCGAATTATCTCATTAAGCGGTTCATCTACCCCTTGCCCGGAGGATCGAAATCGTGGTGGCAGCGGAAACTCTGCTTTTTGACTCTGCCCGGAAACTCTGTCTATTCTAAAAAATTTACTACCTTTGAAAATTCTTCTGACGGAATGGAGATGAAAGCTCCTGAGCAGCCGTCACGGGGAACAACTGCATTGACAAAAAGGAACAGAAATATGGAGAAAGTTATATTGACAGGCGACAGGCCTACCGGCAAACTGCACCTCGGGCACTATGTAGGCTCGCTGAGACGGAGAGTCGAGCTTCAGAATGAAGGCAATTTCGACAAAATGTTTGTTTTTATCGCTGACGCACAGGCGCTCACAGACAACGCAGATAATCCAGAGAAAGTCCGCCAGAATATCATAGAGGTGGCGCTGGACTACCTTTCATGCGGCATTGACCCGGAAAAGTGCACATTGTTCATTCAGTCGATGATTCCGGAGCTGACGGAACTCACTTTCTACTACATGAACCTTGTGACAGTGGCAAGACTTCAGCGGAATCCTACCGTAAAGGCCGAAATCCAGCTGAGGGACTTCGAGAACACTCTTCCTGTCGGCTTCTTCTGCTACCCTATCAGCCAGGCAGCCGACATCACCGCATTCAAGGGCACAATCGTCCCTGCAGGCGAGGATCAGGAACCGATGCTGGAGCAGACCCGTGAAATAGTCCGCAAATTCAACAGCATCTACGGGGAAGTGCTCGTGGAGCCGGAGATTCTTCTTCCGCAGAACAGTGTATGCCTCAGGCTTCCGGGAACCGACGGAAAGGCCAAGATGAGCAAGTCGCTGGGCAACTGCATATATCTGAGCGATGATGCCGCTACCGTATGGAAGAAAGTGAAGAAGATGTCAAATGGCGAGCCGAGGATGAGCCAGGACGAGCCAGGGCATCTGAATGGCAATGCTGTATTCACCTATATGGAGGCATTCAGCACAGATGCTGATTTCGCAGAATTCTGGCCGGAGTTCAAGAATCTGGAGGAGCTCAAGGCTCAGTACGTGAAAGGCGGTATCGGTGACGGAACATGCAAGAAGTTCCTCAACAGCGTGATAAACAAGACCCTGGATCCTATACGCGCACGCCGCCAGGAGTTCGAGAAGGATATTCCTGAGGTATTCAACATTCTGAAGAAAGGCACGGAAAAGGCCCGCGAGACAGCGGCAAAGACAATGGAAGAAGTCCGCAATGCAATGCGTATCAACTATTTCGATGATGCAGAGCTGATTGCCGAGCAGGCAAGAAAATACGAGAAGTAGCAAGTACTTTCCATGCAAAAGTGGCACAGCAAGGATTCTTGCCGTGCCACTTTTGTCATATATAGCCGAAATCAGTCAGGATAAGTTATGTCCATACAGAACTTAGGGACATCAGGATTGGCATCCCTATGGCTTGCCTTGACGGCTTCCCACATCTTGGTCGTGATGTCAGGGTGCTCCGAGGCCACATCTATCGTTTCCTGAGGATCATCAGCGAGATTATATAGCTCCATCTCAGTGTTGCCCTTCTGGACATTGCGAAGCAAGCCCTTCCAACATCCCATACGGACAGCGACCCACCCCCTGACACCAGGAAATTCCCAATACAGGAAATCGTGATCTTTCTGTTCCTGCCGGACAATACCATTGCTGTGGCTATATGCCTTTCCTCCGCTGGTCTTCTCCAAAATCGTCGGAGCCAGGGATATGCCATCATTCTCCGGCGCTTCCACTCCCACGAGGTCAGCAAGAGTAGGCATCATGTCAGCAAAGGTGGACATCCTGGATATTTTTTCACATTTCTTGCCATCACCCCATCTGAGGACGAATGGCATTCTGATTCCGCCCTCATGACGCGATGATTTTCCCCAGCCTTTCCCGCATTTGAACGGGCCACCGCTCCTGAAGTACTCCATCGGGGAATTACCGTTGGATGCCGGGCCATTGTCAGAAGTCACTATGAATATGGTATTGTCCCAGACTCCAAGGTCCTTCAGTTTCTGTACAAGTTCCCCTACTTGCCTGTCAATATGGGTAACCATTGCCGCATAAGTGGCATGCGGATATCTGTTCGGCAGATACATTCCTGGTTCAGTGCATGGTTCCTCGTCACCAAGCTTGTCCACATAATACATCACCTCATCAATCGGAGCCTGGACAGCGCTATGAGGAACGGTAGTTGTCCACATCAGGAAGAACGGAGAATCAGCATTGTCCTCCACGAACTTCACCATCTTGTCATACATCAGGTCACAACTATAATACCGCCCGCCATATCGGTCATAACTATGGACATCATATTTATCCATGCCAGCCGGGAGCTTGCAGCCCTGGACTACAAGGTCATTGCCAGTCTCCACCTCGACGCCATTCTCCCACAGCTTGACAGGGTAATATGAGTGGGCAAGAGCCTGGCAGTTGAATCCATAGAAATAATCGAACCCCATCGTGTTCGGAAGAGAAGCGCTTTTCGGAAATCCCAGTCCCCATTTCCCGATCATTGCGGTCTTGTATCCGGCATTCTGCATCAATGTCGCGATGGTCCTGGTCCCTTCTTCAAGAGGGAACTGTCCCTGCTCCTCAGGATTCACGAATACTCCGTTCCATCCAAGGCTGTCAGTCGGGACAAAATGTTCCTCGTTGCCGCGGATCTGGCTATGTCCCATATGCTGTCCTGTCAGCAGGCAGCACCTCGACGGTGATGAAAGAGGCGCAGCCGTGTACATATCTGTAAACAACAGTCCCTGCGAAGCAAGAGCATCTATGTTAGGAGTCTCTATCTTCTCCTGTCCATAACAGCCCAGGTCTCCATACCCCAGGTCATCGAACAGAAGGAATACAACATTAGGCTTCTTCACCTCCTGCCTGCCACAAGCGCAGACAGCCAATGCTGCAGTTGCGGTAGCAAAAACTTTCTTGTTCATAAACATCGTCAGTCATCAGTTATTGTCAATTATGCTATTCATCATAGTCATCCTGGAAGTTTTCATCATAGTCCATTTCCTCCCACATCGCATCGATTGTGCGACGATCTTTTTTCGTAGGACGACCAGCACCACGGTCACGCTTCACGAAAAACGTCTCAACAGGAGCCTTCAGCTTGTCAAGCTCCTCCTGCGGTGTCAGGTTATCGGCATACTGCGGCACCAGCTGTGCCCCTACACGGTTTTCTATCAAAGCCTTTACCCGATATGTATAATGGATCGCAGCTTTACGGACATCCAACATGTCCCCGACGCGGAGCATCTTCGACGGCTTCGCATCAGCACCGTTAACCTTGACGCGGTTTCCCTTGCAGGCATCCGCAGCCTCGCTCCTGGTCTTGAATGCCCGGATCGCCCAGAGATATTTATCTATCCTTACTTCATCCATGCTACCTTTCATTGATTATTAAACACTTACCATTTTCAAATGTCATAGTATGTGACTTTGGGATTCATAACCAGCTGATACTCAGAAGCAGTTCAGCTAGTTCAGCGGAAAATCAGCCCCGCCTTTCATCCTGGAGCGCAGAAGCTCCTCCACTGAGGCATGCATGGCGCTGTCACCTGAAAGTCCGGCTTCCTCCGGCAGCTTTTCCTCGACAGAAGGGTCAATGTACTCGTCCGGCTCTTCATAAGGCTCTATGGTAGCCTCCAGAAGAACGATGTTCCTGTCCTGCGGGACAATGAAGAAATCCGTCACATCCGCAGGTACAAGCACCACATCACCGGCATTGACATCATACTTGTCAACCCCGGATTCAGGCCTCTGGATCTGCAGAGCGGCAGAGCCTTCCGTGCATATATACACCAGGAAAGCATCTGTCGTGCCTGTATTTATATGCAGAGCATCTTTAAGAGCTATCTTTGTCACCGTGAACTCCTTAAGCGACGCCAGCCTGTCCGTCGCCTTGCCGGCAGCATCATCAGGATCCGATGCAGGCCTCACATGGACATCATGAGCCTTGTCGGAATGTCCGCCGGCAGGAATCGTCAGCGCCACGTCATATTTTCCGAAATCAATGAAATCGAATGCCGCCTCAAGCGAAAGCTCTTCAGTGTCGGACAGTGAGTCCTCATTCATGAGGCTTCTCCGTGAAGATGCACGTCCTGAACCGGCAGGATCAGATGTAAAGCCTGCCGCAGCAGCCTCGACAGAATCCCCCCAGTTATATATCCTGAAGTCCAGATCTGAAGATTCTGCAATCTCAGTCATGACAACTCCCCCTTCGGCTCCATGCACAAGTCCAGACGGGACAAGGAAAGCATCCCCCTTATGAGGGACTACCGCATTCAGAACCTCCTCCAGCGTACCGTTATGGCACCTTTCATATAGTTCCGCCGCAGAGAGCTCACGGCTGAAGCCCATATACAGTTTCGAGCCAGGTTCAGCATCAAGGACATACCACAGTTTCATCTTGCCGAGGGTATCATACCTCTGCGCTGCAATCTCATCATCAGGGCAGACCATGAGCGGAGTACGCCCCTGCACATCCAGGAACTTGACCATCAGCGGAAACTGCCTGCCGAAACGCGAATAGGCATTCTCTCCGGCAACATCTTCCAGGTAAGTCTCCAGAATCTCGCTTATCGTACTTCCGGCAAGCCATCCGTCCGTGACCTCAGAATCGCGGAAACCAAGATCCGCCAGTTCCCAGCTCTCCCCTATCCTGTCCGATTTCGTAAGCGGCCTCTCCACATATTTCTTCCTGCCGTTGCCAGACATGCCGTCCTCGACTTTTTCAGTATATGATTTTCCCATCCTGCCGATGAACCAGCTTCCGCCCCAGGCAGTCTTCTCTGCCACAGGCTTGAACTTCATCGGGTACAGTTTCTTATTTTTCTGTTCCATAACAATTTCCAATTATGTTTTTACGGACAAACGGCGCAAGTCCAAAATATAGTTAATTAATTATATATCAATATGTTAATATTTTTCAAAATCATCATACACGCTATTTTGAAAAATATTAAACAATTATAAATCAATGAGTTAAACAAAAAAAACAAGGCGCCACCATTCAGTGAAAGCAGTTCACAGCACAACATAACGTAACACACCGCAGCACAGGCACAACACAACTTGACATGTCCCTGATATCCAGAATAAAGCTAGCGGCAGACCAGCCCTGCAAGCTCGGCAATGTCATCTATAATAAATTCAGCTCCTGCCGCCTCCAGCTGCCCGCGAGTGGCATTGCCATAGGTCACAGCACAAGTATGCGCACCCGCACTGGCTCCCATCAGGATATCCACAGGCATATCCCCGACGACCAGCGCATGACTTGCCTCCACACCCAGCTCCCGCAATGTCTTCAGGACAGGTTCCGGATCAGGCTTTGCTTTCGTCACATTATCCGCACCAAGCGCATAAGGTATATACCCGGCTATTCCCATCTCCGCCATCAGTTCATGAAGCGAAATGGAATTCCTGGAAGACGCGATAGTCATGACAATGCCTTTCTGCTTCAATGCCTCCAGAGTCTCGCGCACATGAGGGAAGCAGTCGGGAACCAATGTCTTTTTCTTCTCGTCGAAAATCTTCAGATACACCTCCGCGCAATGCTTCGCCGCGGCATCCGTCATCCACGGAAAAAGGTGTATAAAGCTATCTTTCAGCGGAATGCCGATAGTCGCAGCACACTCCGCCTCTCCACGCACCTCCAGTCCCTCATGCCGCATTGTATCCTGAAGCGTCAGGACAATGTTCCTCCTCGTATCGCCAAGTGTCCCGTCGAAATCGAATATAACCAGTGCTATGTCCATCATATAATATCACTTTCGTCTGCAAAGATAACAAATAATCGGGGCGGGCTTCGTATCTTTGTAACATTACGGTACAGAAACTTATTAACCATGCACTGCAGGGAACCGTACCCGCGTGCGTCAAAACAGAAATTTCAGAAATGGCAGACGAGAAGATCATCTTTTCTATGAACAGGGTAGGAAAGGTCCTCCCATCAAGCAACCGTGTAATACTTAAAGACATCTGTCTATCATTCTTTTACGGAGCCAAAATCGGCATCATAGGTCTGAACGGCTCAGGTAAATCGACATTGATGAAGATCATTGCCGGAGTCGAGCACAGCTACCAGGGCGAGGTCGTATGGGCGCCTGGATACAGCGTAGGATATCTGGAGCAGGAGCCGCAGATGGATCCTGACAAGACCGTGTTGGAGGTCGTGCAGGAAGGTGTACAGGAAATCATGGACATCCTCAAGGAATATGAAGAGGTGAATCTGAAGTTCTGCGAGCCGATGAGCGACGATGAGATGAACAAGCTCATCGAAAGGCAGGGCGAGCTTACCGAGAAAATAGAGCATTGTGGAGGATGGGAGATCGATTCGAAGCTGGAGAGGGCGATGGACGCACTCCAGTGTCCTCCTGCCGATGCCAAGATAGCCACGCTCAGCGGTGGTGAAAGACGTAGAGTCGCACTCTGCCGTCTCCTTCTCCAGCAGCCTGATGTGCTTCTCCTCGACGAGCCTACCAACCACCTCGACACCGAGAGCATACAGTGGCTGGAAGCACATCTGCAGCAGTACAAGGGCACTGTCATCGCCGTGACCCACGACAGGTACTTCCTGGATGATGTCGCAGGATGGATCCTGGAGCTGGACAGAGGTGAAGGCATCCCATGGAAGGGAAACTATTCCTCCTGGCTGGAGCAGAAGACAAAGCGCCTGGAGATGGAGGAGAAGCAGGAGAGCAAGCGCAGAAAGACCCTGGAGAGGGAGCTGGAATGGGTCAGGATGGCACCGAAGGCACGCCACGCGAAATCCAAGGCCAGGCTCGGAGCGTATGAGAAGCTCGCCAGCCAGGACGGCAAGGAAAAGGAAGCAAATCTCGAAATCTACATACCAGACGGGCCGAAGCTCGGAAACAAGGTCATCCAGTTCAATGATGTTTCCAAGGCATACGGTGACAAGCTGCTGTTCGAGCATCTTTCCTTCGTGCTGCCGCCTGCAGGCATTGTCGGCGTAATCGGGCCTAACGGCGCGGGAAAGACCACATTGTTCCGCCTCATAATGGGCCTGGAGCAGCCTGATCACGGGGACATCACCATCGGCGAGACAGTCAAGCTCGCATACGTGGATCAGCAGCACAAGAGCATTGACCCCGACAAGACTGTCTTCCAGACGATTGCAGACGGCTCAGACTGGATAAGGCTCGGAAAGAAGGATGTCAATGCCCGTGCATACGTCTCCAGGTTCAACTTCACAGGTTCCGACCAGGAGAAGCTCTGCGGCGTGCTGTCGGGAGGAGAGCGGAACAGGCTGCATCTTGCGCTTACCCTGAAGGATGAAGGCAATGTCCTTCTCCTCGACGAGCCTACCAATGATGTGGATGTCAACACGATCCGCGCACTGGAGGAGGGGCTGGAGAATTTCGCGGGCTGTGCCGTGGTAATCTCCCATGACCGCTGGTTCCTGGACCGTATCGCCACACATATCCTGGCATTCGAGGGCGACTCCCAGGTCTATTTCTTCGAAGGCTCATATTCGGAATACGAGGAGAACAAGAAGAAGCGCCTCGGCGATGAGGAGCCGAAACGCTTCAAGTACAAAAAGCTTATGGAATAGATACATTTCAGCACAAAATATGCAGTAAGTCATCAACAACAGATTCGCCAGAACATGGTAATCTAAAAAAATGTCTTAATATAATGACCATAATATCATTATTCAGCGGAGCCGGAGGACTTGACCTGGGATTGACACAGGCAGGAAACAATGTCATATGGGCAAACGATATTGACAATGACGCCGTAGCAACATACAAAGCCAATATAAACAGTCATATTGTTCTGGCTGACATTCAGACAATCGACATTTCTTCGATACCGTCTGCGGATGTAGTTGTCGGCGGTTTTCCTTGCCAAGGATTCTCGACGGCAAACCTGAAGAGAAGCACCGATGACAAACGTAACTCTTTATACAAGTTTTTCTATAATGCAATAAAAGAAAAACAGCCTAAATTCTTTATCGCCGAAAATGTAAAAGGGATACTGAGTCTAGGCGGTGGAAGTATCGTAAAACAAATTACAAATGATTTTGAAAATGCCGGATACATTGTTGATATACATAAAGTAAATATGGCTGACTACGGAATCCCACAACATCGTGAACGAGTTGTGTTCATTGGGCAGAGAAAAGACCTGGGCGAGCAGATATTATTCAAATTTCCAGCACCGACAAATTCTAAAGATGGAAAGGGCGGATTGCCAAAATGGAAATCGATTAAAGAGGCATTAGAGAATCTCCCACCAATCGGAGACACGACCAAAGATCCTAATAATTATGGGTCATCTTATCATTTCATTGTAAGGGATTTCACGGCACATAGAGCCACAGACCCAGACAAGCCATCGCCAGCGATATTAGCCAGAGGAAATGGAAAAGGCGGAGTCTGTGCTATTCCGCATTATAACGGAATGCGAAGACTATCTATTCGGGAGAGTGCTGTCATACAAACTTTCCCGCAAGATTTTGTATTTTCGGGAAAAATGGGCAGTTGCTATAGACAAATCGGGAATGCAGTTCCTGTTCACTTCGCAATGTTGCTCGGCACAGAATTAAAGCGTTTAGAGGAGGTAATAAAACGATGAATGTCGTTTCATTATTCAGTGGTGCCGGAGGGTTAGACCTAGGTTTCATAAAAGCCGGCCATACAATAGTATGGGCGAATGATTTATTCCATGATGCTGTTGCCACATATAAACGGAATCTCGGCAATCATATTATAGAAAAAGATATTAAAGACATCGACTCAGATGAAATCCCAGATTGCGACATTGTCATCGGCGGTTTTCCATGCCAAGGCTTTTCTGTAGCAAATACAAAAAGGCATACATCTGATGAACGGAATGCCTTATATAAAGAGCTGCTCAGAGTCATACGAGATAAACGGCCCAAATTCTTTCTCGCAGAGAATGTTAAAGGGATATTGTCTCTCAACAAAGGAAAGTCCTTCAAAATGATAATGACAGACTTCACCAGTTCAGGCTATAAAGTACAATATCAAGTTCTCAATGCTGCTGATTATGGTGTTCCGCAATCACGCGAAAGAGTTATTATAATAGGAGTAAGAAATGACATCAATTTCTCTTACGAATATCCAAAGCCGACTAATTCAAAAAATGGAGCAGATGGTCTGCCTCTATGGATATCAGTTGGGAAAGCGCTTGAGGGCATACCAGATCCAGACAGGCCAAACAAGCTGTTCAATCATACTTACTCAAAATATAAATTACATATAAACGGATACATTGGTCATCGCCTATTGAATCCGGACAAACCAGCTCCAACAGTTACAGCTAGAGGAGACAATAAAGGAGGAGTCGTTATCCATCCTCATCCTAATGGAAAACGAAGAATGACATGCAGGGAGCTTGCATCTATTCAAAGTTTTCCTCTAAATTACATTTTTGAAGGGCCGAATTCCTCAATTTATCGTCAAATAGGGAATGCAGTACCAGTAGAATTAGCATATAATCTTGCAAAACAGTTTAACCTTTATAAAAACGATTCAAATGAAGAATGAAATGCTTTTACCACCAACACTTCCATTTCCCGACTTCAAATGGAAGTGGGCAAGTGTACAATGTACAGAAGGAATCAATGATCCTGTAGTCTTGCTCGGCATCTTATTCCGCATGGCAAAACTTGAGGGAAAATATAAATATAGCTCCCAAGAGTTCGGAAATGAGCTGCTTGGACTTGCTCATGACTTGCAAGGGACAGGTATAAATATCGACTTGGAGAAACGCATCGGTGAACGCAATATAATTCGTAATTCCGGACAATACTGGAGAGCACTCAATCTGATACCAGCTCGGAATACTAGAGGAATCATCACTTTGACAGATTTCGGAAGAAAAGTAGCGAATCACGAAATCTCTCAGACTGAATTTTCAGCACAAACTATTATAAATTTTAAGCTTCCCAATCCTAATATCCAAACTAAAGAAGAATGCAAAAAATGGGAAGACGCGAAAATCAAAATACATCCGCTGAAATTAATTCTTTCAATTGTTCATAATCTTGGAGATGGCCTGTCGAGCAGTCTTGAAGCATACATTACTGTGGAGGAACTTATCCAAATTATCATCCCACTATCCGGGACACCAGGAAGAACAATCAACAGCTATGTTGAATATGTCATGGCATACAGAAATGGTAATCTAGATCTTTCAGATTGGTTTAACTGCTGCCCAGAAGCTAATGATAAACGCATCGCACGTGAATATCTGCTGTTCTTATCTTATTATGGATACCTCAATAAGGCTGATGGTGCGCCAAACAAACTACATGAAAAATATTTCTACAATTTCGACATCGATTCTGAAATACAAGCAATCCTCACCGCAAAAGCCTCCGTTTCCGACGCAATCATCTCCGATACGGAACGAAAGCTTGTAAAAGGACACAATAGGCCTAATCAGGCACGATTCAGGAAAGCAGTTCTTTCTGCATATAAAAGATGTGTAATAACAAATGTTGATATGCCGGAAGTGCTGGAAGCCGCACACATAGTGCCATTCAGATACCATGGGGAAGACTCCATTGCAAACGGATTTCCCATGCGAATGGACATACATTATTTATTCGATGCCGGCCATCTTAGAATATCCGCCGATGGGGAAGTCTTCTTATCAGAGAAAGCCAGATGGTCATATGGAGCATCCATACCACCCAGAATTTTCATTCCTGAGCACATAAACAAAGATTTTCTTAAATGGAGATGGGACAACTATAATGGTATCTAGAATCCCCATTGTAAACGAAAGCGGGGCGGCCTGATGACCGTCCCGCTTTTTTCGAACCTGCCTGAAACAGGTTCTGAAGTTTTTCAAAGTTTAAGAAGCAAGAAGCATAGATGCTTCTATTGAAATGTAATAGGATTAACCGTATATTTATTTGTTGTATTTGAGCGACAGGTGGGTCAGACGGTTGGTCGCGCTGGCAGGGAATGAAGCGACTGTCTGTCCTAGGACATTCACATACGAGTTCGGACGAAGACGTATCTGGATATTGCTCTGATTGTTCAGCTCGGCAGGCAGACGGAAGTCATATACCTTATGCCCAGGCATGTGGTCGGCACGCAGGACCTTGGATGTGCACTGTCCCATGACCTGATACTCGCCATTTTCCACAGGTGTCCACGTATTGCCGTCCAGAGACCACTCCACGACGAAGGATGCCGGACCGGTACTTGTAAGAGAGTTGCTTGTAAACTGCAGGGACAATGTGCCGTTGATTCCAGCAGTGGAAACATTGCTTATATACCAGTACGTATTCGTATCCCACCTGGAACTGCTGACAGCACAATTCTTATACGTATTTGCAGTCTTGGCGGCATTTGTAAACTTGTCTCCACGGTACTCCTCGACAAAGTATATTTCACCCTCCTTATACGCACCATAGAATCCATTGGAATTACTCTTGAAGAACACCGCATTCTTCTGTCCCCCAGACGGGGATATCGACTTCTGTCCGTCAGTGAACCCTGAAGGCTTCGTGAAGTCCCATTCCACAAGCACATCAGTAAAGCCGTCGCTCCGGCTCTTGGCCATGGCAATGTCAGACGCCTCGATGTGCCTGATCTGGAACCGGCCTATGTTCCCCATGTTGGAGTTCTTCTCGCTGACTACGATTCCGGTCAATGAGCCTGAGCCCTGAGGGAGAGATGTGGACCTGTAAGGAACGCTGAAGTTGGTCAGCATATAGACATGGTCGCCATTGATATCACGGATGCTCTGAGGATAGTTCTGCGCAAGAGCATTTTTATAGAGAGGCCCGCCGGCGCCGGTGATGTAATACTCGTTATAGTTCACATATCCGCCGAAAGGAATGGAGAATTCCACATCCTGCAGCTTCACAAGCCTGTACAGCATAGATTCAGAAAGATCCGAGATATGGATCGGAAGCGGCTCCACAGGAGCACCGGCAGTCTTCTTCATGATATGCTGAGAACCGATACCGCTGAAAAGCAGATATTTGGCATCGCCGTCATTCATTTCCTGAAGATCAGCTCCGAGAAGCCACAATGTAATCTCATCACCGGCCTTGAGCCCGAGATCCACAGATGACCTGAACACAATCACCTGACCTTCAGTATCCTGAATGGTATAGTATCCTTCATTGAAGTTAGGATTCTTACCGTCAAGAACCACGGTACCCTTAACATATACACTTTCCATCACCTGACCGGCAGAAAGAGAAAGAACATGGGAGAAGTCGGCCTCCTCCGCAAGAGAAGGATCCATATTGAGGCTCCGGACGACCTTGAGCCTAGCCTCGGCCACGCGGTCGAACTCATCCTTTCCTGAAGCGGTGATGACAGCTGTCCTGTTCTTCGATGCCGGGTTCTGCTCCACCTTGAATGTCAGCGCACCGTCACCAGCCTTGACATCCGAGATCCATGGCTGGTCACCTTCGGCATATTCCACGTTCAGGGTCACCCCTGACTTCAGGTTTGTAGCCATATCGACTGAATAGTCAGCGGTATCGGAGCCTATAGGAAGCTCTGCAGCGCCCAGCGTGACATACGGCTCTTCAGGCATCTGGGTCAATGTCAGCACAGCCGCAGCATCTCCATTGCATGTGCGTCCGGTGATATACACAGTACGAGGCTCATCCTTATAAGGGTTCGCCAGGACTGTGGCAATGACACTTGCGCCCTGCGCACCTCTGGTAATATTAAGCGTAACCCATTCGCATGAAGGCTCCAGTGTCCAGCTGGTGTTGGAACGGACAATGAAATCCACCGTCCCTGCTGACGATACCACAGAAAGTTCCGGAGTATCGAATGATATCACGCCCTGCTCGCTCTTGCTGCATGAGGCCAGACCAACGGACAGCACAGACAGCAGCGCCAATATTTGCAAATATATGTGTTTCATAATGTTTGTCATGTTATTTTATCTAGGCAGCGACCACTGAATAACTATAGGGTTATGATCTGAAGCGAATTTCCCGTCATAGCTCCTGCAAAGCAGGCTCCAGGTATAGACTTTCGTTCCACGGCTCACGAATATATGGTCAATGCGGGAGTCGGAAGAATTGGCTGTAGCCTGGCTGTAGCCGTTATATGAACGGACACCGTCGCCTGAACGGTACTGGGCCTTGCTGTAGCTGTCCATCAGGTCGGACATGATTATTATCTGATACGGAGCCGATGTCTGGTCAGCATTGTAGTCAGCCGTGCAGAATGAAGGATAGTCGCCTGCAATCTCCTTCACCTTGGAAACCAGAAGCCTGGCGCTCTCCAGACGGGCGGTCTCGCCGATATGGTCGAAATGGGAATTGAAGTGGAAGAAAATCTTTCCGCTCCTGTTATCCTTGAATTTCACCCAGTTGCACATACGCACTGAATAAGAGTCCCATCCTTTGGAATTGACCACATCGGGAGTCTCGGAATACCAGAACATTCCGTTGTCAAGAACTGTGAAACGGTCCTTCTTATAGAATATCGGATTATAGTGGATGCGCTCCTTTTCCGTCTCGCCGGCAATGCTTGTACCGATCCACCCGTATTCAGGGAACCATGAGACAATGTCCTCGATCTGGAACCGGTATGGCTCCTGCGAACCGAAGATATCGAAGTCGCAATCCTTCAGCATCTTCTGCATCAGCTCCTTTCTGTTGTCCCATTTTCCGGCTTCCACAGACTTGTCATCATACTGGATGTTGTACGTTGCCACCTTTATCGGCTCCGTCCATCCGGCATTCTCGTATTCATTGTCCGAGCAGGAGACTGACACTGCCATCGCGAGCATCATCAATACCGCTGGAGCATATATCTTTTCAAACAGTTTCATAATAATTTTTCATTGATATTACTTGTTCATATTTCTGAACGGGAACGGGTCAGGATTGAAGAGAGGGTCAGTCCCGGAGATAAGCCACATCCTAGAATTCCTGTCATCACCCTTATCCAGACGCTTGATGGCCTCTACCACGTTGCTGTTATTGTTGTCGATTTCCGTCTGAGGATAGAGATACCTCAGAGGCAGATAGCCATCGTTATAGAGGTTGTCAATGTTTCTCTTCAGGAACTCCGAATAATCCGGATACCCAGTTCTCCTCAGCTCGAAATAAGGCTCGTAAGCGCCCTGCATGAAGAAATTCAGATACTTCTCAGTTATGATCTTGCCGAGTTTCTGCGTCGGGGTGCCGGCAAGCTTGACATCAGCATTTTCCTGATAAGCCTTTATGGCGGCAGCGCCTATGCCCTGGAACTCGCATGCGGCTGCGATACCTGCATTGTAGTAGGCCTCGGCATCACCAGGGATCCATCCGCGGAGAGCAGCCTCTGCAAGAATGAACTCCTGCTCGGGGTAGCCGATATTCATAGCTGACGGCCCCTTTGGCTCCAGATACCACTTCTTCTTGAGCTTGGACTGGCTTCCGTTGTTCATTTCCACACTGTTGTTGTCGCTCGTGGCTCCCGGGTTAGGAATGACACCGTTATAGTTGGCGAAGTCATTGACATCGGTGCCAGGGACACTCTCATATTTCATCATGACCTCCGCGATCTGCATAAGCCTGGTGTCCTTCCTCTTCTTCATGAGCTCCACGACATATCTGGAGATACGGTATGATGATACGAAATTATTGTTGTTGTAGTAATTGTAATTGCTTGAATTTCCAGCCTCGTCACGTATCGCACTATCGGACAGCTTCTCCATAAGAGGGTTGCTGTCAGGATCATTGACAATCTCGGCGAACATCTCCTCAGGAGTCCTGCCATGGATCGAATCCACGGATGTGCAGTTTATGAGGATACGCAGACGCAGCGTGTTTATAACCTTGCGCCAGCTGCGTATGTTCCCTCCATAGATGATATCCCCGTCAACGGACGTGGCATCATACTGAGCCAGCTTCCCGTTGGCCTCGGCAAGCTCGTCCAGGATGCCTGCAATTATATCCTCCTGCTTGTCATAGGAAGGATAATAGTTCGGGGTGTCCTGACGTCCTTCGCCCGCCTCAGTATAAGGAACATCTCCGAACAGACGTGTGACAGAGAACATCCACCATGCCCTGAAGAACGAGGCAAGATAATAATATCTCTCATCGCCTACACGCTCAGCCTCCCGCCTCATGTCGTAGCACCAGGCTATACGTCTGAACTCACCAACAAAGTTGCGCCGCTGAAGATTGAAATGTCCACCTCCGCCACGGTTATCCCACATCCATATCATACGATATGGCTCAATGCCATAGTACTCGATACCGAATGTATTGATATCCAGCGTTGTCAATATAGTCTTAGGATGAACCTGCGTAGGTTTGTTCACATCCTTGCTGACCTCCGCCAGCGTATAGTCGCAGGATGAAGTCATCATGGACATCAGTCCCAGCAGTGCAAATCCCAGGATTCCGCTTTTTATATTTTTCATAACCAATGTCTTTTTAGATTACAACGAGATAGAGAAATTGAATCCGACCATCCTCTCTGTAGGGTACGAGAAATTCTTGTACGCCGCATCCGGGTCCTCGTTATCGAGCTTCTTCCAGATAAGAAGGTTGTTTCCGATAAGAGAGAGCTCCAGTCCCTTAACCACCTTGTTCTTCTTTATCAATGACGAGAAATTATAAGAAATCGAAAGATTTCTCAACTTGATGAAATCTGCCTTGTACAGGTTATATCCAAGAGTGTAAGGGCCGTTCAGCTTTCCGAGGTAGCCTATCCAGCTCTTGAAATATACAGGAGTGGAGGATGGAGCGAATGTCCTGGTATCGGAAATCACATTTCCATGATCGTCATAAGTGACTTCTCCACCTGTCACGATAACAGCATTGGGCGGGATGAATGACGGCTTCTGTGCCCAGTCAAGCTCCCTCTCAGGAACAGCTGTCTTCTTGTGCGTTCCAGCCTCGATCATCCTGGAGTTCAGGTCGGAACGGATAACGCCACCCACACGTCCGGAGATGTCGAAGGACATTGTCCATTTGCGCCAGCGGAGGCTTGAAGATATACCGAACTCCCAGTCCGGACCGGAGTATCCGATTATTCTCTGGTAAGGGTCCTCCATAGGACGGCCGTTGTTCTCGAACACGATGAAGTTTCCCTCCGGGTCGCGCTGCCATACCTGGGCATAGATTGCATCTGCCCTGTCACCTTCCTTGAGGTTATTGTAGTTGTAGGCTCCGTTATAGATCTTGTCAAGATATTTTCTTGTCAATGACCAGTTCATGTTCAGTTTCCATTCCCAGTCACGGGTGCGTACAGGGACTGTGCCGAGAATGACCTCGTAGCCTTTTCTCCTGTAGTCGTTGCCGTTAGTGAGCATCTCCTCGTATCCGCTGGACTGATTTATATCCACACGCTGGATCTGACCTTCATCCTTCGTGCTGTACCAGCTGAAATCCAGACGCAGCCTGTTGTCGAAGAAGCGGATATCTGTGCCGACCTCCAGGGAATTCGTGAAGTAAGGCTTGATACCCTTGTCTATCACAAGTGTAGGAGGAGTCATGGAAGCATTGCTGTTCCAGTACTTATTGAACGAGTATGCCTCCTCGAGCAGATATACCGTGCTCTGGTCGAAGCCTACCCTCGCCCACGAACCTCTGACTTTCCAGAACGAGATCGCCTTCGGAAGTTTTATCAGAGAGGACATCACGCCGCTGAGGCTGACTGAAGGATAGAAGAAAGAGTTGTTATCCGGGTTCAATGTGGATGACCAGTCGTTTCTTCCTGTGAATGTCAGGAAGATGGCGTTCAGGGCGCCGAATGTGGCGGTCCCATAGACACCCGACATACGTCTTCTCTGCACGGTAGTAGTGACCTTCGGCGTGTTCACCGAGTTGGACACATTATAGAGGTCAGGCTGGAGAAGACCGCCGTCAGTGCTTGATTCCTGATAGTTACGCATAGCGTCGTACATGGAGGCTCCGACCATGGCGTCGATATCGAACCAGCCGAATTTCTTCTTGTACGAGAGCATCGCGTCGATGTTCACATCCACGTTCCTGTCACCAGATACCGTATATCCTCCGTTATCGTTTCCTACCCACGCATAAGGCTTGCATGTCTCCAGGTTCTGGTGCTTGGAGTCTGTCGCAGCCTTCACCATGAAGTTAAGGCCGTCAATGATGTCGTAGTCAAGTGAGGCTGATGCGATAAGCTCCGGCTCGCTGTAAGGGCGGGTGTATTCATACGCCACGAACCACGGGTTGTTGAACCATACATGGTTCCAGTTTCTCTGCGCATAGCCGGTCTGTCCATCCTCCCAATAGTTCTTCAGGTCGCGGATATCATTGTTGGCACCCATATATACAAGAATATTGTAATAAGGATGCTGGTTTCCGTAGCCTGACCAAGGGCGGTTCTTCGAGTAGATATAGCTGTATATCATATTCATATTGAGATGCAGCTTCCTGGTTATGTTATAGTTCGCAGCGGCCGTGATACCGAACTTCTTGAGGTCGGTATTAGGGGTCTGTCCGCGTCTGTACATCTGGTTCAGGCTGACACGGAATGAGCCGCCGTCAAACTTCTTGGCGACGCTGACATTGTTGTCTGTGACAAAGCCTTCCTGAAGGAAGTTCTTGAAATTGTTCTTATGGGAGACGAACGGAATCGGGATACGCTCCCCTGTCTCCGGATCTATAGGGCTGTTGTACTGGACAGTCTCCCACATTCCGCTAGAGGAGAACGGGTCTTTTTGGTCCAGCTTCGGTCCCCATGTCCACAGGCCGTCATACAGGCCGCCTCCTTTTCCGTCCTTATATGAGTAGCGTCCATATTCTCCTGTACCATAAGTAGTCTGCTGCTCCGGCAGGGTAAGATAGCCGGCTGTGAACATCGTGGAAGAATTGACAGTGACATCCACGTCCTTGTCAGCTGATGTACCGGACTTCGTGGTTATGAGAATCGCACCGTTGGCGCCTCTTGCACCGTAAAGGACAGCCGCCTGAGGCCCCTTCAGGACTGTGATGCTCTCGATATCGTCGTTGGATACACCTCTATAGTATTTGACAGGTGTACCGTTCACGACATAGATAGGAGTCTCGCCACGCAGATGCACTGAAGGATCCTCGAGAATTGCGGACCTGGTATTCAGTGTAAGGCCTGCGACTTTTCCGTTAAGCATGTTTAGAGGATTGTCCGTCTTTACCTTGGAGAAAGCCTCTGCATTGACCTGCTGGATGGAATATCCGAGGCTTTTCTCGGACTTGCGGATACCGAGTGCAGTCACGACAGCCTCATCAAGCTGGATATCTTCAGCTTTCAGAGTCATGTTGATGACATCTGAAGTGCCGACTACAGCTGTAGAGAAGGACTGCACCTTCTGTTGTGCTCATGGAATAGGTTCCGTCGATGTCAGTCACAGTTCCTGTCTTTCCTGCCTGATCCAGGACTCCTGCTCCAGGAACAGGCTGTCCGTCAGCATCCAGAACCTTTCCATGGATCGTGACCTTTTTCCTCGGGCCGGAAGGCTGCTGCCTGGCTGCAGATACAATGATATTCTTGCCCTTTATCTGCCAGACCAGGCCTGTGCTGTCAAGGACAGCCTTCATAACGTTCTCTATAGCAGCATTGTTCATCGAGACAGACACTTTTATGCCTGCGACATCCTTGTCCTGATAGTTAAACAGGTAGATGCTGTTTTTCTCGATTGTCCTGAAAACCGAAGTCAGAGGTTCCTGACCCTTCGTATGAATAGAAATCTTCTGCACCTGACCGGCTGCATGAAGTTCTGCCGGAATGCTGAAGAACAATGACAATACCGCGGCGATGAATACCATCATCTTGAAGCGGACACTGCCTGATAATGGAAAAACGTGAGTTCCCGCCTTTCCTGCTAAAGCCCAATATTGTCTCATCTGGTTGTTATTTAGTTATGATATAGTCGTTGCCATTACGTTCCCATACGAAATCGACCTGTGCCTGAAGTATCGACAGCATCTGCTCAAACGGGATTGTCGCCTCCAGGGAGCCGGAGACCTGGTCCTCATCCGAGAAGACATCGCCACGGAACATCACCGTGACACCTTTCTCGTCAGCAAGACGCTGAATCAGGCTGCGGATATCCGCCGATTTGTAGCGGATCAGATTTTCTGTCCAGGCTGTGGTGGAATCCTTGTCGAACATCGACAGCTCCACCTCGTCCCGCTGCACATCATAACGTGCCATGCGCCCAGGGGAGAGCCTGACTTTCTGGGACGGGGTGCTGAACAGGACCGAGCCACGCACAAGAGATGTCGTGACAATGCCTTCGTCCGGATGGTGCACTGCATTGAACTCTGTCCCGAGGACAGTGACATCCACATCGCCCATACTCACTCTGAATTCCTTGTCAGGGTCGTGCACAACATCGAAATACGCCTCACCGTCAAGCTCCACCTTTCTGGAGCGACGGTCATATCCGTCAGGCACTCTCAACGTGCTGTTCCGGTTCAGCTTCACCCTGGTGCCGTCCGA
Organism: uncultured Bacteroidales bacterium; assembly: GCA_934691625.1. Lineage (GTDB taxonomy): Bacteria > Bacteroidota > Bacteroidia > Bacteroidales > UBA932 > Cryptobacteroides. The sequence goes on along the minus strand of CAKUTA010000001.1, from coordinate 298,388 downwards.
CAACACGAAAGACGAGATGCTGTCCCCTGTGACATAAGCAATCACATCGGTGCCGTGTCCCGACAGCATGAATCCAGCCAGGACTCCGGTGAACAGAGCGGCAGCCAGTCCTGCCATGTATGACGCCACCCGTCCGTAGCGGGCACTGTGTCCAGAAAGCCTTTTCGTCAGAAGGGCATAGCCTCGGGAAGTGTCGGCAGCAGACGTGACTCCAGCATTCCAGTATGCGGATATCTTCCTGAACAGCTGCTTGTTCTCCGGACTTTCCGCAAGCCAGGCCTCGACTGCCATGATTTCGTCGGCATCTGCTTCACCGGCGAGATAATCGGCGACAAGCACCTCTATGTCCCTTCTGTTTTCCATGTCTATCTATTATTTCAATCAAGTTTCGCAAGTATTTTAATCTATAATATACTTATCTCATTTATCAATCTTTCAGGACCTACGCACTTTTTCTTTCCACGTTATCCCTCTCCTAAATCCTCTTCCTCGGGGTGAGGACTTACCATCGCCACAAGGGCTCAAAAGAGGTGTTTCGCACTTGCGAAACTTAAGTTATTTTAGTTGCCCGAGAACGCTGAAGATCTTTTTCATGGCGTTCCGGATATGGGTCTCCAGGGTCTTTACCGACACGTCCATGAGTTCCGCGGCATCCTTATACTTCATCTTGTCTTCACGGATCAGCTTGAATGCCATCCTGCATTTCGGCGGCAGAGCCTCGATGGCGGAATTGAGCTCCCTCACGATCTCGTCTGATATACAGTCATCCTCAGGACTGGTGTCGGTACCGGCAAACAGTTCAAGCATGTCATCATTCCAGAGCGCCATCCTGGACTTGTCCTTCCTTATATAGTCCACAGCCTTGAACTTGGCGATACGGTAGATATATCCCTGAAAATTGCTTACCTGCTGAAGCGCACGCCTATTGTTCCAGAGTGCCATAAATACATCTGAAACAATCTCGTCCACAGCATTGCAGTCACGCACATACAGCCCGACATAACGGTACACCTGCCCGCCATACAGCTCATAGAGCTGCCTCAGCGAGTACTGCGAATTCTCCAGAGATATCGCCATCAGTATGTCGCGCGTTCTAGTGTCCACTTGATAACTTTCTGTCATTATAGTCGGCGTCTCCTCAAAAAACCCTTAAGAAGCTGTTTAATTTTTCATGACACAAATTTATCAGCAGCATGTTTCAAATTTCATACAGCTCCATTCTATTTCTGCTGCCAGTAAACTATTATCTGAATGTTTGGGAGGAAAAACTTTTCAATCATTTCAAAACGGCTCCTTTTTATTTTTACGGAAAATCACTATATTTGCGCCGCATTTTGGGGATCCGGATAAGTTCCCGTGAAAAAGCAACAGCTTTTGGTGCAATGGGGGCTGGCCAGGCATTGTCCTGAAAGCCAGACTGAGTAACACATTTTAAACAAACAGAGAAATGAAACATTTCACATTGAAAGGCCAGGTCCGTGAGGCCGGCAACAAGGCGGTTATCAAGGATTTCCGCAAACAGGGTCTTATCCCTTGCAACATCTATGGCGCAGGTATCGAGAACGTTCTCTTCACCATTTCCGAGAAGGATCTCAAAGGCCTTACCGACACTCCGGCTTCTTATATCATTGACCTCGAGCTCAGCAACGGCAAGAAATATTTCGCTGTTCTCCACGAGCTCCAGTTCCACCCGGTAAAGGACAACTGCCTTCACGTGGACTTCCTCGCAGTAACAGAGGACAAGCCTATCGCTATCAAGGTTCCTGTAACAATCACCGGACACGCTGTCGGTGTACGTGCCGGCGGTAAGTTCTACAAGCTTGTACGTGAGCTGAAAGTCAGCGCTCTCATGAAGGACCTTCCTGATGAGCTCGTAATAAATGTTGACAGACTCCAGATCGGCAAGAGAATCGTTGCCGGCGACCTCAAGTATGAGAATGTCAATGTCATCTCCCCTAAGGGCACCATCATCTGCACCGTGAAGTCTTCACGCCAGGTAGCAGCCCACATCGCATACGAGGAGGCTCTTGACGAGGCTATGGAGGAAGGCGTACACCACGAGGCTCCCGCTGCAGCACCTGCTGCCGCTGAGACTCCTGCTGAGGCCTAACTGATAAAACAGCATCTTATCAGGACTGACAGGACATGTTCCGGCCAGTCCTGATTTTTTTATACAGGGAGCTATTTTTCTCAATCGGTTAATTTACAATTGTTTAGCGTTTCCCAAAATAACATATATGACGATTTTGAAAAACATTAATATATTGATATTTAATTAATTAACTAAATATATGCTTTAGGTTTTAACTAGTTCTCTAGTGCAGACCAGAAACGCATAAATCTGTAATATAAATATGGACAACTATCTTGTAGCAGGGCTTGGCAACATCGGAGCCGAATATGCTGACACCAGGCACAATGTCGGGTTCATGGTACTGGACGCATGGGCGAAGGACGTAGGGGCGGCATTCCAGACCAGACGCTACGGCGACATTGCCGAAATATCGTTCAAAGGAAGAAAGATCACTCTGCTGAAGCCATCCACATACATGAACCTGAGCGGCAATGCTGTCAGGTACTGGGTCAACACCCTCAACATCCCGCTGGAGAACGTGCTCGTGATATGTGACGACCTCAACCTGCCTTTCGGGACATTGCGGATGCGCAAGAAAGGAAGCGACGGCGGGCACAACGGGCTCAAGAACATTCAGGAGATGCTCGGGACCACAGAATATCCGAGAGTCAGGATAGGCATAGGGAACAATTTTCAGAGAGGCGGACAGGTGGATTTCGTGATAGGTTCCATGAACGATGAGGAGAAAGCGGCGATGCCGGAAATCTGCGCCAAGGTAATCGATGGGATAAAGGCGTTCACCACTATCGGTGCCGACAGGGCGATGAACAGCTTCAATACTGCGAAAAAAGAGGCAAAAGCAGAGGAAAACAGCCTCTAGACAGCTTGCAGTCAAATATTTTTCAGAATTATCCTTGCAAATTAATGTATAAATACATAAATTGCAGCCAGTTTTTCAAGGAAGTTGCCTGGATATATTGTTCCAATGCTTTATCTTCTGAGCAAAGCGAAATTTTTAATGTTTAACTAGGAATCTGTTTGCAATCAAACAGCTTCTAATAAATCTGATAACGTCATGAAAGAGCTCGTTGAGAAAATCAAGGCAGAGTACGAGGAGTTCGCAGCAAACGCTGAGGCTCAGGTAGAAAAGGGCAACAAGGCTGCAGGTGCACGTGCACGTAAAGCTGCGCTCGCACTCATGAAAGATTTCAAGGAATTCAGAAAAGTATCTGTAGAGGCCAGCAAATAAGCCTGTCCATCACAGACAAAATGAAAAGCGGAGGAAGCCGGAAAGCTCCTCCGCCTATTTTTTTATAAATTTCAACATTTTCATGCAACATTCATGAGGCGGGCTGCATCTATGCATCAGGTTTAGGTTTTAGTACACGTCTAGAGGTCGGAAAGCAGCGATGCTTCCGGCCTCTGATATTTTCAGGAAGACCAGACGTCCCGCCGTGATGAAGATACCATTATAAGGAACACTAGCGGGATACCAAGAATGGCGACGGCACTGCCTACAGGGACAGGCGCAGGAAGCAGCTGTGAAAGGATATCCCCGGCTAGCCCCATGGAAGCCCCTGTCAGCATAGACAAAGGAAGCACCGTCCTCATCTCAGAAATCCCGGTGAACATGCGCACGATATGCGGAGCCACGATGCCCACAAATCCTACAGGGCCACAGAATGCCGTCACAGCGCCAGTCATCACGCAGCAGCTCAGCATTGATATCACCCTTATTTTACGGACATCCGCCCCGGCAGCCAGTGCATAATCATCGCCGAAAAGCAGGATGCTCATCCCCTTACAGCAAGGAAGCGCCATCAGCAGGCCGCCCATGAGGCATGCAGCCATAATAGCAAGCTCCGTCCAGCTGTTGCCCGTAAAGCTCCCCGCAGACCAGTTCCAGAACATGCGAAGGCGTGCCTCATCAGCCTGATATTCCAGCACAGAGGTAAATGCGCTCATCACGAAGCCTAACATCACACCGGTAATCAGCAGGGCAGATGCACTATGGACCATGGATGACACATACATGATAATCAATGATATAAACAGTGCGCCCAATGCCGCGCCGGCGGCTGTTCCAAGCCCTGCTGCCAGACCATGCATTCCACCTGCCAGCATGACGGCGGCAGCACCCGTACCTGCGCCTGCACTGACACCCATGATGTGAGGATCCGCCAGAGGATTGCGGAACACCGCCTGCATCTGTGCTCCGGAGACAGCCAGAGCCGCCCCCGCGATTATTGCCGTGGCAGTCCTCGGCAGACGCAGCTGCATCACCACAGCCTCGGCATTGCCGCCTGACGGAAAAAATATGGCGCCCAGGATTTCACGGATGCCGATATCCATAGGGCCGGCCATGAGGTCAGCCAAGGCCAGAAGCAGCAATGCCGCCACTGCACAGCTCCATGTTATCGCAAGACGTCTATTCATCGGCGACAGCATTTGACCCGGCGCCTTCACCGCTTATATTCTTCAGCACAGGAAGAACAGCCATAAGCAGCCCGACCGCCAGCACACACACGACAGTAAGCAGGATATCCTTCCATTCAAGGATCACGGGATATGCCCTCGCGACGAAGCCGCCTGGCATCTTTATAAAGCCGAAGCGCTGCTGCAGCAATGCGAACCCGACACCTGCGGCAATGCCGACGGCCAGGCCCAGCAGCGAAATGAGCCATCCCTCCGCTATGAAGATGCCCCTGACCATGCGGTCCGGAGCGCCCATGCTCCTGAGTGTCGCGATATCGCCCTTCTTCTCGATGATAAGCATCGACAGGCTTCCGAACACGCTGAACGAGATTATGATTATTATGAATATCAGTATAAGGAAGATTGCAGCCTTCTCATACTTCATCATCTTGTAGAGAGCAGGATTCTGGGCGAAACGGTCCCTGACAACGAATCCTGGTCCGAGCCTTTCCTGAAGACCGTCAATGATTTTTCTCAATCCCTTCTCCCCTGCTCCAGGTGCAATGCGTATCTCTATCGCCGAGACCTCGTCGTCATAGTCAAGGAGCTCCCGCATTGTCCCTATCGGCACAATCATCAGCCCCGCATCGACATCGGCATTGACCGAGAACACTCCGGCAGGATAGACCTTAACCATCTCGATAGATGCAGCCGGGTTCGCAAGCGAGATATTGCGGTCGCGTGCAGGGAAATAGATTTCTATCGGGGCGACGAAACGCGGGCTGATATCCATGGTATAGGCAGTCTTCGCGCCGACCACCGCCATCGGAACCTCGCCCCTGTGCAATGCGAATTTCCCGTCCTTGATATGCTCACGCAGCGGAGACTCCTCCTCATAGACGCTGTCCACTCCCCTAGCTTTAACCACTCCGCTGTGCCCGTCATAGCTGACGAACACGTTCTCCTCCAGGATGCTGCACATGTTAAGAACCTCATTCTGGTCATAAGCCCAGTCGAAAGCCCCCTGGCCCGGGGAGAACACCTTTCCTTCAGCAGGAGATACGAGAATGTCCGGCTCAATGTTCCCGAGCGAGTCCTTGACCAGACTGTCGAATCCATTATAGACGGACATTATCATTATCAGTGCAGCTGTCCCTGCCGCCATGCCCGCAGCACTTATCGCGGAGATGATGTTTATTACATTGTGTGACTTCTTCGCGAAAAGGTACCGTACTGCAAATCTGATGACGAGGTTCATCGCACAGCTATTTCTTCAGCAGTTCATCGATATGCTCGGCGTAGTCGAGTGTCGAATCAAGGAAGAACACAAGCTCAGGCACGATCCTCAGCTGCTTGGCGACAATATGCCCTAGCTCGCCTCGGATGGCGCGTGCATTATCATTGATAATCTGCATTGCAGCCTCTGCCTTGGATGACGGGAATATGCTGACATAGACCTTCGCCACAGACAGGTCGGGACTGATACGGACCTCGGTGACGGAAACCATGGCACCGCCGAACATCGCCATGCCCTTGCTTCTGATTATCTCTGCCAGATCCTTCTGCAGCTCCTTCGCGACCTTGAGCTGCCTGGTGCTTGCACCTGCATTGTTATTGTCCATAGCTAGACCAGCTTAATAAGATTATAGTTCTTCTTCCCGCGCTGGGCAAGGATATACTTGCCGTCAACGATATCCTTTTCGCTAACCTCGTACTCGACGTCAGCCACCTTGTCCTTGTTTATGCTTACGCCGCCGCCCTGAATCATCTTTCGGCATTCGCCCTTGGACGGGAACACCTGTGTCTTCACCGCCAGAAGATCAATGATATTGCAAGGGAGGTCCGACTTCTGTATCTCGAATGTCGGGACACCTGAGAACACTGCAAGAAAAGTCCTTTCGTCAAGCCTTCTCAGCTCCTCGGAGGTGGAGTTGCCGAACAGCATCCTCGAGGCTGAAAGCGCATTCTCATACTCACCGGCGCCATGTACCATTGTTGTAACTTCCTTAGCCAGAAGCTTCTGGAGCTTGCGCTGGCCAGGGTCCTGCTGATGCTCACTGATCGCAGCCTCGATCTCCTCCTTCGAGAGCAGGGTGAAAATCTTTATATAGCGCTCGGCATCCTCGTCAGAGACATTGAGCCAGAACTGGTAGAACTCGTAAGGTGACGTTCTCTCCGGATCGAGCCAGATGTTCCCGTTCTCGGTCTTGCCGAATTTTCTTCCGTCGGCCTTTCTGATAAGAGGGCAGGTCAATGCATAGGCATCGGTCTTGCCAAGCATTCTGCGGATAAGCTCAGTACCGGTGGTGATATTGCCCCACTGGTCACTTCCGCCCATCTCGAGACGGCAGTTCTTGTGCTCGTAGAGCCACAGGAAGTCATACCCCTGAAGGAGCTGGTAGCTGAACTCCGTGAATGACATTCCTTCACGTGATTCATTGGAAAGCCTCATCTTCACAGAGTCCTTCGCCATCATGTAGTTCACGGTGATATGCTTGCCGACGTCACGGATGAAGTTCAGGAATCCGTAGTCCTTCATCCAGTCGTAGTTGTTCACAAGCTCTGCCCTGTTCGGTGCATCAGACTCGAAATCAAGGAATTTCGAGAGCTGCTTCTTGATGCAGGCGATGTTATGGCTCAATGTCGCCTCGTCAAGAAGATTCCGCTCCTGCGATTTTCCTGACGGGTCACCGATCATGCCCGTAGCGCCTCCGACAAGAGCGATAGGCTTATGGCCGCACTCCTGGAAATGCTTGAGAATCATGATGCTGACCATGTGGCCTATATGAAGGGAGTCTGCTGTCGGGTCGATTCCTACGTATGCTGCTGTAGGGCCTTCCATAAGTTTCTCCTCGGTTCCCGGCATGATGTCCTGTATCATGCCTCTCCACTTAAGTTCCTCTACAAAATTTTTCATGTTTATGTTTATGTTTATCTGTTGGTTTAAATTTCCACATCCGTTCCAGGAGAGCCGCTCGCACACACGGCCTCCGTAATCCACAAATATACGCAATTTTATCTCCATAGCCAAGGACTGGCCGGCGAAATATAAATTGGTATTTTAATACAAATCTATTAAATTTGCAGATTGTTCAGAGGGGTTCTATGGAACTTTACGCTGACCGAGAAGCTGTTTTGAAATTTTTATCTGAAAGTTTGGGCGGAAAAGACTTCAGGTTCGACCGAGTATTTCGGGGAAGATAGCGGTGCCTATCCGACTTGAAAACTCGGGATGAAGATGAAGGAATTTTACCTCAAAAAACTTTTTAATCATTTCAAAACAGATTCTGAGTGTGATTATTTATTAATTCAATAAGATATGAGAAAAAAGATTGTTGCCGGTAACTGGAAAATGAACACAACCGTTCCGGAAGGTGTAGAGCTTGCAAAAGCAGTAGTTGAAAAGTCAGCTCAGGTTCCTGAGTCTGTAGGTCTTATAATCGCAACTCCTTTCACACACCTCGTACCTGTATCAGAGGTAGTCAAAGGTTCAAAGGTGGAGCTCTCAGCAGAGAACTGCGCAGACAAGGAGAAAGGCGCCTACACAGGTGAGGTTTCAGCTGCAATGCTCGCTTCTGCCGGCTGCGAATATACAATCCTCGGCCACTCCGAGAGAAGGCAGTACTACGGCGAGACAGACGAGACTCTCGTAGCCAAGGTCAATCTTGCTCTTGCAAACGGACTCGGTGTAATCTTCTGCGTAGGTGAGAATCTCGAACAGAGAGAGGCAGGCAAGCATTTCGAAGTGGTTACATCACAGATCGAGAATGTCCTCTTCGGCCTTACAGCTGAGCAGATGTCCAGAATCATCGTAGCCTATGAGCCTGTATGGGCTATCGGAACAGGCAAGACCGCTTCCGCAGAGCAGGCACAGGAAATCCACGCATGCATCCGTAAAGTTCTTGCAGGCAAGTTCGGCGAGGAGGTTGCAGAGAACACCACCATCCTCTACGGCGGAAGCTGCAAGCCTTCAAATGCAAAGGAACTGTTCGCATGCCCAGATATCGACGGCGGCCTTATCGGCGGTGCAGCTCTCAAGGCTGATGACTTCATCCAGATAGCATTGTCATTCTAGCATATTGCGGCCAGCGGCTGCAATATAAAAGCATAGGCGGGGCAGCGAACTGAAAAGTCCGCAGCCCCGTTTTACGTTTATTCAATTTGAAATCAACCGACATGATAAGAAGAACAATATTGGCAGGCCTCTGCCTCGCTGCCGTGGCATCCTGCGGCGACAAGGCACCCAAATCTGCCCTGCAGAAGAAGATTGACTCCTATGCCGTATTCCAGATAGGCTCGCCGTACATGGAAGGAATTTCCGACAATGGCAAGGAAGTCCTGAATCTCTTCAGACAGGCTGCCGATGAGGTGGACAACATATACTGGCAGCAGACTTTCGGGGACAAGAATGCCATCCTGGCGTTGCCTGACGGCCCTAAAAAGGATTTCGCAATAATCAACTACGGTCCTTGGGACCGCATGGATGACAATGCCCCATTCATCGAAGGATACGGTGCCAAGCCAGCAGGAGCATGTTTCTATCCTGAGGACATGACTGCAGAGGAGTTCGACGCACTCGCAGATTCAGCGAAGTTCAGCCCATACACATTGATCAGGAGGGGCGAGGACGGCAAACTGAAGGTGGTATGGTATCATGATGCATACAGCGAAAGCATAGACAAGATCTGCGGATACCTCGAGAGTGCAGCGACAATGACCATCAAGGAGAGCGTAAGGAACTATCTTCTCAAGAGGGCAGAAGCCCTGCGCACAGATTCATACCAGGAATCCGACTACGCATGGATGGACATGAAGGACAGCAAGATGGATCTCGTGATAGGGCCTATAGAGAACTATGAGGATGGCATCTATGGGATAAAGACGTCCTACGAATGCTTCATCCTGCTCAAGGACATGAAAAAGACCGAGGAACTCAGCAAGTACATCGCGATGCTTCCAGAACTCCAGAAGTCGCTCCCATGCCCTGAAGAATACAAGACATTCGTTCCGGGAACAGAGTCTGACATGTTCGTATATGACGCGATCTACTATTCCGGAGATGCAAATGCCGGTGGGAAGACCATCGCCATAAATCTGCCCAACGACCACCAGGTGCAGGCCGAGAAAGGAACACGCCGTCTTCAGCTGCGCAATGTGATAAAGGCGAAGTTCGACAAGATCGTGTATCCTATCGGACAGATTCTTTTCGAGCCTGAGCAGCAGAGATACCTGAGCGCAGACGCGTTCTTCTGGAATGTCACTTTCCATGAAGTCGCTCACGGACTTGGTGTCAAGGAGACTGTAAACGGACTAGGCAATGTCAAGCAGGCACTCGGGAACGAGGCCTCGACATGGGAAGAGGCTAAAGCAGACATCCTCGGACTCTACATGGTATGCAACCTCATCGACAATGGCGAGATTCCTCTCATATCCAAGGAGGCTGCCATCACCACCTACATCGCAAGCCTTGTGCGCTCCGTACGGTTCGGCGCTGCCGATGCCCATGGACGCGCAAATATGATGTGCTATAACTTCCTGAAGGACAACGGTGCATTCGAGCGCAACAAGGATGGCCTGTATCATGTGAATTTCGACAAGGTGCCGCAGGTGGTGGCAGACTGGGCAAACCTCATCATCACGACCCAGGCCACAGGCAACTATATGTTCGCCAAGGAGTACGACACTAACCATGCAGTCGTTCCGGAGGCTCTGTCAGCAGACATTGCCAATGTGAACCGCGGCGGGGTGCCTGTAGATATCCGCTTCGAGTTCGTCTGGTAGCTGGCAGCAAAACGCCAACGCACTATAAATCAGAGATTTAGCATTTTTCAAAATCATCATTTGTGCGATTTTGAAAAATGCTGAATCATTTATAATCACCGAATCACGCAAAAGTCATCAACTACTGGAGTATCTTCACGGTAATCCCGATACGCTTGCGAGCGTTCCAGAGCCATACGGTGCCGCTGTCATCGGTCTTTATGACCTCGAACTCCAGTCCGCTCTTGAACACCGTCATCTTATATGAGGCATACTTGAGCGAGCAGCGTATCTTCTGCCCGATGCTTTCAGGCAGTGCGGAGCATGTCAGGACATAATATTCAGACATCGTATCATTATGGACACGGAACTGCCTGTGCTCCCGGCTGAAGCCCAGCTGGCACAGTTCAGGTGGCAACTCCATCTTCCTGGAGCCGTCAATTTCCAGCGCAAGGCCGTCATATTCCATGAAAGCTGCGTCAGGCTCATGTTTTCTGACACATCCAGAAGTGACAGCCAGCACAGCTGCCAAAAGCAACATCCGTCTCATCGCACTATCATCTTTTTTTCTATAATATCCGTAGCCCCGTCCATATAGGTGACATGGGCTGTGATGACACATGACCTGTCCACCTGAAAGTATCCGCTGCCGCCTGGAGCTATCGGATGCCCGTCCATCAGCCACTCGACAGCCTTGGCGTTGCTCAGGTTGAACACGATAAGCGGTATCATGGTGCCGCTTTTGAATGACAAGTCATCATTTCGTTCAATATCATTGAGGTAGATAAAAGGATAGCCATCAGCATAGAGGCGCTTCGTCACGAAAGTCACATTGACCTCCTTGCCCTTCACCCCGTCAGACTCATACAATATCGACACCTTATATGAAGTAAGCGGGCGCAGCCCCTCCAGGCGCAAGGAATAGCACCCATTTCCGTAAGAGGCTATTTCAGAAATGCTTCCGGCACCGCCGGTCTCGCCCCATGTAACTTTAGCTGAAGCCGGCACGTCCGGTGCATCAGACGTCCACTGCAGGATGGCAGCATCCTGAAACACCTGGCATTTCACATCCACAGCCTGGGACGGGAGTGTCGAAGTCACATTGACGACATTGAATTCCACATTATTGCCGGCTATCATGATATCCTTTATCGCCAGAGGCGCGGATGAACCATTCCATAGGGTGAACGACGGGACAGATGCCGGAGAGAACTCATTGTTCTTGCCATACGGGAAGAACACCTGGCTGGCATCCGTCGCATCAGGCGAGGCCTCCATCATGTCGGCACATTCATGCTCGCTGTTGCAGTTCACCTCGTTGCTGCTCCAGCGCTCCGCAGCAGTCACGTTGCGGTCATAAACCTTCGAGTAGCCTGCATCTGAAGCCGACTTGTCTATATGGTATATCGCAAGTCCCCTGCCTCCGGCGAACATATCCCACCCTGTCATGGCACGGCATTCCACAAGATAGTATTCCCCATCGTTGGAAGTATCATAGCGCAGGAAACGTCCGTTCTCGTTTATCGGCTCCAGCACATAGTGTCCAGGCACCAATGCCGCCGGCTGGCCGATGCCGAGCATATCGCGCTCTATGGCATTGTAATACGGCGGTGTCCGCCCAGCATTGTTACGGTTGCCGTGATCCATGACGGAGGTAGTTCCCCAAAGGCATCCTGTCCGGTCTTCTGAAGCCCGGACCTCTGTATTATACATATCGACCAGCCCAAGGACATGACTGTACTCATGGCAGAAGGTTCCGATTCCTGCGATGCGGAACCTTCCGTCCCTGGCGCGCCCCAGCTCCGAGCAGACCGCATATCTGTCGATCTTCTTTCCGCCAAGCGTCAACGGGATACCCGCCTTCTCCAGATACCATGAATGCGACCATATCGCATTGTCCCCTCCTCCGTCAGCCTCGTCCTTGCCTGCCATGAAAACGAAAACATTGTCCACTGTCCCGTCACCGTCATCATCGAACCTGCTGAAGTCCACGCCCTCCGCAGCTGCCAGAGTACAAGCCTCAGCCACAGCCTCGGCAGCATTCGCATCACTGCCGTTCTCATTATGCCCATAATATGCCTGAGTCCGGCTCAATGTCACAAGCGGGCCTATTTCAAAGCTGAATTCACATTCTCCGAGAAACTGGTCTGCAAAGTATTTTCTCGCACTCTGATTTCCGCCGTTGATAAGGCGGCTGAAATTCTCCCTGGTGCATGTCATCCTCAGATCCTTGAACTGCGCCAGAATAATGATGCAGCTACGCTTATTCACAGGTGCAGCATCCTCATCCATGACCTTATGAGCCATAAGCATCTGCCGCCTATGTTCAGCCGACTTGAGATTCAGCGCCGCATACGGGATATAGGCCCCCGCATTCATGATATGAGCTTTCCGAGGACGTCCGGCTATCTCGCCGCTGCTGTGTACAGAACCGTCAGGACTGTACAGGGCATAGCACCAGAAGCCGTCCCCGTCCTGAATCAGAGCCCTTCCGTCAAGGTCTGTCATGACATGTGCAGCCTCATCGCCTGAAAGTCTAGCCTGCAAGACTGCACCGTCAGGCTGAGACAATGTGATCACCCCGCGCCATGCCGGCCCCGCGGAGGCGATGCCGCCCACGAGACACGCTGCGATCAGTATCAGAAGCTTGACTTGTTTCATGCAATATTGCTGAAGCCGCTTTCTATATTCCGGCAGCTTCAGCATGCATAGTTAACTTATTTTTCCGACATTAGCAAGCAGAAATGTTACGGAACACACAAGATGCATGGAATGTTAACTTTATTTGAGTAAATTTGTGGGATGCCGCGGCTTCACCCCGGCATAAAACGAATGGAACTATATACTTCAGGCTCCGGCAATGTAAGGCGGTGTCACTTGTTTTTATATAACTCATTAATTCACAACTATTTGACATTTTTCAAAATAGCGCATCAGACGATTTTGAAAAGTGCTAATACATTAATATTAAGCAAATTAGCATAAACAAACAGCCCGTATCAGGCGCGAAGCTGAGGCGAATAAGTCCAGTAAAATGAGCACATAAGACCGGCAAAACAAAGTGCACAAGTCCGGCTAAAATGAATATATATTATGGTAAAGGCAATAATCTGCGATGCCGATGACACGCTATGGAGCAACGAGCCGCTGTTCCGGAATGCTGAGCAGCATTGCTTCACGCTCCTGGATGACTATGGCACCAGGGAGTGGCTGGGCGAGGAACTGTTCAGGACAGAGATGGATAATATGGATGAACTCGGATATGGAGCCAAGGCTTTCATATTGTCAATGATAGAGACTGCCGTAAGAGTCAGCGGAGGAAAAGTCGGGGCTGACATGATACTGCAGCTGATACAGGCAGGCAGGGAGCTCCTCAGAAACCCAGCCACGCCCCTTGACGGCGTGGAAGATACGCTGTCAAGGCTGCATGCATCAGGAATGTACAAGATGGCAATCCTGACCAAGGGGGATCTTCTCGACCAGAACCACAAGATAGACAGGTCCGGGCTAAGGAAATATTTCGACTACGTCGACATTGTCTGCGAAAAGACACCTGCCGTGTACTCGGAGCTCTGCTCGAGGCTCGGGGTCTGCGCAGGAGAGATGCTGATGGTCGGAAACTCATTCAAGTCCGACATTGACCCCGTGCTGAAAATCGGAGGGAAAGGCGTGTACATACCGTCAGAAAAGACCTGGCAGCATGAGGTGGTGGAGGAATACGACCACCCGGGACTTTTCAGGGCAGAAAGGTTCACGGAGCTGCCCGGCATCCTGAAAGCGATACGAAACGAAAATAAATGAAAATTGTAAAGTTTTAGAATTTACGCTATTTTTGCACAAATAAAGACAGATAACCAGCATCAACATGGACAAACAGACAATCAAGAAGTACAACTACTGGCAGTGGAGGACATTGATCATCCTCATGATCGGATACGCCCTCTTCTATTTCGTAAGGAAGAATTTCAGCATAACCATGCCGGCCCTGGAGGCAGAGCTCGGGATCAGCAAAGCCAAGCTAGGACTGTTCCTGACATTGAACGGGGTCATCTACGGAATCTCACGTTTCGTGAACGGATTTCTCGCCGACAGGGTGAGCCGGAAGAAGATGATGGCTGCAGGGCTGCTGCTTTCAGCCATCGTGAACATCCTGATCGGGCTCAGTCCTGAAATGAACGGGCTGTTCAACTTCCTGGATACAGAAGGGAAAGCGACGGCAGGGCTCGTGGTATTCATCGGTGGCCTATGGCTGATAAACGGATACACGCAGGGCATGGGCTACCCTCCATGCGGCAGCCTCATGGCGCACTGGATACGCCCGTCGGAGCTTGCGACAAAACAGTCCATCTGGAACAGCTCGCATTCCATCGGGGCCGGGCTCGTGGCACTGCTCTGCGGTACACTTATCCTTCAGCATTTCTCATTCGGGGCATGGCAGTGGTGCTTCTTCATTCCGGCCATCCTTGCGATCGCCGGTTCGGCAATGCTCTTCTTCGGTCTGAAGGACACCCCTGCATCTGTAGGCCTGCCGGATCCGGAGACAATGGACGGCGATTCCGCCGTAAAGGAGGCCGTAAAGGAGGATGAAGGATTCACCAAACTTGCCTATAAGAGGCTGGTAAAGAAGATGGTATTCGGCAATCCCGTAATATGGATTCTTGGCATAGCCAATTTCTGCGTATATGTGATACGGTTCACCATTCTCGACTGGGGCTCCACGTTCCTTACCCAGGACAGGGGGCTGAGCATCCAGACGGCATCAATTGTCGTGGCGGCTTCGGAAATCGCCGGAGGTATCGTAGGAACGCTCCTCGCAGGCTGGGCGACAGACAAGTTTTTCAAGAGCAAGGCTCATCAGACATGCCTCGTAGGGCTAGTAGGAGCTACAATATGCTTTGTCATTTTCTGGATGCTTCCGAAGGATGCTACTATTCTGACTATCATATCGGTAGTGATGGCAAGCTTCTTTATCTACATGCCACAGGCCCTCGTAGGAATCGCCTGCTCGAACCACGCGACCAAGAGGGTATCAGCTTCCGCCAACGGCATCGCAGGAATCTTCGGATATGCAAGCACCACTGTCTCAGGCCTGGCATTCGGAATGCTGGCTGACAGCTTCGGATGGAATTCAGTGTTCGAGGTATCCATCGCATTCGGTGTCATCGGAATCATCTTCCTCGCAATAATATGGAAAGCGCCTGCCGACGGCTATGCCAAGGCAGACCGCATCATGGCAGATGTCCGCGCCGAATTTGCGTCAAAACAGGGCAACTGATTTCCGAAAATGATGAAAAATTTGTAATTTCGCGCTTTCGAAGCTGTTCTGAAATTATTATCAGAAGGTTTGAGAGGGAAAGACTTCAGGTTCGACTGGGGATTCGGGGAAGATAGCGGAGCATATCTGACCTGAATTCCCAGGAAGAAGATGAAGGAATATTGAGAATTTACAAAAAGTATTACTAAATATGTTGTTCTATCTTTTACAGGCAGCAGGCATTGATTCAGTCGCTGCAGCAGAGGCGTCATCGATGCCTGTTGTTCCTCAGCAGGAGGAAATGCATCTTCTTGACATGGCAGTAAAGGGTGGCTGGCTGATGCTGGTGCTCCTGATATTGTCGATAATCGCGATATACATTTTCGGTAAGAAATGGTGGATGATTCACCAGGCCGGACAGATAGATTCGAATTTCATGCGCGACATACGCGACTACATACATGAAGGGAAGCTGAAATCAGCGCAGTCGCTCTGCGAGAAATATGATTCCCCTGTGGCAAGGCTCGTGGAGAAAGGAATCTCACGCATAGGCCGCCCGCTTTCCGACATCCAGACTGCAATAGAGAACACCGGCAACACTGAGGTCGCAAGACTCGAGAAAGGGCTTCCTATCCTGGCCACCATCGCAGGAGGTGCTCCGATGATAGGATTCCTCGGAACAGTCCTCGGTATGGTGCAGGCATTCTTCAACATGTCGCAGGCCGGAAACAACATTGATATAACCCTGCTCTCCAGCGGTATCTATACGGCGATGATCACCACAGTCGGCGGACTTATCGTCGGCATTCTCGCCTACTTCGGATACAACTATCTGACCTCCAATATTTCAGACCTTGTATTCAAGATGGAGAACGCGACAATTGATTTTATGGACCTCCTGCAGGAGCCTGCCGCTGAAAAGGAGAACTAGGATATGGCATTCAAGAGACAAACGAAGGTGCTGCATGAGACCGCGATGTCGTCAATGACCGACCTCGTGTTCCTGCTGCTCATCTTCTTCCTTATAACATCCACGCTGGTGAACCCGAATGCCCTCAAGCTGATGCTGCCTAAAAGCACCGGCCAGGTTTCGGCCAAGGCTACTGTCAGCGTTTCCATAAAGGACTGGCAGGACGGGGAATACACCTACCATATCAATGGAAGCGAACAGCCTGTCCCATTCGGTGAAGTCGAGGACAACCTTGTCGATCTGCTCCAGAACGAGGAGGATCCGACATTCTCCATCTACGCTGACGAGACCGTGCCTGTCAAGGAGATAGTAGCGGTAATGAATATCGCCAAGAGGAATCACTACAAGGTTATACTGGCGACGCAGCCTGAATAACAAATGAAGAAGTACCAGGAAATACAGCACAGGACTGAACGGTCGGCAGTCGGCATCGCGCTGACGCTGACTGTGCTTTTCCATGTGGCGCTGTATGTGCTGATTGCATTCAACGGCCTCACATACATGTACCCGCCTCCTCCGGAGCAGAGTTTCGTGATAGACTTCAGCGCAGAGGATGAAAAGACTGTAGTGCACCAGCAGAAGAAAGGCTCTGCGCCGCAGTCGGAAGATCCTGACAGGACAAAACCAGTAAAGCTGGCTCAACGGTCAGAGGCACAGGAGCTCGGCAAGAAGGAAAACCTCGCCAGGGAATCCACAGTCGATGATTTCGGGGATGTGGAGAAATATGAGCCGCCAAGGGAGAAGCCGATAGAGAACAAGGCATTGTTCCACGCTGCAAACAACAAGACAAACAAGGACACCCTCGCCGCACAGACCGCTGCCAAAGTGACAGACGCATTGAAGGAGGGGCATGCCCAGGGCAACACCAAGACAGGCAGGACGACCGGGACACCTAATGCCCATCTCCAGGGAAGGAACGTCGTGGGAGTCATTGCGAAACCTGCATATCCCGTACAGGATGAGGGAAAGGTGGTCGTTACAATATGGGTAGATAACTACGGCAATGTGACAAAGGCCCAGGCAGGAGCTCCAGGGACTGATGTCAACAACGCCGCGCTATGGAATGCGGCAAGAGAGGCGGCCTTGAAGACCCACTTCAATGTGAGTGCTGACGCTCCGGCGCTGCAGAAAGGAACCATAACCTATATCTTCAAGCTGAAAGGCTGATGACAAAACAGCGGATGGCATGATTCATGCGTACCGTGGATATCCGTCAACGCCGCGAAATAATGCGGAACAGACATTGAAACAATTTCTAAAGAACGGCGCAAGCCGGGAATATTGATAAGAATGGCGTGAGCCATAAAAGTTAACTAAAACGCCCTAAAGGGCATTATCCAAAATGGAAGAGAACAACAAGAGCGGTTTCACCGCAGAAGGAAGAAAGCTGAGACCGAGACGGCCTCGCATCTCCGGGAAGGTCTATTCATCATCAGAAGGACCTGCAGAAAGAAGATCCTATAATTCGGAGGAAAGACACTCCGGAGGATCAGAAGGAAGAAGCTATGGAAGGAGCTACAATTCAGACAACAGAGGAAGCAGCTACGGACGCTCGTCTGAAGGCCGTTCATACGGCAATGGAGGCTCATCTGACAGGAGAAGCTACGGACACTCCGGCAGCAGGCCGTCAGGCAGAAGCTACAGCAGTTCAGACAGAAGCTACGGTCACTCATCAGAGGGACGCAGCTATGGAGATTCCGAGAGAAGAAGCTATGGAAGGAGCTATAATTCAGACAGCAGAGGAAGCAGCTACGGACGATCATCCGATGTCCGTTCATACGGTCACGGAGGCTCATCCGAGAGAAGAAGCTTCGGCAGCGGCGAGGGACGCAGCTTCGGTCCTTCAGGAAGAAGGGCATCATTCGGCCAGTCCGACAGGCCGTCAGGAAGAAGAGCTTTCGGCGGCAGCAGCGAGGGTAGAGGCAATGCCCACACAGGAAGAAGGCCTTTCGGCGGACATGACAATGCAGGGAAAGGCTTCAAGGGAGGAAAGCCGACAGGAAGAGGCGCATCGGCAGCCAGAAGGGCTCAGGCTAAACCTAATCCGTACAAGTTCAGCGAGACTGACGAGCAGAACATGAACATGATACTGAGCCGCAAGCCGCAGCTCGACCAGATACAGCTTTCAGACAATGACTATGTAGAGACACCTATCAAGGAGACAATCCGCCTCAACAAGTTCATTGCCAATTCAGGCATCTGCTCACGCCGCGAGGCCGACCAGTATATCCAGGCAGGCGTCGTAACAGTAAACGGCGAGGTTATCACCGAGCTCGGAACCAAGGTCAATGTACTCAACGATGACATCAGGTTCAACGGAGAGAGAATCAGAGGCGAGGAAAAGGTGTACATCGTAATGAACAAGCCTAAGGGATTCGTGACGACAGCGAGCGACCCTCACGCAGAGAAGACCGTAATGGACCTGCTTAAGAACTGCAGCGCCAGGGTATTCCCTGTAGGCCGCCTTGACAAGAACACCACAGGAGTCCTGATGTTCACAAATGATGGTGAAATCGCTGAAAGACTTACACACCCGTCATACGACAAGAAGAAGATCTACCAGGTGATCCTGGACAAGCCTCTCGCACAGGAGGACTATGACAAGATCGTAGCGGGCATAACGCTTTCAGACGGAAACATCAAGGCCGACGAGCTAGAGTACATCGACGCTGAAGACCACAGGAAACTGGGCATTGAGATACATTCAGGCAAGAACCGCATTGTCAGAAGGATCTTTGAATCCCTCGGATATGAGGTCAAGGCTCTCGACAGGGTCTATTTCGCAGGGCTCACCAAGAAGGGCCTGAAGAAGGGCGAGTGGAGATATCTCTCTGAAGGAGAGGCCAATGTCCTGAAAATGGGTGCATACGTATAGAATATGGATACCATACAGGAACCTAAAGAACATAGGGCTGGATTTGTCAACATAATCGGTAATCCGAATGTCGGCAAATCCACTCTTATGAATGCACTTGTCGGAGAGAAGCTTTCGATAGTAACAGCGAAGGCTCAGACCACAAGGCACAGAATCAGGGGAATTGTCAACGGGGAGAACTACCAGATAGTCTATTCCGACACTCCCGGTATCCTGAAGCCGAACTACAGGCTGCAGGAGAACATGATGGATTTCGTGGACACCGCGATAGGCGATGCCGATATAATCCTCTATGTCACAGACACCGTGGAGAAGCCTGACAAGAACGCTGAATATATAGAGAAGCTGAAGAAACTCGAATGTCCGGTCATCATTGTCCTGAACAAGATCGACATCAGCGACCAGGAGAAGGTCGTAAGGACAATGTCTGAATGGCAGGAAAGGGTTCCGCAGGCGCTGATAATACCGGTGTCCGCCAAGGAGCGGTTCAATATCGACAGCGTTCTCAATGCTGTCATATCGAAGCTTCCGGTATCGCCGGCATGGTTTGACAAGGATGCCTTCACAGACAAGAACCTGAGGTTCTTCGCTTCGGAAATAATCAGGGAGAAAATCCTGGAGAACTATTCCGAGGAGATCCCGTACAGCTGCGAGGTGGAGATCGAGTCCTTCAAGGAGGGCGAGGAGAGATATGAAATCAGCGCTGTAATCTATGTCATGAGGGATTCCCAGAAGGGCATACTCATCGGCAAGGGCGGAAGTGCATTGAAGCGAACCGGGACACAGGCACGAATCGAGATGGAGGACTTCTTCCAGAAGAAGGTCTTCCTGTCAATGTTCGTGAAGGTGGATGAGGGCTGGCGCGAGAACCGCAGGGAGCTCCGGAAATTCGGCTACGAGGAATAAAAGGTGCAGGCAGGCCACAGCGGCGGCAGGCATAACAGATAAACAAGACTTAAAGGTTTGGAGGACAACATTTAATGAGCGAATGGGACGACGAGCTGTCACAGGACGAGCTGGAAGGCGATGAGAACCTGAACGAGGAGCCGATTGACGATTCCTCAGCGGTGCCATCAGAGAAATATGAGAAACTTCTGGGAGAGGACAGCAAGAGATACAAGCTGTCCGGAATGTTCAAGGACTGGTTCCTGGACTACTCATCCTATGTGATTCTCCAGAGAGCCGTTCCTAATATAGTGGACGGTCTGAAACCCGTACAGAGGCGTGTGCTGCATGCAATGTATGAACACGATACCGGAGCATACAGCAAGGTAGCCGGTATCGTCGGCGAAGCCATGCACTACCATCCGCATGGAGATGCCTCCATCCTCGGGGCGCTCGTGCAGCTCGGGCAGAAGGGCTATGCGATAGACTGCCAGGGAAACTGGGGTAACATCCTTACAGGAGACCCTAATGCAGCAGGACGATATATCGAGGCCCGCCTGAGCAAATTCGCTAAAGATGTAATCTTCGACCCGAAGATTACCGAATGGATGACATCATACGATGGCAGGAACCAGGAGCCGGTGGAGCTTCCTGTACGTTTCCCGCTGCTGCTTGCACAGGGAACGGAAGGAATCGCCGTGGGAATGGCATCCAAGATTCTGCCTCATAACTTCAATGAGCTTATAGACGCATCCATAGCATATCTTGAGGGCAAGGAGTTCGAGCTTCTGCCGGATTTCCCCACCGGAGGCTATGCCGACTGCTCCAAATACATGAAAGGCCAGAGGGGCGGAAGCGTCAAAGTCAGGGCAAAGATCGAGAAAATAGACAAGAATACCCTGGCAATCAAGGAAATACCTTACGGCAAGACTACCCACATGCTGGTGGATTCCATCCTGAAGGCAAAGGACAAGGGCAAGATAAAGATAAAGAAGATAGAGGATATGACCACAGCCACTGCGGATCTTGTCATCCATCTTCCTAACGACGTGTCACCCGACAAGACGATAGATGCACTCTATGCATTTACAGACTGCGAGACCAACATTGCCCCGAATGCCTGTGTCATCAAGGACAACAAGCCACAGTTCCTCAGCGTGGATGACATTCTGATATACGACACCGAGCATACACGTGACCTGCTGAAACGTCAGCTGGAAATCAAGAAGAACGAGCTTGAGGACAGCTGGCACTACACCTCGCTCGAGAAGATATTTTTCGAGAACAGGGTGTACAAGATTCTTGAGGAGGACCAGAAGACCTGGGATGCGCAGATCAAGGATGTGTATAAGAGGATGTGCGAGTTCCAGGAGCAGCTTCTCCGCAAGATCACCATGGACGATATCCTTAAGCTGGTGGAGAAGCCTGTAAGGAAGATCTCCAAATTCGACACGAAAGTCATTGACCAGAAGATACTTGACATTGAGAAGGAACTGAATTCCGTAAAGGACAATATCGAGCATATCACAGACTATACCATCAGGTTCTTCCGTAATATCAAGGCTAAATACGGGAAGGATTTTCCTCGCCGGACAGAGATTACCGGCTTCGAGACCATCACGGCCACCAAGGTCGTAAGCAACAATGCCAAGCTCTATGCCAATCTCGAGACAGGCTTCGTAGGCATCGGGCTGAAGAAGGACGAGGGAGAATATCTCTGCGACTGCTCTGACATGTCCGAGATCATTGTAATAGGCAAGGACGGAAAATACCGCATCACCAAGGTTTCAGACAAGGCATTCTTCGCCACGAACCTGCTGTATGTCGGCATCTTCAACAGAGGCGACTCCCGCACCATATATAATGTCATCTACCGCGACGGGAAGAGCACATTGTACTACGCCAAGAGGTTTGCAATCACCAGCATAACAAGGGACAAGGAATATGACATCACACAGGGCAAGCCGGGCTCCAGCATCGTATGGTTCACAGTGAACCACAACGGAGAGGCTGAGACCGTGAAGATATACTTCCGCCCGCGTCCCAAGCTGAAGAAGCTGAACATGGAGTACGATTTCTCGGAGCTTGCCATCAAGGGCAAGATATCCCGCGGAAACCTGGTGACTAAGAATGCCATCCAGAGGATTTCATTGAGAGCCAAGGGAATATCCACCATCGGAGGGAAGGATATATGGTTTGACACCGATGTCCAGAGGCTCAATGAGGACGGACGTGGAGAGCATCTGGGAGAGTTCAGCGGAAATGACAGGATAATCGCGATATTCCGCAACGGGACATACTATACGACCTCTTACGATATGAGCAACCGCTATCAAGGCGATCTGCTCCGCATAGAGAAATATGACGAGAACAAGGTCTATACGGCACTGTACTTCGACGGTGAGAGCAAGACATTCTATATCAAGAGGTTCTCATTCCCACCAAGCGACAATTCCCCTGCCCAGTTCATTCCTGAGGGCAAAGGCACCTATCTTGCCGACTTCAGTGCAGACAGGCATCCGCAGTTCATGGTGACATTCACCGGAAGGCAGGAGCACAGGGAGCCTGAGAAGTTCGATGCTGAAGAGTTCATAGCAAAGAAAGGCATCGCGGCAAAGGGCAACAGGTGCCACAGGTATGATGTGCTGAAGGTGGAGTTTATAGAGCCGCTGCACAAGCCTGAAGATGATGAAGAAGAAGGAGCCAAGACCGGGGAGGTCATATCTCTCGGGCCGGAGGACATACCTGACGACGAGTCGTTCAGCCCTGAGTCAATGTACAGACCTACGGATGGAGATGATACGCAGGGCGACCTTGGAGAGCCTGATCCCGACAATGATGATGCCGACGAGCCTAACCTGTTCGATGTAGAATGATTATCTCATTGACAGGGTTTATGGGATGCGGCAAGAGCTGCATCGGGAGAATTCTGAGTGAAAAGCTCGGATACAGGCTCATTGACCTGGACGCCTGGATAGAGAAGAGCGACGGACGTTCTGTACGCAGGATTTTCAGCGAAGACGGGGAAGCCGGATTCAGGAAAATGGAGACTGCGACATTGAAATCTGTTGTTGAAGAAGCTGGAGATGAGAACATTGTCCTGTCGCTCGGAGGCGGAACACTGACCACTCCCGAGGCAGCCGGCATAGTGCATTCAATGACAGCATGCATATATCTGAAGGCTGGCATCGGCACATTGGTGAACAACCTTACCAGATGGCCTGGCGACAGGCCGATGCTCGGGGATCATCCTGACAGCGCGGCACTGCGCAGCCGGATAGAGGAGCTGATGTCACAGCGAGCCAGGACCTATGAGCATACGGCACATATAATCATGGAAATAGACGGGAGAGAGTATTCAGATGTAGCTGAGGATATAATCAGGCAGTGCGTCAGATGATATCCTCTCTTTCGCGCATATCCTTGATACGCAGCTGGATAGTAGAGTTCCCACGGTAGTAGTTCTCTACAATGCTGTAGCAGACATCAATGGGATTTCCATTGCGGATATGCTCGAAATAGTCAGCCATGTTGAACGCGATTGCTGACACCTGATGGTATGGCTGAGATTCTTGGATAAGCTCCAGCTTCAAATGCTGGCCGCCAGGACCTACCTTTCTTCCGTTTCCGTCGTCATAGACATTCTTGGTAAGGAATACCGGGGAGCTGTTCCCTGGGCCGAACGGCTGAAACTGCTTCAGCACCCTGAAGAATTTCGGCGTGATCTGTGAGAAGCTGATTTCCGAGTCAACATCTATCACCGGCGTGGCCATAACCCTGGTAATATGCTCGCTCACATACTTCTCTATGCGGCGGGAGAACTCCGGAAGATTCTCTTCCCTCATAGTTAGCCCCGCGGCATAGATATGTCCGCCATAGTTCTCCAGAAGGTCTGCACAGCTGCTGATCGCCTCGTAAAGGTCAAATCCGCGTACACTTCTAGCAGAGCCTGTCACGAAGCCGTTGGAACGTGTCAGAACGAAAGTAGGCTTATAGTAGGCTTCGACAAGGCGTGATGCGACAATGCCCACGACGCCCTTGTTCCAGTCCGGGCCATAGACTATCACCACATTGCCCGCAGAGCAGCTTTTGCCGTTCTGGACCATCTCCAGGGCCTCCTTTGTGATTTCCCTGTCTATGCTCTTGCGCTCGTTATTGTTGTCATTGATTTTCGTGCCTATGGTCATTGCTGTCGCAGCGTCCTCGGCAGTAAGCAGTTCCACCGCCAGACGGCCTGACTCCATACGTCCTGCGGCATTGATCCTCGGCCCGATCTTGAACACTATATCATCTATGGATATATGCCCCGGCTCCAGGTTCGCGAGACTTATCATCGCCTGCAGACCTATGCGAGGCTGCGCATTGAGTCTCTTCAGACCGAAATGCGCGAGAATCCTGTTCTCCCCCACTACCGTCACAAGATCCGAGGCAATGCTGACGACCAGAAGATCCAGCAGAGGAATAAGGGTCTCGAATGCGATTCCGTTATGCATCGAGTATGCCTGAACGAGCTTGAATCCGACTCCGCAGCCTGAAAGATCATCGAAAGGATAGCTGCAGTCCTCACGCTTAGGATCCAGGACAGCCGCCGCTGCAGGAAGCTCGTCTTCAGGAAGGTGATGGTCGCAGATGATTATGTCAATGCCCCTGCCGGCTGCGTATGCTACCTTGTCTATCGCCTTGATGCCGCAGTCCAGAGTTATGATCAGCCTGAAATCATTGTCAGCCGCCCAGTCCAGCCCCTTTCTGGACACTCCATATCCTTCATCGTATCTGTCAGGAATATAGAAATCCACCAGAGGAGTCAGTTTTCTGATAAAGGAATATACAAGGGCGACAGCTGTGGTTCCGTCCACGTCATAGTCCCCGTACACCAGGATCTTCTCGTTCCCGGATATAGCCTTCTCCAGCCGTGCCACAGCCTTGTCCATGTCCTTCATCAGGAACGGGTCGTGCAGGGCACCCAGATCCGGGCGGAAGAATGAACGTGCCTCGTCGAAGGTACGGACTCCCCTGTTTATAAGCAGAGAGGCCAGTACGGGGTCAATACCCAGCTCTGCAGAGAGCTGTACGACATTCTCCTGCGGCGCAGGAGCACGCAATATCCATTCACGTTCTTTCGGCATAGCATACAAAGATACCTTATTTATTTCAAATTTAGAATTAAATATGCTATTTTTGTAGATGTGACCGGAGAGCGGTCACATGTCGTCCCAGGAGGCTTTGACGGGACATTTTATAATTGAATCTTTAAAATAAACAATATGGCAAATTTGGAATTGAGCGAGCAGGAACTCATCAGAAGACAGTCCCTCGACAAACTCAGAGAACTTGGAATAGAACCTTACCCGGCACCGCTGTACCCTGTAAATGCCACAGCCAAAGGCATTGAGGAGGGATACGATCCTGAGAAAGGCAATTTCCAGGACGTGTGCATAGCAGGAAGGATAATGTCCAGGCGTATCATGGGAGCGGCTTCATTCATGGAGCTCCAGGACGCCACTGGCAGAATACAGGTATATGTAAAGCGCGATGAAATCTGCCCTGGCGAGGACAAGACCATGTACAACACCGTGTTCAAGAGGCTTCTCGACATCGGCGACATCGTCGGCATCAAGGGTTTCGCATTTCACACACAGACAGGACAGCTCACGGTCCACGCAAAGGAGCTGACTCTCCTAAGCAAGTCGCTGAAGGTTCTTCCTGTCGTGAAGGAAGCTGACGGCAAGGTACATGACGCATTCACTGATCCCGAGCTCAGGTACAGGCAGCGCTATGTGGACCTTATCGTGAACCCGCAGGTAAAGGACACATTCATCAAGAGGGCAAAGATCATTGCCACCATGCGCGAGTATTTCAACAATGCCGGCTGCCTCGAGGTGGAGACCCCTATCCTGCAGTCAATCCCTGGCGGAGCCACTGCAAGACCGTTCATCACTCATCATAATGCGTTGGATATTCCTCTGTATCTGCGTATTGCAAACGAGCTTTACCTTAAGAGACTTATCGTCGGAGGGTATGACGGAGTCTATGAGTTTGCAAAGGACTTCCGCAACGAGGGTATGGACAAGACCCACAATCCTGAGTTCACATGCATGGAGATCTACGTGGCATACAAGGACTACATCTGGATGATGGAGTTCATCGAGAATCTGCTGGAGAAGATCGCCATGAATCTCTACGGCAAGACGACAGTCATGAACGAAGGTGTGGAGATCGACTTCAAGGCTCCATACAGGAAGATAGGCATCCTCGACGCCATCAAGGAGTACGCAGGAGTGGATGTCAAGGGCATGAATGTGGACCAGCTCCGCGAGACCTGCAAGAAGCTCAATGTGGAATTCGAGCCGTCAATGGGTGTAGGCAAGCTTATCGATGCCATCTTCGGAGAATACTGCGAGAAGCATTTCATCCAGCCTACATTCGTAACTGACTATCCTGTCGAGATGTCACCTCTCACCAAGAGGCACAGGAACGATCCGACACTTACAGAGCGCTTCGAGCTGTTCGTATGCGGGCATGAACTTGCCAATGCATATTCTGAGCTTAACGACCCTATCGACCAGAGGGAGCGTTTCGAGGAGCAGGCCAAGCTGAAGAGCAACGGCGATGACGAGGCCATGTTCATCGACTATGACTTTCTCCGCGCACTTGAGTACGGCATGCCGCCTACATCAGGTCTTGGAATGGGTATCGACCGTCTTACAATGCTCATGACCGGCAACACCACGATCCAGGATGTCCTTTTCTTCCCGCAGATGCGTCCGGAGAAGATGCCTGTAAAACAGGATGCGGAAAAGGACCAGGAAGAAAGCAAGTAATTCATGAGAACAGAGACGATAACATCTGCTCAGAATCCTAAGATAAAGATGCTTCTCGCGCTTGGGGAGAAATCCCGCACCAGGCGCGAGAACGCTCTTTTTATAGTGGAGGGCAGACTGGAGGTGAAGCATTGCATCGAGGCAGGATATCGCGTCAAGGCGCTTTTCGTATGCCGTGACATCCTATCCGCACGTGAGCTTGAGGAGATAGCGTCCCTATGTGGCGACAGGTGCGCGATATACGAGGTTACGCAGGCTGTATATGAAAAGATCGCATACCGGAGCGGGACCGAGGGCGTGGTCGCGGAGGTGGAGATGATGGACAGGACATTGAAGGATGTCCGCCTGCGCGAGAATCCGCTGGTCATCGTCCTGGAATCAGTGGAGAAGCCTGGAAATCTCGGCGCTGTTCTGCGGACAGCTGATGCTGCCGATGCCGATGCCGTGATTATATGCGACCAGCTTACAGATCTCTATAATCCAAATCTCATCCGCGCCAGCCTCGGTGCAATATTCACAAGGCAGGTGATCGCCGCGACCTCGGGAGAGACTTTGAAATGGCTGAATGATAACGGCATAAAGATATATACCGCACAGCTTCAGGACTCCAGCTGGTACTACGACACGGATATGAGATGCGGCACTGCCCTCGTCATGGGCACGGAGCATGATGGGCTCAGCACTTTCTGGAGAATGCACGCCGACGCACATGTGAAGATACCGATGCTCGGGCAGATGGATTCGCTCAATGTTTCTGTATCATCAGCGATCCTGATGTTCGAGGCTGTACGGCAGAGACATTCAGGGACAGCAGTTTCATCAATTCGTTGATTTACAATTATTCAGCATTTTTCAAAATAGCGTATATGACGATTTTGAAAAATATTAACATACTGATATTCAATTAATTAACTAGAACATGCGCTTTATGTTTTCCCACTTTATCTGGCGCAAGCCTGAAGTGCATAAGTCTGTAAGACAATGAATAAATTCGGACTTATAGGCGACCCGATCGCCACTTCTCTGTCCCCTGCCCTGTTCAAGGCAGGATACGACGGGAAATATACATACGACCTGATAGAGGGTTCTGATTTCGGAACCTCGTTAAAGACATTCGAGGACAGGTACAAGGGAATCAATGTCACAGCACCGTTCAAGGAAAAGGCTTTCGGCCGTGCGGATGTCTATACATCCTACTGCCGCAAGATAGGTGCGACAAATCTTCTGGTTAAGACTCCTGACGGCATACTTGCGGACAATTCAGATTTCACAGGGATAATATTGAGCATCGCCGAGGCCTACATGCCTGGGCTGGTAAGGCAGTTCAGCACGAAATATGGCGACACGATGCATATCAAGGTCCACCAGTACATCAGGCAGGCATTGACAATGCTGTTCTCACGCAAGCCGCAGGCTCTGATTGTCGGATGCGGCGGCGCAGGCCGTGCTGCGGCGGTGGCAGCAGCGGAACTAGGATTCGACACCGCACTTATGAACAGGACCATGGAGAAGGCACAGAAGATTGCCGACGAGATGCCCGAGTACAATTTCATTGTAGATCAGATGCCGGATTTCCGTGCGGCAGTAAGGGAATGTGACCTGATAATCTACACATTGCCGATGAAGATAGACGACATCGGGCTGCTGACCGCCGAGGATTTCGAGGGCGAGGACAGATACACATGGCCACGCCCGGGAAAGGTCATCCTGGAAGCGAACTACAAGACTCCGGCGTTCAGTGGAGATATTCTCGCCAAGGTCAATGCCGGAGGCGCACAATATGTCACCGGACTGAAATGGCTTCTATACCAGGCACTCACAGGATACTCCCGCATGACAGGCCATCTTCCGTCGCTTGACGCCATGGAAAAGGTTATAGCGCCTGATGAAAGATAAACGGCAGCCATCCCGAAATGTCGATAAAAATTGCTAACTTGCATTGTTAAAAAATATCTATATGTCTTTGAATAAAGTAATGCTGATCGGTAACGTTGGAAGAGACCCGGAAGTACGTTACCTTGAGAACAATCCGGCGGCACAGCCGGGAACCAATCCGAAAGTTGCACAGTTCACACTCGCCACGACAGAGCGTTTCAGGGACAGAAGCGGAGAGACCCGCGAGAACACTGAATGGCACAACATTGTGGCATGGAGAGGCCTGGCGGACCTCGCCGAGAAATATATAAGGAAAGGCTCTCAGATATATGTGGAAGGACAGATAAGGACCCGGTCATGGACTGACCAGGCTGGTGCCAAGCAGTACAGGACCGAAATCATTGCCAGCGCCATCCAGCTTCTCGGCCGCAAGGCTGACAATCCTGGAGCACAGCAGGGGGGCAGCACATACCAGCAGCCTGCTCAGCAGCCAGGAGGCTTCCAGGTTCAGCAGCAGGCATACCAGGCCCCGGCAGGTTTCCAGCCGCAGCAGCAGGCCCAGCCGGCAGCACCGGAATATCCATCCGCAGGCGACGCCGGTGACGATCTTCCGTTCTGATGCATATAAAATCACGGACTTTAGACAACATAAACCCATAACAAATATGAAACTTGACGTAGTTCTTGGCCTCCAGTGGGGAGACGAGGGCAAAGGTAAAATCGTGGATGTCCTCGCAGGAAGATATCCTGCTGTAGCAAGATTCCAGGGCGGTCCTAATGCAGGGCACTCGCTTCATTTCGATGGACACAACTTCGTGGTACGGAGCATTCCTTCAGGTATTTTCAGGGAAGGTTCCACGAACATCATCGGAAGTGGAGTCGTTCTGGATCCTATCACATTCCGCGAGGAGTGCGGCAATATCAGCAAGATGGGCATTGCCCCTAAAGCAAAGCTCTGCATCTCCAAGAAAGCTCACCTCATACTGCCTACCCACAGGCTGCTTGATGCCGCTTATGAGGCTGCCGCAGGAAAGGGGAAAATCGGTTCTACACTGAAAGGAATCGGGCCTACATATACAGACAAGATCAGCCGCCACGGTCTCCGCGTCGGAGATATCCTCGCCCCTGATTTCCAGGCAAGGTTCGAGAAGCTGAAGGCAAGACATCTGCAGCTGCTCAAGGATCTGAATTTCGAGTGCGACCCGGAAAAGGACGAGGCAGAGTGGATGAGCGCAATCGAGTTCCTCAAGGGATTCAATCTCATAGACTGCGAGTACTTCGTGAACAGCTGGCTGGACGAAAAGCCTATGCTTGCAGAAGGCGCACAGGGCTCTCTGCTTGACATCGACTATGGATCATATCCGTTCGTAACTTCGTCGTCCACCACAATCGGAGGCGTATGCACAGGACTTGGAGTGGCTCCATCCAGAGTAGGCCATGTATATGGCATATTCAAGGCATACTGCACACGTGTCGGCAGCGGCCCGTTCCCTACAGAGCTGTTCGACGCGACCGGGGACAAGATACGTGAGATAGGTCATGAGTTCGGTGCCGTAACAGGACGCCCACGCAGATGCGGCTGGCTCGATCTCGTGGCATTGAAATATACCGTGATGATCGATGGTGTCACAGACCTCATCATGATGAAGTCTGACTGCCTGGACAGCTTCGAGACCATCAAGGTCTGCACCTCATATATCATCGACGGCAAGGAGACAGACCAGTTCCCGTTCGATACAGAAGCCGATATCACCCCTGTCTATACAGAGTTCAAGGGATGGAACAGGGATCTCACCGGATGCCGCAAGGAGGAGGAGCTACCTGAAACATTCAAGGAATACATCCGCTTCATGGAGGATTATCTGAAAGTTCCTATCAAGATCATCTCTCTCGGACCTGACAGGGAAGCGACCATCGAAAGATAGAGCATTGACTCATATCATACGAAATCCCGGATGCACCATGATATGCACCCGGGATTTTCAGTTCCGCCCGTGGAATGAGTACTAGTAATTTGTAGAATCCCGTAAAGTGTAATCAACCCATGGAGTGCGGTTCGTCCACGGAACTGAATTCGCTCGTGAAGCGTAATTAATTATCTTACAGCTACTTAACCTATTTTTCACTCCATCTTTTGTAGAGTAGAAAATTAGTTAATTCATTAGTACTCAAACATTTACACTCCATGAATAAAAGCTCGCATAAAAGAATTCACACAAAAACGCACACAAGCACGCATAACAGCATGTACAAAAGCCCATACGAAAGGAATACACAAAACCATGTACAAAAAAGGAGATCCGTAATCATACGGACCTCCTTTCATATATTATGAAAACCTGTTAAAGGTCATTCATCTCCTTGAGGTAATCCTCCTTGCTGCTGACTACGATATCCTGGAATTCCTTCTGGCCTGTACCGGCTGGAATGAGGTGACCGCAGATGACATTCTCCTTAAGACCTTCAAGGTCATCGACACGGGCGCGGATTGCAGCCTCGCTGAGCACCTTGGTAGTCTCCTGGAATGATGCAGCGGAGATGAAGCTGTCGGTCTTGAGGGCAGCTCTTGTGATACCCTGAAGAACCTGGCTGCCTGTGGCCGGTCTGGCCTCACGCACTGCCATCATCTTGAGTCCCTGTCTTTCAAGTGAAGAGTTCTCATTTCTCATCTCCCTGGCAGGAATGATGTCTCCAGCTCTGTAGCGCTGTGAATCACCGGCCTCGAGGACATAGAACTTGCCATAGATATCGTCATTGGTATCCATAAATCTCCACTTGTCAACAAGCTCCTCAGGAAGGAACTCGGTATCGCCCGGATCATTGACCTGAACCTTTCTCATCATCTGCCTTACGATGATCTCGAAGTGCTTGTCGTTGATCTTCACACCCTGGAGACGGTAAACCGCCTGAACCTCATTCACAATGTACTCCTGAGCCTTTACAGGACCGAGGACATTGAGGATATCGGTAGGAGATATTCCGCCGTCTGAAAGACGTGAGCCGGCTCTTACATAGTCATTCTCCTGAACGAGGATCTGCTTGGTAAGAGGAACAAGGTAGTGCTTCTCGACACCTGACTTGTTCTTGACGATAATCTCACGGTTTCCTCTCTTGATCTTGCCCATGAGAACCTCTCCGTTAATCTCGGATATGACTGCAGGGCTGGATGGAGTTCTTGCCTCGAAGAGTTCTGTAACTCGAGGAAGACCGCCGGTGATATCGTTTGACTTACCGATAGCACGAGGAATCTTGATGATGATATCGCCGACCTTGACCTTGGCACCGTCTGCGACTGTGACATGAGCACCGACAGGCAGGTTGTACTGCTTGAGGAGTTCGCCGCCGTCACCGATAATAAGGATTGAAGGGTTCTTCGTCTTGTCCTTGGACTCGATGATGACCATATCCTTGTTGTTGGAGAACTCATCGGCAGATTCCTCGCGGAATGTCGCGCCGGAAATCATGTTGTCGAAACGTACTGTACCTGTAGTCTCCACGATGGTAATCGCATTGTAAGGATCCCATTCGCAGATGAGGTCGCCCTTCGCTACGGTATCGCCATCCTTCTTGTACAGGACTGATCCGTAAGGGACATCGTATGTAGAGAATGTAATTCCTGTATTCTCGTCAATAATCTTGAGCTCTGTCATTCGGCTGACAACGACCTCCTGGACTTCTCCGTCATCAGTAACTCTCTGGAGAGTTCTGAGCTCATCGAACTGAAGCTTTCCGTTGTACTTGGACTCTATTGAAGAATCAGCCGCTGTGCTGGATGCTGTACCGCCGACGTGGAAGGTACGAAGCGTAAGCTGTGTACCAGGCTCACCGATGGACTGTGCAGCGATGACACCGACAACCTCGCCCTTCTCGACCATTCTGCTGGTAGCAAGGTTACGTCCGTAGCACTTCGCGCAGACACCCTTGCGGGACTCGCATGTGAGCACTGAACGTATCTCGACCTGTTCGATAGGCAGAGAGTCAATCAGGTTAGCGGTAGCCTCACGGATCTCCTCTCCGGCCTTGATGATAAGTTCACCAGTGATAGGGTTGAAGATATCATGCACAGATGTTCTACCGAGGATTCTCTCGCCGAGGGACTCGACTACCTCATCCTTGTTCTTGATGGCGGTTGCGATAAGGCCTCTCAAGGTACCGCAATCCTCCTCATTGATGATGACATCATGGGACACATCCACAAGACGACGGGTCAGGTAACCTGCATCGGCAGTCTTGAGGGCGGTATCGGCAAGACCTTTACGGGCACCGTGGGTGGAGATGAAGTACTCGAGCACTGTCATACCCTCCTTAAGGTTGGATACGATAGGGTTCTCGATAATCTCGGCACCGGCAGCACCGGATTTCTGAGGCTTCGCCATAAGTCCTCGCATACCGCAGAGCTGCTTGATCTGCTGTGTTGAACCACGGGCTCCGGAATCCAGCATCATATATACAGGGTTGAAGCCCTGCTGGTCTGCTGAAATCTGCTTCTCCACGATTCCTGTAAGCTTGTTGTCAATGGATGTCCACAGGTCGATAACCTTGTTGTAACGCTCGTTGTTCGTGATGAAACCCATAGCGTAGTTATTCTTGATGTCCTCCACCTGCTTGTATCCCTCATTGATAAGGTCATATTTTTCAGGCGGGATAAGGACATCGCCAAGGTTGAATGAAAGACCTGCACGGAATGCCCTGTCATAACCGAGGTTCTTGATGTCATCAAGGAAGTGGGCAGTCCTGGAGACGCCTGTATTCTTGATGACCTCGGTAATGATTTTCCTCAATGCTTTCTTTCCGAGAACGTCATTGACATAAGGGACTTCCTCCGGAACAAACTGGTTCACGATGATACGGCCTGCGGTGGTCTCCACCATCTGGGTACCGGCATCAGGGTTCTGCTTGTCCTTAGGGAGTCTGACCTTGATCCTGGCATGAAGCGCGATTGCCTTCTCGTTGAGAGCGACAATAACCTCCTCCGGACCATAGAATGAAAGTCCCTCGCCCTTTGCGCCAGGTCTGATCTTCGTGATATAGTAAAGACCGAGGACCATATCCTGTGAAGGCACAGTGATAGGAGTTCCGTTGGCAGGGTTCAGAATGTTCTGGGAACCGAGCATAAGGAGCTGTGCCTCCATGACAGCAGCGTTGCTGAGAGGAAGGTGGACTGCCATCTGGTCACCATCGAAGTCCGCATTGAAGGCGGTACATGCGAGAGGGTGCAGCTGGATAGCCTTTCCTTCTATCATCCTAGGCTGGAAAGCCTGGATACCAAGTCTATGAAGTGTAGGTGCACGGTTCAGGAAGACAGGATGGCCCTTCATCACATTTTCAAGGATATCCCAGATCACAGGATCCTTCCTGTCCACAATCTTCTTCGCAGACTTCACTGTCTTCACAATGCCGCGCTCAATCAGCTTTCTGATGATGAACGGCTTGTAAAGCTCTGCAGCCATGAATTTAGGAAGACCGCACTCGTGCATCTGGAGTTCCGGACCTACGACGATAACAGAACGTGCAGAATAGTCGACACGCTTACCGAGGAGGTTCTGGCGGAAACGTCCCTGCTTACCTTTAAGGCTGTCGGACAAGGACTTGAGCGCCCTGTTGGATTCGCTCTTGACTGCGCTGGACTTCTTGGAGTTGTCGAAGAGAGAGTCCACAGCCTCCTGGAGCATACGCTTCTCGTTTCGGAGAATCACTTCAGGAGCCTTTATCTCGATAAGCCTCTTGAGACGATTGTTTCGGATGATGACCCTTCTGTAAAGGTCATTGAGGTCTGATGTGGCAAAGCGGCCTCCATCAAGAGGAACAAGCGGACGCAGATCCGGCGGAATCACAGGGATAACCTTCATGATCATCCACTCCGGACGGTTCACGCCCTTGGACTCCTCAAACCACTTGACGACGCTCAGCCTCTTAAGAAGCTCAGCCTTCCTCTGCTGGGAGTTCTCCTTTGCCATCGCCTCGCGAAGGTCTTTTGCAAGCGTATCGATATCGATTTCCTTCAGAAGGTCATAAATACCTTCCGCTCCCATCTTGGCAATGAACTTCTGCGGATCGTCGTCCGCAAGGTTGTCATTCTCCGGAAGCCTTGCCATGATATCAAGATACTCGTCCTCAGTAAGGAGATCGAGCTTGTTAAGCCCGCTGTCTCCAGGTCTGATGACGATATACTTCTCATAGTATATCACAGCCTCCAGCTTCTTCGCCGGAACACCGAGTACCGCTGATATCTTGTTAGGAGCTGACTTGAAGTACCAGATGTGGGCTACAGGAACGGTCAGGGAGATATGTCCCATCCTTTCCCTTCTCACCTTCTTCTCTGTGACTTCCACACCACACCTGTCGCAGACGATTCCACGGTATCTGATTCTCTTGTACTTGCCGCAATAGCATTCGTAGTCCTTGGTAGGACCGAAAATCTTCTCGCAGAAAAGACCGTCACGCTCAGGCTTATAGGTCCTGTAGTTCACCGTCTCCGGCTTGAGGACCTCTCCATGGGACCTGTCGATGATGTCCTCTGGAGATGCCAGCGAGATGCTGATTCTCTGGAAGTTGCTCCTTACCTTATTATCTTTGTTATTGAAAGTAGGCATATTATATCAATCAAATTGATGGTAATTAATCAAGAGTCACTTTAAGTCCGAGACCTCTGAGCTCGTGCAGCAGCACATTCAGAGACTCTGGAATACCTGGAGTAGGCATCGGTTCTCCCTTGACGATGGCCTCGTAAGTCTTGGACCTTCCGGTAACATCATCGGACTTGACCGTAAGGATTTCCTGAAGTGCGTTTGCTGCGCCGAATGCCTCGAGCGCCCACACCTCCATCTCTCCGAAACGCTGTCCTCCGAACTGCGCCTTACCTCCAAGAGGCTGCTGGGTGATAAGAGAGTATGGTCCGATAGACCTTGCATGCATCTTGTCATCAACCATGTGACCGAGCTTGATCATATAGATGATACCGACTGTAGCAAACTGGTCGAACCAGTCTCCTGTACCGCCGTCCCTGAGGTGGGTGCTGCCATATCTAGGAAGACCGGCCTTGTCCGTATAGTTGCAGATTTCATCAAGGCTTGCTCCGTCAAAAATAGGGGTGCTGAACTTCAGTCCAAGCCTTGCACCTGCCCATCCGAGAACAGTCTCGTAGATCTGTCCAAGGTTCATTCGGGAAGGCACACCAAGAGGGTTCAGGACAATGTCAACAGGAGTACCATCCTCAAGGAACGGCATATCCTCCTCCCTGACAATCTTCGCTACAATACCCTTGTTACCATGGCGTCCCGCCATCTTGTCACCGACAGTGATCTTTCTCTTCTTGGCAATATAGACCTTGGCAAGCTGCATGACACCATTGGCAAGCTCGTCACCGATCTTGACCTTGTCCAGAGCCCTCTTGTTAGCTGCCGCAGCCTCCTTGTAGGCAATGCAGTAGTTGTTGATAAGCTCGCGGATCATGGCATTGGTCTTCTCGTCCTCTGTCCACTTGTTGGAGTTAATATTGTCGAAATCAGAAATGCTTCTGAGCAATGTCGTAGTGATTTCCTTGCCCTTAGGGATGATTTCCACGCCATAAAGGTCGCTGATGCCGGCGCTCTTCTTACCGTCTGCAAGAACGACAAGCTTCTCGAAGAACTTGGCGTAGAGAGCCTCTGCCTTCTTGTTGAAATCCTCCTCGATGCTCTCGATCCTGATCTTCTGCTCTGCCTTCGCACCCTTACGGTTACCTTCCTTTGCGACCTTGGCATAAAGCGCTGTCTTGATGACAGTTCCGCTAAGTGAAGGATTAGCCTTCAGCGATGCATCCTTTACATCGCCAGCCTTGTCGCCGAATATCGCACGAAGCAGCTTCTCCTCAGGTGAAGGATCGCTCTCACCCTTAGGAGTGATCTTGCCGACCATGATGTCGCCCGGCTCGATATGGGCACCGATTCTGACGATACCGTTTGCATCCAGGTTCCTGGTAGCATCCTCGCTGACATTCGGGATGTCGGAAGTAAGCTCCTCCATACCACGCTTTGTCTCACGGACTTCCGTGATATATTCGTCGACATGCACAGAAGTAAGGATATCCCAGCGGACCATCTTCTCTGACAGCACGATAGCATCCTCATAGTTATAACCCTTCCAAGGCATGAACGCTACCATAAGGTTACGTCCGAGCGCAAGTTCGCCATTCTGTGTGGCGTAGCCCTCTGTCATCACCTGTCCGGCAACGACCCTATCGCCCTTTCTTACGATAGGCTTCAGGCAGATGGTTGTGCTCTGGTTTGTCCTTCTATATATAGGAAGGTGATAAACGGTAATATCCGGTGAGAATCTTACGAATTTCTCATCATCGGTGGCGTCATACTTGACATGAATCTCGTTGGCATCCACGTAAACGACTTCGCCGTCCCTTTCTGCCATCACCTGGGTCCTGGAGTCAATGCAGACCCTCTCCTCCAGACCGGTACCTACGATAGGTGACTCTGGCTTGAGAAGCGGAACAGCCTGACGCATCATGTTCGCACCCATAAGTGCACGGTGGGCATCGTCATGCTCGAGGAACGGGATAAGGGATGCGGCCACAGAAGCCATCTGGTTAGGAGCTACATCCATGTAGTCAACCTCCTCCTTGGAAACGACAGGGAAGTCCGCCTCAAGACGGCACTGGATTCTGTCTTCCTCGATGGTTCCGTCATCGTCCATCTTCACATTGGCAAGTGAGACAAGCTTGTCCTCCTCTTCCTCTGCGCTCATGAACTTCCAGCCGGAATCTGACAGGTCAACCTTTCCGTTCTCGACCTTACGGTAAGGAGTCTCGATAAATCCGAGGTCATCAATCTTCGCGTAAACGCAAAGTGACGAGATAAGACCGATGTTAGGTCCCTCAGGAGACTCGATAGGGCAAAGCCTTCCGTAATGTGTATAGTGAACGTCTCGGACCTCGAATCCTGCCCTGTCCCTGGAAAGACCGCCAGGTCCCAATGCTGAAAGACGGCGCTTGTGCGTCACCTCGGCAAGAGGGTTTGTCTGATCCATGAACTGTGAGAGCTGGCTCGTTCCGAAGAATGAGTTGATGACTGAAGACAATGTCTTCGAGTTGATGAGGTCGATAGGGATGAACTGCTCGCTGTCCCTGACGTTCATTCTTTCGCGGATGGTTCTCGCCATTCTGGAGAGGCCGACGCTGAACTGGTTCGCAAGCTGCTCGCCTACTGTTCTTACACGTCTGTTGCTCAAATGGTCGATATCATCCACAGTAGCTTTCGAGTTGATAAGCTGGATGAGATACTTGATAATCTCGATGATATCGGTGTTCGTGAGGACACGGAGCTCAGGATCTGTCGAAAGTCCGAGCTTCTTGTTCAGACGGTAGCGGCCGACTGCACCGAGGTCATATCTCTTTTCGGAGAAGAAGAGCTTGTCAATGACATCGCGGGCAGTTGCCTCATCAGGTGGTTCTGAATTACGCAGCTGCTTGTAGATATAATAGACGGCTTCCTTTTCCGTATTGGTCGGATCCTTCTGCAGAGTATTGTAGATGATAGCATACTCGTTATCACTGGACTCATCCTTCTGGAGAAGAACGGTCTTGACCTCTGCATCGGTAAGTTTCTGGATTGTCTCCTCATCGATAGCCTCGCCTCTCTCGACGACAGGTGTTGTACGCTCGATAGGGATGACCTCCCCTGTATCCTCGTCCACAAAGTCCTCATTCCAGGTCTTCAGCACCTTTGCGGCAAGCTTCCTGCCCTCATTGGCCTGCAGATTCTCAGGGGTAGCCTCGATCTCCTCGGCAAGTCCGAAGATGTTGATGATATCCTTGTCTGCATCGAAGCCGATGGCTCTGAGCAACGTCGTTACTGGAAGCTTCTTCTTACGGTCGATGTACGCATACATCACATTGTTGATGTCTGTAGCGAACTCGATCCATGAACCCTTGAACGGAATGATTCTGGCAGAGTAAAGCTTGGTACCGTTTGCGTGCAAAGTCTGGTCGAAGAACACGCCCGGCGACCTGTGGAGCTGTGATACAATGATTCGCTCAGATCCGTTGATCACGAAGGTACCGGCAGGAGTCATATACGGAATGTTTCCGAGATATACATCCTGAACCTTGGTATCGAAGTCCTCGTGTTCCGGATCACTGCATGAAAGGCGGAGTTTTGCCTTCAGAGGAACGTTATACGTCAGACCTCTCTCAAGACACTCTTCAATCGAATACTGAGGCGGATCGATAAAGTAATCGATAAACTCAAGCTTGTAGTTGTTCCTCGTATCTTCGATTGGAAATATTTCCTGGAATACTTGGTAAAGACCTTCGTTTTTTCTGTTTTCAGGGGTGGTGTCAAGCTGGAAGAAATCCTTGAATGATTTCAGCTGCACCTCAAGAAGATCCGGATAATCCAGGATTTTTGATGTGGCGAAATTTATTCGTTTATTGGTAGTCTTATTTGACATATTCTGCCTTTGAAATAGAGAAAAACTTAAATACGACAAAAAGGTTTAGAGCCTACAGACGGCTCTAAACCTGATTTCGATCCCATCTAGGGGCGAAGCGAAGTTATTTAACCTCAACTTCAGCACCAGCTTCCTCAAGAGTAGATTTGATCTGCTCTGCCTCTGCCTTAGATACTTTCTCTTTCAAAGTTGCACCTGGAGCCTTGTCAACGAGTTCCTTTGCCTCTTTCAGGCCAAGGCTGAGGAGATCCTTAACAGCTTTGATAACGTTAAGCTTAGCGTCACCGGCTGATTTGAGGATAACATCGAACTCTGTCTGCTCTGCTGCTGCAGCCTCGCCACCAGCAACTGGAGCTGCAACTGCAACTGCTGCTGCAGCTGGCTCGATACCG
Organism: uncultured Bacteroidales bacterium; assembly: GCA_934691625.1. GTDB lineage: Bacteria > Bacteroidota > Bacteroidia > Bacteroidales > UBA932 > Cryptobacteroides. Next base: position 258,627 of record CAKUTA010000001.1, on the reverse strand, counting down.
TACTCTTCCTTGAGAACTTTAGCAAGTTCCTGAACGTCTTTTACAGAAAGGTTAACCAACTCTTCTGCAAGTGCTTTTACATCTGCCATAATAAATGATATTGTTTAAATTGTTTATACTTATTTCTCTTCTTTCTCTGAAAGGGTCTTGACGATTCCGGCAAGTTTGTCTCCTGCTGACTGAAGAGCAGAGATGACATTCTTGGCAGGAGACTGGAGAAGACCGATGATGTCTCCGAGGAGTTCCTCCTTAGACTTGATAGCAGCGAGCTCGTCGAGCTTGTCTGCGCCTACGAAAGCACACTCCTGAACGTATGCACCTTTCAGTGCAGGTTTTTCGAAACCATCCTTCTGGAACTTCTTGATAAGCTTTGCAGGAGCATTGGCAACCTCTGTGTACATGATTGCTGTGTTCCCCTCAAGAGTTTCAGCAAGAGTATTGATCTCCTCGTTGTTCAGTCCGTTGATAACATGACGGAAGAGTGTATTCTTTACAACTGTAAGCTTGATACCAGCCTCGAAACATGCGCGGCGGAGCTTTGTTGTCTGCTCAGCATTAAGACCGGAGATATCGGTAATATAGAAATTCGGAGTCTCCTTGATCTGTGCTGAGATAGATTCAATTATCTGGGCTTTTAATTCTTTTCTCATAACATTGAACTTTTATTATTCAGCACTGAATGTCTTGATATCGAGCTTGACACCCGGGCTCATGGTAGTGCAGATAGCTGCACTCTTCAGGTATGTACCTTTAAGAGTCTGAGGCTTCAGCTTGAGGATTGCGGACATCACAACCTTTGCATTGTCATAAATCTGCTCCGGAGTGAAAGATGCCTTTCCGATAGCGGTATGGATAATTCCGGTCTTGTCAACCTTGAAGTCAATCTTACCTGCCTTTACTTCCTTGACAGCGTTGCCGACAGCCATGGTAACGGTACCGGTCTTAGGGTTCGGCATAAGTCCTCTAGGTCCTAGGATACGTCCGATGATACCGACCTTTGCCATAACAGAAGGAGTACAGATGATGACATCAACGTCTGTCCAGCCACCTTTGATCTTCTCGATATATTCATCAAGGCCTACATAGTCAGCTCCAGCCTCTTTTGCCTCAGCCTCCTTGTCAGGAGTACAGAGTACGAGGACTCTGGTGACCTTACCGGTTCCGTGAGGAAGTGAAACCACTCCACGGATCATCTGGTTTGCCTTACGCGGGTCAACACCAAGGTTGGCGATAAGCTCGACAGAAGCGTCGAATTTGGTAAATGTAATCTCTTTAAGAATACCGCATGCTTCTGAAAGCTCGTACTGCTTTGACGGATCATACTTAGCCAAGGCAGCCTTCATGTTCTTTGAAATCTTACTCATAATGCATGTGAATTATTAAAGGTCAGCCGGGAAAGTTCCGGTTACTTTTATACCCATACTTCTCGCTGTTCCGGCAACCATCTTCATAGCTGACTTCAGTGTGAATGCATTCATATCAGCCATCTTGCCCTCGGCAATAGTCTTGATCTGATCCCATGATACACTGGCAACCTTCTGTCTGTTAGGTTCGCCTGATCCCTTCTGGATTTTAGCAGCCTCTTTAAGAGATACCGCAACTGGCGGCTGCTTTACAACGAAAGTAAATGACTTGTCTGAGAATACTGTAATGACAACTGGGAGCACTTTTCCTGCAGAACCCTGGGTAGCTGCATTGAACTGCTTGCAGAAGTCCATAATATTCAGACCTTTAGAACCGAGAGCCGGTCCTACTGGTGGCGCAGGATTCGCTGCTCCGCCTTTGATTTGGAGCTTAATGAATCCGGTTACTTCTTTTGCCATGATTTTATTCTTTAGTTACTTGATTAAAGTTGAGCTCGAGCAGAGTCTTTCTGCCGAAGATCATAACTATTACCTTGATTTTGCTTCTGTCGACTGCAATTTCATCCACAGTACCATCGAAACCACTGAACGGACCATCGGTAATCTTGACAGAGTCGCCGACCTGATAATCGACTTCGGTATCTGCCTCGGTCACTGTCTGCTCGTCCTGCTGGCCAAGAAGTCTCTTGACTTCCTCGTCGCGTAGCGGAACCGCTACCTTTTCTCCCTGGCTCTTGGTGTCGTCTGACTTTTCGGAAAGGAATCCGGCCAGACCAGGAATCACATGACTGCGGATAAGATAATCAGAGTCCTTGCCAAGTTCAGCCTCGATAAAAACATAGCCCGGGAAAAGAATCTTCTCTGTAGCGACTCTCTTTCCGTTCTTGACTGTATATTTCTTCTCAAGGGGAACAAGAACCTGAGAAATCTCTTTCTGCAAATCTGTGCTCCTCTCGATTTCCTTATCGAGGTACTCTTTGACTTTCTTCTCTTTGCTTCCTGCAGTCCTAAGGACGTACCATTTTTTCTCGCCCATGGTAATGAATAAAAAATTACAATGTGTAGATTGCTGTCATCAGATACTGGAAAATGTAGTCAATCACGAAAAGAACAGCCGCAATGATGACAGTAGCGACCATGACAAGCAGAGCTGAACTCTGAAGCTTTGCCCAGGTCGGCCAAGTCACCTTCTTGGTGAGCTCTTCGAAAGACCCTTTCACATAGTTAATGAACTTTCTCATCTTTTCTTTTAATGGACACTGCTTATTGGAAGCTTGCGCAGAGTCTGTTAAACATTACCAAATCGTAACCTTTGATATTAGCAGGGGCAGAGAGATTCGAACTCCCATCAATGGTTTTGGAGACCACTATACTAGCCCTTATACTATGCCCCTGTAAAAGAGTGCCGGAAAAAACCGGCACTTTCTATCTTGAACTAAAATTATTCGAGAATCTTAGTTACCTGGCCTGCACCTACTGTACGGCCACCCTCACGGATTGCGAAACGAAGACCTTCGTTAAGTGCAACTGGAGTGATGAGCTTAACAGTGATCTCAACGTTATCGCCTGGCATAACCATCTCAGTTCCCTCTGGAAGAGTGATCTCACCTGTAACATCAAGTGTACGGATGAAGAACTGTGGACGATAGTGGTTGTGGAACGGAGTGTGACGGCCACCTTCCTCTTTCTTGAGGACGTAGATCTGAGCCTTGAAGTCAGTATGAGGAGTGATTGAACCAGGTTTAGCAACAACCTCACCTCTCTTGACATCCTTCTTGTCGATACCACGGAGAAGAAGACCAACATTGTCTCCAGCCTCACCCTGATCAAGAAGCTTGCGGAACATCTCGACACCTGTTACAGTTGTCGGCCTAGGAGCGTCGCCGAAGCCTACGAGCTCAACTGCATCGTTAACGTGGATTGTACCTCTCTCGATACGGCCTGTAACAACAGTACCACGACCGGTGATAGAGAAGATATCCTCGATAGGCATAAGGAATGGTTTCTCATTCTCACGCTCTGGGATAGGAATGTATGTATCAACAGCATCCATGAGCTCCATAACCTTGTCCTCCCACTTAGGGTCTCCGTTAAGAGCACCAAGTGCAGAACCGCGGATGATAGGGCAGTCCTCATCGAAATCATAGAATTTGAGGAGGTCCCTGATCTCCATCTCAACGAGGTCAAGCATCTCAGGATCGTCAACAAGGTCAACCTTGTTCATAAAAACAACAATCTTAGGAACGTTCACCTGACGTGCGAGAAGGATGTGCTCACGTGTCTGAGGCATAGGACCATCAGTAGCGGCAACTACGAGAATAGCGCCATCCATCTGAGCGGCACCAGTTACCATGTTCTTCACATAGTCAGCGTGGCCCGGGCAGTCTACGTGTGCGTAGTGACGGTTAGCTGTCTCATACTCGATGTGTGAAGAGTTGATGGTGATACCACGCTCTTTCTCCTCTGGTGCGTTATCGATCTGGTCGAAAGATCTAACCTCATCAGACTTTGTGAAACCTTTCTCGACAAGCACCTTGGAAATGGCAGCTGTCAAGGTAGTCTTACCGTGGTCAACGTGGCCAATTGTACCGATGTTGACATGCGGCTTGGTTCTTACGAATGTTTCTTTTGCCATAATATTATGTTTTTAATATGTTATTGCTGTGAATAAACAAATGTAGAGCCGGTGATGGGAATTGAACTCATGACCTCATCCTTACCAAGGATGCGCTCTACCCCTGAGCTACACCGGCAGCAGTTATAAAAAACTTTAGAGCGGAAAACGAGGTTCGAACTCGCGACCCTCAGCTTGGAAGGCTGATGCTCTACCAACTGAGCTACTTCCGCGAATGAGTGGGAGAAGATGGATTCGAACCACCGAAGACATAAGTCAGCAGATTTACAGTCTGCCCCATTTGGCCACTCTGGTATTCTCCCAATATTTCACCGGAAAGGCCTTTTCCGGAACTTGAGCCGATAGAGGGATTTGAACCCACGACCCCGAGATTACAAATCACGTGCTCTGGCCAACTGAGCTATATCGGCAATATGTTTGCCTTACGTTTCGTAAGGGATTGCAAAGATAGGCATTAAATCTGATTCTGCAAACATTTTCAATAAAAATATCGAAAAAATATTACACTTTCATCATCCTGGAAGCCTTCCCCTCTATTCCTGACGCATCCAGTCCGCAGTCCCTGCGCTGGCTATCCTGCCTGTCCTGGCATATATATGCGTCCGGGATTCCAATCCCTTCCACCTGTATGATATGCGAATGTTCTGCCATATATTCCGTTACCGCCCCGAAAAGCCCACCCTTAAGGCAGCCTTCCTCCACAGTCAGGATCATCCCCTTGGATGCAGCATCCTCCATGATTTCCACGTCCAGAGGCTTGATATACCTTATATCATATACGGCAGGGCATCTGCCTGTACGCTTCCTGATATTCTCAGCCGCCTCCAGAGCCCTGTTCACTTCCGGTCCTGCGGCAATTATCGCGAGTCCATCACCGTCAAGAAGTTTCTCCCCCTTGCCTGCTGGAAGCTCGGAATAATCACGGTCCTCCCATGCGACACCTTCACCGCACCCGCGCGGATACCTTATTATAAAAGGTCCGCCATCATAATGAAGTGCTGTGTACATGAGGTTCTTAAGCTCCAGTTCATTCCTGGGGGCCGATATCACAGCTCCTGGTATAGGACGATATGCGGCAATATCATAGCATCCGTTATGGGTAGCCCCATCCTCTCCTACCAGCCCTGCCCTGTCGAAGCACAGTACCACAGGAAGATTCTGCAGCGCCACGTCATGTATTATCTCGTCATAGGCTCGCTGCGAGAATGAAGAATATATGTTGCAGAACGGGCGCATGCCTCCAGCTGCAAGGCCGGCAGAAAATGTCACGGCATGCTCCTCCTCGATCCCGACATCGAAAAATTGCCCGGGAAGCTCCGCTGCCAGAAGGTTCATCCCGCAGCCCGTAGCCATCGCCGGTGTGATGCCGACCACCCGGCTGTCCTTGCGTGCCAGATCCAGGAGGACTTTCCCGAACACATCCTGATATCTGTCCGCCTGATGAGCTCCTGTAATGCGCTCACCCGTAGCCGGGTTGAACTTCCCTGGTGCATGCCATATCGTAGGATTCTGTTCTGCAGGGGCATAGCCCTTTCCCTTACGTGTTATGGTATGCAGGATGCGAGGCCCCTTGATATCCTTCAGACGCCTGAGCGCATCCAGCACAGCGTCCATATCGTTCCCGTCCACCGGACCGAAATATCTGAAGCCCAGAGCCTCGAACAATGCTCCTCCGAAGCCGTCCACAAGGGAAGACTTGGTGGTGCGCACAAGATTCTGCATCTTTTCGCGCAGCCAGCTGTCGCCCATCCTGTCCCATATCTTGTCCTTGATCCTGTTGTATGTAGGATCCGTGGTCAGGCGGAGCAGATAGTCGTGCAGGCCGCCTATGTTCCTGTCTATAGAGCAGTTATTGTCATTGAGGATTATCAGGATATCGCTATGGCTCGCGCCTGCATTGTTCAGTCCTTCAAGGGCAAGCCCTCCTGTCAATGCCCCGTCCCCGATCAATGCTATGACCTTCTCGTCAATGCCCTGCATCCTGGCAGCGCATGAAAGCCCCAGCGCCGCGGAGATGGATGTGGAGGAATGTCCCGTACCGAATGCATCGTATATGCTTTCATCCCTTCTGGGAAATCCGCTCAGCCCGTTCTTCATCCTGTTCCTGCGGAATGCCTCGCGACGCCCTGTCAGAATCTTATGGGCATAGGCCTGATGCCCCACATCGAAGACGATCTTGTCATGAGGCGTATTGAACACATAATGCAGCCCGACGATAAGCTCCACGGCCCCGAGGCTTGAGCCCAGATGTCCCGGATTTGTCGAGCAGCATTCTATTATATATTGCCTGATCTCCGCACATAGCTGCTTCAGAGATGCCTCATCCAGCGCACGTACATCTTCAGGACTGTTTATCTTTTCAAGCATCGAAAAAACATATTTTGTCACAAGATACGAACATTTCCCGATATTTTAGCCGATTTCATTTTGCCGTTTATGATTTATTGAATAAATTGCAGGGATTTGATATCGCGTAGCCGGCTGTCCATAAGACGGAGAACAGCCTGGCCACGGAAACATCACCTAGTGTAAATTAAAGACAATACAATATGACAAAAGCTCAAAAACTAATGAATGACAGCCCTGTAGCCCGCTGGTCAGTTCTGGTGCTCATTGCACTGATGATGTTCTTCGGCTACATGTTCGTGGATGTGATGTCCCCGCTGAAGTCGCTTATCGAAGAGAAGCTGAACTGGAATAGCACTGTGTTCGGAACTTATGCCGCATCAGAGTATTTCCTTAACGTGTTCTGCTTCTTCCTTATTTTCGCAGGCATCATCCTGGACAAGATGGGTGTACGTTTCACAGGGCTTCTCTCTGCTTCTCTTATGGTGGCAGGTGCATTCATTAAATATATAGGTATCAGCGACTGGTTCCAGGCAACGCAGTTCTGCGCATGGCTCGACAGCTGGTGGGTAGCATTGCCCGGAAGCGCGAAGATGGCATGCCTGGGATTCATGATTTTCGGATGCGGATGCGAAATGGCAGGAACGACAGTGTCGAAGGCTATCGCCAAGTGGTTCAAGGGCAAGGAAATGGCTCTTGCAATGGGACTTGAGATGGCTATCGCCCGCCTCGGTGTATTCGCCGTAATGTGGATCTCCCCTATGATCGCAGCCAAGTTCAACAGCTCAGTCGTCGCCCCTGTAGGGTTCTGCACAGCGCTTCTCGTCATAGGACTGCTGTTCTTCCTCATCTTCACATTCATGGACAGGAAATTCGACGGACAGCTTATCGAGGCCGGTATCATGACTGCAGAGAAGGATCCGGAGGATGAATTCCACATCAGCGACCTCGGCAAGATCTTCAGCAGCAAGATGTTCTGGATTGTCGCCCTGCTCTGCGTACTCTACTACAGTGCAATATTCCCGTTCCAGCGCTATGCCCCTAACTATCTGGAGCAGACATTGAATGTCTCCGCAGAGACTGCCTCCAGACTATTCAGCTGCTTCCCTATCCTCGCCATGATCCTCACACCGTTCCTCGGAGCATTCCTGGACTTCAAGGGCAAGGGTGCGTCAATGCTGATGGCCGGAGCAATCATCATGATAATCTGCCACCTCGGATTCGCCTTCGTGCTGCCTGCTTTCCCAAGCAAGGCTCTCGCTCTCGTGCTTATCGTGACTCTTGGTGTATCATTCTCCCTCGTGCCCGCTGCATTGTGGCCGTCTGTCCCGAAGATCATTGACGAAAAGATCCTCGGCTCCGCATACTGCCTCATATTCTGGGTTCAGAACATCGGTCTCTGCCTCGTGCCGCTTCTTATCGGCGCCACACTTCAGGCAACCGGAGGCTATACCGTTCCGATGATCATCTTCTCATCATTCGGTGTGCTGGCATTCCTGCTGACATTCCTGCTGAAGGTGGAGGACAGGAAGAAAGGCTACGGCCTGGAGCTTCCTAACGTAAAAGAATAGGGTTGAAAATGAGTTCAACAAATGCTGATAAGATCCGAAGCGCGTCACGCTGGCTGGCATTGGCCTGTCTCGTGGTCCCGATGTTCGGGTCTTATTTCTTTGATGACATGTTCTCATCCCTGTCCCAGCTGTTCCGTTCTCCGGAGATGCTGGAGCTGGGGTGGGATTCTGCGGACTACGGCTTCTATGCCGGCGGATATTCGTTCCTCTGCGTATGGGGAGGACTGATCGTATGCGGAATGCTTCTGGACAAATGGGGTGTGCGGATCACAGGCTCCATCTTCGTGGGGCTGATGACTGCCGGAGCAGCCATTGTCACAATAGCTATAACATCGGGGATGTCCCCAGAGGCATCGCTTGCTCTGGCGTATGCGGGATGCATGATTTTCGGGCTCGGCAGTGAAATCGCCGGAGTAGCCGTGACACGGTCCATTGCCAAGTGGTTCAAGGGCAGGAATATGGCATTTGCAATGGGGCTGCAGCTGGCGATCGCCCGTCTGGGAACGGCTCTTGCCCTGCTGTTATCGCCTATGCTTGTGGTGGCAAAGCCTGAAGGAGAGGTGTACACGCTCTTGGAGACGGCACGTCCGGCATTCGTAGGGCTTCTTCTGCTGCTCGCGGGCACCGTTCTGTGGGGAATATTCGTGGCAATGGATGCCAGATTCGACGCCGTCACAGGCTCCACGGACAGGAAAGAGACTTCGGAAGATGACAAGTTCAGGTTCTCCGACATTTTCAAGGTCCTGGGAAACAGGTACTTCATATTGTCAGCCCTGCTCTGCGTGTTCTTCTACTGCAGCATCATCTCGTTCAAGAAGTTCGCCACTTCCATACTGATTCCGAGATTCGGGATCCCTGTGGAAAGCGCGAGCCTTATGGTATCAATGATTCCGTTCTTCACTGTAGTATTCGCTCCCCTGTTCGGCTTCCTCGTGGACAAGTCAGGAAAAGAGAGCAGATGGATGGTTTCAGGTTCTATACTGGTGCTGCTCGCTCATCTGCTGATAGCTTTCGCCCCGCAGGGGCATCCTGCCTACGGCTATGTGGCTATCGCAATGCTGGGAGTCGGGTATTCTCTCGTGCCAGCCGCACTCTGGCCTACGGTCTCCAAGATCGTACCGGAGAAGAACCTCGGAACCGCATATTCGCTCATATACTGGATCCAGAACATGGGGATGCTGCTTGTTCCGGTGGCTGTGGGATTCATATTCAGAAATGAAGTGTCACTGCCCGGAAATGTGATGCAGGAGCAGAGCGCCGCATTCCATGCAGAGCTTATTTTCATCACATTGAGCCTGCTTGCCATCTTCGTCTCAATCATTTTTGCAAGATTATACAGACGCCGATAGGGAGAGGCAACTTCTTTGTGGAGTGTTATAATCTATGATTCAATGATTTAGCTATATTTCCACTCCGTAAACCGTGGAGTAGAAATATAGCTAAATTATTATATATCAGGCTCATGCACTTCAGGCTTGCGTCAGATAAAGTGGGAAAACATAAAGCGCCCATTTTAGTTAATCAGTTAAATATCAGCGCATTAACATTTCTCAAAATCATCACATATGCTATTTTAAAAAATGTTAAATAATTGTAAATCAGCGAATTGAGGAAATAACATTATGGCTTACAAGCCTAAAATGCATAGTTCCGTTATATATTAATATTTTACATTACACATAAAACTCCCGGGATGCACAGGCAGGCGATAATGGAAACCACTGGACGTTCCGGTGAAACAGTTCCGATGGCAGAATAGTCTATACCACCGCTACCGGCGTTCCAGATCCTGTCTGTAGAACTCTGCGAAAGGCCATGAGGCGGCACTGTAGAGCGGTATAAAGGAAGCCTGAAGGCGCTCCAGGAAATCGTGGTAGCCTGAAAGGCTCTCCGGAGATGCCCAAGCAACCTCTGCAAGTGCAGCCATACGTGGAAGGTTCATGAAATAGACCCTGTCCATGGCGGAGATATGCTCTGTCCATGTATTGCATTGTACGCCAAGCACATGTGAAGCAGATGCAGCATCCATGCCGCCCACAGGGTCATATTGCCACACCTTCTCCAGCGGGATGTTCCTGTTATGGGCAAAAAGCTCTCCCTCACGTGATTCCGTCTGATAGCAGTCGAAGTAGCAATGGAACTTGTCTGTCATAATCACATCATTGCCAAGCGCCGCAGCCTTCTGACCGCCGGTACTGCCGTTTGCCCAGGACATCACGACACACCCTTTGGACACACCGCCTTCAAGAACCTCGTCCCAGCCGATGATCCGTTTCCCTTTAGAAGCGAGATAGTTCTCGACCCTGGATGTAATCCAGCTCTGCAACTGCGCCTCTGAAGTCATGCCCTCCTTCTTCATAAGAGCCTGGCAGTGCGGACATTCATTCCATCTTACACGTGGAGCCTCATCTCCGCCGATATGTATCAGCTCTCCAGGAAACAGCTCACACACCTCGTCAAGGACATTGCGGCAGAACTCCCATGTCGATTCCTTCCCGATGCACATCACATCATCGGAGACCCCCCACTGCACACGCACCTCATAAGGCCCGCCGGTACAGCCAAGCCATGGATAGCTAGCCAGAGCTGCCATGCTGTGCCCGGGGATCTCGATCTCAGGAATCGTGACAATGTGCCTGTCCTGGGCATATTTCACGACCTCACGAATCTCATCCTGAGTATAGAATCCGCCATAAGGCTCGCTGCTGTATGCATCATGCTGCTCCCCGGAATAGTTTGTCAGGTACGAGCCTTTACGCACTGAGCCTATTTCTGTAAGAAGCGGATATTTCCTTATCTCGATTCTCCAGCCCTGGTCCTCGGTAAGATGCCAGTGGAACATGTTAAGCTTATGAACCGCCATCATGTCAATGAAAGCCTTCACCTCATCCACGGTAAAGAAATGACGACCGCAGTCAAGCATTGCCCCGCGGTAACCGAAACGTGGCGCATCATATATGATCATCTTATGGTCAACACCCTGTATCAGCAGCTGCGTCAATGTCTGCAGACCGTTCCAGAGCCCGTCCTCGTCAGAGGCCGTGATCATGACACGGCGGCGTCTTACCTCAATGATATATGCCCCGGCACCGTCAACTTTGCGGGACAATGACAGTTTCACCGTCGAACGCCATCCACCCTTTCCCAATGTTATTCCCGACTTTTCCAGGATCCCTGAAGTCAGGTCAATATAGGTATCGGCAATGCCGCTGCCCGCGGGAGCGGAAATCGTTATGGCGGAAGGGAGCGATGCCTTGCCTGCACGTTCAACAATACGGACAGGCTCAGGCACAATCCTTACAGCTGCAGATGCCGCTGCCATGGAGACAGCGGCAAGCAGCAGCGAACATATAAATTCTCTGGCTTTCATGCGAATAAGCTGTAAAAAGAATGTTAATCAATCAGTTGATAAGAGGGTCCATATCCACATCAATGGACGATGTGCCCTTGACAGGAACAGAAACCGGGATATAACTGTCGAGGGTAAACACAAGGCTGTCATTGAGCCTTACACGGATGCGGTAACGTCCGTTCCTGTCGGTGACGGTCTTGACCGAAGGCTCGCCGGCAGGGCTGACAGTGACACCTGACAGGACTGCCGCCTGGACATTGCGGACAGTTCCAGAGATCTCGACATATTCACCATGAGCCTCGACACCAGCCACTGCATCACGGACATCAGCATTGACACTGGAGGCTTCGGAGAATCCGTCCCCGACGGTGACGGAGGCATTGAGCCTGATATCCTCGGAAGAATCGCCGATGTACAGCTCGAACTCGCCCGGCTCGACCACCTCGCGCATGGACTTGTCATGCAGCGAAAGTGCCGATACAGGCACATTAAGCTCGACGGTCTTCTGCTCGCCCGCCTTCAGCAGAATCTTGGTGAATGCCTTAAGCTGCTTTACCGGAGTGGCGACGCTGGAAACCTTGTCGCGGACATACAGCTGCGGCACGGCCTTTCCGTCCACGCTGCCGGTATTCTTCACAGTAAACTTGACATTGATGGTATCTCCCGGCGCAAGCTCATCGCTTCTTACTGCCAGATTTCCGTATTCGAATGTGGTGTAGCTCAGTCCATGTCCGAAAGAATATGAGGCATACGGATCAGAGAACACATAGTCGCGTCCCGGCTTGTCAATGGAGCCTTTCTTGTTATAGTACCCCTTGTCTGTAGGAAGATAGTTATAATAGCAAGGCAGATGGCCTACGCTCTTCGGGAATGATACAGGAAGCTTGCCTGATGGGTTCATATCGCCGAAAAGGATGGAAGCGATGGAGTTTCCTGCTTCCTCACCGGCATACCACTGCACGAGTACAGCCTTGGAAAGGGAGGCGATCTCATCAGCCACAAACGGCTTTCCTGTCACCATAGTGACCACCATCGGCTTTCCGAGCTTCGCAAGCTCCCTTACCAGATCCATCTGGACACCAGGCAGCACAAGGTCTGTAAGGTCGTAGCCTTCACCTGATGTCGCCGGTTCGCTTGCCCTCGCAAGCATTGCGCTCTGCGAGCCTACAAAAAGGAGGATAACATCACTCTTCCTGGCGGCACTGACAGCTGCCTTGAAGCCAGACCTGTCTTGTGAATATGGGTCGCAGCCCGCGGCATAGTTCACACGGACTCCACGTGAATCCAGCATTGACCTGATACCTTCAAGCGGTGTCACTCCGCAATTCTTGTCTGCCCCCCACGAGTAATCTCCCAGCTGGACACGGTCAGAATTCGGGCCGATGACCGCCACGGAACGCAGCGCATCCGCGGACAGAGGAAGGAAGCCGTCATTGTTAGTCAGCAGAACCGTGCTCTCGTCTGCCATACGGCGTGCAAGAACCCTCGCTTCTGGCGTATGGATGCCCTTCTGCCATCCGAGCGTATCAGGAAGCGCCTTGTCGAACAGCCCTGAGGCGAACTTCGCATAAAGGACATTGCCTGCCGCCCTGTCTATATAATTCATGTCAATCTTGCCTGAACGGACCATATCCTCGATGAAACGGTAGTTCTCGCTCCCCGCCTCAAGGTCAATTCCTGCCTCGACAGCCATCTTTGCTGCTTCTTCATTGGACGCTGCCGCCATGTGGAACTTGGCGAGCATACGCACGGAGCCCCAGTCGGAATAGACGTAGCCTCTGAATCCAAGCTCCCCACGCAGCATATCTGTCATATAATATGGAGAGCCTGTGACAGCCACACCGTCATAGGAGCTGTAGCAGTTCATGATGGAAAGCGGCGACTGGTTCTGTATCACGCTCTTGAACGGCACCAGATAAAGGTCGCGCAGTTCACGCTCGCCACCTCTTACAGAAGCCAGGTTCAGGCCGCCCACAGGATTACCATGTGCAAGAAAATGCTTGGGCGTAGTGATCTTCCCGTTCTCATGCATCACAGCCATATAGGCATTGCCCATGCATGAGATAAGATAAGGGTCTTCCCCATAAGTTTCCTCGACACGGCCCCAGCGGAGCTCGCGTACCACGTCCAAGTCAGGTGCAAGGACCTGCTCAGCCCCGATTGCTGACATTTCTCCAGCAATGCATCCAGCCATCTGCCCTACAAGTTCTGGGGAGAAGGTGGCTCCCTGCGCGATAGCCTGCGGAAAGACAGTGCTGCCATCCTGGACCACACCGTGGAGTCCCTCCATAACAGGAATCACAGGGATTCCGAGCCTTGTCTCCTCACGCATATATTTCTGGATACGGTACATGGCACGCATATACTGGCCTGAACTGTAAGGAAACGCCTCGATACATCCCCAGGAATGTCCTCCCGATGAAGCTGCAAGCTTCTCCATGTCCACATGACCGTCCGTATCGAAATGCTTGAAATGCAGATGGCGCATCTGTGCCACCTTCTCAGACAATGTCATTCGGGAAAGCAGGTCCGCGGCCCTTGCCTCCGCGGAGAGGGACTTGTCCCTGTATGCAGGACGTGCAGCAAGCATCACTGTATCAGCAAGATGAAGGACATCCTCGCCGTTTACGGACACAGGATATGCCTTTCTGTTATATACCCATCCTTTCTCTATGGCGAAATAATCCGGCTCTGCCGCATCCTCGCCTGCCATCTTCTTCTTGAGCCAGCTGTAGAACGCCTCCCATCTCGGAAGATAGTAGTCCTCCAGCAGACCGTTCCACTCCTTGTTTGCATAGTCATGGATTCTGGTGGATGGGATTTCCGGTCCCCAGTAGGTAATCAGCATCCTTGCATTCTTCTCTGACAGCTTGCAGTCCTCCACGGTATTGCCATAATGCGATGCCTTGTCCAGCCAGCGACCTACAAGCCATTCAGGCTGTGTGCCGGCAAGCCTGTCCTGAAGCTTCAGCAGGCTTATGAACTCGTCAGCAAGAATGGAGAAGCCTTCCGCATCACCATTTCGATATACCGCCATCGAGCGGTCATAGACCTCCCGTGCATGGTTTGCAAGTACCTGACGTGCCAGGTCAGCAAGGTCATAGCTGAATGTGACGGAGCCTCTGAACTCCGGGGCTGCCGCGATAAACAGCTTCAGAGCGTCCTTAACATCTTCAGGATCATACTGGAAGCGCTTAGGTCCCCATGTGGAGACATTCTTGACCTCCATTCCCGGACGTGCACAGAAGATGGACTCGAATGTGCCTTCGCCCTTTATCTCGAAATCGCCATATATCGAGCGTGTAAGGATGTCCCAGGCCTTCATGAGGTCTGCATTATCCTTGCCGTACCGGTAGCGTATATAGTCGCGGGTATAGTCGGCGACAGAAGGCTCTGAATCCTCCCATGCCGTCTTCATGGCCCAGTCATAGACAACAGGGTTCGCATTGATTCCCTCCGGCAGAATGCCAACACCGCACAGGAGCCCGGAGCTGGCCTGAAGCGCCTGATGAGGCCCCTTAATAATAACAGGCAGCTGTCCGCCCATATCGGTCTTTCCACCGAAGTGGTTCACGGTCGCCCATACCCATGGTGTCCCATAGAATTCATGCGTATCGCGCCACGTGGTGCCACTCTCTCCGAAAAGATCTATGACTATGGTGTGCTCAGGGGAAAGGCCCGCAAGAAGTTCCTTCTTCGGGTTTCCGCTCCAGCCCTGCAACATCCAGATGGAGCCTGGAAGATTATGCTGCATGGATTCCTGTATAAGGCGGGCTGTGCGTGTGACATTGACTCCCGTAGTGTCTCCGCCCTCGTGGAAGAGGTCTCCGCCAAGATATTTTATATCATTGCCATACTGGCTTTTAAGCTCGGCATACCAGCTGTCCGCCATCTTGCTGAAAAGAGGATCGTCAGGAAGCAGTACCGCAGGGCGCTGGAATACTCTGCCCCACATGCCCTGGTCGGCAATCTTCGCCGAAGGGTATTTTTCGGCTAGAGCTGTAGGCACCATGCCCCAGAATCCCTGAAGCACCGGTTCGATTCCCAGCTCCTTCATCCTCGCCATGATACGCCTCTGCATATCCGCACGGCTTTCCATCATGTCGCGGCTCATCGGGCCGCCCCATCCCTGGAGATTACCCATAAGCCACCATGCCGTATATCCCGGACCTGCCACGAAATTTTCGATCTCGGCATCCGAAAAGCCATATTGCCTAAGGACATTGGCCCAGACAAGCTCGCATCCTAGAGGCGCAAGCATGAGGTTGACTCCATGGAGAGCCATCCAGTCAAGTTCCCGCTCCCAGTCGTTCCAGTCATAGAACGAATAGGAGTAGTTATAGGTGCAGTAATTCAGGGCATACCTGTAGCCGAACCTGGAGTTCTTCACGATATGCCCGCCTGTCTCAGGAAGTTTTCCGTCAATGCCGCCTGCATTGTCCCCGTTATGGGAGAGGCTTTCATGGCAATATATGTTCAGGTACCAGTTGACTGCCATGGATGCCGCAGTCTGGGATGAAGCCTTGACAATGAGCTTCCCGTTCTCCACGGAGAGCTCGTATGTATCGGCATAGCCTGGAGCTGCAGCCCTTTCATAAAATTCCACTTTGCCGGCAAGTGAAGGAACACGCCTTGCGACAAGGCCCTTTACGCCGTCGAAAGATATTGATGCAGATGCTGCTGCACAGCAGAGGAACAGTGATACGGCCGCTGCAAGCAGCCTGACGGAAATCTTCATTATTTCAAGTTGATGTCTAGAATTACAGGATAATGGTCGGAAACTGAATCAAGCCTCTCGAGGGAATCCCCGAACAGGAAGGACTTGACGACATGAGACTCCTCGAAATTGATGAAATCTGTGCCGTTGGCGTCATAGAGAATATAGTCGATATTCTGGTTCGGCTGCGCAGGAAGGGTACCTTCTGTGGCGCTCTTGATGACAAACCGTTCCTTGAGTATCGGGAATGCAGCGCCGCCGTTAGTCCACGCCGGAGAGTCATTCAGGTCTCCTGCCAGGAATACAGGCTTCTTGTTCATGAACTTGTCCGCCTCATTAATGATGGATCTTGCGCTGGCGGCACGCTGGGTATCGTCAGTATCCAGATGAGTGGCGATAAAGACAAACTTCTCAAATTCGGCAATGATAAGTATCCTCTTTTCCTTGCCTTCAATAGGGACAGTCGTGACATTCTTGAACCCGAGTCTTGACAATGCAGTTTCCTTTATGAGAAGACCAGGGCCTATCTTTCCTCCTGCATAGTCAGCGGCCTGTCCGAACACGACTTTCCATTTTTCACCTGTCGCTGTGGCGATATCGTTCAGCAGTTCGCGGTTTCCCCTGTCAGAAGCATGCCAGTCAAGCTCCTGGATGGAGATCATGTCCGGAGAGAGGCCTTTTATCACTCTCGCGAAGTTGGCCGTGTTCTGTGCGGTGAAGCCATTTTTCGAGGCATCGCCATTATTTCCCTTGCAGTAATATGAGTTATATGTCATCAGACGTATTGTGCTTTCAGAAGCCCTCGGATAGGCATATGGGCTGGTAGGATTAGTATTTCCGCCACCGTTTCCTCCGTGCCATGGATTGCTGCCATTTCCCTCGGACTTGCTGCATGAACCTGAAGCTATCATCGACAATGCGATGAATGCTGTAAAGATAACATTCATTTTCAATTTCATTGTGCTGTTATAAATAATTTAATAAATTCAAGGTCCGGCACCGGACTAGTCAGGCTCCAGACCTCAAATATAGAAGCAGTTTCAATTCCATCCACAGGACTATTCGTCCCAGCCTGGATTCTGTTTCAGTTTTCCGCTGCTGAGCAGTATCTGTGACAGAGGAATTGGATACAGATAATCCCTGTCCTCACGCCACTGGCGCGGCTCTGCCTTCGTATCATGGACAATCACATTGCCGCCGTTCTCTCCTGTAAGGCTGAACTTGTCCCCTATCTTATAATAGGTCTTGACGCCGTCAACAGTAGGCTGTGCACCTGTGTACAGGCAGATATCCATGGCGCTGTTCTTTCCGTCGCCGTCGATATCATAGACACGGTATGACTCGCCATACTTTATCGGAGCAAAATACATGCCCTTGATTTCCTGCTCGAAGCGCTTGCCTTCCTTCCAGCGGATCATGTCATAGTATCTGAAGCCCTCGGCAATCAGCTCCACGGCACGCTCCCTGCGGATTTCCAGGATAACGCCCTTGTTAGGACCTGTAACATTCACATAGCCTGTCTCTTCACTTGAGAGATACGGATCTGGTGAAGCATTTGCCGCAGCCATGTTCAGGTTCGGCATGCCGACCCTGTCCCTGAGTTTCTTTATGGACTTGTCGATATCCGCCTGGGTCAATGTGCCAAGTTCGGCCTTTGCCTCAGCGAAGTTGAGATAAACTTCTGCTGAACGGAAAAGGATGATATCATTGTACGAATTGTTATATCCGTCCTGGCTGGCGTCTCCTACCCACTTTGTCAGGTTATATCCTGTATGGGAGCAGGTGAAGTCCGGCCCCAGTTTCTCGGTGCCGCCGATCCTGGTGTACTGAGGGCCTCTGACTGTCTGTGTCAGACGCGGGTCACGGTTCTGCATCTCCATATAATAGCCCATCGTGCTGTAGCCCGGCTGGTCAGTAAATCTGGTGCCGTCAGCCATAAGATAGCTGTCCACCATCTTCTTGGTGACGCCTGGCATGCCGTAGGTGGTGGAAAGCGCATACATGTTGATATTGTGAACGATGCTCTGGCTCTTGTCGTAGTCCCTGGCGAGGATCACCTCTGTCTGTGTGGAGGTGGCGTTCTTCGCGGCAAAGAGGTCGCGGTACGGATATGTGCCTGAAGTATAGATGCCGTAAGGGCTGCTGCTTATGAATTTCTCTGAAGCATCTGCGCATGCGGAAAGGAATTCCTCGCTTCCGTCAATGCCATGATACTTGCGGAATGTTCCCTCGAAGAGACAGATCCTTGACTTGAGCGCCAGAGCTGTCCATCTGGTCACATTATATACATCCACAGTCGTAGGAAGGTTCTCGATGGCATAGTCGATGTCCTCCATAACCTTCTCCATGACGAACTGTCTGGAATCACGTTCCTTGTAGAGGGCAGGATCGTCAGAACCTATAGGGGTATCATACCATGGAACATCTCCGAAACGCTTCACCTTCTCGAAATAGAAGTATGCCCTGAAGAATCTGGCGACCCCGTCATAGTGCGCACGCGCCTTGGCATCCTTGCATCTGTGCGAATAATATAGATACTCGTTTATATATACAAGCGGGTTCCATGAGCCTGTCGTCCAGCCGCCACCGTCATTGACTACGACCCTGGTGCCTGCGACCTCTTCCGAAAGTGTGGTGCAGACGATCAGATCCGCAGTTTCAGAGTATATGGATTCCGCGGTAGGCAGGTTCTGCTGGTAGAACGTGTTTGTGAACGTCCGCAGCTCCGCCTCGTTGTTGAAGTAGTTCTCTGGAGCGAGCTTGTCCTCCGGGAACTCATCCAGGTCACAGGATGTCACAGCGAACGCCCCGAGCAATAATATGTATTTATAATATTTCATGATGTTGTTCTATTAGAATTAGAATGTGATATCTACACCGAACGAATAAGTCTTGGAGAACGGATAGACACGTCCGTTGGAATCGGATGTCATCTGCTCCGGATCCAGGTAGTCGCTCTTCAGCTTGGTCCATGTGGCCAGGTTGTCACCGCTGAAATATACGCGGATCTTGTCAACATGGATTTTCCTGGTAAGGTTCTCCGGGATCGTGTACCCGACTGTCACATTCTTCAGCCTAAGGTATGCAAGGTTCTGGAGATAGCGGTCGTTGACCTGCGCCAGGGAGCCTCCGTCTGCACGGGCATATCCGCGGACCTTAGGGAAATATGCGTCAGGGTTATCCTCGGACCACACGTCGGTCATTATGCTCTTAGGTATGAATGAGGCATAAGGACGGGCATACGGTCCCCAGAACATCATGTTGTTCGCGCCAGGATAGATATGCTGCCTTCCGATTCCCTGGAAGAATGCAGATACATCGAAGCCGAACCATGAGAAACCGGCATTGAAATTATAATGCCATCTCGGACGCGAGTTTCCGATAACCCTCAGGTCGCCAGGATTGTCGAGAGTATAGTCGCCCTGGTCAACTTTCCCGTCATCGTTAAGGTCAGCGAAGATAAGGTCGCCGCCCTTCAGTCCGCGGTATTCGCCCTGTGCACCGTTATAGATATGGTTGTTCACCTTAGACTGATCCACCGGACGGGCTGCAGCTTCAGCGTCATTCTTGAACAGGCCCTCGATATGGTAGCCCCAGATTTCTCCGATATCGCGTCCCTCTATATAGCTCGACAGGGACTTGTCCGGATTGTCATATCTGGTGATCTTCGCCTTGCTGTCAGCCAGGGAAGCGCTCACGCTATAGCGGAAAGGCTTGCGGGCAAGGCTGAAGCTGTCGTTCCATGCAAGGGATATCTCATATCCCCTTGTGCGGAGGTCTCCGGCATTCATATTAGGAGATGCCTGTCCATATACTCCTGGGAGCTTCTTTCCAGGGATGAGCATATCCTTGGTATCACGGATATAGAGGTCTGTGGTGAATGAAAGGCGTCCCCTAAGGAAAGCAAGGTCAAGACCGAGGTTCTTGGTTATAACTGTCTCCCATGTGAGGTCACCGGACTGCTGCGCACCAAGGCTTGTGATATAGATCTTCTGCCCGTTCATCAGATATGAATCAGAGAGTGTCGGGCTCAATGACTGGATATACGGATAGTTGTCAGAAATGGCCTGGTTTCCAAGGGAGCCGACAGATGCACGGATCTTGAAGTTGTTGATTATATTGCTGTAAGGCTTCATGAAGTTCTCCTCGCTGACCCTCCAGCCGAGGGCGATGGATGGGAAGAAGCCCCAGCGGTCATGCTTAGGGAAACGTGATGTCCCGTCCCAGCGCATATTTGCCTCCACAAGGTAACGGCCCTTATAGTCATAGTTGATTCGGGAGAAGAATCCGAGAAGCTGCCATCTGTAATGTCCGCCGCTGGACTCCGCTGTTCCGACACCGAGATTAAGGTCATTGAGCTCGTCGCTCTGGAGATCCTTCTTCGCGCCATAAAGTGTCTTGGCATCGAACTCCTCATGGTTCATTCCGACCAGGATCTTGAAGCTGTTGCCCTTGATCTCGTTCTCGTAAGTGGTATAGAGGTCATAAGTGTAATGCTGGCGTATCTGGGAATTTTCACGGAGCTTGTCAGTGAAAAAGCCATCCGTCGCCGTCTGCATCTGGGTGTATGCCTCTGAATATGTCATATTTGCAGAGCGGAAAGTCTTTTCCCTCTGGAAACGGTCGTAGCTGAAGTTGCCGACGATTGTCCAGCCCTTGACAGGCGTGAGGATACCGCCGATAGTAGTCACATACTGGGTCTGCTTGAGTCTGGAGAAAGCCTTTCCGTCAGCGACAGCGGCTGTAAGACCGTCAGCAGGCTTGTTGGAAGACACCGCATTGGTATAGACGTTACTGCCGTCAGGATTGAGAGGGACGAGGAACGGAAGCGCGTGGAACGTGTAGTTCGGAATATTTCCGCCCTGCTCGAAGTCATAGCCAGGGGACTTGTAGTTAGAGGAGAAGAGCCTGGCTGAACCGTTGATGGAAAGCCATGGCTTCACCTGTGAAGAGAACTTCATGTTCAATGTGTTGGACTTGTACTTGTCAGTGTTCTGCGCATAAAGTCCATCCTTCGTGTAATGGTTTCCGCTGATGAGATAGTTGAACTTCTCTGTACCTCCGCTGATGCTGAGGTCATGGTTCCATGTAGGCTGGGTGAAGTCGAAGAGGTAGTTATACCAGTCGAAGTTACCATAGTACATGTACTTTCCGTTCTTCTGCACCACCCACGGACGGGCACTGTTCTCGGTCTTGTCGTTACGTCTTTTCCAGAGCTCGCGGTAGTCCTCGCCATCATACAATGTATAAGGGCTGCCGTTGTATGAACGCTGGAATTCATCTACTATAAGAGCTGAGTAATAGCCGCTTGTGACGAAATCTGTGGAAGTGGTAGGCTCGGAGAAGCTGAACCTTCCATTATATGAAATGTGCGCCGCACCATCCTTGCTGCTCTTGGTGGTGATAAGGATCACACCGAAACCTGCACGGGCACCATAGATAGCTGCAGAAGCAGCATCCTTCAGGACAGACACAGACTCCACATCATTAGGGTTGATACGGTCAATGCTGCCCTCCACACCGTCGATGAGGACGAGAGGGGCACCGCTGCCGTTGATGGATGCCACACCACGGATATTCAGGTTCGTCTCCTGTCCAGGGAGACCTGAGCCGTAGGTGATATTGAGGTTAGGGATTGCACCCTGGAGAGCTTTTCCGAGGTTAGATACCGGACGGTCCTTGAACTCGTCAGATGTCACCTGGGACACGGCACCGAGCAGGTTTGCCTTTTTCTGGGAGCCGTAGCCGACTACCACGAGAGCATCCAGGCTCATGCTGCTTTCCTCCAGGACAATCCTCATTGACGGTCTCGGAGAAAGGGTCTGGGAATTATATCCCAGACATGACACGATGAGCTTCTCGCTTGCGTCCACTTTCAGGCTGAAATGACCGTCCATATCGGATACAGTACTGCGCGAGCCGCCTTCATTGGCGATGACCACTCCCACGAGAGGTTCACCGTTTATGTCCGAAACGACTCCGGACACGTCGATATTGCCTGTCTGGGCTGCGGCTGTCTTCTTCTTGAAAAGGACAATCTGCTGAGCGACGATCTTGAAGTCAAGGTCGGTGGTCCCGAGCATTTTCTGCATCGCCTCACCAGCCGGCATCGCATTGGCCTTCAGGGAAACTTTCTGGGAGAAATCAATGTTTTCGATTTCATAGAAGAAGCGATAGTCCGAGGAACTCTCGATGGTCGCAATCGCCTCCGATAGTGGAATCTTGTCAAAGCTTGCCGTTATAGTGCGCACGGGTCCCTGCTGTCCCCATGAGAGGAAGGAGCCGAGCATAAGCAGCAAAGCTGTCAAGAATGCTTTTGGTTTCATGTTTTATCTTAGTTATCTTGTTATTTTCTGGCGACTTGAACGCTTCCGTCAAGCCGGAATGTATATCCTATAGGAGAGGCCAGGGCCATCAGCGAAAGGATTTCGTCCAGGGATTCATTCCTGAGCGAGAAATTATACTTGTAGAGGCCTGCGATTTCAGTCTCAACGGAGATTTTCACGTCATACCACCGTGACAGGCAGTCGCATACATCACGGAGTGTCCATCCCTTGAAGTCAATGCCGTTCTTCGTCCAGCATGTTTCCTGAAGGACATCGCCCCGGACAGCTTCCGCAGAACCGTCGGCAGTGCATCTGACGATATCGCCCGGAGTCATCATAAGTGTACGGGCAGGTGTATTCAGCTGGACAGAGCCCTCCTGAAGAGAGACCAGGACATCGCCGGATTCAGCCTCCGTGCGGACATTGAACTCCGTACCATACACACAGACTGCGACATCACCTGTCCTGACCACGAACTGCCTTCCACCGGCATGAGCGACATGGAAGTTCGCCTCGCCCTGCAGAAGCACTTCGCGCCGCCCGGAGAGCTGGCTTTCTTTCAGAGAAATGCTGGAACCTTCCCTGAGGCAGACTTCAGTGCCGTCGGAAAGAAGAAAGCGGGACTTGCCTTTCAGCGGAGTGTATTTCTCTATACAGAGATAGTCCACAGGCCTCGTTCCTGCCGCATAGTAGCCTGCTGCCATGAACAATGCGGCGGCAGCTGCACATGCAGCACCTGTCACCCATCTGCGGAAACGCCATCCGGCATGATCAGATGCAGACTTTTCATTGTTCCGCCGGATCGTGAGCTCCTTAACCTGCGCCCATGCGGCATCCACATCGAAATCCATATCCTCCTGCCTGACAGATTCCCACAAGACAGCAAGTTCACTGAAAACTTCCCTGTTCAGAGGGCTCTGCTCAAGCCATGCCGACAGTACGGCTTCGCTTTCGGAATCAGATGTCCCCTTCAGCCTGCGAAGGATCTCATCCCATGGGATTCTTCTTCTGTACCTCATACTTACGTGTTTTCTGCAATGTATCTTCTTATGACGCTCAGCGCCTTGGTTATCTGAGCCTCGACTGTTTTCGGGGAAATGTTCATCTGGCGCGCAATCTCCTTATGCGGCATGTTTCCCACCCTGCTGTTAAGGAAGACCATCCGGCATCTTTCAGGAAGCGAGAGTATCGCCTCCTCTATGAAGCGGTTCAGATCCTGCAGCTCGATGGATGAATTGTCGCAGGACACGAGATCCGCCATGCAGTCATCTATATTGACAGCTGTTTTCCTGTCCCTCAGCCAGTTAAGGCTGCTGTTCCTGACAGAGCGAAAAAGGTAGGAGCCAAGTGATTTTATCCTGCCGAGCCCTTCCCTGTTCTCCCACAAGGAAACAAACAGGTTCATGACAATTTCCTCCGAAGCGTCACTTTCTTTCACGAACAATAATGCATATCGGCAAAGCTGGACATAATACCTTCTGAAAAGGATTCCAAAAGCGTCTTCGTCACCCTTTTTAAGCCTTTCCAGAAGGATTTCGTCAATTCCGTCCAGCCTGTTCACGTCAATGCGTCAGTTATTTTGCGCAGGCACCGAGGTGATTGCCTTTACGGTTTTCGCCTCTCTGATCCTTCGCGAGAAGGGAACGGTCGCCTGCAGGAACAATTGTGCTCTCTGCGATACCTGTAAGCTGCTCCGCTGAAAGTCCGCTTGTAACAGCAGGATTTGACGAACCTGTCAATGCCACTGTCCTGGTGTATCCGCCGTTGTCAGCAAGCTGACCGAGCATGGATGCAGGGTCGAAAGCGACCTCTGATTCAACACCGGCATCACTGTAGAGTTTCTTGCCTACAAGAGTCGTATAGAGAGCAAGCTTCTTCGCATCCGCTGCCTCATAGCCGGTATCTTCCGTGTCCTTAGAACCTGTATTTCCGGAAATCAGGCAGTTCCATGCCTTGACATCGGCAGCATTAGACTTGCTGACAAGACCGCCGACTTTAGTTCCGCTGTTTCCTGTGATTGTAGTGCTGATGAGATTCAGTTCACCCATGTGCACTGCCACAGCACCCCAGGCGCCGGAATTCTTGTTTCCTGCAAATGTGCAGTTCACGATTACACCATGGTCACCCCATATTCCATAGAATGCGGAGCCGGCACCATTACATGAGTTATTCGTGAATGTGCTTCCGTAGATATAGAAGTAGGACTGGTCTCCGCTAGTCTGGCTCCAGTGTCCCTGGCTCATTACAGCACCACCATGTCCCGTGCACTTGTTCCCAACGAATGAACAATCATAGATGAAAAGGCGGGACTTATCGTTAAATACCGCACCGGCATTACCGCTCAGTGCTGCATTATCACTGAATGTACAACGGCGAAGCGTAAGAGAGCCTGCCTTATTCTGGTTTGAATATACTGCACCACCATTATTGCCCTTGTTGCCGCTGATCACACAGTCCTCGACAGTGACATTGGTATTTCCCTGAACAAGGAATCCTCCGCCGTTATTGCCTGAAACCGCGATACCATTGACTGTTGTATTCGGGCAGCCGACAGCATTTCCGTCCTGGATTCTGATACCTTTCACCACAGTGGCCTTGCCTTCCTCGACAGGGGCGCCGAATACCATGACATGATATGCATTCACGTCATCTGAAAGTTTTCCGCTGAAGATGGTAGCGTTCGTAGCCGGATCAGCGGTCTCGCCCTTTGAAGGGTTTGCGGAGTAGCCTCCGACAAGAGTGATGTTCTTGCCAATGAAGAATGTCTTGTTCTTCGGCTCGGCAGCATTCGCGCCTTCCAGAATTGTAGAAGGTGTATAGGTGCCTGCTGCAAAATGGATTTCCTCTCCGGCAACTGCCTCTTCATAGGCATGCGAGAATGTGGTGGCGGAATCCCATGCAAGTCCGTCGGCCTCCTCTGAGCCACCCGTAGTGACATAGAATTTTCTTTGGCCGACTTCCTCGACCACACCTTCCGCCTGGTGCACCTTGATAGTGACAGGCTCTGCGCCATCTATCGTGATGGTGATTTCAGCATCACGGGCGACATCTGTCCTGTTCTTGTCCACTGTAACGGTCATCTCGGTGTTTCCGATAGACCATGTAGGGGATACGGTCACGAAGTCCTTGTTAGTTTCTGCAAGCCATGGACCGATAGTCTCCACCATCACCTTGAAGCTTTCCTTGGTTCTGCCCGGCGCATCGATTGATGCAGGTGTGACATTCAATGTCACGATTTCTTCCGGTTCATTTTCATCTTTGCATGAAGCAAGGCTGAAAGCGGCCGAGAGGCCAAGAGCCAGGAAAAAGAGTTTTCCGATTTTCATACGTGTTAAATTTAATGTGTTTTATATATTTACAACGTTTCAATAAGCCAGCACAACGCAAACACTTCACCAGCAATACCATAATGACACGAGAAAATGATGAATCCCCTACCCGGCTTCCAAAAAAAATCAGCGTTTTCTGTGCCGTTCAGAAAAACGCTGAATGCTTATGCCTTATTCCTGAAATCACCAGGAACTGAGAAGCTGTTTTGAATCTTATTTTCTCATCGCGCGGAGAGCATTGAGAACCGCTATCACAGTGACCCCCACATCAGCGAACACGGCTTCCCACATATTTGCCACGCCGAAAGCGGCAAGCAGCAGAAACAGAAGCTTGACCCCGATGGCGAATACGATATTCTGACGGACGATGCGTATTGTCCTGCGTGCAATCATCACGGCATCAGCCACTTTCTGAGGATTATCATCCATCAGCACCACATCTGAAGCCTCGATTGCAGCATCGCTTCCAGCAGCGCCCATCGAAATGCCGACATCAGCCATTTTAAGAACAGGAGCATCATTTATGCCGTCACCGACAAATGCCAGGCGCATGTCAGTGGCCTCAGCTGCCATCATGTCCCTGACATGCTGCACCTTGTCAGCAGGAAGAAGCCCCGCGTGTACCTCATCCAGGCCGATTTCTTTCGTGACAGCTTCTGCTGCCTCCTTCCTGTCGCCTGTCAGCATCACAAGTTTCGCCACCCCTTCTTTCCGTAGCGCTGCCACAGCACCTGCGGACTGCGGCTTGACGGTATCCGATATGACAAGGTATCCGATATATTCCCCGTCAGCAGCCACATGGACGACCGTGCCAGGCTTGTCAGCAGCAGCGGCATTGACACCTGCCCTGCGCATCAGCCTGTCATTTCCGGCATACACCGTGCGTCCTCCGACATTGGCACGGATGCCTTCTCCTGCAAAGTTCTCCACGTCGGCAACATTGGCCTTATCCGGTTCATGCCCGCAGACTTTCCTCAGCGCGGCAGCCACCGGATGATCCGAGTACGCCTCCGCAGACGCCGCCAGATCAAGGAGTTCCGTGTCATCATGGCCCGAAGACGGGCTAAAGGAAGTGACATTGAAATCGCCTTTCGTCAATGTTCCTGTCTTGTCGAACACCACCGTTCCGAGACGGGACAATGCCTCTAGATAGTTGGAGCCCTTTATCAATATGCCGCGCCGTGATGCTCCGCCGATTCCGGCAAAGAATGTGAGCGGGATGGATACGACCAGTGCGCACGGGCAGGATATCACCAGGAATATAAGCGCTCTGTTCAGCCATGTAAGCCATTGTCCATAAACTAATGATGGAATTACGGCAAGGAGCACGGCCGCGCCCACGACCACCGGGGTATAGTACCTTGCAAACCGTGTGATGAACTTCTCCGTCTTGGCCTTGCCCGTGTCGGCGTTCTCGACAAGGTCCAGTATTCTCGCCACCGTGGATTCTCCATAGGTGCCGCTCGTGCGTATCTTCAGCACGCCTGTCATGTTCAGCGAGCCGCTGAGCACCTGCGCACCTGTCCCGACTTCCCTGGGAAGGCTTTCCCCTGTCAATGCAGCCGTATCCAGCGAAGATGTCCCCGAAATGACAGCCCCGTCCAGAGGAATCTTCTCACCAGGTTTCACGATAATGATGCTGCCTGCAGGAACCGCATCCGGAGCGACCTGCGTGAAGCCGCCCTTCCCGTCGTCCAGATTAGCATAGTCAGGGTGGATATCCATCAGCGACGATATGGACTTGCGGCTCTTGTCCACGGCGATGTCCTGGAACATCTCACCGATCTGGTAGAACAGCATAACAGCCACAGCTTCAGGGTACTGGCCCGTACCGAACGCGCCTATTGTCGCGACTGCCATAAGAAAGTTCTCATCGAACACTTCCCCGTGGATGATGTTCCGCACGGCATTATATACAATGTCGCCGCCTATCACCAGATAAGCAGCGGCATATAGGGCTATCATGACAGGACTTTCAGAAGGGTCTGCGAAATGGGCGCCTGCCAGCATCAGAATACTGATGCATATCCGCGCCAATGTGATTTTCTGTTCCTTTTCCATAATCAGATTTATTATGCGGAGCCGCAGCTCCGTCATTTTCCGGGAACAAAGTTATGGATACGCCCATGCAACCGGGTTGCAAAGAAAAGATTCCTTAGGATGATGCAGGGATTTTTTTGAATTTGGCTACATTTGTAGAAGCTGAAATTGGAGGAAATTATGGACAATGCAGTTTTAGAGGCGATAAAGACACGTCGCAGCATACGGAAATACAAGCCGGAGCAGATTACAGATGAAGAACTTGTGCAGGTGCTTGATGCCGGGACATTCGCCCCGACAGGAAAGAACACCCAGTGCCCTTTCATTGTAGCGGTACAGAATCCTGAGCTAAAGGAAGAGCTTGTGCGCATGAACGCGAAAATAATGGGCACGGCTGGCGACCCGTACTATGGGGCACCGACCATCGTGCTGGTGTTCGTACCGACACCGGAAATGAACGGGAATGCTGTGCAGGATGGCTCGCTGGTACTCGGAACCATGATGCTCGCTGCACATTCCATAGGTCTCGCATCATGCTGGATAAACAGGGAGCGTGAGATGTTCTTCACCGCTCACGGCAAGGAGCTCATGACCAGGCTCGGAGTCCCTGAAGGATATATGGGAATCGGGGCATTGTCGCTAGGCTATCCAGCTATTCCGAACCCGAAGGCATTGCCGAGAAAGAAGAATTATTATAAAATAGTCAAATAGCAGATGGCAATCAGACTTAAACTTGGCAGGACAGAGAAGCCTCTTTTCTGTGAAAGCAAATGGTGGGGAGACCCGGACATGTCCCCGGATATGGAATATCCTATGATGAGGGTCTGCGAGCATGCAGACGGCACATCCGAGATTCTGAGGTCCGGTCAGGATGCAGATGACGGGGAAATATATGAATACCCGCTTACGTTCATCTGCCAGATACGGTGCGAGGACATCATCCCTTTCGACCCTGAAAACAGGCTGCCGCACGACGGGATGCTCTATTTCTTTGCCGCCATGGACGAATACACCGGATATGAATCTCCTGTCCATCTGGGAATAGGAGAATGGCCGAAAGGCTCTGTAGCAGTGAAATACACGAAGTCCATAAACATGGAGACCTTCCAGACATGCATGATGGTGGATGATGACGACCAGCCGCTCACCGAGCCTGCACTTGAGATTTCTTTCGAGGGGTGTGATGACATTGCCGACGGTATCAAGCTGCTGGGCAGCCCGTTCTTTACAGATGTACAGGAGCAGTATCCGGGATACGTGAATCTGCTGCAGCTGGACGGGGATGAGACCGCGAGCATGGATTTCTACGATTCAGGCATGCTGAACCTGCTTATTTCCGCCGCAGATTTCGGGAAAGGGCTTCTCAAGCGCCCGGTTGCCGTGCTGTCATCTCTATAAACAGTTCCCGGACGACTACAGGACATGGACATTCAGGAAGTATTTGAACATCATAGCATCCGCCCGACGGCGGTAAGGATTCTCATATACAGGTCAATGCTGGAGTTCCATGACACGTTCAGCCTGGCTGACCTGGAGGAGGCCCTGGACACCGTTGACAAGTCCACGATCTTCAGGACGCTAGAGACTTTTACAGAGCATCACCTTGTGCATGAGATCGAGGACGGAAGCGGCGCCAGGAAATACTGCGTCTGCCGTAACGACCACGAATGCAGCCCCGATGAGCTGCATTGCCATTTCTACTGTGAGTCCTGTCACAAGACATTCTGCCTTGACAGCATTCACATCCCGCCTGTCAGATATCCTGAGGGCTATGAGCTTCACCAGGTGGAGTACCTGATGAAAGGCCTCTGCCCCGCATGCCGCCGCAACCGGCATTGACACATCTGCCAAGATTGACATGCCGGCAATGCTTTAATACATAAATGATTATCAATCAACAATTTAAGCGATTTGAAAATTGATGGAATTACGATTTTCAAATCGCTTAACTGGTTATGATTCAAAATTTTACGCCAGGTACACTTTGCGCCACAGTGTGCCTGGGAGAGGAGATGTGGAATGAGAAAAGGTGATATGGCGGAAAAGAGAGTGAATACGGAAGAAGTTGAGGCGAGGCAGAATGAAGTGAGAGGCAAAACGATAAACGTGAGGGGCGATGCGAGGGGCACATCATGGAAGGTGCAGGAGAAAGTGCATGAAAAGGCGCATGAGAAGAAGCATGAGAAAAAGCTCGGAGAAGACGCACGGAGAAGGCCGAATGGAAAAATATGGAAGAAAGTGGAAAAGTTTGTAAAAGTTTCATTATCTTTGCGGGAAAGGGGCTGGCTGATTCATTGAACACGAAACAAGACAGCTTCTGAAAGGACTGACTGACTTCATTGAAAGTGAACCGAGGGCGTTTCCAAGGAATATTTCAGGACATCAAGTCAGAAGCTGTTTTGAAATTATTATTGGAAGGTCACTGTAACCGCAAACAACTTTTCAATCATTTCAAGACAGATTTTCAGTTCCGAAAGCGTGAAAACTGATTGTTAGACTTGTGAAATGGCCACATTCATCGGCGAATACATAGCTAAGGCTGACGACAAGGGAAGGCTCGTGCTTCCCTCGGCGCTCAAGTCAGCCATGCCTGCCGACGGGGACATGCGGTTCGTTCTTAAGAAGGACATCTTCGAGGACTGCCTCGAAATGTACACTTTCGGTGAATGGGAACGGCAGAGCAGCGAGGTCAAGTCACATCTGAATTTTTTCAACAGGGAGCACGCTGCTTTCTGGAGGGAGTATATGCGGGACCGCGCAGTAGTGGAGCCTGACGGCAAGCTCGGCAGGATTTCCATCCCGAAGAAACTTCTGGAAGCGATAGGTGTAACTAAAGAAGTAGTGTTCTCTGGCAACGATTACAAAATCGAAATCTGGGCTAAGGAGAAATTCGATGCCTGCAGAATTTCGGAAGACGAATACATCGCACTCGCCGGAAAACTCTCCCAGTAGAGACGGAGGAGGCAATGTCAGAATATCATACACCAGTACTTCTGGACGAGAGCGTTTCTGCTCTAGTAACCGATCCATCAGGAATTTACATTGATGCCACATTCGGAGGCGGTGGACACACCGCTGAGATTCTTTCACGCTTGTCTCCTGCGGGAAGGGTCATCGCCTTCGATCGTGACAGCGATGCCATAAACAACCGGATAGACGACCCGAGGCTCATCCTCATACGCGCCGATTTCAGATACGTGCATAACTTCGTGATGCTGGAGACACTTAGAGGTGCCATAGGAAGCTTCAGCGGAGATGACCTCAACGCGGAGGCGAAAGTGGACGGAGTTCTCGCAGACCTCGGAGTGTCATCACATCAGTTCGACACAGCAGACCGCGGATTCTCATTCAGATTCGATGCACCACTGGACATGAGGATGAACAAGGAAGCCCAGATGACAGCTGCGGACATCGTGAACAGCTATACGCAGGGAGAGCTGGAGAAAATTCTGAAAATCTATGGTGAGGTGGACAACGCCAGGCGTATCGCCCAGCTGATTGTTGCTGGCCGCGGCGCAGGAGAAATCAGGACTACAGGAGAGCTGGACAAGGTCCTGGAGCCGGCGCTGCCGGACTTTGCGAGCCACAAGATCCTGGCGAAAATCTATCAGGCTTTGAGGATAGAGGTGAATCATGAGATGCGTTCCCTGGAGAAATTCCTTGACGGGGCGGCGGAATCACTGAAAGAGGGCGGCCGCCTGGCCGTGATAACCTATCATTCTCTCGAGGACCGCATGGTGAAGAACTTCATCAAGTCAGGGAATATCCATGGAGACATCAGCAAGGATTTCTATGGGAACGTGCTGGCGCCTCTCAAGTCATTGACCCGCAAGCCTGTACTTCCGCAGGAAAGTGAGATTGCCGCCAACACGAGAGCCAGGAGCGCAAAACTCAGGGTAGCAGAAAAGGAGGCATCGGAATGAACTTGAAGGCAGCGGGGGCATCCCTTAAAAATGCATTCTATGCCTTTCTGGGCGGGGAGCTTCTGATGAGGCTCGGATTCGACAAGGCGTTTCCGCATATCCTGTACACATTCATGCTGTTCTGGATTGCAATTCTCATGAACATCATGGTGGAGAACACCATGAGCAAGGTGGAGAAGAACAAGGAGATACTCACCGACCTGAAAATCTACCATACGGAGAAGATGGTGCAGCTGGTCAGCCTGGACAGGATCACGAGGACGGACAAGCTGCTGGAAGAGAAAGGCTCGGCAGTGACATTCCCGGAAAAGCCTGCCACAAGGATTGACGCGAAAGAGAAATAGCAGGACCAGCCGCAGAAGGCAGCCTGCATAATACTGAAAATGGAAGAGAACAAGTACATACGGCCGAAAAACAAGGAGAGCAAGATAGTGTGGTTCATCTATCTGGCTTTCATCATCTGTGCCGTGGTGATACTGTTCCGTATCGTGGACATCCAGTGCTTCTTCCGCGACAGCGACCCGTACCTTAAATATTACACCGCACGCAGCAACAAGGTGAAACTCGCACCTATAAGAGGGAACATCATCAGCTCCGACGGAAGGCTTCTCGCCATCTCAACCCCTATGTACCAGATATATATGGACTGCGCCGTAAGGAAAAGCGAGTTCGCGGCGATGGGCAGCAAAGGAAACGAGAAGGAAGCTGCATGGAAAGAGAAGGCACGCGAGCTTTCTGGAGGCCTGGCATCCGTATATGGAAAGTCCACCGACTTCTGGTATTCCTATATAATGGACGGGCGCAGGCGAGGTGCACGCCATACAAGAATCGGAGGAACTATCGACCATGAGACGCTCCAGAAGGTCAAGGACCTGCCGCTGTTCCGCGAGGGGCCGAACAAGGGAGGAATAATCGTGGAGCGCATTGACACACGCCAGTACCCATACGGTTCCCTGGCCCGCAGGACCATCGGCTATGTCAAGGACAACAGCATGTCCAACGGGAACAATGCCATAGGGCTTGAAGGCTCATTCGATTATGTGCTTCATGGGAAGGAAGGCTACGAATGGACGAGGCGCAGCGACAAGAAGAGAATCATGAACAGGGACAGCTCATGGGTCGCAGCAGAGAACGGAAAGGATATAAGGACCACCCTGGACATCGACATACAGGATATAGCGGACAATGCACTCCGCACTCAGATTGCAGACATCGAGAATATCGAAGGCGGCTGCGTAGTGGTGATGGATGTGAAGACCGGAGCTATCCGCGCCATGGTGAACCTGCTCAGGGACAGCACTTCCGGAAGGCTGGGAGAAGTATATAACATGGCTGTCGGCCGCGCAGGAGAGCCAGGTTCAGTCTTCAAGACAGCGACATTGATGAGCCTCATCGAGGACGGAATGGTAAAGATTTCCGACGAGATTCCGACGAACCACGGAGACCTGAAATATTTCAAGCGGGATGACCATATACCGCAGTATGAGAAGAAATACCACACTGACAAGATTTCCATCATGCACGGATACGAGATCTCGTCCAACTATGTATTCCGCAAGCTCGCGATAGATCATTACAGCGACAACCCGAAGAGATTCTTGGACAATCTCTATCTGTACAAGCTTGGAGAAGCATACAGCTTTGACCTTAAAGGCTTTACAGCCCCTACACTGCCGTCTTCCGACACCAGGAGCTGGAGCGCCACGGATCTCGGCTCGCTTGCCATCGGATATTCCGCATCCGAGACACCGCTTCATATACTGACATTCTACAATGCCATCGCGAACAAGGGGCGCATGATGAAGCCTTACCTGGTCGAGGACATCGAGGTGAACGGGATAGTGAAGGAGAAGCGCGGACCATCCGTGCTGAACGGTTCCATCTGCTCCAGAGCCACTGCCGACAGCCTCACGAAAGGTCTCATGAGGATTACTGAGGAAGGAACTGCCGCGCGACGTCTGAAGAATGCAAAATTCAAGGTTGCCGGCAAGACCGGTACAGCCAGAATAGCACAGGATCCGAAAAATGCCAGACGTGGCCATCCTTACGAGGACAAGCAAGGCAGGGTGCAGTACCAGGCGACTTTCGTAGGATTCTTCCCTGCAGAGCAGCCAAGATATTCGGCGATCGTGGTAATCTACTCTAAACCAAGCCGTGAGGTCTTCTTCGGAGGCACCACCCCGGCGCTGGCATACAGGGAGATAGTCGATAAGATATATGCACTGGACCCTGGCAACGGCGAGCTTCTGGAAAGCAAGGGGCGGATGCCAGACATGTCAGTCAAGGAGCCTAAGACCTCACGGAACGGCAAGGTGCCAGGGGTCAAGGGACTAGGTCTGATGGACGCGATATATGCCATAGAAAACGACGGATACAGATGCGTCTATTCAGGAGTAGGGCATGTGGTGAGCCAGAGTCCTGCAGCAGGCACCAGACTGCCTGAAGGCGGATGTGTAACTATACAGCTCAAATGAAGATGAGACTTGAAGATATCATAAGGAACTGCGGCACAGTCAGTACGGCAGGCGACCTGACAAGGGAGATCGGCAGCATTGCCAGCGATTCCAGGAAGGTCACACCGGGGGCAATGTTCATTGCCGTAAAAGGGCACGCGAGCGACGGGCACCAGTTCATAGCATCGGCTCTCGCCAAGGGGGCTGACGCCATCATGTATGAAGACAGCCAGGAGCTTGAGGCCCAGGTCAATGCCGCCAGACAGGAAGGCATTGCCAATGCTGACAGCGCAACATATATAAAGATGGAGAATTCACGTCATGCCGAAGCCATGGCCGCCGCTGATTTCTACGGAAACCCGTCACATGAACTGACGCTTGTGGGAATAACAGGCACCAACGGCAAGACTACGACAGTGACCCTGCTGTATAACCTGTTCAGAGGACTCGGATATCAGTGCGGGCTGCTTTCCACGATAGCCAACTATGTGGGAGACAGAAGGCTTGAAACCGCCAACACAACTGCCGACCCAATCACCATCAACTCGCTCATGAGGCAGATGGCCGATGAAGGATGCGCATATTGCTTCATGGAGGTCAGCTCCATCGGAATGGAGCAGGAGCGTGTAACTGGGCTGAAGTTCAAGGCCGGGATATTCTCAAACCTCACACATGACCACCTGGACTATCACAAGACTTTCGCAGAGTATCTCAGATGCAAGAAGCTGTTCTTCGACATGCTTCCTGCCGACGCCTACGCCATCACCAACATTGACGACAAGAACGGGATGGTCATGGTGCAGAACACCAGGGCGAAAGTGGTGACATACTCGTGCCGCAGCATTGCCGACCACACATGCCGCATCGTAGAGGAGAGCTTCGAGGGGATGCAGCTGAGAATCGACGGCAAGGAAATATGGACAAGGCTTATAGGACAGCACAATGCCTATAATCTTCTCGCCATCTACACTGCGGCGATCCTCATCGGTGCTGAACCTGAGGAGGCGCTGGTGCAGCTCAGCATGCTGGAGTCAGCCAAAGGCCGTCTGGAGACACTGCACGGGCCGAAAGGAATCTCCGTAATAATAGACTACGCACATACTCCTGATGCTCTGGAGAATGTACTGAAGACGCTCCGCGATATCGGGCCGAAGAAGCATATCATCTGCCTTTTAGGATGCGGTGGAGACAGGGACAGGACGAAGCGCCCTGAAATGGCTGACGTGGCGGAGAAATATTCCGACAGGATTTTCGTCACATCGGACAACAGCCGCACCGAAAGCACAGAAGACATAATGAACGACATCCGCAAGGGCTTCAGCCCCGGCGGACTCGCAAAAGCATTGTTCATCTCCGACCGCAAGGAAGCCATACGCACTGCCATCACTCTCGCTCCAGAGGGAGCGGTGATCCTGCTCGCCGGGAAGGGACATGAGACATATCAGATTATAGGAACAGAGCACAGGCATTTCGATGAGCGCGAAATCGTCGGAGAGGTGTTCAGATCAATGGAGGGCAAGGCATGATATATCATCTTTTCCAGCTGCTTGCGGACTATGACATTCCGGGACAGAGGCTGATGGGATACCTGTCATTCAGGGCAATGCTGGCAAGCGTTACGGCCATGCTGATATCTTTCTTCGCCGGCAGGAGAATAATCCGCTGGCTGCAGAAGAAGCAGATCGGAGAGACCATCCGCGACCTGGGACTGGAGGGGCAGATGCAGAAGAAAGGGACACCGACAATGGGCGGAGTCATCATCCTGCTCGCCATCGGAGTATCCGCACTGCTGTTCTGCGACCTTACGAACATCTATACGCAGCTGCTGCTCTTCACCACGTTCTGGTGCGGAGGAATAGGCTTCGCCGATGACTACATAAAGGTATTCAAGCATGACAAGGAAGGCATGAGCGAGAGGGGCAAGCTCGTTCTCCAGGTGATTCTCGGATTCATTGTCGGCCTGACGGTATGCTTCAGCAATGACATAGTGGTCAGGGAGAAGGTCAAGGTGGAGACTGCCGAAAACGGAACCACATATCTGCCGCAGGGAAGCGACGACCTGGATGTCAACAGCGAGACCATTGTAAGAAAAAGCGGATGGAAGATGGAGAACATCGTGAAGAGCACGAAAACGACACTTCCTTTCGTGAAGAGGCATGAATTCGATTACAAATGGCTGTCTCCGTTCCACGGGAAATTCGGCTGGTACTGCAAGTGGGCAATCTATGTGCTCATGATCGTCATTGTCATAACGGCATGCTCGAACGGCACGAATCTTACCGACGGTATGGACGGACTCGCTGCAGGGACTTCCGCCATCGTCGGAACCGTAATCGGAATCCTGGCCTGGCTGAGCGGCAACCTCATAAATTCAGACTATCTGAATATAATGTACATACCGGGGACAGGCGAGGTGGCAGTGTTCATGTCTGTGTTCGTGGGGGCTCTGCTGGGATTCCTGTGGTACAATTCGTATCCGGCACAGGTCTTCATGGGTGACACAGGAAGTCTCGCGATCGGCGGAATCATCGGCGTGAGCGCCATACTCATCAGGAAGGAGCTTCTGCTGCCGATATTGTGCGGCATCTTCTTCGTGGAGAGCCTGTCGGTGCTGATCCAGAGGTTCTATTTCAAATATACACGGAAAAGATATGGGACCGGACAGAGGATATTCAGGATGGCGCCGCTGCACCACCATTACCAGAAGATTGACATTCCGGCGAAGATAACATGGCCGTCGCACCCGATTCCGGAGGCGAAGATAGTGACGCGCTTCTGGCTGGTGGGGCTGATCCTGGCAGTAGCGACCCTGGCCCTCCTGAAAATCCGATAAGAGGACGAGAGAACACACTGAATTGAGATAAAGGTTATACGAAATTAACAGGCCGGATGGCCGCGAACGAAGTGAAGCGAGATCGCCCCTAGGGGCAGTCCGCAAGGACGGGGGAAAACCGACAGGAAAACTGCGATGAGCGCCTGCAGGGGCCTCCGAACGAGAGAATAAACTGAATTTGAGATAAAGGTTATACGAGATGAACACTAATAAGCGAATCGTAGTTTTGGGCGGCGGGGAGAGCGGCGCAGGCGCTGCAGTCCTCGCGAAAGTCAAAGGTTTCGACGTTTTTCTTTCAGACAGAGGAGAAATCGCCGCTGAACATGCTGCACTTCTGAAGAAATGGGACATCCCTTTCGAGCAGGGACACCACACGGAAGAGCTGATACTGAACGCCGATGAAATCATCAAGAGCCCGGGAATTCCTTCCACCGCCCCGATGATAAAAAAAATCGAGGAAAAAGGAATCCACATCATATCAGAAATAGAATTCGCAGGCCGCTACGACACCGCGAAGAAAATCTGCATAACCGGAAGCAACGGCAAGACCACTACAACATCATTGATATACTATCTCTTGAAGGAGGCCGGCCTCAATGTGGGACTCGGCGGAAATATCGGCAAGAGCTACGCATATCAGGTGGCGACCGAGCATTTCGACTACTATGTATTGGAAATAAGCAGCTTCCAGCTGGACAACTGCTACGATTTCCGCCCAGACATCGCCATCATCACCAATATCACGCCTGACCATCTCGACCGCTACGGATACGAGATGGAGAACTACGTGAAAGCCAAATTCAGGATAGCGAGAAATCTCCGCCCCGAGGACTGCTTCATCTTCGACTCCGACGACGAGATCACCATCAACCATCTGAACAAGATCATCATAGAGGCGAAGAAACTGCCGTTCACCCAGAAGGACAAGGTGGAGCAGGGAGCATACCTTGACGGTGACAAGATTGTAGTCAAGTATGACAACGACGAGTGCGACATCTTCCTGAAGGAGCTTGCGCTGGACGGAAAGCACAACATATACAATTCCATGGCGGCGGCACTCGCTGCAAAGGCCAGCGGAATAGACAACAAGGTAATCCGCAATTCACTGGAGACCTTCCAGCCGATAGAGCACAGGCTCGAGCCCGTCATGAGCGTCGGAGGCGTCCTGTACATCAACGATTCCAAGGCCACAAATGTAGATGCTGCCTGGTACGCGCTCGAGTGCCAGACAAGACCGGTGGTATGGATTGTCGGCGGGACAGACAAGGGCAACGACTACAGCGTCCTTGCAGATCTCGTAAAGGAGAAAGTGAAGGCAATCGTATGCCTCGGAGTGGATAACCATAAGTTCCATGAGGCATTCGAGAGCATTGTCGGAAAGGAGAACATGAAAGATGTGCTCTCAGCCGACGAGGCTGTGAAGGCGTCCGCAGCTTATGCAAAGGACGGCGACGTGGTACTGCTGAGCCCATGCTGCGCAAGCTTCGACCTGTTCACATGCTACGAGGACCGCGGCGAGAAATTCAAGGCTGCCGTAAGGAACCTGTAAGCTAAGACATTGAACCAAAATGAGTGCACAGACGAAAAAGAAGAAGACAGGATTCTGGAACATGCTGGACAATCTGGAGGGCGACAAGGTCATCTGGATGATTGTCCTCATACTGATCATGTCCTCCATCCTGGCAGTTTCATCCTCTACCTCCCTGCTGGCGATACAGCAGAAGAGTTCCAGGATGTCCTTTGCCATGGAGCAGGTCGTCATGGCAGGAGCCAGCCTCTGCATAATCGTCTGCTGCTACAAGATCGGAAAAATCGGATTCTTCCGATTCTTCTCCAGATACGGCTTCCTCATATCGTTCATGATGCTGGCATTCCTCGCATCGCACTTCAACAAGATACCATTCTTCAAGCCTGTAAGCATAAACAAGGCATGGCGATGCATCAGCATATTCGGATTTCAGCTCCACGTGTTCGAGTTCGTCAAGGTATTCATGGTCATGTACATAGC
Organism: uncultured Bacteroidales bacterium; assembly: GCA_934691625.1. Taxonomy (GTDB): domain Bacteria; phylum Bacteroidota; class Bacteroidia; order Bacteroidales; family UBA932; genus Cryptobacteroides. The sequence continues at coordinate 219,730 of CAKUTA010000001.1, read as the reverse complement.
ATGGGCGATGGATGCCCTGAAGACCGGCAGGACCGAGCTGGCGGACAAGCTGGCGAAAAAACCATATCTGCAGGTTCTCGCGAAGCCATGGGCTAAGGTATGCTTCTATGTCATCGCACCCATCATCATCACGATGATGCTGATCGCACTGGGAAGCAACTCCAGCGCCATGTTCATAGGGGCGGTAATGATAGTCACAGCCCTTGTGGGCGGACTTGACCTCAAGTATGTGCTTTGCCTTGCAGCAGCAGGAGTGCTCGGAGCCAGCTTCATATTCGGCACCTACAAGCTGTCAGGAGGAAAAGTATTCGAGCGTATCGGCCTCATATTTGACCGTCTCAGGCTGGCATCCGCAGACCCTCTGGAGAGGCTGCATGCGGAAAGACCAGGGACACTCAAGTTCCAGGAGGTCCTGGACGAGACCATGCAGCCTGTAAGCGCCAAGGTTGCGGTCAGCGAGGGAGGCCTGCTAGGCAAGGGCCCGGGGAACAGCACCCAGAGATATGTGGTATCTGTCATGTACGAGGACTATATATTCAGCTTCATTGTGGAGGAATATGGAATACTGGGAGCACTGGTAATATTGATCCTTTACGGAAGCCTCCTGGCCAGAGGCTCGATAATTGTCAGGAACTGTGATAACCATTATGCGAAGACGATGATCTCAGGAATGGTTATTCTGGTATCGGGACAGGCATTGATGCATATACTTATCAATGTGGACCTTTTCCCGCTGACAGGACAGACGCTTCCGATGATAAGCCATGGGAACAGTTCTTTCCTGGCATTCAGCATGGTATTCGGCGTGATATTGTCAGTCAGCAAGATGGCCAAGAAGAAGATCGAGCAGGAAACAGCCGCCGCCGAGCCGATCTTCGTGAAGAATGATGAGATAAAGGACGGCCTGGATGACCTGGACGAGCTGGAAAGCAGCGATCTCCAGTAACACGATAAGATTATGGAAGAGTATAAGGCATTGAGAATCATCATAAGCGGAGGAGGAACCGGCGGACATATCTTCCCGGCGATCTCCATAGCTAACAAGATGAAGGAACTGAATCCTGACAGCAGGATACTGTTCGTAGGCGCAGAGGGAAAGATGGAGATGGAGAAGGTCCCTGCGGCGGGCTATGAGATCGTAGGCCTGCCGATTGTCGGTCTGCAGCGCCAGCTGAATCTTCATAATATAATCAATGACATCAAGGCTCCTTTCAAGGTGCTGAAGAGCATCAGGATGGCAGGGAAGCTTATCAGCTCGTTTAAGCCTGATATAGCAATCGGAGTCGGAGGGTATGCCAGCGCTCCCCTGCTGTGGGCTGCAGAGCGCAAGGGTATCCCGACATTGATACAGGAGCAGAACGGATTTGCGGGACTGACGAACAAGATTCTCGGCAGGAAGGCAGGATGCATCTGCGTGGCTTATGAGGGCATGGAAAAGTTCTTTCCTGCCGACAAGATCGTGATGACGGGCAACCCGATACGCAAGGAGATTGTACCTGCCACGCCTGAGATGCGTGAGGAAGGGCTGAAATATTATGGACTCTCATCAGAGAAGCGCCATATTCTGGTGACAGGTGGCAGCCTGGGCAGCGGGACATTGAACAGATCCATACAGAAATGGATAGAGGCCGGATGTCCCGGCGGAGAGAATATCGAGGTGCTCTGGCAATGCGGAAAATATTACAAGGCGCGGATAGACGGGTTTATGGAGAAGGCCAGGGCTGAAGGTCTTGGAGGAGACTGCCTGAAGCACATACACTACAGCGATTTCCTCGGCCAGATGGATCTGGCGTATGCCGCGGCTGATGTGGTGATTGCGAGGTCCGGAGCCAGCACGGTCTCCGAGCTCTGCGCAGCGCACAAGGCGGCGATTTTCGTTCCGTCCCCAAATGTCGCGGAAGACCATCAGACTCACAATGCGATGGCTCTGGTCAGGAAGGATGCGGCGCTGCTGGTGAAGGATGCGGAGGCACCGGAGAAGCTGATGAAGACCGCGGTGACGCTTTTGAAGGAGACTGAAAGGGTAAGGTCAATGGAGGAGAACATCGCAAAGCTCGCACTGACCAATGCGGCAGGCGACATCGCCGTCCAGGCCTACCGCCTGATAAACAAACTTTAGACTTGCAGGAATGTTTTTACATAACTCGTTAATCTGCAATTATTTGACGTTTTCCAAAATAGTGTGCATAGCGATTTTGAAAAGTATTAACATATTAATTACTAATTAATTAGCAGAAAATACACCCATCATCATGGCGACAAAATACAGGAACATATATTTCATAGGTATCGGAGGCATCGGCATGAGCGCGATAGCCCGCTACTTCAAGTTCAAGGGGCTCAACGTCTCAGGATATGACAAGACCGAATCGGAATTGACAGACAAGCTGCAGTCTGAGGGCATTGACGTACATTACGAAGACAACATCGGCTTCATCCCGAAAGATATGGAGAACACCCTCGTGGTCTATACCCCGGCAATTCCTCACGACATGGGCGAGCTCGTCTATGTACAGGAACACGGATACAAGGTTCTGAAGCGCTCCAGGGTACTTGGCGAAATCACAGACGGGGAACGCTGCCTGGCGATTTCCGGGACGCACGGAAAGACCACCACCAGCACATTGACAGCCCATATACTGACTGAATGTGGAGAAGGCTGCTCTGCATTCCTCGGAGGAATATCGAAGAACTACGGGACAAACCTGCTCATGAGCCATACGCCCACGGTAGTGGCAGAGGCGGACGAGTTTGACAGATCATTCCTTCAGCTGCATCCGGAAATCGCTGTCATAACGGCGATGGATGCAGACCATCTGGACATCTACGGCGACATACAGCACGTGCGCGAGGCATTCAAGGAATTCGCATCGCAGGTGCACGGCACAGTGATCGCAAAGCTCGGGCTCGACATCACCGCCGCAGACACGAAGGCCAGGATTCTGAGATACCACTACAACAACAGCCACGCAGACTTCTACGCCAGAAATCCGCAGCCGGACAAGCTGGGCTACTTCAGCTTCGACATCGTATATCCTGAAGGCGTCATAGAGAACGTGAAATGCGGAACTCCAGGATGGGTCAATGTCGAGAACAGCGTGGCTGCGGCAGCGGTATGCCTAACTTACGGCATCAAGCCTGAAGCCATAAGGCATGCCATAGGCACATTCCAGGGTGTAAAGCGCAGGCTTGACATCCATCTGAACACCGAAAAGCTGTCATACATTGACGATTACGCACACCATCCGAAAGAACTGGCGACAGCCATCAGCTCCATGCGGGACATCTTCCCGGGAAGAAAGATCACAGCCATCTTCCAGCCGCATCTCTACACCAGGACCAGGGATTTCGCGGACGACTTCGCAGCTGCACTCAGCAAGGTGGACAAGCTCATCCTTCTGGACATCTACCCGGCAAGGGAGGAGCCTATTCCTGGCGTCACATCAGCCCTGATATACGACAAGGTGACAGCACCGGAAAAAGTCATGCTGAAGAAAGAGGAGCTCATGGACTATCTGGAGAAGGAACCGGTTGACGTGCTCGTGACCTTCGGTGCAGGAAACATTGACAGATTCATTGAACCAATAGCAGACATGCTCAGGAAGCGTGCCGGACTGTAATGAAACTTAATAAGACCGGGAAATATATCATTGCTGCGCTGATACTTGCCGTGCTGGCAGGTCTCCTCGCCGTGCTCGGACGGAAAAGCAAGGCCGAGTACAGTGAGCGTACCTGCACAGGCATTGACGTGGAAATCGCGGAGCAGGGCGGGCTCAGCTTTGTTTCCGCTGCGGACGTGAAGGGATATATTGCCGGAAGCTACGAGAACTGCTCCGGGAAACGCCTGGAGGAGATCGACCTGGCACGTATAGAGGAAATCCTGGACGGAAAAAGCGCAATACTGAAGAGCGAGGCATACACCACAAGGGACGGAAAGCTGCATATACTTATAACACAACGGGTTCCTGTAGTCAGGCTGATATCTTCAGAAGGAGGATGGTATGCAGATTCAGAAGGGTACCTTTTCCCGCTCCAGAAGAACTACACATCCAGGGTACCGATTGTGGACGGCTCGATACCGCTTAACATAAAGAGCGGATTCAAGGGAGAGCCCGTCACTGCCAGGGAAAGGCAATGGCTCGGGGGCATCCTCGGGCTGGTGGATTTTCTGTCAAGAAACCGCAGATGGGACGACTCCATTGCCCAGATACATGTAAATGAGAACGGACATCTGGTGATAGTCCCGAGAAAGGGACGCGAGAGGTTCTACATGGGGCGGCCGGAGAAGTTCGACAGGAAGTTCGCAAAAATAGAGGATTATTATAGATACATCGTTCCAGAGAAGGGACAGGACGCATACAGCTATGTCAATGTCGCCTTCGATGGACAGATAGTTTGCAGGAAATAGGATATGAGTGGAAATTCAAGTGAGAGATTTATAGCAGCAGTCGACTTCGGAACGAAGAAGACCGCTCTTGCCGTGGCGAGGGTGGAAGGGAATAACACCCAGATAATGTTCTATAGAACAGCACCTTCAGCCGGCATCATGCATAGCGCTGTGGCTGGCGTGACCAAGGTGGAGGCAGTTCTCAAAGGCCTCATAGATGAAGCAGAAAGGGACCTGAACATAAAGATCAGCCAGATAGTGACAGGACTCCCCCGCTGCTTCATCCGTCAGCAGGATGCCACAGGCACATTGCCGAGAAACAATCCTGACGACTGCATTTCCGAGGAGGAAATCGAGACATTGAAGTCCCTCGCGCAGGAGTCCGACCAGGACAGCAGCTCCGATACGGAAAGGATCTACGGTGTAATCGCACAGTCGTTCTCCACCGGGGACTATTTCCAGCTTATCGAGAATGATGTCGTAGGCATGACAGGAGATGAGATCACCGGACATTTCAAGGTGTTCATCGGCCCGAAAAGGCCTATCTCCAGCATGACAAAGGTATTCAATGACCTTGGCATTGCCGTGTGCCGCACATACTTCACTCCGCTTGCCACAGCGAAAGCTGTACTTACGGAGGAGGAGACTGGCAACGGCGTGGCGCTGATCGACTTCGGGGCAGGAACGACCTCTGTCAGCATATTCTCCAAGAAGGTGCTGGCTGCATACGGCTCGGTTCCGTTCGGTGGAAATACCGTGACCAATGACCTGAGGATGGAGTGCGGCATATCCGAAGGCATGGCAGAGAACATCAAGATAGCCTTCGGCGGATGCATGCCCGACAGGCTGCTGAATTTCGGAGAGAAGATCATCCAGATAGAGACAGATGACATGAGCGCGTACAAGCAGATCCCTGTTTCATACCTGTCAGAGATCATCACTGCAAGGATGAAGGAGATCATCGACGCAATGCTCTGGTACATACAGGAAAGCGGACTTCAGAACGAGCTGCGCAAAGGCATTGTCATAACAGGAGGCGGCGCCGAGATGCTGAATATCGTCAACTATATAAAGGAGGTTTCCGGATACAATGTCCGCGTGGCATATCCAAGGCATGGCTTTGTAGCTACGGGAGCGGAGAGCATCCTCAGGGCGGACGCCGCCACTATCGCAGGGCTTGTCCTCAGCGGCAGGGATGACAATGTAAACTGCTGCATCGAGGGAGAAGGCGGAGCAGCGATGCCAGGCGAGGCAAAGCCGTCTGAAGTCCAGATAGAGGAAGCTCCGGAGGCAGGAGATGCCGGCACTCAGGAGGCTCCGGCCCATGAGGTTCCGGAAGAAAAGCCTGCGCAGACTGAGCCTGAGAAAAAGCCTGAACCGGCAAAGGCGGCAGAAACTGAAAAGAAGGCAGAGCCTGAACAGAAGAAGAAAAAGGAGAAGAGGCCGTTCATCTGGAAGCTTCTCGGCCAGAAGCTGAATGACGTCTATGAGCATGCAACAAACGAAATCAATAACGAGGAAGTATGACAGACTTTATAAATAGCATTGATGATATAGTGACTCCGTCAGACTGGAAGCCGGAGAATTCAATAATCAAGGTAATCGGAGTCGGTGGCGGCGGATGCAATGCGGTCACGTACATGTACAACCAGCATATCCAGGGGTGCAGTTTCATCGTATGCAACACTGATTCACAAGCGCTTGAGAAGAGCAATGTACCTATAAAGATCCGGATCGGCGACGGGCTAGGAGCAGGAACGAATCCGGCAAAGGCTCGTAATGCGGCACTGGAGTCTCAGGATGTCATCGCGGAGAAAGTGCTGGACTGCGAGACCAAGATGCTGTTCATAACTGCAGGACTCGGAGGAGGAACAGGTACAGGAGCATCGCCGGTAATCGCCAAGATGGCTAAAGACCGCGGCATACTCACCGTGGCTGTCGTAACAATCCCGTTCGAGGAGGAAGGGCGGCAGGCCCTGGCGAAAGCCAGCGACGGCATCCACGAGCTGGAGAAGAATGTGGACAGCCTCCTTATAATCAACAACCAGAAGCTCTACAAATTCTTCGGGAAGATGCTGCTTCAGGATGCATGGCCAAAGGCTGATGAAGTCCTCGCCACGGCAGTAAGGGGCATCATCGAGATCATCAAGAAGCCTGGATATATCAATGTCGATTTCCAGGATGTCATCACCATGATGAAGAACAGCGGAATGGCGCTGATGGGATGCGGCACCGGAACCGGAAAGGACAGGATAAAGAATGCCGTGAAGGAGGCGCTGGAATCGCCTCTGCTCAATGACTTCGACCTGAAGACCGCCAAGAACCTGCTTGTCAACATCACTGTCGGAAAGAACAACGAGGGACTGACAATGGAGGATTTCGGCGAGATCAGCAAGCTCATAGCCACCTATACAGGCATGGTGGACAAGTCCAAGCGAGGCCTTATCTGGGATGACAATCCCGAGTCCGGGGACACCATCCACATCACGGTCATAGCCACAGGCTTCCAGGCGGACATCTCGCAGCTTACGGGAAATGATTTCGGGAAGCTCATCATCATCAACAAGGACACTGTATTCGATGACGAGTACAAGACACGTATCGGGGAGCTGCCGCAGCTTGACGGCGCTGTCATCAACAAGGTAAGCTACAACACCACGGAAAACATCCCGAACTTCCACTATGACACCAAGCCTATGCTGGTGGTCACAAGCAGGACGGACATGAGCCAGCTGGAGAATGTGGCTGCAATACGCAGGTGCGCAAGGAAAAACACCGAGGAAAAGAGTTTCTAATTTTGGGGTGCACCCATATTTTCTGTAATTTTGTGAGGAAATTATAACGACATGGAAAGAAAGACTAGAGTAAGATTTGCACCGTCACCTACCGGGCCGCTCCACATGGGCGGAGTGAGGACAGCGCTGTACAACTATCTGTTCGCCAAGCAGAACGGAGGAGATTTCATAATAAGAATCGAGGATACAGACTCACACAGGTTCGTGCCAGGAGCGGAAAAATATATAATCGAGGCTCTTGAATGGTGCGGAATACATGCCGACGAAGGCGTGGATGAGAACGGAAAAGTGGTGGAGACTCCATCCGAGAGGCATCCGCATGCGCCGTACCGCCAGTCCCAGAGGAAGGGAATCTACCGCAAATATGCCGACCAGCTCATAGAGAACGGCTATGCATATTATGCTTTCGACACGGCAGAGGAGCTTGAGGCCAAGAGGGCTGAAGCTGAAGCCGCAGGAAAGACATTCATCTATAACCAGGAGACACGCATGGAGCTGCGCAACTCCCTCACACTCCCGGAGGATGAGGTGAAGAATCTGCTGGAGACTACAGACTGCTGGACCATCCGCTTCAAGATGCCTAAGGACACGGTGGTCAAGATGGACGACCTTATACGCGGGCACATTGAGGTAAATACCGACACCCTGGATGACAAGGTCCTCTGGAAACGCGCCGACGAGCTTCCGACCTACCACCTGGCAAACATTGTGGATGACCACCTTATGGAGATCACCGAGGTTATCCGCGGAGAGGAATGGCTGCCGTCGCTGCCTCTGCACTACATGCTGTACAAGGCATTCGGCTGGGAGGACACCATGCCGCGTTTCGCGCATCTGTCACTGCTCCTCAAACCTGACGGAAAAGGCAAGCTGAGCAAGCGTGACGGTGATCGTCTCGGGTTCCCGGTTTTCCCTCTGAGATGGGTCAATGCGGAAGGAGAAGTCTCACATGGCTACCGTGAAGACGGTTATTTCCCTGAGGCTTTCGTGAACATGCTTGCGATGCTGGGATGGAATCCCGGTACTGACCAGGAGATTTTCAGCATTGACGAGCTCATAAAGGCGTTCTCGCTCGACCGTGTAATCAAGTCCGGAGCACGCTTCAACCCGGAGAAGGCCAAATGGTACAACAAGGAGTATCTCCGCATGAAATCCGATGACGAGCTTACAGAGCTGTTCATTCCAGTACTCGAGAGTCATGGAATAAAGGTTGTGGACTGTCCTGCATGCGCATTGGCAGAGGGGGCAAAGCTCGCCGGCAAGGGTGTGGATTTCAGGAATCACATCGTGACCAGGGATTATGTGCATGACGTTGTAGCTTTCGTGAAGGAGAGGGCTTCATTCGTGAAGGATATATGGCTGAACGCTTTCTGCCTGTTCATTTCTCCTGTAGAATATGAGCAGTATGGAGTCAAGGCTGGAGCAGCGGCGGAGGCGGCAAAGCCTGCTGATCCGAGGCGTGCGGCTGATCCACGCGCAAAGGTATATGATGACAGCACCACAGCGCCGTTCCTGGCAAAGGATGCCGACAAGTTCTGGAAGCCTGAAAGCTACCAGCCTGCATACCAGGTGACAGAGCATGTCTGCGGATATGAAGGTGAATTCACGAAAGAGAACATTGAGTCATATCTGGAGGATTATATCCGTGAGCAGGGATGGCCTATGGGAAAGGTCATGAACTGCATCAGGCTTGCGCTCACCGGGGCGGCAAGCGGTCTGGGCATCGCCGACATCCTGTCGTTCATAGGAAAAGAGGAGTTCACATCCCGCATGAACTATGCAGGTGAACGTCTGGGGAAATAATACAGGTCATGGCGGCTGCCGCAAGGTGTCCGCCGTAAAATATTCACAGCTATGAAAATAGGTATTTGCAGCGACCACGCTGGTTTCGAGTACAAGAGCAAGCTCATTCCTTATCTTGAAAAGATGGGATATGAGGTAGAGGATTTCGGGACACATTCCACAGAGAGCATGGATTACCCTGATGTCGCGCATCCGCTTGCAGAAGCGGTGGAAAGCGGCAAGGTGGACTGCGGAATCGCCATGTGCGGAACAGGAAACGGAATGGCGATAACTCTTAACAAGCATCAGGGCATACGTGCCGGCCTGGCATGGGGTACCGAAATAGGCAGGCTTGTAAAGGCCCACAACAATGCGAATGTTCTCGTGATGCCTGCACGGTTCATATCATTCAAGATGGTGCAGGAAATCACGAAAGTATGGCTTGAGACTCCTTTCGAGGGCGGACGCCACGAGAGGCGCATCGAGAAGATACCATGTAAATAACGGATGCTGATGGCATTGATTCTAAGCAAGGAAAATATTAATGGACTGATCCTCTCCGGGAATATCGACGACTATCCGGAGGGGATTATTCTTCCTGTGGACAAGCCTTATAGATGGACTTCCGCAGATGTGATACGTAAAGTCAAGTTCTGCGCCTGCAGGCATTTCCACAAGAAGAACCTGAAAGTGGGGCATGCAGGGACACTTGACCCTCTCGCAACAGGTGTGCTGCTGGTATGTATCGGCAAGGCCACCAAACTGGCGGAGGAACTGCAGCGTCATGAGAAGGAGTACATCGCCGGCATAACATTCGGCGCCACGACTCCGTCGTATGACCTGGAGAAGGACATTGACATGAGATATCCTGTGGATGGCGTAAGCGAAGAGACTCTGCGGAGTGTTCTTCCGGGTTTTATAGGGAAGCAGGAGCAGGTGGCGCCGCTGTTTTCCGCGAAGTCTGTGGATGGCGTCAGGGCATACGAGCTCGCCAGGAAGGAGTGGAAGCGGATGCAGAGCGCCGGGCTTTCAGAGGATGATGCAGCCGGTTTCGACCACACTGCGACGGAGACATTGAGCAGACAGCTGATAAACATCACCGAGATGGAGCTGCTGAGGTTCTGCCCCGACGGGCTTCCTGAGGACAGCCTGGAGATGGAAGACGGATATGTTCCTGATGACGGAGGGGCGTCTTCCGTGGTCAATGCCGACGGTTCCGTGAACCGCAGGAACAGCAGGATCAATGTAACCGACAACAGCGCATTGCATCTGCCACACGCCGATATCAGCGTGGCATGTTCCAAGGGGACGTATATCAGGGCTCTGGCGAGAGACCTGGGCGAGGCCCTGGGTTCAGGGGCTCATCTGGACGGGCTGCGCAGGACAAGGACAGGAGGGTTCCGTGTTTCGGAGGCATTGACAGTAGGCCAGGCGGTCGCATTGTTTTCCAGTTTTAAGCCAATTTATTAATTATCAGTATATTAGCATTTTTCAAAACAACGCATGGCGCGATTTTAGAAAATGCTATCATATTATCACACAGCGCTTTGAGTGGATACGTAAAAACTTCCATGGATAAGGAATTCGGAACGGTGATCCTGCGGAAGAATGCAAGAAGCAGGGCTATCAGTATCCGTGTTCGCGGCACTGAAGACAGGAACGGAAGCCGTGTCTCGGTGACTGTGCCATGGGGTCTGCGGTATCAGGACGGTCTGGACTATCTGGAGAAGCGGCGGGGATGGATAAGGGAGGCGATGGAACGGCAGACTAGGCACGCAAAGGCCGCTGCGTCTGAAGGAAAATCCGTAGGGGAATTTGCTGACGGCATGGGTGTAAAGACCCTGCTGTCGCACATTGTGTTCAGGAAGCGAGAAGCGCCTGCCGCATCGTCACGTATAGGAATAAGAATCGCACGTGTGGAGAATCCTGAGGAGAGCCGCAGGTTATGGCTCAGCCTAGAGAAACCATTGAATATCAAGATATTGGAATTTTCATCTGCCGGTAATTGTGAAAAAGCGAAGCTGAAAGACGCGCTGGTCAAGGTGCTGCGCGATGAGGCGAAGCTTCTGCTGCCGCAGAAGGCCGGGCTTTTCGCCGGAATGTACGGCTTCCGCTACAGGAACATCACCATCAAGCACAACTCGTCAAACTGGGGCAGCTGCTCCAGGCTTGGGAACATAAACCTCAACCTGAACCTTGTACGTCTGCCTGAACCGCTCTGCGACTATGTGATCCTGCATGAGCTATGCCACCTGACAGTGCCGAACCACGGCCCTAAGTTCCATTCACTGCTAGAGAACCTGTGCCTCTGCAACCTCAGGCATCTCATAAGCCTGGGCTCGCCTGATGCCATGAAATATAAGGCGTGGCTGGATGATGCCAGTCTGCCGCCTCTGGATGAAGTCCTGAGCCGTGAAATCAGCCGCTGGAGAATGGTATAGTCAGGCGATAGCCTGACGGGATGAGCAAAGCGAACATCCGTAAGTATCGGCACAGCCTGCAAACACATAGAAAAAGCCTCCTGCTGGAGTTCAGCGGGAGGCTTTCATGTCTGTCAGGACAATCGCCTATCTCGGGATGATGCAGATGTGGGTGTCACGCACACGCTCCCCTGCATGGTCGAACTGGCCGTTATCAACAGGGTAGTTCACCACGTGGGTATCCTGATCGCCCTGGCCTTTCACGCACATTGTCGTGGAACCGCCGCCATCCAGGTTTAATGCATACTGAGGCTTGAACCAGTTTTTCAGGAAAATAGTCAGTTCCCGCGCCGTCATGCCTGCACTGACATCCTCGCGCCTTCCGTCAACTGTAATGAGAAGAAGATGATTATCAGCAGTCTTGGCGACAGCTGTACGCGGATGCCGTATTCCCTGGTGACGGAGAGGGTCTTCCGAGTTAAGGGTAATCAGCTGCTCGTATGTAAGGTCGCTCTTTGCGAACAGCTCGCCGACAGGCTCGTTGTTGTCGATCAGCATCGGGGCGCTTGACAGGATATCCGGCTCACTGCACCCGAAGAAGAACTGGCGCTGCGCAGCCAGCTTCATACCCTTGCAGCAGTAAGATATATTCACATTGTCACCGTCAATGAAGATGGCGCCGTCATTCTTCCACTGCGGTACGGTATTGTTTATATATGCGTTCTTTATGCTGCCGAGCACATTGCCGGCGACCTTGACGAAGATGGAGCCGATCTCGTATCCGGCATTGATCACGCCGACGGCCTTCTGGTCCTTGAATGCCGTGGACGGGGTGACAGCAGGATAATAATAGACAAGCTTCACATCATTCTTCTTCGCGTCCATATCCACATCCAGTACATTCACGATCTGCGGAGCGCCGGTAATCACATCCGCTGCCTCGAAGTTCTTCCATACCACGCCATCAGACACTGGCACGGTCTTCCAGAGCGACTGGTCCAGATTATAGACGGTCTCGTCATATTGAGGCTTCTCTGGATCAGGTGTATCTGGAATGTCGGGGGTGTCCGTCCCGGTATTGTGATGCGGATGGTCATAGAATGAGCCTGTGCTCTCCCCCTCACATGCCACCATCGAGACTGCCAGGAGGACTGGCAGGATTATATAAGTTAACTTTTTCATTGTCAATGATTATTTAAGAACTGGCTTATCGCCGCTGAGATCCCAGATGCTTTCATCCCATCCGAGCCTTCTGGCAACATCACTGAGGGTTTCATCCTTGCCTGCCGCCTTTCCATGATATGGATACATATACATCCCTGAAGCAAGATTGGAAGTCCCGACAAGAAGAGGATTATCGGCATCGGAGTCCGGCTGGTCAACCGGAATATTCAGGGCATCAAGGCCAGGATAATCCTGGAAATCAATGTCATATTTACGCCATCCGTTGGTGTGCGTATTGTAGATAGCCGTGAAGCCCACAATGGAGCCGCTGCTGTAATGTCCAAGTTTCCCGTCAGTGTTCGTCGCACGTATCTTGTCATTCCATGCAATGCAGTTCACCACCTTGTTGTGCACCGTAGCCTTGAAGTTCGAGCTCCAGCCCGTCGCCCTGCCGACGATTCCACCTACAGCCCAGACGCCCTCGATGCTCGCAGTAGATGCACAGTTGGTTATGCTTGCATCCGGTCTCCAGAATTCCCCGAGAATGCCACCTGCCGTAAGCTTGGCCTTCACTGAACCTTCCGTGAAGCAGTTCCGGATAGTCACTGTAGCAGTCTCGTTCTCACCTCCGATAAGTCCGGCGGCGCCGTCCTTATGCGTAGATTCGATCTGCCCGTTCACATAGCAGTTCTCTATGACGCAGTCCGGTCCGCCAAGACGGCCTCCGATACCGCCTACGCCATAGGTGCCGCTCTCGAACAGACGCGCCCCGATCACACGGACATTGGAAACATGTGCATACAGCGTCTTGGTGCCGACGTATCCGCCGATTACCCCGGCAGCCGAACCGCCGTTGACATACGGATTCAGGAATGTCATGTCATGGACATTCCCGTAGAGAACACCGAAGAATGAAGGATAGCTCCGGTATGAGCAGGAGAAATTGCTGATAGTATGACCATCTCCATCGAAGTCAATCTCCCTGGTGAACGGATCCGCATAGTTCACAGGCACCCAGTCCGTGATATCGCTCATGTCCACATCATCAGTCATCCTGAAATATACCTTTTCGCCAAGCTTCACCTGATCATGCATATCCACAAGATCCTTAGGTTCCGAAATGAGATACGGGAATCTTTCCGTTCCCATGCCCTTTACCGGCGACATGTGCATAACGAAAAGATATACAGGCTCGCTGACAGTATAATTGTCATACCCTGACACCTTGTCGATGACCACAGGAAGCAGATATTTCTCGTCCATAGGCATCTCCTCCCTAGCAGTGAACGTCAGCTCCACAGAGGAGGACGATTTCCCGTAGCGCGGCATGATAGCCTCGCCGCTTCCAAGCACATAGCAGTTAGACGGTGCCATCTCGTATGAAGTCTCATGCTCCTGATTATATACTGCGACCAGGCTCTCGTCCACGCGGAAGCTGACAGACAGAGGCTCGTCTGCCACAACAGATGCCGCAGCCCTGATACTGACGGTCCTGGAGTTCCCTGCAAGGGCACTGACAATCTCATCCCCGGCAGAAGATACAGCAGAAAGGACTGCCGTATCACTATAGCCTTCGTTCTCATTCCGGCTGCAGGAAACAGTTCCTGTCATTGCCAGCACAAGTGAAGATATAAGTAATATACTCTTTTTCATCATTTTAAATGTTATCAACAGTTATAACTAGAATACCAGGCCATCATCCCAGCCAGGATTCTGTGCAAGATTTCCATGGGTCAGGGATCTGTCGTCCGTAGGAACAGGATAGAGATAATCCCTCTCCTCGTTCCACTTGCCTTCGCCGTCATGAGGCATGATATAGCCCTTCGTACCCTCGCTCAAGATGATGTCTGTGCCGAGCTTGTATTTCAATGTGGCCTTGCTTGCAGCCGGTGCAGATGTCTCGTACAGGCATACGTCTATCGTGCCGTCACCGTCCAGGTCATACTCCCCTGGGCCAGGGAAATACATTCCGAGAAGCGGCTGCTCGAACCGTTTGCCCTCTTTCCATCTCATCATATCGTAGTAGCGGAAGCCTTCCTGCGCAAGCTCTATGGCCCTCTCCCTGCGGATTTCCAGGATGATGCCCTTGTTGTCACCGCTCACATTCGCATACCCTGTCACCTCGGAAGCAAGATAAGGGTCCGGAGAGGCATTGGCAGCAGCCATATCAAGATTCGGCATTCCCACACGGTCACGGAGTTTCTTGATGGTAATGTCAATGTCGCCCTGCGTCAATGTGCCAAGCTCCGCCTTGGCCTCAACATAGTTCAGATAGATTTCCGCAGTCCTGAAGATAATCAGGTCCATGTCCGACTGGTTATAGGCATCCTTGGCGCCGGATTCCCTGTACACATACTTGATAGGCTGATAGCCTGTTATTGAGACAGACAGATCAGGAGCATACTGCTTCAATATATCTTTCTGCTCATTGTCCTTCCCGACGATCCTGGTATAGCCCGGGGTTCTGATAGTCTGCGCCAGACGTGGATCACGGTTCTTCATCTCATCTGCGAACTGCATTGTCGTATGCCCCGGCCTGTCCGTGAAACGCGAGCCATCCTTCATAAGATAGCTGTCAACGATCTTCTTGGTCATTCCTGGGCGTCCCATGCCTGCGACAAGAGTGTAGTTGGATGAATTATGGGTCACACCTATACCTGATGCGCCATTATAGTTCCGCGCCAGGATAACTTCGTCAGCAAGAGCATTGTCAGATGTGAAAAGTGCCAGATAGCTTGCCTCTGGACCGCCTTCTGTATGCAGAGTATAGCTGCTCTTGTTCATGAATTCCGCTGAAGCCTCTGCCGAAAGCTCGAGATAATACTTCCAGTCATGTTCATAATCATTGATTTCATGATACTTGCGGTACGTGCCCTCGAAAAGGCAGAATCTTGACTTAAGTGCCAGCGCTGTCCACCTGGTGACCGTATATAAAGACGGGACATCAGAGAGGTTCGCTATGGCGAAGTCAATGTCCTCCAGCATCTTGCCCATCACATATTCACGGCTGTCACGAGGTTTGTAGAGTGCCTCGTCAGTCGAGCCGAGCTGGGTATCATACCATGGCATATCCCCATATCTCTTCACTTTCTCGAAATAGAAGTATGCCCTGAAGAAACGCGCAAGTCCCACATACCTGTTACGGACTTTCTCATCTTTGCAGTTGGAGGAGTAGTCGATGAGGGTGTTGAAATTACGCAGCTCCGTAAACGACCATCCGTTGCCAGAGCCTGGGATGACACGCCCGTCACGGATCTCGCTGATGAGATTCGTGCCTATATAGTTGTCACAATTCTCGTTATAGAGCCCTGCGCCCGGGAATATGCCGTAAAACCCGTTGCTGAATGACCGCATCTCGCTTTCATTCGTGAAGAACATTTCCGGCGACAATGTCGATTGCGGAGACTTGTTCAGCATATCATCACATGACGCAAGCAGCACATGTGCGGAAACCAGAGCCAGGATATATCTTATATTGTTTTTCATTGTCCTCAATATTTTAGAAGGTTATGTCGATACCGAACATGAATGTCTTCTGCCATGGGTAGATACGCAAAGTTCCGTTCGTCTGCGCCTGTTCCGGATCGATATATTTCGAGTGCAGACCTGAAAGGTACGCAAGGTTCTCTCCTGTGAAATATACGCGGATACCGTCCACGCTGATCTTCCTGGTCAATGTCTGCGGCAGAGTATAGCCGAATGTGAGGTTCTTCAGGCGGCAGTAGCCGATATTCTGAAGGTAACGGTCATTGACAGAGCTCAGCTCGCGTCCTGAATTGATCGCCACATAGCCTCTCGGACGAGGGAAATATGCGTCAGGATTATCCTCAGACCATACATCATTCATGAAGTCCTTAGGGATATATGTCATATAAGGACGGGCGTAAGGCCCCCAGAACGAGCGTGCATCGGCAGACGGATACCAGTCCATGCGTCCAATACCCTGCAAGAACACGGAGAAGTCGAAGCCGAGCCAGCTGAAGCCGAGGTTTATACCATAGTTATATCTTGGCTGGCTGTTTCCGATGATTTCGCGGTCACCAGGGTCATCGACGGTGTTCTTTCCTGTAGTAATCTTATTGTCGCCATCAAGGTCGATGAACTTCATGTCTCCAGC
Organism: uncultured Bacteroidales bacterium; assembly: GCA_934691625.1. Lineage (GTDB taxonomy): Bacteria > Bacteroidota > Bacteroidia > Bacteroidales > UBA932 > Cryptobacteroides. Next base: position 203,065 of record CAKUTA010000001.1, on the reverse strand, counting down.
ATGCAGCCCCTTCTCCGAGCCTGCAGAGGCGTTGATGATGCCATTGACAGTAGTCTGGTCCACACCATAGGATGAAGCCTCCTCATCCGATGCGAAAAGTCCGCCCACACGGTATCCCCAGATCTCGCCGTAGCGCATGCCCGCGTAATAGGACATTGAAAGGCTCTTGTCAGGGTTGTCGAACCTGGTGATGGTCGTGATGTAGTCACTGAACTGAAGTCCGACATTGTAATGGAACGGATGGCCGGCGGCATTGAACATATCCTTCCACTGGACTGAGATTTCATATCCTTTGGTGCGGAGGTCAGCCGCATTGATCCTCGGGGAAGATGCACCGTATGATGCAGGAAGCGCAATTCCGGCTGTAAGCATGTTCTTCGTGTCACGTATATATGCATCGCCTGTAAACTGAAGACGGCTTCCGCGCAATGACATATCCAGACCGATGTTATTCTGGATAGAGGTCTCCCAGGTAAGGTCATCAGAGACAGGTGCCGAGATGGTTGCGGACGTAGGCTTGTCCCCGCCAAAAAGGTATGACTGCTGCCCCACGGAGATAGTCCTCAGATATGCATAGTAGCTGCTGACATTCTGGTTGCCGAGCTGTCCGTAGGAATATCTAAGCTTAAGGTTGTTGAACCAGTCCCTTATAGGCTCGAAGAAGTCTTCCTCCGAGATTCTCCAGCCGACGGAACCTGAAGGGAAGAATCCCCACCTGTAGCCATGGGCAAAACGTGATGTGCCGTCATAACGGCCGCTGAGTTCGAAGAGGTATCTTCCGGCATAGTCATAGTTGATACGGCCGAAATATCCTGCGATGGCGTATTCATTCTGGCCGCCGCCCACATTGGTCTTTTTCCCGGCACCGCCTTCACCTTCCCCGACCAGATTAAGGTCATCCAGGGTGTCGCTCATGAGGTTATAGCCAGTGCTGCTGTTGGTCTTGATCTTCTTCGTCTCCCAGTTGATACCGAATGTAGCCTTCACATTATGGGCGTCACCGAAAGTATCGGAGTATGTGGCGAACACATTGGCAGCCTGATAGCCTGTCATGGTATTGGCCTCATAGAGCTTGTTCTCGAACTTGTCGTTTGAAAGGGTCTCGATGACACCAGGATTCATGGAATAGGTCGTGTTCACGCTTCTGTTCATGTTGTGCCCGTACTGGAACATGTAGGTATAGTTCGCCTTGATTTCCAGCCGCTTGAGAGGCGTGAGAGTAAGTTCAGCCGTAGTGCTGATGTTATTCACATTGTCCCTGTTGCGGAAACCGCCGTTATTCAGGATGGTCGTATAGCCATCCATGACGGTATATCCGTTGTACTGTGTCGTATAGATGGCGGAGCCGTCAGGGTTGCACACCGGATAGCTTGCAAGTGCATGTACGGTACTGAATGAGAATGAGTTGTTCGCTCCGCTCACGCCTGAGTACTTGTAGCTTGAATTGAAGAAGCTTGTATTGTTGGACAGCCTTATCCATTTGTTCACATCGAAGCTGATCTTGCTTCTGACAGTATATTTCTTATATATGTCAGGGTCCTGACGGAACATTCCCTGCTCACGGTTGTATCCTGCGGAAAGGAAATATTTCACTTTCTTCGTGCCGCCGCTGAAGGAGATGTTATGGCTGGTAGTCGGCTTGTTGTCCTTATACAGATAGTGCCACCAGTCCGTGTTCGCATAATAGTTATATGTGTCTCGTCCGCTGCGCTGGTCTATCACCACCCACGGGCGCTCCGGATTCTCGACTTTGTCGTTACGGCGGATCCATAGCTGCTCCATATCCTCGTCAGTGTATGTTGCATACGGGGTGCCGGCGTAAGACTGCCAGAACATATTGTTTATGAGAACTGAGAAATATCCCCTGTCCTCATAGTCCGTAGAGGTCGTAGGGGATGTCCAGCCCGCACGTCCGCTATATCTTACAACAGCCTTCCCATCGGTTTCTCCACCGCTCTTGGTGGTCACGAGAATGACTCCGTATGCGGCGCGTGCTCCGTAGATGGCGGCCGCCGAGGCATCCTTGATGACGGATATGTTCTCCACATCGTTAGGCGCCACCTGCTGCAGGTCGCCTTCGACACCATCCACAAGCACCAGGACCGAGCTGCTGTTGATGGAGCCCATTCCCCGGATATTGAACGAAGCCGCCTGTCCAGGACGTCCGCTTCCGGAAGTCACGTTAAGGCCCGCGACAGCCCCCTGGAGCATGTGCGCGACATCCAGCGAAGCCCTGTCCTTCAAGTCATTGGCAGCCACTGTGGATATGGCTCCAGTGAGGTTCACTTTCTTCTGCGAGCCGTAGCCGACAACGACAGTCTCGTCAAGCAGCGTGGTGTTGTCCTGAAGAAGGATCCTGACATTGTTCTCGCCGGCGCGGATCCTGACTTTCCTGGTGTCATATCCCAGGCATGAGACTTCCACATCGGTGTCTTCATCCGGAATGCCGAGCGTGAATCTTCCGTTCTCGTCGGTCGTGGTACCGGCGTTCTTTCCGGTAAGAAGGGCCGCCCCGATAACAGGATTGCCGTCAGAGTCCATGACTGTACCTGAGACAGTGTGCATGGACTGCGGCTTCACGTTTTTCACCACGGCAGAGATATAGACGACGCGATTTCTGACCTCTACCATGACATCTGCGGGTTCAAAGAGCCGGGCAACAGCCTGTCCTACTGAGACATCGGTCACACTGACATTGACTTTTCTGGACAAGTCCAGTCCGTCTGTCTTCATGACGAATGAATAACCGTACTGACTTTTCAGCGAGCCAAGAGCGTTCTCTATGGACGTGTTCCTGGCGCTAAGCGTCACATTTGCATTCTGCGCGGACATGACTCCGGCAAAAAGCAGGAATGAGAAGACCACGGCCGCCATGCTCTTCACCATCCGCCATAATGGATAGCTTGAATTCATCCTTTGATTTTTATTGGTTAATATTAGAATATGTTTGAAATTATTGCAGCCCCTCAGGTCTGCGGTTGTGGTTTCCTTACAAGTAGCTCTAGTCCAGATATATTATCTTCCCTTCATGCCTGATCCTGAACGGAGTGATATTGCTCAATGCCTCCAATATCATGTCTGCCGACTCGGCATGCACAATGCTGATGTAGAACATCGTGTCCTCAAGTTCCTCGTTCCTGAATATTATCTTCACACCGAAAATACGCTCCAGGTCCCTGGCTATCTGCCTGAACGATGAGTGATAGGCATCAAATTCACCCTTGTACCATGCCGGGTATCTGGACTCGGCTATGTCATAGAGGCTGATCTCCCCGGTCTCGCTGTCATAGAATGCAGCCCTGCCTGGCGTAAGATGCAGCGGAGTGTCTGCCTTTCCTCCGAAGGAGACATCCACATTGCCTTCCATCAATGTCACTGTCTGCTGCCCGTCTTCAGGGTAAGCCTTGACATTGAACCTGGTGCCGGTCACTTTCACTATCGTTCCGTTGACATTGACAATGAACGGATGCCCCGCATCCTTCGCGACACTGAACACGCCTTCCCCGGAGAAATAGACATTGCGCTCTTTCCCGATGAAATTCTCAGGATACAGAAGTCTGGAGCCGCCTCCGGCAATGACGGAAGTTCCGTCAGGCAATGTCAATGTCTCCTGCCTGCCGTTCCTGACGAAGATTTCGCACCATCTTACGGACTCGGCGGTCTCTGCCCCGGCTTTCGCTCCGGTGTACAGTCCGATTCCCAGAAATACTGCAGCCACCGCTGCAGCAGCCGACGCTAGCTTGAAGACGACGCGCCTGTGCATCCTCCCGATCCTCATACGGAAGGAATCCAGGGCCTCTTTCACATCGTTATCCGGTATAGGCATCGAAGGATAGTTCCACATCTCCTTTTCATAAGCCTCCATATCTTCTGCGGAGAGCTCCGTCATCTTCTTTCTGTAATCGTCCTTATTCATTGTCATCCTTATCCTGTCTATGATCCTATGGGGGCAGCCGCTACATCGTATATGTCGCCAGCTCATTCCTGAGCTGCTCCAGGGCATTGCTTATGTGCTTCTCCACTGTCCTTTTCGAGATGCCGAGCATGTCGGATATCTCGGAATTGCTGAATTCCAGGTAGCGGCTCATGCTGAAAACTCTGCGGCGCATGTGCGGCATCGACTCGATTACCGCGCGGATTATGTCCAGGCATTTCCTGCTGTCAATCCTCTCCTGGATGTTCATTTCCATGGAGAGCTGCTCCGCGTACCTTTCCTGCACCTGTTCAATGCGCTGGCTTTCACGGAAATAGTCCGCCGTCTCGTTCCTCGCCATCGCGAAGATGTAGCTGTTAAGGTCCTCAATGCGGCAGATCCTGCGTCCGGCAAATATTTCCTCATGATGGAGCCAGAGCTTGTAGAATATGGAGGAGGTGATTTCATCCGCCACCCAGCTGATACGCACGGCGCGGAAAGCGTAGCTGTACACTTTCCTGTAGTAGAACACGAAGATGCGTTCAAATACCGCGCTGTCGTTTCCACCAAGCAGCCTGATGTCCGTCTCAACCTTCATATATAATAAATACGTGCGGCCCGAAGGTCGCACGTACAAAATTCTGTATTTTTTTTCAAATTATAATGTCACTTTAAGCTTCGCTGTAACAGGGCTATGATCCGACAGCGCTCCCTGGTATGGGGTCTGCCAGTCAAGCTTGGCGAACTTGCCCTTAGGGAAGGTGAATATATGGTCAACCCAATGATAGCCAACCTGGTCTCCGACCTCGAAAAGAGGACTCAATGTGCTGGACGATGAAGTATTAAGGTCTCCCATCATGACTGTAGGATATGCCGGCGAAGCAAGTCCTGCGAACTGCACTGACTCTGTAGCCTGGCGAGTCCGTACAGATTCATTGCCCTGATGGTCGAAATGGGAGCATACGACACGGAGAATCTTGCTCTCTGTAGCTGATACAGGCACGAGGATATCGGCATAGCCGACACTTCTCTGGTCAGCACCATATTCCGAAAGCTCCGGCTCGGTGTTCTGGTCGTAATATCCTGTACCCTTATGGTTCTTATAAGTCATCTGCTTCGATGCGGCATTGACGATAGGCCACTTCGAGAGAATGACATTGCCATAGTAGCCTTCTCCCTTCGGGTAGGACTCGATGAAATAGGCATACATTCCCAGCTCTTTCGCGACCTCTGCCATCTTTTCCGCGCCCTCACGGCTGGTCACAGTCTCGAACTCATTGAATGTGATGATGTCCGCATCGAAAGTCTTGATCAAAGTCACATACTCGTCCACCGGAACGATGCTCTGCCCTGAGCCGTCAGATTTCTCGAAAGAACGGATATTCCAGTCAGCGAATGTGATGGTCTTCTCCTGCGCCGAAACCGACATGGCGGATGCGGCGAGAACAACTGATGCTATAGTACGTAATACTCTGTTCATGATATTATTTCCACATAAGGTTAATCTCATAAGAATCAATGCCGTTTCCGACACTCTTCTTCTCCACGCCGTTCAGCCCCCAATAGCGTGTCCCGGCTATCATATAGATCGTATATGCTGAACCTTTCTCCACTTCCAGCACATTGTATGCGGAATCAGCAGCCTTGACAGCCTCCTGCAGTGATGCGAAAAGGTCGTTCTTCACGGTTCCTATAGCCACGAAGTTCTTGTTCTCGTTCTTCACGGCATTGAACGTACTGCTGCCGAATGCAGAGACCTGAGCCTGGGTATCGAAACGTGCAGCATAGAATTTCATATCCACATCCACCACTTTCTGCGAGCCGTCAGGCCTGGTGATGACGCCTGTCAGCGAAGAAGCCACGCCTGACATATATGCACCTGAACCCGATGCATGGGACGAGATGGCCCTTGTAGGCTTGTAGAAAATGCCATAGCCTCCCTGGAATGTCTCTCCAGCCTGCTTTCCGGCTGCGAAATAGGACCATATATTACGCTTGTACGTAAGCTTATGGACATAAGACACTCCCGCGCCGTCTGCCCTGTCGAGGAAGATGAAGCCGACATTCTTCAGACCGCCAATATAGTTATCGACAGCTGTAAAATCAGCATCAGAGGTCATCAACGTCCCATCAGAGAGACGGGTGATGAAAGGCAGGATGCCTGCCGAAGTCGTAGTCGCAGGCTTGTCCGGATTATCAGGATCGTTGCCGGAACCGGAGCATGAGAATGTCACTAATGCGGCTGAAGCCACAAGTACAGATGACAGTATCAATCTGATTTTCTTCATTATCTTATAATTTTTCTTATCAATATGGGGATGACCAAATCCAGTTCAATCATCCCCATTGCTAATAATCAAACAGTTTCTATCAGTAACCGATGTTCTGCTTAAGGTTCACCGTACCGTCGAATGCCTTGGACGGAATCGGGAATACCTGGTTGACGACAGGGTCGAAAGTACGGCCTTCGTCATAGTTCTCCGGACCGTCCTGAACTACAGGAGAGTTATAGTAGTCACTCCAATTATACTCGATATGGTATGTCATCTTCTGCGTTGGTTTCGCATAAGTCTCCTGCGCGTCGCCCCAGCGGATAAGGTCAATATGACGGCTAGGCATGAACTCGAATGCAAGCTCGAGACGTCTCTGGAGCTTAAGTTCCTTCCAGGAGGCATCATTTGTTGCAGAGAGCCCAGCTCTCGAACGGATCCTGCCGAGACAATCCTTGGCCGTAGCATCACCCTCGCCGTTCAGCGCGATCATTGCCTCCGCCTTCATAAGAAGTACATCGGCGAAACGCATCAGGCACATGCCGAGGGTATTGGAAGAGTTGTTACCGTTGGTATTGACATCCTTGCCCTTGCAGTCCGACTCTTTCCAAGGAGACATGAACTTCTTAAATGTGAGACCGGTATCAGAACTGATACTATATGAAGGATTGCCAAAAGTAATCTCCCTTCCCATAAACTGCATCTTGTCGCCAGGGGCCAGGATTGTAGCATCACGGCGCTGGTCAGCAGGGTCATAAGCTGCCCAGAGTCCATAAGTAGGCTGAAAGTAGCCCCATGTATTGTAAAGGCCCCATCCTCCGTTCTGGAAAGACATGCCATGGAATTTAGGGCCATCTATAGCATTGCCTAGCAGAGAGAAAAGATACTCGCAAGAGAAATTGTTCTCTTTCGTCCAAAGAGACTCAAAAGGATTCGAGCCTGAAGTATAGAGGTCGCGCTTGTCAGCACCTGTAAGGGACATCACCTTGTCGCAGTATTCGCTCACCTTGCTGTAGTAGCTCTTATCCCACTGCGAAGCATAGAGGGCGGCACGTGCTGCGAATGCCCAGCATGCAGCCTTATGAGGCATACCATACTGCTCTTCAGGGAGCTCCGAGAAATAAGGAACCAGCTCGGCTGCCCTGCTCATGTCGCTGATAATCTGGTCATAGTTCATTATTACAGATGCAGGCCTAGGAGAGTCCATATCAGCAGGCTCGGTAGTATCGAGAATGATAGGGATACCGCCGTTAGGGCCGTTGTCACCATAGTATGGGGCAATCCAGAGCATTGCAAGTCCTCTCCAGAAATATGCAGTACCGACGCACTGGTTAATATAGCTCTGGTCCAGGTTCTTCATGGTCGGGACTACCTTGATGATATTGTTCGCCTTGGCATTGATCTGGTACATTGCGCCCCAGTTATCCTTGGCGTCACGTCCGTTGGACGGAGACATCTTGAAATCACGGATCTGGTTTCCTTCTGCCTGAGGACGGCCTACTGTAATGTTATCGCTGCAGCACTCGAACCACATGATACCACGTCCGGTAACACCCTCTGCATCGTTGGAGACATTGGACCAGAGAGCTGCGACAGCCCTGTCCACGTCATCCTTGGTTTCCCATGTCGTAGAGGCGCCATACTTCGTCACATCGAGGAAGTCAGAGCAGCCCGACATTATGAGAGCGGCACTTATACTGCCTATTGTCAATAATATATTGTGTTTCATCTTTTCAGTATTATTAATCATTGATTAGAAGTTAAGGTTGACACCGAAGTTGAATGTCCGTGCTACAGGATATACACCTCTATCAACACCATAGTTGCCGACTTCAGGATCAATGCCTGAATAGCCTGTGATTGTGCAGACATTGTCAACGCTTCCATATACCCTGATCTTCGGAATGCTCCTGTTCTTGAAAGGAAGAGTATAGCCGAGAGTGATGTTCTTCAGTCTGAGGTAGTCGCCCTTCTCAAGGAAGATGTCCGAGAAGTTAGTATAGTTACCATTTGTATCCCTTGCGATACCGAGACGGGGGTATTTGCTGGCCTCAGGATTGAAATCCCATGTATCAAGCACCGAGTCAATCAAGTTTCCGTAGCCCTGGTTACCGCCCTTCATCGCCATCTGCTTCAAGCCATTGTAAACGTAGTTACCGCTTACGCCCTGGAACATGAAGGAGAAGTCCAGACCCTTCCAGTTAAGGGACGCACCGAAAGAGAATGTGTTGACCGGGGTATAAGAACCTTTCAGAATTCTGTCATCGTCTGAAATCTTACCGTCATTGTTCGTATCGACATAGATGAGGTCACCGACCTTTGCATCCGGCATGATGGCAGAAGATGCACCAGTTTCAGGGTCAGTCCATACATAGTTGTCGATTTCATCCTGTGAGCGGAAGATACCGGCTGTCTCATAGATACGGAATGAATACCAAGGATGTCCTGCTGCAGAGTAGAGGATGGCTGTACTGTTCAGGTTCGGGGTGTCATGGCGGACAGGATCTGTCCTGACGCCGTAGCTCTTCACCTTGCCGTCGTTTGTAGAGAACATTCCCCATACATTGTAGTTCAATGCTCCATGGGCTGCACTGCCGTTATAGCTTACAGAGAATTCCCATCCTTTGTTCTGCACGTCACCCATGTTCCCGTAAGGAGCATTTACAACACCGATCTGGAGAGGTGTAGGAATCTGGTCGATAAGATCCCTGGTTCTCTTGTTATACCAGTCCACGGAGATTTCGAGAGCGCTGTTGAAGAAGCCGAGGTCGAGTCCGGCACTGGTCTGCTCTGTAGTCTCCCATCGTGCATTCAGGTTAGGAATGGTGGAGAGGTATGTACCGGACATCTGGTTGTTCAGATTCTTGCCGAAGAAGATTGGCCAGTCGTAAGTAAGAAGCTGCGCTTCCGCAACATCTGTACGGTAAAGGTCCACGTTTCCCACCTTACCCCAGCCTGCTCTGAACTTGACGAGGTTCATCACATCCTTCACTGAGGAGTTCGCATAGAAATGCTCGGAGCTGAGCTTCCATGAGCCCGACACTGCAGGAAACCAGTCATAGTTCTTAGTGGAAGGAAGCTTGGAGGAAGCATCCCTACGGATGGATGCTGTAAGGAAGTATCTGTCGTCATAAGAGTAGCCTACACGACCGAGGAAAGAAGCCATAGCATACTCATAGATAGACTCACGAGGCTGTGTGGATTTCCAGTCTTTTGCCTGTCCCCAAAGAAGCTGATCCTTATCTTCTGAAAGGTAATCCCGTGTAAAGACAGCTCTCTCATGGGTTTTCTTGAAATCAGCAGTGAAGCCTCCCATTGCACTGATATGGTGCTTTCCGAAAACCTGTGCCCATGAGATGGTGGTCTCTGACAGCCAGTGATTGTCGCGATAGAAGAACTGCTCGCGGAAGTTCTGGGCCCTGTCAAGACCTATTTCCGACATCACAGGATAGAATGTATCCTCTTCAGCCTGACGGAGGTCTGCTGTAAATTCAGATTTGATGGTAAGGGATGAGATAGGCTTGATCTCAAGCCCTGTAGTGGAGAACACCTTGGTCTCAGGATAGAGACGGTGCATTCTCTGAAGGTTTGCCACCGGATTATATACAAGAGGCGTTTCAGAAACTGTACCGGCAGCCCATTTAGGAACAGTTCCGCCATAATACTTATTGCCTTTTGCATCCAGGGCAAGAGAACCGTCCTCGTTAGTTTCCCAGACGGTAGCAGAACGCGGATACCATACGGCAGCCATGATAGGGCCTTCGTGAGAAGTATCCACGTTGCCCTGTCCGTTGGAAACCTTAACTGAGACTCTCTCATAAAGTTTTGCCCATTTAGTTATACGGTAGTCGCTCTGGAGCTTTCCGGAGAACACCTTGTTCCATGTATTGAGAAGGACGCCCTTGTTATCGTCATAGGAAACGCTGAGCACACTCTGGAGCTTGTCTCCGCCTCCGGAGATGGTAGCGGCATAGTGCTGCTTGAAGCCCTTTCGGAAAATTTCATTGAGCCAGTCCGTATTGGTGACATTGGCCCATTTGTATTTGGTAGGATCCGCTGAAGCAGGAAGCATTGTCCCCGGATTATTCTCCACAGCCTTTGCCCATACGTCGCAATACTGCTGAGCATTAAGCATGCTCGGAAGGTTTGTCACCTGGTCGAAGCCGAATGAAGCGTTCACATCCACGTGTGTCTTGCCTGCCTGAGGCCTCTTGGTGGTGATGAGAACGACACCTGAAGAACCGACAGATGCACCATAGATAGCGGCAGAAGCGGCATCCTTCAAGATGGTGATGCTCTCGATATCCTCCACCATATAAGGTGCATTAGGAACGCCGTCCACAACGAAAAGCACGCCGTCACCTGAAGTCACATCTCCATCGTTGCCCTTGGAGCCACGGCCTCGGATAGAGAACGAGGTAGATGCCATAGGGTCTCCTGACTTCTGCACAGTCACACCAGGGAGACGTCCCTGAAGCACTGTTCCGAGGTCTGAGGAACGGCTTCTCATTATATCGTCCATCTTCACGCTGGAGACTGCCATAGAGAGGTCTTCCTTACGCTGGGAGCCATAACCGATAGCCACAACTTCCTGAAGCATTGTAGCATCAGGCTCAAGAGTGACATCGATTCTTGCGCGCCCGTTTACAGATACTGACTGAGACTTGTAGCCGATGAACGAGAACTCCAGCACAGCGTTTGGACTGACGGTAATCACATATTCTCCGTTGATATCGGACTGTGTACCGTCTTTTGATCCCTGTACGAGAACAGCGGCTCCAGGAAGAGGCTCATTGGTATTGTCAAGTATCTTGCCTGATACCGTAATCCTATCCTGTGCCCAAGTTGGCATCGAGAGTGCTAACAGGAACACTCCCATCAGAAGGAACCGGGTCAGAAAACTGCCCTTGTTCTGTAGTGTTAGATTTATTTTCATAGAGATGTTATTAATTAATGAAACAAAATTACATCTTTGGGGCATGCACGCTTCGGCATTTCGCGAATATTAGTCCTCATTTTCCGCAGACACTGCGTAATTGTATCCCAATGACGCGTACAGACGCTCAAAACGTTTACATTCCATTAAGAAACGATTAATATTCTTTTTCGAGGGAGACCATGCGGTCTCTGAAAGTGCCGCAAGACGAGGCAGCATCATGTACTCCAGCTGGCAGAGAGACGGGATGTATTCCGTCCATAGATTTGCCTGCACACCGAGCACAAGCCCGCGCTGTTCAGGGTCAAGCCCGCTATACGGGTCGAAGCTATAGACCTTCTCCAGCGGAAGGTATCCGCCCCACGCCAACGGCTGCACCACAGTGGAGTCGAACTGATAATAGTCGAAGTAGGAATAGTCGGTCGGAGACATTATGACACGGTTTCCCGACTGTGCAGCCCTGATGCCGCTCTCCGCTCCCCGCCATGACATCACAACGGCCGATGGCTCCACACCTGCCTCCAGGATCTCGTCCCATCCGATAATGCTGCGCCCATGTTCCGAGAGGAACTTTTCCAGACGCCTGACGCCATAGCCCTGAAGCTGCCGGAATGTTTCCAGCCCCTCCTCTTTCATACGCGCCGCACATGAAGGGCATTTCTGCCACATCTTGTCCGGACACTCGTCGCCTCCTATATGTATATAAGGAGAAGGAAACAGGTCAATAATTTCAGACAGGACGTTCTCCATGAATGTGAACGTGCTTTCCTTGCCGAGGCAGAACACCCTGTCGTCAATATCCCATGTCTCGCGGACATTGAACCGCTCCCCTGTACATCCAAGCCACGGATATGAGGCCAGAGCCGCCACGGCATGTCCCGGGAACTCTATCTCCGGAACTACAGTAATATGGCGTGCAGCAGCATATTCCACGATTTCACGCACTTGTTCCTGCGTGTAATATCCCCCATAAGGCGTATCATCATATTGCGTGGTCTCATCGTACTCCCCTCCCGGATCCTTGCCTATGATTGTGCGTCTTCGCACAGACCCGATACGAGTAAGCTCAGGGTACGCCTTTATCTCCACGCGCCATCCCTGGTCATCGGTCAGATGCCAATGCAGATAGTTCAGCTTATGCAGCGCCATTATATCCAGGACAGTCTTCACATCCTCAACGCTGAAGAAATGCCGTGCGACATCCAGCATCATCCCCCTGTACTGGAATTCTGGCCAGTCGCTTATATGCATCTTCGGCAATGTGACAGACAAGGAATCTGCCGGCATCAGCTGGCACAATGTCCGGGATGCATAGAAAAGCCCCGCAGAATCTCCGGCGCACACACGTATCCCTGCAGCATCGACATCTATCGTATAGGAGGACTTCCTCATGGATGTGTCAATGCCTTCAGATGTGATGCAGCCGCCCGGATGCAGCTCCACGTTTCCGCAGAATGTCTTGACGACCTGCGGTCTCGGAATGACACATATATCGCTTCCAGCCCTGCTTCCGCAGCATGCAGAGACTGCTATGGCAGCAGCCGTCAATATAAACGCGCGTCGCATAATGAAGAAGCCCCCAGGATGTTCATGTCAAGTCTGCCGGCAGGGCATATCTTCAGACGCTCCACGCTCTTCGGATATATGCATTTGCCAAGTTCCGCACGCATTGACTTCTCGAAAAGCCTCCATGCGCTGGAAATGCTGCCTCCGAACACGATTATCTCAGGATCGTATGCATACAGGATCATCATTGACAGCTGTCCCACATTGCGCCCGAATTCATTCCACAGCTCCATTGCCTCAGGCTCCCCTGCCATGGCCCTTTCCGCAGCATCCTTGCCAGTCGTTCCTTTCCCGACGAAGAAACGGCTGCTGCAATAATACTCGTAGTCCCTGTCCAGATACTGGATGCACCCGATCTCGCCGGCACCGGTGTTGTGCCCGTTGTACAGGCCTCCATCCACGACAAGGCTGCCGCCGACTCCCGTTCCCAACGTGACACACACCGCGGAGGAATATCCGCGGGCCTCGCCATGGGCTGACACACCTAGCGCGAAGCAGTTGCAGTCATTGTTTATGAATGCCGGGATCTTATATTTCTTCTCCAGTATATCCTTAAGATGAACCTCCTTCCATGACGGGATGCCGACGACATCATATACGATTCCTCTCTCCGCATCCACGACTGAAGGAACACCTACGCCTATGGCCTTGATTTCAGGCGTGAAAAGTCTGTCAATCAATGAGCAGATATGTTCCAGAACCTCATTTTCCGGCTTGTCCGCACGGCATGGCTCAGAGATGAGGTGCACGACCCTGCTTCCGTCAACCGATGCGGCACGCACACTTGTGCCGCCTAGATCTATCGCGATATTCATAAGATTATTTCTTTTTGGAGATTTTACCTTCGGAAAACTCCACCTTGTCCACCACACGTCCGTCATCCTCCAGAATCCATGTCACGAAAGACCTGCTGCCTTCCGTAAGGTCAATTATCCTGGCTCCGGGCCTCAGGTTATTATAAGTAGTATTGTCCCCCGAATAGCGCCCGTAGCCAAGGGCAATGCCTTTATCCGCCACGATATAGTCGATGTCATGGTCATGACCGACGAATGTGCCCATCACACTTCCGCCCTCGACCATTGCCGCGAACATTCCTGTATTCAAGGCCCCAGGGCACTCCTCTTCAGCAGCCCGTCCTATATGGCTGTTGCTGCGGTTCCGCCAGGCATCGGCATATTCAGGAAGGCAGATATGGAAAAACGCTATAGCTGGGACTGGTGTTCCCCCGTTAGAAGCTGTCATCGCAGCATTCTTCTTCCGCATCCACTGCACCTGGCTGTCATAGAACCATGCATAGCCATCTATATCCTCACGTGGGGAATTGCTATGCGAATCCATGAAATACAGCACCGCCCCTGGATGCTTTCCCTCGCCGTACACAGGTATCTCGATATCAGCCAGCTCCTTATCTTTTCCTTTCACATTCAGTGAATATCCTGATGCCAGCACACAGTCAGCGAGCTGAGGCCTGGTCAGATTCTGTTCCGAATCATGGTTTCCGAAAACCACCACATACGGAATCTTGTACACGTCCAGAGAGTCGGTCAGGCGTTTCCACATCTTTTCTGCAGGAGGGCCGGTCACGACATCACCTGAAAAGACGATAAGGTCAGGCTTCTGTGTCCGGATCACACGGCTGATACGAGGGAATGTCTTTTCCGCCTGCGCATTCCTTTCCGGAGTGCTCGGATCCAGATGCGTATCAGTAAACTGTACGATACGGAAAGTCCCGTCTTCGTGAAATTTCAGTCCTCCCCCACGCTGGGCGAAGGCAAGAGTCCCGGTGCAGCCAAGAATCATGGCCGCTATCAGAAATTTATTGATATTCATAATTCCAGTGTTATTTCAATGTTATTGTCCCGCTCTTCTCGACATGAATGGTACGGACTTCTCCCTTCCAGCGCACGACCAGGTCAAAAGGCTGAGCCGTCTTCACGGAGATCACCGGCCTTTCCTCTTCCGAGCTACGTTTCTTCACTGTCAATGAGACAGTTCCGTCAGGGCCGAAGGGATAGCGGTCGATGCCGTGCTCCTCCAGCTGCCGTACATCCCAGTCTATGCGCTTCTCCGAATAGTCCGACTTGATTCCGAGGATATATTCTATGAACTCGGCAATAGGCGGAAGCCCTGTCCAGCCTACGAAATCCTTTCTCGCCATGAAACCAGGCTCTATCTTTTCCGGAGCATAATACTCCCAGAACGTACCTGTGTCTTTCCATACCTTCAGGACTGAACTATAATGATTGTCAGCTATTTCATTCGCCAGATCGTGATAGCCATGTTTCCATAGCCCGTCAATGGTCATGTAGTTCGTCCCCGGCCATACACCGCCCTGCCAGTAGCGTCCGAGCGGATTATATTTCTTATGATCGGCAGAAAGAGAAGGGACACGGTGGGGCCTGTTGAATTCCGCTGTATCAGCCAGATGAGCCACCATCCTGTCCAGACGCTCCTTAGGCAGTACATCACTCTGAAGTGCCCAGAAGGCACCTATGCCCTTGGTGGTACAGAGGCTTCCATCATCATACCTGTCATACAGGAACCCGGTAGATTCATCCCATAGGTTGTCATTGACATACTTGCGGAGAAATTTCATCTCATCCTCGAGCTCCTCGATCTCCTGCCATCTCTCGATGTAGAAGCCGATCTGCAGAAGGCACTCATCCACAAGAATCTGCTGCAGGTTGGTGTCAAGCCAGACCATCTTGCCGTTAGAGAATATTGGATTGTACTCATCCTTCACCCTCGGCATATTGTCCATGCCTGTCCCCCATCCGCTGGACCAGTACGTGCCGTCCATCCATGTACGGTTCAGCTTCCACCATTTCGCATAAGCGCACAGCGCCGGGAAAATCTTGTGGAGACGGTCAATGTCGCCGAACTGCCTATAGTAGGCAAGCTCCACCCATGGAAGCAGGTCCGGTCCTGTGGAAGTAGGGTCATAGCGCTCGAAACAGTCGGAGCCGTCGGAGCGTATCTCCCTGCAGATAAAGCCGTCAGGATGCTGCTTTGCATAGAAATTGTCCAGTGAATTCTGAAACGGGAAGAATCTGTAGCCATAGCGGGCAAACATCATCATGAACGATGTGTCCCACATGAAGATGTTCCCGTTGTATGCCACGTCCAGATACGGCGACACGAAACCGGAATTTTCTTTCGGCTGCATGATATTGCCTACAGCTATCTTCCATGCATGCCAGTACATGTCGATGGCATCCTGGTGCCCCTCCCACCTCGGAGATGGCAGGATTTTCTGTGCCTCCGCAAACGTGCCGGGCCTGATATTCACTGGCTTCGCTGTACGAAACTCATTTTCAGACACAAAGATGCTCTTCACATACGTATTCTTGTACGGAAGCCTGTATGGGCCGGACTTCAAGTCCTGAGCCATGATGGAGGAGCAGGAAAGAAGAATCACTGCCGCTGCAGAAATTATCTTTTTCATCCGTAAAACTATTTTCTGGTAAGGGAACGAATCCTGCGTGCGATCTCCCAGTTCTGGTACACGCCGTTAAAATTCTGCGAGCCAGGGCCATAAGCAAATACAGGAAGCATCACTGGCATGTGATCGTCGGAATTGTAGATTCCCATGACACGCCCGGTCCTTTCATCGCCGTCGACAATCATAAGCCCCCCTGTCTCATGATCCGCCGTCACTATGACCAGTGTCTCGCCGCTCCGGTCTGCAAACTTGACAGCCTCACGGATTGCCATGTCGAAGCTGAGCATCTCGATGACAGAACCGGGAAGACAGCGCGAGTGGCCGGCATAGTCTATTTTCGCGCCCTCGATGAAAAGGAAGAAGCCGTTTCTGCTATTATCCTCCTGAAGCTTGGCGATAGCCGCATTGGTCGCATCTGCAAGCAGCGAAAGATTTGCCTGGTCGGCTGCATCGCCCATCTTCTCGTCGATGCAGATCACCTTGCCCTTCCTGTCATTGATCTTATATGAGTCAGAGATAAAATTATAGCCTGCCTTCTCCAGGTCGGAGATAAGGTCTCTTCCATCATGGCGGACAGTGAACTGCTCCATGCCGCTCCCGCAGAGAAGATCGAGATGCCCGTCCAGAAGTTGCGCAGTAAGGACATCCGCACTGTCACGCTCGGTATAGTGCGCATAGAACGCAGCAGGTGTGGCATCCACGGCATTTCCGAGAGTGACCACGCCCACTTTCTTTCCCATGTCATGGAACCAGTCGGAAAGTGACGGATAAGCTTCCCCGTCAGCGCTCATCGAGATATGCCTGTTGCAATGTTTCTCTCCTGTCGCCAATGCGCTTCCTCCGGCAGCGGAGTCTGTAGTGAACGCATCCAGGGCATTATTGAAGATAAGCCCTATATTTCTGAAGTTCAGAAGAGTAAGCGATTTCTTATTGGCATAAGCCCCTGCTGTTACCTGGTTCAGGCCCATTCCGTCACCCATAAGGAAGATGACATTCTTTATCTTCTTGCGGCTGCCGTCATTTCTGTATGTCGGCTCATAGACTTCAATGCCGTGATCCAGGTAGAGGTCGTCATTGCGGAAGCCCTTGAAATTCCGGGTGGTCTTGTCGAGCTTCTTCGTCCCTGTCACGCCACCATCGGCTTCTGCATACTCGCCTATCTGGAAAGTCTTGTTATGGAAATCCGAGAAGAAGGCAGCGCATGTCTCAGGATGGTCGGTATTGAAATAATCAATCCCCATGTCATAGAACGTATAATACGGGGTAGTCCCTTCAGGGGCGTTCCAGAAACGTATAGGCTTGCCCATTGAGTGCACATTGTTTATCAATGCATTCAGAGTTTCAGCCTCTTTCCTGATGATGCTTCCCTTGCCGTTCCAGATGGAATAGGCGCCGAAATCCGTGCTGATGACAGAAATCCTGGCAAGCTGCTCCGGCGTGTAGTCGGCATCCACCTGGCCGTCGAAGCTGATATATTCAGGATAATTCCTGAACTCCTCCGGTGCAGGGACATTGCCGGTAATGGTAACCCTGATCGCCGCAGGATTCACAGACGGGTCGAAAACGTCAGGACGACGGGAAAGGAGGGAGATCAACGCCTCCATCGCCGGTGCTGTTTCAGATTTAAGCTCCACCATGAGCTGAAGTGGCTGTCCGCCGGCATAAGGCTTGCCGCCGTTACGGTCAAACATGGTCACGGCAGGGGTCAGGTACATGGACTCGAAGGTCATGTCAGGAGAAAGGTTCGCCTCGTCATGCCCCACGAGCAGCACTCCGTCCTTCAGGAACACATCCGCCTCGATGGAATATACATTCTGCGAATATGCCTGCCAGAACGGCACGTTACGTTCATAGTCATTGTGTGAATGAATCAGTATCGGCATCTGCTGCGCAGAGGCTGCCAGCGCCATTGCCGCAAGGCTGATGGCCAAGATAAATCTCTTTATGGTTATCATGTTCATATTTTTATGTAATTTCTGAGAAGCTGTTTTAAAATTATTATCTGAATGTTTGAGAGGAAAAAGCTTCAGGTTCGACCGAGGATTCGGGGAAGATAGCGGTGCCTATCTGGCCTGAAGACCCGGGAAGAAGATGAAGGAATTTTGCCTCAAACAACTTTTTAATCATTTCAAAACAGCTTCTAATGATACAGCCCGTCCGCCGGTACAGGTCTGAACGCAGTATCGCCTGAGCGCCTCCAGCCCCAGGACAGTTCCTCGCCCTCATAATCCTCGAAGTAAAGCAATGTGAACCTGTGAAGTCCCTTGTCCAGCGCGATGCGCCCGGTCGCCGCGACCGCAGCATGTGAGCCGTCATTGTCCACGACCTTTCTGCCGTCGATATACAGGACGCTTCCGTCATCGCTCTTGGTCATGAATTCCCAGACCGCCTTTTCCGGCACGTCAATGCTGCCTTCGAACTCATAGCCGAAATAGTCCTCCACTCCGGCGCCGGCAATGGAAGGCTCCGGCATTGTCCCGGTCCTTGTCACAGCGGAAGCACGCATCGCATCGACAGATGCGAAACGGCCGTTATGGAATTTATAGCTCACGCCGTGCTGGAGTCCGGTATACAGCTGCCCAGGTATGAACTCCGCCTTTTCGGCATTGAACCTTACAGTCCGGCTCGGACGGAATCCTTCCCTGAATGCCCTTGCGCTTATGACGGCGCTGCCATGCAGCTTTATAGGTCCGCCGTAAAGTATTGATGCAGAATCAGGTTCCGAGCCATCTACAGTATAGCGGATTTCAGCGCCAGGTGTAGCTGTACCGAGAGTGAATTCCAGGGAATCTGTGAAAAGGCTGAACGCCGATGTCGAGTAAGGGGCAGATGCCTCCTCTCCGGATGTCATCGAATATGGGAGCTCCAGGTCAATGTCCATGACAGGCCTGCGGCACAATGTAAACTCCAGCACCCCGCCAGCCATCAGCTGCTCATAAGTCACGACAGTGGAGGTCAGCGGCTGTCCGTTAAGCGACACGGAGCGTATGTATCTGTTTCTCTGCGGATTATTGGCCTTGATTGTCAATGTCTTCCCATTTGCAAGCACCATCTGCGCCTGCTCGAAAAGCGGTGTCGTGAGGATCAGCTCTCCAGTGCCAGGGCATACCGGATAGAAGCCAAGCGATGTGAGCACATACCATGCCGACATCTGTCCACAGTCCTCATTGCCTATAATGCCGTCAGGCGTGTCGTCATACATCTCGTCCAGCAGTTCGCGTGTCAGCTTCTGCGTCTTCCATGGCTGTCCTGCATAGGTATAGAGGTATGCGAAATTATGGCTCGGTTCATTGCCGTGGGCATATTGGCCTTTCAGTCCTGACACGTCTGAGACGTCGAGAGTAAGTTCATCTGATTCCACCGAGAAGAGGTCGTCAAGGGCTTTAATGAACTGTTCCCTGCCTCCGAACAGCTGTATCATCCCGTTCACGTCATGAGGCACGAAGAAGCGGTAATGCCACGGCGTGGCTTCCGTATAGTCCCTGCCTGTGGAGAATATATCAAACGGCGTGGTACGGCTTCCGTCACGGTTCCTGCCGCGGAAGAATGAGGTCGAGCCGTCGAAGACATTGGCATAGCTGGATGCCCGCCTGCGGTATTCTTCCGCAATATCTTCATGTCCAAGGGCTTCCGCCATCATGGCAATGCACCAGTCATCGTATGCGAATTCCAATGTGAGCGATACCGATTCTTTCTTCACGTCTGCCGGGACGAAGCCGTATTCCTTGTACAGCTCCGAGCCTTTCCTGTTTATGTCTGAGGAGCGCACCATCGCTTTCAATGCAGCTTCGGCATCGAAACCGCGCACGCCACGCAGATAGGCATCGGCAATCACCGATACGGCATGGTAGCCGATCATTGTCCCGGTCTCACCTGACCAGAGAGGCCATATGGGCAGCTCCCCGGATGCATTGTACATTTCCTGCATGCTCCGGACCATATCGCTCACGAATGAGGTGTCAAGCAAGGTCTGAAGCGGATGCCATGCCCTGAATGTGTCCCAGAGCGAGAATGTGGACCAGTATCTCCGTCCTTCAGGCACTTTGGCAATGCTGCCGTCATGACGGCGGAAGCTTCCATCAACGTCGCTCATGACATTCGGGGTCAGCTTCGTATGATACAATGCCGTCGCGAATATGCGCCTCTGCTTTTCCGTTCCGCCCTTGACCTGGATACATGAGAGGGCGGAACGCCATGTTTCAGCTGCCTGCCTGCGCGCATGTCCGAAGTCAAGTTCAGGCACTTCCGCGTCGAGGTTCATCCTGGCATTTTCGACACTTACTGCTGAGATACCGACCGCAGCCGTCAATGTGTCCATATCTGATGGAAATTCCAGAAGCATCTGACGTTCAGCTGTTCCGATATGCGTCACCGGGCGGGAGAACCGTGCATAGAAATATATCGCCTGGTCATTGACCCAGCCCTGGGTGCGCCTCATTCCACATATCTCCGTATCGGAAATTTTCTCCAGGCTGGACATGTCTATAGTTTCATCTGTGACCGTATGGTTCAGGTCAATGAGGATGAACCTTCCGCCGCCACCGTATATATATCTGTGTACCCCGGCATGCGCTGTGGCAGTCAGTTCCACAGCCAGCCCGTTTTCAGTCAGGAGCACCGAGTAATAGCCCGGCTCCACGTTTTCGCTTCTGTGGGAGAAAGGGTAAGGTTCAATGCTATAGCGTCCATCTGATTTCCGTGGCGCTGCTGCCGAAGGATGGAAAAGTATGTCAGCAAGGTCAGCGCATCCAGTACCGCTCAGATGCGTATGAGAGAATCCTATGATGGTGCTGTCATCATAGTGATATCCGGAGCAGGCATCCCAGCCTTCAGTCCGAGTATCAGGGCTGAGCTGCACCATCCCGAACGGGACTGTGGCTCCAGGATATGTGTGCCCATGGAAACCGGTTCCTGTCATAGGGTCGGCCTCAGCGGTCTGCTTCACCCAGCTACAGGATACCATTGCCATAATCATGGCCAGAAAAAGTGTCTTCTTCATCAGATGCATTACATGGTTATCTGCGGAAACAGTGCTTCCGATGCGAATTTAGCAGATAAAACGTTTGATTTACGAGGCTTTTTGCGTATTCGTATCCTCAAAACGCGCAAACCACGGCTAGAGGTTCTTGTATTCTGTCGGGGTCATGCCCATGATATTCTTGAATGCCCTGGAGAGGTTCTTGATGTCAGAGAAGCCGAACTCGAATGCGGCATCAGATACGCTGCTGCCTTCCGAAAGGCGTTCTGCGACCTTTTCCACCCTGACTTTCAACACATAACTGTAGATGGATATGCCCATCACGTTCCTGAAGCGCTCTTCCAGAAGACGTCTGGAAAGCGGTACCTGGGACACGATGTCATCCACATTGATCTTTCTGGCAATGTTCTCGTGAATATAGCGGAGAACAGTGGCTATGAAAGGATCGTCATTTACAAAGATGTCCGAGGACTGCCTGGTGACGATATGTGTCGCCGGAACCGTTATGTCATGAACCTCCGTCTGTCCATGTTTCAGGCATCTGTCGATATAGCGTGCGACCTCCACCCCTCCTTTCTCCACTTCCTGGTTTATCGAGGAGAGCTTGACGGATGAGAGGTTGCAGATTGTCTCGTCATTGTCAACGCCGAGGATTGCAATGTCCTCTGGAATGCGCAGTTTCGCATTGCTTCCGGATAGTGCCATGATTCGGCAGGATTCCGTGAGGTAATAGGCATGGTTGTCGTCACATGCAAGGATCGCCACAGGTTTCGGCAGGCTTTCGAGCCATCCTGCCGTGCCTTTCACATCATAGTTCCACATGTCGGCCTTAAGCATCTCCATATCGGAGAATGTGTATCCTGGGACCTTGGCGGATATCACGTCCAGGAAGCCCTGGCGCCGTTCTTCGGACCAGTTCACATGCTTGACGCCATAGAAGCCGAAGCTGCGGAAGCCTTTGCTTATGAAGTAGTCTGCTGCCATCTCTCCGGATTTCCGGTATTCTCCACGGA
The DNA here is from genome assembly GCA_934691625.1 of uncultured Bacteroidales bacterium. GTDB lineage: Bacteria > Bacteroidota > Bacteroidia > Bacteroidales > UBA932 > Cryptobacteroides. The sequence goes on along the minus strand of CAKUTA010000001.1, from coordinate 180,947 downwards.
TATTCGGGATGTCAGGGAACGGGGTCTTGAAGTCCTGTGCCAGCACCAGGATTCCTCTCTTCCTGAAAAGGCTGACATCGTCCGTGGGATTGAACTGCCCGATAACTGCATCAGCATGATGTGTATATGCATATTCGACGACGGCCTTGATGCCGAAGCGGTCCCTGATTGAGAGCGGCAGACGGCAGATATTCCATGCCTCGCCAATGTCGTTGGCATAGCGTGCGATGCCCAGCAGAATGCCCCGGGCATACGCTTCCGCGAAATCTGTCATGTAAATTATGCTTGCCATCCGTCAATTTATTTGATTCCTTCTACCGTGAGAGGCGTCTGCTTTTTTATCTGTCCGCATCTCTCATGAAAAGGCCACGCACATGTCTTACGTTACTCTCTCCCTAAATCCAGATCCTCGGGCACAAGTGTTCTGGAAGTATAGCTCATTGTAGTTCTTGTGTATTATTATGCAAATTTAGCAATAATTTCGACAAATGCTTATGGAGTGTAATCCTCTACCAATCAGCAACTAAGCTATTTGCGCTCCACACGCACTTTCGATCCTCCCGGCATCCACACGAGAGGCGGACCAACACCTTAATCTATTACAAATAAATTAATTGCCACCGCCATTATCCATTCTTGCAGCTGCCAAGACCCCCATTTTTTCATAGGTCCTGGCTTTTGTATTCTCAAGTAGCATATTGATAATTAGCTCAATACCTGGTTTTACAGATTTCCAGAGGTTCAGTTCTCGCTTGGAATGCGGGACATTCATGCCCACGCATTGCCGCTCAAGGCATTGATACCCTTGTCTTGACCAAGCAGCATTGCCATACCGGCATTGTCATGCCCGCAATGCCCTGCCAGCATTGCCCTGCAGTCCGGCTAAAGCTTGGTGATGTCGATGAACTCGCCACGTTCTCGCTGCTCCTTGATCTGCGCCTCGAAGGCACGCCGCTTGGAAGCATTGACACGCTTTCTGGCAAGGATGTTTGGCACCGCGACTCCCAGCGCTATTGCACCGATTATCAGAGAAGCATTGAGCCCGTTCACACCGGCATTGACGAAGTTAGACATCTGCTCGCTCGCAGCTCCCGGAACAGTGAAAAGCGAGAACAGGCAGCGGTACATCAGGACTCCAGGAACCATCGGGATAACGCTGGAGATTGCGAGAACCTGATGCGGGGTATGGAACACATGCGCAGCCTTGATGCATATCACGGAGATGAGCGCAGAGCCGGCAAGCGAGCCGATGATGCCGCCCTGTCCAAGACTGAACGAGCAATACATGTCCGGATGAAGGCTCACAAGGTTACGTGTGCATACAGCGATAATGCCGCCTACGGCCACGACAGGGAGCAGCCTCTTCGGGATGTTGAATATCATTGAGAATCCCATCGCGGAGATCGCCGCCGCCGTGGCATACATCCAGTACGGATGCTCAGGTACCATAGGTATGGACATGATGTCCGGGGCGAAATGGAACGTCCAGCTGCACACTTTGAGGGCGAACACGATGCCGAATGCCATTCCCACCATCATCATGACCGTATTTATGGCACGTTCCAGACCGACACGGAAGTTCGTGTCCAGCATGTCATCCACGAAATTGATCAGAGGAACTCCCGGGACAATGAACAGGGCACATGCAAGAAGCGGATGCAGAGGTGTTGAAGTCCATGACGGAAGGTAGGTGGTCAGCCAGGCAATCATAGTGGACAGGAAAGCGGCAATGGCGATGGAGAAATAGTTATTCACGCCAAGCTTGTTGAAATATGCCCTGGTGTTGAAACCTATGAATGCTGCAAGAGAGGCATATAGAAATGCTATCCAGTCGCAGCCGAACTGTATGCAGAATCCGCCGCAGGCCAAAGCGGCACCGGCAGATGTCACCAGCTGGCTGTAGTTGCGCGGCCTGGATGCGATGGTCTCCAGTTCCCTTTCGTATTCCTCCAAGGAGAAATGCTCCCTCACTGCCTTGAACGTCAGGGTACTTATCGCCTCTATCGTGGTGAAGTTTATGCCGTTCTTTATACGCTTCTGGAATTTCGTGAACGAGTGAGCCTCGTCGCTGTAGTTGACCATCAGGATATTATGGTCAATGAATATGTGAAGGTTGTCCTCATTGAAACCGAGGAACAATGCGGCCCTCACCATATTCCGGCGGATGCGGTTCGTATCTGCGGAGCTTTCAAGCAGCAGCTGCCCGGTACGCAGAAGGACATCAAGCCTCTTGCGGAGCGAAAGCAGCTGGTTAGCATCCGTATTCTTCTTCAGGTTCTCCTTCTGGGTGCGGACCTTGGCCATCTCCGCGTTCTCGTTCTTCGTTCTCCTGGTTACGGCGGCATTGTTCTCTTTCCCGATCTTCGTATTCCTGGTCATGGAGGCATTGTCCTCTTTCTCATCAGTCTTCATGCCAGCATCTATGATGCCCGCATTCTCCTTTTTCCTGGTTTCATCGGCACCGCCTCTGTCCACGTCGGCATCATCCTCATTCACAGCAAGCCTGCGGTTCTCAGTCAAATCATGTGATTCCGCCGTGCCCTTATCCTGCACATCGTTTCCCATTGCATTCCGTCCTGCGGCGATCTTTTCTGCCTTCTGAATTTCCGGTGCTGTACTCTGCATGTCGTTTCTGTTCATCGAAATATATTTTGTCTGAAGCTGTCCGGTGCACATTCACAAAATAGCCTGCATCAGATTATTTCTTCATGTCACTTGTCTCAAGACAGCCATGGTGTCATGAAAGCTGTTTCGAAATGATTATCAGGAAGTTTGAGCGGAAGATCTTCAGGTTCTGCCGAGAATCCGGGAAAGACAGCGGTGACTGCCCGACCTGAACACCCTGGATGAAGATGAATGGATTTACCTCAACAGCTTCCTATCATTTCAAGACATCTTCTGATTCTACGGCAAAATTACAAGGTTTTTCGCTATCGACAAAATCCCATCCGCGACCTCCACATTACTCCTCCGCCTCGCCAGCCCATTACAATTCACTCTTGACCACCTATATATGTCAATGTCCTTTTTCCATATACATCCTTGTCCTTTCTCCGAGTCCAAAACCTTGACAATCCCCCCAGCTGCTGTTTTCTCATCTTCAGCAGCACCACACCGCGACTCCACACAAGCCGGTTATTCCTCTCAGCACTTCTCATCCATGCCTCCGCACTCCACCGACATATCATCAGCGCTCAGGAACTGATTCTACGCCATGGGACTCATCACCCGACTGCAGTTCCTCGCCACAGGCTATCTCCCATAGCTGCCGCTTCGCTGTAGCAGCTACCGCTCCACGTGCAGGATCTGTGCACATCTAGAATTCCGAACCTCCTGGCATGCTGATGCGGGACGCCAAAGAAGCGCAATATATTACATATCAGCATATTACAAGCTATAACAGCTCGAAGATGTGGTGCCAGGACCACCATTTTTTCATAGCTCTTGGCATCGGTATCCAAACGCAAAACATTAATATTAAGCCAGTTAAGCAAAGCAAACAAAGCCCGGAGGGTCGGTCTTGCCATAGTGGCAGCGACCCGCGGAACATGCAGCTACATACTCGACTATGACGCCCATGGGACGCAGGCAACACCAAAGAGCGGTCTGCGGAACATACAGTTGTACACACAGGAAAAAGCATTGACCTTAACCCTACATCATCTACCTTATGAGCTGGCGGTCAATGCCGATAACCCTCGCCAACGACGGAGCCGACACATGGTAGCGCCGCCGCATGATTGACGCCAGCGAAATCTTGTCCTCTACCGACAGCTGGTTCAGGCCATTCTTTTTCAGCACATTGCGGATAATCTCATCTCTAGAAGCGCATAATTCAGCATCCGAATAGCGGCATTTCGCAAGAATACCGGTATCAGCCTCTATAGAGGCATCATTGTTCTTAATGACATAATACAGCAGCTGCGACGGACGGCCAAAAATGCGTTCAACTTCCTCATAGTCTGTATAGTCCCCAGGAAATATCATTCCGTGTCCGTCCACATGCCACTCTGCCGGGAAAACGCAATGACTGCGTGTCAACGACTTCATCATCACACGACCAACATCTCCGGCACGACGCATATCGCTTTGGCAGAACGCCCTGGAGCCGAAATAAAGACATGCCGAGCTCCAGCGGTATTCAGCCGGAAGCACCTGCACACCAGCAGACAACGGATTCCGCAGCACGTATGCTATAGCCCTGACACAGTATTCCGCATCCGGCATCGCCTTGCATCCGATGTCTGCCCCTTTAAGACTGCGTTCAGAGCCATACCTGCGCATAATGTAGTTACCTATAAGAAGCTTATAATATCTCATCCACGCAGCGCCTTCGTCTTCATCACATTCAAATATAAAGTGAACATGGTTGTCCATCAGGCAGAATGCCAGAATACGGACGCCAGGAAATTTCAGCTTGCATAGAGCTATCGAGTTCATACCATAGATATAATCTTCGTCCGAAGAAAAAATCAGGCTCTTCAATAAGCCGTTTGTACAGAAGTGATAGTGCATGGCGTTTTTACACAAAGTAAAGAAGAATATTCCGTGTTCAAAAAATGAACACGCTTTTTCTGAAAATGCCTTGCAGAGAGCCCTGCAAGCCCGATTGAATATCATTTTCATCAGGAAAACGCGCAATCTTAATTTATTACGAACCTCGTCAACAGAATCTTCATTCCGCAAGGTCCGGAAGATCAACCAGGATGATCATTCAGCAGCCAACACACCCAGCTTGTTCTCCACACGAGCCAGCTACCGCCCCTCATCCCCTCAGCACTTCTCATCCATGACTACGCACTCCACCGACATGTCATCAGCGCTCAGGAACTGATTCTACGCCATGGGTCTCATCACCCGACTGCAGTTCCTCGCCACCGACCATCTCACATAGCTGCCGCTTCTCCGCAGCAGCTACCGCTCCACGTGCAGGATCTGTGCACATCTAGAATTCCGAACCTCCTGGCATGCTGACGCGAGACGCCAAACAAGCGCAATATATTACATATCAGCATATTACAAACTATAACAGCTCGAAGATGTGATGCCAGGACCACCATTTTTTCATAGTTCTTGGCATCGGTATTTTTACACAAAAACTTAATATTCAGCTAGTTAAGCAAAACAACCAATGTCAGGAGGATCGGGTTTTTAATATTTTCCCCCTAATGGCGTCATTGTAATATCAACTGCTTTAAATTTATAAGCCAAACCATATTACGGCTTATTGCAGAATCGTTTTAAGTTAAATTTTTCAGGCATGTGCAGCACTGAAACTAACACAAATATCCATCCTAAACGCATGTACGACGGAGTTTCTAATAATTTTTTCAAAAAAAACAGAAAATATATTACAAAATCCAAAAAACATGTATATTCGCTGACAATGACAATGATTTATTGCAAAACCATATTAAAATTTATCATCATGAAAAGAGCACACGTATTTTTCGCCATGGTGGCAGCGGTCTGCGGAATATGCAGCTGCGCAAACTCCGGAAAGAGCGCTGGAAAACCAGATGGACAGGCGGAGAAGGAAATCATTGTCCTGGACACATTGACACGCGCGGACATCATCCGGCTGCCGATAGAAGAACAGACACAGGTGATGGGAGAGGTAACCCCCGAAAAGAAAGCCGAGCTCTTCCGCTACAAACTGACCAAGGACCTGGAGTCCGGCAGCCTGAACGGGAAAGAGACAGCATTGATACGGGAGCTGCTGGACGGATTGTCGCCGAAGATATACACGGACAGCACGGCGAAAGCTGAATTCAAGGAGCTGGGCAACGGGATTGTGGCGAAACTGCGGGACGAGTGCGGATGGGACGACATCAAGATCGCCCAATACACGGAGACCATCATGACAGCGGCCGAGTGCGAGGAACATGCAAACGAGGCAAGGAAAAAGGAAGCGGAGATGAGAGCAAAAGGCTACACTGGAATATGATGGGTCACCCAAGGACAAGAATCCGGAGGACATGAGCTATTGTTCAATACAGAATGAGCAATGCAGATGGATAATCAGGCAACGATTGTGAATACTCAAGACAGAAGTGACCCCGTGAGCAAAGATATGCAATATATCTGGAAAAACAAGAAGGCAAGAGCCAGGGCAGAGTCAAAAAAAAGCAAGTGCAACACTCTAAAATTTCCGCTTGTAATATAAGAAAAGTTTCTTAACTTTGCAGCCGTTTCTGAATTCTGCTGGAGCAGATGCAGGGGACACGGTAATCCGTGACGGATAACCGGACATTGTTTTATAAATAAAATTTTTTGCGAAATGGCTGAGTATTTAGAAGCTGAAAAGAAGCAGGAGATTTTCGCGAAGTACGGGAAGTCTAATACAGACACCGGCTCACCAGAGAGTCAAGTTGCTCTATTTTCCTACCGTATCAATCACCTCACAGAGCATGTGAAGAAGAACAAGAAGGACGTTGTTACACGTCGTGCTCTTCTCCGTCTCGTAGGTAAAAGACGTCAGCTGCTGGACTACCTCCAGAAAGTGGACATCGAGAGATACAGAAGCATCATCAAGGAGCTTGGTCTCCGTCGATAAACCGATAGGAAAACGAAAAGACCGGTTTCACTACTGGAAGCCGGCCTTTTTCGGTTACAGCCGTTTCTGCTGCTGCATTGAAAATGCAGTCCCGCCGCCTGCGCAAGGAACAGCAACGACACAGCCAGACTTCATCACGATAAGCATGGCACGTCAGATGGAGCTGTCACATGACTTCAGACGCAGCACCTGCGATGCGATGAACAGCAACGTAACGGCATGACAGATGCTCAGGCCTTGTCCGGTGGAAACCACGGAAAAGGCGTAAGAACTGATAGAAATATAGAATTCCGTTTCTGCATAATAACATGACCTGCTGCAGAAAACGGGGACGATATATGAAATTGAAAGCAAACATACTTCCATTGGGGAAGGCAGGTCATAAAGACACTAATGAATATCATCAACAAGAAAATCGAATTATCCGACGGAAGGGTAATCGAAATCGAGACCGGCAAGCTTGCCAAGCAGGCAGACGGCTCGGCAGTTATCAAGATGGGAGGAACAATGCTCCTCGCCACTGTAACCTGCGCTAAAGAAGTAAAGGAAGGCACCGACTTCATGCCTCTCCAGGTTGACTACAAGGAAAAATTCTATTCAGCAGGAAGATTCCCTGGCGGATTCATGAAACGCGAAGGCAAGGCTTCTGACTACGAGATTCTTATCTCACGTCTCGTCGATCGCGCCCTCAGACCGCTTTTCCCGGACGATTTTCATCTTGAAGTATTTGTCAATGTAAACCTCATCTCTGCAGACGCCGACACTCAGCCGGATGCTCTCGCAGGTCTTGCAGCATCTGCAGCACTCGCATGCAGCGACATTCCATTCGGAGGCCCTATTTCTGAGGTACGTGTCGCACGTATCAACGGCGAGTTCCGCATCAACCCTTCATTCAGCGAGATGGAGCACAGCGACCTTGAGCTCATGGTTGCCGCCACATACGACAATATCATGATGGTGGAAGGTGAGATGAACGAGGTCAGCGAGGCAGACATGCTCGAGGCCATCAAGTTCGCGCACGAGGCCATCAAGAAGCAGTGCCTTGTACAGATAGAGCTGAACAAGGAGCTCGGCAAGGATGTCAAGAGAGACTACCCGCACGATGAGGAGGACGAGGATCTCAAGAAAGCCGTTCACGAGTTCTGCTACGACAAATGCTATGCTCTCGCAAAATCTGCAAAGCCTAAGCAGGAAAGGACAGACGGGTTCGAGCAGATCAAGGCTGACTTCCTCGCAACACTTTCAGAGGAAGACCAGGAGGCCAAGGCTGCAATGGTGGCAAGATATTACAACAATGAGGAGAAGGTCGCAATGAGGAACATGATTCTCGACGAGGGAGTCCGTCTCGACGGCCGTAAGACAGATGAGGTCCGCCCTATCTGGTGCGAAGTAGGCTACCTGCCTTGCGCACACGGTTCAGCCATCTTCACACGTGGAGAGACACAGTCCCTCGCAAGCGTGACACTCGGCACCAAGCTCGACATGAAAGAGATGGACGAGGTGCTTGTCCGCGAGACACAGCAGTTCGTGCTTCACTACAACTTCCCTCCATTCGCGACAGGCGAGGCCAAGGCACAGAGAGGTGTAGGCCGCCGCGAGATCGGACACGGAAACCTTGCAATGCGTGCACTCAAGGCTGTCGTTCCTCTAGCTCCTGAAAACCCTTACGCAATCCGCGTAGTATCAGATATCCTCGAGTCAAACGGTTCATCATCAATGGCTTCCGTCTGCGGAGGATGCCTCGCCCTCATGGATGCAGGTGTAAAGATCAAAAAGCCTGTAGCCGGCGTGGCAATGGGTCTTATCACAGACAAGGACAGACCTAACGAAAGATATGCAATCCTCACTGATATTCTCGGTGACGAGGATCACCTCGGAGACATGGACTTCAAGGTGACCGGCACCAAGGATGGCATCACCGCCACACAGATGGATATCAAGGTGGACGGCCTTTCATACGACGTATTAGCAAAGGCACTTGAGCAGGCACGTCAGGGCAGGCTCCATATCATGGGCGAAATGATGAAGACCATCAGCGAGCCTCGTGAGGACTACAAGCCATTCGTTCCTAGACTCAAGCAGCTCGAGATTCCTTCAGAATTCATCGGCGCTGTCATCGGAAAGGGTGGCGAGACTATCCAGAAGATCCAGAAGGAGACAGGCACCACAATCACCATCACAGAGGATGCAGAGCGTGGCAAGGGTATCGTGGATATCTTCTCTACAGATAAGGATTCACTTGACAAGGCTCTCGCATGGATCGACGGCATCTGCGCTGTTCCTGAGGTCGGCGCCACATACCACGGAAAAGTCGTTTCGATACTGGATTTCGGCGCATTCGTAGAGATTCTGCCTGGCAAGGAAGGACTTCTCCACGTGTCAGAGATCGCATGGACCAAGACAGAGAATGTGGCAGACGTGCTCAAGGTAGGCGACGAGGTAGATGTAAAGCTTCTCGAAATCGACGAGAAGAGCGGAAAGATGAGACTTTCAATGCGTGCACTTACCGAGAAGCCAGAAGGATACGTAGAGCCTGAGCGCCGTCCAAGAGGTCCTAGAGATGACAGAAGGGGTGACCGCCGTGACGACCGCAGAGGCCCACGAGATGACAGAAGAGGTGACCGCCGCGATGACAGGCGCGGTCCTAGAGATGACCGCAGAGGTCCACGCGACGACCGCAGGGGCAGCAGAAGACCGTTCGGTCCGAGGCCGGCTGACGAGAATGTGGAAGGAGCCGAGAACTACAATTCTGGCGACAACTATGAGGCTCCGGATTTCAATGTTTCTGAAGAAAGCAATGACGAACTCTTCTAGGATTCACAATCCATAATACACAATATGTTATAATGCCCGGGCAATTCATTTGTCCGGGTGTTGTTATTATAGGAAGCGATAGCACAGAACAACAATGCATGTGTTATGTGGCAATTCCACTCAATTCATTACCTGTAAGCACGTTAACGTTTTTCAAAATAGCTAAAACAGCCATTTTGAAAAACGTTAACCACTTAATATCCAAGAATATATAGCAAATCACACGCAAACCGAACCTACATGAGCCGGACTATGCTTTCCGCACGGATGTCCACCGATGATGCTCCGATATCTATACGAAAATCTCCAGGTTCCACCACATGATTCATGTCCGCATCATAAAGTGCAAAGTCCGACTTGCGGAGTACAAACGAAACGATCTCAGATGCCCCGGCAGGGATATGCACCCGACGGAAAGCACGGAGCTGCTTCTGCGGACGTGCCACACTGGCTTTCAAATCTGTCAGATACAGCTGCACGACTTCATCTCCATCGAGCGCTCCGGTATTAGTTACTGTCACAGATATTTCAGCCACCTCATCTTCCATAGACTTTCCTGTAACAGAAATCTCTGCATAAGGAACATCCGCTTCAGGCAATACAGCATTGCCATCTGCAATATCAGACAAGTGCTGTCCGCCAATAATTGAAGTTCCGGAATTATCCTGGCAAGATTCGCTATTCACTTCTGTAACACACAAGTCGCCATAGATGAATCTCGTATAGCTCAGACCATAGCCGAACGGATACAACGGTGCGGAAGGCATTTCCACATAGTCATGCCCGGAAGGGAACTTCTTATTGTAATATACAGGAAGCTGCCCGACCTCGCGTGGCACGGAAACAGGCAGACGCCCGGCCGGATTATAGTCACCGAACAGGACATCGGCAAGGGCACCGCCCCCCTCCTGGCCTGGATACCACATCGTAAGAAGAGCATCCGCATGTTCCTTCGCCCAACGTTTATCAAGAGGACGCCCCTCCACATAGACCACGACCATCGGCTTGCCGGCAGCACGCACTGCACTAAGAAGCTCCTGCTGACGTCCCATCAATGTCAATGTAGCCCTGTCAAAACCCTCTCCGGACTCCATATCGCTCACGCTCTCCGAATCTACGACAGCTGCCCCCGTATCAATGTATTTTGTCCTGAAATCTCTGGCACTGGAGCCTCCGACCACCACGACAGCAACATCTGCAGCCTTAGCTGCACGAACCGCTGACTGAATATCAGAAGTCTCCTCGTCACGGACCGCACATCCCTTTGCATATACCACATTTGCATCTCCTATCTTCGCCCGGATACCGTCAAGCATTGTCTTGACGTTGCTTCTTTCCTGAGGTGCGGTATAATCCCCCAGCTGGTTATACATATTATCAGCATCCGGACCAATGACCGCCACCTTCATATCCTTCTTCAGAGGCAGCACTCCGTTATTCTCCAGAAGGATAACACTCTCACGTGCGACCTGACGTGCAAGCTCCGCATGCTCCACGGTTCTGACCGAACCTGCGGCTGCGTCCTCATCCACATACGGATGGTCGAAAAGGCCGAAACGGAACTTGCAGAGGAGAACATTGCGGACAGCGTTGTCCAGGACCTTCTCCGGCACACGTCCGGAGCGTACAGACTCCACAAGAAGAGAATAGCAGTTCGCACCCAGATCCACATCCACACCGGCTTTAAGCGCAATTTCACCGGCCTCCTGCTTATCCGAGGCAATGTGATGGCTTCCTGCAAGTCCGTCGATACTTTCAAGGTCGGATACCACAAACCCGCTGAACCCCCACTCATCACGAAGGATATCACGGAAAAGATGAGAGTTTCCCGTACTTGGAACACCGTCAAGAGAGTTATATGATGTCATCACAGATAATGCCCCCTCATCAATGGCAGCCTTGAACGGCGGCAGAAAGTTCTCCCTCAGCTCACGTTCCCCGACAAATGACGGATTGCCGTTATGGCCTCCTTCCGGTATGCCATACGCCACGAAATGCTTCAACGTGGAAATTACCCCCCTGTCATATCCGTTATGCTTCGGGCTCGTACCTCTGACCATGGCCGCAGCCATTTCGGATGTAAGGCAGACGTCCTCGCCGTAAGTCTCCTCCACACGCGACCAGCGGAGTTCCCGGGCCAGGTCAATCACAGGCCCATAGCCAATATGAGCACCCTGCGCCCGAAGCTCCTTCGCAATCACATGTCCCACTTCCGTTATCAAGGACGTATCCCATGTGGATGCCATTCCTATACTTGTCGGAAATACCGTGGCACCTATCGCCATGTGACCATGAGGTGCCTCCTCGGCAAGTATCACCGGTATGCCTAGCCGGCTATGCTCTATGGCATATTTCTGAAGCATGTTATACGTCCTGGCCGCAAGATGCGGGTTAAGCCCGTTCTCGAGAGTCTTCCTGGTCCACGGGTCGGCACGGAAAACGCCCCACAGCATTCCGCCATGCTGCTTTTCAATAAACTCCTTATATTTCAAGGAAACCGTTACAGAATCATCACTGACTTTTTCATACATCGGCCATCCTAGCGGACATATCACCTGACCGATTTTTTCTTCAAGCGTCATCTGTTTCAGAAGCGCCTCCGTGCGCACTTCTGCACTGAGCGACGGGTCTTTATAATCAGGCGTTCCGCATGATGTGACAGCAAGGATAACCGCTCCGACTATTGGAAATACAGTTTTATTCATTGAACTTGAATTTAAAAGACACAATTAACGTTTCCAGAGCCTGGACATGTCCTCAAGACTCCGTCCCTTGGTCTCCGGGACCCACTTCCACACAAATATGGCGGAAAGTAAAGACATTGCCGCATATATCGCATAAGTACCACCTACACTCCAGCTGCTGAGGGACGGGAAGGTAGCAGATACGGCAAAATTGGATATCCACTGGGCTGCTACTGCTATAGCGACAGCCTGTGAACGGATCGTATTCGGAAATATTTCAGAAATCAGAACCCAGCATATCGGTCCCCAGGACATCATGAAAGATGCAGTATAGATAATGATGAACACCAGGGCTGCAATCCCGATTGTATTCGTGAACGACAAGACGGACAATGCTGTCATGCCTATCATCATGCCTATGGAACCGACTATAAGAAGAGGACGGCGCCCAATCTTGTCAACCGTGAAAATCGCGACAACAGTAAAGACGATATTGACTATACCCATCACGACAGTCTGGATCATCGAGACATCCCCTGTCGCCCCCATACTTCTAAAAATCCTGGGAGCATAATACAATACCACATTGATTCCGATAGCCTGCTGAAAGAATGAGAGCAGCACCCCGATAATTATTACTCCGGCACCATAAGACAACAGCTTTTCCCTTTTTACATTTACCGTAGCCTTGATTTCAGTAAGGATATCCATCGCCTCATAAGTGCCATTGATACGTTCAAGGACAGAAAAAGCCTTACGGTCATCACCTTTAAGCACCAGCAGCCGTGGAGTCTCCGGCACCAATGTAATGAGAATCAAGAAAATACCTGCAGGCAACGCCTCACTGAGGAACATCCTTCTCCAGCCGATTTCCACCATAGCCGCCTGCACCTCCCCGCCCGTCGCTCCAAGATTGCCACGAATCATATAATTTATGAAATACACGACAAGCATACCGAAAATAATGGCGAACTGATTGCAGGACACCATTGTGCCACGTATTCTCGCAGGCGAAATCTCCGCAATGTACATAGGTCCGACAGCAGAGGCCAGCCCGACTCCGATACCGCCAAGAATGCGATAAATATTGAATACCACCAGAAGTGCCAGCGAAGGCTCGCCATACGGCAGGATACCACTCTCGGGGCACCATGAGCCGACTGCGGAAATGAACAGCATAGAAGCCGCCACGGTCAATGCCCACTTGCGCCCAAGCCGTGATGCAAGAAATCCGGAGACTGCACCACCAATAACGCACCCTATCAATGCACTTGAGGCTGTAAAGCCATGAAGCCACGAAGAATACACAAAATCCTCCGCCCCCTGGAAAAATTGATCCAGAGCCTGTTCCGCTCCGGAAATAACCGCCGTATCATATCCGAACAGCAGTCCACTTATTATGGCGACAAGAACTATCGAAAACAGATAGCCGCGGCTGCCCTCTCTAACATTTTCAGTCATCAGTATCAGTGCATATTATGAAAGAGACAGCCGGAGAAACTTCCACACATTCCGGCCGTCTCTGTTCAGATTTAGATATACATGTTAATCAAAGACTCATAGAGCTCCTGCTTGCCACTTATCTGGCGTGGCTCGTGATGACGGGCATATTCCGCGACCTGCTCAAGTGTCAGTCTCCCTTCCTCAAAGGCCTTGCCTTCTCCACTGTCAAATGAGGCATAGCGGTCATGCAGCATCTGAAGATACGGAGAATTGTCAAGGATATCCGCAGCTATAAGCAATGCCCTGGCCATCACATCCATAGCGGATATATGAGCGATGAAGATATCCTCCAGATCCGTGGAATTCCTGCGTGTCTTGGCATCGAAGTTTGTTCCTCCTGTCGTAAAACCGCCCCCTCTGACAATCACCATCATAGCCTGCACAAGCTCATACAGATCAACAGGGAACTGGTCGGTATCCCAGCCATTCTGATAATCGCCCCTGTTCGCATCAATGCTTCCCAGCATACCGGCATCCACAGCACACTGAAGTTCATGTTCAAACGTATGTCCGGCCAAGGTCGCATGATTCACCTCGATATTGACCTTGAAGTCCTTGTCCAGCCCATGTGCACGGAGAAATCCGATAACTGTCTCAGTATCCACATCATACTGGTGCTTCATCGGTTCCATAGGCTTAGGCTCGATAAGGAATGTACCTGTAAATCCTTTAGCACGGGCATAGTCACGCGCCATTCTCAGCATTGTGGCAAGATGCTCCTTCTCACGCTTCATATCAGTATTCAGAAGGGACATATAGCCCTCTCTGCCACCCCAGAAGACATAGTTGGATCCGCCAAGCTCGATGGTCGCGTCTATCGCGTTCTTTATCTGCAGCATCGCACGCGCAGCAGCATCGAAATCCGGATTTGTGGAGGCACCATTCATGTATCTCGCATGCCCGAAGACATTGGCCGTTCCCCAAAGGAGCTTTATACCTGTCTCAGCCTGCTTCTGCCTGGCGTAAGACACGATTTCCTTCAGATTTTTCTCATAATCTTCAGCAGAGTCTGCTTCGTCTATAAGATCAACATCATGGAAACAATAGAACTCTATACCCATTTTCTGCATGAACTCGAACCCGGCATCCATCTTGGCCTTCGCCCTTTCAAGAGGAGTGCTCTCCACGTTCCATGGGAATTTCTTGGTGCCTCCGCCGAACTGATCTGCACCTTCGGCGCAGAGAGTATGCCACCATGCCATAGAGAACCGGAACCAGTCCTTCATTTTCTTGCCCTTTACGACCTTCTCCGGATCATAATAATGGAATGCCATAGGATTTCTGGAATCCTTGCCTTCGAACTTGATTTTTTCCACTGCCGGGAAATAACTTTTTGTTGCCATAATGTTTCAGTATTTTAGTGATCATGTTTTCTATTTCACAATATCGCGCCACCGTGAATAAGCATCATCCAGCGCGGAATCAGTTTTCTCCGGAGATATTGCCTCCACACAATGAAGCCCGGAGAATGTCGCCTCACGTGATTCATATATGCCTGCGCCAAGTACAGCCCCGCGTGCAGCTCCAAGAGAGCCGTCAGTATTGAACAGCTCCACACGGGAGCCTGTAATATCAGCGAGAGTGCGGCAGAACACAGGAGAAAGGAACATATTCGCCTTTCCTGCCCTGATGACATCCGGTTTCAGACCTAGCCCGCGCATGATATCTATTCCATAGCGGAATGAGAATGCGATACCTTCCTGGACAGCCCTGAGCAGGTGCGCCGAAGTATGCCGGTTCAAGTCAATCCCGATAAATCCCGCGCCTGGACAACGGTTGCCAAGCACACGTTCCGCACCATTGCCGAAAGGAATTGCCAGCAGCCCGTCCGAACCGGCCGGGACAGAAGCTGCGGCATTATTCATTTCAGCATAGCCCATTCCGCACTGCATCACATTCCGGCGAATCCAGGAGTTCATGATTCCTGTACCATTTATGCAAAGCAATATGCCATAACGTGGAGCTGCCGCGCTATGATTCACATGAACAAATGTATTGACCCGCGATTCCGGGTCGGCTTCCGGTGTGCCCACCACGCCATAGACCACTCCGCTTGTCCCGCCTGTCGCAGCGACTTCCCCAGCGTCAAGGACATTAAGCGAAAATGCATTGTTAGGCTGATCCCCTGCCCGGTATGAAATAGGTGTACCCTCCGGGATGCCAAGAAATTCAGCAGTCTTTCTGTCCGTTACAGCACCCGTACCTACAGACGCGACAGCTTCTGGAATCATATCGACAGGAATGCCATAATGCTCCGCTATGAAATCAGCCCTCCGGTTCTCCTTGAAATCCCAAAGAATCTGCTCTGAAAGACCGCTGACAGTAGTATTCATCACTCCTGATAACCTATATGCGATATAGTCACCAGGCAGCATGAACTTATATATCTTCGAAAAGACCCCTGGCTCATTGCGTTTCACCCATGCAAGCTTGGAAACTGTAAAGTTTCCTGGAGAATTAAGGACATGTGCCAGGCATCTGTCGCGTCCAATAGCTTCCAGTGCTGCGTCACCGATTTCAACAGCCCTGGAATCACACCATATTATAGATTTGCGGACAGGAGTTCCATCTTCAGCAAGTGCCACCAGTCCATGCATCTGATAAGTTATCCCGACACAAGCCACTTCCGACATCGGATAGCGCACAGCCACCTGACGTATGCCATCACACACATACCTCCACCACATTTCAGGATCCTGTTCGGCCCATCCGCTCCGCAATGCATCAATAGGCATCTCCATGGATGGATTTGTCACGGATGCTACACATTCATTCGTCCCGATGTCCAGAAGTGACACCTTAACAGAAGAAGAGCCTATGTCTATTCCTAAACTTTTCATATTGTGCTATCAATTACATGTTTCAGCCAGTACTAATGTTTCAGCATGCCTGTGCCAAACGGGATATGCCGTCCTGACGAATCCGTCATTCCTGCTTCAAGGATTCCCCCGTTAGCGTCAAAATAACGGACCGCAAACTTGTGCAGGCCTTTACGTAGCAAGATACTTCCCGTCCTCTCTTCCCGAGAATGAAGTCCGTCATTATCTACAACAAGCTCGTCATCTATCCACAGCCCGCTGCCGTCATCCGAATACGTGTAGAATGCATACATACCATCTGACGGAATATCTATATATCCGTTGAACACCAGCCCGATATTGCCGCTCACATCATCTGGAACAGATATCGTATCAGAAACAAAACTGTCCTTAAGAGGAGCTTTATCAATGTCGGCGCACGTGGAGCCATCGAAATCATACCACCTGACAAGCAGCCCGCCATCTAGAGATGATTCCATGGAAATAGCCGGCAGTGCCGTTCCCCTGTCGATAAACATTGCAGACTTAAGATCACCGGGCACGCCAGCCGAATTATAGCAGCGGAAATGCATAACGCAGCTGTCTTTCACCATGAATGGTGACGAATACGCAGGAGAATCCATGCCAGGCATAGTCCCGTCAAGAGTATAATGAAGTTCAGCTCCATCCGGTACAGAAAGAGACACTCTCACTTCTCCGGCCATGATATTACAGTCATATATGCCATTGACATCAGGAAACCTGTAAGTCCATCCCGCCTCGTCCAGTTTCCGTAGATGAACAGGGAGACGCCGCGAGAAATCACTGAAGTCCTTGTTCTCCGGCATTGTCCATGCCGACTCGGCTATAGCCAGCAGACGCGGGAACATTCTCGCCCCTACGCTTTCTATAGTCACAGCCTTCTCGCTCCAGAGAGCCCCCTGTATTCCTGCCACGCCGCCGGCATACGGCAGAGATAAGCCGGCACAAGGCTCATAATCATAAACTTTCGCCAAAGTATTCTTATCCTGCTCATCCGCAAGATAATAGTATTCACAAGGAGTGATGACCACCTGATGACCGTCCTCCAGAGACTTCTTCAAAGAAACAGGACTCCAGTTCCTCCACCACATCACCATACTCTCCGGTGATAATCCATCAGACGCGACCTCATCCCAGCCAACAATCTTTCTGCCATGTTCATGGCAATATCTTTCAATTTCTCTCGTAAACCAGGCTTGCAAGTTTTCCACGCCTCCCAGGCGATTGTCACGGACTCTTTTAAGGCATGACGGACAATGCTCCCATTCGGTCCGCTCCACCTCATCACCTCCAATATGGATGTATTCCGAAGGAAACAATCCGAACACCTCGTCCAGGACAGCCTTGCAGAACTCAAGCACATCATCCTCTCCAAGACATAAAGGTGTCGAGAAATTACGCCCCCATGCTCCGCCGTTCCGGCTGCATGACAGCTGCGGATATGCCCTCAGTACAGCAAGCGAATGCCCCGGCATATCTATCTCAGGGATAATTTCTATTCCCCTGTCCTTCGCATAACAGATGATGCCACGCATCTCATCCTGCGTATAAAATCCGCCATAAAGTCCATTCTTCATGCGGTCCGCAGGCATGACATAACGTGAATCTGCTGTCTCCACGGCAATCTTCACGCAAGTGCTGTCCCATCTTTCCATCGTCCTCCATGCTCCTATTCCGGTCAATTCAGGCAACGATTTGATCTCCAGTCTCCATCCCTGGTCATCAGTAAGATGCAGATGCAGCTTATTCAGCTTATATAATGCCATCTCATCAATGAGTGACTTCACTTCCGGTATAGTAAAGAAATGCCTGGAGACATCAAGCAGAACTCCACGCCATGCAAACCTCGGAGAATCCTCGATTTTCATCAGAGGCAGACTCTGTCCGCAACTCCATAACAGCTGGCGCAATGTCGCAATTCCAGAAATCACCCCCTCATACGAGCCTCCGGCAATGTCTATGCCACCGCTTCTTATATCCAGACGGTAGCCAGCGGCTGATGTCATGGCCGTATCAACGCCAAGACTGACAGGAACCGCCCCCTCTGCACGGCTGCATACACTTCCGAGAGAAGCCTCCAGATATGCAGCAGCAGGCTGCAGCGAATCCGATGCGACTACCATGATACCGTTTCCTAAGCTGCACCTTCCTTTATAAAATTCCACATGCGAAGGAACCGGAACCACATCAAGTACAGGCTCTTTATTCCCGTCACACGACACAGCTGACCAGACTGACAGCACAGATGCCAGAAGCACTAATGATTTACGCATAAAAATTCACTATTCTACAGCCCCTTTCAGAATCACCTTTGCCCGGAGCCCATTAACATAGATATACATTGATTCTGAAAACTCTCCGGAAGGCATCCCGGTGGTGTCAAGATAAACTTTGATTCTAGCCGAGGAATGAGGAGCAAGCAATCCCGGCACTTCCACTTTTACATTCTTATACTCCGAAGTCCCTTTCAATGACATGGCTCCAGCCGTGTTGTTATAAACCGTGAACTCCTTTTCCGAGACCTCCCCTTTCTTGTTAAGCCGCATTCCCAGGACATTCACTTCTGAACGGAATCCGGCTGCCAGTTCATAAGGATATCTGACTTCCGCCTCGCTTACATCTCTCTTCACATAACCGTGGACAGTGATAGTGTTGAACTTACGGTAATCTCCATTCGTGGCGACTACCGTGAGATGCCGGTTCTGTTCCGCAAATAAAGATGACGGATCCAGCACCACATCCACATAGCCTTTCTCACCAGGCCGTATGGCGGCCCTGG
Source organism: uncultured Bacteroidales bacterium (assembly GCA_934691625.1). Lineage (GTDB taxonomy): Bacteria > Bacteroidota > Bacteroidia > Bacteroidales > UBA932 > Cryptobacteroides. The sequence continues at coordinate 161,771 of CAKUTA010000001.1, read as the reverse complement.
AAAAAGAAGGTTCCGCGCATCCGCACTGAGAATTAACTGCCACAATACTCACCGGTTTGTCACATATATTGGTGCAGGTGAAACGCACCTTCACAGGACCGGCATCATAACGCACAGTATCAATCTCGATAACAGACTGCTCGAAACGTAAAATACGTGGCGTCTGCCCTGCCAGGGACAATGCCCCGGCAAGGTACGCCACACCAAACAACAAAATATGAACTAATCTAGTCAACTACAGGACATTTAAGACCTCCATACCAGCTGACAGAAGAAGTCGGCTCTCCGTCATTACCGTTTCCTGTGAGATCCTTGAACTTACCATCCACAAGTTCGTTAAGCCTCCAGTAGCCGATAAGGCCTTCAGAATTCGGATCCACATAGCACTGGTTGTTCTCAAGTTCGATGACATTCAGCGCCCTGTTCCATACACGAGCCTCGCTAACTACGCCATCCATAAGACGACCTCTCTCCGAACGTCCGATATGGAAACCGTCCATATAGTCCCAGGCGAGATTGATGGCGCTTTTTCCTGACGAATCCACCGTGCCCTCGACATTTCCGTTCACATAAAGAGTCAGGGTAGAACCATTATCGACAACAGCTATATGATACCATACGCCAGTATTGAAATGGCTTGAGGATGTGATGGAAGCACCTCGGCCGGCATACTGGAGCTGGTTCTTGTCACAGGACACGTCACCGAAACGGAGGAGGAAGTTCTCCTCTACGCCCATCACAGACGAAATGTAAGGGTTTCCGTTCTGCCATCCATCCATCTTCACGCGGATTTCCATCGTGCAGGCTGACATATTGCTGAACATCGCATTGTTTATGATGGTCGGGAAGTTTATATAATAACTCTGGTTAAGATCCGGTCCCTGCGTGTTGATAATCTGATTGATCACCACGTATGTCGTCCTGGACGCATTAAGAATATCCATTCCGTTGGAAGTCTCAGTCAATGAGATAGGGACACAATACTTGGCGCCATCCACAAAATCATCCATCGAAGTGATCTCGAAGTTCACAGGAAGCGACACATTCTTGCCGGCCTCTATCTTGAACGAATTCTCGTCCAGCTTGTAGCTGCCATCCGGAAGCATCACATAGTCAATACCCTGAGACTCACTGAATGCGGCAAGAGCGTCAGGATCAACCTTCACACCAACAGTAACTTCCGATTCAAGTTTATTGGAAGTGGTGACAGTCAGTCCCATAGCCGTAGGTCCTTCGACATACATGCTCGTCATAGGAGAGCTTTCTGTCCCTGTAAAATAAACCACATCCCTATATTCTATTGATTTCTGGCAGGCGCCCGCAGCAAATGCTGCGGTTGCCAGAAAAAGAACTGTTAATTTATTTAGTTTCATTACTTTATGCTTTAATTACTATTTTGCATAGATATTGAATTCAGCAGTACCCATATTGGATCCGCCGTAATCGGCATTGATCTTCAGGTATCTGACCTTGACGCCATAGAATGCGCCATAAGATGACGGAGATGCATTAAGCAATGTCCCGGCTGAAGTAGAGGCTGTTCCAAGTTCTGTATACTCGCTGCCGTCAGTGCTGCCCTCGATGTATATCGACTTCGGCTGATATCTTTCATAGCTTCCGGAACGGGCTGTAATCACAAACCCGGTCATATCATATTCTTTGCCTAGATCAACAGTGAAAGTTATCGGGCCTCCCCATGTACGCACGTAAGTATCACGACTTCCATCAAAGAGTGAAGAATATGGAGAAGAATCTGCTGTATAGATACCGTCCTCATCACAGGCGATAATCTTCCAGCCTGACCTGTCAGCAACTTCCGTACCTTCAATTTCCGAAGCAGAAGAAATGGACTTGATAGCCTCCGCACTCTTTCTGGTCGTAATGACGACATACACTATCCCGCGGTTTGCACTGGTCACTGCACCTGATGCAGAAAGCCTTATAGGAAGCAGATAGCCGTTTGCATTCGTCAGTTTGGAGACATCCCCCGCAATGGCGAGAGAAATCTTCCCTTCAGACTTGGTGGCACCCGCAGCGATCTCGCAAGGACTTCCGGTGATAGTGATGTATGATGGATCGAGAGCCGCATACTTCGTACCGTTCTTGCTGTTGTAAGCACTCACCAGAGAAGCATCGCCTTCGGCCTTCACTGACCATCCTTCCGTGGATGATATCGTTGTCATCACATTGAATTCTGCGCTGAGCGATCCCTTGGAACCGGCTGTGACGTGATGAACAATTTCACCTGTGAAAGTGTTGTCTGTACCGCAGATCGTATAGATGGTAGGCTCAGTGCTTTCAATTTCATAGACATTGATCTCGCCGACTCTGTTATAATACGAGTAGTCCATATTGAAATCGAATGAAAGACGCAGATAACTTGCCTCGAGATACTCACCAAATGCCACATAGTAGTCGCCCTGGCGGTAATTTGAAGTTCCTCCGCTGAATACCACATCACTTTCATCTGCAGTGCCGGCTGATTTCCACGTAGTTCCATCAAGACTGAATTCTATGGTAATATTCTTCAGCCTGAAAGTGTACAGATCAAGACCTGTAACGAGATGTTTCCCGCCAAGGTTTACAGTGAGGACGTTACCTGAGCCAGTGAAGTAAACCGATGTACCGGTATCGCCATCGAAGAGGCTGGCGCTATCCTCGCAGTCTGCACTCCACGTACTCTTGCCGCCGGCAAGGAAACCGGTGATTTCATCTGCAGACTTGATAGCCTTGATAAGCTTGGTCTCAGGCATGATGACAGCATATACAGTACCGCGGCTCTCGCTAGTTACAGCACCGGATGCTTTCATCGTAAGAGGAATGAGGTATCCGTTCTCATTGGTAAGACCGGTAAGGTCTCCCTTGAGAGCAAGTCTTACTTCATCCGGAGTGGCATTGTCACCGGCAGCGATCTCCATAGAAGAATTCTGAAGGTCGATGTTCTCTGATGGCATCTGGACATAGGATGTCTTATGCTTTTCGTTATATGCAGCGATAAGAGAATTATCTACAGAGACACTTACACTATATCCCTTGTCCGAGGATATGGTCGTATAGACCTTAAATGAAGAACTGAAGTCCGAAGACGAGCCGACGCCCTTCACGTGAACAACCTTTCCAGAGACAGTATTGTCAACGCCTGTCTGAGTGTAGAGTGTAGGCTCAGTGCTCTCGATCATATAGACCTCAAGTTCATTAATCCTGCTTGAGCTCTCGAACGAAAGGCGAAGATAACGTGCTGAGAAGTAGTCATATACCGCAGCACACCACGTCCTGTTGGAATACGAGTACTCACCCTGTACAGGGGTTCCCGCCTGTGACCATTCTATGCCATCAATACTATACTCTATGGAAGTTGCCGCCGTGGATGTGGTATTAAGCTTGAGACCTGTCACCATCAGTTCCTTCTTCATATCGACAATCACAGAACTTCCTGCATCAAATGTGACGCTTGTGCTCGTATTTCCATCGAAAAGATTCGCAAAGTTTCCACAATCGGCAGTCCACTCACTAGAGCCGCCGGCAGTGAATCCGATAAGGTCGTTTTCAGAAGTGATAGGACGGATGATATTCGTCTCTGTATTGACAATGAACCAGAGATTGCCCTTCTGCTCGCTGGCCTGAAGGCCATCGGAAGTGAGCTTGAACGGAGCCAGATATGCGCGTTCAGTGAGCTGCGAAAGATCCTTCTCCTCATCAAGGTCAATCTTCACAGTATCACGTGCGGCTGTCGTATCCGCAGCGATGATTACGGAAGGATTTGTAATCTTTATGAACTCTTCCGGAAGAGCGACATAGTCCGTACCGTGCTTCTGGTTATACTCCGCCACGAGAGCGGCATCGAGCTCCACAGTGACCGTGACATCCCCGTGATTCGTGGTGTTGCAGTTAGGCTGGAACTCCGTATGGAACGAGCCCTGTGAGCCTATAGGACGATGAGTGATTCTCGTCGAGAATGTATCTCCACCCTTGAGATTGACATAAGCAAGCTTAGGAGCGGCGTCGATGGTCGTCTGATAATTCTCCATCTCCTCGCAGGAAGCAAGGGCGAGAACAGACATTGCCGCAGCAGCTGAGTATTTCAATATGTTTTTCATTTCTTTATTCTCCTGATTTATTTGGTTACGGCAGGATTCTGGAGCTGGATAGCTCTGCGGAGGTGTCCGTAAGGAGTCTCCTTGTCTGCACCTGAATCAGTGGTATTGTAGTCGCGCTGGCCGTGGAAAGCACCGAAGCCACCCTTGCGTCCGCCTGTAGAAGGCTGGAAAGCTGCCTGCTGCTCCATATTTCCACCGGTTTTCCAATAGTCTCCGATGTTCTCAGTGAAGATAAGCTGAGAGTTCTTCCACCCGGACTTGTTGAAGCTGCCTTCACTCAAGCTGCCGCCATAGCTCTGCGAGATATGGTAGGTGCAGTACGGAGCCATCTGTGTGTCAGGCCAGTTTCCATCGACAGCGAGAATTGTCTCCGGATTCGGTGACATAGGGCCGATATACTGAGCAAGATAATAGATGAATGTATTCATGCACTCGCCGCTCAAGGCATCGCCTTCAGGCTCGTAGTCAAGGTCATAGCCGTCCAGATCGTTGTCCCATATCTCTTTCATTATGGACCCTCCGGCATACTCGCACCACTCAGGATACACCCACTCCGGATTATCCTCGGTAGAGCCTTCCTTCAATGTTCTGGAAGGATTCGCCCCCATATCTGCTATCAACGCCTTTGTCCCGGCCATACGTGCTGCGGACTCCGCGGCGGCGGCGGCTATGGTCTCGCTGTCGCCAGCCTCGATGCGGGCGTCATAAGTCTCCTTATAGGTGTCGTTATAGCCTTTCTGCTCGCCATAGCCGTTCATATATGAAGGAACCTGGATTTCAAGAGCCCACGACGGAAGATAATTGGTATGAGCAAGACGGATGATCTTCACGCCCACTACCTTGGTGCCTTTCTTCTGCCTCATCTCCTGCATCTCCTTGCGGTCAAGAGTTCCCTCCTTAGGGATACCGCCCCAGAGTGAAACCACGTCCACGCTGTCAGGAATACCTGCGAAACGGTATGCCAATGAAGAAGGAACGCCATAATCCGCAAACCACAGGTAACAGATGGAATGGTCGCTCTTCTTGTATGCACGCAGAGCCTCATAGTAGGCATCTGTATATTTATATTCAGGCTGGAGATTCAGAGCCTCCTCCTTGGTGCAGGAAAATGCTGCTCCTAAGGCAAGGGCTGAAGCCAGTATAATTGCTGATTTGTTCATAATCTTTAAATATCTCATTGATTATTAGAATCTTGTATTCTTATCCCACCATACACGGGTGCCACCGTTATCGCCTGTTCCAAGCGAAGACTCGCTGTTCATGGTGACGATAGCCGCATTGACATTGTCAGCGTTTGTACGATACTCGGAAGAAGGATAGTTAAGACGTCTTATCTGACGCTGTGTATCGATTTTTCCGCCGCTGTTGTTGTTCACGACAGGAATGATATGAGGATAGCCGGTTCTTCTGAACTCTGACCAGGCCTCCTGCCCCTCAGGGAACACTGCGATATACTTCTGGGTGATGATCTGCTCGAGATTAGTCTCGAAAGAGCCGGAAGCATTCCATGCCGGTGTAATAGTGGACAGCTGGCTGCTGTACGAATTCCCGGCACTGACAACATCGGTGAAGGAGCCTGGCTGATGCTCTGTGTCAGCGAGATAATCATCCGCTCCTGAAACGCCCCATACATTGAAGGAAACTTTCACGCCCTCCTCATAGCAAGACTGAGCCTGAGCCTTGTCGCCCTTACGGAGCCAGTACTCTGCTTTCAGGAACCATGCCTCGGCCGGATTCATTATAAGGACATTGTCATTATTAGAACAGTTGAAAGTAGAGAGGAGATCGGAGTTCGCGTAGTTCGCATTGACGGATATACCGTTGCGGACTCCGTGGTAACCGCCGTCTGAACCTGCTACAAAGTACTTGGAAAGACGAGGATCTTCAAATCCATTCATGTAAGCATCGATAGTAGCTCCGATACGGTCATCATTGAAGCTGTACTGAATGACATAGAGAGGATTCTCCCATGCTCCGGATGAAGGCTTGTTATAGTATGCGATATCACTGGCGGAAGTCATAAGTCCCGCAGGATTTGCAAGAGCCGCATCAGCCTGAGCCATCGCGAGCTCGCTGTCTGCATAGACCACACGCATAGCCAGACGCATACGGAGAGTATTGGCGAACTTCAGCCAGCTTCCGATATTGCCGCCGTAGATATTGTCATAATCTGCAAGAAGCTTGGTGTCAGGCTGAGCCTGCCAGAATGAAGTCAATGTAGAAATAGCGGACTCAAGTTCCTTGAAGAAGCTGGCATAGATATCCTTCTGCGAATCATATTTAAGCGTCACATTTCCAGAGCCTATCTCACTATAAGGAATAGGACCGTATGTATCAGTAACCCTATGAAGCACCGCCACTTTAAGGATATCTCCCAGGGCGGCAGCCTCCGGAGAGTCGTTTCTATGCTGGTTCAATGTCTCCCACGATCCTGTAGCACGTACATAAGCGTCACTGAACATCGCTTCGTACCATGACTTGGACGTGATGTTATACATGTTGTTCGCAGTGAAACCCGAATTCACTACGCCGATGTAGTTTGCGAAAAGATTTCCTGTCAGATCCTGGACGACCTGATAGTTCGCGCTGCCATATTCCTCCTCGCCAATAAGCTGGTAGGTAGGAATGATGTTTCTTGTCATCTGTGCGAATGCCGATCCTGTAGTGAGGTTATCCCAGCCAAGCATCTCGCCGGTAGCCTCTTCCGGATTCGTATTCCTCTCGAGGAATCCGTCCGTACAGGACGCCGCTGCTGTCATCGCAGCAGCTATCATTATAGTATATTTCAATTTCTTCATAATACGAATCTGAACTTAGAAGGTAACTTTTACAGAAAAACCGAGGTTACGTGTAGAAGGCATCGTGAAATAATCGATACCGCTGGAATAGTTACCTGTACCGGAAGCCACCTCAGGATCGAACGGAGCCTTGCAATAGAGCATGGCAAGATTCTTTCCTACGAAAGACACATTCAGTCCCTTCAGGACATTCTGCCATTTCTGCACAGGGATATCGTAACCGAGAGTCACCTCCGCCAGTCTGACATTTGTCATAGAATATGTGTAGTATGCACCAAGTGCGCTGGTACCGGTTCCGCCTATTGTCTTATAATATGCTTCTGCAGGAATACGGACGCCATTCACGAGTGCACCACCATTATCACGGGCGTCAGCTGAACGCTGGGACATTCCGAATGAGTCGAGTGTTGCCTCCGTAAGAGATACGCCGACACCGCCGACACGGGCTGTGATAAGCACACCGAGGTTAATGCCTTTCCAGCTGAAGTCATTTCTCCATGAACCTGTCCAGCTAGGATTGATATTGCCGGCATATATCATCGATGAGAGACCTCCGGTAACATCAGCAGGAACGACAGTAGATGCTGTAGGGGAAACCCATACATATCCATGTTCGTCAGTCTTGAGACCTCTTACATAGATGTCTCCGATGCTATGTCCCTTTATAAGCCACATCTGCACGCCTGTAAGCCCGCCGACAGAAAGCTGGTCACTCTGGAATCTCTTACCATTGAATTCAGCATCAAGCATATCCACAATCTTATTCTTGTTTCTCGAATAGATAAGACCCGATGTCCAATCCACAGGCCCGAGATTCTGATTCAATGTAAGTGAAAGCTCGACACCCTTGTTGTCAATACGACCGGAGTTCACATAGATCGTGCTGTATCGGAAAGATGCAGGAACCTCAGGAGTGAAGACCTGGTTATAGGTCATAGAATGATAATAGGTCGCGCTCGCATTAAGTTTGCCGTTCCACAGCCGGACATCTGCACCGACTTCGAATGACCGTGTCCGTTCAGCCTTGAAATCGTCTGATACGGCATAAGTGTTCTCTGCAGGAGACCCTGCTGTCACAGGATATGTAGGAACAGTAAGGAATCTCGTGATAGGGTTACCTACTTCAGCATAAGAGCCACGGATCTTCGCATAAGTGAACCAGCTGGACTTGATATTGAAAATATCGGTAAGGATAGCTGAAAGACCGACTGAAGGATATGCAAGCGGAAGAGATGAGGTATTCACCATCTGCGTATTCCAGTCAGAACGGAGAGTCGCGTCAAGGAACACCATATTCTTGAATCCGAGCTGAGCTGTAGCAAATACTGACTGAACCTGATCGCGGTATGTATTCTTATAAAATCCCTTGCTGGTATTCATATTATTGAATGTGAACAGATTCGGAACACCAAGGAGGTCGCCTGCGGAATAAGTCTGACGATAGTTATAATCCTCGACAGACGCTCCGGCTGTGGCATTCAGCTGAATAAGGTTCTCACCGAATGTCTTGTGGATGTTGAGGAGCACATCAGCATAGGTCTGAAGCGTAGTAGCCTGATTATGGAAGTAGCGCCCCTTTGACCCGGCAAAAAGTCCGGATGTGGAGGCATAGTTCTTCTGTTCAGCAAGAGTATTGTTATAGTCCATTCTCACACGTGCTGAAATGTCCATCCAGTCCGTGATATCGTACTTGAGGGAGCCTCCCAGCAGATAACGGTTCTTGATATTGTTGAACATGTTCCTGTTGATGGTCCAGAAAGGGTTCTGCATCTGCAGATCCTGGCTGCCCCAGTCCCAGTACTGTATAGGGAAATTCCTGGAAGCATCATAACGCTCATAAACGGAATACTTGTCAAGGTCATCACTAGGAGACATCAGATACAGCGGGACAAGCGGGTTATAGTACTGACCGCCGGCAAGCATATTCTGTTCCTTGACATTCGCATACATCGCGAGAAGGCTGAGATGCATCTTGTTGTTCAGAAAATCCTCAGAATGATTGGCTGTCACATTGTAACGCCTGTAGTCATTGTTAGGAACCACGCCCTGGGCATCATTGATACCAGCAGAAACGTAAGTGTGGCTGTTCTCACGGCCGATTCCGAGCGAGATGGTATGCTGGGTGTTGTAGCCTGTCTGGAAGAAATCCTTTACTGACCAAGTCTGCGGAGACAGGAGCTTGTTCCCCCATGAAGCATAGTTGCCGTCCTTGGCGCCATAGGTGCTTTGAAGTTCAGGAAGCATCACCGGAGACGAGAATGTCGTGTTGGTGCTATATGAAACGTGAACACCTTCATCTGCGGCCCTGGTGGTAAGCATAAGGATACCGTTCTGTGCCTTATATCCGTAGAGAGCTGCTGCAGAAGGTCCGACAAGCGCTGTCATTCCTCCGATATCATCAGGATTGAAATTGGAGATACCGTCACCGGAAAGAGCACTTCCGCTATAGATGGAATAACTGTCGCCCGGCTTTGTCATTGACAATGTAGGAAGAGGAATTCCGTCAAGTGTATAAAGCGCATTGTTCGAGTTGGACAATGATTTCGCGCCACGCATGACGACCTTGGTCTCGGCACCAGGACCTGCACCTGTAGCGTTTACCTGGACACCAGCCAGCTTTCCCTGGATAGAGTTGACGAGGTTGGCATCGCGTGTCTTGAACACATTGTCGTCAAGAGCCTGGACATTATATGTCACAGAACGCTCGGATTTCTTGATACCGAGGGCAGTAACTACAGATGTCTCCAGCAGCTGGGTATCCTCCTGAAGCACGATTTCCAGGTTTCCGCGTCCATTGACTGCGACAGACTGCGACACATAGCCGAGGAATGACACCTCAAGTACAGCATCAGCAATCTGGCTGCTCCATGGGAAAGAGAACTTACCGTCAATGTCAGAAAGCGCATAAAGAGATGTATTGCCGGACACAACTATTGCGGCACCTGTTACAGGCCACCCTGCCCTGTCAAGAACGACACCTTCAAGTTTCTGGTTTGCAGGAGCAGATGCCTTAGCCGTCTGCTGGGCCTTGGAAAGAATCACATGCTCGCCGTCGATAGACCATGTGATGCCTGTCCCCTTGAAAATCTGGGATAAGGCAGTCTTGATATCGCTGTTCTGCATCGATACTGAAACATTCGAGCTGACGTTGACATCATTGTTGTAGAAGAAAGTGTAGCCGCTCTGCTGTTCTATCTGCTTGATGACAGACGAAATCGGAGCATTGTCCACCTTTACGGTGATGTTTTTCTGCTCCTGAGCGAACGCCGGGAGAGACAAAAGTGTCAGTGTCAGACACCAGGCCATGGCTTTAGCCATGACACGCCCTCCCCACAGAAAAATTTCTTTGTGGTTATTTTTTTTCATATATTTGAAAATATTGTAAATTCTGCACGTAATCGGGAATAACGTGCGATTCTTATTGATGTACGGGGTGCTCTTTGAGCGTCCCGTATATTTTTAACGTTTTATCAGGTTTGTGTCATTATGGTGCAAGTCTATTAGTTTAATATTTGTTATGTGATTATATCACCTCATAGACACTTCTGCCCGCAGAGCCGTCGCGACCGGTCTGGCGTTCATCAATCTGTCTGAAGCGTATATTGGATGAAATATTGAAATATCGCAGAATCACATCAAGATTCTGGTTTGAGAATGTACCGGTGAACCGGTAATGCCGGTGGTCATCATTCTTTATTATGAAGTTTACATTGTACTTGTTTCCTATCATCCGGAGAGCGTCCTCCAGAGATGTATTGTCAAGAACAATCTTTCCGTCACGCCATGAAGTGTTGCAGATAACATTTTCTTCACGGAGATGCATGACGCCTGTCTTCGTATTATATATGGCCTGCTGCGACGGCATCAGCCTCAATGTCTTACGGTGACGGTTCACATCATCATAATTCATATCGACGATTCCGGACACCAGTGTAGTGCGGACATAGTCATCACCATAAGCCTCCACATTGAACTCGGTTCCATGTACCACGACCTCCGAATTCTGAGCCTCGACCACGAACTTATGCTTCGGATCCTTGGAGACCTCGAAATAGCCTTCGCCATAAAGTGTCACACGGCGTTCTTTGCCAAACCGTGACGGATAACGCAGAAATGAATCCGAATTAAGCCAGACCTTGGAGTTGTCCGGGAGGGTGACACAACTGACCATGCCGGCTGTCGATCTGATCTCAACAGTCGAGGTGAAGTCCCTCGCGATATCGAAAAGAAGCCACGCTGTAAGTCCGATGAACGGAAGAAGCATCACCGCAGCCACGCGCTCGATCCTGTGCATAAAATTCCGGAGCCTACCTGAGACTATCCTTCCATGCACCTTTCTGAAAGCCTTGCCGGCGTCAATGCTGTTCTTCGCATCAAGGGCATCCGATGCAAAACATATATAATATATCTGTTCGGCAATCTTCATGTTCGAAGCCGAGGCCTTCATCCAGGTCTCGACCTCATCGATTTCTTCTGCGGAAAGCTCCCCGCCATAGTAGCGGACAAGCATATTTTCCATCTGAATATCTTCCATACGTTTTAACCGCGTTACAGATATAAGACCGTTCCCGAAGAAAACCTCCTAAACGTTTTTACGATTTTTTTTCATTTTTTTGACTTTTTAATAAATTTGTGCCATGCACATTAATGATAATAGTACCGATTCCCTGCTTCTGGACATGCTCAAGTCCGGAAGCATGTCAGCATTCGAGAAAGTTTTCTCGCGGTATTACAGCACTTTATGTGCATACGCAAAATTGTTCATAAGAAGCAGCGATGCCTGCGAGAATATCGTCCAGGAACTGATGCTATGGATATGGGAGAACCATTCAGAGCTGCATATCACAGGTTCTCTGTCCAGATACCTGTTCGCAGCGACGCGCAACCGCTGCCTCAAGCATATCAGCCACGAGATGGTGGAGCGCCGCGTAATGGACGAGATGCACAAGAAACTGCACGGCCAGTTCGAGTCACCTGATTTCTACATCGTAAAGGAGCTGGAGAAACGCATCGGCGCAGCAGTTGCACAACTTCCGGACTCATACCGCCAGGCATTCGAGCTGAACAGGTATGAGAAAAAGACTTACGAAGAAATCGCCACAATGCTAGGCGTTTCACCCAAGACCATAGACTACCGCATACAAAAGGCGCTCAAGCTTCTCCGCGCCAGCCTGAAGGACTACCTCCCGCTGATTGCGGCCTTCGTGGTGATCAGGTAATCTACCGCTACAGTCACATTTTTTCCTATATTTTCCTCCTCTATCAGTAAAAACGAGTTCCTATGACAACCACATTTCTTTCTGCCTTTTTGAGCATCCTTACAATTGTTTGCGGGACGGCAAGAGCCTCAGACGACAAACAGGAACAACAACTTCCAAATCGCCAGAAATATCAGGTAATGTCGCCGCAAGCTGCGGATTTCATCAGGTATGACAATACAAGTATTACGGAAACGTCCGGCAGACTTGACCTTTCCATTCCTGTCATTTCTTTCAATGACCCTGATTTCGATTTTCCGATCTCCATTTCTTACAACTCCTCCGGATTCAAGCCATCGGAGCCGGACAACTTCGTCGGGAGAAACTGGATGCTGAATTTCGGAGGAATGATTTACCGTGAAATCAAAGGAGCTCCGGATGAGACCTCCGATTTCAGAACGTATGGGGCCCGCGGCTTCCTCAGCACCGTAAGAACGCATACATTGAACAATGATGCCACAAGAGACAACCTGCTCAACGCACATGGTAAAATCTTGGGATATTCAGCACAGCCATTACAACCCGTGCTCAAAGGGACATCTTATGATGAGCTCTCATCAGACATATATCATTTCAGAGTCGGCTCCCACTCGGGCAAATTCATGATAAACTTCGACGGGACAGTCAACATCATCAGCTATGACGGAGGGCGTTACCAAGTAGATTTAAGTAAATTTTTTCCGCTCGGTCACAGTTCCGAGGGATTATACTGTGAAATCAGCATCACGGCTGATGACGGATATCGATACACTTTCGGAGGGAGCTATAAAGCCTTGGAGTACAGAGCGCAATCATGGAGCGATTCCGACTATGGCACGACCGATATATGGAACATGCCAGAAAAAGGAATGATAACAGGATTCTACTTGACCAAGATAACGGCCCCGAACGGCAGGACCGTGGAAATAGAGTATAGGGGGAATCTTCCTTCATTGTATGTCAGCGAACCATTCCGACTTCTAGACAACAAACTCGGGTCAGCCGCGAAAGACTGGTGTCAGGAATTCATCATACAAGCTGCTCCATATAGGGAGACATCCATCGACAAGCTTACGCTGGCAGGTCAACCGCTTCAAGCCATCATTCCGGACAACTCGTCCGTCAACTCGCATCATGGCAACAATTATGTGATGACGAAAGTCGTAATTCCTGAGCGCATAACGGTCGACGACAAGGAGGTCCTGTTCCACTACTCGGCACGCAAGCATACGACATTGGAAAACGACCGAAATCTTTTCACCAACGGGAAATACTGCGGAACAGTCCTGGACTCCGTTGAACTTGTCAGAAAAGACATTCCGGATTCAAGAGCCGAAGTCACAAGATTCGGATATGTTTACACATCATCTGTCTTTCCGCGCATGTTCCTTACCACGTTGTCCGGAACGAAACTAGGACGTTATTCATTCGACTACAAGAACATCTCCGGACTTCCTTCCCCACTGACCACGAACATCGACCATTGGGGGTATTGGAGAGGACTGACTTCAAACAAAAAATCTTCAGATGAGAACAATTCCGAACTTATCCCTGAGACAGACAACCCTTCGATCGGGACCATTGACAGTCCTGACCGATACTCCTACATATCAGACGAACGGGAAGCGACAGGATCAGAATTTGACTGGGGACTTCTGAAATCAATTACATATCCGACAGGTGGCTCCGCATTATTCAAATATGAGCCCAATGACTATTCTTGCAGACTCTCCTACGAGAGCGACTGGTATCCCCATGCCATTCGTCTGAAAAAACCGCACATTGCAGGAGGTGTCCGGACACGAAGCGTTTCTGAATATGATTCACTTCCCGCAAATGAAAAGACTCTGCTCAAACGCACATGGTATGTATACGGGCAGGACAGCACAAGCAGCGGCACGCTGATGTACGAGCCGCGATACCTCCATCAAGTACGGCTCGGCAGTCCGTATGGGCTGCAATATGCGCTCACGGAAGACTCTGATGGTTTCAACATAAAAGACTACACCACTGACCACATCCTATATTCTTCCGTCAAGAAGCAGGAGGAGCTAAGCCGGGAATATAATCCGGATTCCACATCAAGAATCACCCTAGTCCCTAATTCTTCCGACGACAAACCGATATTCACCGACGTATCTGTTTCCTCAAAAAAACAGATATGGTCATTCCGATGCAAGAACACGAATGGAGGAACAGGAACAGCATACATTCTGGACAGACAAACGAGAGTCAAATTAAAAAAATACTCATTTACCTTGCAAGGACAAGATAGTATAGTCTTTTATCCAGCGGACAGCATCACTGCTGGAGACTATACGATAGCGTTGAAGAAGAACGGAAACACGCTTCTATCATTCAATGAAAGATTTCCAGGCTCCGGATATGACCGAATCTTCGGACGCACGACAGCGTCCACATATACGGATTGGCGCAGCAATCCCGACACTTATGATGATTCCAATTCATTCTGGAATGAGAGGTTCTTGAAGGAATCACTTATGCCTTTGCCAGAAGCAGATTCTCTCTACCTGAAAAGATTTACTCTGGAACCGGAAGACCATTCGCATGAGCGCGGCAAACTTCTAAGCCGAAAAATCTACTACAACGATGATTCTCTCCTGCAATCAGTAAACTACGTATATACCCGCATCAGACAAAGCGAGCCCAATGTTTATTTATATGTCGCTATGCCGATATCGGGAGCTCCTTTGCTTCAATACTTCCATATCATAAAGGTGCCGTTCGAACAATATCTGCCAGCATCCGTGGTGACAAAAGAGTATGACGGGGACTTCGTAAAAGAAACTAATACGAAATATACTTATCACACGAACGGCTATATAGCGACAGAATCGGTCACAAACAATGACGGAACATCCGACAGCACATCATTCCGCTATATCGAAGATGAGAACTCCGACAAGTATGAATACATCAAGCAGGAGACCAACATACGGGGCTTACCTACTGAAATAGTGCAAGAGCATGCAGGTTCGGCAGGCAAGTCTTCGTTCTCAAGTCTCCGTTTCGAATACGACACATGTTCCGTCTCAGGGAATACAAACGCCGTAATCACTTGTTACAGGGAGATGAATGGCACGAAAACTTCTGCAAGAATCAAGTACAGCCATTACGACAGGTATTCCAATGCCCTGCAGGTCACGACTGACAGTGTCACCAATACTGTGTATTTATGGAGTTACTTGGGTAAACATATAGTTGCCAGAATTGAAAATGCAGAATATGATGAGGTGACCGCGGCACTAGGATTTCCTCCGGAAGAATTATCAGCATTGGTTGAGCCCGATTTCAACATACTCAATTCCTTACGGAAAAAATTACCAAACGCTCATGTATGGACATACACATGGGCTCCACTGATCGGAATGATATCAGAAACGGATCCAGCCGGCTTTTCCAAGCATTATTCTTATGATGATGCCGGCCGACTGACAGAAACTTTTATTGTCAAAGACGGAAACAAAGAGATTCTGAACGCAATCAAATATCACCTTGTGAATGCCGATTAAAATTATCATAAGCCATGAAACACACGAAACACATAACCGCTATAGTTTGCGCACTCTCCCTTTTGTTTTCGGTCGGTGTCAACGGAGCAGAGACTCTTCCATCCATCGAGATTCTGTCCGGAACCGGCAATGACTATGCCGGCGCATTCGATTTAGGTACAATCAACAACGATATTGACGCCTCACACATCGCCAGCACTTTCGAAACATTTGACCACTATGGAGCTTCCTCAAACGACGTGTTCTACAGATTTATTCTGGAGAAACCGATGCTTGTAGCTTTCAACCACCTCGGCTCACAGGTTCCTGGGACTTACATATATTTGGTCAAACTCGGAGTAACTGACGATTTCGATATCAGTCTTTCTGAAATGAACTGCGGACGAGACTGGGACTATGCTCTGTCGCATTTCAGTCATATGGATTATGAAAGAGCTGTTTTTTCACAGGAAAACACCTCGCTGGGAATAATTTATGATTATCTTGAACCAGGGACCTATTATCTGATAGGAGAGCGAATTTCATCCAATGCGGGCAGCAAAGGAGGAATAATCCGTACCAATTTCCATTTTCGAACTATTCTTGGAACATCTGCCGAGAGTCCGATACATATCGGAAACTTTTCCGAAGAAGTCGACACCACCATCACCATAATTCCCGAACAATTTCCGCTTGCAGAACAAATATCTTCCTTGTACCTGTCCGCATCTTTCCGTAATCATTTCAATGCCATAGTGGAAGGTATCTATGCCGGCATCGAAGTGTTTGACAAAAACGGTAGCAAAGTCTATTCCAAAAACTCTCCCGGAGACATACTGGAAATGGAACTGGAACCGGAATCATATCTATTCAAACTCTCTCGCATTATCCAGGACAGCGAGCCCGTGATTTTTCATATCGCAGGTGCCAGCACCACCCCTAACGGAGGCAGTCTCGACGCCCCAGTTCTTATCGGAACATTCCAGCAGGATTTCAATATCAATCATACCGTACTATCCCGAAAGTTCTATTTTTTCCGTACAAGGAACAGCATGGAAATCTCACTTTCGTGTTTTAGCCCAGGAAAGCTATCCATATATCGCGAGCACACCCTCATTCGCAAATCGGATTCAGGAAAGATCTCTTTCAAGACTCTGCCTGCCGGCACATATATCATCATGAATGATACCGGCACAGACGGAGATTACAATTCATTGACTATCACCGGACGCACGATTCAAGATGGAGAGCATTTGACAGAATCGACAAATTATATCTGCACATATGAACCTCTTGAATCAATTTCTTCCATCGAAACTCTTACAGCCGACAATTCGAGAATAACCGTCAGATACCATGACGGGATAGGCAGACCGTTCGAAGATATCCGCCATCATTATTCGCCATCATCCAAAGACATTGTAAGTCTCATAGAGTATGACAGATACGGACGTCCGTCAAGATCTTGGAAAGACTTGCCATATCTCAACAACGGCGCCTTAGTGACCGCCGATGCCGTCTTCTTCGAATCGGCCGAGTATCATGGCGACAGTACGGCATCCACTGATTTCTTATATGACATTTTAGACAGGCCAGCCAAAATATCCGGTCCAGGTCAACATTGGAAAGAATCCTGGAGCGCCATACGCCATTCTCATCGTCTTAACAAAGATGGAGAGTGCAGACGTTTTCTTCTATCCGACACTGACGAGCTCATAGATGCCGGTTTCTATCCGGCCGGGACTCTGCACGTCGAAACTGTAACAGACGAAGACAGTCACAAAAGAGAACTATATACGGACAGCCGTTCGAATCTCATACTTGAGCGAAAATTCTCCGGATTATTCTATGATGAAATAGAAATTGAAACTTACTATGTATACGACGATTTATGCCGACTGCATTATGTCCTGCCGCCGGAAGCGTCTGCGTCTGACAATCTCAAACGAGCCACAGAGAACTATGCATTCATCTATAAATATGGCCCGGCAGGACTGAACACATGGAAACGAGTTCCAGGAAAATCGTGGGATAGATTCCTTTACGACATGAAAAGAAATATCATAGGAAAACAGGATTCAACAATGAGAGCCAGAGGCGTATTCCAGTTGACAATTCCGGACAATTTCGGTCGCCCAGCGGTGATGGCCTTTGTTGCAGACACATTCCCGAAAGATTTGGAAATCATTGATTTGAGAGTAATCCCAGATTCTTCCAGAATAGGATACAGATGGGCGGACAGTTCGGTGACGGGCAGATTTTCATTACCGCAGATTCAGCATCTTCCGGAAATTCTGTCAATAAATTATTACGACAACTATGATTATCAGAGACAGTTTTCCGACACAAGACTAAAAGCATCTTCATACACTATACCGGTCAATGCTTTTTCTCTGCTGACAGGCTCTCTTAACTTGTCATCGCCAGGCAAAGACACCCTCATAACAGCCGTCTATTATGACGACTTGAAACGAACCATACAACAAAAGGAACTACTCCAGGAAGACATAGCGCATTCTTATTCATTCGACTATGATTTCATCGGAAATGTTACTAAATGCAAAGAAATCACACACGCGGGTTATGTTTCAGACACATTAATCCACGAAATGTCATATGACCATGCAGGACGCATTCTTGAGGACCGCTCCCGACTAAACAGCAGCAGACCAGCTACCGTTTCATACACCTATGATGAAATTGGCAGATTGAAAGAAATGTCATATGCCACGGGAACAGTTCCATTCCGAATCCGGAACGCATTCAATATCAGAGACTGGCTCATGTCCATACAGTCGTCAATATTCAACATGGAGCTGAACTACGACAACCCCAAAACAAGAAATGTTCTTCCACCCATGTCTGGAAACATTTCGGATATGAATTGGTCATACCTGTCCGACAAATCCAGGACTGGCTCGTACAGTTTTCTTTACGATGATTTTTCAAGATTGACCTCAGCTAAACCATATGGAGATTATTACCATAGGCACGAGGAGACTATGTTATACGACAGAAACGGGAACATTAGAGTGCTAAACAGATGTGAAAGGCGAGACACCTGCTACCAGATGCAGATTAATTATAACGGGGATAAAATATTCTCCGCATCTCTGGACGATGGGATGGATATCGAGAATGTGCTTTTTTCGTATGACGCGGACGGAAGGCTGGTTCATGACGGGACAAACGGACTAGATTTGAGCTACAGCGGCATCGGGAGACTTCAGAACATATCCAAAGACGACATTCAAATAGCTAAATACTCCTACTCGGCAGATGGGAGAAAACTGTCCGCGACAGACCGATATGACAACGGATTGATATATATAGGTTCCATGGTTTATCGCAAACAAAACGGATCAATTGAATTCGACAGCGCCCCGTTCAGCCATGGCAGATTCGTTTTCTGCAAAAACGAAATCACCCCTCATTACTTCATCACGGACCATATCAATAGTGTCAGAGCAGAACTTGATTCGAACGGCGACATTATAGAAATCAACGACTATTATCCATCCGGCGCCATATGGAAAGACTCCGAGAACCGTCCTACCGGTAACTACAAGAACAGATACAGGTATAATGGAAAGGAGGAGCAATCATTCCTCGGGCTGCCGTACATAGACTACGGCGCCAGAATGTACAACCCTGAGAACATGATGTCCTGGCTGACCGCCGATGAACAAGCAGAAGACTTCTATTCCATCTCGCCTTATTCCTTCTGCGCCGGAAATCCCGTCAACATTATTGATCCGGACGGACGGCGAATATTCATCCGACACATCTTGGAAAGAGACAACTCAAATAATGTAAGAGCAGCAACTGTTGAATACTCATTAAACAATCAATGTATAACAAACCACGAATTTATCAGAAATGTCTGGGAGCAATTGGATAACATTTACAAATATGGAGGACAAAAGGCTATGAACAAACTACTTGCCTCCAAAAACAAATACTATATCGACGATTTTATAGGAGCACATGGCAACCTGCAATTCAAACCCACTAAAACTGGCGGATTCATTCACGCAGGCATCATCAATCAACCTTCTTACGAGAAATCTCTCAGCGTCGAATCTCTCTCCCATGAATTATTCCACGCATTGCAACATGATGAAATTCAAAGGACAGAGTACTCTGTGCAAGACGAAATCGAGGCTTATGCTTTCAGCAGTATCATTTACTCAAATTATAGTAGCCACATAGATACATACGGACAAAAATCCATTTCCGGTGATAAACGAGGATTTCTTCGAGGCATTCGATATCAGAGTGCATTCCATGCAATAATATCCGATTCAAACAATGTCGTTCCATATTTCAATAAGGCAGTCCGATCTTTTAAGATGGGATCCCGTGTGAACATGTCAAGAATTTATAAAGACGTTAAGGTGTCCAAAAACTTCAAGCCGACACTTCTAATAAAATATTATCCGACAATGGAGTAGTCACAATAAACAATGGTATAAAAACAACATACTACAGAGAAATGAGATCATTTTCAATACTTTTAGTCGCGGCGGCATTGACAGCAGAAATGGCTTTCGCCCAGCCATCTTATCCTGGTAGATATAAACTTCTGCATTTTCAGTCTGAGAAACTGAAGGCAGACAGCTTGCGTATCGTTTGTGTGATAGAAGTTCCGAAGGACATCGGTCTTCCATCCGATAATCCAATCAGTTTCACAGACATGAAAATCTACAGAAATGGCGTCTGCTCGTATCGAAAATGGCGTGGCCCAATCACCCGAAAGGCCGGCTGTCCCCAAAAAGAACTACGAAGATTCAGCTATACTGTATATCATGATGCACTGAAATTTCTCGAAAGGAATGAGAGTACTCACGACTATAGTTTCTATTTTCCTTTCTACATTCATAAAGTCGCAAAAAAAAAGGAAAACAAAAACGAAGGGGCCTGCTATAACGAGCTCAACATATTCAAACGTATTCCACGCAAGGAAAACGTAACTTCATATCTCTCATGCGACGGGCAATTTCTGTTGAAACTGCATGCCGACGGGCAGTTCGTATATACAAGAGCAACACTTGGCCAATCATACGGAGGACATTGGTCTTTTCATGGAGATACGCTAAAGCTGTCTTCTCCCTACTTCGAGAACAACCCGCAGGACCTGAAATACGAGTATGGTATATATAAATACAAATACACGGATGAATCATATGACGATCGGTTCATTTTGAGAGACGGTTTGCTCTACCCCATCACACGAAAGTATGATGAATCTCCGTTCATGCCATACGACACCCTTCAAGATCGGAGGCGCTACAAACGGAATTACCAGAAATACTTTATATTATTCAGGAAACATATCTGAGATGTGCTGGACATACCAGTCAGGCAAGGCCAACAGAAATTCTTATGTCTTCAGCTATGACGGCCTTAATCAGATACGGGATGTAACGAAGGGAGGAGATTTGCTGGCAAGATATTCTTATTCGACAGATGGAACCAAGCTGTCAGCAGTCAATGCCTCCGGAGATGGACTCGTATATATAGGAAGCATGGTTTACACGCGAAGAAACGGCATTCTGGAATTCGACAGCGCACCATTCAGCCAGGGAAGAATCGTTTCCTGCGAAGCAGGCATAGAACCGCATTATTTTATCACCGACCATCTGGGAAGTGTCCGTGTGGAACTGGATTATGTAGGAAACATTGTGGAAACCAATGACTATTATCCGTCCGGTGCGAAATGGACAGATACCTCCGGAAGCCAGCCGTCTTTAGGCTCCTACAAGAACCGCTACAGATATAACGGAAAGGAGGAGCAGGAATTTCTCGGCCTGCCGTACATAGATTATGGTGCCAGGATGTACAACCCGGAGAACATGCTATCCTGGCTCTCCGCAGATGAACTGGCTGAGAAATACTACAGCATCTCCCCATACTCTTTCTGCGCCGGCAATCCAGTGAATATCATTGATCCGGACGGACGTGATATCTGGACAATCGACAAGAATGGGAATATAAAATGGGAAGAAAAAAGTAAGACGCACATACTTTATTCATTAGACAACAACGGTAACCGTTCAAAAAGCCATATCTCCATTTCCAACCGTAGTATCTTAGATAATCTAACTAAGACAGAATCCAAGACCAAGAGAGGAGTCCCTGTCAGCAGTTACACCTCATCAACTGGCATAGATGATATGTTTAAAGTCTTTAAATATGCGTCAGATAATTCTGATGTCGAATGGGTTATCCATAGAGATGGCGACACGTATGCACTTGGAACCAAGCATCTATCTGATTCTGCAGGCTCGTGGGACGATTATTTAGAGAATAGTCCACAAGCAAGTGTGCATTCTCATCCAGGAGTAAAGCCTACCACCAGTGATGAAATTGACTCAATGGGCTATACTGTAAACGTCGAGATGGCTAATGGGGACTATTATAATGTCATTCGAGACATAATAAGGAATAGACAGCAGACACGATTGAATTACGTTTACTTTCCAACGTCTTCAAATCTTTATCATGTTGAATACCCTAGGATAAGATTCATTCGCAAGGTATCAAGTTACAAGAGTTTTTATTTCGGAACACTTAATCATCAGTAGCACATGAAGATTAATAAAATTGTCTTTCTTTTAAGCGCATTTATTGTCATAGTTGTATCTTCATGCGGCCATGACAAAAAACATCCGAAAATAACAGATAATAATAAGCTTCCAATGAGGATATTTAAATCCCAAGTGTTCCAAGATTCATTGAAAGCCTTCATTTCCGCAACAGACTCATTTCCAATTCCGGCGGATGATACACTCATATACTCCATATCATTACTAAACACCAATAAGACTGAGCAGAAACTCCGATTCAATGCCGGAGTATATGCCATGACTCCTGTCATATGCAGACAACCGCTTGCGCTTGCGAATATGGCAGGAGCCTGCAAGCTTGACAACAAATTTTTCGCGATTTCTTATACCGGAGATAAATCCATCTTATCTTTTTTAGACAGCACCTTCCTTTCATCATTGGATTCCTCATTATATCTAAAACTTAACAATCCAATCAGGCTTGACAGATATGCTGATATGCAGACCAGTTTCAGGATATACAAGATTTTCAGCGCCGACAGTCTCCAGCTAATGCTCATGCATAGAAGCCGTTACGAAAAATCATTATCGCATGAGCAAAACTATTTTCACGAGAGCCACTGATATTATGAGGAAATTCATCATACATTGCATGTTGCTATTGTTTGCTGTGGATATCTCTGCTCAGAAGCAGAGTGCGTCATTATCCGACATATATCATCATAACAAACTATTGATGAGAGATATAACCATAAGGTGCAGTTTAGAAAGTAAAATCGAAGGCAGACCATATCTGTGCATAATCTGCGCACATGCCTGGGGAATAGTCATAGACAACGGAGAAAGTTACAGACTATATTACGACCGCCACCATACTTCCTGGAGTTATTATTCTTATCAAGACATTTCAAAGAAGAATTCACTGATGAATGGCTTGTTTTCGGCTCTCAATGCCGACATCGGAAGCAGAACGACATTGAGCATGGCACAATATAATCCCTTTACAGAATTCATAATTGCTCAATCAGGTTCCACCACACCTATCTATTCTCAATCCGGCTATAAATTCGTTTTTCGACATTCCGACAACCAGAAAACGAATGTCGAGGAATTTCAGCAGGAAAAAAATCTGACAGAAGGAATCAGTGCTATTCTTGCATACATTATCGGATATGAACACCCTTTACTGCACCCAGACCCACTACAAGAACGTGGCTCTGAACAGAATCTACCGCAGCTATTCCACCAGAATTCTTTCGGCAACTTCACAAACGGCAAAAAGACCGGCAAGTGGCTCTACTTCGACGACCACGGAAAGCTCATAAAGCACATCGAATATAAATAACCGACCATGTTTCAGAACCTTCAATCATCAGTAGCACATGAAGATTAATATTTTAAGACCGATATTATCAGTTACTGTCTGTTTCTGCACGGCAAATAGCATTGATGCTCAAGAATATACTGTGCAGCACTTCAAATCGGAAAAGTTAAAGGCAGACAGTGTATGTGTCCGGTGCAGTATTGAGGTCCCGGTAAAGCCAGGTGTACCATACATGAATGTTCCTGTTTCCTTTGAACGCATAATATGCTACGACAACGGGAAACAGAAAAAATTCCGGTGGACGGTCTCCATCGTCAAAAGAAGAGCTGGAGGATATAAAGATATCATCAGCTTCAGTTATTTCGTATATCATTCTTTTCTCGAATATGCAGAAAAACAGGAAAACATGCTAAGCTACAGCTACTCTGTCCCATTTTTCGTGCACAAGACTGCAGCTGAAGAGGAGGAAGAGGATATCAATGATTATATACAATTCAAACGTACCAGACGAGCTGACAGCATGAATGTCTATCGCTCCGCCCAAGGCGAGTTCCGACTCTCATTATTCGCCAACGGACAATTCAAATATACCAGAGCCACAACTGGCGCATCCTATGGAGGACGCTGGAAATTTAAGAATGACACATTACTGCTAGAATCGCCATACTTCGAAAGCAATCCGATAGACACCTGGCATATTCCGTTCCTGTTCCGCTACAAATACACTGACGAACAGTATTTCGACCGGTTCCGCAAGGATGGCAATATCTTGTACCCTATCATGGCAAACGAGATTAAATCCGAGCCGCTCCTGCCATACGACAGCCTGGCAGACAGACGCAGATTCAGAACCTGGCACAGGAAACGGCCATGACGTATCGACCAGAACAGTATGCTGCCACATTGACAAGCAGACGGATTTTACTAAATTTGCAT
Organism: uncultured Bacteroidales bacterium; assembly: GCA_934691625.1. Lineage (GTDB taxonomy): Bacteria > Bacteroidota > Bacteroidia > Bacteroidales > UBA932 > Cryptobacteroides. The sequence continues at coordinate 137,298 of CAKUTA010000001.1, read as the reverse complement.
AAAACTCATAAAATGAATACCATATTACCACAGCCGCCGGACCGGGAGAGATGGAGAACTCTATCTTTCATCGAGCAGATGGCAAATATAAGCAGCGAGGTCGGAAGGACAGGGAAATGGAAAATGAAAGCAAAAAGCGCATTGGCGGAAAGCGCGTTCATCAGAGCGCTGGACCTCATTGATGCCACGATTTCAGAAGGAAGACGGAATGTTCCAGGAAGAAGCGCAATGCTGAGTGAACTATGTCTCGCCAGAGAACTTTTCTGTCTGGAATACTATTCAGAAAAGCCTGATGCGCTACTTCCGTCAGAAAAATATTTCTCGGCATTTGCGAAAGCCTATGCCCTTAAAACTGCCCGAAAACGCCCGGGCATGTGAATTGTCCGGGCATTTTCATATTTTTAGTGCGGTAAATTTTTACCGAAGTATTGTTCTAAAGAAATCACTAATTTTGCAGCTGAAACAAAATAGACGGCAATACAGAAATGAAACGGGCTTCGGTCATAAGGACATTAATATCATTGATACCTATCACGGTGCTGGTGATTCTGCTGGCACTTAACATCAGCTTCTTCGGGAGTGACGCAATCCTCGGAGCCAGCCAGGTCTCGCTGCTTTTCGCAGCAGGGCTTTGCGTATGGCTGGCGATGTGGCTGTTCAAGAAGCCGTGGGAAGACTTCGAGACGGCGATACGCAGCAATATCGGAGACGTCACTACTGCCATAGTCATACTTTTCATGATCGGCGGAATCTCAGGGACATGGACCATGAGCGGCACCGTGCCTTCGCTCATATACTACGGCGTGCAGATCATATCCCCAAAAATATTCCTTGTCACGGCATGCATCATCTGCGCATTCATCTCGGTGATGATCGGCAGCTCATGGACAACCATAGCCACCATCGGTGTAGCGCTCATGGGGATAGGCAAGGCGCAGGGCTTCAGTGACGGCATGATCGCGGGAGCCATCATATCCGGGGCGTATTTCGGGGACAAGATTTCTCCACTGTCCGACACTACCGTGATGGCATCATCAATATCCGGAACGCCACTGTTCAAGCACATCAAATATCTGATGTTCACCACAGTACCGACATTTGCATTGACCCTGGTTATATTCCTTATACTTGGATTCCTTCACAGCGGGAGCGACTCGGCGCAGATTTCCATATATACGGAGACATTGTCCTCGAAATTCAACATCAGCGCATGGACATTGATCGTGCCGGTGGTCACAGGCATCCTCATCGCGAAAAAGATGCCGGCACTCCCCGTCCTGGGAATCTCGATGGTCCTGGCAGGAGCGTGTGCAATCATCCTCCAGCCGCACATAATCAATGAGATAGGGATCAATGCGCTTGATTCCCTGGGAATGGGCGGAAAGACCGGCAAGGCAGGCATAATGTTCACAGGCATCGTCAAGACAATATACGACTCGGTATCTGTCGATACTGGAGTGGAGGATGTCAACAGGCTCGTCTCGTCAAGGGGAATGCTGGGAATGCTGAACACCGTCTATCTTATCATCTGCGCAATGTGCTTCGGCGGATGCATGAAGGCCAGCGGAATGCTGCATCATCTGGCATCACTGATACTCCCGATGACAAGAACCAGGACAGGGCTTGTCGCCTCAACAGTAGGTACAGGCGTGATACTCAACGGATTAATCTCAGACCAGTACCTATCGATTATTCTCACATCGGATATATACAAGGACATCTACGCCAAGCGCGGATATGAGAGCCGTCTGCTCGGCCGTTCCGTAGAGGACTCCTCCACAGTGACTTCCCCGCTTTTTCCGTGGAGCAGCTGCGGAATGACACAGTCCACCATATTGAGTGTCCCGACCATCGCATATCTCCCCTACTGCTTTTTCAACATCATCAGCCCGATGATGAGTATCGGCATGGCAATGCTGGGCTACAAGATTTTCCGCCGCAGCCCCGCCGGGCAGCAATGATGCATTACAAGACATCGCAAGTGAATCTTCACAAAAACGCTAAACGTTTTACCGCAAAAACAACAAATAAAACACAGCTAAAACTTAAAATATTTTTTATAATTAAATAAAAATAAGTAACTTGCATTGAAAGACAAAAATAGATAAAACAAACAGTCGAATATGGCATATCAGAGTCGAGTTTTCGATAATCATCTTAAAGATCATCTTAAAGCAATAGGAGCCGTGCTTATAGAGGGGCCTAAGTGGTGCGGCAAGACCACCACCGCCAAACAGTTGGCCAATAGTGTCATTAGTTTGCAGGATACAGATCATCGTGAAGAATATCTGGCAACAGCTATCACCAAGCCATCATTCTTGCTGGAAGGGAAAGTGCCACGTCTGATAGATGAATGGCAAGACGCTCCTATGCTATGGGATGCAATACGTACAAAGGTTGACGAGCGTGGTTTGCCAGGACAATTCATATTGACGTGGTCAAATGCAATAGATGACAGTAAAATCCACCATAGCGGAACAGGACGTATTTCTCGGATGGAGATGTTGCCCATGAGCTTGTGGGAATATGGAGAGTCGAATGGCAGTGTGTCATTGATGGAGATGTTTGACAATCCCCAAGAAGAAGTGTTCGCCACTTCGGAAATGGAAATGGAAGATATTATTTTTTCTGCATGTAGAGGAGGTTGGCCTGCAACATTGAATTTAGGTGATAACAAGTCAAAGCTTCTTGTTGCCAAAGAGTATGTAAAGTCTGTATATAAGAACGACATATCACGTATTGATGGAGTAAAGAGGAATCAGAAGTTGGCGCACATGATACTGAAATCATACGCACGCAACATCTCCACATTGGCAAAAACGACCTCTATATTGTCCGATGTTACCGCAGCAGATGATATAGAATGTACCAGACCAACTCTTGAAAGCTACATTGAGGCGTTGGAAAAACTGTTTGTCATTCAGGATATAGAAGCCTGGTGCCCATCCATCAGAAGCAAGGCAGCTATTCAAAGCAGACCCAAACGAGCTTTCTGTGACCCCTCTGTCGCAGTAGCGTCGCTCAATCTTTCTCCTGAGGCATTGATGACTCAACTGAAAACATTCGGCTTTATTTTCGAACAGATGTGCGCACGCGACCTTAGGGTATATTCCGCCTCTCACGATAGCCGCCTATCTTACTACCACGACCGCTATGGCCTGGAAGCCGACTTGGTGCTTCATCTTGACGATGGACGATATGCGCTGATAGAGTGTAAGCTTGGCAGTCACGAAATAGAAGATGGGGCCAAGCATCTTTTGGAGATTAAACGACTTATTCGAGAGCTCAACAAAACAGAAAAACAAGTGCCGCTTCGCGAACCTGATTTGATGATTGTTATGACAGGTGGCAGTATGGCCTACACACGTCCTGATGGGATTAAGGTTATACCGCTTGCATGCTTAAAAGATTAAAACAGGTCATGAATATAAGCAAGGATACGGATCATAAAAATTCCTTGTCTGAATAAGAACCTGTTTCAGTCAGATATAACACTTTATGAAAAAGATAGTCGAGTGTGTCCCGAACTATAGCGAGGGGCGCAACAAGGAAGTTATAGACCTCATTGTCAAGGCTATAGCAGACACCCGGGTCAATACTGAAAACGGAGAAGAATGCGTAAAGGTGCTGAACGTGGATACCGGAAAGGCCACAAACAGGACTGTAGTGACCTTTGCCGGCTCACCTGAAGCCGTGACGGAGGCAGCATTCCAGGGGGAGAAGAAAGCTGCGGAAGTCATTGACATGAAGCAGCATCACGGGGAACATCCGAGATCGGGTGCCACTGATGTGCTGCCGCTGGTACCTGTGGCAGGAGTCACCCTGGAAGAATGTGCTGAACTGGCAAGACGCCTGGCAAGACACATATACGAGGAGCTTGGCATCCCATGCTACTGCTACGAGGCATCGGCGTATAGGCCTGAGCGCAAGAATCTTGCAGTATGCCGTGCAGGTGAGTACGAAGCCCTGCCTGAGAAAATCATTGACCCGGAAAGGAAGCCGGATTTCGGGCCGGCGGAGTACAATGACATTGTGGCAAAGGCCGGAGCGTCAAATGTCGGTGCGCGAGATTTTCTCATCGCAGTGAACTTCAATCTGAATACAGCTTCGGCTGACAAGGCAATGGAAGTGGCTGCTGATGTCCGGGAAAAGGGGCGCCCGGCAAGAGAGGGAGGAAGCCCGACAGGAAGAATCCTGAAGGACGCGGCCGGAAATACCATCAGGATACCTGGGACGCTGAAAGGATGCAAGGCCATAGGCTGGTACATAGAGGAATACGGAATCGCCCAAGTGTCCATGAACATCACAGACATAAGCAGCACACCGCTCCATGTGGCATTCGAGGAAGTATGCCGTGCGGCAGCGGCACGCGGGCTCAATGTCACAGGCACGGAGATTATCGGCATGGTGCCTGAAAAAGTGCTCATAGATGCAGGCAGATACTACCTCGCCAGGCAGGGGCGCACGTCCGGAATCAGCGAGGAAGAGCTCATACAGACAGCAATAAAATCCCTGGGGCTCAATGATCTAAGACCATTCAACCCCAGGGAAAAAGTCATAGAATTCCTTATTGACTTCTAAAAGTTGTTTCTTCTATAATGCGTTGCCCTTGAATATCCTGGACTCCTTCGTAGGAAGGATCTTTCCCGTCATCGTCATGCTGTTCGAATTGAAATTCGGCGTAACAGTTGCGGAAGCCTCATTAGATCCCTTGTTCAATGATATAGTCACCATCGCAGAGATCGCAACTCCCTGTGCCATCATCGAATAGGTGATATTGCCCCGTTTATCGGTCTGCATATTGATATTTGAAGCCCTGCCGTCAAGGGTAATGCCGCCGACACCGTTAGGGCCGCCGCCATTGAACGGAGCTATCTGTACCGTACATTCACTGTCATGCAGCTTTATGAAGTTCGTTGTGCTCGTGACGAATGCCAGATTGCCATATTTGTCTGCCAGTCTGTCCACTTCCATCACGAAGTTCAGGCTGTCAAGGGCATTTACAGCCTTGGCGGCAGCCACTGAATCTATGGATGCCTGGATTTTTTTCTGGATAGCCTTCAGAGCCTTGGCATCATCCTTGGCCTTGGCGGCCAGTTCAGTGTCAGCCTTAATTCTGGCCTGCTCCTGAGCCACTTTTTCGTCTGTTGTATAGATGCGCTTTGACGTCTGCGCAAATCCTGCCGCGCCCATCAGCATCAGCAGGATGACTGTTGTAATGACACGTTTCATAATATTTCCTGTTTTCTGGCACACGCCTAATCAAAGTGTATGCCAGGATGTGACAGGAAACCGTTCTCACTTCATTCTCAGCCACATATAGCCAAAGCGCTCGCAGGCAGCACGTTCCAGTTCCTCACGGTCATCAGGGTGGGCAATGGAGATAAGGGCCTTGGCACGCTCAGCCAGGTTCTTGTTACGGAGATACACACAGCCATATTCCGTCACGACATACTGGGTCTGGAAACGTGTCGTAACGACTCCTGCGCCAGGGGCCAGGTGCGAAACAATCTTCGGTCTACCCTTCATTGTCCTGGACGGCAATGCTATGAAAGTCTTGCCCCCCTCCGACAACGCCGCGCCGTACATGAAATCGTGCTGTCCGCCAACACCGGAGAAGATCATGTCACCGATGCTGTCTGCACAGACCTGGCCGGTGATGTCCACCTCGATGGCGGAATTGATCGCCATCGCTTTCGGGTTCTGACGGATACGCTGCGGGTCATTGGTCCATGCTACTTCATGGAACACGGCATCCTTGTTATGGTCCAGATACTCATACATGTGGCGGGAACCAAGCGCCAGGCATGCGACGCTGCGGCCAGGCTCGATTTTTTTGCAGGAATTATCAATGACTCCTGACTGCATGAGCCTGAACACGCCGTCGGTCATGGCTTCAGTATGCAGACCCAGATGCCGATGATCCTTCAGCCCGTTCAGGATAGCGTTAGGAATGCCTCCGACGCCTATCTGCAATGTCGCCCCGTCAGGAATCTCTGCCGCAATATATGAGCCTATGGCGGATTCAACAGGTGTAGGGTCGCCGAACTGCATATCCACAGGGGCGTCGTCGCACTCCACTGCCGCATCTATATCGGAAATATGGATCATAGCCGTGCCGTACAGGTACGGGATGCTCCTGTTTATCTGGGCGATCACAATCTTCGCGGACTCGACTGCCGACTGCGCCAGGTCGGCGGAAATGCCGTAGCTGCAGTAGCCGTTCTCGTCTGGAAGCGAACAGTTTATGCACGCCACGTCAATAGGGATCTCCCCCTTGCGAAACAATCCCGGGATTTCTCCGAGGAAGCCAGGGATGATGCTGCCATAGCCGTCTGCCACGTATTTACGCTGGTCGGCGCAGAGAAAAACGCTGTTCACAATAAACGAGTCCCTGTATTCAGACTTGCAGAACGGGGCCGTGCCCTTGGTGACATTGAAGCCAGAGACAATCTTCACGTCACGGAGCTCGTCGGCCCGGCGGGCCATGGCTTCCTGCAATATGACAGGTACGGCAGTGCTGCCCTGAAAATACACCCAGTCTCCTGATTTGACGAGCGACATCGCCCCGTCCGCAGTCATATATTTAATTCTTTCCATCTGTCTGCTATTCAATTCTGTAAGACGCATGTTAATAGCTGCCGGATATTTCCCGGAACAGTTTCAGTCCACGTTCCAGGCGGACGAAATCATCCTCGCTTTTCATCAGCGACACACAGACACGGATTCCCTCCCACGTGCTCCTCGTGGCTGTCAATGTTATCGCACATATTCCGCACCGAAGCAGCCCCAGAAGGAGCTCGCCTCCTGTCTTCCCTGGATAACCGACAGTAAAGAAGAAGCCGTCGCTCACATCCTCATCCAGATCCTTGTCATATACCAGATAAAATCCATTCTCCCTGAACGCAGCCTTCACACGAGCAGCGCGACGTGCATACTCCTTCACATTGTCCACGAAGTCATAGACACCGTCAGCAGCAGCCCCCAGCATCGCTGCAAACGCGCATTGAGCGGAATGTGAGCAGCTTGAAGAATTCACATAGATATATGTCAACGAAAAGTTATCTCCGAATTTCCCGAGTCCGTAACGGGAACGCAGCGCAGGGTATTCCCGATGATACAGATGATCCGAAATGGCAACCATTGCGATACGCTCCCCGGCATAGCTGAAAATCTTGGAGGCCGAAATCATCATGACCCAGTTTTCTGTATAACGCGCCACTGTCGGCTGATATGGAGCGGAAAAGGGCACAGAGCGGTCCTTGCGGAAGTCCATGCACATATATGCCATGTCCTCCAGGGCAATGACATCATACCGGGTGCACAGCTCACCTATAATCTTCAGTTCTCCCTCCGTAAGGCATACCCAGGAAGGGTTATTGGGATTGGAATAGACTATCGCACAGACCTTTCCGTCTTTCAGCAATGCCTCAAGTCTGTCATGGAGAGCCTCCCCGCGGCAGTCGTAGATATCGAGCATGCGTGTCTCCAGCCCAAGGACATTGGCCTGGATATAATGCGACGGGAAACCTGGATTGATATAAGCCACAGTTCTTTTCTCCGGGACGAGCTGCGAACACTCCAGAAGAAGATTGTAGCAGCCCTGCATTGACCCTACCGTCGGGACTATCCCCTCCGGATTCACGTCAATGCCAGTGAACGCCTTGACGAACCTAGCGCCATTCTCCTTGAGTTCAGGAATTCCACCGGCAGGCGGATATACAGAGGCATAGCCGTCATCGAGAGCCTTCTTCTGCGCATCAATGCCTATCCGGCAGGCATCAATCCCGGGGATACCGAACTCGAGGTGCACGAATTTCTCCCCGGATATGCGCTCCAGGGCATAAGCGACATTGACACACTGGCGTATAGTCGTGTGACCTATATCAGAGATGTCCATACTCTTCAGGACACCTGAAATTTCTTTTTCTGAAACTGGCAGCATTTCTTGTCTGGTTTTAGAATCAGTTTTAAAATGATTGAAAAGTTGTTTGAGGCAAGTAACCTTCAGATAATAATTTCAAGACAGCTTCTTAGAGGTCTGAAGTCCGGCGTTGAACGCAGCAATGTTCATCTCCACGATCTTCTCGCCCTTTCTGCTGAACACTTCCGTAATCCCTTCACGAAACTTTTCAGGGTCAATGATTTCTATCACAGGGGCAGAGGCTCCCAGCAGGACCATGTTAGCGCTTTTAGGAGAGCCTGCCTCCCTGGCAATCGCGTCACAGTTAATGGCTATCACACGTCCCGTGGCATCCAGTTCCCTGCGTATCTCCGCCATATCAGGATAGTCATTGATATTAATGAAAGGAGCGGTATTGGTCACGATCCACCCGTCCTTCGAAAGCCATGGCAGATAGCGGAGAGCCTCCATTGGCTCCAGCGACATGATGAGGTCGCACTCCCCTTTCGGGATAAGGTCGCTCCATATACGGTCATGGCTCAGCCTGAGATTACTCTGCACATCTCCGCCGCGCTGGCTCATTCCATGCACTTCCGCCTGCTTCAGCTGCAGGTCCTGATCAAGTGCCGCCCATCCTATGACTGTGGCGATGGAGAGAATCCCCTGTCCTCCCACGCCTGCGAGAATGATATCTTTCTTCATTATGCTATGCCTCCTGTCTTTTTGAAGCCGCAGCATGGCGTCTTGCTGTCTGTATGCACTCCCTGCGGCAGATTATTACAGATACCCCGTGATAGTTCACCTCTTCCTCTATGACTTTTTCCATGTCCGGATAGTTCTTCGGCAGAGGGACGATTGTCCTGATATGTTCCGGAGCCACGCCTATGCCCCTGCATATTTCCTCGAGACGGCCAGTGCCTGCGGAATCCTGTCCGCCGGTCATGCCTGTCGTCAGATTGTCAGATATGCACACGACAATGTCGGCTTCCGCATTGACAGCATCCAGCAGCCCCGTCATTCCGCTGTGAGTGAATGTGGAATCCCCGATGACAGCGACTGAAGGCCAGACACCGGAGCATGATGCACCGATGGACATCGTTATGGATGCGCCCATCTCCACGCAAGTGTGGAACGCCTTGAACGGAGGCAGATATCCGAGTGTATAGCAGCCGATGTCGCTGAATACACGGGCCTGAGGGGCATAGCGTTCCAGCACCACGTTCAGTGCCGTGTAGAAGTCCCTGTGCCCGCATCCCTGGCACAATGCCGGAGGACGCGGAACCACGACATGCGACGATTCATAGCTTTCTGCAGGAGCCATGCCCAGCGCCTTGCGCACGCTGTCCGGTGTCAGCTCCCCGGTCCTCGGCAGTGTGCCATCAAGACGTCCGCTTATAGAGACCGCAGCATTGTCCTTATCATAAAAGAGTCCCCGCAGCCTTTCCTCTATAAGAGGCTGTCCCTCTTCCATAACGATAATCCTGCGGCATCCCGAGGCCAGATGTCTAGCCAGCCCTTTAGGGAACGGATACCTGGTGACCTTGAGCACCGGGTACGGGCAGTCGCCATGAAAGCTCTCCATCAGATAGTTATATGCTATGCCGCAGGCGATGATTCCCATGCTGCTGTCCTTCCCTGTGGCCAGAACATTGTCTTCAGACATTTCCGAATCGTTCCCGAACATGATAATCTCATCGGCAAGCTGACGCACCCGTCTTTTCGCATTGGCAGGCAGTGTCACCCAGTTAGCAGCCCTCCCGGGTTCCGGGAAATGCAGCTTATTTTCAGGGAGAATATCGCCGGCCGTGACCACTGCCCTGGAATGTGCCATCCTGGTAGTCAGGCGCATAAGCACAGGGATATGCCTGGTCTCGGAATATTCGAATGCCTTCCGCACCATATCGTAAGCCTCCTGCTGGCTGGACGGTTCGAAGCACGGCACCATGGCAAAATCCGCATAGAAACGTGAGTCCTGCTCATTCTGCGAGGAGTGCTGCGAAGGGTCGTCGCATGCCACCACCACAAGTCCGCCGTTCGCCCCGGTAATCGCCGAATTCACGAATGCGTCTGCGCATACGTTCATTCCGACGTGCTTCATGCAGACCAATGCCCGTTTACCGGAATATGACATTCCGAGAGCCGACTCCATCGCCGTCTTTTCGTTAGAGCTCCATTCGCAATGCAGGCCTCGTTCCTTGGTAATCGGATGTGCCTGAATATATTCCGTAATTTCAGTCGATGGCGTGCCAGGGTATGCGAATACGCCCGACAGCCCGGCATGAAGCGCCCCCAGAGCCAATGCCTCATCTCCAAGAAGAAGGTATTTTCCTGCCATATCAATAGGTTTAAGGATTGTCACATTATTTACTTCCCCAAGTTACAAATAATCTGAAAGAATCAAAAATATCTTCTACTTGTAAAGCAGTTTTCATCATCTTCCTTACAATCCAAAGCCGCTCGTCAGCGCCGGGACGAGTCCGACGACCGAAAGACGAAGTCCGTTCAGTAGCCCGTGGAGTGCGACACACTATAGCACAGGAATTTAAGCGATTTACTACTCCATGAATCACGGAGTAGCAAACCACTTAAAACAGTATCACTCAGTTAATTACATTCCACGCCGAGCGGGAGGTACGGCGGCTGGGGCTGGTAGCCTAATTCATAGATGGGGGGGGGGAAAACATCTGAGTCAGAGACAGCCAACTCAGCTCAAATCTTCCTGATTCCGAGACCACACGCCTGTTTCAGATGGGGGACGCCGGGGGCTGACAAGAAGTAAGGGCTATACTCGCGGATGGTTATGCCTGAAGGCAGCGTCATAAGGTCCGATCATGGCAGAGGAGGACACGCTACCGCTGGGCGCAGAAGATGTTCTCCAGGCACAAGCAGGAGTTGCGATACGGGCATTCCTGAAGCACACCTCGTCATCGGTGCGGTTTACAGTGTAATCGGGATGTAAGCCCCAGCACCATTCACCTTCAGAGGAATCCACCAGTAACCACCAGATTGGAGCATCTGCATGTTGCATATTACAGGGCATCGATGTAGCTCCATGCCTTTTCTGCCAGTGCAGCATCCTGCTCAATGTCAAGGAACAGCCTCACGGCATATTCAAGCGCATCAGCGTCACCAGCACATCCTAAATACCCTGCCATCCGCACTACCGGCTGCCAAGGCGTGAAGAAATGATACCACAGCAGCGCCCTCAAATGGAGCGTGGCGGGATGATGCCACGGTAAGGCCGCTAAGTATCTGATACTCACTAGCAATTTTCACAATGTGTGAATTTCGGGCCATTTTTTAGCTCGAAATCCACACCACGTTTTTATAATGCTCTAAATATCAACATAATGCCATCTCACACCGCGGCATCGTCCCGACAAAAAATAGCTACAGAGCGATAATCGTCTCCTGCCAGGGCATGCTAAGTTTCGGCTGCCCCGACAGCGATCCGCTACAGAGCGATGAGAGCGTTGGCCGGCGAGGTGTCGCGAGGGCGGCCGATGTTGAAGGAGATACCGAAGTTCAAGCCCAGATGCAGCTGACCGTAAGGGTACGGGATGCCGCCGGAGGTAGCCTTGGCGTACTTGAAGCTGATGGAATCGGCGCCCAGGAACATGTTGAAGCCTGATGTATGGAAACCAAGTGCCGTTCCCATCGTCGATCCGAATGACGAGATGGCATAGTTCAAGCCGAAGCTGAACCAGCGGCAAGGCTTGAGGTTGGCATACAGGCGGCCTTCAGCCCATGTGTAAGGTCCATTGAAACGGGTGGAGCTAAGCACGCCGGCGGTCAGGCCGCTGTAGAAAGGCATCGTATATTCAGCACCGGCATTGAGCGTAAGCGCCAGCATCCTTGCCTTGACAGCGTCGGATGATACAAGATGCATACGGTACAGGTCCTTGAGGTCGTCTCCAAGATCATCAAACTGCTTCGAGAATGAATTGTCCTTGCCCTCGTCAAACGACACATTGTCAAAGCCATCGAAGATCCAGCTATTCTCATGAGTCGTAGCCTTATATGTATGCCGCCAGGACATGAAGCCCAGGTCATTGACGGCAAGCGAAAGCTTCAGGCCTGGTATAAGCTCCAGCTCGGCACCAAGGTCAAGCGCCGCGCCATATCCTCCGAAGAGTGAACCTGTTCCGGCCTCACTGAACTCCTTTAGATCTACCTCATCTACCACATCCCCGTCGTCAGGAGAATCCAGCTTCGCCCCGGTCTCCGCTTTTGTCTTCACGTCGAGCAGCCCGAACGCAGCCGACATTGTCCCCTGCGCAGTCACAGACCAGCGGTCATCAGTCATCTGCACATGCATCCTGTCTATCCTGGCATCCGCATTTGCCGATCCCATCAGGAACTTCAGACGTGCACCGACATTGACCTTGCCCGCAATCTGCCGCGACCAGCCGAATGCATATTCAGTATAGGCCTCAGCCCTGACAGCAAGATCGGAAATATCGTAATACTGCGACGCTCCTGCATTCTTCATGAAATCGAACAGGCTATATGGAATATTCGCATTGACATCCACCCTTTCCCTGATGCCGAAAGTAAAGAAGGCATTGCGCCCCCATATACCGAGCGACATCATCGGAAGGGTCATGCTAGCCCCGATACGGTTATTGTTCTTCAGACCTCCAAGGAACTCGTCTGAAGACACTGAAGAACTCATGAATGTCGTCAGATTCCCGTCTGCTGTGGGGTACAGGAAAGTGCTGACTCCCATGTTGCTCTGCAGGTTGACTCCGGCGCCTCCGGTTCCCGGTATCGAAAAATAGTTTCTCTGGGCAGCAAATGCAGGATTAAACTCTCCCCTGCCGCTGTAGCCCTCCATAAAATAGGCTGAACGCAATGATGTCTGCTGGGCTGCAGCAGTCCAGGCTGCAAAAAACGCCAAAAATATAATGGAAATAATTTTCTTCATGTCTTTCTTCTCAGATTAAGAAGCTGTTCTAAAATTATTATCTGAAGGTTTGAGAGTAAAAAACTTCAGGTTCAACCGAGGATTCGGGGAAGATAGCGATGCCTATCTGACCTGAAGGCCCGGGAATAATATGAAGGAATTTTGCCTCAAACAACTTTTCAATCATTTCAAAACAGATTCTAAAGGTCCACATCAATATCCACCTTGCCCTGAAGCCTGAGCTTCATGTTACGGAACCGGACGCCCTGATGACGGTTAAGGCACACGCCCAGCATATTGTCAGGGTCGCTTCCGACAAGATCTATCCTGATACCGTCAAGCCGGCGCATATCTTCAGCCTTGCCTTTCATATTCAGAGTCAATGCCGTAACAGACGGATTCTCCACAGACCCCGCCGGTGCGCTGCCATTAAGTGTGACTGCTATTCCAGATATCACTTTTCCGTCAGCATCTATCGCGTCAGCGGAAAGCGAGATACCGAGAGGTATCATATTCACGAAATCGAATTTCACATCAGCATTGCGTACATCCAAGGATAATCTGTCGTCGTCAAACGTCTCGCTCCACCCTGTAAAATCAGTGCTGTAGGCGATGTGCACATCCTTTCCGAATGCAAGAGGCGCAGCCACCTCGTAGTCATACGCCACATCATATCTGGAGCCAGGGACAAGCGTCACGAACTCGTCAGCAGCCTTGACAGATATGCCGCTTATGCCGATACGATCAGGGACATTGCTGATGATGGACGAAAGGCCAGGCACCACCACCGATATCATCCCGGCAGGAACGTTATTTCCTGTCCTGGACACATAAAGTTTGTTAACTGCTGAAGCCGCTAGAGTTACAGGCGCACCTCCGGAAGCGCTTCCGATATGCACGCTATTTGCATCAGAGCCTTTATATGAACGGATATCAGCATTCAGATCCAATGTCAAAGGAGTCCTGTTATTGACATTCAGAATCAACGCAGGATTATACAGGTCCAGGACGACGTCATCCCCGCGCACAAACTCAGGCAAGATGCCTACATTCACATTGACCGGGTCAATGCTGATGGACGGATCCGCCTTCACTTCCGCAGACTTGACGTCCAGCGAAGATATAGCCAGGCTGATGTCAGCCGATATCTCAGACGGAATGGCCTGCACCGTCGCTCCGAAGTCAGAAAGCACTGCCGAGATGTCAAATGCGCCAAGAGCGATCTCATCATTCAGGACAATCTTATGCTGCGATGCTATAAATCCCTGTCCGGCAGGTATCTTATCAAAATCAACCCCTGTGATATACAGGTTCATGAGCTTAGGAGATGATGTCAGCTCCGTGCCGCGTATCGTAAGGATATTGCCGTCAGTGCTCAATGTCATCGAGGCATCCTTGACATCCGCAAACTTCAGATAATCAGGAAAGTCCATCACAAGCGACGATATATTCGCCTTGCCTGCGGAGAGCCGCATGGATATGGAGACAGTGCCGGAAGCCTGGACACTTCTTACGGCTGTAATTTCTGACGGGACATTCTCATTGACAGTCAGAGGAGTCGTGGATGCATTGAACGACTTGGTGTATGATATGGACGGGACCGTTCCGCTTCCCGGAAGCGGGAGCTCGGACTTGTATATCCTGGCCATGTAGCCGCCGCCTGTCACCAGGTTGTCGGAAAAAGAGAAAACCGGGAGCGACACATCCGAAGATGTACCGCTTCCGGCTACAGATATGTAGTAATTTCCCGAATCGTCAGATTTCAGGACATCACTGTCATCATTCCCAAGATTCAGAAAGTCATCGACCAGAATAAGCTCGGAATCACCGAGAGGAGCGCTTATGTCCCCATCAATGCTTATGTCCGTATCAATGTCTTTAGTAAGATTATAGTCCTCGTTGCAGGAAGAGGCGGATGCTGCCGCGGCCATCATGGCAGAGAACCACAAGATAAAGGTTAAATTTCTTTGCAAAGACATAAAAATCAGTTTTCGCAAAGATACCCAATATCTTCGGCAAAAGCAAAAGCCTGCTATGAACAGACCTATGGATTTAAACTTTTCTGAAGACTAGAAACTGTACCTTACGCTGATGGTAGGAATAAAGCTGTAATAAAGTCCATTACCCCAAAATTCACCGTCACAGATGCCGAATGCAGGACGCACGTCAGCAGAAAGCTGAAGCGGGAACCAGAACTTGTACTCAAGGCCTACCTGGCCGACTACTCCAAAGAAGAAATTGTGGTCATCATTGTAATATGTAGAGCCGAGGGTTACACCAGGGCCGGCATACCATGCCCAGTTTCCTCTCGGTGTCCAAGAAGGCTGGGCAAATGTAAAGTTGTATGTGCCTGTAGCCTTGAAACCGGCCTTTCCACCCATAAGGTCAAGACCCGCATTCACTTCCAGAAAGTTAGGGCTTCCCAGGTAATGCTGGTAGCTGGCCTCAAGTCCATAGCCAAGACGGCCTCCGATTGCCTTAGGCTGAGCGGAAGCCATTACTGCAAAGCCGAATACGGCTGCAATGATAATGATTGCCTTTTTCATTTTCTTTCAATTTTACGGGCATTCTTTTACGATAATGCCCTGGTTCAAATTTAATACACCGCGAAAACGGGGCCAGAAACACCGTTTGCTGACTACAAATATATAATTTTTTCAGCACATTCCAGAGAAGCCCATGAACGCCATCGCAAGAATGCTGACCGTAATGAGCGCGATAGGAATGCCGCGGAATGCCTTAGGGACATTGCTGAGCGCAAGCTGCTCACGCATACCTGCGAAAAGCACCATAGCAAGACCATAGCCGGCAGCTGTGGCGAAGGCATAGAGCAGAGCCTCGCCAAGATTCAGCATGTGGGCTGCCTGGCCGAATGTGAACTCCTTGGTCACGACAGTGATAGCCACACCGAGAACCGTACAGTTAGTGGTGATGAGAGGAAGGAAGATACCGAGAGCCTGATAAAGCGACGGGCTGACCTTCTTAAGCACGATCTCCACCATCTGCACGAGAGCTGCAATAACCAGGATGAACGATATGGTCTGCAGGAACATAAGGTTCAGTGGTACAAGGACATAGGTATTCAGAAGATATGTCACTAATGTCGCCAGGGTAATGACGAAGCACACGGCGGCAGACATTCCTGTTGCCGTGGAAAGCTTGTTGGATACACCCAGGAACGGGCAGATACCGAGGAACTGCGCCAGTACGACATTGTTTACAAATACCGCAGATATGATAATAAGTAAAATTTCCATAATCAGAACCCTTTATTATTTCTTGAGGAATTTGTTGAACAGAACCATAAGATACCCGAGCACAAGGAATGCACCTGGAGCCATGACAAATGCAAGGATACCATCCCCAGGGATGAACTTGACCCCGAAAGCAGAGCCGCTTCCAAGAATCTCGCGTACAAGGCCGATCACTGTCAATGAAACCGTGAACCCGAGTCCTACGCCGAGTCCGTCCAGGGCAGAGTCCATGACACCGTTCTTGTTGGCGAAGGCCTCTGCTCGGCCAAGCACGATACAGTTCACCACGATAAGAGGGATGAACAGGCCGAGCGTTGCATAGATACTTGGAGTGAATGCCTGCATAAGGAACTGCAGAACTGTTACGAATGTAGCGATAACCACGATATACACAGGGATGTGTACCTTATCAGGGACCGCAGGCGCGATAGCTGAAATAGCCATATTGGAAAGAATGAGCACAAACAGGGTAGCAAGTCCCATGCTCAAGCCGTTGATGGCCGACGATGTGGTGGCCAAAGTAGGGCACATGCCGAGAATAAGCACGAATGTAGGGTTATCCTTGACTAGCCCCTTAGTTATAAGCTGTAATTTTGTCATTGTTCAGTCCTCCTTATTCTACGACAACAGGTGTCGGTTCCACAGCCGGAAGCGTGGCAGCAGCATCCCCCACAGGATCGGCAGCGACAGGCTTGCCTCCTTCAAGAGGAAGTGTTGTCAATGCGTACAGAGCATTCTGCACTGCAAGGGTATATGCCCTGGAAGTGATTGTAGATGCTGTAATCGCGTCAACGTCTCCACCGTCCTTCTTCACGAGAAGCCTCTGCTTCTCAGGATTCCATCCCTTGAACTGACCATAGAAATGCTCGTCAGAAGTACACTTCGCACCAAGTCCAGGTGTTTCGGAATGTGAAAGCACGGATGTGTTATAGATAGTTCCGTCAGGCAGGATCCCCACCATAAGCGTAAGAGGGCCTCCAAAGCCGACTGCTGTAGATTTCACAGCCATGCCTATGACCTCGCCGTCCTTCGTGCTGAGCCAGCACTCCGAAGGCTGTCCGCCGACCTGGCATTCCTGCGCATCGGAAATCACGCCTCCCTCTGGAAGAACCTTCGCGATAGAAGCCTCAAGGATATCCTTGTTTGTCTTCTCAATCGGCTCCTTGGTGACCGCATATATTCCTGCAAGCACCGCAGAGCAGATGAATGCCGTGCCGAAAAGGCAGAGAACCATATTAGTAAGATTTGATTTTGCTGCCATATCTATTTCCTCCCGTATTTTTTCTGGTGAAACCACATGTTGATAAGCGGAACCACAGAGTTCATAATGAGAATAGCGAATGACATTCCTTCAGGATAAGAGCCGAAGTATCTGATCATCAATGTTATGAAACCTATACCGACACCATAGACGATTCCACCCTTGACAGTCATAGGCGATGTGACATAATCTGTAGCCATGAAGCACGAACCGAGGATCATACCTCCTGACAGAAGATTGAACAGAGGATCGGTGAACCTGTCTGGATTTGCCAGCCAGAAAATCAGAGATACCACAGCAACCGTAGCCCAGATAGAGAGTGTGATATGCGGCTTGATTACCTTGCGGACAAGCAGATACACGAATCCTGCAAGCAGGGCAAGAGCTGAGATCTCGCCTACCGAGCCGCCCAGATTGGCGAACAGCATCTGACCGTATGAGAAGCCGTTGGCTGACATTATCTCCCCTACAGTCTTCCCGCTCATAATTCCTTCATTGATAAGGCCGAGAGGCGTAGCTCCGGAAACGGCATCGACACCGAACAGCCCTTGAGGCATCTGCCAGCTGGTCATGTAAGCCGGGAATGACACCAGCAGGAACACACGGCCTGCTATGGCAGGGTTGAAGATATTCTGTCCCAGGCCTCCGAATGTCATCTTAACAACACCGATGGCAAACAGCGCCCCGATGAATACCACCCACCATGGAGTGGTGTACGGCAGGTTCAATGCCAGAAGAATACCGGTCACAGCGGCAGACCAGTCACAGATAGTGGACGGTTTCTTCAGAAGGAATCTCGTGATGAGGTACTCGATCAGCACACATGAAATCACGCTTGTCGCAAGTACCACGATCTCGCCGAGGCCGTAGAATACGACCGAGACGATTACCGCCGGCAGCAGAGCGATTACCACATCCCGCATAAGCGACTTCGTGGAAACCGCAGCATGCACATGCGGAGACGGTGAAACCAAAAGTTTATTCATTGTATATCATTGGTTTATTCGTTCAACTTATTTCTGTGGCGCAGCCTGTGCAGCCGCAGCGGCCTTGGCGGCAGCTGCCCTGGCCCTGATGATACCTAGGATCTGTCCCTTTGCAGGTCTTATGATATCAAGAAGCGGAATATATGCTGGGCAGCTGTAGAGGCAGCATCCGCACTCGATGCAGTCCTGGACAGCATTCTTCTCCAGCTCAGCTGTCATGCCATGACGTGCAAGTCTCTGCAGAAGGAACGGCTCCAGTCCCATAGGGCAGGCATCAGCACACTTGCCGCAGCGGATGCAGTTCCCTTCAGGCTTGCGTTCAGTCTGCTCCGCAGTGAGGAACAGCAGAGCAGATGTTCCCTTCAATGTCGCAGCATCAAGGTTTGCAATGGCCTTTCCCATCATAGGGCCGCCGCTGATGACCTTGACTGCATCATCAGGGATCCCGCCCATCTTCTCGATGATATAGGAAATCGGAGTGCCGACACGTACCAGATAGTTATGCTGTCTGTTCTGAGGGAGACAGGTTCCGGTCACGGTAACTGAATTATCTATAACAGGCTTGTTCTTCTGCACAGCATCATACACGGCAAGTGCAGTGGCGACATTCTGGACCACAGCGCCGACATCAATAGGAAGAGCTCCTGACGGAACCTGACGGTGCATGACAGCATCAATGAGCTGTTTCTCGCCGCCTTCCGGATATTTCTTCATGAGGCTCAGGACCTCGATACCCGCGAACTTCGGAGATTTCTTCTGGAAATCAGCGAGGATCTTCCCGATATGATCTATTGCCTCAGGCTTGTTGTCCTCTATGGCAATCGTAGCTTCCGCCACACCGAGCACCTGCTTGATGATTGCAGTTCCTACGACGACCTGCTCCCCTTTCTCAAGAAGGGTCCTGAAGTCTGAAGTAAGGTAAGGCTCGCACTCGCATCCGTTGATAATCAGCATGTCGCATTTCTTTCCCGGAGGAGGAGAGAGTTTCACATGAGTAGGGAATGTCGCACCGCCGAGACCTACGACTCCGCCCATCTTGATCTTGTCCATGATGACCTTGTTGTCATCAGTGAACTCGGTAAGAAGAGTGTCTGTACGGTCAATGCTTTCCACCCACTCATCGCCCTCTACCTGGATCTCGATGCAGGTCTGCATATTGCCTGCGAGGTCCTTGCGAGGTCCTATGGACTTCACGGTTCCGGAAACTGACGAATGGATATATGCTGATACAAATCCTCCAGGCTCAGCGACCGGCTGGCCTGCAAGCACCTTGTCACCGACAGCGACTATCGGCTTGGCAGGAGCCCCGATATGCTGTGAGACAGATATATATACTGTCGGCGGAGTAGGCAGAGTCTCGATGGCACAGCCACGGGAAATCTTGTTGTCTGCCGGATGTACACCGCCTATGGAAAATGTTCTTTTCATATTATCGGTTCTCCTTATGCTTTTGGTTCAGTCTTGACCTCAGCCTGTGCTGGCCTGGCTTCAGCAGCTGCGGCTGCAGGCTTAGGAGCCTGGACAGGGACTGCTGCCGGTTTCACTGCAGGAGCTGCCGGGGCAGGCTTCCTGGTACGGTCAACTGGTTTAGGGAAATTCACATCATGGATTGCACCTGTAGGGCAGACCACCACGCATTTGCGGCAGAGCTTGCACTTGGTGTAGTCGATATATGCGACATTGCCTTCCACTGTGATAGCCTCGTGAGGGCAAGTCTTTGCGCAAAGCCCGCAACCTATGCACGCAGCCTTGCATGCCTTACGTGCAACAGGGCCTTTATCCTTGTTGACACATGACACATAGACACGCATTCCGCGAGGCCCCTTGTTGCGAAGTTCGATTATGGATTTCGGGCAAGCCTTGACGCATGCGCCGCATGCGACGCACTTTGCCTCATCCACTACCGGGAGTCCTGTCTTCTCATCCATTGACAAAGCGCCGAACTGGCAAGCCTCCACGCAGTCTCCGCACCCGAGACAGCCGAATGAGCATCCGGTGTCACCGCTGTACAGGGCAGCCTTCACCTTGCATGACTTGTAGCCGTCATACACATTAATCCTGGGCCTGTTCTCACAGGTTCCGTTACAACGGACCACTGCGACCATAGGCGCCTTTTCCTTCACCTCGTATCCGAGGATTGAAGCGACCTTCTGCATTACAGCATTGCCGCCGACAGGACAGAAGTTGTTGTCCAGATTCGGAGCTTTCACCGCAGCCTCGGCAAAGGCATGGCAGCCTGCGAATCCGCAGCCGCCGCAGTTGGCACCCGGCATCACCTTCTCCACTTCCTCGATCCGCGGATCTTCCTCCACCTTGAACTTTTCAGCCACAAGGTACAGGACGATAGCCAGGATGAGGCCGAGAGCAGAAATAACCGCAATAGTCCAGATAATTGTTGATGTCATCATTTTATGAATTGAGATTGTTGTCTTTACGTATGCAGAACACGTAGTCCCTGGAGATCCTGTCCCTCATCAGGTACAGCACCAGATAATAGACCACGACCCCGGCAAGCCCGGCGAGTCCGCAATATAGCTCGTGCACCCCAGCAAATGACAGAGATACACATATCACAAGCAGAATGACCAGCGGCAGGACGTATGCCGCCAGGACCGCCTTCATTCCCATGGAAGCCTTCAGCACCAGCTCGACCTCATCTCCAGAAGCATAGCCGCTGTTCCCGTATGCCGGGACTTCCACTATTTTCTTCACAGCCTCTGACATGGAGCAAAGTCCCGCAGCATGGCAGGATGAGCATGCAGAGCTGGATATTATTTCCACCCGTATCGTTTCAGCATCTGCTGAAAGGACTTTCCCTTTATGTGAGACTTCCTCTTTCATAGCTACTGGCTGATTATCGAGTCAAACGGATGCTTAAGCTTCTTCCACCCAGTAAGACGGCCTGAAGCTGTCCCCACACGGATAGGGGCCTCGAAATAGACAGGTATGCGGTTCTCGTCATCGCTTATCCATACGAACATGTCCTGCCCGCTGCCGAAGACATCACCTGCAATCAGCTTTGCCGCAAATTTCATTGTCTTGACCGTACCTATCCCCCTTATATATTTCTTTTCCTTCCCCAGCCAGATGAAATAGACATTGTATATGTCATCATCTATGGCAAACGTCATAGGATACTTCACATTCGGCTTCACCTTGCTGAAGTTCATGTTACGTGCCATATAGAAAAGCGACGGAAGGTCGTATGTGCAGCCTGACAGCGGAAGCTCCTCTGTCCGCACAGGTCTTCTAGAAGTCTCTATCTCCGCACGGATGTGCTTCGACTCCTCAGGATCCCAGATATAGTCATAGCGGTTCACAGAATAGTATCCGCCCTCACGTGAGTCCCTGTAGAACTTCATCGGGACGATTCCGTCACGGGTGAACCATGACTGGAACTCCTCACGTACCTTGAAGAACATATCGTAGAACCTCGCTGTCCTTCCGGACACGGTGCAATGGAACACCGGCACCCCGTTCAATGTCGCAGTGTCAAGCTTGACGTAAGCCTTCGCCACATCAGAGTTGATGGCCCCCCACTTATAATGAATCACGAAATCCAGGTTCTCCCCTCCCTCATAGGCAAGCTTGTCCTCCGCAAGACTCTTGACAGGGATGCAGTTTGGCCCCTTCAGAGGTTCAGTAGCATTGGCCTGGACCATAATGGACAGGAGCACCGCGACCACGATATGTCTAAGACACCGTATCATAATCAGAAGCCTGTATTCTGGAATTCCCCGTTTCCACCGGACTGATAGGAACCGAAGCCTCCGCCGAAATCATCTCCAGCAGGGAAACCTGCCCCTGCATCCATCGGCGCATCATCCATATTCATGGCAGACGAGAATGTGGTTCCGAGCCCGTCGCTGTCTTCCTGGAAGCGCAGCTGGTTGCCCTTGAACTTCATAGGGATGGTACCGATCTGTCCGTTACGGTTTTTCGCGACAATGATTTCCGTATATTCCTTATCCTCCACAGTATCGCCCATTCCGATAGCATCGGGACGGTGCACGAAGAGCACGATATCGGCATCCTGCTCGATAGAGCCGGACTCACGCAAGTCGCTCAGCATAGGGCGGTTATTGCTGTTCCCGCGCTGCACGGCGTTTCGGGACAGCTGGGACAATGCCATGATAGGTATCTCCAGTTCCTTTGCCGTACCTTTCAATGTTCGTGAAATCGCAGCCACCTCCTGCTCACGCATTCCCCGCAGTTCCGGCGGCCCCTGCATAAGCTGAAGATAGTCAATCACGATAAATCTCACTCCCTTCGACTTGACCAGACGCTTGGCTTTCGTCCTGAACTCCATGATGGAGATGCCAGGAGTATCGTCAATGTAGATAGGAGCCTTTGCAAGAGCCTTGGTGCTGTACTGGAGCTGGTCCCAGTCTGCCTGGTCGAGCTTGACGCCACCCTTGATCTTGTCGCCGTCCAGCCCGGACTCCGTAGTCATAAGACGCTTCACAAGCTCTATGGCTGACATTTCCAGAGAAAAGATAGCCACCGGCATGTTGTTATCTACCGCGGCATTTCTGAGGATATTAAGAGAGAACGCAGTCTTTCCGACAGAAGGACGCGCCCCCAGGATGATGAGGTTTGATTTCTGCCATCCCAATGTATATCTGTCCAATGTCGGAAAACCTGATGGGACACCGCTGATTCCCGACTGTCCCTGCATCTCCTCTATCTCATCCAATGCAGTCTTCAGCACAGAACCGACGTCCTGCACATCCTTTTTCACATTGTTCTGGATAGCCGCAAAGACCTTGGACTGCGACATGTCGATAAGGTCATCGACATTCTGTGAGTCATCGTAGGCCCCCTTAAGGATATCGTAGGCAGCTGTAATCAGGTCACGCTGAATACATTTCTGCTTCAGAATCTTTATGTAGTATTCCACATGGGCTGCGGCTCCGATCTTCTGCGAAAGCGCAGCAAGCGCTACAGCTCCTCCGACGTTCTCCAGGTTTTTCTTCTCCTGAAGCTTCTGGGATACAGACAGAAGATCTATGGCGACATGCTCGTTCACGAGCGCCACCATAGCCTCATATATCATCCTGTGTTTAGGTTCGTAGAAGCAGTCCGGAGTAAGCTCCTCCATTGCCTCGTCAACACATGTAGGCTCGATAAGCAGTGCGCCGAGCACAGCCTCCTCGAAATCTACTGCCTGAGGTGGCTTGTTGCCCATCTCAAGTCCGAGGGTATCAAGGTTTACTTTCTTGTCAGTCTTGCTTCTGGAACTTCGCCTTGGCTCAGCCATAAGGTCACTCCTCCGGATACTTAAGCCTTCTCGCCCTCGATTTCAGAACTTACGATGATTCTTCCGCAATGCTCGCAGATGACAAGCTTCTTGTTGGAAGCGATGTCGATAAGCCTCTGCGGGATGATTGTATTGAAACATCCACCGCAGGCATTGCCGTTATATACGCTCACTACAGCCAGATGGTTCCTCTCGCTCTCGCGGATACGGTCATACGCGCTCATTGTCCTTGGATCGATCAATGCTGCACATGCATCTCTCTTTGCACGGAGAGCCTTTTCCTCCTTCGCGGTGGATTCCACGATGCTGGCGAGCTCCTCCTTCTTCGCCTTGAGATCCTCATTCCTGACATTGGCCTCATCCTTGACATCTGCAAGCTCGGCCTTCTTCGCAGCGATAGCCTCCTTCGTGTCGGCGACATTCTTCATCGCAATCTTCTTCAGAAGGTCCTGGTTCTCGGCCTCCTTGGAAAGAGAGTCGTACTCACGGCTGTTTGTAACGCTCTCCATCTGGTTCTTGTACTTCTCGATAGCGGTATCACACTCGACAATCTGATGCTTGTAATCAGTAATGCTGGTGTTCATGGTATCGATCTCCGTATTGATCTGCGCAGCCTTCGTCTTGAGTCCAAGCACCTCATTCTCAAGATTCTCCACCTCTACAGGGAGCTCTCCTCTGAGCTGAAGGATCTTGTCGATTTCTGAATCGGCTTTCTGAAGCGCATACAGCGTCTTGAGCTTCTCCTCGACGCTCAGTTCTGAATCCGCGAAATTCTTCTGGATGGATACGAAGGTCTCTCTCTGGTCTATCGGAGTTTCGACTTTCTTTATTTTCTTGGCCATATCTAATTATATATAATTATCAAACATAAAGCACAGGATTGCTTTCGGCAAGCCCGGCACTTTTGCGAACTGCAAAGTTAGGAAATTTTTTCGTTAACAAGGAAAATAATATGTCTACAATGTCCACTTCACTTTCGAAATGCCCTATATCCATAATCATGAAGCCAGGCCTTGTGAAGAAATGGTGATAGGATATGTCCCCGCTGATATAAAGCTGTGCACCTGAAGCCATGGCCTCGCCGATAAGTGACGAGCCGCTTCCGCCGCACATCGCGATTCTCGACACCGGGATGTCCACAAGCCTGGAACACCTTGCAGTCTTCAGGGAGAACCTTTCCTTGACAAGGGAGATAACCTGCTGCGCATCGGCAGGCTCTGTAAGATTACCGACAACTCCGAGCCCGGTGCCGTCACCGTCAGGCTCCAGAATCTCCACATCCCTGAGCCCCAGACGCGCAGCCATCGCACCACTCACCCCGGAAAGCACCTTGTCAGCCGTAGTATGCGCCGCATACACTGACACGCCGCCGGAAATGGCTTTAATCACAGCAAGCCCTGCAGGATCTTCCGGAGAGATCTTCTTCATCCCGCCAAAAATCAGCGGATGGTGGGTCACTATCATGTCCGCGCCAGTCTCCACAGCCTCGTCCACAAGCTGTGGCGTGCAGTCGAAACCGACAAGAACCTTATGAACCTGCGAAGACGAAGACCCAATTATAAGCCCGCTGTTATCCCATTTTTCCTGTATGCCCAGAGGAGCAAACTCCTCCAGAGCATCAGTTATATCCATAACTGTCATACCCCTACAATGATTTTCTGATTTCAGAGAGCTGCTGTCTTATCGCTTTCAGGCAATCAACAGCCTTCACCCGGCTCTCCACACTGCGCCTGTCCTCCGTAAGCTTCTTCTTCGCCCCGGCCAATGTCATGCCGTTCACTTTCACCAGGTGATATATCTGCTTCAGTACCTCCAGGTCATCAGCAGTATATAGCCTGTTTCCCTTGGCGTTCCTGTGAGGCTTCAGAAAACGGCTGAAGTTATCAGACCAGTAGCGTACCAGGGATACGTTTTCCCCCAGCATCTCAGCAGCCTCGCCGATAGTGTAGTACAGTTTTCCCATCATCCTAGAATTTATCAAATTATGCAGTTCTGCTAGTCCATGCTCTGTCCTGTCGTAGCCGCCATATATGCAGCCTTCATATAGTCTTCCGGAGAAAGCGATGCGAAGAAATAGTTGACAGGATTCAGCACCAGGCTGTCCCTGTGCACCTCATAGTGGAGATGCGGAGCAAATGAATTACCTGAAATCCCGACATTGGCAAGCCTCTTCCCTGATTTAACGATCTCGCCCTTCCTCACGACAACATCCTCAAGGTGTGCATATACAGTGACATAGCCGCCGTCATGCGTAACCTCCACCACATTTCCAAGGCCCTTTCCCGAGCGTCTTACCTCCGAAACCACGCCATCTCCTGCAGCCAGGACAGGGGTACCCTGACCGACGATAAGGTCAATGCCGTTGTGCCGGGTGAGCACCTTGTAGAAAGGGTTCATCTTCATGCCGGTAGAAGCTCCCACCTGCGCAAACTTCAGTCCATCGACAGGAATCCTCAATGGCGGCATCACATGACAGCTGGAGCGCATATCGGCAAATATCCCCATGAAGCTGCTGTCCACTTCCGATACCGCCTGAGACAATGCCTGGATTTTTTTCTCCGAATATTCGACGATGTCCTTGTCAGGAATGGAGTCGCCAGCAAATATGAATGTCACCGAGCTCACAGGATCCACCGACGGAGCTTCAGCCTTAAAAATCTGCTTATATATGGCATCATCCCTGATTTCCAGATCCTTGACCACATCCGAAATCAGATGCGCCTTCTCCTTCATCTCCGGATACAGCTTTTCATACATGCGGTTTTCCCGTTTCAGATTCTTCTCTTCATCAGTGTTTATGACAAACGAGAATATGACATAATAGAAAGCCGCCATGGAAGCTGTCGCGATAATCCATTTCGAGCAGGTCCACAGGATGCTCCACACGGAATGTGTAACCTTGCGGAGATTGAAGTCCTTGTCGAACATGTAGCGGTTCTTCATCGCCAGCCCTCCCGTCTGGATTTGCGGATATGCCCTGTCATGACATTATCCGATTCGGCAGCCACCTTGTTCACCATGGAGGAATATTCATCCAGCGGCATCTCCAGGTCGAAATAGTTCACCGGATTCACATACCTGTCACGGTACATGACCTCATAATGCAGATGCGGGCCTGTGGATTTCCCGCTGTTTCCGCTTTCGCCTATGCACTCGCCCCTCTTGATCTTCATTCCTTCTGTAACGAGCACAGTCTTCAGATGCGCGTATCTGGTCTTATAGCCGAAGCCATGATCTATCACCACAGAGTTTCCATAGTTAAACAAATCGAAAGAAACTGAAGCGACGACACCGTCACCTGTGGCATATACAGGATTTCCAGGTTTCAATGCGAAGTCAAATCCGGTATGCATCCTCGTCTTTCCCGAAATAGGATCCGACCGGTATCCGAAGGGACTCGACAGCCGGTACTTCGATTTATCCGGGGCAATCGGCATGACAGCCGGTATGCATGACGCCATATCTCCTGCACGGCGTGAAAGAGCCTCAACATCATCAAATGACTTGCTCTGCACAAATGCCTTCTTTGTAAGCACGTCCAGACGCATTGACGTATTCTTCAGAAGCGAGTTGTCCGAAATGTTGTCCAGATAGGAATAACGGTTCACTCCGCCGAAGCCCGCATTCCGCACTTCCTGCGGTATCTCATTCATACCGAATATATTCCTGTAGATCTCGTCATCACGTATTCCAAGTCCTTTCAGTGTCTCGTCATACATGTCTAGCTGCTTGTTCATAAGCTCCACCTTGGAGACCCACCTGGCATTCGTCTTCCGGAGCATGATGGTCTTCGGCAGCTCCATGCCGAGAACCGAAGTGAACAGCCACAAGTACACGCACGACAAGGCAATGCTTGCAGATACAAGCATCACCATCTTCAGGAGACGCGACTTCGCCGAGACTTTTTCGATCTCGTAAAGCAATGTCTCCGGATTCAGTCTGTACTTTCTGAAACCCGACATATAGCTTATTATTCCGACGGCAGGGCAATCAATGTCCACTCACATGTCTTCCCGTCCTCCTCCACAGTGAACCTGCGCTCATAGAAGCAGTCGAGCGTTACTGGGAAAGAGGTGATTGGCTGCACATTACCGTCCATATCAGTTGTGGACACTATGCGTGAACGCCTGAGCCCCAGCTTCATGTCCTTAATAACCAAAGCCGAACGTGAATCTATCGCGCTACCGGCATCCGGTTTCACCTTTATGCTAATTTTTCTAGTATCAGGAAAGATCGTGGCCTCGCCCACCATCTTATCACATCTTATATATCTTTCGACTGGCTGGCTGGCAGTGATTGTCCACTTGAAATCCCTGAACACGGACAATGTCACCGCATACGGGGACGACAGGTCTATCTTCCTTCCGTCAGCTATTCCCGGGTCACTGCACCTGGTGCCTTCCGAGAAACGCACCGTCTTAATATTCAGGTTGTCCAGCCTGGCATCCTCATCCAGGACGACACTCACTGTATAAGCCTTGGTATCAATCCTTGACGACACCTGTCCATACACCTCGAAGGCAGTGAAGTCCGCCGATGTCCTGGGCAGCTGCATATCATTGTCAAGGCTGCAGGACACAAGTCCCGAAACAGCCAGCACAGCAGATATATAAAATAACCGGTTCATGGCACTACAGCTCCGCAGGGTCATAGACAAACGAGAACTCATCCAGATAAAGGACACTGCCCTTTCCTCCTGTAAAGAAATCGCCGTACTTGCTGGCGGCGCCGACAATCACTATCTGGGTCGGCTTGCGTGTCGTGCTGCGGTATTCCAGCTTGATGGTGAAAGGCTCATATCCGTTCACAAGACCGCTCTTCGTGCTGGTCTGCGTTCCGGACTCCACCTTGCCATAGGCAATGATGTCACTGCCGTTCACATCGACAAACTGTCCTGCGGATGTATTTATCTGGAACTTGTCTGCCCTGTCGGTAAGGAACACCTGTACCTGACATGTATCCGGCTGCCCTTTCAATCCGGAATGGGCATCATCGGACATGTCGATATTCTTCGGAGTGTAGTCAAAATATCCCTTCAGTGCAAGAGGTCTGGATGTGAATGGTGTGCCCCACTCGAGAGCGGCACCGCTCATGCCTATAACCTTCTGGAATGCACCTGTATAGATATTTCCGGCAGCCATGATGCCAAATGCGGTCATGCTCTCCAGCTTCACTGAGCTCTTGCCTTCGCCTTCCACAGCCAGATGGCTTGTCTCCTGCTTTGTCGGAATAGTGCCAAGTCCTGCGGTGGCCTTGTTGGCGGAATCCCATACACTATATCCGCTGGCATTAGGCATAGGAGCCTTTCCGCTCATATACCACGCATCGAAGCTCATGTTGTGAACCTCGGAAGCAGCTTCTGTCGAAAACGAAATCTGCTTCTTTCCCTCTTCCTTGGCGGTCACGGCACGCACGATATAGCTTGTACCAGGCTCAAGTCCTGACAGTCTTGCAGAGAATGACTTGCTCTCGGCATCGGTATTTATCGAACCGGTGAAGTCCGTCCATGATTCTTCTGAAAGCTTGCGATACTGAAGCTTCAGCCCGGCAGGAACCGTGCTGCTCTTCAATGTTCCTGTGACATCGGCAAACATCGCCCAAGCATTGACAGTCTTCGCCTCGGCTTCTGAACTTGTGAAATCCAGCGTAAGGTCAAGCTCCTTCTCTGTCATATTATCGTCAAGGACGATTCTGAGGCCGGCGGCACCGGCGGAAGGATCTACTGCCTTTATCTTGAAGTTCAATGCATACTTCTGTCTCGCCTCCACATCGGCGATAGTCTCGGAACGGGTGAAAGTCCTGTCTGCATTGTTCGTAAGTGTCAATGTCCAGGTCAATGACCCGGCCGGGGCGAAATATCCTGTCTGTCCAACAGTGCCAAGCGCCTTGCTCCAGACAAGGCTGCCGTCACCACCGGCAACAGTCAGTGAGAATGACTTGAAATATGTATCAAAATCATCAGTGAAAGCAGGTTCAACAAGCACATCGGCAAGTGAGCATTTGACATCTGCATTGATGACCTGCTCCGCAAGGACTTTTACATCAGCCTCACCGTAATACCTCGGTGTGTCAAATGTCGCTGCCACTGATTCCCTGTTCTCCGCCGTGACCTTGTATGTGGCGCAGTTAAGCTGCAACGGATCGGCAGCCAATGTTCGATGATCCGCGATCTCTTTCACAAGCTCGCTGCCCTTATAGATCTTCAAGGCAAAGGGGGTCTCAGCTGTCACATCAGCTTTTGTGGAAATCAGGACATAGGAGTCATCCTGCTCCACAGCTGCCGTAAGGTAGCCCTGGCCGGCAGAACCGACATTTTCCCTGCTGCATGATGCCGACAGCAGCGCCATGCATGCCAGAATATTTATGTATTTATTGATTTTCATTGGATCTATCCTTAATGTCCTAGTTACCGAGATACTGGAATGTGAGGGCCTGTGTCAATGTCTGGCCTGCCTCGTCGGTTACGGTCAATGTAAATGTATGATATGAGTTCACTTCCGGACTATAAAGGAGAATCATAGGCAGAAGATTCGACAGGTTAAAAGGAACAACCTCAAGCCCCTTCACCTTGTCCCCAGTAGGAATTCCAAGGCTGTTAAGCTGGCTGAGACTGGAATTGTTCACAAGATCCATTGTCAGCCCGTCACCTGTCATCGACTTGATGACACCCTCGAATTCAGCGCAGTCCGATTTCACATCTACAAGGAAGTCTTTCACTTTCCCCGGGACATTAACAGTCATCTCCACAGACATTTCTGACTTAAGCTCCATGGTGGCAAATGTCGGATTTGCCTCCCATACAAGAGACGGCTTGGCAGGTTTCGACGGATCTGTCGGTTCTGATGGATCTGTAGGATCAGTAGGGTCTGTAGGATCAACCGGATCCGGGATAGGAATTTCCTCGAACCCGCCTACGGTTATATTCTCTGTCCTGTCATTGACTGTTCCGTCAACAGAAAGTGAAATCTGCTGCACCTGACCCGTCACGCGGGCATCCAGATTCAGGATGATATGATCCTTAGGATGCACATTCTTCACGACGTATGTAAGGGCTGCAGACGAGCCGTCAATATCACGTTCACCGTCAATCTGGACGTAAAGTTCTGACGCAGAGAAATATCCGTCTTTGGAAAGTTCATTCTCAAGTTCATCAGAAGACTCGGAGCCTGTCTTGCCCCATGTAAGAAAATCGTTGTCAGTAGCGGACACCTTGATATTGAACGACTGCAGCTGAGTCTTGAAAGTGTCGCTGCATTTCACTGACACTACGGCA
Organism: uncultured Bacteroidales bacterium; assembly: GCA_934691625.1. Lineage (GTDB taxonomy): Bacteria > Bacteroidota > Bacteroidia > Bacteroidales > UBA932 > Cryptobacteroides. Next base: position 106,455 of record CAKUTA010000001.1, on the reverse strand, counting down.
TTTGAAAGCGAGCATCTTACATTGACCGGAGACGTGGCGCCGGCAACTACCGTAAAGTTCTGGCTTCCGGAAAACAGAGGCTGGTCCCATGCGGCAGTCTTGCCTGCAGGTGAGCTTGCTGTAACACGGTAGGAACCTGTCGGAAGCTCAATCGCCTGGTCTTCGATATCTTTATAATTATATGTCTGCGAGCCGCCGCTTTCAAGGTTGCTCTCCACTGTGACAACGAATGAGCTGACATCTGCAAGATCCGAAGGCATTGCCTTGGTATCTACCTGAACATCATTAAGGCTTGCGTCCGCGGTAACCGACTTAAGCACGAACACTCCCTTGCTCCCTTCTACGCTGGTCTCCTTGCAGCCAGCAAGAACCGCAGCTGCGGCAAATATGGTAATTATAGCACGTTTCATATCTATTGCTGTATTATTCTGGTTATTATTCATAAATAAGTTCAATATCATCCACATAGAGTGAACTTCCGAAATGGCCACCCTGAGATTCGTTGCCGGCGACCTCAAGTGTGGTATTGGCATTGACAGCAGGGGAAGATGAAGATGAGGACTTGAAGCTTATATATATGCTTGCCGCCTTCTTCGTAATGTCTGTCCAATCAAGGTCAGCCGTATATGTTGTCCAGTCAGAGGATGCCGGACCTGCGGTATCTTCCTTGGAGGCTATCACATTCCCTGAATCATCCTTGAATTCTATCTTGACATAGAATTTCTCACTGCCCGTCGGAGCAAATTTATATTTGAATGTAAACTTGTCAGGACGGCTTGAGAATGCATGCCCATCAAAAGAATGATTTCCGGAATCATCTGCTGTTCCGATAAACAGTTCCCCGGAATATGATGTCCCTGATGCTACAAGATCTGTATTGAATGTGCCTATATTCACCGTGTACAGATGCGCAGACCTGGAGCCTGAAACGCAGTCCGGAGAATAAGCCACTGTAGGAAATGATTTCACGCTGGTCTTTGTCGTAGCAAGGATGCTTGTAGGCATGCTTCGCTTGCTTGTTACAGCCCACCAGCTATCAGAAGCATCCTTATATGGAAGATACCAGTCCAATGACCTGTCACTGGACAATGCTACAGAAATCGTTATTGTCTGTGTCGTCCAGTCCTCGAAGCCGGCATTACCTACCTGGGCAGCATCCTCGGTCTTTACAGTAACGACGTCTGTCGCATTGGAAGGATTATTGTTATAGATGGCACGGAACTGATATTCTGTCCCTGGGGTCATCCCTGAAATCCTGCTGTAGGAAACCTTGCTTCCCGAGGCAGTCCCCTCGGCATTTTTCCATGAGCCGTCAGCTGTCCTGTACTGAAGGGTATATTTCTCAGGACGTCCGGCTGCCACATCCAAGGCCACATCACGGAAACTGCGGGCAAAGGCATTGGCCTCGGTAACGACCAGAGAAGCACTGTTCTTCAGCATTTTAAGCGAGAACTCCCCGGATTCCTTCGACTGCCCGTTCTTATCTATGACGGTAAGGTTGAACTTGCCCTCGAACGGAACGGCATCGCACTTCAGCCTATCCTTGAGTCCGCTGAAGTCAATGTATGCGAACCGTGTATCGCCGGTCATCTTAAGGATCTGCATTCCCATCTGCGAGAACACCTTGCGGGTAGCATCGTCCATGTCGGCAAGATCCACACGTTCTGCTACTCCCTTGGCTTTCAGCCAGTCTGAAGTGATGTCCAGCCATGCATGCGCATAACCTGCAGGGGTGTTGATATCGACAGTCGTCCCGTCAAGCTCGTCACCTTCGTAGAACTCTACCGTTCCAGCCGCCAGATTGTCGGAGACCTTGATGGAAGGGGCGTCAGTGGCCACGTCGGTGGCATCCAGCTCGACAGTCTTCTCCACAGTCTCAGTCTCGCCATCAATGATGATGCCGATGGTAATCTTTCCGGTAAACGGCTTGGTGTCAAGCCTCAATGTTATAAAATCATTTGGAGCGGCTGTCACCTCTGTATGGAAGTATTTCATCTTCTGCCCCAGTTCTGCAGCATACAGCTTCACGGTCAATGTGCCTGCCGGAATGAAGCCGGCACGTGTCTCCGTCTGTGCGAATCCTAGCGTATCCTTCACATTCTTCTTGTCTGTAGATACAGATGTGCAGAAACGCTGATAATATGTCTTGAGAGCATCACCATACTCCACTGCAATCTTCGCATTTGCAAGCTTTGCTGTCCCGGAAACATTCACTCGGCGCTGGCCGGCGCTGATTGAGAAAGGTACAAGTGCCTGATAGAATGCAGCATTGAATCCGGCCTTGAGGGAATCGCCATGAAATGCAGAAAGGCTATAGTAGCCTTCATTCAGGCGTATCTTGACGCCTTTAGCGTTAGCGTATGTGTCTCTGTATAGACGTGCACCGCTTTCTTTCTTGAAAATCTCAACAGTGAAATCATCGATTGACGGCAGTGTTTCTTCCGCCACAGATTTCGTGTGATGAGTACCGTCTGTGTCCAGCGAGATCTGCACTTCTGCAGCGCCGTCGCCGCTTTCCACCTCAGCAGTGCCGCACGACACCACGAAAGAGGCAGATAATACACAGGCTGACAATAATTTAAGATAGTTCATCAGTAATCTGTTTTTCGTTTATACCAAACAGCAAAATTATAATAAAAAAATCATTCTGCAAATTTCCGTTATTGACGGAGCTGCAGAATGAATATCTTAAAATGCTGTTTTTATGTTCAGAACGGCTCTTATCCCCGAGTATTCTTCAATATTCCGGCTGAAGTGCCATGCGTGGTTCCCCATGATTCTGGATTCCTGAAGCCGGCAAGGAATGCCTTGACATCCATGCGCTTCTTTCCTGCCATCTGCAGGTCGGTAACCGAGATCGCCCCGTCTGCCGTGGTAATGGCGAAGAAACTCTTTCCGTCGCTGATTATCCTGCCTGGTGTATCGGCAGAAGACTGCCCCGCCTTATCCTGCATTGCCCTGAAAGCGTCTCCCTCCACGCGCTCGCCGAAGTAGATCTTCAGCTGCACAGGAGTACCGGCCTCTGGGACAAGCTCTGTGAAAGCCGCCGGATACGGGCTGAGTCCGCGTATAAGATTATAGATGTTCTTCGTGGAGTCGTTCCAGTCGATATGGCACAGCTCGCGTGAAAGCTTCGGAGCAGGCTTAAGCACCTCCGAGCCCTGAATGAAACTGCGCTGGACACGGGTCTCAATGTTTTTCTCTATAATGCCCTGCACCGTCTGCACTACGAGCTCCGCCCCAATCGGCATGAGCTTGTCATGCAATGTGCCTGCAGTATCTTCCGGAGTGACAGGACATTCCTGGCGGAGCATGATGCCGCCCGTGTCTATATCCTTGTCTATCATGAATGTCGTGACACCGGTCATCCTCTCGCCGTTGATTACAGCCCAGTTGATAGGAGCGGCGCCACGGTACTGCGGAAGAAGAGCCGCATGCAGGTTGAATGTGCCGAGACGAGGCATTGACCAGACCTCCTGAGGAAGCATCCTGAACGCCACCACCACGAACAGGTCAGCATTGAATGCCGCCAGCTGCTTCAGGAATTCAGAGTCCTTGAGCTTCACAGGCTGAAGAACAGGGATGCCCTGTTCCACAGCGAACTTCTTCACAGCACTTTCATTTACCTTAAGCCCCCTGCCGCTAGGCTTGTCTGCAACCGTGACGACTCCGACGACATTGTAGCCGGCATCTATGAGGGCCTTCAAAGGAGCGACTGCGAACTCAGGCGTCCCCATATATACAATTCTAGTCTTTCTGAACATATTCATAAATCTGCTCTTTATCTTTCTCCACCATGAGCCGAAGTTGTCGGTGTTGAATATAGCTGAATCATGTGCAGCCTTCCATGTGAAATATGCTCCGAGCGGTCCCAGGACAACAGCCGACACGAAGACCCCGGCGGCAGCTGTGACAGCACCATCCCGGGCAAGCTTGGTTCCTGTGATGTCCACCACCCAGTAAAGGACGAAGAACATCACCGCTATAATAGCGGAGACTCCCAGTCCTCCCTTACGGATAAAGGCGCCTAGAGGAGCACCTATGAAGAACAGGAGAAAGCACGCAAGCGCCTCGGCGAATTTCTTCAGCAGCTCGACATCTGTACGCCTCAATATATATATGTATGCATATACATCGTTCTCGTATCCGCTCACGGCTGTCCTGATATCCTCCACCACTGAAGCGGCACTTTCGTATGCGGACAGTTCCTCCTGCTCATTCTTCCAGCCATTTATCCGGCTGTAGTCAAAAGGTGTCCTGCCCTGGAAGTGGCTTGCCGTATCCAGCTGATTCGAATATTTGAGAAATCTTCTGGACATGAAGGACATAAGGTTCACAGCCCGAGTAGAATCATTGAGGCTGGTAAGAGAATCCTTCCCATGCTCGAGCTGCCTCAGGTTCATTGCCCTGACCTGGTCGCCGAACTTGGACTTGTCCGATTTCTGGAATGCATAGTTCTTCAGAGGGATGATCATGTCCTGCTGGCTGAAGTTTATCTTCTGCAGCTGCATGGATGTATCCCGGTAGCTCATCTTGTTGGTCTCCTGATAATTGATGCCGCTGAACATCTGGAAAGTCAGATAGTCTTTCGACTTGGACATCTTTATCATTGCCGAATCGGCGATCGTGAGGCTGACATTGCCTTTCCCGGCCGTATGGTCATATACCATCACACCATGCATCACACCGCTCTTGTCATCCTTGGAATCTATGCGCAGCACATATCCGTCGATACCGTCGTAGAAGGTCCCGGTAGGGATATTGATTTCCTCCTTGGTCCTGCCTATGTCGTCACGCAGCGTATAGATCTTGTTGTACGCCACTGGGACAAGGTTGTTTACGGCAAAGAAACACAGCACGCTTATGATTCCGGCACAGATGATAATCGGCGACAGCACCCGCATAAGCGAGATGCCGGCAGACTTCATGGCGATAAGCTCATTGTTCTCTGCCATCTGCCCGACAGTCATCACAGAAGCCAGCAGCGTGGCGAGAGGCAGGGCTAGCGGAAGCATTGTCGCGCTTCCCCATCCGAGGAATTCAAGTATAATCTTGAGTCCCAAGCCCTTGCCCACAAGTTCATCTATGTAGAGCCACAGGAACTGAAGCATCAGAATGAATATGACGACCATCAGGATACCGAAAAACGGTCCCAGGAATGACTTCACTATGAACTGGTCGAGCTTTTTCATCCTAAATAATTCACTCTAGTCCCTGAGGAGCAAGGCTCTATGCAGTAGCAAGCTCGATGAGCCTTGCCATAGCTTCCTTCAGGCCTGCAACATTCTTGCCGCCGGCTGTGGCGAGCCCTGGCTGTCCGCCTCCGCCTCCAAGGATAGCCTTGGCTGCCTCACGTACATCCTTGCCTGCGTTCTTGCCCTTTTCCACAAGGTCAGGAGAGTACATCAGCACAAGGTTCGGCTTTTCAGCATATTCAAATGCCGCAGCGAGAACGAAGTTCGATGTCTGCTTCTGGAGGATTCCGGCAACTGTCTTGAGCATGGCAGGATCCACGGAGTTGGTAAACTCCACGACCTTGATGCCGTTGATCTCCATGGCGGCATCTGCAAGCTTCTCAGCAAGTTTTGCGGCTTTCTCCTGCATGAATCCCTCTATTTCCTTCTTGTATCCTGAGTTCTCGTCGATGACTTTGCGGATTGCCTCACCAAGGTCCGGAGTGTTGTTGAAGAATGCCCTGGCGTTCTTCAATGTCTCCGACATGGCACGCATGTGCATCCATGCAGCCTCCCCGGTAACAGCCTCGATACGCCTTACACCGGCAGCGACAGCGCCCTCGGACAGTATCATGAACATTCCGATCTGGCCTGTAGCCTGCGCATGTGTACCGCCACAAAGCTCGACGGACTTGCCGAACTTGACCACCCTCACCTTGTCACCGTACTTTTCACCGAAAAGGGCTATCGCCCCCATTGCTTTCGCCTCATCCATAGTGGCGTCACGCTTCTCTTCGAGAGGATAGTTCGCACGGATAAGCTCATTGACCCTCTTCTCAACTTTCTCCAGCTCCTCGTCAGTCATCTTGGAGAAATGCGAGAAGTCAAAACGGAGATAATCCGGACATACATAAGAGCCTTTCTGCTCCACATGTGTTCCGAGAATCTCGCGGAGAGCCTGATCCAGCAGATGGGTCGTAGTATGATTATTCGTGATTTTCAGCCTTCTGTCAGCATCCACGTGCAGAGAGAATGATTCTGTGCAGTCAGAAGGAATGCGCTCCGCAATGTGGATTGTCAGGTTGTTCTCCTTTATAGTATTAAGGATATTGATTCTCTCGCCGCTTTCAGATTCGATGTATCCGGTATCGCCTACCTGGCCACCCATCTCCGCATAGAACGGTGTGCGGTCAAACACAAGCTGGTACATCACCTTGTTCTTCTGCTTTACAGTGCGCTGCTTGATAAGGCTCACGCCGTCGATATCGGTATAGTCATATCCGAGGAACTCCTCCTCCTCGCCGCTATGGTACTGAATCCAGTCCCCGAACTCGTTGGAAGTAGCCTGGCGGGCTCTCTCCTTCTGCTTCTGCAGCTCGGCATTGAACTCCTCGAGATCCACTGTATATCCTTTCTCCGAAGCGATAAGCTCGGTAAGGTCAATAGGGAATCCGTATGTATCATACAGCACGAAGGCATCCTTTCCTGAAATGACCTTAGTGTCAGCAGACTTCGCCAGATAATCGTCCATCAGCCTGATTCCGCGGTCCAATGTGCGGAGGAACGCGAACTCCTCCTCCCTGATCACGCTCTCGATAAGCTTCTGCTGATCACGAAGTTCAGGATATGCTCCACCCATATCATCAGCGAGCTGCTGCACGAGACGGCAGAGGAACGGTTCATTGAACCCGAGGAAAGTATATCCGTAACGGACTGCACGTCTGAGGATTCGGCGGATGACATAGCCGGCCTTCACATTGGAAGGAAGCTGTCCGTCAGCAATAGAGAAACTGATGGCGCGGATATGGTCCGCGATAACCCTCATTGCAACCTCTGTCTTCTCCGACTCATGGTACTGATGTCCGGAAAGTTCCTCAATCTTATGGATCATGCCTATAAAGACATCGGTATCATAGTTGCTCTTCTTTCCCTGAAGCGCCATGCAAAGGCGCTCAAAGCCCATTCCGGTATCAATATTATGGTTCGGAAGCAGTTCCAGCTCGCCGTTTGCCTTCCTGTTATACTGCATGAACACGAGGTTCCAGATCTCTATCACGAGAGGGTCGCTCTTGTTTACAAGCTCACGTCCAGGCACTTTAGCGATTTCCTCGTCGCTTCTGAGGTCAATGTGAATCTCGCTGCAAGGGCCGCATGGGCCCGTATCGCCCATCTCCCAGAAGTTGTCATGCTTGTCACCGAGAAGCACATGGTCTTCAGGAAGATATTTCAGCCATGTCTGGCGTGCCTCCTCATCCATTGAGGTACCGTCTTCCTTGGAGCCCTCGAACACTGTAGCGTAGAGCTTGGTCTTGTCGATCTTATATACTTCAGTAAGGAGTTCCCACGCCCATGAGATAGCCTCGGTCTTGAAATAGTCGCCGAAGCTCCAGTTTCCGAGCATCTCGAACATCGTATGGTGATATGAATCGTGGCCTACCTCTTCCAGGTCATTGTGCTTTCCGCTGACACGGAGGCATTTCTGGGAATCCGTTGCGCGGTGCGTCTTAGGTGTCACGTTGCCGAGGAAAATATCCTTGAACTGGTTCATTCCGGCGTTGGTGAACATAAGCGTAGGGTCGTTCTTTACGACCATCGGTGCTGAAGGAACGATAGTGTGTCCCTTCGATGCGAAGAAATCGAGAAATTTCTGTCTTATTTCGTTAGATGTCATCATAATGACTATTTTGAAGCTGTTTTAATTTATTTAAAAAGTCCTTTGAGGTCTAAATCTGTCATCTTCTTCCGGACTCCTTCGTCAGATAGCACCCACTATCTTCCTCGAAGATCCGTCGAACCTGCCTAAATTTATTTCCTCAAAGTTTCTAATAAATAAATTCAAACAGCTTCTTATATCTTTTCCTGACAACGTTCCGGCAAGTCCGCACAAAAGGAACTGCACTTCCCATGCAGTTCCCGCACCGAAAATCCGGAATAATCGGCAAATTTATAATTATTTTCTCATATTTCCGTCATTTTCAACAACCAGTTTCGGCCAGTTTCATCTTGAACGTACCTATATAAGGTTTCCGCATACAACACGTTCAAGGAATCACATCCTCCGGCAAGATATCGAATGTCCAGCAGATACGTTTCGAAGGAACATCTCCGCGTTCCGTTTTCCGCCAGCACTCCTCATTGCGGAAATGTCGTCCTTCCGTACGTTCGTCTTTACCGCTCCAGGTTCTCACAGTCGCACCGTCCTTGATTATACTGAAAGACCAGTTGTTGTCACTATGGACATGCGTAAAGATTGCATCATATGGTAAATGTTCCTCACCTTCAAAATATGGCATATCATACAAATTAACCGAGTCTCCAGGCTCAATGGAGACCACGTTATCTCGAGTCATCCAAGAAGAACAGTCAACAACAACCGAAGCCTTTGTGCAATTCTTAACATACCACATATCGACATCATCCCAAGAAAGCAATGCTTCCGAACAATAGCTGAGCAAAAAAGGCAAAATAAGAAGTACAGGTTTCATAGTCTTTTAATTAGAATTATTATTCAACACCAATGATGCACCAGCGTCTACGATAAACGGAGAACGGATGGTTATCACTTTCCCCGAAAACTGCAGAGTTGCATTCTCCAAGACAGTAACGTTTTCAGCATATATGGAATCCCCGGATATTTCCATTGGTGAAGTCACTTCCTGGTTTACAAAGTTCAAGTTTTTACTTACACTAATGCTTACGCCATTATCCGTGAACGCCTTTTCTATGGTTTCTACTGCATAAGGATATTTACTGAACATTTTACTTACCAAGTCATCAAAAGAATAGATGTCGGAAGTCAAGCAGTCGAAAATCTGCCGTTTAGTCAATATCTGTTTCTGATATAATGTCCAAAACACATGTGGTTTAAACCAATAAGTCCATTTCGAATATGGAAATTTATCTGTTAATGCCCACCTATAAGCTTCATACTCTTGAACAACCCCCATCATATACCCCCACATTTCTCCTACGCCACAAAGTTCGGCGTACATTCCCTTACCATCACCATAAGCACCACGGGTCACAATATAATCGATATAATGTCCCCAATATTCCCCGCCGACCTGGCTAAAATGACTTGCATGAGAGAGTTCATGCGCTGTATGTCCGTATATTCCTTCATATTTTTTTCCTCCAGCACCTATTGTTATATCAGGCAGACACGTCCGAAAAGCTATAGGTAAAGCCAGCGGTCCAAGAGACAAATAGCCGACATGATAAAAGAAACTAAGCCAAAGAGAGTTACCTATATGGACATGATGCATCATCGGCGTCGATGAGCGCTCTGCATTAGGGAACACCATAATCCGCAATTTTGATGGAGGAATCTTTATCCCTGTTTCAGTGCACATGTTGTAATAATCATATCCAGCATTATTCACAGCTGACCATCTCCACAGCTTCGGGTCATTTTCTTTCGTAATTCTTTTCGAATAACCGGTATTGCTGTGCTTTCCTACAGTACAATGAGCCTTCGCAAATGGTCCATAGTTTCCCCACAGTGCAAACCCCTTGACGTTTTCAAAGACTATGGCATAGTTCAAATCATGCTTGAATCGAGACCGCAATTCGTAATGCCCATTTTCATCAGTATATCCAATAGAATATTTCATAAACCGATGTCCTCTGACTCTTACGCCTTTTACTGGCATTTCTTTTTCATTGTCCGCGTCATAGACCGTAATCGTTCCTTCCGGATAAACTTTCTTCGCTCCTGCAGGTGATTTATCTGGTTCTTCATCAACTTCATATCCCAACAGTTTATATGCCTCCGCTTCAACATCTATTGAGGAAGATTTTGTCAGAGCGATTGATTCTCCATCTTCCGGGATATAGCACAAATCCAGTAGTTCATACTTCAGATTTGTATCCAATTCATAGTTGTACTTCATCACTGTATACAGCCATGGGAGCTCATCCTCTGATAACGATTGGTCATTATATTCTTCACCATCTTCAAGGTCAATATCCAGTGGATATTCAAATATTTCAAGACCAGATTCATTAAGCAGATAATCAAGCTCGCTGCTGTCCCTAGGCTGAATCCTCAGATACACATCTGTCGGGTCTAGCTGAACACTCTTTGCAGAATATGTATCATACACGTTCTGCATAACAAATATAGAATATGGATTCGGCAGGTGCTCATAGCCATCACTTGTAGAGGCACGTGTCTTTATTCGCAATTTCGCTGGGCTTTCTTCTGAATTCTCTACAATAACCTCCTCCTTCACCGAACAAGAGAACAAGGCTATACAGAAAATTACTGCCCACAATTTCTTCATCATAACATTACGCCATATTCAGGTTTATAATTTAGCCTTGAGCGCTTCCACTTCATTTTGAAGTGTTTTTACAGCATCTATAAGAACCGGTATAAGAGCGGTATAATTCATAAGTTTACGTCCCTCATCATCTGTAAAGACCAGATTAGGAAGAATCGATTCAACTTCTTGAGCAAGAAGACCTATCTCAGCATTATCCCCTGTATATTGATTATATGTGGATGTCCGAGTATAAGAAGACGCTTGAGTTCCCGTAAAGTTATAAGTCACAGGATTAAGCTTTTTTATGATTTCCATGCCATTATTTAAGCTCTGCACATTTGTCTTAGCTCGTGCGTCTGAATAATTAAGGACACTTTTTACCTGAATATTATTAAACTTCTCTGTCTGAGAATTGTAAAACACTATCTGGTCATTATGACCTGCTAATCGCGGAGCACCTTCAGCAGCAACACTTATTTGAAGAAAACGACCATTTGTATGGTTGAAATACACACCATTTCCAGCAATCGTCACCGTATAATATAGAAACGGATTCGTATTACCCATCGTCAGGATGTTGGACTGGTACTTGATTTGAGCGGATACAGTAAAGTGGAATAATACGGACACCATGAACAGCATCCATACAGAAGTGATTGTTTTCTTCATGATTTTTTTAGTTTTATGTGTTAATAATATCACAAAGATAATAGTCCACCGATAATTTGCAAAAGCATAAAAAATCGAAGCTATACATTTTAGGCTTGTAAGCCATAGTACGACAATGTAACATGGCACACATTATTAGCCACAGACATGGAGTGCCCTCATTAGCCACTTCACACAACTCATTAACCTACAATCGTTTAATATTTTTCAAAAATAGTGCATATTGCAATTTTGAAAAGCACTAATATATTGATATTTAATCAATTAAAAAATACAATATTTTCTTGCTTCACTAGGCATGGAGCAAGAAAATATTGTATATATCCACAAATAAGGCAGTTATGCGCGGCGCAAAGTTATTATGAAGCAATTACCCGATTTCGGCGCCGTTGTTGAGAGCCTCGGCAGGAGTGATGAAACGCATCGTGCCGTCCCCCTGGCGTGCCATCAGAATCATGCCCTTGGACTCGATTCCGAAGATGGTGCGAGGCTTCAGATTCACAAGGATGCATATCTGCTTGCCCAGCATCTCCTCCGGAGTATAGAACTTCGCGATGCCTGAGACAATGACTCTCTTGTCAATACCTGTGTCGATGGTGAGCTTCAGAAGCTTGTCCGACTTGGGCACCTTCACAGCTTCCAGGACAGTGGCGGTACGGATATCCATCTTTTCGAAATCCTCGAACTCCACCTCTGCCTTCTGCGGAGCCACCTGCTTGGCAGCAGCTGCCTTCTCTGCAGCCTCACGGGCAGCACGAATGGCATCAAGCCGTGCAATCTGGGCATTGATGGCATCATCCTCGATCTTCGCGAAAAGCAGCTCCGCCTCGCCGAGCTGGTGCCCTTCCGGAAGCAGATTACCGGTTCCGAGAGCATCCCAGCCAAGGCATATTCCCTCACCGGCATTGACCTTGGACATATCTGAAACAGTATGCAGGGCTGCGCTTTCCCCCTCCTTATATGTATTGACAGTCTCCTGCTCGCCTGCACGATGGTCATAACCAGCTATAAAGCTGACTCTAAGCATATTGCGGAGCTTTTCTGCAGCAAACGGGGTGAACGGCTCGAAAGCGATGGAAAGATCAGCACATATCTGCAGGCTGACATTGAGAATCGTGGCTGTACGCGCCATATCAGTCTTCGCAACCTTCCAAGGCTCCGTATCAGAAATGTACTTGTTTCCGAGACGGGCAATCGACATGGCATCTTTCAGAGCCTCGCGGAAATGATATGTCTCTATATTCCTCGCAAGCGACTCCTTCAGCTGAGGCACCTGTGCCAATGTCCCCCTGTCTATGTCCAGAAGTTCGCCTGCCGCAGGGACCTTACCATCGAAATATTTGTGTGTCAGCACAATGGCACGGTTTACAAAGTTTCCGAAGATAGCCACAAGCTCGCTATTGTTACGCTGCTGGAAATCCTTCCAGCTGAAGTCATTGTCCTTGGTCTCCGGATCATTTGCTGTCAGCACATACCTTATGACATCCTGCTTGCCAGGGAAATCCTTCAGATATTCGTGTGCCCATACAGCCCAGTTCTTCGATGTGGAAATCTTGTTGCCCTCCAGGTTAAGGAACTCATTGGCAGGGACATTGTCCGGAAGGATATATCCGTCGCCGTAAGCCTTCAGCATTGACGGGAACACGATGCAGTGGAACACGATATTGTCTTTTCCGATAAAGTGCACCAGCCTGGTATCCTGTGACTTCCACCATTTCTCCCAGCTCTTCGGCAGAAGCTCCTGGGTATTGGAGATGTAGCCGATAGGGGCATCGAACCAGACATATAGCACCTTGCCCTCGGCACCTTCGACAGGAACAGGAACGCCCCAGTCCAGGTCACGGCTCACAGCACGTGGCTGGAGATGGGCATCAAGCCAGGACTTGCACTGCCCATAGACATTGGTCTTCCACTCCTTATGCTGTTCCAGGATCCATTCGCGCAGCCATGGCTCATACTGGTCCAGAGGAAGATACCAATGCCTGGTCTTCACCTTTATCGGCTTGCTTCCGCTCAATGTAGATTTAGGATCAATGAGCTCCTCCGGACTGAGAGTGCTTCCGCATTTCTCGCACTGGTCGCCGTATGCTCCAGGATTGCCGCACTTCGGGCATATGCCTGTGATATAGCGGTCGGCAAGGAACACCTTGGCTTCAGGATCAAAATACTGCTCCGTCTCCCTTGTTATGAACTTTCCGTCATCATATAGCTTGCGGAAAAACTCCGAGGCATTCTTCTCATGAACCTTTGAAGTGGTCCTCGAATAGATGTCGAAATTTATCCCAAGCCCTGTAAACGAGTCCTTGATGATCTTATGATACTTGTCCACGATATCCTGCGGGCTGCAGCCCTGGCGTTTTGCCGCGATGGTGATAGGCACGCCGTGCTCATCGCTTCCGCACACGTAAAGGACATCCTCGCCACGCATCCTGAGATACCTCACATAGATATCCGCCGGGACATATACTCCGGCGAGATGACCGATATGCACAGGGCCGTTTGCATACGGCAATGCGCAGGTAACCAACGTTCTCTTGAATTTGCTGTCCATAGTTATATATCTTTAATTTCAATGTTCATCTTCTACTGCACTCTTCCGAGCTTCTCGACAATGCGCTTCCGCAAGGCCGCCACCTTCTGGCACTTTTTCAGAAGTTCCTCCGCTTCCGCCTCAGTCTCCGGTGTCTGCTCCTTGCGTCCAAGCTCCTTCAGCTTCGCCATCAGCTCCAGTTCCTGCGATCTGACAATCTTGGAGTTATAGACCATTATGGCTTTCGGCACGTATATCACCAGGTACGAGGACAATGATGTCATCGCATCCGAGAAGTTCTTGACCGTCAGGCGGTACTTATCCTCGACCATGTCCCCGACGAGATCCGCCATCTCCCTGTCCGGGCTGTTCATGAGGCTTCTGACAATGTCGTCCTGCACAAGCGACGCATCCCCGTCATACAAGTCGAAATATCTGTCGAACGTCCTGCGGTACAGCTTATTGGCAAACGGATGCTCCTCTATGGCGTCACGTATGAAATCTGCCACCGTGGTCCTCTCCTCGCTGTCATAGAATTCCGAATCCGATTCGAAGTCCATCGTATCCAGTCCATACTTCAGCACGAACTTCAGCAAATCGCGTTCGGCCGGAGCAATCACCGGGTTCTCCAGACGCACCGCACCGGTCTTTTCTTCCTCCCCGGGCTTACGGGCAGCTTCAGAGGAAGGCTCCCCGTACAGTTCAGGAATGTCGTTCCCTGCAGGCTCACCGTAGTCTACCGGCAGAGGGACTTCAGATGCAGAGGCATTGACATTCACTCCAGCATTTTCCCTGGACGCCTCTCGCTCCGCCCTCATCCTTTCCCGTTCGGCCTCCTTTCTCTCGTCCTCCATCATCTTCTGCCTGGTATCCAGGATCCTGGCATATATGCCGTCTTCGGCGATCTTGAACTTATCAGCGGCAGCCTGCACATACACGGCACGCTTGATCTGGTCCGGGATGAGTGCGATAGTATCCGCTATATCATTGATAAGTTCCGCACGCTTCAGCGGGTCTTCTCCCGCCTGCCCCAGCAGAAGCTCCGTCTTGTAGGCTATGAAATCCTGCTCGTTCTTCGCCAGGAACTCCTGGACTTCCTCCAGATTGTGCTTCCTGGAATATGAGTCAGGGTCATCCCCGTCAGGAATCAGAACCACACGGACATTCATGCCTTCCTTGAGTATCAGTCCTATGCCCCTCAAAGCCGCATGTATTCCGGCAGCGTCCCCATCATACATTATGGTGACGTTATCCGTGAATTTCTTTATGAGCCGGATCTGCGGAACGGTCAGTGATGTGCCGCTGGATGCCACCACGTTAGTTATTCCCAGCTGGTGCATCGACAGCACATCCAGATAGCCTTCCACCAGATAGCATTTGTCCAGCTTCGATATCTCGCTCTTGGCGAAATAGATACCGTACAGCGAACGGCTCTTGTCATAAATCTCCGTTTCCGGAGAGTTCACATATTTTCCTATGTTGGCGGCCTTATAGTCAGAGCGCAATGTCCTTCCTCCGAAAGCTATCACACGACCGCTGACCGAATGGATAGGAAACATGGCGCGATCATAGAACTTGTCTATCAGGCTGCCGTCATTTCTCTTTATGCAGACACCTGTGGCTGTCAGGAACTCCTCCTTATACCCTTTCGCCAATGCAGCATCAGCCAGTGCATGTCCGCTTTTCGGCGACCACCCAAGGCCATATTTCTCTATCGTTGCATCCTCCAGCCCCCTGCTCCTGAAATAGGCATATCCGATGGAACGGCCCTCCTGCGTCTTCAGGCTGTCCTTGAAGAACTGCTCGGTGTAGTCCATCACCAGGAGAAGGCTCTCATTACGCTGCCTGGCGGCAATCTCCTCCGGTGAGTCCTCCTTTTCCTTGACTTCGATACCGTATTTCCTCGCCAGATATTTCAATGCCTCCGCATAGCTCATGCTTTCATGCTCCATCACGAATCCTACAGCCGTTCCGGACTTTCCGCAGCCGAAGCACTTGTATATGCCCTTGGCCGGGGAGACGTAGAACGACGGCGTCTTCTCGTTATGGAACGGACAGCATGCGATGTAGTTGGCTCCGCGTCTCTTGAGCGAGACGAAGTCGCTTATGACATCGACAATCTGCGCCGCGTCCAGAATCTTATCTACGGTATCCTGGGGGATCATCGGCTTCTATTGTTCGTCAACCTTATGGTATTCAGCATCTTTCACATCCTCGAGCCCTGCAGGTATATCAGCCTTTGCATCCGTGGCATTCTTCTCCGTGAAATGGATCTCATATTCGGCTTTCGCCTTCGTGACACGACGCATCGAAATAAGGTCCGCAATGCCGTACCATATCAGCAGAATTCCTGCCATGATGCTCATGACCCTTTCAGAGAACGGATTGAATATCAGCATTATGCCTCCTATTATCGCGCATCCCGACAATATAAGGGAGAACAGGCCCGAACCAAGAAGGGACATTGTCCCTGCCAATGCCAGTATCTGTATTATGCCGAACACCAGTATCACGACACCTATGATAGTGACGATGGCTCCTGCCACCCATCCCGGGAAGCAGAACAGCAGCACGCCTATGACGATGTCCACAATGGCATTGACAGACATAAGACTCATGGCGCCTTCCTTCCTGCGGGCAAAGCCATAGCCGAATGACACGACTCCTGCCGCGAACAGGAATGCGGCAATTATCTTCACTACATTTGTCGTGGCATCTGTGCTGCAGACCATCACCAGGCCTATCGCTATAGCGGCCAATGCCCTGAGGACACTGCTGAACTTGTTGTTGTATCCGAACGTAATCATATTTCCTGAATATTGTTTCTTAAACAAGCAAAGTTAAGCAATTAGAATCTGTTTTGAAATTTTTTGTAAATTTGAGAAGCAATTTAGAGACTGCTTATGTTACAGGAAATCGAAAGAAAGTTCAAGGTCCGCGGCGATTTCAGGCCGCTGGCGAAAAAGGCAATGCGGATAAGCCAGGGATATCTGAGCTCTGTCCCTGAACGTACAGTACGCATCAGAATACGTGATAATCAAGGTTTTATAACAATAAAAGGAAAGAGCGACATCTATGGTGCAAGCCGCTTTGAATGGGAGAAGGAGATTCCTGTGGAAGATGCCATGCAGCTGCTGAAGCTCTGCGAGCCTGGCGTCATTGACAAGACCAGATACCTGGTGGACTTTGCCGGGCACACATTCGAAGTGGACGAATTCTATGGGGACAACGAGGGGCTGGTAATGGCGGAGCTGGAGCTGTCCAGGGAGGACGAGCCGTTCAGGCGCCCCGACTGGCTCGGCGAGGAGGTCACAGGTGACAGCAGATATTACAATGCCGCATTGACGAAGAATCCTTACAGGAGCTGGAGCGAAGATTCAAGATAGGCAAAGCATAATCGCATATTTTCATTAATCAATTCAATATCAGTATATTAGCATTTTTCAAAATAGTGCATACGGCGATTTTTTAAAACGCTAAATAATTGTAAATTAACGAATTAAGCTCCAAAAAGTCTGCAGAGAAAATCCAATAACAGCAGCTGCAAGATGTTTTTCGGATTTGCATGAATAATTGTTATATTCGTGGATTGTTTTGAAAACTTTTTTGAAAAGCGGACTATGAAATCAGACATCGAGATTGCCAGAAGCATCAAGTTGAAACCGATCACGGAAATTGCTGACCAGCTGGGTATCCCACAGGAAGAGCTGGAACCGTACGGAAAGAACATGGCGAAAGTGCCACTGAACCTCATCGACGAGGATAAGGTAAAGAAGAGCAAGCTTATACTCGTGACAGCCATCACCCCTACCAAGGCTGGAATCGGTAAGACGACGGTATCCGTAGGACTGGCTCTGGGCCTGAACAAGATCGGCAAGAAAGCCGTGGCAGCACTCCGTGAGCCGTCGCTCGGACCGTGCTTCGGAATGAAAGGCGGGGCAGCAGGAGGCGGATATGCCCAGATTCTTCCGATGGAGAAGATCAATCTGCACTTCACAGGCGACTTCCACGCCATCACATCTGCAAACAACATGATCTCGGCACTGCTGGACAACTATCTGTACCAGCACCAGGCAGAAGGGTTCGGTCTCAAGCAGATACTCTGGAGAAGAGTGCTGGATGTCAACGACCGCTCACTCAGGCATATTGTCACAGGTCTCGGGCCTCATACCAACGGGCTAGTCCAGGAATCAGGGTTCGATATCACACCAGCCTCGGAAATCATGGCGATACTTTGCCTTTCCAAAGATATCGATGACCTGCGGCGCAGAGTGGAGAACATTCTTCTCGGATATACTCTTGACAACAAGCCGTTTACAGTAAAGGAGCTGGGCGTGGCAGGCTCAATAGTGGCGCTTCTGCTCGATGCGATGAACCCGAACCTTGTGCAGACGACGGAAGGGACGCCTGCGTTCATCC
Organism: uncultured Bacteroidales bacterium; assembly: GCA_934691625.1. Classification (GTDB taxonomy): domain Bacteria; phylum Bacteroidota; class Bacteroidia; order Bacteroidales; family UBA932; genus Cryptobacteroides. The sequence goes on along the minus strand of CAKUTA010000001.1, from coordinate 88,396 downwards.
ACGGAGGTCCGTTCGCCAATATCGCACATGGCTGCAACTCCGTCCTCGCCACCAGGATGGCAATGACCTACGGCGACTACGTAGTGACCGAGGCAGGCTTCGGTGCGGATCTCGGTGCAGAGAAGTTCTTCGACATAAAATGCCGCAAGAGCGGTCTGAACCCGTCGCTCACCATACTTGTAGCCACCCTGCGCGGTCTCAAGATGCACGGCGATGTTCCTGTCGAGAAAATCAGCGAGGCTTCTGCAGCAGGGGTCAGAAAAGGTTTCGCAAACATGGACAGGCACATTGAGAACATGCGCAAGTTCGGACAGACTGTCCTGGTATGCTTCAACAAGTACGGTGACGACAGCGATGATGAGATACAGATGGTAAGGGAGCATTGCGCCGAACTCGGAGTGCCGTTCGCCCTCAACGATGCATTCTCCCGCGGAGAAGAGGGCGCCGTAGAGCTGGCGGATCTGGTAGTCAAGACGATAGATGAGAAACCATCCAAGCCTGTCAAGTTCATGTACAGCGACGGGGAGAGCATCGAGAAAAAGATCGTAAACGTAGCTAAGGAAATCTACCGTGCCGGCTCCGTGGAATTCAGCCCTGAGGCACGCAAGATGCTCGGCAAGATCGAGGGAACGGACTATGCCAAGTTCCCGGTATGCATTGCCAAGACGCAATACTCGTTCTCGCAGGATCCGAAGAAGTACGGAGCGCCTGAAGGATTCGAGTTCGACATAAAGGATATCGTCATCAATGCCGGAGCGGAGATGATCGTGGCGATAGCCGGTGACATCATCAGGATGCCTGGCCTCCCGAAATCGCCTCAGGCACTGAGAATTGATGTCGTGGACGGACACATTGACGGACTAAGCTAGAACAATGCTTTTCGACAATCATAACCACTGCCAGTTCTCGTTCGACGGGAAGCGAACGACAGTGGAGTCAACCTCAAGGGAGGCCATCCGGAAAGGACTGGGTGGCCTCTGCTTTACCGACCACTGCGACTTCTATGTTCCTCCGATAAAGGCTGACCATGAGGCATTTGTGTCTGAAGTGTTCGATGTGGAGGCGAGAAATGCGGAAATTGACAGGGTCAATGCGCTCGTACTTTCAGGCAGAATAATCGACAGAAACAACCCCGAATACAGGGAGGTCATCATCCCTAAGGGATTCAAGGTATTCAAGGGCATTGAGATAGGGGTTCAGAAAAGCGAGCGCGAAAAGATTTCAGCGCATCTGGAGAAATATTCTTTCGATGAAGTCATTGCCTCCGTACACTATCTCGACGGAACAGATCCTTTCTGGGGAGGCTACTACGAAGGGAAGGACTGGAGGACTGCATACGGGCATTATCTGGAGACCTTGTATAAAGAAATGATCTGGCTTGGCGACAGGTTCGACATAATGGGGCACTACGACTATGTCACTCGCTATGCGCCATATCCTCAGACCAGCATCATGTACAGAGATTTCCCTGATATTCTGGACGAGATGCTGAGATATCTGGCAGAGAATGGCAAAGCATTGGAAATCAACACAAAGACATATCAGGAGCTGAAAGGGCGCACACCTGTACTGGACAAGAATATCCTTCTGCGCTACAGGGAGCTGGGAGGTGAAATCATCAGTCTGGGCTCTGATTCGCATGATGCCGGCAGAACCGGTCTGCACTTCGGGTATTATGCCGATCTCGTGAAGTCATGCGGATTCAGATATCTTGCACACTTCGAAAAAAGGCGGCCGGTCATGCTGCCTTGACAGTTGTGAGGTATTGCCCCGGAAAAGCCGTATCAGTTAGCTACTTCTGACAGGAATTTCATGCGCACAAGGCGTATCTCCATTTCCTCGTAGTCACCGGCAAGCGCCTGTATGGCATCCTCGAGAGAGCCAGATTCCGCCTCATCCTTGAAATATCCGTAGATGTCATCAACAGCCTCCCGGTCCATCGTCTGCCCGATATAGTAGTCAAGGTCAAGCCGTGTCCCGAATTCCACGATATCCTCCATGGCGGACAGCAGCTCGTTCATGTCCATATTCCTGGACTCCGCTATATCTTCCAGGTCCATGCGCCTGTCTATGCTTGTGATTATGGAGATCTTGTCAGATGATTTATTCGGCATTGACCTTACCACGAAATCATCCGGGCGGGAGATTTCATTTTCATCTACATACCTAGTTATCAAGTCAATAAACGGCTTGCCGTACTTGCGAGCCTTGCCCTCTCCGACATTCTGGCATTTGATGAGATCTTCGAACGACTCAGGGTACATGATGGACATGTCATCCAATGCGGTATCGCTGAAAATCACCCATGGCTGGAGATGCAGTTTCTTGGCCTGGTCACGCCTGAGGTCCTTAAGCATTGACAGCAGAACCTGGTCACCGCCCTGGCCGCCCTTTGCAGGGGTCATGACATCATCATCGTCATCATCATCTGTCCCTTCAGAGAAATTTCTGTCCCCTGCAATCATAAGTTCATAAGGATGCTCCGCAAATTGCACACCCTCCTCCGTAACCGAAATAAGCCCGTATGAATCAATGTCCCTGCTCAGAAAATGCCGTATAAGTCCCTGATGGAAAATCATTTCCCAGAAACGGACATTATGCCTGGAGCCAGCCGCAAAGAATTTCAGCTTGTCATGATTATAGGACTTCACCATGCCGTTGGCGACTCCAGCAAGGATATTTGCCAGATGCTCCACCTTGAAATGCTCAGGCAATGATTCCACCAGGCTTATGGCAAGCGCCATCTCTTTCCTGGCATCGAATTTCGGACGAGGATTAAGGCAGTTGTCGCAGGCGCCGCAGTTGTCTTCAGGATAGTCCTCACCGAAATATCCGAGCAGCAGTTTCCTCCGGCATTCTCCCGACTCCGCGTATGACAATGTCTCCATCAGCAGCTGCCTGCCGATCTCCTGTTCGGAAACAGGCTTGCTCTGAAGGAACTTGTCAAGCTTGCGTATATCCTTGTAGCTGTAATAGGCGATGCAGACACCTTCCTTGCCATCACGTCCGGCACGCCCGGTCTCCTGGTAGTAGCCCTCCAGGCTCCTAGGGATGTCATAATGGATTACGAAGCGCACATCAGGCTTGTCGATTCCCATTCCGAAAGCAATCGTCGCCACTATTACGTCCACATCCTCCATCAGGAAGCGGTCCTGGTTCTCTGCACGCACCTTTGCATCCAGCCCGGCATGATAAGGGACAGCCTTTATTCCATTGATTGCCAATATCTGCGCCAGTTCTTCCACCTTCTTGCGGCTAAGGCAGTAGATAATTCCCGCCTTGCCTGGATTCTGCTTTATATATCGTATGATATCCTTGTCCGGATCCACCTTGTCCTTTACCTCATAGTAAAGATTCGGACGGTTGAATGACGACTTGAACACAGCCGCGTCAGGGATGCCCAGGTTCTTCACGATGTCGCTCTGCACCTTGGGAGTGGCTGTCGCTGTCAATGCGATTATCGGGGCACGCCCAATCTCGTCTATTATCGGGCGGATGCGTCTGTATTCAGGACGGAAGTCATGTCCCCAGTCGGATATGCAATGAGCTTCGTCTATGGCATAGAACGAGATGTGCACGTCGTTAAGAATCTCGATATTCTCCTCCTTTGTCAGGCTCTCCGGCGCGACATAGAGAAGTTTCGTGACGCCTGCCTTCAAGTCTGCCGTGACTTCAGCAATCTGGGCCTTGCTCAATGATGAGTTCAGGAAATGGGCAATGCCCTCGTTCCCTGAGACAAAGCCGCGGATGGCATCCACCTGGTTCTTCATCAGCGCGATAAGAGGTGACACCACAATGGCGGTACCCGGCATAAGCAGCGCCGGAAGCTGATAGCACAATGACTTGCCTCCCCCGGTAGGCATTATGACGAAGGAGTCATGGCCATCGAGAAGATTGGCTATAATCTTCTCCTGGTCTCCCTTAAAAGACGAATATCCGAAGAATTCCTTTAGCTTGGAATGAATTTCCGCCGAACTGATACCCATAGGCCTGACATGTTTTAAGGAACTTCAGCATGAAAAGTTCCTCTGTGGTTTTCACTATTACCAAATTTAAGAAATAAATCCGGACTTTCAAAAATTGTTTCTGACTTTCAAATAAAATTGCGATATTTGCGGCTGTTTTGAAGAAATTAAAACACATTCAAATATGAAGACATTCAGATTTATCGCTGCTGCTCTTGTCGTAGCAATGGCAGCATCCTGCTCTGCCAACAACGGGGCTAAAGCTTCTGCAGATGGTGCAGATTCCACAAAGACCGTAAAGCCGGTTGATCCTAAGTCACTTAAGCCGCGCAAGTCCGAGATCGACTCTGTAAGCTACCTGATGGGTGTCAACTTCGGTTCATTCGTAAAGGGATATAACTTCGGCGAGGATCTCAACTACAAGCTCATCGAGAAAGGTATGAGGGATTTCCTGAAGGCAAAGGGCGACTATCGCGACTCCACCTACGGAAAGCAGTTCAAGATCGATCCTGAGAAGCTCAATGATGTATTCAATTCATTCCTTTCAAAGAGACGTGAGTACACAATGGCTCTCAACAAGCAGAAAGAGGCAGAGTTCCTCGCAGCAAACGGTTCAAAGGACAGCGTACAGGTAACTGCAAGCGGTCTTCAGTACATCATCCGTGAAGCCGGAAACGATGTCAAGCCAGGTGATGCTGATACAGTATTCGTTCACTATAAGGGCACTCTTACCGACGGCAACACATTCGATGAGTCCCCAAAGAATGACGAGGGCACAAGAATGGTTCTTAACCGTGTCATCAAAGGATGGACAGAAGGTCTCCAGCTCATAGGCGAGGGCGGAAAGATCAGACTCTTCGTGCCTTCAGAGCTTGGCTATGGCGAGAACGGGACACGTGGCATCGAGCCTTACAGCACTCTTATCTTCGATATCGACCTCGTAAAGGTGAACAAGGTCGCAGAGAAAACTGAAGAGGCTGCTGAATAATCAATTCCTGAAGATTTATTGAAGACAGGCCGGCTGAGCATCAGTTCAGTCAGCCTGTTTTTTTAGCAGCCGCTCTGAAATTATCATCCGAAGGTTTGAGAGGGAACAAGGCTTTTTAGACGGGACAGACATTCCGGGTGATGAATTTCTCGTAATCCGCACCGCGCCCCCTCCCTGCCGGGACGGTGCCACGGTGCTGTTTCTAAACATCTGATAATCAATGGCAATTTTGCTACAGCTGTGGATTTCGAGCCATTTTTCAGCTCAAAATCCACGCTATGCGTTTATAACTTACTGAATATTAGCGCAATGATATTTTACGCCGTGGCATCGTCCCGCCACAATTAGCAGGCTCCACAAACGGAGATACTTTTTGCTCCAACTTTATCACACGAAATGTCTATTTGGCCGCTTTTTAGTGTATCTTTGTGCAAGTGCGGAAACCATTTTCTCAAGCATGGTGCATGCCGCATGATGACATATAGGATAAAAACAATTGACAATCATGGAAATAGAAGGAACACTCATACAGAAGCTGGCTGTTCAGTCCGGCAAATCGGCAAGAGGTGACTGGGCCAAGCAGGAATTTGTGATAGAATACCAGGAAGGCAACTTTCCGACCAAGGCATGCTTCAGCGTCTGGGGCGCAGATAAGGTCAAGGAGCTTGAGCAGTTCCAGATAGGTGACAAGATCAGGCTTGCCTTCAATATATCCAGCCGCGAATATAACGGCAAATGGTACACCGATCTCCGCGCATGGAGAATAAGCCAGGCTGCCGGTGCACCAGCGCAGGGCGGTCATACCCCGGCTGCTCCACAGGGAGGAAGCGCCACGTCATACGATCTGCCGGCAGGTTTCGCCCCGTCCGCAGGTCCACAGCCATCCGCTCCGGCGCCGTCAATCGACGACATGCCTGGAGATGATCTGCCGTTTTAACCATCTCATTTCCCCTCTCAGAGGGACGGGCAGGGCTATATGCGCACCAAAGCACAAGGCAGCGCTTCGCTGTTCTACGCCCGGCGTCTGATGACGCCATGGTAATGAAACTCGTCATAGCGCCTCCTTGCTGGCTTTTCACGGTAAATGTTCGTGGATTGAGACAGGAAACGCGTGGAGCACAAAACGCTGATTTATAACATCTTAGCATATTTTCTACTCCATGAAATGTGGAGCAGTATTTCAGTTAATTTACTATAAATCAGAGAATTACATTCCACAGCAAAAAAAGATGGACACGAAATATTCTCCGACACGTGGCAGAACTCAATATACGCTCACGCCTGATGGTGCTGTTTCCGCACGACACCTCTTGTTGAAGAATCTGTCAGTGGCACAGCGGTTCGTAGTTGTCAATATCAGGAAGTCCGTAATATTCTTGAAAAGGAGGATAGGGCGTTCCACGGTATGCTGTTCGTGCATTGGCCAGGATGAAACGTGAAGTAGAATTTTGGTTAATTTTTGAAAATGATATACGTGATGGCGACAAACTTATATAAAAAGCTAAAATACAACACATTAAGCCAAAGATGCTGAGTCATTTCTTCTTGCCACAGCTATTCTTTATTTTGTTTAACAAGTCATCAAAAATCACGGCTCCATTATTTTTGATGTCTTCCTCTAATGTATAGTTAACTTCTACCGGACGCATAGGCTCATTAGATTCATTTAACGATAATTTTGAAAGATACTCCGCAACTTGTTCTTGCGTCAAATCTCCCATTGCATCCATATATTCTTCAAAAGGAAGTTTATTGATTCTATCAATATCTAAACTTCCGTCCTCTTTTAATATAGCCATAATTACTGTCTTTAAATTTGCGAAAAGATATAAATAAAATCTGGGATTGATGCCCTGTTCGTAATGCCATCAATCCCTATATCTGTTTTCAATACGATATAATTTTCACATAACTGGTTAATTTACAAATATTTAACATTTTCCAAAATAGCGAATATAGCGATTTTGAGAAGTGCTGATATATTAATATACAGATGATAACGATATCTTTTATATCAGGGGCAAATCTGAGAAGCTGTTTTGAAATTATTGTCTGAAGGTTTGAGAGGAAAAACCTTCAGATTTGACCGAGGATTCAGGGGAGATAGCGGTGCCTATCTGACCTGAAAACTCGTGAAGAAGATGAAGAAATTTTACCTCAAACAACTTTTCAATAATTTCAAAACGGCTTCTAAATGCATAAGGCAAAAAAATTAGAATTTCACCAGATGATGAAATTCTAATTTTTTTGGGGGAGAGAGAAGGGCTGCTATCTGTTTCAGTGGAACGGGAAACGTTAGGGTAACCCAGTCTGAATCAGCCGAAAGGTCCAGACGTTGTTCTGAGCACATTGAGATAGAAAGACCTCATGCCCAGTCCAGGACTCGTGAAATACAAGATCTTCAAACATCCAAGGCCGGAACTTCAGTCCAGCTTATGGATAGCGAGGCCTGAACGCAGCTTCGGTTCGAACCATGTCGTTTTCGGAGGCATGATATTGCCGCTGTCTGCGATATCCGTGAGCTGCTTCATGGACACAGGATAGAGCGCAAAAGCGACCTTCATCTCACCGCCGTCCACACGGCGCGAAAGCTCACCAAGGCCACGTATCCCGCCGACAAAATCAATACGCTTATCTGTACGGAGATCCTTTATTCCCAGAATCCTGTCCAGTACCAGATTAGACAATATCGTCACATCCAGAACACCGATAGGGTCCTTGTCATCATACCTTCCCGGCCTGGCCTCCAGAGAGTACCACTTCCCATCAAGATACATTGAGAAATTATGAAGATGAGATGGATGATATTCCCCCTCTCCTTCATACGGCTTCACCTCGAAGTCTTCCTCCAGCGCATTCAGGAACTGCTTTTCCGTAAGTCCATTAAGATCCTTGACCACACGGTTATAGTCTATGATCTTCAGCTGGCTCTCCGGGAAACATACTGCCATAAAGTAGTTATACTCCTCATCCCCGGTATGCCCGGCATTGCCTGCACGCTTCTCCGCCCCGACCCTGGCAGCGGCAGCTGTCCTGTGATGGCCGTCAGCCACATAGAATGAATCCACCTTATCAGTGAAAATCTCCGTTATCCTGCCTATCAGAGTGTCCTCGTCTATTATCCAGAAGGAATGCCCGAAGCCATTCTCATCAGTGAAAGAATACTCAGGCTTCCCGGTCACGACATGCGACACAATCCCGTTAAGTTCAGCATTGTCCTTATATGCAAAAAAGACAGGCTCAATATTGGCATTCTGGATCTTCACATGAACCATGCGGTCATCCTCCTTATCCTTGCGGGTAAGCTCATGCTTCTTTATCCTGCCGCCGGAATAATCGTCAGTATGCGCACAAAGCACCAGGCCATACTGGGTTCTGCCATCCATTGTCTGGGCATATACATAATAGCAAGGCTTCTTGTCCTGCACCAGCCATCCTTTCTTCTGCCACTCCGCAAAGTTGGCAACGGCCTTGTCATAGACCTGCCTGTCATGGTCAGGAAGAATCGGGCTGAAGTCAATTTCAGGCTTCGTTATATGAAGCAGAGATTTTTCACTGGCCATCTTCTTGGCCTCCTCGGAGTTCAGCACATCATAAGGCGGAGCTGCAACTTCCGTAACAATGTCTTTAGGCGGCCTGATTGCCGCGAACGGTTTTACCTTTACCATAGTGTCATATAAATTATAGCCAGCCGAAAGTCTCCGGCTGGCCTGCGGTTGTATTTATCTGTTCACCTGGAACTTCGTGCAGCCATCTGCGAAATATGCCACAATCTGCCTGGCGGCTGCAAGCCCTGCATTGATATTTGCCTCGGCTGTCTGCGCCCCCATCTTCTTAGGGGTGGCGAACACACGGATCCCGAACTTCTCCTTCAGGATATCTAGATTGTCAGGCGCCACATCAGTGACATACTTCAGATCAGGCCTCTCTTCCAATGCTTTCTCAAGCCCGGCCTCGTCAATGACCTCCTTTCTGGCCGTATTGACAAGAACAGCCCCTTTCGGCATCGAAGTTATTAGGTCATAGCCTATGGAGCCGATTGTCTCAGGAGTTGCAGGGATATGCACAGACACGAAATCCGAATTTGAGTACAGCTCCTTGACGCTGGACACAGGAGTTGCCCCAGCTTCAGCTATCCTCTCCTCAGGGATGAACGGATCCACAGCCAGCACTTTCATTCCGAGAGCCTCAGCCTTTTTGCCTACAAGACGTCCGACGTTCCCGAAAGCCTGGATGCCCAGCTTCTTGCCTGATATTTCAGAGCCCGAAACCGGGGTGAACTGGTTACGGCTCATGAAAATCATCATTGCCACAGCAAGCTCAGCCACAGCATTGGAGTTCTGCCCAGGTGTGTTCTCGACAACAACCCCATGTGCCTTCGCAGTGGCAAGGTCAATGTTGTCATACCCAGCCCCGGCACGTACTATAATCCTCAGCTTGGCAGCGGAATCAAGCACCTCCGGAGTAATCTTATCTGAACGGACAATCATCGCCTCGGCATCACGCACAGCCTCTATAAGTTCCTGGCTGCCAGCATATTTTTCCAGAAGCACGGTTTCATGTCCAGCCTTTTCCAGGATTTCCCTTATACCCTTCACAGCCTCCGGCGCGAAAGGTTTCTGTGTAGCTATCAGAACTTTCATATCGCAAGTTACTTTTTCATTGACTCAAATTCCTTCATGCTGTCAGTAAGAGCCTTGACATCTTCAAGCGTGCAGGCATTGTATATGGATGCACGGAATCCGCCTACCGACCTGTGGCCCTTGATCCCCACTATGCCCTTGCTCTTCGCAAATGCAAGATATTCATCCTGAAGCGATTCATAGCCAGGAGCCATGACGAAGCAGACATTCATGATAGAGCGGTCCTTCTTCTCCGCCGTTCCTGTGAATATGCTGTTCCTGTCAATCTCATTATACAGAAGATTCGCCTTTTCGACATCCAGCTTATGAATGGCATCCACGCCGCCGACGCCCTTAAGCCACTTCAATGTCTCGTTCATCACAAATATAGAAAATACCGGAGGGGTATTATACATCGACCCCTTATCAATATGGACACGATAGTCAAGCATTGCAGGGATATACCTGCTGACCTTTCCTAGAGCGTCCTTGCGGATGATTGCGAAGACAACGCCGGCAGGGCCGACATTCTTCTGAGCACCGCCGTAGATCATGGCATATTTGCTGACATCGACAGGACGGCTCATGATGTCCGATGACATGTCCGCGATAAGAGGTACAGGGCAGTCCATATCCTCCTTGATCTCTGTGCCATAGATGGTATTGTTAGTCGTGATATGGAAATAGTCGATGTCTGAAGGTATCTCATATCCTTTAGGGATATAGGTATAATTCCTGTCGGCAGATGACGCCAGCGCATACGCATTGCCTATCCCCTGCGCCTGCTGGAGTGCCTTGTGAGCCCATACACCTGTATCAAGATATGCCGCCTTGTTCTCCAGGAAGTTCATGGCGACATAGAGGAACTGCAGGCTGGCTCCGCCACCAAGGAATATAGCCTCATGGGTATCAGGAATATGAAGAAGCTCTTTCCAGTTCGCACGTACTTCATCCATAACCTCGCCCCATTCCTTGGATCTGTGCGATACCGAAAGCACAGACATTCCTGTATTCTTGAAATTTCTGATGGCCTCTATAGAATTATCAAGGGCCTGCTGAGGCAAAAGGCATGGCCCGGCATTAAATACGTGTACGTTAGCCATAATTAGAATCTTAAATTAAAAACCATACAACGATTTAGACTTTTTCCTCTAAATCGTTGTAAAGATAACTATTATTTAAATAAAACCAAATATCCGGTAAGAATTTATTACCTGAGGCAGGACACTACCTATATCCGAGCAGATATGCGATTACCGCCATACGGACATACATGCCGTTCCTTGCCTGCTGGAAATAATATGCATAAGGTGTACTGTCAACGTCAGTAGAGATCTCTGTTATTCTCGGAAGAGGATGGAGAATCTTCATGTTCGGTCTGACATTGTTCAGCATAGAGGCCGTCAGCTCGTACGTATCCTTGACACGGTCATAGTCCTCCTTGCTCGGGAAGCGCTCCTGCTGCACCCTGGTCATATACAGGATATCGCAATCATCCAGATGTTTCTCGAGGGACTCGGTCTCCTCATAAGGGATATGCTTCTCCTCCAGGAACTTGAGATACTTGGACGGCATCTTGAGCTCTTCAGGAGCGGTGAAGATATAGCTCGGGGAGAAATCCGACATCGCCTCGGAAAGCGAGTGGACAGTGCGCCCGTACTTGAGGTCTCCCACCATATTGATTGTCAATCCATCAAGCTTCCCCTGAGTCTGCAGGATGGTGTACATGTCCAGAAGCGTCTGGGTCGGATGCTGGTTCGAACCGTCGCCGGCATTGACCACAGGCACTGGAGATACACTTGCCGCAATGGCTGCCGCTCCTTCCACAGGATGACGCATCACTATCATATCCACATAGTTAGAAACGATCTTTATGGTATCTTCCAAAGTCTCACCCTTGGTGACGCTGGTATTCTTGGAGTCAGGGAAACCTATCACCCTGGCGCCAAGGCGGTTAACAGCCGCTTCGAAAGAAAGTCTAGTCCTGGTGGATGGCTCGAAGAAAAGACATGCGATAACTTTCCCTGCGAGGAAATTCTGCTCATGGTTCTTTTCAAATTCCTTGGCGACATCCAGAACGTGAAGGATCTCATCCTTGGAGAAATCCCTGATTGAAATCAGACTCTTAGGCATAATGCACAAATTTTAATTTAAGTTCACTTTATCATTCTTCCGAAGTGGCAGCCCCCTCTCCGACGATGCTGCAGCCCGCGATATTGCCAGCCCGCTCCAGAAAGTCATCAACAGATGACAGGCGCACCTTCACCGTCAAGGAACAATCGTTGCCGAAATTCTGCCCGCTCTGCTCCAGAGACATGTCCTTGACCAGTTTCATGACGCTGTTCATCTCCATATATCCGAAAGAAAGGCGATATCTCCGCATTGCGACCTTGGTGATAATGCTTGCGTTGGCTATCGCATCAGCCGATGATGTCCGGTATGCGCGGATAAGCCCGGGAATCCCGAGCTTGATGCCGCCGAAATAGCGGATGACGACTATAAGTATGTCACTTAGTCCGTTGGAATCTATCTGTCCGAGAATAGGACGTCCGGCAGATGAAGACGGCTCGCCGTCATCGTTAGCCCTGAATATATCACCCCTATATCCCAGCCTGTATGCATAGCAATGATGGCGGGCGTCATGGTATTCCTTTTTCAAAGAACCGACTATCATCCTGATTTCATCTTCTGTCTCTACCGGATAGGCCTTGGCGATGAATCTGCTGCCATTATCCCTGAAGAGCCCCTCCGATGTGCCGGAAATGCTCCTGTAGGTATCAGGAATGATGGCTTCGTTCTTTTCCATGATTTCAAATTTAGCTAAAAACACGTTATTATGCAACGGAACGGAAATATTTTGTTAACTTTGACATCGGTTTGCAAGAAGATAATATAGCAATATTCAATATGATTCTTAGATATCGGGTTTCCCTTCCGGGAATCAAGGGCTTTGCCCGCGTTTATGAACTGAAGTCCAACACGACTTTGTACGATTTTCACAAGAGAATGAGAGACGACATGGATTTCTCCCATGACCAGCTCATCCAGTTCAAGGGACTTGACAAGTCCGGTTCGCTCGTTGCACGCTACGGAATGTTCGATCTCGGCGCAGGCGCAGTAGATGATGTCACACTGGAGGATACAGTAAAGAAGGGCATCACTGAGTTCACCTACTTCTACGATGTCACCGACAGGAAAAGCGTAATCGTGACATACGAGGGAGAAGTGGAGGAAGTCCCTGGAAAGACATACCCTTCACTTGTGGAGTCCAAAGGCCCTAACCCTATCGAATTCGAGAACGGATACGTAGCCTACGAGGATCTCCCTGACGAGCAGAAGCATCTGCCGGGCGAGTCTTCATGGGGAAAGAGCGATGATGCATCCTCTGACGATGCCGATGATGCCGCCGATGATATTCCGGACATCGATGATGATGACGACGACGATGATGACGATGACAATGATATCAAATCCTCTATAGAAGAGGACGGGGATATCATTTTCGATGGCTCCGAGGATCTTACGCTGTAGCGCGTGAGCCTCCCAGGCATACAATATCATCATGGCACGCAAGCTCGTCATAATAACAGGCCCCACAGCAGTAGGAAAGACGGACTACAGCATAAATGCCGCCCTTGAATGCGGTTCGCCGATTATCTCCTGCGATTCCAGACAGATATACAAGGAAATGTCCATAGGGACAGCTGTCCCGGATGCTTCACAGCTCTCAGCCGTGAAGCATTATTTCATCCATAGCCTCTCTGTCACAGAGCCTTACTCATCCGGACAATATGAGATTGACGCCCTTGCCCTCATGGACAGGCTTTTCGACGAAGGACATGAGAAGCTGATCATGACCGGCGGATCCGGCTTCTACATTGATGCTGTCTGCAACGGGCTGGACAATCTTCCTGTCGCCCCCCCGGAACTGAGGAACGAGCTGACGCGCAGGATACGCGAGGAGGGGGTCAATGCTCTTGCGGAGGAGCTTAAGAGTCTAGACCAGAAGGCATGGAGCGCAATCGACATCAACAACGGGCAGAGAGTCGTCAGAGCCCTGGAGACGTTCATTGTCTCAGGACGGTCTTTCACGGAATTCAAGATGGAGCAGCCAAAGAAGCGAGGATTCGACATAGAGAAAATATGCATAAACAGGCCACGGGAGATCATATACGAGAGGATAGACCGCAGAGTCCTGAAAATGATTGACGATGGGCTTGTGAATGAAGTGCGCAGTCTGATGCCCTATAGGGATCTGCCTGCACTGCAGACTGTCGGATACAAGGAAATCTTCAGCTACCTTGACGGCATGATCTCGCTGGACGAGGCAATACGCCTGATACAGAGAAACACCCGCCATTATGCCAAGAAGCAGCTTACCTGGTGGAAGCGGGACCCGTCCGTCAGATGGCTGGAGATATGAAAAACCACTGAAATCACATGACACTGACAAATAACCTTCTGAAAGCCACAGCTATAGCGGCTTTACTGGCGGTCTCCGCATCGGCCTATGGGCAATCGCCGGATAGCCGGTCACAGCATACAGGAGTCAATGACCGCCTATACTACAATGCACCGGCAGCAATCTGGGAGGAGACGCTGCCGCTAGGCAACGGGAGGCTCGGCATGATGCCTGACGGAGGTATTGATACAGAGCACATTGTCCTGAACGAGATATCAATGTGGAGCGGATGCGAAGCCGACTACAGTAACCCGGATGCGGCAAAGAGCCTTCCTGAAATAAGGAGGCTTCTCACGGAAGGGCGCAATGATGAAGCCCAGGAGCTGATGTACAGCCATTTCGTTCCGAAGAAGGAGACTGCAGATGCCAGATATGGCTGCTACCAGGTTCTTGCGGTCCTGGACATCCGGTTCAGATATCCTGGTCATGAAAAGGTTTCCGCGCCATGGCATGACGTGGAGCAATATGAGCGCAGCCTCTCCCTCGCAGATGCAGTGGCAAGAACAGGCTTTTCCCTTGACGGCACGACATATAGCCGTGAATATTTCGTGTCCAGGGACAGGGATGTCATCATTGTCAGGCTCTCGGCATCAGGCACGGCAAAGCTCTCCTTCACTGCGGAACTGGGGCGTGCCGAGAGAGCCTCAGCAAGAGCAGAGGGCAGCGTGTCAGTGCTCGAAGGCTCGCTTGACAGCGGTATCCCCGGAAAAGACGGCATGAGATACATCGTGATGATGAAAGCCGTATGCAGCGGAGGAAAACATTTCGTATCACATGACGGGCGTATTCATGTCGAAGATGCCGATACAGCATGGCTCGTGCTGTCCGCAACCACATCATATCATGCCGACGGCACAGATTTTCAGGGGGACAAATACCATGAAGTATGCAGACGGAAACTGAATGACGCGGTCGCACCGCTGAGCAGAAAGAAGGAGCAGGCATACAGCTCAATGATACGCAGCCATGCAGGCTCGCATAAGCAGCTATATGGCAGAGTATGCATACAGCTGCCGGCCAATGCTGACGACTCGCTGCCGACAGACATCCGTCTGCGAAAAGCTGCAACCCCGGGCATGGCGGAGCTTTACTACAACTTCGGACGCTATCTGCTGATAAGCAGCACTCGCCCAGGCTCGCTGCCGCCTAATCTGCAGGGACTATGGGCTGACAGCATCGCCACGCCATGGAACGGCGACTACCATACGAACATAAACCTCCAGATGAACTACTGGCCGATGGAACAGGCCGGTCTTCCTGAGCTTATACAGCCCCTGGAAACATTCATTAAAAGGATAGTGCCTTCCGGGGAGGAAAGCGCAAAGGACTTCTACGGAGAAGATGCCAGAGGCTGGGTGCTTCACATGATGACTAACATCTGGAACTATACAGCCCCGGGCGAGCACCCGTCATGGGGTGCCACCAACACCGGAGGCGCATGGCTGTGCGCACACCTGTGGGACCATTATCGCTACACATTGGACAATGATTTTCTCCGGAGGATCTACCCTGTGATGAAAGGGGCTGCGGAATTCTTCATGTCCACAATGATAACGGAACCTGTACACGGATGGCTGGTGACCGCGCCAAGCTCATCTCCGGAAAACAGGTTCATCATGAACGGAAAGGAGGTGAGCATCTGCATGGGACCGGCAATGGATGTCCAGATTCTCACGGAGCTTTTCAGAAGCACCGCCGAGGCCGCATCCATACTGGGTACAGACAGGGCGTTCACAGACAGCCTTACCGATGCCATAAGGCATTTTCCGCCAATGCAGACAGGCCATGACGGCCGCCTGATGGAATGGCCGGAAGAATACCAGGAAGCCGAGCCGCATCATAGGCACGTATCGCACCTCTATGGGCTTCACCCGGGAAGCCTTATGTCTCCTGACCGGACACCTGAGCTCGCCGAAGCCTGCAGAAAATCACTTGCCGCCAGAGGCGATGAAGGCACAGGATGGAGCCGCGCCTGGAAAATCTGCTTCTGGGCAAGACTTGGAGATGGGGATCACGCATGGAAACTATTCAGCAATCTCCTGGCGCCGGCTGTCAGCTACAGAGTCCTGGACAGTCTGCACATGACAGGAACATGGCCTGAAGCAGCACCGGAACAGGCAAGCGGGACATTCCCGAACATGTTCTGCTCTCATGACCCGTTCCAGATAGACGGCAACTTCGGTGGGGCATCAGGCATAGCGGAGATGCTTCTGCAGAGTCATGAAGGATATATCCGATTCATACCGGCATTGCCTTCAGAATGGACTGACGGCAGAGTCACAGGAATGCGCGTCAGAGGTGGCGCATCCGTGGACTTCTCCTGGAAAGACGGGATCATCCAAGATTCTGTCATCCACGCCGGTTCAGGACATGGAGAGATACGCCTGATCATCAAGGTTCCCGACGGGCTTGCCGCCAGGGACCTCTACGGAAGCGAATACCCTTCAGACAGCAGCGGATTCATCTATCTGCAGCTGGCTCCTGGAGAGAACCGGACAATTGTATTCCGCTAGCGCTCCAGGAAAGAGAATGTCAGATCCACATCGCCGAAACGGCTTGTTACACCGTCATATTTTTCCATGAACTTTGCCGACAGCTGCCCGCGCCACACGATATCGTCACGCGAGTTGAACGGCAACGCCACATCGAACCCGAAGCTTTTGGACTTGATCTTCACGACCGCAGAACATTTCCACTCTGTCCTGGTCCCGCCGTCATCCTCTGTCAGGAGAAACGCGATATCGTCCAGCTGCTCCGTCCATTGGGATACCAGCATGACATTCAGAGGAACAGTCTGCCCCACCTGGTTCCGCTTGACGACAAGCATGAAATCCGTAATCTGAGGATTATACAGCTTAAGTTCAGCCTCGGTACTGGCCGAAAAGCCCTCAACGCTTCCTACCTTGAAGAAGAACTCCGATGCCCCGGCGAACCAGCAGTCATAGTTACGCCGCATCATGAAATCCTTCAGCACAAGCGAGCGGACCATTCCAGTATTCTGCTGGCCTGCAGCGGAAGGGCGTACCGTGATGGAGCCGCCCCCTGTCCCCCACTCCGGATCGCGCTTCCGTATCATCTCAAGTGAAGAATAGCTGCTGTCATCATTGCGGTTCACTACCCACACAGGATGTTCCGCAGCCATCTTTTCATCCACGATAACCTCCTCCACACATCTGTTCCCGTCAGCATCTTCCGACAGCCTGTAGCCGGTATTCACTTCGGCGCCATTGCCAGGATCAAATGTTATCACCGGCCACTCCTTTCCGTCCCATTCTTCAGAATAAGGCCAATATATCTGGATGTCGGACTTCTCCAGGGCATCCATATATTCTTCAGGAGTCAATGTCCCCTGCCCAGGCATGGAGGAAGCCTTGGTCCCTGCAGCAAGATGCTCTGCAATAAGCTCTTTCAGAGGTTTGGAATAAGCCATGGTACGGACTGCCATGGTCTGTTCATCCATCCCGACCCCGGCACCAGGCGAGCTGAACAGGTCCTTCATCATGTACTCCTCATCATAGCCGTTCCCTGAAGATGAGGAGACGGCATCATAGACTTCCTGCATGTGCCCCGCCTCAATCGGAAGAGACGAGAACAATCTTGCAACAGTGTCGAGCGGAAGACAGACCGTATCAGGAGAATACTTTTCCCCGGAATGGTCCACTTTCTCGCAGCCGGCAGAAAGCACTGCAGCCACGGCGGTAATTAAAAGTAATTTTCTCATAAGCATTGTTTTTAACAATGCAAAGTGACGAAAAACTATCCGTTTTCAGAAAATGAACACGAATAAACTTTAAAATCCAGCCTGCAGCCACCTGCAAACCTGATTTATATTAACATAATATTTTCAGAAAGGCAGAAACAGAAGACTACTTATGGTAGATGATATATCTGTTCTTGTCAGAGAAGTCCCTCACAATCTCAGTATGTGCATATCCGGCAGCCCTGAACACTGTCTCAGTCTGCCTTGCAAGCGCCTCGTTAACTTCAGAAAGTCCTACCCCGTCAGGTGTCATGAAACGCTGGCTCCACCTGGCAATCGCCCTATAGAATACGAGCGGATCATCATCAGGAACGAACAGTGCACATTCAGGCTCATAGTCCAGGACATTGCGTCTCATGTCCTTCTTCTCCGACTCCATTATATACGGAGGATTGCTCAGCACCATGTCAAACGGGCCATATGCAAACTCCTGCTCCGAATCCAGGACATCCGCCTTGATAAATTCAGGCTTCACATAATTCCCTGATTTAAGTTCCGCCGCGAAATCCTGCCCGGAAGCGACATCCAGGGCAGCATCGGAAATATCCACAGCAATCACCTTGCACCCCGGCACCGACAATGCCATAGTCCATGCGATGCATCCAGAACCCGTACACAGATCCAGAACACGTACAGGCACAGCGTTTTTCCCGTATGGTGTACGCATCCTGTATATCCTGGTTCCCAACTTTATGGCATCACGGCACAAGAGTTCTGTTTCAGGACGAGGAATCAGCACTGAAGGAGAGACATGAAACCTTCTCCCTGAAAACTCGGCATGGCCAAGCACATATTGCACAGGCTCCATATCAGCAAGCCGCTTCATCGCAGCCTCCAGTTCCGGCAGTTTTCTGTCGTCAATCTTGAAATCAGGTTCAACTATATGGGTATAGCTTTCTGTCCCGAGGACATCCTCACAGAGCATAAGCACAATCGAGCGTGCCTCCTTCTGCGGATACCGCTGTTCAAGAGTCCGTGTACCAGACTTGACAAATTCAGCAAGAAGCATCCTACCTCCCTATGAATTTTCAATGACGGCAGTAAGGAAAGCTGTCATGTCAAGCCCTGCTGCCCGGACCATCTTAGGCACAAGAGATGCGCTTGTCATGCCAGGGATAGTATTCGCTTCCAGGAAGTAGAGGCCGTCTTCCGCAGATATGTAGTCCATCCGTACAATGCCATTGCATCCGAGGTGTGCATAGATCTTCTCTGTAACTTTCTGTATGGCAGACAACTGCTCTTCCGTAATCTTTGCAGGACAGACCTCCTGGCTATGGCCGTTGTACTTGGCGTCATAATCGAAATACTCATTCTCCGTGATAATCTCGATCACAGGGAGAGCCTTGACCTTTCCATTGTCAGTATATGCCGCGCATGTGAACTCACGCCCATTCACAGCCTTCTCGACGACCACTGCAGGACCCTCAGAGAAAGCGTAGTTTATGGCAGGCACAAGCCCGTCAGCATCCTTCACCTTGGTGATTCCGAAGCTGGAGCCTCCATCAGTAGGCTTGACAAACAGAGGCAGTCCAAGCTTCTCTACGGCTTTCAGCGCAAAGGCATTGACATCCATCCCCTTACGGACAAAGGCATCTGGCGCAAGCTTCACGTAGTCCACATCCCGCAGATAGCTCTTGCAAGAATACTTGTCGAATGCGACAGTAGATACGAATGCGCTGCATCCGCTGTGCGGAATGCCCAGCATCTCGAAATAGCCCTGGAGAAGTCCGTTTTCGCCAGGTGTGCCATGCTGCATTATATATACGAAGTCAAACTTGACCTTCTCCCCATAGACTGTAACCGAGAAATCATTCTTGTCGATTTCCGGCCTTGCCTCCTCAGGGAACGGCACCCTCATGGAATTCTTTTTCCTGTAAGCCACCAGAGACCATTTCCCGAACCTTGCAAAGATTTCATAGACATCATATTGAGTATCATCAATCCTGGATGCCGTGTACTCTCCGCTTCTGCATGCGACCTCCCATTCAGAGGAGTCGCTGCCGTATATCACTGCGATAGTGTTATATTTTCCCATATATAGAATATGTTTAATCAAAGTAGTAGTCTGCCTCGCTGCTTGTATTCCTGTCGGCGTCCTCATCCCCGCCGCTGCAGCTCAGGTCAATGTTCATGCCCGCCGGAGCCACAAAACGGTCTGACTCCGAGATCCCAAGCGTGCCGTCCTTCAGAACCTTCTTCATGAAGATTCCCCAGATAGGCAGGGCCATGTTGGAGCCGCTTCCCAGGGCAAGAGCCTGAAAATGCACCTGACGGTCTTCTGCTCCCACCCATATTCCGGCTGTGAGCGAAGGAGTATATCCGATGAACCATCCGTCGGCATTGTCATTGGTCGTGCCTGTCTTGCCGGCTATCTCGCCCTTAAGCTGATAGACCGAACGCAGCCTTGCACCTGTTCCATTGTTGATGACGCCCTGCATCAGATTTTCCATAAGGTATGCAGTCTGCTCGCTTATCGCCTCACGCTTGCGGTTCGTGAACTCGCCAAGCACATTGCCCTGGCTGTCCTCGATCCTGGTGACGAACTGCGGAGCGATATACACACCACGCGACGGGAATGTATTGTACGCTGCAACCATTTCATACAGAGAAAGATCTGCCGGTCCTACGCAGAGTGACGGAACAGCGTCGATATGGCTCTGGATACCCATTGCCCTCATCATGTCCGCCATAGGCTCAGGTCCGAGCTGCTTCATCAGGTATGCGGATATGTTGTTAGAGCTATGGGTAAGCCCCCATTTCAATGTCACAGTCTTGCCTATCCATATATCCTTGTCCGTACTTCTCGGCGTCCACTCATTGTCTCCTACGATGAAGGTCTGAGGAACGTTCACCACTTTCGTGCAAGGGCTCATGCCTGACTGCATTGCCAATGTATAGAGGAAAGGCTTGACTGTAGAGCCGATCTGACGCTTGCCCTGACGGACATTGTCATACTTGAAGTATCTGTAGTTCGGTCCGCCGACATACGCCTTGACATGGCCTGTGACAGGCTCCATCGCCATGAAACCAGCCCTCAGGATGGACTTGTAGTACCTGATGGAATCGTCCGGCGTCATGGTGGTGTCGATGTATCCTTTCTTGTTCCATGAGAACAGGCGCATCTGCACCGGAACGGAGAAGCTCTTCAGTATCTCAGACTCGGAAGCGCCTTCCTTCTTCATGACACGGTAGCGGTCGCTCCATCTCCTCGCCTGCTTCATCACATAGTCCCTGGTATCCTTGTCCACGTCATTGGAGAATGGCTTGTTCTTCTTCGAACGCAGATCCCTTTCGAAACTCTTCTGGAGGTTCTTGCCAAGGTGCTCCGCAACAGCCTCCTCGGCATATTTCTGCATCTTGTAGTTTATAGTGGTATAGATACGGAGACCATCCTTGTCCAGATTGTATTTCGTGCCATCAGGCTTGGTATTCTTGTTCAGCCATCCATATAAAGGATCGTCCTCCCATGACAGGGAGTCGGCCGCATAATCTTCCCTGTAGGTATATCTGGAGCGGACAGGCTTCTCTGCATTCATCACGCGCCTGAGCATATCCCTGAAATAAGGTGCAAGACCGGCATTGTGGTCCTGTACCTGATATGACAATGATATAGGTATCTGCTGGATAGAGTCCCGTTCCGCCTTCGTAATATATCCGGCCTTCTCCATCTGTCCGATAACGAAGTTCCTGCGGTACAATGCCTTGTCAGGGTGCAGAGCCGGGTTATATCTGGTAGGCTTGTTCACCATTCCGACAAGTGTGGCGCTCTCCTCGACTGTAAGATCGGCAGGCTCCTTGGCAAAGAATGTCTGCGAAGCGGCCCTCACACCATACGCGCTGCTTCCGAAGAAAACTGCATTCAGATACATATCGAGAATCTCGTCTTTCGTGTAGTCTCGCTCAAGCTTTACGGCTGTTATCCATTCCTTCAGCTTTATCCACACCATCTTCACCTTGGAGAAGCCGGGGATGCTGCTGGAGACATCGGCACGCGGGTACAATGTCTTCGCAAGCTGCTGTGTTATAGTGCTGCCGCCGCCCTGGCCAGAATCTCCAAGGAGCAATGTCTTCACCAGCACACGGCCAAGGCTCTGAAAATCAATGCCGGAGTGCTTATAAAACCTCAAGTCCTCCGTGGCGACAGCCGCCTCCACCAGATATGGCGAGAGCTCCTCGTAAGGAACATACGACCTGTTTTCGATATGGAATGTCGTAAGTATCTGTCCATCATCGGCTATCACCTCTGTAGCCAGCTTGCTGTCAGGATTCTCGAGTTCCTCGAATGATGGGATGTCGGCGAATGCCCAGACCAGCAGAAGCATGGCAATGAACATCGCTATCGGCACGGAAACGATTATCCAGAACCATTTCACGCATTTCTTTCTCGTATTATCTGTCATATCGGTTTTTCTTCGAAAGAGCAAAAATACACAGAAAATTTGGAAAATATCCTTATTTGTTCCTTACTTTGCAGTCAGTTAACAGAATTTTTCTATAAAAACTTGAACATTGAAATTACGGAGCCGGACAGCCCGGTCTCCTGATAACTTGAATAAAACTGAATGAAAGGAGGAGGGACAACCTCCGATGTGGAGCCTGCAAGGCGATGAAAAGTCCCGCTCCCGAGGAGAGGGATTTAGGGTGAGGGTAACGTCAGACGATGTGCGCAGGCCTGCATGAACTTGAACATTGAAATTATGGAGCCGGACAGCCCGGTCTCCTGATAACTTGAATAAAACTGAAAGAAAGATGGAGGGGAACCTTGTCATAGTAGAGTCTCCGGCAAAAGCAGGGACAATACAGAAATTCCTGGGTGACGACTACATTGTAAAACCGAGCTACGGACACATCAGGGATCTGCAGGATAAGAAACTGAGTGTAGATATAGAGCACAACTTCACGCCCGAATACGTCATACCGGCAGACAAGAAAAAAGTGGTATCAGAGCTGAAGAAGCTCGCATCCGGAGCCAAGACCGTATGGCTGGCATCCGATGAAGACCGGGAGGGAGAAGCCATCTCCTGGCATCTCTATGAAACTCTCGGCCTGAAACATGAGAACACCCGAAGAATCGTATTCCACGAAATCACGAAAAATGCAATCCTCAACGCGATAAAGACACCGAGGGACATTGACATGAACCTCGTGAATGCACAGCAGGCCAGACGAGTACTGGACAGGCTAGTCGGCTTCGAACTGTCACCAGTGCTCTGGAGAAAAATCCAGCCGAAGCTTTCCGCCGGACGTGTGCAGAGCGTGGCACTGAGGCTCGTGGTGGACAGGGAACGAGAAATTCTAGGGTTCCAGAAAGAGCCATTCTACAGGACCACCGCCATATTTCATCCGGAAGGCACTGCCGCAGGCGTCAAGGTCAATGCAACCCTCGACACCAGGTTCAAAGGCATTGACGATGCCCGCAAATTCCTGGAAGACAATGCAGATGCCACATTCACAATCTGCAGTATCGACAAGAAGGAAGGGACCAGAACACCGGCGGCGCCGTTCACGACCTCGACTCTCCAGCAGGAAGCCGCCAGGAAACTCAGATTTCCTGTCAGCCTGACAATGCGCATTGCCCAGAGCCTCTACGAGCGCGGTCTTATCACCTACATGAGAACCGACTCGACAAACCTGTCCTCGCTTGCCATCAACACTGCGAAGAAATTCATTGAGGAGAATTACGGTGAAAGCTATTCCAGGTCACGCCAGTACAAGACTCATTCGAAGGGTGCGCAGGAAGCTCATGAAGCCATCCGCCCTACCTATATAGATAATGTGGAAATCAGCGGAACTGCCCAGGAGCAGAAACTTTACAGCCTCATCTGGAAACGTACCATCGCATCACAGATGGCAGACGCCAGAATCCTGAAAACAGACATAAAGATCTCGTCTGACAGAAGAAGCGAGAAATTTGCGCTCCAGGCAAACCAGGTGGTATTCGACGGATTCCTGAAAGTCTATATGGAAGGAACTGATGATCAGCAGGATGAAGAGGAAATCACACTTCCGGAGCTCCATGAGGGAGACTGCATGACAGCCATAAGCTTCGCATCTGACTGCAAGTTCACCGCACCGCCGTCCAGATTCTCGGAGGCGACCCTGGTCAAGAAGCTGGAGGAACTCGGTATCGGCCGTCCTTCCACGTATGCGCCTACCATCTCGACTCTTACGACAGGCCGCGGCTACATAATGAAAGGAGACAAGGAGGGCGAAAGCATACCTGTAACGTGCCTGACAATGAAGGGCGGCAAGATTTCAGAGATATCGAGAACCGAGACCGTCGGGGCCGAGAAGGGAAAACTGCTTCCGCAGGAGATAGGAATGATAGTGACCGACTATCTGGTAAAGAATTTCCATACCATTCTCGGATACGACTTCACCGCCAATGTGGAGAAGGACTTCGACCAGATCGCAGACGGCGAGCTGGTATGGAACAATGTCATTGGACAGTTCTATACTCCATTCCACAAGAAAGTGGAAGAAGTGCTTAACGACAAGGAGTACAGCCACATAAGCAGGGAACTTGGCAATGACCCGTCCGACGGCGAGCCTATCGTGGCGAAATTCGGCCAGTACGGCCCATATATCCAGAAGGGAGAAGGAGAGAAGCGCCAGTTCGCCCATCTCGCTCCAGGGCAGCTCATCGAGAGCATCACGCTGGAGGACGCAGTGAAGCTGTTCCTCCTCCCGAAGACCGTCGGCCAGTACAACGGCATAGACATCATCGCCACCAAGGGACGGTTCGGGCCTTACCTGAAGTATGGGGACAAGAATATCTCTCTTCCGAGAGGCAAGGACCCTCTGACAGTTTCATTGGACGACTGCATTTCCGTAATAGAGGCCAATGCTGAAAAGGCAAATGCCAATACAATTCTTGCCGACTACTCAGGCAGCGGAATCCAGGTAATAGACGGCAGATACGGGCCGTACCTGAAGCAGGACGGCAAGAACTACAAGATTCCTAAAGGAACGGATACCGCATCACTCACAGAAGAGAAGTGCAAGGAGATAATCGAGGCCTCGGAGCCTACGAAACGCACATCCCGCAGGAGATTCGCCAAAAAGTAGGAAGCTGCAAAAGCACTGTTTTTCATGACTGTCTGGTCATAAAACAGTGTTTTTGCTTAAAATATAAAACTTTCAGACCGAGTAAAGTATATTTTATTAAAAATATTCATTACTTTTGCAAAAGTATCAGAAGCTGTTTTGAAATTATTATCTGAAGGTTTGAGAGGAAAAAGCTTCAGGTTCGACCGAAGGATTCGGGGAAGATAGCGGAGCCTATCTGACCTGAAAACTCGGGAAGAAAATGAAGGAATTTTACCTCAAACAACTTTTTAATCATTTCAAAACAGATTCTTAGTTATAATCTGAAAGTCACAATATATAAAGTTATGGCAAAATATCACATTGACCAGACAGACCAGAAGATTCTGTCATTCCTGGTCAAGAATGCGAGAATGCCGTTTCTGGAAATAGCACGCGAGTGCGGCGTTTCCGGAGCTGCTATACATCAGAGGGTCAAACGGCTTGAGGCCAACGGTGTGATTACCGGCTCAAGGCTGCTTGTCAAGCCGCAGGCGATAGGACTCAATATCTGTGCATTCATAAGCATCTCACTGTCAGAAGCCGACAAGTATAATGTAGTCGTTGCCCATCTGAAGAAGATTCCTGAAGTCGTGGAGTGCCACTTCGTGACAGGAAAATATGCTCTTCTTGTGAAGATCTACTGCTTCGACAACGATCACCTGATGGAAATCCTCCTGAACACGATCCAGAAGATCCCTTACATTCTCTCGACGGAGACAATGATCGCCCTTGACGAAGCCATCGACAGACAGGTCTGGGTAAAGGACTACCGGAACACAAGCTACAGCAGTTCATCGAAAAAGGGGACCTCTGATGACGACGAGTAGGCATCCTCTGCAGCTGTCTATTTCCTGATGGAGAGGACCGCCTGTGCAAGGACAAGATCGTCAGGAGATGTTATCTTGAAGTTAAGCCTCTCGCCTTCAATGAAGGTGAGAGGTATTTCATATTCTGCCGCCACCGATGCATCATCAGTGAACGACCGGCTGTATGCCTGTGAATACGCTGCCTTTATCTCTCCCGCGCGGAATATCTGCGGTGTCTGCGCACCGAACACTTCTTCCCGGTTCACGCCCCTGCCTGCTGCCGCATGAAGATACTCATGACCCTCGTCATCATTCTTTTTTTCAAGCACCTTAAGGGTATCTACCATCGGAACGACTGGTATGAGAGCATGGCAGCCAGGATCATCCTCAATGCGCGAAAACATTGACCTTATCATCTGCTCCGACAGGAGAGGACGGACTCCGTCATGGATCGCCACGACAGCATCTGAAGGGACTCTGGCGAGAGCCGCCTTGACCGAATGGAACCTGGTGATGCCGCCGCGGACAAGGATCTGCGGGCAATTGAAGTTTGTGCGGATGCAGTAGTCGCGCCACCATGCATCATATTCACCGTCAGATGGAAGGACTGTCACCACCCTGATGTCAGGAACTGCCGACAGGAACTTCAGGATTGTCCTGTGAAGAATAGCTTTTCCGTCAAGGGACAGAAACTGCTTTGGAAGATTTCCGCCCATTCTCGTGCCATGCCCGGCAGCCATAACTATCAGATACTTGTTTCCGCCCATTTTGTTCTAGATGATTATCAATTTTTCTAGGCAAAATTAAGTTATTTTTCGTAATTTTACGGAAATTATGAAATTAACAGGAAATCCGTATTTAATGATATGAGTTTTTCATTCTTGACACAAGAGCTGGCAATGGACCTCGGAACCGCCAACACGGTCATTTTCCAGAACGACAAGATCGTCCTGGACGAGCCTAGCATTGTCGCAATAGATAGCGCATCCGGCAAATGCATTGCACTGGGACACAAGGCGAAACTTATGCATGAGCGCGAGCAGCCGGGAATCAGGACAGTACGTCCTCTCAAGGACGGCGTAATCGCCGACTTCAATGCTGCGGAGATGATGATCCGCGGCTTCATCAAGCAGGTGAACAGCAAGAAAAAGACATTGTTCTCACCGAACCTGAGACTGGTCGTAGGCATTCCGTCAGGAAGTACCGAAGTGGAGATCAGGGCCGTCAGGGACTCTGCGGAGCATGCCGGAGGACGTGATGTATATCTCATCTCCGAGCCTATGGCTGCCGCTCTCGGTATAGGTCTCGAAGTGGAGGCCCCTAAAGGAAACATGGTCGTCGATATAGGTGGAGGTACCACAGAAATCGCGGTCATCTCGCTGGGAGGCATTGTAGTACAGGACAGTATCCGCATAGCCGGAGACGTGTTCACAAGCGACATCCAGTCATACCTCAGGCAGCAGCATAACATCCGCATCGGAGAGACCACTGCGGAAAAGATAAAGATCGCTGTCGGAGCCGTGATACCGGCACTTCCTGAAGAGCCTGAATCCTATGTCGTCAGAGGTCCTAACCTTATGACGGCACATCCGGTGGAGGCCACCATCTCATATCAGGAGATGGCACATTGTCTGGACAAGTCCATCACACGCATAGAAACCTCTATCCTCCATGTGCTGGAGCAGACCCCTCCTGAGCTTTATTCCGATATCGTGGAGAACGGTATCTTCCTTTCAGGTGGTGGAGCATTGCTGAGAGGTCTTGACACACGTCTGTCCGAGAAAGTCAATATTCCTTTCCACGTAGCTGAGGATCCGCTTCACGCAGTGGCAAGAGGGACCTGCATCGCTCTGAAGCACGTAGGCAACTGCTCTTTCCTGAAGAGGTAGATGCCCAAGCAGAGAACCATAACAGGAACAATCATTAACACGGCAGTCTTCATAATTCTGGAGATTGCCGCGCTTGATATGTTGAGCCATAGCAGCTCCATACAGAATTTCTTCATCACGAAGGCTCTGCATGGCGTGATGGGCAAGGTCTGGGGAGTGACAGAGTCCATCTCCTCGTACTTTTCACTGCGGGGAGAGAACCACAGGCTTGCCGGCAACATATTCAAGCTTAACAAGGAAATCTCCAGGCTGAACACGCTGCTTGATGCCGCCCGCCTGGATTCCCTTGCACAAGCTGACGCCGCGATGGTCTCAGGCAAGTTCAGCTTCATCCCGGCACAGGTGATGAAGAACAGCACCAACAAGCAGCACAACTACCTGATAATCGGGAAAGGCTCAGACGACGGCATCCGTGTGCAGTCCGGGATAATCACCCCGGAAGGAGTCGTGGGAATCATCGATGCCGTAAGCCGCCACTACTCATACGCCATCTCATTCCTCAACTCAGAGCTGAGCATAAGTGCCAGGATCGGTAACGGTGGGGCAGTCGGCCCAATGGTATGGGACGGGCAGCACCGTGACGGAGCGATATTGAAAGAGATTCCTCTCCAGTACAAGTTCGAAGAAGGGGACACTGTATATACAAGCGGATTCTCGTCAATATTCCCGCCTGACATCCCGCTGGGAACCACAGGCAGCACAAGGATCGTCAATGGTGCCACCTACGAGGTGAAAATCAAGCTTTTCCAGAATTTCTCAACATTGAGATATGTCACCATCGTAAGCAACAACGACATAAAGGAAATCGAAGCGCTGGAGGACAGCGAGAACAATAAGCAAGGAAAGTGATGAAGCAGAATTATCTCATGATGTTTTTCATCATACTAGGAGTACAGCTGCTGATATGCAATTATCTTCATATCAGCACATTCCTTACTTTGAGCATATTGCCGTGCGCCATACTGCTGATGCCCACAAGGTACAGCCCGGTGCTGGCAATGCTTCTCGCCTTCGCTTCCGGCCTGGCGGTGGACACTCTCGCCGAAGGGGTCGCCGGACTCAATGCTCTCGCACTTGTCCCTGTAGCCGGCGCAAGAAGATGGATCTGCGGGTTCATCTTCGGAAAGGAGCTGACCATCACGGAAGAAGACGTGTCAATGATGAAGTACGGCACAGGAAAGATGGCCGTTGCCATCTTCATATCCCAGGCGATCTACCTCATCATATACATCTGGGCCGATGGCGCATCCGCCAGGCCGTTCATGTTCAACGCATTGAGATTCTCGGTCTCCCTGGTAGCAGGAACACTGGTTTCATTGGTTCTAGCCAACCTTTTGGATCCAAACGAAAGGAAATAGTCAACATGAGCACATCCAGGGTCAGCAAATTACGCATCGGTCTGCTCATCTTCGCCGGCATCCTCCTGGCGAAGCTTTTCGTGATACAGATCATCGACGACAAGTATAAGATTAATGCCTCCAACAACTCGATGGTCTATGACATCATCTACCCGACAAGGGGTATAATCTATGACCGCAACGGGAAAATCATTGTCGGGAACAAGGTGGCATACGACATACTGGTGACGCCGAAGGAGGTGGAGCCGTTCGACACCCTGCTTCTGGCAGACGTGCTGGGGATAACGCCGGAGTTCATCAGGAACAAGATGTCCGAGTACCGCAAGAACAGGCGCAAGATAGGATTCCAGTCGATGGTCATGCTGAAGCAGATCCATTCAGGCACATACATGCGTTTCGCCGAGGTACAGTACAAGTTCAAGGGATTCAAGGGACAGGTGCGAAGCATCCGTGACTATCCTGTCAATGCAGGAGGAAACCTGCTCGGGTACGTTTCTGAGGTCGATCAGTCATTTATCAAGAAACACCCGGGAGAATACCGCCCAGGAGACTATGCGGGAAAGACCGGCATCGAGGCTGCCAGGGAAAAGGAGCTGCGCGGAGAGAAGGGCTACCAGATATATCTGCGCAACTCGCACAACCAGATACAGTCCAGGTACAAGGACGGGGAGATGGACAAGGAGGCTGTGCCAGGAAAGGATGTCGTGACCACAATCGACGCGGACCTGCAGCAGTACGGGCAGGAGCTGATGAGGAACAAGGTGGGAAGCCTAGTGGCAATAGAGCCTTCCACAGGGGAGATTCTTACCATGGTCTCAAGCCCCGGT
This sequence comes from uncultured Bacteroidales bacterium, assembly GCA_934691625.1. Lineage (GTDB taxonomy): Bacteria > Bacteroidota > Bacteroidia > Bacteroidales > UBA932 > Cryptobacteroides. The sequence goes on along the minus strand of CAKUTA010000001.1, from coordinate 58,630 downwards.
ATTGACGTGGACATGCTTGCTGACATAGGAAAGCATTACTCCGAAATTGTAAGTGATCCGCACAAGCCTATGTTCAACAGAGCAGTACAGGCTCCGTACCCTCCAGGCTCCGTATTCAAGCTCGTGAATGGGCTGATAGGACTGCAGGAGGGGGTGCTGAAGCCTGAATACACATACCCGTGCAGCCATGGATATCCCTATGGAAGCCACAAGCTGGGATGTCACGGGCACAGGTCTCCGCTGAATCTGGAGGAGGCGATAATGATGTCCTGCAACGGATACTTCTGCTATGTGATGAAGAATATCCTGGAGAACAGGAAGTACAAGGGCCCTGGAGAGGCGCTTGACAGATGGCATGACTATGTGCAGAGCTTCGGCTTCGGACGTAAGCTGGGAAGCGACTTCCCTGCCGAGCTTGGAGGAACCATCCCTACTTCAGCGTACTACAACAGGATATACGGCAAGAACGGCTGGAAGTTCACCACTGTAATATCATTGTCAATCGGCCAGGGAGAAATAGGCGTGACCCCTCTGCAGATCGCCAATATGTGCGCCACGGTGGCCAACAGAGGATACTACTACATCCCGCATATCATCAAGGATTCCGATTCCCTGAAAATAGATCAGAAATACAAGGAACGTCAATACACCATGGTGGACACCATGCAGTTCCGCAAAGTCATACAAGGCATGTGGCGTGCAGTCAACAGCGGGTTCGGCTCCGGAGGAACAGCTAGCATCGCGGCAGTGGAGGGGCTTGATATATGCGGAAAGACAGGAACTGCCCAGAATCCGCGGGGAGCGGACAACTCCGTCTTCATCTGCTTCGCCCCGAAGGACAACCCGAAAATCGCGGTTGCGGCATATATCGAGAATGGCGGTTTCGGTGCCACATGGGCGTGCCCTATCGCATCTCTGCTGGTGGAGAAATATCTGCGCGGAGAGATTGACGAGAAACGCAAACCTCTGGAAGACAGAGTCCTGCAGGGAGATCTGATGGCAAGGGTAAAAAAGTATTGACATGGACAGATATAGTGGCAGAAGCATAGGACAGGCATACGACTGGAAGCTGATAATACTTTATCTGCTCCTCGTCTTCATAGGCTGGGCAAATATCTACGCATCAGTCCATGGTGCCGACGTATCAGGCATCTTCGATTTCAGCGCCAACAGCGGAAAGCAGTTCATCTGGATGCTGACGGCATTCGGGCTTGGCGCCATGATCATATTCCTGGTAAGTCCTAATCTGTGGGAAGGGGGCGCAGTACTGTTCTATGTATTTGTCATAGGGCTGCTTGTAGCTGTCATCTTCCTGGGCGTGGAGGTGAAGGGTTCACGTTCATGGTTCGCATTCGGCCCTGTACGTTTCCAGCCGGCTGAGATTTCCAAGATAACGACGTCCCTGCTTCTGGCCTTCGTCATGAGCCGTGCCACATTCAGGATAACAAGGCTCAAGGATTTCCTGACAGTGGCATGCATCATAATCTTCCCTATGCTGATCATCCTTGCGGAAAAGGAGACAGGCTCTGCACTTGTATATGTAGGATTCGTATTCATGCTGTACAGGGAGGGACTTTCGGGATGGCTCCTGGCAATGATAGCTCTCGCGATTCTCGTCTTCATCCTCACGCTGGTGGCATCATCCTATACCGCTGTGCTGGTGCTCATCGGAATCATCTCCCTATGCAGCGCACTGAATTTCAGGAAGATGTGGCAATGGCTGGTCATCTATGCCATGGGAATAGTCCTCCTCGCATTCGTGCCGAATTTCTGGACAATGCTGCAGGAGGCAAAAGGTGAGCAGTGGCATTTTCTTATGGCAGTCAAACCTCTCTATATTCTCCTTGGCATATCAGGAATAGCTCTGCCTCCTATAATCTGGCATTCGCTGAAAAGCAAGAACAGGACCTTCACGCTGGTGTCGGTGCTCACTTTCCTCGCAGGAGTAGGGCTGGTGCTGTCCGCTGATATCGTCTTCAACAATGTACTACAGGATCACCAGCGCAAGCGTATCGAGGTCCTGCTCGGCATGAAGGAGGACCCGGCTGGCGTGGGATACAATGTAAACCAGTCAATGATCGCTATCGGCTCCGGCGGACTGTTCGGCAAGGGATACATGAACGGGACCCAGACAACGTACGGCTTCGTTCCGGAACAGAGCACAGACTTCATATTCTGCACAGTCGGTGAGGAATGGGGATTCATTGGATGCCTGACAGTAATCACGCTGTATGTGCTTCTTATCCTGCAGATCATGAAAGACGCGGAACGAAGCAGGGAAAGTTTCACCAGAATCTACGGCTACTGCCTCGCCAGCAGCCTGTTCATGCACCTGTTCATCAATATAGGCATGACGATAGGAATAATGCCTGTCATAGGAATTCCGCTTCCGTTCATGAGCTACGGTGGCTCGTCACTCTGGGCTTTCACCATCATGCTGTCCATATTCATCTCCCTGGACCACAGGGAAAAGAAATACTTCTAGCGTTCTGTGGAGCGTAAATCTCTGGCTCACAGACAATAAACTAAAATTCTACTCCACGTTCAATGGAGTAGAATTTTAGTTATATATCTATGTATCAGCTAGTTGCATTCCACAACCGGCAGCTTGTGCTAGCAGTTCATTGCGCCGCAGACATGGATAACCTGGCCGCTGACGTATGATGAAAGGTCGCTGGCAAGGAAAAGCGCAACTTTCGCGACATCCTCCGGGGTACCGCCACGGCGCAGAGGGATCGTCTTGATCCACTGTTCACGTACTTCCTCAGGAAGAGCCTTGGTCATATCCGAGATGATGAAGCCAGGAGCAATGCAGTTCGCACGGATGCCACGAGGGCCCATCTCCTTGGCGATAGACTTGGCGAGACCGATAAGCCCTGCCTTGGATGCAGAGTAGTTGCACTGTCCGGCATTGCCCGATACACCTACCACTGAAGACATATTGATGATGCTTCCGCTTCTCTGACGCGCCATGATTGGGGTCAATGCGTGGATGAAGTTGAAAGCGGACTTGAGGTTGACATTGATGACAGCATCCCACTGCGCCTCGCTCATCCTGAGCATCAGGCCATCCTTGGTGATGCCGGCATTGTTGACAAGAATGTCGATGTGACCGAAATCAGCCATGATCTGATCGACGACCTCCTGAGTCTGGGTGAAGTCGGCTGCATTTGATGCGTAGCCTTTCACCTTATGCCCGAATGCCTCCAGCTCCTTGATCGTCTCCTCGGCAGCCTCATTGATAACGAGATCCGTGAAAGCGACATCAGCACCTTCAGCGGCGAATTTGAGGGCGATAGCCTTGCCTATGCCCTTAGCAGCTCCTGTTACAAGAGCGACTTTTCCATCTAGTAGTCCCATTTGATTTTATTTTTAAACATTTTTACCTAACTTTGTCATCCAATCCGCTTTGGTGGTGGAATTGGTAGACACGAGGGACTTAAAATCCCTTGGGCAGCAATGCCTGTACGGGTTCAAGTCCCGTCCGAAGCACGAAAAAACATTGTATCGCCTATAGCGATGCAATGTTTTTCTCGTTAAGGAGGTTCTTGCCTTCTGCAGTGAGCGCATACGCGATGCGGTCTGCATAGTGCTTCTCCACCTTTCCGCGGACAATCTTCATTGTGCTGTTCACCATGTGGTTCTGCTCCGTGAACGGCTCGTCAGCCACTATGATTGCGGCAGGAAGCCATCTCTCCGGGAACATGCCCTCACGAGAGCCGCCCTTTCTGTACGAATTAACCTCCTCCTGTATCTTCTTAAGCATAAGCCCCTTAGCCTCACGGGAGGTGATGTCGATACCAGGATTTCCTGCTTTCACATACTCCTTCAGCGCCTCCTTGTTCGGGACAATTATCACAGTCGTGTACGGATCCTGGTTATTGTGGAGAACCACCTGGTCGATAAACTTCGAGCTGTCGGTAAGAGAATCCTCGAACCCTTCAGGGCTGTACTTCTCACCGTCAGCGGAGATGAGCAATGACTTGAAGCGCCCGACGACATAGAGGAAGTTCCGGTCCCTCATATAGCCCATATCGCCAGTATGAAGCCATCCGTCAACAACAGTCTCAGCCGTAGCAGCCGGATTCTTCCAATAGCCAGCCATGACATTCTCGCCCTTGATGACAATCTCGCCTTTCTCTCCATATCCGAGAGACTTGCCGTCTCCGTCACATATCTTGATCTCCATCGGTCTCACTACGTATCCTGAAGAACCGAAGATACAGTGTTTGAACGAGTTGGAAGAAATGATAGGAGTAGCTTCAGAAAGTCCGTATCCCTGGAACATCGGTATCCCGATTGCACAATAATATCTCTGGAGCTCTATATCCAGAAGTGCGCCTCCGCCGACAAAGAACATCATTCTGCCTCCGAAACCCTGACGCACACTCTTGAATATAAGCCTATCAAACAGCGCCATGAGCGGCTTCTTCCACAGCTGCAGGATTCCGCCTCTGTTATAGTATTCCTTATTATATGAGATGGCGAGGTTCAATGCGAAGTTGTAAAGCTTCTCCACCTTAGACCCCTTGGCCTTGATACCGGACTCGACATTCTTCTTGAAATTACGCGCAAGCGCAGGCACGGAAAGCATCACATGAGGACGCACCTCCTTGATAGCCATCGGGATATTCTTCAGTGAAGCCATAGGAGTCTTCCCTACTGGCACTGTGGCGATACTTCCGCCGTAGGACATCATCGTGTAGAAGCCTGCCACATGAGCGAAGCAATGGTCCAGAGGAAGGATGATGAGCATCACGGCATCCTGAGGAATAGACACCACAGAATGAGCCTGCTCCACATTCGCAGTATAGTTACGGTGAGTCAGGAGGATACCCTTAGGGTCCGCCGTAGTTCCTGATGTATAGCTGATATTGGCATAGTCATCAGGTCCCACAGACCGGGATCTGGATTCCAGCACACCAGGATTCTCTCTCATGAAACGGTCGCCCATCCTCATGACATGCGACATCGGGATTTCCTTTTCCTGATATTCAGCCAGGTCGTCCAGGACAATGATCTGCTCCACAGCCGGCGTGTCCTTAAGGATACGTCTGACCTTGGGAAGCTGGGTTCCTGACACCATGACAAACCTGGCATCAGAATGGTTTATGCGGAAAACCAGGTCGCTGCCCTCCTCAAGCTTTACGGAAAGAGGCACATTGACCCCACCGGCATAGAGAATTCCCAGCTCGCCGATCACCCACATGTTACGGCCCTCTGAAAGAAGAGCCACCTTGTCACCCTTATTGAGCCCGAGCGACATCAGGCCTGCCGCCACCCTGTAGGCTTCCAGTCTTGTCTGTTCAAATGTTGTCTCTGTCCAGCGGTCAGCCGGCTTTTCACGAAGGAAAACATGGGATGCGAATTCATGGGTGTATTTCTCCACGAAATCGATGATTGTCGGTCTTGAAGTCATATTATTTCGATTCTTCTGGAGGGAACAGTCCGAAAAGCTCCGAGTCGATCATGTCCGTGACAGCCTCGAAGTCCTCTTCCTTGTTTCCGAATTTGTATCTGTCGGCGTCAATCACAAGAAGATGCCCTGTATAAGAGCTGATCCACTTTTCATAACGTTCATTAAGTCCTGTAAGATAGTCGATTCTGATAGTCTTCTCATATTCGCGTCCACGCTTCTGTATCTGTGATACCAGATTAGGGATGGAAGATTTAAGATAGATGAGGAGATCCGGCATCTTCACCAGGGACATCATCAGGTCGAAAAGGTCCGAGTATGTCTCGAAATCGCGGGAGCTCATAAGCCCCATGTCATGAAGGTTCGGGGCAAAGATCCTGGCATCCTCATAAATAGTCCTGTCCTGGATGATGACCTCCTTGTTCCTGGAGATATCCACGACATCCTTGAAACGCTTGTTCAGGAAATATATCTGGAGATTGAATGACCACCTGCTCATGTCATCGTAGAAATCGGACAGATACGGGTTAAAGTCCACGGACTCGAACTTGGGAGTCCAGCCATATCTCGCAGCCAGCATCTTGGTCAATGTAGTCTTGCCGCTGCCGATATTCCCTGCTATAGCAATATGCATAATTTTATGATATTAATGCGTTTACACAATTATATCGCCTCTCTCAGACAAGAATGTCTGAAAAGAGACGATACAAAATTACTAAATTTCCACCTAGCGTCAAAGCAAGTGCTCCATATTGGACATTCTATGGGATTTCCTTGTCCTATTTCCTGACGAAAGAGAAAACGGCAATGTCTGACTCCTGCTTATCTCCGTTCACATAAAAGCGCCTCGTGATGGAAGGAGAACCGTTCGAATTCCAGCTGAAATGGTTGAAAACCGTTATGGTATCAGACGTGCCGTCACCCCAGCTGATGATGAGCTCCTGGTTGTCAATATTGTCTGAGCCATCAAACTCTCCAAAAGACAGGATCCATCTTCCATAACTGTCCTTATCAAGCTTCAGGCCATGGAAAATGACATTTACCTTATTCATCGACACTCCACCGTTCTGACCGGTATCGACCTTGTACGTCTCTCCCATCCACTTAGCCGCCACACGGCTTATATCGAACACTTCCGCCGGAACTTCAGGATCCAGCATGTTCTTTCCGCCCTCATCAGAGAGATAGATCCACAACGAAATCGGGGCAATATCCCAGATAATATCCGAATCGGGCCCCGGACTGAAGTCCGAAGCGACCGAGCAGGAACACACTGCCATGGCAGCGAGGATCGAATATATTATTCTTTTTATCATTTCTTCAATGTTTCAATCCGCGCTATAGATGCATTTTTTCACCACAATGCTGCATGACAGACAAGCTGCAAGCCACATTTTTCATGAATTTCGCCACATTTCCGCGCCTTTCGTCAAATTTCAGGAATTATCGCCACATAAATTTACTTGTATGGATTTTACGGCTTACTTTTGCACCTGACAATAGTTTTGAAAGACACATACTAAATACTGAAAAGATATGAACACTGAATTCAGACAAGTATTCGAAAGGCAATACACATGGATTGCCGGATTCATGAGGAACGTCCGCCGCTATTCCGGACGTGAAGCCATGATTTTTCCAGACACCGACCGCAGATGGACATACGATGAGCTGAACAGGGAGAGCAACAAGTTCGCCGCAGCAATGCTCAGGGACGGGATGAAGAAAGGCGATGTAATAATGTATCAGCTGCTCAACTGCCCGGAGTTCGTGTTCGTATATGTCGCCTGCCACAAGCTGCATACGGTCAATGCCCCAGTAAGCTACCGTCTCAGCCCAGGCGAGATTGCCCAGAACATCGACGACTCCAAACCACGCATCCTGCTTTTCGATTCGCGCAGGGAGTCTGAAATACTTGAGGCCGTGAAGATTGCGACATTCAAGCCGGAAAGGCTCATTGTCATAGACAGCACCAGCCATGGAAACATCGTTTCCTACAACGACTATGTCGGAAGCATGTCCACCGAAAATCCTGTGCTGCCGTATGAGCTCAACATATATGACGAGACCACAAGGCTTTACACTTCAGGCACCACCGGACGGCAGAAGGGAGTGCCTCTCACCAGCATAAACGAAGTGCTCTCAAGCCATGATGTCATGATCCATTTCCCGATGAACTACAGGGACATATCCATGAACACCACTCCATGGTTCCATAGAGGAGGACTGCATTGCGCAGGCCCGTGCCCGACATTGTACGCCGGCGGCTGCATGGTGATAATGAGCAAGTTCAATGCGGAAAAAACATTGGACTATATCGGGAAATACCATATCTCCTTCATCATCGGTGTGCCTACGGTCCTGGAGGATCTCGCTGACGCCCAGGAGGACAGGCCAAGAGACCTGAGCTCGCTCCATGGGATAGTGACAATGGGCAGTCCACTGGAGAAGGCATCCTGCATCAGATACCAGAAAGTATTGACAAACAACATATTCAACGGATACGGCACTACAGAGACATTCTGGAACACTTTCCTTAGACCGTTTGACCTTCCCGAATATGCAGGCACGGCAGGAGCCTCATGCATTGACGATGAAGTAAGGGTGGTCAAGGTCTATGACGGACACAGGGCCGAGCCTGACGATATGGTGGCGACAGACGGCACCGAAGTCGGCGAGGTCATCATCAATTCCCCGGCAAAGTCACCGTACTGCTACTACAACAACCCGCAGGAGACCGAGAAGAAATACTATAAGGACTTCATATACACCAATGACCTCGCCACATGGGACAAGAACCATTTCGTGACCATAGTAGGCAGGAAGGATGACATGATCATATCTTCAGGGGAGAACATCTACCCTACCCAGGTGGAGGAGGTTCTGAATATGAACCCGAAAGTGAAGGACTGCATTGTCACTGCCGTTCCTGACAGGGTACGCGGCCAGCTGGTGACAGCCTATGTCATCAAAAGCGACGAGTCGCTGACAGTGGAGGAACTGGACAACTTCTGCAAGGAAAGTCCTTATATCGCCAATTTCAAGCGTCCACGCTACTACCGCTTCGTGGAAGATATACCGCTCAATGCCACAGGCAAGAAGTTGCACTACAAGATCAAGCAGACGGCCGCACAGGATCTCGAGGCTGGACTGCTGACCAAGATCTGATGCTATATTTTGTTAATCAATTAAATATCAGCATATTAACACTTTTCAGAATCGCCACATACGCTATTTTGAAAAGTGTTAAGAATCTGTTTTGAAATTATTAAAAAGTTGTTTGAGGTAAAATTCCTTCATCTTCATCCCGAGTTTTCAAGTCAGATAGGCACAGCTATCTTCCCAGAATCCTCGGTCGAACCTGAAGTTTTTTATTCTCAAACCTTCAGATAATAATTTCAAAACAGATTCTAAATGTTTATACATTGACAAGTTGTGTAAAACGGCGGAGACTCAAGACTATATAAAAAAGAAATCCGGTGCTTTTCACAAAGGACCGGACCCCTATATAAAACGAACTTAACAAATAGACATAAAAACCTTTTATTGTCTGTTTGCAAAGGTACAGACATAAAACGTTATTGGCAAATTTTTCGATAAAAATTTTCAATATTTTGCTTTTAACGCTTACAAATCAAAACAATAAAACGATACCTAGATTACATAAGTCCCCGAAGTACCGTGATTGACAGTAACTTCCGCCTGACGGGCATAATACCGCAAAAGAAGCTGTTTTGAAACTGCTTCTTAGTCTCGAAAAGCTACTCCTGAATATGACGTAGGATACTCCCCGAAATTAAGCGACAGCTGCAGTTTCCCAGTGCTGAGCCTGCCTGACAGGGATGTCACAGTAAATTTCGGAAAAGGCACTAGCCCTCCAGAGAGAGGCACGATACCGTCACCAGAAAGAATGATGCCGCCTTCACCCTGCTCACATTTCACATCGGGGACTGTAACAGTCAATGTCAGAGGCATTTGAGGTACAAATTTCACGTCACGGAAAAGAATGTCCGCCTGTCCGTCCTCTCCATACGAGACTTCGACTCGGACATCATTCGTGATATTTTCCTTCCCTCCGTAAACCACGGTCATTGTCCCAGAATAAGCGCCTTCAGGAAAAGAGTCCACAGTCTCCTCAGGTGCATTTTTGGAGCACGCGGCAATAACCATCAGCATTGATGCTGAAATAAAGCTTTTTAAAAGATTCATCGCGACTTTCAACAAGTTGTTTTTAATAATTTACACAAATACCATTCCAGGGATGAGCAGAATGCCCAATACAGACAGACACATGCTTGACAGGACTTTCAGAACTCCAGCGAGACACCCGCATTGAACCGACGAGGCTTGCCAGTCTGGAAAAACGAGTTGCCGACAGACTTGAAATAGAATGTGCTGTAGTCTGTCCCTGTCAGGTTATCTCCACGGACAAACACATCAAAATGCCTGAAGGACAGACAGACATCAGCACCGGGGAGGACATACGGCTGCTGCACAATGCTTCCGCTTTCATTCCAGGAGATGGTTCCGTACCTTGTCACATCCGCAGAGACTGCAACTGCACGCAGCACATCGCTTCCGATAGAAAATCTGTACCCAGCCCTGACATATATGGACGAAGACGGAGAATAAGGAATCCTGTTTCCTGAATAATCTGCGCGTCCATCCGAATAAGACACGAAGCGGGCATCCATTGCCGAAACGGAAGCATTGACATTCAAGCCTTTCCAGCGCCAGGACAATTCAGCTTCCACGCCTGTGCTCCTGGACTTCCCGGCATTTGCCATCATCCGTCCGGTTCCGTTTCCATAAGGAAATACCGTTATCTGCTGATTGCGGCATGCGACATGGTATGCCGTCACAGAAGCCGAAAGCAGATGTCCTCCTGCATTGACATGAAAGCGCCCGCCGGCCTCGTAGTCCATACACGACTCAGGCTTATAGCTGGTCATGGATGCCGGCATTTCCTTCATGGTATCAAGATGGATTCCCATTTTCTCCATCATTCCGCTCATCATCCGGTTCTGAAGGATATCCGAGAAGATCTGCGTGTTAAATCCGCCCGACTTATATCCTCTTGACACAGAAGCGGTAAGCTTCAGCTCAATGCCACGCTTCCGCATCGCTGATGTAGTGGCATCGAATACGGCAGACGCCTTAGGCAGAACCTGAAAATAGAAATTCGATTCGCGCCCTTTATATGAAGACGGCAGATCTATAAAACCAGGCATTGCCGTCAGCCTGAAATGCACATCCGACCATGAATCATAATCCATGAAATCTCCTTCATGGTCAATGCGGATTCCGGCTGTCAGCAGCCATCTGCCAAGACGGAAATACGACTCATGATATGCAGCGGCATTATAGCTCCAGAGCACGAAATCACTGGATATCGGAAAGCTGTCCTCCTCAAGTTCCAGCCGTCCGAAATCCTCAGGAATATGGGCATTGGCATTGTCCAGGATAAGGGAGCTTATGCCGTCAGAGAGAAAAGTCACTGGTGCCTTCATCCCGTTCCTGCGTCCGAAAGCGAATACCCCCGTCTGGCATTCCCACCATTCGGGATGCACCGGAGGATGCAGCACAAGTTCCTGCGTGACAACCCCCTGACGCTGCGTCTGATTAAGCGTGAACATGGAGCGCGGTGTAAAATCCTGATCCAGGTCCATTGAATCAAACAGTAGCTGGAGACTCGTCACGGAGCTCAGTTTCCACCTGCGCAGAGCGGCATTGATGCGGAAACCATCCATCACAGAAAGACGGCGATATGAGCTTATATCATTGTAGTTCACCGGATAGAGCCATCCGCCTGAAAGCGGTTTGCCTTCAGGCTCCCCGTCAGGCAGAGCCTCCTTCCACAGCCTGTAAGGATAGCCTCCCTGATCAGTATAGGAGACGGAAAGGCTGTTGTCAATGCTGAGGTGTCCACGGTCACGGACATATCTGAAACGGAGCGACGCCATGTCAGAGACATCACATTTCTTCCCCGAATAATCATTGGTATAGAAACCGTCGGTATGACGGTACATGACAGCGGCTCCAACATTGCCCTTATATACGGAGGCAGTGGCTTTCCAGGAATTGGCACTTCCGTACTCTATCGAGCCACGGACGCCATGCCATACCGCAGGCGACAATGTCTCCACAGCCATGACGCCAAGCATCGAGTTTCGTCCATACAGGGTCCCCTGCGGGCCTCGGTACATATCTATCCGCCTGATATCCAGAAATGAGAAGTCGTAGTTATTCTTGTCAATGACAGGGACATCATCCACATACAGTCCGATGACGGGGTTCTCCATCCTGGAGCCGATGCCCCTCATATATATGGTGGAAGTCATCGAAGAGCCGTAGTCCGGGATAACAAGTCCGGGGACGACTCCCGACAATTCTTTTGGAGAAGACAGGCCTGCCGCCTCTATCTCGTTCATTGTCAACATTGTGACAGGTACGGAAACGTCTGTTTCCGCTAATGTGCGCTTCAACGGGGATGTGACGCTTGAACTCGCCAGCGTATCCACGGGAGAAGGAGGCACAGATAACAGCATCACTGCTGCAATAACATCTATCATAGTCCGTTTGTTTCGGACACAAAGGTAGGAATAATTTCCGGAACAGCTACTCGTTGCGGTACTGACTCGGCGTTTTGCCGGTGTGCGCCTTGAAGAACTTATAGAAGACTGACTGGTTCGGGAAATTCAGCTTGCACACTATCTCCTTGATAGACAAGTCGGAATATTTCAGCATATTCTTAGATTCAAGGATAACGAAAGCATCTATCCAGTCAGGTGCGGAGCGTCCGCTTACATTCTTGACCAGCTTCGACAGGTATTTCGGCGTAAGGCAAAGCTTGTCGGCATAGAATGCCATATTGCGCTCCGATGTATGATAGTCTGTCACAAGCCTGAGGAACTGGTCGTAGATGTTCTTCGCCTTTGCCGACGGTGCGTGAGGCTTATGCTCGGCTTCCGAAAGGCGGCCTGTCCATATCGACCCGAGAAGATATGAGATAGATGATACAAGCGCCCCTATAGCCTCTTTCTTGTTCTGTATATTGCTTGTCAGCAGGTCAGATGCAAGGTCAAGATATTTCTTGCACAAGGCTCGTTCCGCATCGTCAAGTGAGATGCAGGGATTATCCATAAGAGCCACACTCTCATTGAACAGGCGGTTGAAGTCGAATCTCACACTGGACATGAAATTCTTTGACATCGCGACAATGATGAAGTGCATATTGTCCCTATCACCCCTATCGACTCCTGACACCCTGATGATATTTCCCGGCACATTGAGTACCAGCGAGTTCTCCGCAATCTGGAAAGAATCCAGGTTCACATCCAGCCTTATGCGGCCTTTCATACAGAAAATGATGATATATCCGTCAAAGCGGAACGGGTACTGGAACACTTTCAGTTCCCTGTCATATTTCAGTTCAGCTATAAGCAGGTCATCCCCAAGTCCCTTGCCAGGCATGTCAGGAAAAAGATCCTTGAATTTCCTGATGCTTATGTTATGTAGTACGTCTTGCTGTTCCATAATTCGGCAAATATACTTAAAAATTGCTAAAAATCGTTTTTTTCGACCAAATTATCAGAAATAGGGCATAAACAATTCAAAAATCGGGCGATATGGCAACTTTTTTGTATATTTGCCGGATATCGCAGAATGCGATAAAATGGCAGACTCCGAAGAGATCCGGAGTCTGTTGCAGACATGAGCTGAAAAGGAAATAAACAATATAATATATGTACAGCTTAAGAACATTGATATGTACAGCCGCGGCGACGATGATGCTGCCGCTGTGCATGGCAGGCCAGGAGACTCTGACACTGGACAAGTGCAGGGAAATGGCCATCAGCAACAACAAGGCTCTGGAGCAGGCCCGCACAAAGGTCGAGATGGCCGGATACGACAGGAAGATTGCCAGGGCAAACTACTATCCTAACATCAGCGCTACAGGCGCATACATGTACAACCAGAAGAGCCTGGCGCTTATAGATGACGAATTGTCAGGCAAGCTGACAGGCACGGGTGCCGCCATCCATGAGCAGTTCACCGGCAAGGTGAATGAGATCATGCAGGCGATCGCCCAGCTCCCGGGAGGTTCAGACATCATTCAGAGTCCTATAGCACAGCAAGTTATCGCAGCATTGAGCAAGGGTGACATCAGCAACGCCATCACAAGCATCGGAACGGAGCTTGATGACCTGCTGCATCCGGATACACATAACATGTTCATCGGAGCCGTATCACTCCAGCAGCCTGTATTCATGGGCGGCAAGATCGTCAATGCGAACAGGATGGCAAAGCTCGCAGAAGAGCTGTCCCGTTCCCAGTACGACAAGGAGTATCAGGATCTTCTGACTACAGTGGACCAGGCATACTGGCAGGTGGTATCCGTCTCCAACAAGAAGAAGCTTGCGGAGAACTTCGCAGACCTGCTTGATAAGATGGAGCACGATGTGGATATCGCTGTCAATGAGGGTGTAGCCACAGAGTCCGATGCTCTTGCCATAAAGGTGAAGGCCAATGAGGCAAACATGCTGAAGACAAAGGCAAGCAATGGCTTGATTCTCGCGAAGATGCTGCTCTGTAAGGAGATAGGCATCGACTTGAATTCCGACATCACCCTCGCTGACGAAAGCCTAGATGCCGTGCCTGTTCCGCAGATGTGTCCGGAAAAGGGCATGGAGGACATCTACCAGGACCGTCCCGAGACCCGCAGCCTGGACCTGGCGGCAGCAATCTATGACAAGAAGATGAAGATGGCACGTGCAGACATGATGCCTAAGGTGGCATTGACAGCAAACTATCTGCTGACGAATCCTAATCTGTACAACGGTTTCCAGAACAAGTTCAGCGGGATGTTTACTGTCGGTGTGGCTGTGAATATCCCTATATTCCATGGTTTCGAGGCTCTACAGAAGACCCGCAAGGCAAAGGCAGAGACGACACTCTACCTGAGCAAGCTTGACGAGGCCAAGGAACTTATCAATCTTCAGGTGACACAGCTCAGGAAGCAGGAGGACGAGGCGCTGGAGAAACTTCAGATGGCAGAAAGCAATCTGAAGAGCGCGGAAGAGAACCTCCGTACAGCTTCAGTCGGCTTCGAGGCCGGTGTAGTCACCACAAATACAGCTCTGGCCGCACACACGGCATGGCTTCAGGCACATTCCGAGTACATTGATGCCGGAATCGAGCTTCAGATCACCAATGCAAACCTGCAGAAGGCTGAAGGGAACTATAAATCAGACATTGACTAGAAAATAATATTATCATGGAACAGAATAAGAAATCTTACAATCTCGTAATAGGTGTTGTCGCACTGCTGGTAATAATCCTGCTGATCGCAGTAATCGGATATTTCGTATCAAGACCTAAGCCGCTGGTTATCCAGGGTGAGGCAGAGGCTTCTGAGTACAGGGTGTCAGGCAAGGTGCCAGGACGCATCGAGACCCTTTTCGTAAAAGAGGGTGACATGGTTCATAAGGGGGATACCGTGGTATTCATCGACTCTCCTGAAGCCCGTGCAAAGCTGGAGCAGGTGACCGCTCTCAAGAATGCGGCAGCCGCACAGCAGACAAAGGCGCTGAACGGTGCACGAAAGGAGCAGATCGCAGGTGCATACGAGCTGTGGCAGAAGGCCATCGTCGGAGAGACTGTCATGAAGAAGTCTTATGACAGAATGAAGAGCCTCTACGATCAGAAGGTGGTTTCCGCACAGAAATTCGATGAGGTCGAGGCCCAGTACAATGCTGCAGTCGCAACGACCAAGGCTGCGAAGAGCCAGTATGACATGGCAGTCAACGGCGCACGTGCAGAAGACAAGGCTGCCGCTGCCGCACTTGTTGACCAGGCCAACGGCGCCCTTATGGAGGTCAATGCCGCACTCGCGGAACTTTATCTGACAGCTCCTGCAAGCGGCATCATTTCAGCCACCTTCCCTAAGGTAGGTGAACTTGTAGGACAGGGCTCCCCTATCATGACCATCACCGACCTTGATGACATGTGGTTCACATTCAACGTACGCGAGGACTATCTGCATGGTCTGCAGCAGGGCGACAAGGTGACAGTGTCCATCCCGGCTCTTGATGACAAGGAATGCACAGCCACTGTCAACTATATCGCTGTCCGTGAATCCTATGCCACATGGAAAGCCACCAAGGAGACAGGCATGTATGATGCCAAGACATTCGAGGTAAGGGCTGTCCCTGACACCAAGGTTGAAGGACTCCGTCCTGGCATGTCAGCCATTATCAAGGACGCCAAACTTCTTAAGAAATAACGAATTATGAGTTTCTGGCATAATATAGGAGCGGTTGCCCGCCGTGAGCTGAGGATAATGAGGAACAGACCGATCTATCTTCTCGGCTCCGTCGTGACAGTCGCGTTCTGCGCCATATTTTTTCTCACATTCCTGAAGCAGGGGCTTCCGCATGACATGCCCATCGGAGTCGTGGACATGGACAATTCTTCATTGTCCAGGAACTTCTCCCGCCAGCTTGACGCGACACAGCTGGGCAAGGTCCTGAAGTACGATTCCTTCGCCGAGGCCAGAGAGGACATGCAGAGCGGAAAGATCACTGCCATCTGCGTCATTCCAAGGGGGATGTATGCAGATGTGCAGGCTAGCCGCCGTCCTACGTTCTCGTATTATCTGAACGGGCTTTATTTCGTCGGAGGAGCATTGTCCTACAAGAACATCCTTACGATGATCAACCTCGCGGACGG
The DNA here is from genome assembly GCA_934691625.1 of uncultured Bacteroidales bacterium. Taxonomy (GTDB): domain Bacteria; phylum Bacteroidota; class Bacteroidia; order Bacteroidales; family UBA932; genus Cryptobacteroides. The sequence goes on along the minus strand of CAKUTA010000001.1, from coordinate 42,483 downwards.
TGCAGTGCAGCGCGAAGTCCTGAGGGCAAAGGGTGTCAATGAGAATGCCATCATGGGCAGGATACAGCCTGTCAATGTGGACTTCCACCAGATAGGAAACAAGTACACGAACTACGGCTACTATCTGACTAACATCTTCCTGCCTGGAGTATTGGCATTGACAGTTGTCATAATCCTCATATACTCCCTCGGTGCCGAACTGAAATACGGGACATCCAGGCATCTGCTGAATACAGCAGGAGGCTCGATGTTCACGGCGCTTTTCGGAAAGATGATGGTCTATACAATATTGTTCTCGGTGATGGGGCTTATCCTGATACTGCTGATGTATGACTGGATGCATTTCCCGATAGCAGGCTCCATCTGGAATATGTTCCTGGCCATCGTGCTGCTGGTTCTGGCAAGCGAGAGCGTCGCTGTCTTCATTATCGGGCTGCTGCCGGTTCCGCGTCTTGCTCTGAGTATAGGTGCGCTGTACAGCGTGATGGCATTCTCGATGTCAGGCTTCACACTGCCTGTCGAAACTATGCCTCCGTATATGCAGGGGCTTGCAGAGGCATTTCCGCTGAGGCACTACTTCCTGTTCTACTCACGTGAAGTGGTATTCGGGACAGGGTTTGCCGGATGGTGGAAGGAAGTTATCCATCTGCTTCTGTTCATGCTGCTGCCAAGCATCGTGATTTTCAGGCTGAGGGGTGCATATATTTATCAGAATTTCCCTAAAAAGTAGAGGCGTCATGAAGAAAGAAAGTTATATAAGATTGTGGCTGAATGACTTCTGGGGAATTTTCACCCATGAGCTGAAACTTATCTTCTCCGATTCCGGAGTCATGGTGATATTTTTCCTGGCAGGGCTTGCCTACCCGATCCTGTACAATCTCATGTATCTGAACGGTGTACTCAGCGAGACTCCTATCGCCATAGTGGACAATGCAGACTGCTCGGCAAGCCGGAGGTTTGCCCGCGAGGTCGATGCCACCAGAGAATGCGCAGTAAGATATCATTGTGTCAATGCGGATGAGGCCCAGACCCTTATGAAAGAGGGCAAGATCAGAGGATATCTTTATTTCCCTTCAGATTTCGGAGAGAAACTTGCGCACATGGAGACCGCCACATTATCAGCTTATGCAGATATGAGCAGCTTCCTGTACTACAAGAACATCCTCATGGCATCCAACCAGGTGATGCTCAAGGAGGTCGGAAGCATCCAGATGGAACGCTATGCGGCTGCAGGATTCTCCGGAGTACAGGCAGCATCGCTCGTGCAGGCGATTCCGTATGAGGAAAACAATCCGTACAACAGGGCATTTTCATATTCACTCTTCCTGCTGTCGGCAATACTGTTCGTCATCATCCAGCAGACGCTGTTCTACGGCATGTCCATGCTCGTGGGTACAGCACGCGAGGAGAACAGGAGCTTCGCTTCTCTGCCTGACAAGCTGGAGGGGCATGGTGTAGGACGGGTGGTTCTTGGCCGTGGAGCGGCATACTGGCTGATATACCTGGGGATATCCATATATATAGCTTGCATCATTCCTGCCATATTCGGCATCCCGCAAAGAGGCGATTTCTGGGATATCATCCTGCTTCTGCTGTTCTTCGTCACGGACTGCGTAATGTTCTCCATGACATGGAGCTCCCTGATAACAAGGAGGGAATCAGTATTCCTGCTGTTTCTCGTGATGTCACCGATCTGCCTGTTCCTTACAGGCTTCTCCTGGCCTACCGCAGCATTTCCGGAATTCTGGAAGTGGTTCTCGTACCTCTTCCCTACCACATTTGGCTGCCAGGCGTTCATCAACCTGAACACTGCAGGAGGTGATCTAGGGACAGCTCACGACCAGATGATTGCCCTCACCGTGCAGACCATCGTGTATTTCGCATTGGCATGCATCGCAGTCTATGCAGAGAACTGGTTCCTGCATCACAAGGAGCAGCTGCTGGAGAAAAAGCGTGAGCTTGCTGAACGTGCAGGAGTAGATCTCGACGAGGATCGCCGCATCATCGCAGGAGACGGAAACGACTAAGAAGCTGTTTTGAAATTATTATCAGAAGGTTTGAAAGGAAAAGACTTCAGGTTCGACCGAGGATTCGGGGAAGATAGCGGAGACTATCTGACCTGAAGACTCGGGAAGAAAATGAAGGAACTCTACCTCAAACAACTTTTTAATCATTTCAAAACAGATTCTAAATGTGTGGCTTTTAATGTGCACGCGCTCCTACTCCTGCCCGAGTGCCACATACGGCGCATAGGCCATGAAGCACAAGTGGTTGTATATCAAGTAAATGACCATTTTCAAAGTTTAGGTTTCACCTACTTTGAAAATGGTCATTTAAATATAAATCAGTCAGTTACGCTCCACGCAACATCAATTCCGGCCGATTGCAGAAAGCCCAGATTATTCCTTAGGAGTAGTGAACTTGTCAGTATAGAACTTCCCTTCAGGTTTTCCGTTAACATCTACAGCTGCAGCCCATACAATATACTCCTCACCGCCTGTAAGCCCTGAAATCTTCTCCTCATCATATCCCTCAGGATCAGATGTCGTATAGCCGCTCCAGCGTCCAAGTCCCTCAACGGCCTGCTGCCTCTTGACACTTTCAGCAGCCATTGTCTCTTCAATACCTCCATTAAGGATATACTCAAGAGTAGCCTCATCAGTCTTACACGTCTGCTTATACTCATTGAATGTAGTCATATCCATAACATTCCAGATATATACGACCTTCTTGTCTGATGGTGTAACCCTAATTTTAACGCTCGTAGTCTTTTCTTCAGAATACGCAAACTTGAATGAACATTTAGCAGGGTCGCCACCGGCAGTACGGAATTCTTTCTTGAACAGCTTCGTGGTAGGCTCGCCATCAGAATATCCGAAAGCAATCACATAGTAATCGCGGCCAGGCTGGCAGACCTCTTCATTTTCCAGACTAAAATCACCCGACGTCGTGAGCATCGGAATCATATAGCTGTTATATTCCAGGAAATATCTCATCGTTTCCCCGTCTCCAAGTTCATCAACCAGGTCCTTGAGCCAGATATCCACAAGATATTCATCCTCCTTGACAGTAGGAACGACCTTATAGTCCGCTCCATTTGCAGCAATATTGCTGACTGTGATATTCAGGACATTAGAAGAAGGCTTCACTGCCGGAGTACTGAATTCTTTCACCACATAGGAACTGCCTGAAACAATACCTTCTTCAGATACGCCGAAAGCTATCGCGTAATAGTCCGTGGATGCCAGCAGCTTGCTGTAGCTATGATCAGAAGTTCCTTTCACGAGCATTCTGGCCAGGACTTCTTCTTTCGAGAGTTCATAAGCATCTTCACGCCCCTGAACCTCATAATTGAAGAACATCTGAAGGCCTTCTGTCTGAAGCTGCCTATATGCCTCTTTTCCAAGGATATCGAAATAGAAAGTGCTGTCCGGAGAGGATGGCGTAACAGCCATGTCCACACCTGTAGCCTGAAGATTCTCCAATGCAATCTCCAGAGACAGGGCAACTGGCCCAGGATCATTGCCATCACTGTTCTTGTCGCATGAAGAGAACAAGGCTGCAACCGAGGCAGCAAGCGCGAAGAAGGCGCTAAGTCTTAAGTTTGTTTTCATTGTCTATTATGTATTCGTTTCTTACAAATTTATAAAAATTCTTGACAAGACAATAGACGCATACAAATTTTCACAGCACTTTTTCAGCACAGGGCAAATTGCCTTCTCAATGGTTATCATGGCGTGGGTCAATGCCACGGTGCCAGAAGCGGGAGGTGATGTCCTCCAGAGTAAAGGCTTCAGGCGCAGCAAGGCCAGAGGGCACTAATGCCTGCAAGTCTGCATCATGAGCTGTCATGTCGCCATGATGGACACGATATAGGCGCTGGTTTGTGCCAGGATTGTTCAGAGGGCCACATGCAGGGCGATACGGTCCAATCTTCACGTAGTCGAAAACCAGGAAGATGTCATCCTCGACATTCTCCCTCCCAGAGTACAGCGCCAGCGATAGTGGCGGATGCGTGGAGCGGATATAGGATGCCATATCCAGCAATGCAGCATGGTCATTGCCTTCACCGAGGAAAAGGAAACAGTTGATGCCGAAATTTGCAGACAGCATAGACTCCACAGCCTGCGGTGTCAGCTCCTCACCGACATCGCGGCGGAGGAACGGAGAATGGCAGCCCTCGCATAGTCCAGTGCAGTTCGATATGTCCACTGCCAGTGTAACCATGTCAGGAATCTCTTCCATGACTACGCTGGTCATTTCAGGAACGTACTTTATCATCTCTCTGCGTAATAGCGGTGCTCTGCCTCTTCCTGACGCATCTCGCTGAACGATGAAACACGTTTCAGATATCCGATGACGCGGGTCAGATAGTCCAGGTTATGGCTTCCGCATTTAGGGCAGACGTCAAGCGTATCCTTGCTTATATAGCCGCAGTCATTGCATACCGTGTTACGGCAATTGAATGTGAAATAGTTGGTGCCATAGTGAGCCGCCACATTCAGCAGCTGGCGGTACTGATCCTTGCTCAGATGCTCGGCTATGTTCATGTGCAGGGCGGAGCCGCCGTCAAGATACTTCACATAGTCCTCTCCGTGGAGCTTGAACTTGTCAATCATTGACAGAGACTCGTCTTCCGGATTATAGAAATATGAGCTGTACATGTTATGTTTCGGAGAGACGAAGAAGCCATCCTTCCTGTCCCACTTGTAGTTCTTGCCGGAAAGGTTCTCACCAGGAACGAACTCCGTATTGAACATTGTCTCGCGGGTCTTGTCCTTGCGGTTCGAGATATTGATGGTCTCCAGGATCGTGTTCACGAATTCCCGATAGTCATCGTTAGGGGAAATCTCCAGCCCGAGGAACTCTGCGGCATCGGTCAGACCGTTCACGCCCACAGTAAGATACTGCTTGCGCATGTCGATGAACCCTGCCTTATAGACATCCAGCATGTCGGCCTTCAGGAAATCACGGATAATCTCATTGAACGCGGTCTGATACTTATGCACCCTGCCTGTCATCTCGCTGATCTCGGCGTCAATGCATTCATACAATGCCTTCCTGTCGTATTTGAGATCCTTCGGAAGCGGCTGGCCTTCAGGAAGCTCAACGCCCTGGGTCTCCTTGAAGAACTTCCTCGCCGCAATCTGTATCAGGCGGTTAAGGTTAATGGTCATGACTGACTTGGAGCCTGTCGCCACGGAAGCGGTACCCATCGAGTACTGATGTGTGGTATGGTTATGCTCCTCGTCACTGCTGTCCAGGTCCTTCAACGAGTTACGCAGACGGCAGCAGCTTGAGAGACTGTCCGGGCTGTTCGATATGTAGCAGAAGAAGCTGTGCCCCTTGGACCACATCTCCGCCGTGAAATCCGCATATTCCTTGTCGGCATAATCATCTCCTCCGTCGGTCAGAAGCGCCATGGTCTCGACCGGGAATGTCAGGATATAGCTGTTCCTCTCCTCATTGAACCAGTTCATGAAGTGCTTCTGCAGCCAGGACAATGTCTCCCATTTCGGGGCAGAGCCGTCAGGGAAACGGAAATCGCCGAACACACCTTCGAAGTATGGCTTGTCGAAATAGCCGATGTTCCAGAAGACCGTCTGGTAGCCACGGTTGCCAGCTGGCATGTTCATCGAGTGCACCACCTGCTGGAAGTAATTGTCAATGACCTTCTCCAGCGTGCGCTGCTTGGCATTGTTCTCAACCACCTCATCCAGCCTTTCAAGGTAGTTCTCGCCGTAGTCCTTGCGGATGAAATAGTCCAGATACATGAGGAATTCCGGTGTGGCGACAGCGCCCATGAACTGCGACGATATGGAATACACGAGGTTTATGAACTCTCCGCAGAATGACTTCAGGTCGGTCGGTGCCACCGAGACACCGCCAAGCTCCTTCAGTCCGCTCTCAAGGAACGGATACATGGTGATGGCTACGCAATACGGATAGCCAGGTGTGCCGCTTTCGTCATGCTTGTAAAGCACATGGCTCTCAAGATCCTCGATGTACTGGTCAGCCAGACGCTTGCTGTACATCGCCTTGATCTTGTCCTTCATTATATAGCGGTTCTGCTTGATATTGTTCTCCTTATACAGCTCCTGCCCCAGTGTAACGATATTCTTGCGGGTTACATTGGCATTGGAGTCGAACTTGGAGCCTGTTGCGGCATTGGATGCCTTGATATAGTCACGGATGAAATCGCGCTTCTTCCGTAGGTCAATCCCGGCATCGAACTTCTCGATATATGCCAGGGCGACCTTCTTGTTGATGGACATCAGCGATTCCTCGACCTGACGGCGGATCTCCTTGCTGGCGATCTTGTCGTAGATATAAAGGTTGTCAACAATCGACACGACCACCGAATCAGGGCAAGCCTCGCCTGCAGTCCTGTAGGCTTCATGAATCCCTTTTATAAGTTTCTCTCTATCATACTCCTCATAGGAGCCATTAGTCTTATAGACGTCCATAGCCAGAATATATTTTATTCTCCATATAGCTATCAATCATGCAGTTGCAAGAAGCAACACCCGATAGCAACATTTAGAACTATTAAAAACAAGTCCAATCCGTAAGTTACGGACCGGACTTGCAAAATTATAAAATCCATCTACCTTATCAAAGACTTTTCCATGGAAAAGTTATCAACATCGGAACAGCCCAGGCATCATCTCACAAGCCGGCCAGTAGCGCGGAGATAGTCTGTCTCTGCGATATGGAATCGGGTGACAGCCTCTATCAGATTACTCTTGGACTGCTGCCACTGGAACTGGGCATCAAGGTAATCAGACAGCGGGCACATCGATGCGCCATAACGGTTCTCATAGACACGAAGGTTCTCAGCAGCATCTGTCATTCCGTCCCGTGCGGCTTCTATCAAGTTATAGCTGTCCGACAGATTCAGTGCTGCCTGCCTGGCTTCAAGTTCTATAAGGCGGCTATTCTTCTGAATATCCAGCACTGCATTCTCGACATCAAGTTTTGCACGGCGAACCTTGTTAAAGCCCTGCCCCCATTTGAAGATAGGGATGCTTACGGCCAGCATAGCAAAGCCCTGGTTCTGGCTTATATTCCGCTTATATGGGACATAATTTCCGCCCCCGGCATCCACCATAGTGCTTATTTTGATATTGCCGTAAGGAAGATAGCCGCCCGTGACAGCCAATGTCGGAAGATAATCTCCACGCGTCATTCTTACCTGAAGGCGTGAAATCTCCAGCTGCGCATCCAAAAGCCGAAGTTCCGGCCGCTCTGACACTGAAATATCGTCAAGCCGAATACTCCAGCCTTCAGCCGGGACGTCAACATCCTCGACATCAATATCGGTATCAAATGGCACGCCTATCACACGGCACAATGCCATCCGGCACAATGCCGCACCGTTCTTAACCTTACGGGCCTGGTACTCAACCTCCGATCGCCTTGCCTTGACAGTAAGCAGTTCGGCGTCAGTAGCCATACCAGCAGCAACAGCGACACTTACCTGAGAATATATCGAATCCAGCTGTGCCGCCAGCGCATTCATCATTTCCTGCTTCTGGCGCACAGCCGCATACGTCCAATAGGCATTGTCCGCATCATAGACTGCTGTGGCCTTGACCAGTCTCAACCTTTCAGAAGCAGCATCCATACCAGTCTCTGCCATCTTTTTCCCCACCAGGATCTTTCCGCCTGCATACAATGGCTGGGCGATCATAACTCCAGCCATATACGTTCCTTTCATTATCAGATCCATACCGCTCATCTCCACATCCGGCCCCATATAGATCAAAGAACCGGAGGCATCGACCGAAGGCAGGAACGCGGAAACAGCTATCTTCCTGTCAAGGACTGACTGAGCCAATGCATTATTCCCCTTCTGCACATCTTCATTGCAGGCCAACGCCATCTCACGGCATTTTTCTGCATTCAGGGTCAATGCGCCGGAAGACACCTGCGCTCCTGCCGCTTCATTCAAGAGAATGAAAGCCAACATTGACAATACTATATTCTTTTTCATTTTACGACCTCCTGACATGATAAAAAACAGAGTATAATACAGGCAGAAGAAGCAGCGTTATCATTGTTCCTACCGCAAGTCCTGCCATAATGCAGACAGCCATAGCACCATACATCGGATCCCCCAAGAGAGGCACCATCCCCACAATGGTCGTCAATGATGCCATAAGCACCGGGCGGACTCTTGATACTGTAGCTCCGAGCACGGCATCGTATGCAGAGCTGCCTTCCTCTTTCTGAAGACGTGTTATCTCATCAACAAGCACAATGGCATTCTTGACCATCATCCCAATTAAGCCTATCATCCCAATCATAGCCATAAACGTGAACGGCTGACCGGTAGCAAGAAGCGCCGGGACTATCCCGCACAGTACAAACGGGAAACAGCTGATGATCAGAATGACTTTCTTCCACGTCCCGAAAAGTAGAAGAAGTATTCCGAGCATCAGGAACAATGTCAGAGGCACGTATTTAAGGATATTGCCCATAGCCTCATTCTGAACTCCGATATCTCCTCTCCACTTCATTTCGTATCCCTCAGGAAGACATATCTCCTCAATATCCTTTTTTATCAAGGATACGACTTTGGCCGGAGTCGCATTGGCATTGTCAGGGTCAGGATCACATTCCGCCTCGATTGCACGACGCCCGTTAAGACGAAGCACCACACTTTCATCCGGGCACAAGACGACACTGTCTGCCACAGAAGAAAGAGGGGCCGTGGACAACATCTTCTCTTTCAGTTCAGATGCAACCTTGCCAGATGCCAATATAGCGCTCATATCCTCATCTGCGACGTGCAGGTTCAGAGTACTCCATACAGGAATCGCTTTCAAGTCCGATATTCTGCTCCCGTCCGAATTACGGATAAGCAAATCTACAAGTACCATACGGTCCTGCTCATTGATCACGCCTATAGGCAGCCCATCACCAGCAGCCTGGAGGGCATTGCCAACATCGCTACGTGAAATGCCACTGCGTAGAGCATTGAACTGATTATATTTTACGTCAAACATCTTTCCGGTGGGACGCCAATTGTTCTGGACGGAATATCTGTCCACATACGGGCACGCCCGCATGACATCTTCAGCCTTGGCGCTCAAGGATTTCAAGACAGCCGGATCCGGGCCTGTAAACTCCACTTCCACCGTATGAGAGGTGCTGATGGAGAAATTATATTTCCTAGTACGGATATATGCCTGGGGAAAAGCGTCCCGCAGTCTTGCTCTCACCTCAGGAAGCACATTAAGGACATCATTATAATTTCGGCAGTCAACTATCAGCTCACCATAGGAATCGCCACCTGATGTCATAGGACGGACAAGGCAATAATGTGCCGGAGCGCTAGCCTGAGCCGCTGAAATCCTCGTTATCTCAGGCTCATTCTCAAGCATCCGGGTCATCTCCATAAGATGCCCTCTGACAGCATCCGGAGAAGTTTCAGCAGGAAAGAAGCACTCGACAACGAACTGATTGTAGTCGAAATCCGGGAAGAACAGATTTTTCACATTGGTCATACCAAATGCACACAGTAAAAGCAGGGTAACAGCCACTGCGACAGTGCTTTTCTTGTAGCCGACAAGAAACGAGACGACCCTCTTTACGACAAGATGCAACGGAGAGTTCATCACAGATGTATCCTTTCCTTCGTTGTCCTTATAGTGACGAGGCAGCCAGTCCTTGGCGCATATCGGAACCTGGACAAGTGCCAGGATCCAGCTGGCAAGAAGGCTGACGCACAGCACGAGGAAAAGATCGCTGGCGTATTCTCCTGCGGTATCAGGTGACAGATAAACGCTTATGAATGTAGCAGCCGCAATCACAGTCGCTCCGAGAAGAGGCATTGCCGTATTCCTGCCTATCCTGAAGAGATATGTCTTCGGGCCAAGTCCTCGTTTCTTGTCAATCAGGATTCCATCCATTATCACTACGGCATTGTCCACAAGCATTCCCATCGCAATGATAAAGGCACCTAGCGAGATGCGCTGCAGTGTAGTGCCCATAACCAGAAGCACAGGGAATGACACAGCAACAGTCAGAACAAGGCCAAAGCCGATTATAAGGCCGCTGCGGAAGCCCATCATAAACACAAGCACCAGTATCACTATCAGCACTGATTCCAGCAGATTCATCATAAAAGAAGATATAGCGGAATCCACCTTGTCTGGCTGGAAGAATATCTTTTCTATCGCCATGCCGGCAGGAAGATTGTTTTCGATGCATTCAAGCTTCTTCTCCACATCTTCTCCGACATCCGGAACAACAGCATCGTCTTCCATTGCTGCGCAGATGGCTACCGCCTGATGCTTATCCACAAAAAATCCGTTGCGCTGCGGCTCTGAATATGTGCGCTCGACATCAGCGACGTCACCAAGCCTGACAACCTTGCCATCCACGGTGGATATCATAAGGTTACGGAGTTCCTCCTCATTCCTGACCTGCCCTGAGATCCGAACCGGGATTCTGCCATCACCGGCATTGACTGCACCTGACTCAATGCTTCCAACAGCACCCTGCAAAGCCATCATCAGCTGCATCGGCACCATTCCGTTTCGCGCGATTTTCTCCTTTGACAGCATGACATTGATGACTTCATCACGGACGCCTGAGACATTGACCCGCTTTATCCCCTTGACATCGAGCATCTCCCGACGGATATAGCTTGCATACCTGTACAGTTCCCGATAATCATACCCGTCTCCATAAAGAGCATAAAAAATTCCATAGGTATCTGTCATATCGTCTATCACCATCGGTGAACGGCAGTCCTGCGGAAGATAGGCAGATACGTCATTGACCTTACGCCGGAGCAGGTCGAAATGCTCCTGAAGTTTATCATTCAGGACAGTCATCTTGAACTCAACGGTGATCATCGCCACTCCGTTCCGGCACTCCGTCTTGACTTTGCTCACATCCGGGAGAGAGCGCAGAGCGTCTTCCATACGGATTGCAGCATTCAGTTCCACATCGTGGGCACTCGCACCAGGATATGATATGACGACCATAGCCTGCTTTGCACTGACAGCAGGATCTTCAAGTTTCGGCATCCATAAGAACGACAGGACTCCAGCAATCAGTATTGCCACCACGAGCGACCAGAATACCACCGGACGCTTCATAAAGAATTCAGTAATCCTGTTCATAGCAAATCTCCGACGTTGGTTTCAGAAGGCGCAGGAAGAACCTTTACCTTTTCTCCTTCCTTCAGAGATGCAGCACCTGCTACCACTATTTCCACACCAGGGGCGATGCCTGACACGAGAATATGCGTCACATCTGAAGATGATGACACAGAGACATTGACCTTCACGAGAGCCGAATCCCGGTCCACCTCCCACACATAAGCCTGCCTGCCGTCATAACATATTGCGGACAAAGGCATTGACACATTTCCAGCTCCGGTTTTCGCGTTTTTTGTGATAACCACTTCGACATTTGTCCCAGGAAGGAATGCATTCCTCATAAGGCTGCCGCCGGCATCCACCAACAATGTAATATGGTAAAGCTGATTTCCGTCAGCCTTCGGCACAACTCCCACAAGACTAGCCCCAGCCATCTGACCATCTGCAGAACGCACTGAATATGACGTGAATGATTTCATATCCAAATATTCAGATGCCGGAATATCCGCCTGAACTTCAAGTCCAGACACATCCAGCATGTTTATTATAGGCGTTCCGGCATCCACCATCTCTGATTGGGAGAAATTCACGGACTTGACATAGCCCGATACAGGAGAATATAATCTAGTATAAGCCAGCTTGTTCTTGTTCACCTGAAGCTGGACTGCAAGCTGCCGGAGGCCGGCCTCCGCTTTTTCATAATCATTGGCCGACACACTCTTCTTCATATAAAGTTCCCGGAGCCGGGCCACCTCATCCGAAACCTGGTCATACTGAATCTGCAAGGCTTCCACTCCAAGTTCATAATCCGAGTCGTCAAGTACAGCCAGCAGCTGGCCCTCCTTGACATAATCACCCTCCCTGACATTGATCTGCTCTATCTGTCCAGGTGTCTTGAACGCAACATTGATACTATGCATTTCCCGCACGATACCAGGATAAGCCAATACTCCTATGCTGTCAGCACAAGATACTGTCAAAGTCTTTACCGTTTTGACGGCAGACATTTCTGTCACACCTCCACCTTTGCAAGACACGATAATCGCTGCAGGCAGGAGCGCCGCAGCAAGACAAACTTTTATTTTCATCTTCTTTTATTTTTTCGTTGCAAAGATGGGGTCTTGCAGGCGATATGCTACATTCATATATGCAGGCATATTGTTCAAAAATACGGATAGTGCATTTTTATATTGTATAAACGAGTATTATTTTGTTCAATTTAAGAATTAAAGTTAACTTTATCACCAAGAAGAGATGAAGTATGTATAACAACAGCATATTCAGGAGTCTGAACCTCCGTATGATAGCCTTTCCTGACACTTGTCATATACTGGACGGGAATTTTCTCATTGCAGATACCGATGAGGCGCCCGCCTGCATCGCAGAAATGCTGACAGACCATAAAATGATGGTATTCTTCAATGAACCGTTCAAAGTGGAATTCGCACTCTGTGTCATCGTCAAGAGCGGTACTATGAGGATAATGCACAATATGAAAGGATACACACTGATGAAGGATGACTGCTTCGTGGTCATGCCTGGTGATTTCGCTCAGTGCCTGGATATTTCTTATGACTGCAGACTCTTGGTGCTGGCTTTTTCTGATAAATACTACGCTCCGATAAGTAATGGAGGACAATTGAATACATTTATGTCTTTCTTCAGAAGACACCCTAAGGTCAATCTTAAAAAAGAGGAAGCAAATGATCTTCTCTATATCCTTGACATTCTTAAGCGCAGGATTGAAGACCCGAAATGCATAGACAAAAAAGACATTGTCCGCGGATATATTTATGCTCTGTGTCACGAATCATTGGATAAGATACATTCGATACGGGATGAGATGCCTCCACAGAACAGAGGTGAGGAGATATTTGCACACTTCAGCGAACTGCTGGCAAAGAATTATCTTACAGAACATCACATACAATTCTATGCTGACATGATGTGCATCTCTCAGAAACATCTCTCGGAAACTGTCAAGACTGTCAGTGGACGGAGCGTAAAAAAATGGATTCAAGATTATCTGCTGCTTGAGGCCAAAGCACTTCTTCAGTCGCATAAGTATTCTGTGCAGGAGATATCCTGGCAACTGAATTTTGCAAACCAGTCCTTTTTCGGGACATGGTTCAAAAAAGCCGCGGGGATGTCCCCACGGCAATATATGGATAGATTCGAATAGTCTGTCCACTATTTCCAGCCGCCGCCAAGAGCCTTGTAAAGGTTCACGAGAGCAAGGCTCTCTCGCGTCCCGGCCTCGCAGAATTCAAGCTGAGAATCAAGGAATTTACGCTGAGAATCAAGCACGTCCATATAGCTGATGACTCCATTTATGTACTGACTGTCAGTCAATGTCACATATTTCATCGCGGCATCCAGCATCTCAGCCTTCGCAAGAGAATTAGAACGAGCAGACTGCAGCGTCACCGTGGCATCATACACTTCACGGAATGCCTGCATGACATCCTTTTCATACGATATACGGGCCTGCTCATAGGCAGATACGGCAGCCTTCATGGCAGCCCTGCGCTTTCCGAATTCAAAAAGCGGGGACGCCAATGTCGCGCCTGTGAACCAGAATGGAGACTTCAGGAAAGATGTCAATGCTTCATTTTCCAGTCCCGCACCTAGGTTTATGACAAATGACGGGAACCGCTCAGCCGCCGCTATCCCCACACGTGCCTCTGCGGCATGCAGCCTGTTCTCCGACTGCATAATATCAGGCCTGCGCTTCAGCAGATCCGAAGACAGTCCCGCAGGGATTTCCGCAGAAGTGAAAGGTTCAGCATCTGCAACGCTTCGCTCTATATCCCTGATATACGACCCTGTCAGAAAGCACAGTTCGCTTTCTTTCAATGCAATCTGCTTCTCCAGATCCGGAATCCGCGCCTGAGCCGAAGCCAGTTCCACAAGAGCCTGCTGATATGGAATTTCCGATGTGAGGCCGCCATCTGCCCTCAACCTGGATTGCTGCACTGATTTCTGCCTGGTAATCAGTGTATTTTTCACGATCTCAAGCTGCCTGTCAAGTCCAACAAGTTCATAATAGCATGTTGCGACAGATGCGACTATGCTCATTTTCACCGCCTTCTGGTTTTCCACAGTCTCAAGGTATCCAGACATCTTTTCCCGGCTTGCCCATTTCAGGCGGCCCCAGAAATCCACCTCCCACTGGAACGAGGCTTTGATACCGAACTCCGGATCTTCAGGTTCGGGATCAGTGCCGCCATAATTGCTATGGTCATTCTGCCCATACCCTTTCACGGATACGGACGGAAATTGCGACGTCTTCTGGATACGATAGCGATATTGGGCTTCGTTAAGCCGCTCCACGGCAATCTGCAGATCCTTATTATAGACAAGAGCATTCTCTATGAGTTTCTGCAGCTCGGGTTCGGCATATATCTCCCGCCACCCGGCGTCCCCCATGCTGCTGTCCGTCTGAAAGCCGTAAAGCGAATCAGGGATATTGCCAAGATCCGGCTTTGTGCACAGCCTGGATGTAGAGCAGGACCCGAGCAGCGATGCGGACAGGATGGCGACCGACAGCATTGACATCATTTTTCCGCCTCCACGGGACCGGCGGACGCATTTCCCTGACATCCAGGACCTAAGCCTGTATATGACAACAAAGAAGAAAGGAACGAACACAATGCCCGCAGTTATTCCTGCAATCATGCCGAAGAACACGCCTGTGCCTATATTCTGACGGCTTTCAGAGCCAGGGCCGCTAGCAAATACCAGAGGAAGCATGCCCAGGATAAATGCCAATGAAGTCATTACAATAGGGCGGAACCTCAGCCTGGCAGCGGTAACGACAGCATCTTCCAGGTCCTTGCCCTTTTCGACCTCGTCTTTCGCGAACTCCACGATAAGTATGGCATTCTTTGCGACAAGGCCGACAAGCATGACAAGCCCGATCTGGAAATAGACATTGCTCTCCATCCCCAGGACGGCTATGCCGATATATGCTCCGGCAATCGCTATAGGGAGAGACAGGATGACCGCCACAGGTATTGACCAGCTTTCATACTGCGCCGCCAGGAAAAGGAACACGAAAAGCAGCGCCAATGCAAGTACAAGCCCTGTCTTGCCGCTTTCCTTCTTTTCCTGATACGACATTCCGCTCCACTCGACTCCGATATTGTCCGGAAGATGTTCTGCCGCGATTTTTTCCAATATATCGAGCGCTTCGCCGGAACTTGTGCCGTTGGCGGCTTCTCCGCTTATCATTGCAGAATTATACATATTGAACTTCTTTATCGTCCCCGGGCCAGTCGTGAAACTGGTCCTGCCCAGGGCATTGACAGGGATCATTGTCCCCCCGGAGCTCTTCATGAAGAACAGATTCAGATTATCCGTATGGGCGCGGTACGGTGCATCTGCCTGAATATATACACGATATATCCTGTTGTACATATTGAAGTCATTCACATATATTGCGCCGGTGAATGCCTTCAATGTCGAGAACACATCCGCCATTGAAAGTCCCAGAAGCTGGATCTTGTCACGGTCTGCATCGAAATACAGCTGAGGTATGTCCTTCTGCATTCCTGAAGACAGACCGGTAAGCTCCTTGCGCCTGGAGGCGTAATAAAGCAATGTGTCCGAGGCATTCTGGAGGTCCTGATAAGTAGCGTCGCCCCTCGCCTCCAGAACCATGGAGAAGCCTCCGGATGTTCCAAGCCCGGGGATGACTGCTGGCGAGCTTATATATACCTGGCTTTCGGGATATTGGGACAATGTATCACGCACCATGGCTATAGTCCTGGACATATCCGTTTCCCGTCTCTTGTTCCACGGCTTGAGGATAACCGTCAGCGTACTGCCGGACTGAGTCGTCCCGACACGCGGGCTGGAGCCTGTCACATTAAGCACATATTCCACGTCATGCTGCCTGAGCAGGAAGTCCATCGCACGGTCCGTCACCTTTCTGGTGCGCTCCAATGTCGCCCCCGTCGGAAGTTCAAGCTCGACAGTGAAATATCCCTGGTCTTCTTTCGGGATAAAGCTCTGGGGGACAATGCGGCCGAGCACGAAGATCCCGATTACGGCGACACCGAACAATGCAAACATTCTTCTGGAATTATGAATAGCCAGCCGGACCATCCTGGCATAGAAAGACGTGCCGCTGTCAAGCCACAAGTTTATCTTTCTGAACACACGGTTCTTCGGCCCGCTCCCGTCATGAGGCTTCAGGAACTTCGAGCACATCACAGGGCTGAGCGTAAGCGCCACCACAGTGGAAATTATGACCGATACGGCAATTGTGACCGTGAACTGGCGGAAAAGCTGGCCTGTAATCCCTGAAAGGAAACTGACAGGGACGAACACAGCGCAGAGCACAAGTGACATTGCAACAAGCGCTCCACCGATTTCCCCCATTGCCTTTTTCGTGGCATCATACGGCGAAAGATGTTCAGCCGTCATGATCCTGTCCACATTCTCCACTACCACTATGGCGTCATCCACCACGATTCCGATAGCCAGGATCAGCCCAAGAAGAGTCATCATGTTCAGAGAAAACCCGAATATCAGCATGACCCCGAATGTCCCTATCAATGATATCGGCACGGCGATGGCTGGAATCAATGTCGCCCTGACATTCTGCAAGGCTAGGAACACGACCAGGATAACCAGTATCAGCGCCTCAAACAGTGTCCGATAGACATGATGTATGGACTCTGATATATATGTGGTCATGTCGAACGGTATCTCATAGGACATTCCCTCTGGAAAAGCCTCGCTGATCTCCTTCATCTCCTTTTTCACATTGTCAGCAACCTCTACCGCATTGGCACCAGGGAGCATGAACACATTGACCACAGCCGCATTGCGGGCATTTATGCCGCTCTCGGTGTTATAGGACTGTGCTTCAAGCGACACCCTTGCCACATCCTTAAGCCGTATGACGGCGCCGCTGTCATCTGTGCGGACGACTATGTTCTCGAACTCCTCCACAGAGGACAACCTGCCAGGAGCCATAATAGGTATAGTCACATCCACGTCAGTGATAGGCTGCTGCCCGAGCACTCCTGCTGCAGCCTCGCGGTTCTGATCCTTCAATGCTCCCTGCAGATCTTTGACTGTTATTCCAAGGCTGGCCATCTTGTCCGGCTGCACCCAGATCTGCATGGCATAGTAGCGGCTGCCGACATTGGAGACGACTCCAACTCCAGGGACACGGCGCAGACGGTCCTGGATATTCAGCGTCGTATAGTTGCTCAGGTATATCTCATCGAACTTCGGGTCATCCGACATGATGGTGATGGTCATGAGCTTGCTGGATGATTCCTTTTCCACGGATATGCCGTTCTGTACGACCTCGGCGGGAAGCCTGGACTCAGCCAGCTTGACCCTGTTCTGAACCTCGACAGAGGCAATGTCAGGGTCGGTCGAGATGTCAAATGTCAATGTCGCCGAGTATCCTCCGTTGTTCGAGTTGCTGGATTCCATGTACAGCATCCCCGGTGTACCATTGAGGGACTGCTCAATCGGTGTCGCCACGGCCTGTGACACCGTCTGTGAATTGGCTCCAGGATATGATGTGGATACACGGACTACGGGAGGAACTATCTTCGGGTACTGGTCCACAGGAAGCAGGGCCAGCCCGATAAGTCCCACAAGTACGATTATGATGGATATGACAGTCGAGAATACAGGCCTGTCAATGAAGAAGTCTGATTTCATAAGAATTTACTCTTGACTGGGAAGTTGTTTATTCAAAACAGCTTCTGATTAGTGATAATTGTCGCGGATATGCCTGTCAGCATTGTCATTCGGCATTGTTCTGATACGGTTCTGCCTGCGCCTTCACGCCATGCGCGAGTTTATGCTGCCCTTCTACGACAATGATTTCGCCCGGGTTCAGTCCGCGTTCAATGACAGTGGTGTTCTCCACTTCCGGGCCTGCCTGGACGAACCGCTTCTCGACTGTCCCATCAGGCTTCACTACAAAGAGATACGAGCCGCTCTTCTCGATGGTGATGGCTTTTGAAGGTACTGCCACAGCATTCTCCCGGACATCGAGAAGAACCTTGACATTAGTGAACTGCCCAGGAAGAAGCTCCCGTTCCGGATTCGGCATTTCAGCACGCACAGAGAAGGTCCCCGACTTGGCATCCACCAGAGGATCCGCGAAATCAACTAGTCCCTTATACTTATATACCGACTTGTCTGCCAATGTTATGGTGACATACGGGTCCCAATGCCGGCTGGTGTCCTTCTGTCCAAGATTGACATTACGTGCCTTGCATTTCTGATAGTCAAGATCCGTCATCTTGAACTCCACGAGCACAGTATCGCTCTTCACCACATTGGCCAGAAGCGACTGTGCACCAGGGCCTACCAGCGTGCCTATGTCCACGTGCCTTTCACTTATATAGCCTCCTATAGGCGAGCATACTGTCGTGTAGCTCAATGCCAGACGGGATTCCGTAAGGTTGGCTTCGCTGACGAGGACATCGGCTTTCGCACTTTCATACGCTGCCACAGCATTGTCCAGATCCAGCTGGCTTGCAGCCTTCTGTTCGAACAGTGGCCTGATTCTCGCCAGGTCGCGTTCCGCTTTCAATGCCATCGCCTTGTTTTTCGTCACCAGAGCTTCTGCCCTGTCTACCTGTGCCTTATATTGCTTAGGGTCTATGATGAACAGCACCTGTCCTTTCTTCACATAGGTACCTTCCTCGAACATCATCTTTTCGAGATATCCCTCCACACGTGCCCGCACTTCCACGAACTGCTGGGCGCGTATCTTTCCTGGAAATTCTCCATAGATTTCCACATTCCGCGTCCGGACTGTGTCCACACCGACTACAGGAAGCGGCTCATCGTGATGGGATGGTTTAAGAATCCATAGGATCAATGCCGCGGCAAGAACAGCCGCAGCAGCCATGCAGGCTACAAAGCTTTTTTTGTCAAGTCCTCTCATAATCATTAGTTTTTACGAGAAGCTGCCTTGAAATCATCTGTGAGCTTGAGTGAAAATGGCTTCAGATCCTGCCACGGGTTCCGGCGGTAAGACAGCAGCGCCTATCTGACCAGAAGCCCCGAAAGGAGATGAAGGGAGCTTACCTCAAACAGCTTTTCAATCATTTCAAAACAGATTCCGGGTGTATGAAGATGATCTATGCCTGTCCATCTAGTCTGCAGTCCGATGGTCAGGCGTTGGAGGCTCAACATATCAAAGATTGTTCCAGAGCATCGAAGCATAACTCCATAGCCCCATCTTTCCGCACCATGTTCCTGCTCTCCCGGGGCCCAGGTTTCAGGATGCAAGTTTCGCAGGAGGAGGGCACTGGCAGTCAGGGCACAACGCCACGGCCTTGCCCGTGGAGCGAAAATCACTGAATACAAATGCTTTAGCCGAAATACTACTCCACGTTTCATGGAGTAGTATCTCAGCTAAATCATTATGTCACACACGATTACGCTCCACAAGCTTTGAGTTGAAGAGAGCACCTGCCACAGGCTAGACAAGCAGATATGGCGAACAGTTCAGCGCATAAGCCAGATTAAGAACAGTTGAAGCTTCGGCCTTGGAAATGTCCTGTGTATTCTGCTCATAAGCACGGATCATCCGCAGAGAGACGCCTGAACGCACAGATAGTTCCTGCTGCGTAAATCCAGCAAGTCGGCGCTGGCGCTTGAGAGAAGACTCTTTCACACGACCACTTGACATGATTTTTAACGCCTCATCCACGAATTTGCTCAGGTCAGCCTCGTGCAATGCCGAATACATTTTCAAGACACACCGTATGCCTATACCATTGCTGTTGAGCGACTCAAAGGTCATTCCCGTACACCATTGAAGATACGCAAGACTCCAGCCAGCCCAGAAGGCCTCAGTGCGTGAGCCAAGGACATAGTCAGCAGCAATGCAATGGCCTCCAGTATTTTCAATAATTCTGTCGGCAAGTTCAACACCGGACATCCCGACAAGATAGCGAGGGTTCCCGGCTTCGAAATTATGTATTATTTCTCCAGCCAGCAACCTGTTATAGAACTCAGCAATGCCACTGGAGCACACTTGCGCACCATAGTCCAATGCCACAGCCAAGTTCAGCATAGCATCTTCCAGATATGATTTATCGTAAGCGTGCATCATTATTGTCCCATTTATTTCTAACAATATCAATGACATAGTTGCCTTCCAACGGATGCCGTTCCTTATCTTTCCGGAACTTTTCCCTGGCGCTTCTGTCCCTGGCAGATTTTTTAGGATAATACACCTCATTTTCAGCCACGACAGCATTGACAAACCGGATTTGCCCGAATGCTTTTTTACTTTTCAGCACGATCTGTTCACCGAGCTCGCCAAGCTTCATCGCGCGTCCAAGCTGCTCAAGGGAAATAGTATTGTTCAGGAATGCCGCAGCAAAGGAGAAATAAGAGTCGTCTGCCCGATAGCCTTTTATAACATCTGCATCCTTATACTCTGGAAGGAATGTCTCCAAAATATAATTTTTCGCAACAACAGGAAGCCCCTGATCCAGGACAAACGTCCTGTTTTCAAGAAGCACCGCGAGCCAATTAAGTACATGATACTTTTTATCTGATAAGTCCAGAACTTTCAGCCCATCAGCCTCCAGCTCATATTCATTGGCAAACCCGTCCTTGTTCTCAGTGCATGCCCATTCCTTTGCCAGGTCTATATGTTCCGTACAATAGAGACCCGGCCCATAGTCATTTCTCGCATTCCCATACCCAAACACAGGGTGCTCG
Organism: uncultured Bacteroidales bacterium; assembly: GCA_934691625.1. GTDB lineage: Bacteria > Bacteroidota > Bacteroidia > Bacteroidales > UBA932 > Cryptobacteroides. Next base: position 21,643 of record CAKUTA010000001.1, on the reverse strand, counting down.
ATCATTTTGACCGATCCATGATACAATGTTGCCTTCATAAAAAACTCACGTTATAACGTCACCTTCGCAAAGATAACATTTTTCATGGAATCAGTCCTCAACGATTCTAAAAAATTATAAATCTGATGTTTACATAGGCCAGCAAACCATAGTAAGGCAATGTAAAATGGCGACGCCTGCTTTTTACGCAAACCGCTAATTTACAGCTGTTTAACATTTTTCAAAATCGCCGTATGAACGATTTTGAAAAACGTTAAAAGGGTAATATTCAGCCAATTAGCTAAAACACGCATTATTCAATTTGCTTTCGCTCAGCGTTCCGGTAATTGGTGTTCGTGGAGCATAATACAGTGACACACAGCCTATTAAGCAAAACTCTACTCCCGCAAACCAGGAGTAAAGTTTTACCTATATAGCTATATATCAACATATTACATTCCACAACACAACTGCTTATCCCAGCGGGATCTTGACGACCAGCTTATGGACGGCACCTGAGGAAATAAGCGGAGCATGGGCATCCTCCGGCCACACGATGGCCATGTCACCCGGAGAAAGACTGATATAAGTGGACGGGGCAGAATCAGACAATGCCGAGTCCGAAGCCACATCATAAGATGAGATCCAATGCGCCACCTGCCCGAGCGGCAGCCAGCCGAAAGTTTCATCACCGTCGATAAGATAGTGTATGTCAATGTTCTTTCTATGGACCTCCAGGCATTGCCCGGACAGTTCCTTGCCCTGGACGCGGACATGGTTCGCCACCATGCCGCCGCTCAGCGGAACTGCTCCCGCCGGAAGGACATTGAAATCGGCTGTCCTTATAAAGTCGAACACAGCCCTGAACCCTGGATGAAGGCACTCGTAGCGTCCGCAATCATTAATATCGGTAAGCACCATCAGCGCACGGATTTATCATCAATATCCACGGTAACGAAAGAAATGCGCTTGTACGTATTTCCAGCTTCACCATTCTCATACAGCACCCCTGCACAGCCAGGAGAGAGCATCACGATATCGGAGTATGCCGCATTGGCACGATATATCTGTTCAAGTTCTTTCCATGTCCGCCCATTGTCATCAGAGCGCGTAAGGCAGAGATTTTCCCGCTTCAGGCTCCTCGGATTGCTGAACAGAAGCGTCCTGGAAGATTTCCCTGACCTGGTCATAAGCCCGAGCATGCTCCCCTGGCACCTCGGCTCGACAAGATCCTGCATGCGTCCCTGCTCCGAAAAGGATTCTCCACCGTCACGGCTTACCGCGTAGAACCTGACAGAGTCTGACGGAGTAGAACGGCGCATATTCAGAAGCAGCGAGCCATCCTTCAGCTCCGCGACCGTGCTCTCGTTACCGCGCACTTCCGTCACAGCTCCCAGAGTCCATGTCCTGCCGCCGTCATCAGAATATATTATCTGCGACCTGCTTACCGGCTTTCCGTCAGCACCGGCTTCAGAATGGTTTGAAGGGACAATGATTCTGCCGCGATGGGGGTTTCTCGTCTTGACTATGGCATGGCACGGTCCTGTCGCATACCATCCCCAGTCCGGTCTTTTGACCGAGCCTGTGATTTCCTCCGGAGCTGACCATGTATGCCCGTCATCTGCAGACCGTATAACGAAAACGCGCCTGGTATCGGCAGAGCGGTAATTCTCAATATCTCGCTCATGATCATTGCCCAGGTTCCATGTCATCAGCATGACAATGGTTCCGTCGCCAAGCACGACCGGTGCAGGATTTCCGCACGTGTTCCCGCCGTCATCCCACACAGTCTGCATCTCACTCCATGTCTTTCCATCGTCAGCGGAACGTCTCATGACCAGGTCAATGTCCCCGGCATCTCCTTTCCCGTTTCTGCGGGCCTCAGCGAAAGCCAGCACTGAGCCATCCGCTGCCTTGACAACCGCCGGGATCCTGAATCCAGCATAGCCCGACATCTTCTCCTCGAATACTGTCACCCCTTGCGCAGAAGCAATGGAATGAGCCAGGAACAATGTTGCGGACAATGCCGCCGCATATATTGTAACTCTATTCATAATCACTTGATTAACGGTGTAATTCTAACATCATCCACCATGCACCTCCATTGCGAGCCAGAAGCCTGCTTCACACTGCTGATCTTCACCTGTGTACTTCCAGTCGCGCCATATATAGGCAACTCGAAAACAGTATAGTAATCAGGAGGTGTACCAGCATTGAGCAGCCCTGAAGTGAACTCAGTCTGCTCTGTCCCCTCCGCAAACGAGCCTCCGCCGATAATAGTGAAACGGAGCTGGGACTTCTCATATACCCATGACACCTTGTCAGGGCTGTTGTTCCATGAGATTGCTGTCAGCTTCAGAAGAACAGACGATGGCACGCTATCGCTATATTTGCCGAATGCAGGAGTCGTGATGCTGCCTGTTCCGTTCTTTTTGCCGAACTTGATCATGCCAGGACGGATATAGGCAAAATCCGATATTGTCCACTCCCATCCGATTTCAGCAAGCTTCGCCTGCACAGCAGGAGAGGATTCCTTGAGCATGGACTCATCAAGGGCATTGGCATTATATGCAGGAGGATTGAAGCTTACATAGTAAGGCTTGATATCCTTCGCCGCAAGCTCGGCAGTGCACCAGCTGAAATCATCCGCGAATATGATAGGAAGGACTTCCAGCGTAAGCTCCTTCTCCTCATTGTTTTTCAGCTCCATAGTCAGTGCATTCCACTGAGGCCCAAACGCCTCATTGTATTTGGCGGCGAACTTGTAGGTTCCAGGGTTCAGCTCTTTCTCCAGAACTCCGGATGCATCAGTCCTGAATGTTCCGAGAAGGGCATCATTGCCGTCTGAAACACTATAGATATACACATCATGATCCGCCATGGCATTTCCGGAGGACTTGTCCACAAGACGGAGAGTAACTTTCGCAGGAATGTCGAAATCCTCTTCCGCAATGTTCCCGACATTGACAGTATAGAAATCTCCTTCCGACAGGCTTATTGCGCCGGCTTTTCCTATCTCAGAATCTGCAGACAGCAGCTGCTTCGTGCAGGTATGGCCATTTATATCAGTAATGACAAGCTTCAGCCCCGAAGCATTGGTGGAGAACGGAAGGACAGCGGCATTGACATACTGCACAGAAGACGACAGGGCAAGCCCGTCAGGAAACTGGAGCTCGACAGTATTAGCTCCACCTGACACCTTGGAATTGACAACAAACTCCTTGGCTGTCTGGAATTTCAGATCCTTCGAGCCTGCAAGAAACGAGCCGGCGGCAGGTTCTGTCGCAGTCAGCTGCAGTTTCGCAATCCGGATATCTGCGGAAGAGGACAGTCCCAGAGAGACGACCGCACCCATCTGCCTGAACCTGAACACGGCGGCATCATCTGCAATATTGCTGTATGCCACTGAATTGACCAGGGACGGATTATGTCCGTCAATGATTTTCTGCGATGCAGGGATGCTTATCTTCATGTCCAGGAAACCCGTATAGCCGCCTGCCGGGACACAGGCATACCCCTTATCGCCATATTCCGCCGTAAAGCCGGAAGAGACGGCAGACAATGCAGATTCCGCTCCTGAATTTTCCAGGACGAAGGACAGTTCCCTGGTGGCGTGAACTGCCACGCCTACCTTGTCGCCCTGTCTCCAGGTCACATCCGTAGAGCCGGCCTTGTTTATGAAATGGAACTCTTCCAGTTCCGCCGAGAATGCAACCGGTGAATACACCGCGCTCTCCTGTCCCGCACAGCCCGCCATTCCTAAGACAGCAAGAGTCAATGCGAATATGCTTGATATCTTTTTCATACTAGTATTCGATTTCAGTCTGCCTGATATTCTGGTTTCCATTCAGCGCATTGTTGCTTACAGGCCACAGCAGGATGTTCTTGTTGTTCTGCTTTCCCTTGAGCGCAGGAACCTTGTCAAACACCACGCCCATCCTGATATAGTCCCACCAGAGTCTTCCTTCGCAGCAGAATTCCTTGGTTCTCTCCGTCAGTATCGCATCCAGCAGAGCTTCCGCTCCGAGAGATGCGGCATATTTATCAGCCTTACCTGTAGCTCTTTCCGCTATTTTGCTGACCGATGCAGCCGCTTCGGCAAGCCTGTTCTCATAACAGCTTATCTCCGCATCGAAAAGCAGGACATCTGCATATCTGTAGAAGATATAGTCGGAGTTGAACACCCTTGTCTTGTCTATCCAGCTGCCTGTCAGCTTGTTCATCCACATGTGAGTCGTTTTCTTGGCCTCATCATATTTAGAGTCAAATGTAGCCTGTCCACGGACATCCGAGGCATCGGCAGTCAGCAGGTCCTGATAGTCTTTCGTGATAAAGGACCACTGCTGATGGCTGCCCACCTTCACCGGATTTTCGCACAATGATGCAGACACATCCTGCAGCGGACAGAGCCAGTCAGCCTGTGCCCCGCCCTCTTTCTCGTCTTTCACCATGCTGATGACGAATATTTCCTCATCATTGTTCTTGTTCTCGACATTGAACACATCCTTGAATGACGGCAGAAGCTTTCCTTTACCGAGGACTGCATCACATGCGGTGCGGGCCTTCGCGAGAGCGGAATCGTCCTTCTCCACCTTGTACAGCCACAGGCACAAATCCGTCTCCAATGTATATACAGCATTGATATTGGCATAATTAGGCTTGATTTTCAAGTCTTTGAGAAGCCCTTCCGCCTCAGACAGGTCAGATGCCACCTGCGCAAATATATCGGACTTAGGAGCCCTGGAAGGATACATGTCCTCCTCAGACTCATAGCCATTCAGAAGAAGCGGCGCATCGCCCCATATTCTCGCTATCCAGTAATATGTGAACGCCCGGACATATAAGGCATTGCCCAAAATCATCCTTTTATCGGACTCATCATTGAACGAGATGGAAGGCACATGCTTCAGCACCAGGTTCGCATCATTTATAGTCGTATAGAGAGCAGTCCAGTCAGCATATTCATGCGATGCAGGTAGCTTGTTCTCATACGTCTGGTCCCTCACAATCTGCGTGACGCCATGAGGGCTTGGCCCCCAGAGTCCGGTGCGGTATTCTCCCCAGTACATATACCCCGACATGAAAGCCGCCCGGAACTGGCTGAGCACACCATACATTCCGGCCTTGGCGTCATTAGGGGTTGACCATGCCGAAGGTGTCGTTATCGCGCTCTTGAGGTCAGCATCCAGAGTGCAGGAGGAGATGGTGACCAATGCAGCTAAAAGTATTGATATATAAGACTTTTTCATAATCACAATTCATTAGAGTGTCACCTTGATTCCCAATGTGAATCTTCTTACAGGAGGATAGTTGTTATAGGACGAGCCATAGGTCGTGCTTGTTCCCACCTCAGGTGAAACGCCTTCTACCGCTGTAAGGTAATAGAGGTTGTTCCCGGCAAGGGATACGGCAACATCTGAAAGGCCGACTTTATTGACCCATTTCCCAGGAAGCTGATATGAAACGGATATCTCTCTTAGACAGAGGTAGTCACCCTTGGTGCAGAACACGCTTGAGCTGCGGAAGTTATTGCTCTGAAGCTCGTCGGAAGTGACGAAGCGGGCATATTTCGCCTTGGTGTCGCCATATCCTGTCCAGCACTTCTTCACGTCCTCGTGAACAGCATAGTTGCCTTCAAATGTGTTCAGGAAAAATCTTGCCTTGTTAGTATTGTACACAGAGTGCCCGAGGGCGAAATCAAGATAAAGATTGAATGTAAAGTTCTTGAATGTCACAGTATTCGAGAATCCTCCTGTAGAGTGAGGCACCGTATATCCGAGAAGGAACACATCCTCCTTGCTGATCTGCTCACGCTCCACGCCGTCCACCATGATTGTAGAACTTCCTTTACGGTTTTTCCATTCATAGTCACCTGCGAATTTGCGTCCAGGGACAGATTCTCCGGTAAGAGGATTGTAGCCCTTTGACTGATTGTCGTAATAAGCGTTTGCAGCTTCTTCATCCGTCTGAAGAATCCTGTCCATGACAGGACCATAGAATCTGTATAGAGGTTCACCTTCAGCTGTCCCGCCGAATGCAGTTCCGTCCGCAAGGGTATATCCCCCGATACGGTTCCGTTCCCTGCCGTTGTCAGGCAGTTCCACCACGCGGTTTCTCACATAGCTGTATGTAAACTTGGATGTCCAGTTCACATCTTTCTTCACGATGTTCCTGGTAGTGACTTCCAGGTCGAAGCCATAGAAACGGACCTTTCCTATATTGGTCTTCACGCTGGAGAAGCCTGAGGTGTTTGGGAGGTCCTTATTGAACAGAAGATTGGTAGTCAGCTTATTGAAATAATCTCCGGTAAACATCACCCTGTTTCCGAAAAGATTCATATCCACTCCGGCATCGAGCTGCGTAGTGGTTTCCCATGCAAGCGTGGCATTCGCCATGGTCGAAGGAACCATGCCTATGTTCCCATCATATCTGGTCGTGTTATATTTGCCAAGGGCATCGTAGATTCCGACAGTATTGTTTCCTGTCTGGCCATAGCTGACACGCCATTTAAGATAGTCGATGCTTCCTGCGGATTTCATGAAGTTTTCTTCGCTCATGATCCACGCAAGCGCAGCCCCGGGGAAATACCCCCAGCGGCTTCCCTTAAGGAACTTGGAGGAGCCGTCAGCACGGAATGTCATCGTAAGGAAATACTTCTTCGCATAGTCATAGTTGATTCTGGAGAATGCTCCCATCATTATCGCCTGAAGGAAATCACTGGACTCGGAAGTGTAGGTAGATGCCGATGTCAATGTTATGACCTTGTCGGTGCTGCGCCCTTCCGCCTTGGCTATAAAGCTGTTGTCATCCGATTTACGATATGACCATCCGCCCATTATAGAGAGGTTGTGCTTCTTTATGCTCTTCGTGTATTCCAGATATGCATCCAGCAGATAGCGGGTAGTCTCGGCATATTCCTCATGAACGCTCCTGGCAGACGTGAAGTAATTGGCATTCTCGTATATGCCCAAGCGCCTGTCCTGGTTAAACATGGAAGCCTGGATATCAGCCTTCAGCCCCTTCACTATATCCCATGTGAACCCGGCAGACATCGAGAATCTCTTGTAGCGGCTGTTCCTTTCATTCACATAGTCATAGTACAGAGGGTTCATTGAGGTCTTGTTATATCCGTAGGACGGAGTGCCGTCATCGAAATACAACCTCATTGTCGGAGCCTGGGAGATACCCCTGGCGATCTGGTTCATCTGGTTCGGAAGATAGTCATTCCTTGTGTCGGCAAAATCAATGTTGCCTCTGAAACGCAGCTTTCTCGTTATTTCACTTGTCAGGTTCATCCTGGCAGCCAGACGCTTATATCCAGTGGAGAGCGTCACGCCATCATCATTGGTATAACCGACGCTGGCCAGATATTTCGTCCTAGCGGTACCGCCGTCCACACTGACATAGTAGTTCTGCCACAATGTAGTCCGGAACAGATGGTTCTGCCAGTCTGTATCCTGGAATATAAGCGTATGAGAAGGATCGATAGGGTCCGTCATTGACTTGTATCCTGCCGGTACGGACTCTCCATCATTGAGATATCTCGTGGAGAACACTGAAGACGGAGAATTGGCGCTGCTGACAGAATAGCTGTCCTTGTCAAGCTTGGCGGCATAAGGCTTATAGAACTGGGCCGCAGTCCTCACATAGCTTATATAGTCCTCCGCGCCCATAAGATTATACCTGGTTTCAGGCTGCTGGACGGCCGCCGATGCGCTGAATGTCACACGTGGACGCTGTTCGGCATTGCCCTGGCGCGTAGTGATAAGGACTACTCCGTTGGAGCCTCGGGAACCATAGATAGCCGTGGATGTCGCATCCTTAAGAATCTGGATAGACTCTATATCATTCGGGTTCAGGCCCGCCATGCTTCTTTCCACCCCGTCCACGAAGATAAGAGGAGAGTTGGAGCCGTTTATGGAGGAGCCGCCGCGGATGAAGATCTCAGGGTCTTCTCCAGGCGAGAAATTGGAAGTATATATACGTGCTCCGGCCACACGCCCTTTCAGCGCGTCACCAAGGGATGTCACGGCATTGTCACGGACGATATCACCATCCACCTTGGCCACGGAGGTTGTAAGATATCTTCTTGAGGATGAGCCATATCCTACGACCACCAGCTCATCTAGGCCCAGGCTTTCAGCCTTCAGCTCCACATCAAGAGAACCGGAGGACGGTGCCGGCTTCCGCTGCTCTATATATCCTAGGCAAGAGAATATAAGCACCTGTCCCTGACCGGCATTTATGGAATATTTTCCGTCGGCATCAGTGCTGACGCCTGTCCGCGTTCCGTCTATATAGACCGACACGCCTGCCAATGGTTCTGACGCCTCATCAGTAACTGTACCTGTCACGATACTCTGCGCAAACGCAGCGGATGATGCCAGAAACATCAGGAAAAGGATTGTGAAAAATCTTTTCATGATACCTGTATTAGTTTTAATGTATATTCAGAAGTTGTTTTGAAATGATTAAAAAGTTGTTTGAGGTAAAATTCCTTCATCTTCTTCCCGAGTCTTCAGGTCAGATAGGCACAGCTATCTTCCCCAAATCCACGGTCGAACCTGAAGTTTGCCCTCTCAAACCTTCAAAAAATAATTTCAAAACAGCTTCTAAGAATCAGAAGCTGTTTTGGAACAGATTCTAATATTTGTATTCGTCTTTTATGGATGAGGCATTTATGGACTTGAAGACTATGCCGCCGCCATTATTGTAGCCGGCCTCGTAGATAATGCCGACCGCCTTGCCGCCGTCAAGAAGTACCAGGTCGGAATATGCGGAGTACATGCCATCCCCGGTCTCATCCGTATAGCGGCACATTGCCGGCCATGTCTTCCCGTTGTCGTAACTGATCTTTACGGAGCCCCATCTTCTGCTGGAGATATGGCTCGGGTTCGAGAAGAGAACCGTGGACACACCTCTGGCGGTATCATCGCTGAGAGTCAGCAACGCTCCTTCACATCCGTTCTTAGGCTCGACCAGGGATGTCATGCGGGCAGTCCCGAATGTCAGCCCGCCGTCACTGCTGACCGCATCCCACCTGAACCATGAGGTTCCCGCAGTGTTGTAATCTCTCATGTTCATAAGAATATCCCCATTGGCAAGTTCCGTCACAGTATTCTCATTTTCATGGGTATATGATGCTGAAGCGCCCTTCTTCCATGTCTTGCCGCCATCATCGGAATAGATAACATGTGCCGGCTTGTCATAAGGAGAGCGGCATCTGGCAGGAACGATTATTCTGCCTGCAGCAGGCGCGTATTTCTTCACGATACCGTGAACAGGGCCGGTCATATATCCGGATTCCCCGTCACGCAGGATCTGAGGTGTTATCTCCGCAGAATCTCCCCATGTCTTCCCGTCATCATCGGAAAACACCGTGTACACTTTCTGGGTCGAGGACGCCCCGTCCAGGTTCCAGCAATAGACAAGCAGGACTTTACCGCCGTCAAGTGCTACAGGAACCGGATTACAGCATCTGTTCTTCCCGTCATCCCTGACGACAATCAAGTCTCCCCATGTCGCGCCATTGTCTTCCGAGCGTTTAAGAACCAGGTCAATGTTCCCGAAATCCGAGCGTCCGTCAACCCTGCCCTCTGCAAAGCACAGCAATGTGCCTTCAGATGTCCTTACTGCGGCGGGAATCCGGAAGAAGGAGTATCCGCTTTCCCCGGGCTTGAATATGACCTTGTATCCGACAAGCTCGAATTTACCGTCGCCATCATCACCTTTGCCTGCATCCTTCGGCGTATCTTTCCCGTTGGTGGACAGTGCTTCCCAGTCCTCCATAGGATAGCATGCAGCCAGGCCCAATGGAGAGAGCATAAGCATCAATGCTAAAAGACTTGCTTTCATAATCATCACTGTCTTACATCATTCCTATTTCTTTCAACTCACCGCGAAGGATGTCAAGCTCGTCTTCAGAGAAAGGCTTGAAAGGAGGCCTGCAGTTTCCGCAGTCATACCCAAGAACCTTCATTATGGCCTTACCGCCTCTCACGCCACCGCCATGCCGTATTATGACATTGACCACCTCGACAGAGCGCGACTGCCATTCCCTGGCCTTTGCAATATCATTTTTAGCATAAGCCGCGCATATATTCCTATATATATTCAGCGCATAGTTATATGTGCTGCCAACACCGCCCCTTGCACCTGCCACAAGACCGCAGAGCAGCATCTCGTCGAAGCCGTTAAGGACTTCAAACCTTCCGCCATCAAGGTTGACGCACTCGAGCATCTCCATAAAATCATTATGGGTGAACTTGATTCCGGCAAGATTAGGTATCTGTTCAATGCCCTTATGCAGGAATTCCTTCATAGGAAGCTTTATCCCGGTGACAGATGGCATGTGGTACGAATAGAACGGCAGTGGAGCCGCTGCAGCAGCTATAGGCTTATAATAGTCAATCAGCGCATCCACATCACCAGGCTTGAAATAGCATGGCCCGATAGCCCCTACGGCGTCCACCTTCAGAGAGGCGGCATGAGCCGCCAGCTCGATGCATTGCTCCTGGCAGTTTCCACCGACATGAGCTATTACCGAGATTCGCCCGTCCACTGCCTCGACCCATGTCTCCAGGACCTTCTTTCTTTCGCCGGTGGTCATGGAGGAAGACTCGCCCGTGGTTCCGCATACGAAAACGCCATAGGCGCCTTCAGAGACCAGTTTGTCGGCATAATGCCTGATTGCAGGATAATTTACTTTGCCGGATTCAGCGAAAGGAGTGAATACAGCGGGAATCAGTTTGAATTTAGTTTCCATACATTATGTAGTATTTATAATCAACCCGTTGGTTATATATCGCCATAAAAATGGACGATATCTTGCGCAAATGTATTAATTATTTAAGAATAAACAATACATATTTCTTAATTTCATAAAAAATTTGGCGATTTTTCAATAAAATACATTTATTATGTCATACACTGAAAGCAGTTTTTGTATTATTTAATAAATTTACCTAGCTTTGCAGAAATACTTATTCAGGACATGAAAAAAGAAGAATCCACACTAGTCGAGCAGACACAGCGCGACATATTGAAATACATTTCCGGGAACAAGGACTCCAAACTTCCGAAAGAGCAGGAGCTTGTAGAGAGGCTCGGCGTCAGCCGCGTTGTTGTGAGGGAAGCATTGAGCCGGCTCAGGGCAGTCGGCATAATAGAAACCAAGCGGAAGAAAGGTTCCGTCGTAGTAGTCCCGGAGGTATTCGGGGTGCTCAAGTCCATAGTATCGTCAGGGCTTCTGGACAAGGACACATTACGTGATCTCTACGAACTGCGTCTGATGCTGGAAATCGGCATGGCTGACTTCATCTTCCTTAACAAGACAGATGAGCAGATGCAGCAGCTGGACTCGATTGTGGCGGAAGAGGTCGCCCTATGGGATAAGATGGCCCGGACAGAGAATGAGGAAAAGCGTTTCGAGATAGCCAGGAAGCTTACGGATGTCGATGTCCGTTTCCACAGCAAGCTTTTCGAGATGACGGGCAACAAAAGCATGATGGACTTCCAGTACATACTGCGGCACCTGTTCACCCTATATTATCCGAAAACCCGTACAGACTACCACTCCAGGACATTGGTTTCGCACGTGAGCCTGTTCAATATCCTAAGAACAGGAACTGCAGACGCGTTCAGAATGGGCATGAGGCTGCACCTGAAGACCCAGTTCGATGATATGGAGACCATCCTGGAAAAGACATTCAACAAATAGAGATACACAATGAAGACACTGAGACTGATAGCCACCGCGACAGCACTGCTCGTGGCAGGAACATTGACATCCTATGCCACAGAGTTCACGGTCAGGAATGCCGGAAGAATAGATACCGGACACGCAGGACTTTCCGCGCCATTCACAGGAATCTGCGGGAACCAGATAATCGTTGCCGGAGGATCGGACTTTCCCGGCGAAATGCCATGGGATGGCGGGCATAAAAAATATTACAGCGACATCTATATCATCAGCAGAGACGGGGATCAGCTCTCGTCAAAACAGGCAGAGAGCCGTATGCCACATCCGCTGGCATACGGCTGCAGCGCATCCGACGGAAAGAGGCTGTACTGTTTCGGTGGGCATGGCGAGAGCTATCGTTCATCGGCCGTCCTGGCGCTTTCCTGCACCGGGGCTGATGTCAATGTAGATTCCATAGCGGCGCTTCCCGTGGGTTTTACTCCGTCAGCTGCGGCATATCATTCAGGGAAAATCTATGTCCACGGGACGGACAGTTCGAGGAACATGCTCTACATCTTCAGCCCGGACAGCAGGACATGGAAAGAGGCCGCGGGGTGCCCGGAATTCAGGCTTGAGGAGGGTTCATCTTTCGTCTATCAGCACAATGGCCGTGAAGAAGCCCTGTATCTCATCGGCGGACGTGGGCAGGACAACGGCACATGCAGCATTTCGTCAAGCATCTGGGAATACCTCCCGACACACGGCACATGGACAAGAAAATGCAGAATCACAGATGATGGCTCTGCATTGATGTATGCCTCGGCCATTCCATACGGTTCTGCGCACGTAATCATTATAGGAGGTGACAACGGAAAGGAGTTCCTGAGGAGGGCCGAGCTGGAGAAGGCTGTTTCGGGAAGCCATGATCCAGCAGTCAGGGACAGTCTGCAAAGCCTGCTCAGGATCGCATTCACCGGTCACAAAGGGTTCAGCAACAAGGTTTATGCATTTCATACCATCACAGGTACCGTCACAGAAATAGGAGAATCCGATATCCATCTCCCTGTGTGCACAGATGCTGTCATGCTCGGAAATGAAATCATCATTCCCGCCGGCGAGATACGTCCTGGTGTCAGGAGCTCCGAAATCCTGAGCATCAGGATAAAAGACCCTGTATCTTTCGGATGGATAAACTATGCAGTCATCATAGCCTATCTGCTCGGAATGATGGGAGTAGGCTTCTATTTCTCCCGCAAAGCACGCAATACGGATGAGTTCTTCAAGGGCGGAAGCAGAATCCCGTGGTGGGCCGCCGGCATAAGCATTTTCGCCACGGCATTGAGCGCCATAACATTTCTGTCAATTCCAGCGAAAGCCTACATGTCGGACTGGGGCATGTTCATGTTCAATGTCACCATACTGCTGATTGTCCCGATTGTGACACACTTCTATCTGCCATTCTTCAGAAAGCTAAATGTCGCTTCGGCATACCAGTATCTCGAGAACAGATTCAGTCCAAAGGTCAGATATCTGGCATCAATGTTCTTCTGCCTGTTCATGTTCGCCCGTGTGGCGATGGTCCTGTTCCTGCCGTCGCTGGCGCTCAATGCTGTTACAGGCCTGAATGTATATCTCTGCATCCTTCTCATGGGCATAGTTACCATCATCTACTGTACGATGGGAGGTATCGAGGCGGTAGTATGGGGCGATGTCATTCAGGGCATCATCCTGGTCGGTGGCGCGATAATATATCTGGCATATCTCATCTCAGGAGTTGACGGAGGCCTAGGTGCAGCTATCCATATAGCAATCGACGACCACAAGTTCAACATCCTGGATTTCTCCATGGACTGGACAAGGCCGGTATTCTGGGTTACACTCATAGGCGGCTTTGCAAACCAGATGCTCACATACACCAGCGACCAGTCTGTAGTTCAACGTTATATCACGGTCAAGGATACGGCAGGCACAAAGAAAAGCCTCTGGCTCAACGGACTGCTCAGCCTACCAGTCACATTCTTGTTCTTCGCTATCGGAACCGGGCTGTATGTATTTTTCAAGACACACCCGGACATGCTCAATGTCAGCATGGGAAACACTGACTCCATCTTTCCGCACTTTATCATGTGCGAGCTGCCTGCCGGTATAGCAGGGCTCCTGATAGCTGCCATTTTCGCTGCCGCGATGTCAACCTTGTCCGCGAATATCAATTCCACCTCCACCGTAATGACCGAGGACTTCTATGTGAGGCTGACAAGGGTCAATGACGATGCACGCAAGATGCGGTTCGCCAGATGGACAGGTATCACTATCGGAAGTTTCGGCGTCCTGATGGCCATCCTGCTGGCGACATTTGATATCGCCTCGCTCTGGGACCAGTTCAACTTCTTCCTCGGCCTGCTCACAAGCGGTCTCGGCGGCCTGTTCATGATGGGTGTATTTACTCGCAGAATAGGTACGAGGAGCGCCCTGACAGGATTTGCAGGAAGCATTATCATTCTGCTCCTGTGCAACAGCATGTCACACATATCTGTCATACTCTATGGTGCCGTCGGACTGTTCTCCAGCTTTATCATCGGATACATCTCCAGCTTCGTCTTCGGACGAGGGAAATAGCACCTGCTGGCATCGTGAAATACAGCCTCGCGCAATTAAGAGGCTGTTAAGAAATATGAATCTGGTGCTTGTCTGCGTTTTGCGCCGCATTCCTAACGGAGTATTACGCCAGGTGCCTGTATACGGCCAAAAAATTTTCGACACCTGCACCAGGAAGTATGGCTCTCAAGGCAACAGCTTTGGAAAGACGATGTATTGTGGAATACAGCAGATTGGAAATCCTGTATGCGATTATTAATTAATGTTGCTCCACAAGGACCGAGCCAATCTTGCAGAATACCTTCATCTTTCCTGCACGTATGTGATTTATGTTGACGCCTTCGGAACTTTCTACGGAGTCAAGAACAAGTGCGTGCCGTAGAGTGCTGTGGCCTTGCGGTTGGTGTCCGTGACATGTTATTCTTGAACAATGTCACGGACATGCATCTGCATTATGCTCGCCGTGCGCAGCATCGCTGTACTTGACTTCATTTATACATTATGATGTCGGTTATGCATTGTGCCAATTTCCCCCTTTCCGTTTTTGCATGACGGTGAATGGTACATACCCCATCCGAGAATGGCAGGCTTTTCCGATGTCTTGATAGCCGTACTTCTAATGAGAATATTAACCTTCTTGGCACTAGAGAACGGAGGCTTACCTCTTTTCAATGCCAGCGGGACGGCGCCACGGCATAATACATCATAACGCTAGTATTCAGTAAATTGCAAATGCCTAGCGTGGATTTGGGACCATTTTTTAGCTTGAAAGCCACACTTGGCGCAAAATTACCATATAATTATCAGATATTTAGAAATTGCCCCGTGGCGCCGTCCAGACACATTAAACATGCATTATTCAATCTGCTTTCACCTTAGCCTCTTCGATTGTTAAATTTTAAAATTATCGGTAAAATTTACCGAAGTATTGTAAAGAATATATAGCATTTCACCATAGGTTATCAAAGTGGACTTATAAATATACAATGCCATGCCAGGAGTGCAAGAGTACAGCACACTATGAATAAAGTCTAATCCCAAAAATCAGTATAACTTTTAGGATTATAATCCTAAATATTAGTATGATTTTTGGGATTAGCACGTCGGATCTCAGAATGCCGATACCTTTCCGCTAAAACGTCAAAAGAGCAAAAAGTTGCAGAAATCAGGCTGTTTTATTGGCAAAAAGGTGTGTAAATATATTCAATGGAAAGATTATCAATCACAACCATAACAAATGATGCGAGGACTGAAAAAGTACCCTTTACAGGAACATTTACTGTCTGAACGACACCTGTACATTATATGATACGGGCAGATATAATTCAGCGGACGAGGTTCGTGGAGCGTAAGCTATTGAATATAAAATTTTTAGCCGATTTACTACTCCATGAGACCTGGAGTAACAAATCGACTAAATCATTGTGCCACACGCAGTTACGCTCCACAGCCATGGAAGCGGAAACTGGGCGGGCCGATACACAAACCTTGGAAAGGTTAGATTTCGGCAGCGATAAGCGGGACATGCGAGCTTGTCGGCCTATACGCAAACCCTGGAAGGGCTAGATAAGCACGTACCTCAGCACGAAGAGGATGGCGAGCACCCACATCATGACAGAGATTTTCTTGAACTTGCCTGTGAGGGCGTTGAGCGCAACGTAGGAAACCATGCCGAGCATGATGCCGTCAGAAATGCTGTATGCAAGAGGCATGAGGAGCATTGTCACGAAAGCAGGAATAGCCTCGGAGTAGTCTTCCCAGTCGATGTCCCTCACAGGAGCTGCCATCATGACACCTACGATGAAAAGCACCGGACCTGTAGCTGCACCAGGGATGGCAAGGAACAGAGGCGAGAAGAGAAGCGCGATGGCGAAGCATACTGCGATGGTGAATGAAGTAAGACCTGTACGGCCACCCTCGGAAACACCTGACGCGCTCTCAATGTAGGTGGTAGTGGTACTTGTCCCGAACATGGCACCCGCCACAGTAGCCACGGCATCAGCCATGAGAATCTTGTTGATACCATCCACATTACCATCCTTGTCCACCATTCCGGACTTCACGGACACGCCGACAACGGTTCCGATAGTGTCGAACATGTCAATGAACAGGAAAGTGAACACGATAGCCACCATATCCCATGAAAAGATCTGAGACCACTCGAACTGGCAGAAGATCGGAGCGATAGAAGGAGGTGTGGAAAGTATGCCATTGTAATGTGTCACGCCCATCGGAATACCTATAAGTGTAGTGACAATGATTCCGAGAAGCATACCGCCACGGACCTTGAGAATCACCAGCATAGATGTTATGATAAGACCGATAATCGCAAGAATGGCAGTATTCTCAGAAAGAGAGCCTAGAGTCACTGAGGTAGCCTCGCTGCTGACAATGATGCCCGCAGACTTGAGGCCGATAAATGCGATGTAAAGGCCAATACCGGCGCCGATCGCACGCTTAAGGTTCATCGGGATGGCATCCACGATAAGCTTGCGCACATTGGTGACAGTCAAGAGAATGAAGATAATACCTTCAAGGAAGATAGCGGTCAGTGCCATCTGCCATGTATGTCCCATCCCGAGGCACACGGTGAAGACAAAGAAAGCATTGAGCCCCATGCCTGGAGCAAGTCCGAAAGGCTTCTTCGCATAGATGGACATCACGAGACAGCCCACGATGGCCGCAAGTGCAGTAGCGGTGAATACCGCATTTGTAGGCATCCCCTGTGAAGCGAGCGCTCCGAAGATGCTAGGGTTGACGGCGAGGATATACGCCATCGTAAGGAAAGTGGTGATACCGGCGATAATCTCGGTACGCACGCTATGCTTTGCCGGATCAAGCCCGAAAGTCTTCTGGATGAATGTACTCATGACAAGTCAATGATTAGAATACCCACTTCACACCAAGACATGGACGGCACCAGAAGCCGCTGCCTGAACCGAAGTCATAAGAAAGCTCGATCTCAGTGCCGACGTTGAGGTTATCTACACCGAAATGCTGGCCGACTGCGTACCATACCTGAGGCTCGGTGATGAATACCACATTGGATGTCTTCCAGGTGTCCATCTTGAAGTTACCGTCACCGTCAATCTTGGCAACCTGATGGTTCTGCCACCAGAAATCGGCAAATCCGCTGAAACGGAGTCCCTTGACATTGAACAGGTCCTGCATGCCCCATACCGCAGTCAGCTGCATAGGAACCTTGCTGTGAGGTCTTGAGCCATCAGCATTCTTGTCATACATGATATATTTTCCGAGCACTTTGAGGTTCAATGTGTTCTTGAAATCCTTGCTGTGGATGAACCAGTCTAGACCGCCGAGGAATGCATGGTTTATGTTGTACTTGCTATACACACCGCCGTTGTACTCGACATGGATGCTGAGAGGAGACAGCTTGCTGTCCTGCCAGAAGTTCAGGCAGCGTGCAATCTCGAAATAAGTTCCGCACGGAGCCTTGTTGCCATCTTCTTTTTTTGCCTTGTAGTCGTAGTCAATGAAGAAGAATGTGTTACCCCATTTGTCCCCGTAGAATCCTTCGAGGGTGGTGGTAACTTGTTTACGGTCACGGCCGAAGTCGTAAAATACCTGAAGGTTGGTCTGCGCTTTCGCCATCTGCGAGAACGCCATCAATGCTACAACCGCAGCAAAAAAGGTTTTTTTGAACATAAGTTTGTTTTTATGAGTTGATATGTATATCCGAAAAAGCATTCAAATCTGTTTTGAAATTATTGAAAAGTTGCTTGAGGTAAAAATAACCTCCAGACAATAATTTCAAGACAGATTCTTAAAGCGAAAAAGTGACACCCGGAATGTGCCGGACCGTCACTTTTCACTATAGCTTCAACAGGGCCGTCGTCGCGACATCGGCAGGCATTGCCGCCATGCCATCGCACTCTGCCAACTCTATTATAAAGTTCGCGTAAATCGCCTTCGGTGAAAATCTGCGTATAAGGTTCAATGCAGCCACGGCCGTTCCACCGGTCGCGAGCAAGTCATCGTGAAGCAGCACGACATCGTCCGATGTCAATGCATCCGTATGTATCTCAAGGGTGTCAGACCCGTATTCCTTCAGATATTCCTCCGAATAGGTATCGCACGGAAGCTTGCCAGGCTTGCGGATGGTCACGAAGCCGGCACCAAGCCTATATGCAAGCGCCGCGCCCAGAATGAAGCCACGTGACTCTAGACCTGCCACCTTCGTTATGCCCTTATCCTTGTAGAGTTCGTATGTGGCATCCACAGCCTCACGGAATGCAGCGGCATTCTTGAAAAGCGTGGTCACATCCCTGAACAGGATCCCGTCCTTCGGGAAATCAGGAATGGACCGGATGCTCGAAATAAGAAGTTCCTTGTCCATTTATTATCCTAGAATGTAAATTTAACCATTCCGAGAAGGCGATGATTCGTAACCCAATGAAGCCCATCATCCACAAGTCCGTTATGGGAATTCACCACCTGCATCACCTCGTCCTTTCCATCGACTTTGGCGACAGGATACTTTCCGTACTGGGCAGCTGTAATGTCATATTCCAGACCGAAGGACAGCTTGCCAAGATTATATATGACAGTCGGGGTTACTCTGACAAGGCTGTTAAGGTTTGAGTATCCATTCGAGCTGAGATACAAATAGTTAGAGCTCGTATAAGCCTTTCCCCGATAACCAGGGCGAGCCCCGATTTCAGTGTCACTATAAAGCCCTTTATCATCATTGGTACCAAGATTCTTCATATATCCGATCATGCCCTGCACCTGAAGCTTACGGCCATATTTCACGGAGAGATATGATGCTGTGCTGTGAAGCGGTGTATATTCCCTGGAACCATCATCATTGATCTTGGACACCCCATAGCCTGAAAGCATATTGATATGCTCGCCCGCAGAGGCATATACAACTTTCGCATTAATGGAAAAGTCACGTGTTACATACTGCGCATATACATAAGGGTTTGCAGTCGTGATACGGTCGCTCACCTTGCTGCCGCTGCCGTCTCTCCACCTAGGCTTGATGCTGAGAACATCCACCCCGGCACGCCCGAGGAAGCCGCTATTGCTTTTCAATGTCACGCCAGCATAGAATTCCGGAGTACAGCCATATTTGATATAATTGTCCGAAGCGCCATTAGGACCGGTGGACAGATACTGCATCTGCCAGATGAATCCGCCGGTCAATGTGAAATGCTCCGAGAAGTTGTGGTCCAGCATAACCATAGGGGTACGGCTGAACGGATTGAACGGAGTACCTGTCTCCAGATCAATGACATACGGCTGGTCAGCGGCAAGAGGATGCCACGCCTGTCCGATTTTCACTGAAGTACTCTGTTTCCCGTCATTACCGAGTCCGTCCCAGGCCAATGTCGCATAAGCCTGACGGAGACGAAGCACAGCGACATTGCCGTTCATACAGTAGAAGTCAGTCTCGACTTTAGCGCCCACCTTGGTCTTGCCGATCTGATAATCCTTCACATCCACGCCAAGACGCGAGGTGATGGCGAGAAAGCGGAAAGATGGATTAGCATTGACATCCTCTCCTTTGGCATTAAGGCTCTCGTCCTTAGGAAGATAGTAAAAGAGATCCTTGGTGCCAGCCTTGTTGTCACGGGAATCGAATACAAAATAATTACGTATGAATCCGTAGAACTTGAAATGAGACTGCTTCTCCACTTTAACTGACTTGGCAGCAGGCTCCGAAGCGAAAGCCACGGCAGCCGGTGCAATAAGAGCAACGGCCGCCAGTATAATAAATATCTTTTTCATTTAGAATCCGATGAATATCAATATCGCATAACCAAGTACCAGACCGACAGCACCGATGATGG
This sequence comes from uncultured Bacteroidales bacterium, assembly GCA_934691625.1. Classification (GTDB taxonomy): domain Bacteria; phylum Bacteroidota; class Bacteroidia; order Bacteroidales; family UBA932; genus Cryptobacteroides. The sequence goes on along the minus strand of CAKUTA010000001.1, from coordinate 1,573 downwards.
CGCCGACCTTGGTCATATCATTGACCTTGATGAGGCCTGTAGAATGTGCAATGGCATTCGGAGGTGTACTGATAGGGAAAAGCATTGCCACCGATGTCGAAAGGGCGACTCCGACAAGAAGGGCCTTCACACCACCGATCGGAGCGAGCATATCACCCATTCCGACTCCGACTGCACTCAGGATAGGCACGAGAAGGCTCGCCGCCGCAGAGTGCGAGATGAAGTTGGACATCGCATAGCCAAGTAGTCCTGAAAGAATGAGAATCACAAGCGGCTTGAATGAGGCGAAAGGAATCGACTGCACAAGATTTTCAGCCAATCCAGTCTTGTTCAATGCTATACCGAGGGCGAAGCCTCCAGCGACCATCCAGAGCACACTCCACTCGACGTTCTTGAGATCCTCCTTCGTGATGACTCCGGTAGCGCAGAACACGCCGACAGGAATCATCGCCACGACATTTGCATTCACACCCGTATATTTGTCAAGCACCCACATGAGGATAGTGACGGCGAATGTCACCCATACTATATATGTCTTGATATCAGGCTTTCTGGTGGACTCTATCTTAAGCTCGATCTTGTCCGAGGAGAACGGGAAGAGCTTCAGGAGAAGAAACCATGCGAACAGAAGCATCACGATGACATAAGGGACCATGATAATCATCCACTCGCCGAATCCGATATTCTGATGCATTGTCTCGTTCAGATAGCCGAGGGCAATCGCGTTAGGAGGGGTTCCGATAGGAGTTCCGATACCTCCGAGGTTAGCCGCGATCGGAATAGCCAGCGCAAGTCCAGCCTGTCCGCGCTCGCTTGCCGGCAATGTCCTGAGGACAGGGGCGAGGAACGTAAGCATCATCGCCGCAGTGGCGGTATTGCTCATAAACATGGAGAAGATACCGATAACCATCAGGAATCCCAGAAGCACGAATTTCGGCTTGGTGCCGAAAGGCTTGAGAAGCACCCTTGCCAGCTGCACGTCCAGACCTACTTTTGTGGCAGCGATTGCAAGGAGGAATCCTCCGAGGAACAGCATGATGGTCGGATCCGCAAATGCGGCAAGGAGAGCCTTGTAGCTGACGAATGTCCCCATATCGGCAGGATCAGTCCCCGTATTCCTGAGGAAGAGCGGGCAGCTGTCGGATATAGTGAACAGCAGAACCACAATGATTGTCACGGATGTAGCCCATGTAGGCAGGATCTCGAACATCCACATGAGGGCTGCGAGGGCGAATATCGCCACGGTTCTCTGCTGAATGATAGAAAGAAGAGGTGTCCCGTTTGCTGTCAGTCCGAAGAATGACCGTGGAACGAACCAGAAAAAAAGAAATACGGCAATGGCAAGAAGAAGCATGACAAGTTTCTTTACAGGAAATGCCGCAGCTGGTTTAACTGTTTCAGTTGACATCTTATGTTTGAAATATATTATTGTCTGGTTTTTCAGCAACAAAGTACGAAGATAGGCATTTTTAAAGATATAACAAAAAACAATGACGGGGGCAGAGTCAAAAAGCAAGTGCAACATTACAACAAATATTTGAAGAACTCATCTTTTGGCGTGGAAAAGTTCAAT